>JBGAJR010000095.1:0-12549 GCA_044224815.1 Polyangiaceae bacterium
AAGCCCGAGCTGTCCCCGCCCGCGTGGGTGACCGGCGAAGAGCGCATCACGATCCATGGGCTCCCCGGTGAGCCCTCGCTCGAGGCGGCGTTCCGCGCGCCCGCGAACCCCGAGCGCACCGTGGTCTTGTGCCACCCGCATCCGGTTTACGGCGGCACGATGCACAGCGCAGTGGTGCTCGCGGTCGCGAAGGTGCTCGCCGAAAAAGAAGGAGAGCGCGCCGCATGCGTGCGCTTCAACTACCGCGGCGTCGGCGCGAGCGAGGGCGCATACGATCAGGGTCGCGGCGAGACGCTCGACGTGCGCGCCGTGATCGACTTCGCCCGCGAGCGCCTACCCAATAAGCCCATCACCGTCTGCGGCTACTCGTTCGGCACTGGCGTCGGCCTCCACGCTGCGGCGGCGGAAGCCGAGCGCGGCGACATCGATCGCGTGGTCCTCATCGCGCCCGCGGTCCGCATCTTCGAGTTCGTGGAGGTGGACGCCAAAGCCGTCCGCGCGCCGATCGCCATCTTCGTGGGCGACGACGACGAGTTCTGCGACGTGTCCGAGGCGGAGGCGCTCGCACGCACCATCGGCGCATCGCTCGAGGTCCTCCCCCAGAGCGATCACTACTTCTTGCGATCGCGCCGGAAGCTCGCCGAGAAGGTCGTCCCCGCGCTCTTCGTGTAGAAGGGGCGAGGGCCCGCGCAACTGTGCTTCAGCGCGCCGTGCCGCACTCCGACTGCGCGAGGACGCCAGCGCTCATCATGAACGGACGACAGTCGCTCGGCGCTGCGAAGCAGCGATGGGTGCCCTCGGTCTCGGAGCTCCAGAGGTACTGACACGTGGCGGTGTCTTGCCGCTGGCAGTGACCGACGTCGTAGGCTCCACCCTTCGCATCGCGCTTCGCCATGGCGCGACAATCCTCGATCGTGCGCGCGCACGCGCTGTCGTCTTCTTGCGTCGACAGCTTCCGCTTGCTGTAGCAATGGAACCCAGGCGCCCCGGGGACCTTCGGCGCCGCGGTGAACGGCCGCGTCGCGATTGGCTGGACTCCGCTCAGCGCGGCGGCGGTGATCTGGCCCATGCCCGTGGCCTGCCTCGCGTTGGCTTCGGCGACCATCGGAGCAACCTGCGCGCGGTAGGCTGCAGGGTCAGTGCCGTAGGGCGCGATGGCGTTGGCGCAGCCGGCGTTGAGACCCGACAGAGCGACGAGGCCGCCGATCGTCGCGAGCGAAGCGAGTGTGTGTGCGGAAAACATCGCGGCCGCCCGGTGCAGTGCACGTGCCATTCACGAACGCCGCCGAAACCGCAGTCCACTGTCCGCGAGCTCGGAAACGAGTTGCCGGTCGGTGAGCGCATCGTTTCCGAGTCCGCGCCCCGGTGCTGGCGCTGACACGCATCGTCGCGCACTCCGATTTTACGGTGCGTGCTAACGATCGCGCTTCGACGACCGGATCGCGCCAGGCCGATGGGAATCGGCGATTGCGGCCGAAAAACCGCGGGCGTCGGTCGTTGGTCGAGTCGTTTTCGGGCTGTCGCTTCGCGTGACATGTCGCCGATTGGCTCCGCGCCGCGAGGGGGTGAATCGTGGCCAGTCACGTACGTCCGAGCGAATCATGCAAAGTCGTCGGCGGCAGGTCGTTCTTCTCTCCTTGGCCGTCGCGCTGTTCGGCGCGTGCAGCAGCGCCAACGAGGTTGCGTCGAGCGGCGCGCCCGCGGGCGAAGCCGAGGCATCGTCGTCGGAAGACGCCGATGCGGCGGTGGCCATCGACGCTTCCAAGGACGCTTCGAAAAACGCGACCAAAGACGCGGCGAAGGACGCGTCGGACGCTGCGGCGCCGGTGACCGCCGGCTGTGACCCGACGAAGCCGTTTTCGACGTACACGCCGCTCCTCGCCGTTTCGACGTCAATATCGGCCCCGCACACCGGTTCGGAGACCATCCGAGGCGCGCACGTGACCGCCGACGAACGCACGGTCCTCTTCGTCGTGAACTTCAGCCTCGTCCCGGACGAGATCTTCACCGCCACGCGCTCCTCCATCACGGCGCCGTTCGGACCTCGGAGAGCGGAGCTCGGACTGAACAATGGCGTCGAGCCCGAAGGCTCGCTGTGGATGACCGACGACGCGCTCACGGCGTACATCACCTCGCAGGCCGGACCGGGGAACGGGCTGAATCGCCTCTACCGATTCACCCGCGCGGCCGTGGGCGCGTCCTGGTCGGGGTCGACCCTCGCTCCCGGCCTCATCGAGGCGGGGTCGACGGACCGGCTCGCCACGCCGTTCGTCGCCAACGACCACATCTACTTCAGCCGCTACGCGAACAACGGCCCCGTTCGGCTCTACGAAGCATCGCTCGTCGGAGCGCCCGCGCTGCATCCGGTGAGCGAGCTCAACGTCGGCACGGCCGCGTCCTATCCCGTGCTGACGCCGGATGCGCTCACGATCTTCTGGGTCGACAACCGCATCAACATGAACGTCTTCTCGGTGTGGCGGGCGGACCGGAGCACGACGACCGACCCGTTCTCGAACGCACGGCCCGCGATCAACATCACGAACGGACGTGCGTTCGTCCCGGTCGGTGTCTCGGCCGACGCGTGTCGCCTTTACGTCATCGGCTCTCCGCTCGTCGCGGGCACGGGCCAAGACCAGGAGATCGCGGTGCTCGGCCGCTGATGGTCGCCACCCGCGAGCGAGCACACGCGCACGCCTTTGCGGTGCGCGAGGCTCTCGTGGGACATTGGCGGGATGTCACTCGAGGACGAAGAGCTGTTCGACAAGCACGGTCCGCTGACGCCGGGTACCGGTCTCCTTTCCGGTGTCGTCGCGCTGTCCTTGTCGATCCTGTCGGTGGCGGCCGTGCTCGCGTTTCGTTTCCCGAGCTGGCTCTCCACCCCCGAGCTACGCGCGCAGTACGACGTGACGGTCCTCCGTTACGTGCTCTTCGTGGCGATGCTCCTCGCCGGCGCGCTCTCGCTCCGTAACCTCGTCCTCGGCCGCTCACGCAAGCTCGCCGCGGCGGCGTTCTCGTGGGTGGCGCTCGCGCAAGCGTTGGGCGGCCCGGCCGTGAAGGTCGGCACGATCACGCCCCAGTCGATCTACGTGGGCGTCGACTTCTTCATCATCGACCTCCTCGGGTCCGCGCTGGTCTTCATCTTCATCGAGAAGTTCTGGCCGCTCCGCAAGGAGCAGCCGGTCTTTCGCGAGGAGTGGCAGAACGACCTCGTTCACTTCGTCGTCAACCACTTGATCGTCGGGTTGATCCTCCTCTTCATCAACCGCACGCTGCAGGCGACCAACGTCGTCGCGAGCGAGTCGGTGCGCGCGACCATCGGTGGGCTGCCCTTCGTGGTGCAGCTCTTCTTGGTCTTTCTCACCGCGGACCTCGCGCAGTACTGGCTCCATCGCGCGTACCACGAGGTGCCGCTCCTCTGGCGCTTCCACGCCGTGCACCACTCGGCGAAGTCGATGGACTGGCTGGCCGGATCGCGCCAGAGCCTCTTCGAGCTGATCGGCACCCGCCTCGCCGTGCTCGCGCCCATCTTCATCCTCGGGTTCTCCCAGCGCGTGGTGGACGTGTACATCCTCGTGGTCGGCTTTCAGGCGGTGTTCGATCACGCCAACGTGAGCGCCGGGCTCGGGCCGCTCAAGTACGTGATCGTCACGCCCAACTTCCACCATTGGCATCACTCCCGCGACACCGAGGCGATCGACAAGAACTACGCGGCGCACTTCGCGTTCCTCGACTACCTGTTCGGTACGGCGGCCAAGGCCGACCGCGATTGGCCCGACCGCTATGGCGTCGTGGGCGACTACGTGCCGCTCGGTTTCGTGAAGCAGCAGCTCTTTCCGTTCATCGGCTCCACCGAAGACCAAGAGAACGATCGCCACACCAAGGTCGGCCGCGACCGCCAAGCCGGGCGCGACAATCAGGGGTGAATGCGTGGAGGCGTCGAGCGCGCGAAGCGCCTCACCTCGGAGCGACGCAGTGGAGCACCGCGTCGACGATCGGCGTGTCTTGTCGGGTCGTCTGCACGTCGACGCGCTGTCCACCCTTCGGGGCGCAATGCACCTCGTCGAAGTAGGTGGCGCAGGTGTCGGTGAATCGCGTCCGATTGAAGACGACGCGAACCTTGTCGGCTTCGCCGTGGACGCGGTGAACGACGGCGCCGACCTGCTCCCGTACGCGCACCTTGTTTCCCTCGGGGCGAACGTCGGCCCGTCCCATCGACCAGTCCTCGAAGAAGTCGAATGAGGCTCCGTCCTCGATCCGGCCGCGCAGGATGATTTCGCCGGAGGCCTCGACGATGTGGGGGACGGCCGCCGACATGCGGCCGACGAGATCGCGGTCTCGGATGACGAACTGCATCGCGTGCTCCGTTCGCGTGTGGGAGCCGCTCTCGTCCACGGAAAGGACCTCCATCTTCTCCTTGGCCACGTCGAGCACGGCGGCGCCGTCGTCACACTGGAGGACCGCCGAGAAGGTCGACGTCGCTAGCGCTTCGCTCGACGTCGCGTCGTTGCCCGACCCCGCCGAGGCGCAGCCGGTGAGGAGCAGGGTGGCGACTGACGAGGAGAGCCAACGCATGGTCTCGCGTAGGGTGCATCGCGCGTGCCATCGCTTCCACGGCCGCGAGACCGCTCCCGCGGTGTCCAGCGATGGATCGCTCATCCATTCGCGCGAGCGTCGAGCCGACCGTTAATCGCCCTCGCTCGAGGCCGGATGCGGTGCGTATGCTCGCTTCTCATGCGTTGGATTCGTCAGGATCCGGTCACCGAGGACACGTGCGGCCAGTGCGCGATCGCGATGCTGCTGGGGATCAGCAAGCGGGAAGCGATCAAGCGCGTGGGCCACGACACCGGGACCGACACCCCCGAGCTCGCGCGCGTACTGCGCGCGGGCGGTCTCCGTGTGGGGGCTCGACTTCGGCGCGTTCGCGATCTCGAGCGCATCGCGACCGAGCGTGCGCTCCTCCTCGGGTTCTGGAAGCGCTACCCGCACTGGATGGTGTGGAACGACGGGCGCATCTTCGATCCCGTCGAAGGGATCGTGCCGGTGCGCGGGCGCGGGCTTCCGCCCATGCTGCGCGTGACGCATTACCTCTCCGTGGGTCCAGCACGAGAGGGTTAGACGGCGATGTCGGAGCGCGGTAGCACTGCTTCATGCCGCTCAACCACTACGTCACCCTCGGTCGCTCTGGTCTGCGCGTCAGCCCGCTCTGCTTGGGCGCCATGACCTTCGGCAAGGAGTGGGGCTTCGGCTGCGAGCCCGCCGAGGCCAAGCGCATCATCGATCGCTACCTCGAGCGCGGCGGCAATTTCATCGACACCGCCAACGGGTACACCAAGGGCCACTCCGAGGTGATCATCGGCGAGCACCTGGGTCACGATCGCCGGAAGCGGGATCGAGTGGTCATCGCGACCAAGTTCGTGACCAACATGTTCCTCGGCGACCCGAACGGCGGCGGCTCCAACCGCAAAGCGGTGATCGCGCAGTGCGAGGAGTCGCTGCGCCGCCTCAAGACCGACTACATCGATCTCTATTGGCTGCACGCCTGGGACAAGACCACGCCGATCGAGGAGACGATGCGCGCCCTCGACACGCTCGTCGAGCAGGGCAAGGTCCGCTACATCGGCTTCAGCGACACGCCGGCGTGGAAGTGCGCCGAAGCGCAGACGATGGCGACGCTCCGCGGGTGGTCGCCCCTCATCGCGCTCCAGATCGAGTATTCGCTCCTCCAGCGCACCGTCGAAGGAGAGCTCGTCCCGATGGCCATCGAGCTCGGGCTCGGCATCACTCCGTGGGGCCCGCTCCGCGGCGGCGCGCTCAGCGGAAAGTACAAGCGCGCCGACAAGGGCAAGCACGAGTCGGCACGCGGCGCGCGGGTCACGAGCTACCTCGACGACCGCACGTATGATCTCCTCGAGCTCATGGAGGGGATCGCCACCGAGCTCGGCACCACCGTGCCGCGCGTCGCGCTCGCGTGGGTGCAAGGCCGGCCCGGCGTCGCATCGACCATCATCGGCGCGCGCACCATCGAGCAGCTCGACGACAACCTCGGCGCGCTCGACGTCGCGCTCACCGCCGCACACCTGGCCGCGCTCGACAAGGCCACCAAGCCGGCGCTGCCGTTCCCCACCGACATGCTGTCAGCGGTTCCGATGTTCGCCTTCGGCGGCACGACCATCGACGGGACGCCTTCGACGGCGTGGGCCCAAGCGCCCAAGGACGACAGCGAGCGGTTCTGAGCCGGCGCGCTCCGAAGCCTCAACCGTCGTGCGCGATGGCGCCACCCACGATGGCGTGGGACGCGCGCGCCTGCAAGAACACGACGACGCGCGCGGTCGCGTCGTCCGCGCCGATGGCGTGCTCGAGCGACGCCCCGTCCTTGGGCACCCGGCCCACGCGCGTGAGCGAGCGGACGATGGAGGTGTGCTCGAGCACACGTCCGCGGTTTTCGCCCGCCGTGACGTTGGTCTTTACCCGAGGTGTCACGACCGCGACGAACGCGTCGGCCTCGGTCACGTCGCGAGGCAGCGCCGCCACGTCGATCACGACCTTGTGGGAAGTGCCCTGCGCGACGACGTTCGCCGTCACGCGCGCCTTCGGGCGCCGCGCGGCTTCGCGGATCGCGGCGCGCGTCCCTTCGCGATCACTTCCGTTCAGCTCGGCCTGTCCATCGACGACGAGCTGCGGCGTGTAGAGCGAGCTTTGGTTGGGCGATCGATAGGAGAGCTGGCGTGAGGTCCACGCGTGGGAAGCGTAAGGATCCTTCCAGCCGAGCTCGTCCCAGTAGTCGACGTGAAAGGCGAGCGGCACCGCGCGCACACCCGCCACCGGTTGCTGGGCCTCGAGCTCCGCGATCGCGGCATCGGCGGATGGGCAGCTCGAGCATCCCTCCGAAGTGAAGAGCTCGAGGATGACCGGCGTGTCTTTGCCCCCTCCGCGAGCTTCGGCGTGCGCGTGCGGCACGCATCCTGTCGCCCACGCGGGGAGGAACGCGAGCGAGGCGAGCAAGAGCAAACGTGTCATCGGACCTCCGTTCGCGACTACGTCGAGGGTCGTGGCGAGTTACTCGAAATCGGTCACCGGCCGTGGCGTGACTTGGGGGAGACAGCCCCGACCTTCGTCACCGACAAACACCCCAGTCAGCGGGCATCGTGCGTCTCCTTCGATCCAGGCGCGCGGCCCCATCGATGAGCTCAGCAGGCAAATTGTGGCCGCGACGCCGTGGCGGCTCGGCTGGCACCGGCCTTGCTCGTCCAAGAGCCCGTGAACCGACTCATTTCCGCCGCTCTTCTCCTCCTCGTGGCTTGCGCTCCCGCCTCTCAGGGCGACGACGCCGACTCCGACGAAGGCGCTCTCGGTGGCACCGGCACGGCAGGCGGCGCCACCGTCCTCCCCAACGCGATTCACTGGGTGCGAAACTCCGCCGAGTACCAAGCGTCGGTGCGGCAGGCTTATCGACTCGCGGCCGCGACGGTAGACGCGACGGTCGCGCGCGATCATCTCGCGGCGGGCACGTGGGGCGTCGTGGTCGACGCCGACGAGACCATCGTCGACAACAGCGGCTACAACAAGGAGCGCGCGTTCTCGGCTGAAGGCTCGACGTCGTCGAGCTGGGACACGTACGTGCGCAGCAAGCAGGGTAAAGCCATCGGGCCCGCGCTCGCGTTCCTCGACAAGGTGCGTGGCGCCGGTGGCCGCGTATTCGTCGTGACGAACCGCGGCACCGATCATTGCCCGTCGACGGAAGAGAACCTCCGCGCCATCGGCGTCCACTACGACGCGATCCTGTGCAAGGGCGCGCTCGAGTCGGACAAGAACGGCCGCTTCAAGGCGATCGAAGCGGGCCGATCGCCGAGCCCGTTCCCGGCGACCAAGGTCGTCGTTTACGTGGGCGACAACATCCAAGACTTCCCCGACCTCGGCCAAGACGCGAAGCGCGACGAGGCCAAGCTCGGCGAGTTCGGCGGCCGCTTCGTGATGCTCCCGAACCCGATGTACGGGTCGTGGGAGAAGCTGGCGCGCGACTGAGCCGCCGCCGCCGAAGCGGCGACGGCCGCGCGAGCTGAGATGCGCCCCGAAAGCGATTTCGGGAGGTCAACGCCCGGAGCGTCTGGGCTTGGCTGCGCGGGGGGGCGCGTCGATCGCGATGAAGCGGTAAGCGTAGGCAGCCCAGTCGTCCACCCATTGGGCCAGCCCGAGCGTTCGCATCTCTTGGAGGAGGTCGTACCGCAACCGTGGAACGAGCGGCCACTGCCCGGGGCGCGGGATCTGTGACCCGAGCGCGACGATCTCTTCTTTCCAGCGGAGCTTCGGGTAGCGCCCAGCGAAAGCGAGCAGGTGCTCCAGCGTGCCCGGAGCAAGCCCAAGACGCGCTAGCTTCTTTGCAGCGCCTCGACCCGTTCGACCGAGGTCGACGAGGTGCACGTCAAGCTCCATCCGACCTTCGCGACCGGCACCAGCAAAGGTTGCCTGTAGCTTCTGATCGACGAATCCGAAATTGCCGCGTGCGACCTGCTCCTTCCAGGGCGACCGATCGAGGACGACGCGGTAGGTCTTCCCGCGGAACTTCCGTGCCACCGGCCGGTGCCTGACGGGTGGCTCGGGCGCCGCCTCGACCTTGGACGTTCTCGCGTGCCGCTTGGTGCGGGCCGCGAGCTCCTCCTCGAAGTAGCTCCGTAGGCTCGCGAACTCGTAGCTCTGCGACGGCGTCCATTCCACCACCGCAAGCTCGTCGCCCGCGGACGGCTTTTCCGGGTCGAGATAGAGCACCCAGTTCGTGGCATCGTCCACGGACGCGATGGGAATGACCTCGTGGTCGAGCTCACCATCGGCTCTCTGCTGCCGTTGCCAGCGCTTGAGCTCCGCGTGCTTCGACCCGCCTGGAAGAAGCGCGGAGATGGGCCAGAGGCTACCGGGCCACGCCAGGCGCTCGTAGCCGTCGTGCAGTTCGAGAAAGGCTCGGTACGACGGCGGTAAGCGGCGGCCGAGGTGCTTCTCGAATCGACGGATCAGTGCCGGCGACGCAGGTCGGTGTGCCTTGGGTGGCACGCCCTCTTCACGTTCGCGCAGCGCAGCGTCGAGCTGATCGACCAACTGCCCGATCGACTCTGGACCGGGCGCTCGAGTGCGCTTTACCGACTTGCTCGTGGGCTTCTCGCGGCTTCTGTGGGAGCTCGGCGAGCCGACTTCGCGGTAACCCTTGCGCGACTTCTCTTCGATCAGCAACGTCGCGGCGCGGCGAGCCGCGGCCGCCGTCGAGCAATCCCGTGACTTCTCTTGCCCCGCGGACCCGATGCGGCCGAACCGCACCTCGAGCCACTGCCCTTTGGCCTCGACCTCCCAGAACTTGCTCGAGGAGCCGTCGCGAAGCTCGAATCGTCTCCTGATCGACATGTGCGCTCGTTACCCCGATTCGCGGGCGGGAGGGATCTCAGTGTTTCGGCCGCTGCCGCGCCGACCGGAGGCGGTCTTGGAGCTTATACGCCAACTGAGACGAGAATCTTCCCCGAGCGCGCGGCGTGGGCGCCGGCCGCTCTGAGATCGGCGACCGGATAGACGCGAGCCATCTCGACCACGAGTCGACCTTCACCGAGCGTCGTCGTAGTGCGCGATAGAGCGCGCCGAGGAAGAGACTATCCGCGCCATCGGAGGCTCACTGGTCCGCTTCTCCGCTTGCGCGCGCGCCGACCGCGGTCGACCATCGCGCCGTGAAGACCAAGAAGAAGAGCGCGCCGAGCGAGCCCAAGAAGCCGGCCGGCGTCCCGGCCGAGGCCACGTACGACGCCGAGAGCGAGCAGTGGGAGCTCGGTGAGCTCGACAAGAAGGGCAAACCGGTCGGCGAGTGGCGCTACTGGTGGCGCACGACGGGCCACCTCTGCTGCCTCGCGCACTACGAAGACGGCGGGCGGAAGAACACGTACACGCGGCTTCACCCCGACGGCACCTACTCGGTCAAGGGCGTAGAGATCGACGGTAAGCCCGCGCCGGGCCAGGTCATCTACTACCAAAAGTCGAAGAACCCCACGACCGAGCTCGCGATCTCCGGGCCCGAGTACAAGAAGGTCTTCCGCGTCGAGGAGACGTACATCAAGAAGGGGCTCTCGAAGTGGAAGAACTTCGACGCCAACGGACGCCGCATCGAGATGGACGGCACCCTCATCCCGATGCTCGACGAAGCGAAGTACGCCAAGAACTTCGGCAAGCTCGGCCTCCCCGCGGTGCTCGCCAAGCTCGTCGCGTTCCAGAACGACGTCGGCGCCGAGATGTTCGCCGAAGGCTTCGTGCTCGAGACCGACGACAAGGGTTTGTTCAAGACCTTCTGCGGATCGGATGGCGAGCCGATTGCGTCCAAGGCGAGCCAAAAGAAGTTCCTCGAAGCGCTCTCGCCCATCGCGACGGCCAACGGCACGGGCTCGGTTTACGCCGCGTGGAACGACGGGAAGGCGAAGCGCGTGGAAGACATGCCCGTCGTGATCTTCGGCGATGAAGGCGGCGTGCACGTCGTCGCCGAGAACCTCGAGGGCCTCCTCGCGATCGTCGCCGGTGACGTCGAGCCGATGGTGGACTTCGACGAGGTCTCGTACTTCAAGACCCCCGATCACGAGCCGCAGCCGGAGAGCGGCGCCTACCGCAAGTGGCTGGCCGACACGGTCGGCGTCAAGGCTCCGCCCAAACCCGACGCCATCGTGAAGAAGGCCCAAAAGCGATACGCCAAGGCGTTCAAGACCTGGCTCGAGTCCCTCTCCTAATCAACGGTCGCGCCTCGTGGCCGAGGCTTCTCGTCACACTTCGCACGAGACCAGGATTTTTCCCGAGCGCGCGGTGCGCGCGGCGTGGGCGACGGCCGCTTTGAGGTCGGCGAGCGGATAGACGCGCTCCACCTCGACCGCGAGTCGACCTTCGCCGAGCTTGGTCGCGAGCTCGCGATAGAGCGCACCGATCTCCGAAGGCGCTGTCGTCATGTAGTAGCTCCGCAGCCAGAAGCCTTGGACGCGCACGTCGCGAAAGATGAGCTCGCGGCCGTCGATCTGCGAAGGCTCTCCACTCAGGAGGCCGTACACGACGACCGTGCCACCGTCGTCCACCGCGCGCGCGAGGCGCTGCGTCGCGGTGCCGCCGATCGCATCGATGGCGAGGGGCAGCGCTCCGCCTCCGATCGCTTCACGTACGCGCGCGTCGAGGTCCGCACCGTCCACGAGCACCACGTCCGCGCCGCGCGCGCGGAGCGGCTCGATGAGCTCCGGCCGCCGCACCACGTTGATCGTCTTCACGCCCATCTCGCGCGCGAGCTCGATGAGCAAATGCCCGACGCCCGAGTTCGCGGCGTTCTGCAAAACCCACTGGCCAGGCTGGAGCGCGACGATCGTGCGCAACATGAGGTGCGCAGTTGCCGGGTTCACGCGCAGCATCGCGAGCTGCTTCGGATCGATCCCGGCGGGAAGCGCGAACATGGCGCTCGCTTTGGCGATCGCGCGCTCGCGCCACGTGCCCGGTCCGGTCAGGAGCACGCGATCGCCCGGAGCGAGGTGCGTGACGCCCGCCCCGACTTGCACGACGCGTCCCACGCCCTCCGCGCCCGGGGTCATCGGGAGCGCAGGTGGCGTCGCGCCGTAGCTTCCCTCGAGGTTCACGAGATCGGCCGGGTTGACGGGGAAGAGCTCGGTCTGAACGAGCACCTCGCCGGGCTCGGGCTTGCCAGGCTCGGGGCGCTCCACGAGCTCGATCACTTCGTCCGGTCGGCCAAACTTCGACACCTGCGCTACGAGCATTTCTTCCTCCGGGCCGCGCCCGCGCGCTCCGCCGCGCGGAGGCGTGCCATCGGCTACCGCGCGCAGCGTAGCGTTCGTCGCCGCGCACCGCTCGGGAAGCGTCAATCGAGCGAGTGGCTCCGGCGCCGCAGCCTCAAGCCTCACACACCCGAAGGACGAACTTCAGCGTGCGAACGGGCGTGAGGTGCGCGTCGGCGCGATAGGCCATCACGACGGCGTAATCGCCGCTGGCGAGATCTCCTGCGACCAGGAGCTCGATGCGGTGCTCCGTCAGGCCGCCGCACGCGGAGCGCGGTGAGGAGGCGCCGACGCCGACGAGCGCGATCCCCGGCGGGAGGTCGTAGGGCAGCCAGCGCCCGGCGCCGTTGCGCTCTCCGCGCAGTGAGAGCACGACGAACGCCCCTGGCGCGACGTCCGACGGGGACGCGCAAGCCCCTTCGCCCAGCGTGCGGTGCACGGGCGGGTCGTCCCCCTCGAGCCAAGGCGCCGTCGGATCCATGGGCAGGACTCCGTGGTCCAACGATGGCGCAGACTCGAGGCAAAGCTTCATGACACGCCCCCGCGGCGAGCCTGCATCAAGCGTGCCCCGAGGAAGCTTCGCTCGCCTCGAGCCATTCGCTCGAACCATACGACGTCGCGCGGTGGTGTGGTGGCGACCGACCCATGTCCGCTTTGCGGCGCCGCGCACGCGTTGCACGCGCGCCGCGGTCCGTGGGCGTTCCACGCTGGACCTTTGGGTCCGTTAGAGAGCGACTCAGTACGTCTCGCACTCGAGGAAGACCGCGTC
>JBGAJR010000001.1:0-433536 GCA_044224815.1 Polyangiaceae bacterium
TCCTTCATGTCCGAGATGGAGGCGTACGCTGGTCAGCGTTTCCGCGTCGTTGGGCAGCTCCCGCAAGTGTTCGAGTGCGATCACTGGGTGGAGCCGCGCGCGCCCATCTATCTCTTGGAGGGGCTCGCCTGCAAAGGCGACGCGGCTGGCAAGAACGGCCCATGTGACCGCGCTTGCGCGCTCCTCTGGCATCGCGATTGGCTCTCACTCGAGCCGGCGCCGGAGGTAGACCGCAGCGGATGAAGCCTCGATGCGGATGAAGCCCCGATGACGCGCGTCCGCGCGGTCGTCCATCCTGGGCTCTCACGCGAGGTCGAGCCGCTCTGGCGCCGCCTCGAAGCGCGCGCGCGTCCGCAGTACTTCTCGACATGGGGTTGGGTCGCGCACTGGCTCGAGGCCCTCCCAGCCGCTCGCGTCCCCGAGCTCGTCGCGCTCGAAGCGGACGGAGCGGTCGTGGCGGCGGGGTTCTTCGGGCGGCGCGCCACGCTGCGGCGCGGCTTCGTGCCGACGCGGACCCTGTCGCTCAACGCGACGGGTGACCTTCGCTTCGACGACCTCTGCATCGAGCACAACGCCCTCCTCGTCGATCCCGCGGCGCCCCCGCTCTCGCTCACCGATCTCGTCCGTGCCGTGCCCGAGCCCTGGGACGAGATCTTCCTCCCCGCGCTCGCGGTAGGGGATTTTCCCGGCGCGGCGGCGCGCGAGCACGTCGATGGCGTGCGCGTCATCGTGGAGCGGGAGCTCCCCGCTCCGTACGTGGATCTCACGCGCGTGCGCGCGCGCGGCGACTATCTCGCGCTCCTGTCTTCGTCGACTCGTACGCACGTGCGTCAGGCGCGGCGCGCGTTCGGAGCGCTCGACGTCGAGGTGGCCAGCGACGTCCCGCGCGCGCTCAGCGTGTTCGAAGAGCTCGCCGCGCTGAGTCGCGAGCGCTGGCGCGACACTCCGTCCCTTTCGTCGTTCGAAGACCCGTGGTTCACGGATTTTCATCGCCGGCTCATCGCCAAACGATTCCCGACCGGAGAGCTGGAGCTCCTGCGCATCACCGCGGGCACGACCCTCCTCGGTTGCCTCTACAACTTCGTGAAGAACGGCCACGTCCTCTTCTATCAAGGTGCGTTCGCCGCGTTCGACGCAGCGCACAAACGGCCTGGCTACGTGGCGCACGCGGCGGCGGTGGAGCGCGCGGCCGGCGCCGGGCACGACGACTACGACTTCCTCGGCGGGACATCGTCGTACAAGGCGAGCTTGAGCACCGACGCGCGCACTCTCGTCTGGGTGCGACTCCAGCGGCCGCACCTCCGCTTCGCCGTCGAAGCGCAGCTGCGAGCGTGGAACGAGAGCGCTCGGGCCGAGCTGCGCGCGCTCCGTCAGCGGCTGGCCGAGAAGACGCGCCGCACTGCCCGATAGACCGCGATCGGCGCGGCGACGAAGAGCAGCACGAGGCGGAGCCCGAGCACCGCGAAGGTGAGCGCGACCATGCTCACGTCGACGCGCCCGTCGGGCGAGACGAGGCCGTGATCGGCGCCCGCGTGCGCGAGGACGCGCGTGAGGCCGAGGTAGAAAGCGCCGAGCGCGAGGAGCGAGATCGCGAACCGAGCATCCCGCCGCGAGTGTGCGTTCGGGGCGGCGCTCATCGTCGCTCCGGGCCGGAGGTGAGGAACGCACAGAGGAGCGCGTTGCCGATCGGCCCGCCCGTCGCGAAGCGGAGGCGACCGCCATCGTCGAGCGGAAGTCCGAAGAGGTTCGTGGTGCGGTAGAGCGCGCGGAAGTCGTCGCGGCGACCGGTCGCGCGGAACGGCGCCAGCGCGAAGCCGGTGGCCGCGACCGACACGCCGAAGATCACCGGTCCGCTGTCGATGTCGCCCGATCCGGTCTTGCCCGCACCGTACTCACGAATCGCGCCGAAGCCGGCGAAGCGCCCTTCGTTTCGCGCGAGGCCGGCGGTGAGGAGATCCGCGACGCCGCGATCGGCGAAGCCCGCGAAGTAGGCGGCGAGGCCGGTTCCCGATCCGCGCGGCACGTCGTGTCGAGCGCCGTCGCGCGCGCCCATGCGCTGAATCACGAACCCCGTCGCGCGATCGATCTGCACGGCGCGCACGCGCTCGACCCAATGCGCGAGCACGGCGTCGTGCCGAGCGCCGGTGGCGCGACCGTGGACCGCGATGGTCGCGGCGACGGCCGCGACGTCGGTCGGGTAGGCCTCGCCCGGGTAGGTCTCGATGAGCCCCGTCGGGGAGGCGAGGAGTCGCCGTTCGTACGCGCCGACGAGTGCGTCGTGCGCGCGTACCACGTCCGCCGGCAGCGTCGCGTCGAACGTGCGCGCGACGCCCACGGCGAGCGCGGCGTACGCGAGGTACGCGTGGCCGTGATCACCGTCGAGTGAAGCGAGCGCGTCCTCGCCATCCCAGGCGCGCGTTCCGAAGTCGCGCATCTCGGGGAGGAAGCTCTTCACGGCCGCGCGCGATATGGTGTCTCGATAGCGAGCGCCGAGCTCGGGCCGATCGGGATGGCCCCACACGATCTGCGCGAGCGCGAGGGCGACCATCTGGTGGGTCACGAGCGCCCACTCGCCCGCGAAGCGGCTCTCGCTCGGCGCTTTGCGCGCCTCGTCATCCCGTCGCTCGAAGCGCACGAGATCGTCGGCCATCGCCGTCTGGAGATCGCTGGAGCCGTCGAGCCACGCGTCGGCGCCGCGCTCGCACAAGGCCGGCGGCGCGAAGCGAACGAAGAGGGTCGCCGCTGCGCCCGCGACGCCCGCGGTGAGGGCCCGCGAGAGGCCGCGCCCGATCACCGGCCGACGACCACGTATTGATCCGGAAGGTCGACCGGCACGACGCGCGCTTCGAGGCCGCCGGCGCGAAGCTCGCCGATCACCGCGTCGGGCGCGAGGCGGTGGGCCGGCGGCGGTCCGTGCGGGGCGGCGAGCGTGAAGTCGACGATGATCACCTGGCCGCCGGGCCTGAGCGCGCTCTTCAACTTGGCTGCGTAGGCGGCGCGATTCGCGATGTGATGCCACGTGTCGACGATGAGGATGCGATCGACCGACGCCGGCGCGAGCTTGGGGTCGTCGCTCGCGACCTCGGCCGCGCGGACGTTGGCCCATCCCTCGCGCGCGCCGCGCTCTGTCATGTAGCGGACCATGTCGGCCTCGACGTCGAGTGCGAGGACGCTGCCAGTGCCGCCGACGGCGCGGGCGAGCCACGGCTCGAAGTAGCCGGTGCCCGCGCCCAGGTCGGCCACGGTCATGCCGGGAGTGATGGCCATCGCCTTCACCACGTCTGCTGGCTTCTGCCACGCGTCGCGCGCCGGATCGTCGAAGGTCTTGGCCCACTCGTCGGCGCGCTCGAAGCGATGAACGAGCGTGTCCGGGCCACCGGCCCCGTGGTGGTGGCCGTCGTGGTGCGCGTGGTCGTGGGGGTGAGCGCTCGGCGCTTCGGGCGCCGGGCTCGGCGAGCCACCGCAGGCCGAGACGAAGAAGGGGACGAGAAATGGCGCGGTGCGCGAGGACGAGCGGATTCTCATGCGAGGCGTGATCTTACTCCGCGCGGGGCGAGGCGGGCGTGCGTGTTCTTGCGAGCGGGCGGCTTTCGCGGCACCTTCGACGCCTCACGCGCCGGCGCGCGTGGAGCGAGAGGCGAGACGAAGGATGGGAAAGAACAGACTCGAGGCCTTCAGCGACGGCGTCCTCGCGATCATCATCACGATCATGGTGCTCGAGCTGAAGGTCCCGCACGGCGACGACTGGTCGAAGGTCGCGGAGCTCGGGCCGACGTTCGTGAGCTACGTGCTGAGCTTCATTTACGTCGCCATCTACTGGAACAACCACCATCACCTGCTCCACACGGTGGCCAAGGTGAAGGGCCCCATCCTCTGGGCGAATACGCATCTTCTCTTTTGGCTCTCGCTCGTGCCTTTCGTCACGGGTTGGATGGGAGAGAACCACTTCGCGGAGCGACCGGTCGCCGCGTACGGCGTCGTGCTCCTGATGTGTGCCGTGGCCTACTTCATCCTGTCGAAGACGATCATCGCCCAGCACGGCGAAGGCTCGGTCTTGAAGACCGCGGTGGGCGGCGATCGCAAAGGCCAGATCTCGCTCGCCGTCTACGGGGCGGCGATCGGCCTCTCCTTCGTGAACCGCTTCGTCGGATTCGCGCTCTATTGGGTGGTCGCGCTCATCTGGCTCGTGCCCGACCGGCGCATCGAGCGCGCCCTCCCCGAGTAGCGAGCGGCAGCGATCACGCCGCCCAGAGCGTGACGGCCATCGCGTCGACCATGCGCGTCGCGACGTCGGCGTCGGGCAGACCCGCGATCTCGCGGACGATCGCCGGCTGCTCGCGCCCCACTTCGACGCGGAGCTCGGCCACGGCCGCGCGCGAGGCCGCGGTCACGCGCGCGCGGGCATCTTGGTCCAGCTTGCTCGCGATCCACTCGGCGACGTCCCACGCGAGGCGCGCGTGCGAGGTCTCGTCCACGGCGATGCGGCGGAGGGCGGCGCGCACCTTCTCGTCCCGCGCCTGCTCGGCTTGGAGCGTCGCCGACAACGCTCCGAACGTCTCCCGCACGCAGCCCTCGACCGCGTTCTCGAGCGCGATGGCCTCGAGCGCACGGATCTCCGTCGGGCCGCTCTTGGGCGGCGTCGGCTCGGTACCGAAGCGGCTCGCGAGCGCGCCGGCCACGCGCGCGTGACGACGCTCGTCGTCGGCCGCCGCGCGGGCGCGTCGAACCAGCGCCACGGGCGCGCCGTGGGCCGCGAGCTCGCTCGCCAGTCGCTCGAAGGAGAACACGCTCGCGGCTTCGAGCTCCGTCATGGCGGCAAAGTAAGCGCCGGCGATCGTATCGACGCTCCCCGTTCGCGCCGACGCGTTCGTGGCGAAGCCCTCCGGGCGACGGCCGATGGCGCAGCCCGGGTCGCAGTGAAGGATTGGCTGCGTTGCGTCCTTGGAGCAGAAGTACGCGTTGGGCCCGCAATAGGGTTGGCAGAGAGCCGCGTTCACCGCGGACGCGTCGTCGGGGAAGCTGCACGGAAGCGGCACGTCCCATGGCATGCACGCGCCGCCCGCGTCGGCGACGGGCTGCGGGGTCGCGACGCATCCGTCGGGCACGTTCACGTCGCGCGCCGCGTCGGCCGACGCATCGAGGCCGGCGTCGCCACCGGTCGGGTCACACGGCGCGCCAACCGTGGGCATGTTCATCGGATCGAAGGTCATCGTCGTGTAGGGCTCCGTGAACGACATGCAGCCGCCGATCACCTTGCCCGAGCATCCACAGACCGCCGTGAAGCACGCCGGCTCGGGGGTGTCGGGGGTGAAGCACGCGTCGGCCGGGCGCCCGCAGCCGGGCTTCGTCCAGCGCGGAGAGTTGGGGGGCAAGCATTCGCCGCCGCTTCCGTCGCGGGCTGCGTCGCTCGAGGCGCCGTCGGTCCCCGCCCCACCGTCGGTGCTCGTGCCTGGCTCGAGGGTGGCCCCGCTGCATGCGGCGGCGCCGGCGGCGGCGGCCGGAGCGATGAGGCTCACGGAGAGGACGTGACGGAAGAGGGCCCTGAGGTCGTGCGAGCGCATGCCCTGACT
This sequence comes from Polyangiaceae bacterium, assembly GCA_044224815.1. Taxonomy (GTDB): domain Bacteria; phylum Myxococcota_A; class Polyangia; order Polyangiales; family Polyangiaceae; genus JADJCA01. Next base: position 5,571 of record JBGAJR010000001.1, read on the forward strand.
CCAGCAACGGTTGGGCCGTTCGTCAACCGACCAAAGTCGCCACATTTGCGCGGAATTTCAGTGTGCCGTTCTGCGCCGCGCCCGGCGGCGCGTCATGGATCTCGGGGGCCTCATCGCGCGTTCGGCACGTCGCCCTCCATGCGAAGCGCCGAGAGCGCGATTTCGCCCCCCGCTTCGACCAACGCGTCGACGAGCGCCGGGTGCCCCTCGGCGAACACGAAGAGATGGTCGCGATCGGGGCGCGCGGCTTCGCGTACCGCCTCGAGGAGGACGCGCGCGACGCCCGGCGTCTTCACGCGCACGGGTGAAGCACCGGGGAACGGCGGATCGAGCGCCAAGATGCCGAGCGCGCGCCCGCCGGCCTCGGCGCCGACGACGATGCGGTCGAGCTTGCGTGCGGCCGCGATCTCGTTCGGGAGGAGCCCGAGGTCGCGCTCGAAGCGACTGTCCTCGGCGGGGTCGACGCGCGCGATGCGAGCGTCGGCCGCGACGACCTCTGCGGGCGCAACCCGAGACAGATCCGCCCAACGGAGGCGCACCGATGCCGACTCGAAGACCGCACGAAGGCCGCAGCGTTCGTAGAGAGCGCGCGCGGCGAGGTTGTCCGGCTTCACGTTGAGCATCCATCGCGTGTGGCCACGCTCGCGCGCCAGCGCCGCCATCGCGTTCATGAGCCCCTCGCCGACGCCCCGCCTCCGGAAGGCCGGATCGGTGACCACGTGCACGACGTGGAGCGCATCCCCGCGCGTGCGGGCCCACGCGTAGCCGGCGATCGCGCCGTCCACCCGCGCGATCAGCGCGTCGGGCGCGATCAAGGACGCGAAGCGCTCTTCGGACGGCGTGGGCTCGGGCACCGCCAGCTCGACGAAGAGGCGCGCGAAAATCGCGTAGTCCGTCGCGCTCGCGGGGTGGACGGTGCAGGCCATGACGGCATCGTACCTGCGTGACCGAACGGCGTGACTGTGACCGTCACGGCGCATGCGGGCGTCGAGTTTTCACGCGTTTGGCGTGGCCCAACGTTGGCCTCCCTCGTGCAAACACGACCACCATGAACGAGTCGATGCCGCTCGCCGACGATGAGATGGTTCGCGCGATGAAGCGCGCCCGGCGAGGACCCCTCTACGGGATCCTCGCCACCGTGGCCGTCGCGGGGCTCTTGGTCGGCGGATACGTCCTCCGCGGAAAACACGCGACGGCCGATGAGCTCGCGCAGCGCGGTTACACGGAGACGACGGTGAAGATGACCGGCCTCTTCTCTTTCTCGTTCTCCGGCATGAAAGCAGGCGCGCGATGCTCGGGCACGTTCGAGCGCATCCCGTTCAGCACGAGCCTGAACGAGGCGTGCTTCTCCGTCGCTGCGCCGCCGCCGCCTCCGCTCTCGCCACGCGAGTCGGTGGAGCGCTCGCTGGCGAAGAAGTACGCCGCCGAGGGCTTCGCGGCGTTCACGTGCCCGGAGATCGCCGCCGGAGGCAAATCGGTCGACTGCACGATCTCCGCGGTGAACGGGACCTCCGTGCCGGTGCACGTGGAGGCGAAGGGGACGGCCGAGGATCCGTGGCAGTCGTGGAGCTATGCTCCGACCGAGATCTACTTCCGGGGCGAGGACGTGGCGACCAAGCTCCCCACGGCGCTCGCGCCCGAGCTCAAGAAGCGCGGGCTCGCGGGCGAGCTCACGGTCGACTGCGGCGCCGGTCTGCGCGTCACGCAGGCCAACGCGGTGACGTGCAAAGCGGAGCTTGCGCGTGGTCAGCGCCGCAAGCGCGAGGGCTCGCTCACGCTGACGTTCGCCGACGACGGGAGCATCTCCAAATGGAGCCTCACCGGGATCTGAGAGGGTGCTGTTTCGCTTCGCGGCGCGCCACGCCGAAGGCGTCGACCCGGTCCACTTGCGGAACGCTCGCGCGAACGGCGCCGGATCGCAGAAGCCGACCCGCGCGCTGATGGCGGCGATCGAGATGGTGTCGTGGGCGAGGAGATCCATCGCGCGATCGCGGCGCGCTTCGCGGAGGAGCTCCGAGAGCGTGGTGCCGAGGTTCTGGAGACGGCGTTGGAGCGAACGTCGGCTCGTGCTGAACTCGCGCGCGAGCGCGGTGGCGATCGAGCCGCGGTGATCGAGCAGGCCCTCGATGGCGCGCCGGAGATCCTCGCGCTGCGCGCGGTCGAGCGGCGGCCGCGCCGAAGCGTTCTTGAGCGAGGCCACGAGCGCCGCGTGGACTGCCGCATCGCGGCTCGGCATCGGCTCGTCGAGGAGCATCGCGCGGAGCACGAGCGCGCTCTCGTAAGACTCGCCCATCGGCTCGCGACCGAGAACCTCGCGGTAGAGCGGGCGCGGCGCGAGCGGACGGTGGCGGAACGCGACCGCCTCCGGAGCGAAGCTCTTGCCGAGCGCGTCGCGGAGTCGTTGAACGACCGCCGCGAGGAGAAGCTCCACGACGGCGCCGGTGGTGCCCATGCTCGCTTCGATGACGAGGCGGGGCGCCGCGTTCTCGGTCTCGACCAGACGGAACGAGGCGAGGGGACACGCGCTCTGGAAGTGTGCGCACCAGGTGCGGAGCGCGTCGCGGACCGTGGGCGCCGTGCGGGTGGCGTAGTCGACGATCCCGAAGGCCCCGACGCTCGCATCGCGACCGCTCGCGAGCGGCGCGCCGCCGTCGGCGATGCGCGCAGCGCGATCCAAGAGCTCGACCATCGCTCGGTCGTCGCTCCCGGCTTCGGGGACGTCGGCGAGCAGCGCGTCGAGCGAAGTGCCGCGCGCCATGAGCGCCGCCTTGAGCGGCGCCACCATCCAGGACGGGCCGCGCGGAGGGGCCGAGGCAGGGGCCGCGGAGGAGAGGGCGTTCGAGGCTTCGGCGGAGACGACCGGCGTGTTCATGGTTCCTCTTGGGGCAGCGGCTCGTTGCCGCACGACAACACGCTTTGCACCCCTCATGCCTCGCCAGCCGATTCGTGGAACCCCACGAGGTGATTGAATTTCTCCCTTTTGGGCCTCCGCCAGCGAATGGGGGGGACGGGCCACCGCCTGCCGTCCGGGGCAGACGATTGCCGTTGGGCTATCCGGTTGCACCCCGACTGAAGTGCGGTGGCGTGATCCGTCGGATCCCTGGGTCCGCGCCCAGGGTTCCATCTCGGTCATCCCCCGTCTTTTTGGTCACCCCTCGTCTTTGTAGACGAGGTGCAGGGCGGCGTTGCCGGCGTGGATGCGATCGTTGCCGATCATGAGGGCCGCCGAGTGAGCGTCGCGGAGCTGCCGAGTCAGGCTGAGCTTGTGATCGTTTCGATACGAAGCCGTACCGCAGATGCGCATCGCGCGGGTCACGATGTCGACGACGGCCTGCGAGGCGGTGAGCTTCAGATCGTTCATCTGAATGGCGAAGCCCACGGACGAGAGCTCGTCGCGGTCACCGCGCTCGATGGCGCTCGAGAAGCGGCGCGCCGCATCATGCACGAGTGAGCGCATCGACTGGAGCGCGCCCGACAGCTCGGAGAGCCGCAGCGCCGATGGCGGCGTCTGTCCGGGCATCTGGCGCGCGACCCCGCGCACGTAGCCTCGCGCGCGCGAGACGGCGTCGTTGGCGATCCCGAGCCAGAGCGAGGACCACAAGACGTGCGCGAACGGGAGCATCGTGTGGCTGGAAATCTCGGCAAAAGGTGACGGTACGATCTGCGACTCGTCGAACTTGGCGGTGATCACGTAGCCGGGGCTGCAGGTGCCGCGCATGCCGAAGGTGTCCCACGATCCCGTGAGCTCGAAGGTGCACTGCTCGCGGCGCGTGAGGACGAGCGCCTGGTCGCTCGGCGCCGCGTCGGGGCCGCGCCGCACGGTGATGAGAAGATCCTCGGCCTGCTCGCCGTAGGAGACGACGGTTCCGTCTTTGCGGAGCGAGCACTGGCCGCCTTCGCGAAGGATCGGGCTGATGCTCGTTCGCACCGAGCCGCCGACGCCGGCCTCCGAGGTGACCGACGCGATCAGGCGTTGCTCGCGCACGAGCTCGCCCATGTAGTCGCGGAAGAATGCCGAGCCCTCGCCGTGGTGCACGACGCAGGCGACCTGGATCTGGTGCATGGCGAAGACCATCGCCGACGACGCACACTCCTGACCGAGGAGCTCGCACATCTCCGACAGCTCTAGGACGCTCGACCCGTAGCCGCCGAGCGCGCGGGGCACGTATGCCGAGAGGAGCTTCGCCTCCTTGAGCGCATCGATCGACTCTCGCGGGAACCGCGCGTCTCGGTCGACGAGCGGGGCGGCCTTCTGAGAGACCTCGGTCGCGATTTGGCGAACGCGGGCGATGCGGCCTTCGGGCGTGGCGAGGTCGGGGCGGGCATGGGTCATGAGGCGGCGAGCAACGCAACGCCCGTGCCGCACGTTCCGCCCCTGAATTCACGGGGTTTTCGCGGAGGAGGCGCGCGCTTTGCGCCCCCACGCAAGGCCAGCAATCCGGCCCGACTCGGGTGGGCCGCGGCGTCCCTTGCGGGGCGTCGGCCGTGGGCTATACCGCGCGCGAATTCATGAGCCCCACCGCCGTCACCTCCTTGTCCGTTCTCGCCCTCCTCACGCTCGCCGGGTGCGCCGGTCAGCCCCGCAAGTGGGGCGCCGAGCCGCGCGCCGCCGCGCCGGCCGCCGAGGTTCCGGCCGCCGCCAACAGCAAGAAGGCGCGTCCGGCCACCGACGTCGAGACGACCTCGGCGTCGGTCGCCACGCCGTGCGAGGGCGCCCAGTGCATCGGGGTGTGCGATGCCTCGAGCGACGGTGATGCTTGCAAGGAGGCGGGCTACGCGCTCCGCGACGGCACGGGCGGCGTCGAGACCAACTTCGGCCGCGCCGCGGTCGCGTTCGACAAGTCGTGCAAGAAGAAGAACCGCTACGGCTGCCATGAGCTTGCCAAGGCGTACTCCGTCGGCGAAGGCGTCACCGCCGACGCGGGCAAGGCCGTCGGCCTCTACACCACGGCGTGCGATCTCGGGGTTGGCCAAGCGTGCGACGACCTCGCCAAGATGAACGAGAAGGGCGAGGGCGTCGCCAAGGATCACCAAAAGGCGGTCGAGCTCCTCGCGCGCGGCTGCGTGGCCGAGGACTACCAAGTCTGGACGTGCGCGTCGCTCCGCAAGGCCGAGGTCGCCAAGGACAAGGCCGCGATGAAGATCGTCGGCGACTGGCAGAAGGCCTGCAAGAAGTCGAAGGACGAGCTCGCGTGTCGCGGGCTCGAGCGCCTCGCGCCCAAGGCGCCGGGCAAGGCCGACGCCAAGGTCGACGCCAAGAAGAAGTGACTTCCGGCGCTCGCTGGAGCGTCGTCACGCCGTAGAGATGCCGTAGCGCGGCAGGATGCGGTGCACGACGTCGAAGCGATGGATGATGAGCGCGTCGTGGAAGTACTTCCAGTCGCTCTCCAAGAACGCCCGCGAGAAGTGCGGCACGCCCTCTTCGCTCACCGCGCCGAGGGCGGCCTCTTTCCATGAGCCGGCGCCCTCGGCCACGTAGGTCACCGTCTCGGGCCCGAAGCTGAAGGCGCCTTGCGCGATTTCGGCGAGCCAGCGCGCGTGGCGCTCGTGCTCGTCGCCGCGCACTTCGCGGAACAATCGCTCGATGGTGTAGCGGTCCGTGGCGTCGAGGCCCGGCGCGGCCAGATCGAAGTCCCCCGCGCGGAAGCACTGCATCGCGCGGACCATGTGCTCGCTCGCGTCGATGAAGTCGTCGGGGTTGTTGCGCGAGATGCGCTCGCCGCGCCCGTTGGTGTACGCCCAGACGAGGTACGGGCGATCGGGGTGGCTGAGCACGCTCCCGTGACCCAACGGAAGCGCCGAGCTCACGAAGTAGTTCTTGAGGCGGCCCATCAGATCGAGATCGGGCTCGCCGTTTTCGCCCGTGAGGTCCGACGCGGCGTTGACGATGTGCTGCACGCCCGCGAAGCCTTGATGCGACCAGGTGTCGGCGTAGACGTGCATCGCGATCCCCAAGCGATGAAGCGCCCACGGCGCCGCGCGATCGGCGAACGTCGCACGCAGCATGTCTTGCGCGACCGCCGAGTTGGGGATGGTGACCAGCCGCTCGATGAACGGACCGTCGGGCGCCTCGTCGGCGGGGAGCCCTCGGTTGCCCGGCAGAAAGTGGAACGGAAGCCACACTCGGCTCGCGGCGAGCGAGTCGAAGTTGCGGTAGTCGAGCATCCGGTGCGCAGAGCTGATGCGCGAGTAGCGCGCGCCATTGTCGAAGCCGATCGTGCCGTCCTCGGTCGCGTCGTCGACGTACTGCGCGGCGTGCGAGATGATGGTCGCCTCGCGCGCATCGAAGCCCGCGAGCCGAGCGAGCACGTAGGTGACCGCGTGATGGAAGTCCGTCTGCATCGCGCGCCGATCCTACTTGAGCGCGGTGAGCGCCTGGCGATCGACCTTGCCGAGGAGCTCCTTTCGCTGATCCGCGCGGAGGCGCGGCGATGCGATCTGCACCTGGAAGCGATCGCCGACGAGCATCGCCGACTTGAAGTTTCCGCTCGTCTTGAGCGGGCTCCCGTCGACCGTGTCCGTTGCGCCTTTGTAGTCGTCGCGAATCGCGGGGAGCGGCAAGGTGTCGGTCACGGTGAGGGTCGCGATCTCGAGGTCGCCCTTCTTGTAGACCGTCTCTGCGAAGCCCTCCTTGGTCGGTCGATCGAGGCGTGAGGTCGCGCCCGGCGCGGCTGCGGCGGGCGGGAGAGCGGGGAGGAAGCTCGCGCCGGGAACGGTCTTGGCGACGGCGGCGCTCGCTGCCGCGCGCGCCGTCGACGTCGGCGCGACCGCGGAGGGAGCGCTCGAGGCCGCGACGGGTGCGGGGGCGGACGATGCGCTCTCCTTCGACTTGCAGGCGGTGAGCGCGACGGACGAGAGCGAGAGGACGAAGGCGACCGCGAACGGAAGCGGAACGGCGCGTGACATGGGGGCATGATCGACTGCGCGGGCTCGCGCTACAAGCGCGCGTTCGCGGGACGACCCAACGCTCCCGCTCACCTCGCCTTGGAGTACGCTGTTCGAGCGATGACGTCGTTTCTCACTGCGTTCGGGTTGGCCGGTGCCGCCGGGCTCAACGCCTACGTGCCGGTGCTCGTCATCGCCGTCCTCGCGCGCCTCGGCGTCGTTCACCTCGCGGCGCCGCTCGACGTCCTCACCCAGGGTTGGGCGCTCGCGCTCGTCTCCGTGCTGCTCGTGATCGAGCTCTTCGTCGACAAGATCCCCGGGGTCGATCACGTGAACGATATCGTTCAAACCGTAGTGCGACCCGCCGCTGGCGCCCTCGCGTTCGCGGCCGGCGCCGGCGTCGTGACCGACGTCCCCTCGTGGCTCCCGATCGTGATCGGTCTCGTCACCGCCTTCAGCGTGCACGCCCTCAAGGCGAGCGCGCGACCCGCGGTCAACGCTTCTACGCTCGGCTTCGGAGCGCCTGTGGTGAGCGCGATCGAGGACGTGACCGCGCTCGTCACGTCGGTGGTTGCCGTGTTTTTGCCCGTCTTCGTGGCGCTCTTCGTCCTCGCGATCCTCGTCGGGCTCTTCGCCCTCTATCGCCGAAAGAAGCGCGCCGCGCTCACGGCTTCGCGAAGCGGATGACGACTCGGCCCGGGCTCCCGGCGCCTGCGCCCGCGTCGTCCGCGCCGCGCGTGCCGCCGTTTCCTGCGGGTGCCGCGTAGTCGGGGTCCGACGTGCGCGTCGTGTCGTTGACCTGGACGACGTTCTTGGCTCCAGCGATCACGTGGCCGCTGCCGCCTCCGCCGCCCGACACGTGCGATCCGTAGATTCCTTGGCGCCCAACGCCGCTCGCGCCACCGAACCAGCCGCCGCCGCCACCACCACCGCCGCCGCCCTGGCTGCCCCAGCATCCGTCGTCGGCGGTGCCGCCTGCGCCGCCGCCAGGCGTTCCGCCGGCGATCGCGGAGTAGCTGGCGTTCCCGCCCGCGAGCGACGTGCCCGGAGAGGCGCCACCGTCGAGGTCGGCGACGCCGGGCGCGGTCTTGGTCGCCGAGCGTTGCGGATTGGCCCCCGACGCTTGCCCGTCGCCGCCGCCGCCCGCGAGGGCGTAGATGCCGAAGCTGTCGCCGTAGCAGTGGCCGCTGTTGTTGTAGGCCTGCGCGCCGCCGCCGCCGCCGCCGCCACCGGCGACGACGAGCATGGTTGCGCCTTGCGCGACAGCCGAGTAGCCGCCGCCGCCGCCGCCGTTGGGCGTCGACGCACCGCCGAACGACGCCTGCCCGGATGCGCCCCCGGTGCCGACCGTGACCGTGAGCGCTTGCGACGCGCTCACGGCGACGCGCGCCCGCGCGAATCCGCCCGGCCCACCGTAGCCACCCCAGAACGGACCGGGCTCCGTCGAGATCGCCCCGCCCGCGCCACCGCCCGCGCCCCACACCTTGATCTCGAGCTCCGTCGTCCAGGGCGGGAGCGTGACGCTCGTCGACGTGGTCGCAGCAGTGAAGAAGGAGCCCACGCGAACGCCCAGCTCGGTGGTCGCGCTCAAGGAAGAGTCCTTCTTGGAGATGCCGATCACCTTCACGGCGACGTCCGCGGGGACCTTTGCGGAATTGGAAGCCACGATGGTGAAGCTTCCCGACATGGCGCTGGCCGGAATGGTCACCGTCGGTGGGTTCGTCGTGAGATCGGCACCCAGCCCTTGCACCGTCACGTCCACGGCGTCTTGGAACGCCACGTCTCGCACCACGGTGACCGTCACGTCCGTCGAGTCGCTCGGATCGAGGGTGACGTGTGGCGGCGTCAGCGTGAGCGCGAAGCCGTTCGGCGGAGCCACGACGGGCGCGTCGGCCTCGGCGCCCGCGTCGTTCGGGGCGCTCGCGCCGTCACCGAGCGACGTCGCGTCCGTCGTTCCTGCTTCGGAGTTGGGACCGCTCGCCGCGTCGCCCGACACTGGGGTCTGCTCATCGCTCTGCAGGCTGGAGAAGTCCGGGCAGCCCGCAACCGAGATACAAAAAGAAGCGAGGGTCAGCGCGAGCGATACCCTCTCCACCTCGCGGCGTCGCATCTTTTGCATGGTACACGCCGCGGGCAGGCGTCGACCACCTGGCCGGATCACCCGACATTTGGTGACAGCGCGTTCCATCGTCGGATGAAGAGCGTCGCGCGATCGGACTCTGGCAGAATGCGTCGCGTGAGAGCCATTGTTTTCCCCGTCGCGCTGCTCTTCGTGAGCGCCGGATGCCGTTCGAAAGAGGCGGTGCCCGCGCCGGCCGGCGATGCGGGGTCGCCCGTAGCGTCTGCGTCGGTTGTGCCGGCCCCGACCCCCGTCGTGTCCGTGGCCGCCGCTGCATCCGCGCTCACCTCGCCGCCGCCGCGTCCGCTGAGCGGAGCGCTCTTCGCGATCGACAAGGCCGACAGCTTCCTCTTGGACGGCGCCGAACGTTGGGAGAAAGACGGCGCCGCCTGGATCGACGCTCGCGTCGCGGAGGCCAAGAAGAAGACGCCGGCGCTCGTCCGCGTGCCGCTCATTCATCGCGGCGAGTGGGGATGCGATTGCCCCGAGTACTACCTCGGCGTGATGTCGACGACGAACCCGACGAACCGCTGGATCACTCCGGTCTTCGAGAAGACGGCACCCGAGCCGCCGCTCGAGGTGCGGAAGAGCGCCGGCACGGTCCAGGTGCCCGGCTCCGTCTACGTGGCCGAGGGCTTCTTCACCGGAGAGTCGAGCGAACGCAAGCTTCACAAGGAGGGCGACGCCTACAAGCTCGCGGAGCTGCGCGTTCTCCGCCTTCGACCCGCGCAGCGCGCCTCCGACGCCAAGCCCGTGGTCGTGCGCCCCACGCTGCCGCCCATCGCCGGCATCGCTGGGGGCGCGCCCGCGTCGCCCCCGGACGGCAAATCGTTCTTCGCGATCACCGAGTCGTTCGACACTGCGAACGCGACCGGGCGCGAGGACGCGGATCGCCTCGCCGCCGATCTTCGCGCGCGCGGGTTCGCCGGCGCGGAGGTGATCGACTCGACCACCGTCCCCGGGCTCTTCTGCTGCTACTGGGCCGTCACGCTCGGTCGCTACGCCACCGAAGCAGAGGCGGCGCGCGCGGCGTCCGAGGCCGCGGCGAAGAAGGTCGTCGCGGCGGTGCGTCGCGGCTACTGAGCGGCGCGCCGACGCACCTACTGCACCACGATCTTGCCGCGCACGCCGGAGTTGTCGTGCAGGTAGTAGTCGTACGTGCCCTTTGCTTTCACGGTGCGCGGCGCGCCCGCCTGGGTGTCAGCCTCGTCCGCGCCGGGATCGATGTCGTTGCCGTGCGCGAAGCCGCGCTGCGCGTCGTCGGCGTGGATCTGGTGCGAGACGTTGTCGGCGTTATGGACCCGCACCGCGATGGGGCTGCTGCCGAGCGTCAAGGTGACCGGGCTCGGAGTGATGGCGGCCTCGGTGATCGTCACCGTGATGCGCGCGTTGACGGTGAGCGCCAGACTCTTCGTCACGCTCGGCCGCGCTGCCGCGCTCGCCGTGAACGAGAGTGATGCCGTCGACGGCAAGGCGCGGCTCGCCGCCGTGATCGTCGCGAGCACCATCGCAGGCCCGGCCGAGAGATCGATGCTCGTTCGGTCGAACGTCACCGCCACGTCGGCGGGGAGGCCGGCCGCGGCGAGCGTGACCATGCCCGCGAAGCCTCCGCTCGGAGTCAGCGTCAACGTTACCTTCTCGCTCGCCATGAGATCGACGCCCGCGCTCGCCTTGTCCAGCGAGACGTCGAACGTCCCTTGGCTCGATGGCGTGCTCGTCCCGCTGCCCGGCGAAGCAGGTGTCGTCCCCGCCGGGCGGCTCGTCGGGGCGCCGGCCGCCCCGCCGCTCGCCGGGCCCGACCCCGTGCCGGGCGCGGTGCCGCCCCCGCTCCCGAGATCGTAAACGTAGGTGCCCTCCTTCGGGCTCGAGCACGCCGCGAGCGCGAGGAGGAGAACGAACGAGACGAGACGCATCGTGCGCTCGCGGCTGCAAGCGAGGTGCCCATGCGGCCGCGTTGCGCATGCGCTCGCGGGATGCGACGTCGCTTCACCGCAGGTGTCGGCCTTCCGCCGCGGGCGGCCGAACGTCGCGCCTCTGCGTACACGCGCGCATGGGCGTCGCGCGGCTCACGCGAGCCGCGCACGATCCACCCGTGCGCGCTCCTCAGGCGAGGCGCGCGAACGTGACGAGCGCGAGGAGCACCACGACGAGGAGCGAGCCGATGGTGCCGAAGAGCGCGTGGCGCTTCTTTCGCGCGGCGATCACGGCTTCGGCGTCGCTTGCGGCGCCTTCGCGCGCGCGAACGATGCGGCGCGCGTTGAACATCTCGAGGTGGCTGAGCACGGCGAGGAGGAGGACGCACGTGAGCTTGGCGTGGAGCCAGCCTTGCCTCATGAGCGCCGGGTTGGTTCCCAAGAAGCCGATGCCGGACACGATGGCTCCGAAGATGGCCGGGAGCTCGATCTTGGTCACGATGGCGGCAGCCAGCCGCTCGTACTCGGCACGAATGGCTGGGGCGAGAGCGTCGCCAGCCGACGCCTTGAGGAAGTTGTTCTGCGCAAAGCCCGCGCCGACGTACGCGGCGAACGACACGAGGTGCAGGAACAAGAGGAGCGAGAGCGTCACGCCCGCACTCTATGCCGCTTGGCCCCGGCGCGGCGAGCAATTCGCGGGCCTCGGGCTGCCCGGCCTCCCAAACGGGACCCCGGAGGTCCTTCATTCGTGGACAGGCGGCGCCCCCAGGCTAAAGTGCGCCGCGTGCAGAAGCTCGAGGCAGGGATTCACCATTTTCACGCCAACTACTTCGAGTCCAATCGCGGGCTCTTCGAGCAGCTCGCCGAGGGCCAGCGACCCGAGACGCTCTTCATCACCTGCAGCGATTCGCGCATCGTCCCCACGCTGATCACCAACGCGGCGCCGGGTGAGCTGTTCATCGTGCGCAACGTCGGCAACATCGTTCCATCGGTCAGCCGCGGCGTGGTCGGAGGTGTGTCGGCAGCCATCGAATACGCGGTCGAGGTCCTCGAGGTCGGGCACGTCATCGTGTGCGGTCACACGCACTGCGGCGCCATCGATGCGATCCTCCATCCGGAGCGCACGGCCCATCTGCCGTTCGTTCAGCGCTGGCTCGGTGAGGCCTCCTCGTTGCCGACGGTCATCGCGGAGCGTTACGGCGAGCTCGACGGCGAAGCGCGCATGACCGCGGCAGCCCAGGAGAACGTCCTTTTTCAGCTCGAGAACCTCCGCACGTTCGAGTTCGTCGCCCGCCGTCTCGATCAAGGGAAGCTCAAGATCCGTGGCTGGGTCTTCAAGATCGCGACCGGCGAGGTGTTCGACTACGACCCCGTCTCCCAGCAGTTCTTGAAGCTCGGATCCGGCGAGACGGAGCGGCCGGCCTTGAGCTCGCGACCGCCGCCGCCGGTTGCCCCGCGCTGAGCGCGCTCACTGGGCGAGCGCGCGCGTACAAAGTGCGGCGTCGGCGCGACCTGCGAGCCACTCCGTGATGCAGCGATCCTGCGGATCGCCTTCGTTCATGAGCGTGCCGCCCTTGTGGTGCTCGGTGCCGCGCGCCTTGCGGACGAAGGTGAGGCGCTCCGGGCTCGCGCCGCCTTCGGCAACGACGGCGCTCATGAGCTCGGGCTCCAAGGTCACGATGGAGAGAAAGCTCGCGTCGTACTCGGCGCTGGTGGTGTTCGGGTTGGAGCTCGGGCGTCCGGCCGGATCGAGCCGCAAGCCCTCGTGTCCGTAGAGGCGCAAGTTGCGTGCGGTCGATCCATGGCAATCGAACGACCCGCAGCGATGATCGAGGAGATCCGACACCGGAGGAAAGCTCGTGCGATCGGGCACCCGTGTCGCGGTCCGGTCGTCGCCGTTCGGGCTCGAGCACGCGAGCGTGACCAGCCCGAGCACGAGCGCGAGGCTGACCGAGAGCATGCGCGTCGGGCTCACGGCGTGCCTCCGTCGGCGGGAATGAAGATGCGTCCTGCCGAGCTCGGGCCTGGCGTTGGTCCGTGACAGTCGCCGCACGAGCCGTCGCGGCCGATGAGCGAGACCATGTCGACGGAGATGCCGCCGTACGAGACGGCTACCCGCATCGGATAGACGGGCGCGTAGTCCTTGGGCCGCGCGAAGAAGTTCCCCGCGTTGTTGGTGCGGAGCGAGAACGTGGTGGCGTCGGCCGAGGTGAGCGTCACGACTGCGCCCGAAGCGGGGGTCTTGCCTTCTTCGTCGACGTACACCGTACCCGCGACCGAAAATTCACCCGGATTTCCGATCGTTCCGTCGTGGCAGGTGAGGCACGGCTGCCCCGGTCGATGCTGCGGGCCAGGGCGCGTGCCGGGCGTCTCGCCGCCGAGCGCGTCCACCGCTTCGGTGTGAATGGGGTCACACCCGAAGAGGAAGCCCATCGAGATCGCGAGCACGAGAAGGAGCGGCGGGAGGGCCTGGGCTCGGTGATTCATCGTCTCACCTCGATCGAGAGGACTCCGAGCGTCGAGAGGCGCGTTCGGAGGTAAAGCGCGTCGAGATACTGAGTGTCCGTCACGCTACCCTCGAGTCCGAGAACGACCGCGTCCGGCGTGGCGCGTGGGCCGACGGCCCACTTGAGCGACGCTCCGCCGGTCAAGTTCACGAGCGGCCCGAGCTCGCGATCTCCCGTGCGAATCGCGGGCACGTCGAAGCCGGCGCGGAGCTCGTACGCGCGCTGCCAGAACGAGACGGGCGACTGAGCATGAAAGCGAAGGTGGGGGCCCAGCTCCACGCGCGGCGCGAGATCGAGGAGCACGCGGGCGTCGGTAGTCGTCGCCTTCATTCCCCAAGTGTCGGCGTACATCCGCTCGTCCAACCGAAGCGTGGCGCGATCGAAGCGGTGCGCCATTCGCGTGTCGAGCGCGTACCGCTCGCGCGAGAGCGGGAGCTGTTCGAGCACCCGGGCCGAGGTTCGCAGGCGATTGACCAAGTCGGGGGATGCGCCGCGCGGCACGACCGTGCCCGGCGCGAACAAGGGAACGTACCGATAGGGTTTCGAAGGGTCGCCGCTCTCGAAGATCGCGTCGCCGAGGATCGAAAAGACCGTGGCGCGATCGACGATGAGCGTGCCGCCGAGCTTGATCGCGTCGGTGTCGAGCGTTCGCGAAAAGAGCGAGAAGGACGTCCCCGTTCGTCCGGCCACGTCGCGCGCATGTCCGTAGCCAGCGAGCAAGGTGACGTTGCGATCGAAGAGGTCTTGCGAGACCGTGCCACCCGCCGAGAGGGAGAGGTAGTCCGGCTCGCTCGACACGGCGCCGTTGGCGGAGGCGCCGAGATCGCCCGGCTTGTAGGTGCCGTTGAGCGCGCCGGCGTGCCGCACCTCGTGAAACGGGCGCGAGGCGGTCGACACGATGTCGACGGAGGCCGCTGACACGACGTCGACCAGATACCGACCGTCGACACTCCACCCAGCCGTCGGGTGAGTGACAGCGGCGGCGACCGTCGGCGAGATCACGTAGACGTGATCCGTGTCCGCGTATGCGGCGACCTCGCTCGATCCGCGAACGTCGACCGGATGCGTCGCGAGGGCGGGCGGCTCGGCGCTCGCGGCCGGCGGATCCGGTGGAAGGTGAGGCGGAGCGTGCTCCTCGGGGCGCTGGGCCGAGGCGCGGCCGGCCCAGGCGAGGACGACGGCCAGCGACGCGACGCGCCTGCAGGTGCGACTCAGTTGCATCCGCATCCGCCGCCGGCGCCGGCGCCACCACCCACTGCGCCTTCCTGCACCGCGTACACGTGGGCCGCGCCTACGCCGGTCAGGTCCCCGGTCGACATGCTGGGGTGGGCGAGCTTTCCGCGGTCGTAGGCTGGGACGTGCGCGCATCCGGACGCAAGGGCGAAGAGCGCAAGGACCAGGGCGACGACGGGCGGCGGGCGAACGGCCATCTCGAACGGAAGTGCCACCGCTCCCCGCCGACCAGGCGCGCAAAAGGATGGATTCTTACGCTGCTACGTCGATCGCGATTCCTTCACGGAACGAGGTCCGCCCGGCCACCAACCTCTTGCCGGGGGCGTCACTCAGGTCGGGGTTGGGGCGATTGACGCCGCGAAGTCGCGGAGCGCGTTCCAATATGCAGCGTCGTGAGCGACGTCGTTGTGGTCTCGGCCGGGTACCAAGACCAGCGTGCGCCTCGGCGTCGTCAGCGCGGCAAAGGTCGCGCGAGCCTCCTCGGCCGGGATGATGGTGTCTCGCGCGCCGTGGAGCACCAATACCGGGACGGCCGCGCGCGCGAGCTTGGGACAGGGATCGAAGAGGCGCGCCTCCTCCTCGGTGAGCGAAGTCGGCGCCGTGAGGCCGCGGCGCTCGATGAGCGTGCGGGGGAACGCGCCGGCGCTCTCCATCACGATGGCGTCGGCGGGGCACGGGCTCGTCCCCGCCACCTCGGCCGCGCACGCGCCGCCCAGCGAACGACCGAGGACGACGAGCGGCGTACGATCGATGACGCCCGCGAGCGCGACGCGGAGCGCACGGACCGACGGCACCGCGTCGGCGATCGCGCGTCGGTACGTCGGCGCGCCCCCGCTCCGGCCGTACCCGCGGAAGTCGATCACGGCGAGGCTCGCGCCGACGACGTCGCGATAGAGCGCAGCTTGCGGATCGTAATCGGCGACGACCTCGCCGTTGCCGTGGAAGACCACGAACGTGACGCGCGCTTCTGGCGCGGGGTGAAAGCGCGCGTGGAGCGTGACGCCGTCCTCCATCTCGAGGGCGAGATCGCGCGCGCCGGGGGGAGTCGGCGCGTCGTCGTCGCGCGGGAAGAAGAGTCGCTCGTTGAAGTCGCGCGAGTCGAAGATCGAACGCGAGTCGACGGTCACGATGCGCTCTCTGTCCTCGCTGCTGACCGTCGTCAAGCGTCGCGACGATCGTCGGTGGCTGCGCCGCGTCGACCCGCGACACGGCGCCCTCGGTCGAGTACCGTGTGGTGCAAGGTAGCTTCAAGTGGAAGAAGATGCCGTTCGACGAGGCGAGCGAGAAGTACGCGTTCGACTCGCTCGGCGTCACCGGGATCGATGGCCTCTTCGGCGAGGAGCCCGATCACTGCCTCGTCCACAAGGGTGACATCACCGTCGATGGGGCGGCGATCTTCGGCGCCCACGATCGCGACGAGGTGACGATGCACATCGTCGACGGCAACCTCACGGTGAAGGGCGCGCTCCTCTTCAACCAGTCCGACAATTTCGGCGGCCTCTACGTGACCGGCAACGTCGTGTGTGACAACGCGTTCGTCGCGTGGGATGCGCAGCTCTTCGTGGGGAAGTCGCTCAAGGTGCGGAGCCTCCTCGTGACGTACCTCACCGAGGCCGGGCACTTCATCGTCAAAGGCGGGCTCGACGCGGATGCATGGCTCGAGGCCGGCGACCGCGGCGCGATGGAGCTCGGCAAGCCGGCCAAAGCGCGGCTCCTTCGCTGCAGCGAGTCGCAATACCGCGCGTTCGCACCGCCGGACGCCGTCCGCGCGCGGGAGGACCTCGACGAGGAAGACGGCGAGCCGATCGAGGACGACGAAGACGACGATGACGCGGACGAGGGCGCGCGCGTCGAGGCACCGGCCGCGCCCGCCGAGCGCCCCGCATTCTTCACGTTCGATCCACGCGAGGCGGTGTTCGTGGAGGGCATCCTCGCGGACGCGCTCCTCGACCGTGAAGACGACGTGAACCTCGAGGCCATCGAGGACGCGATGGTCGACGGTCAGCCCATGTTCCGGGGCTGAGGCCGCTCCCTCAGGCTTCGGGCTCGGACGCGGCGTCGTCGCCGGAGGCGAGCGAGTCGTCCACCGTCCACTCGCCGCCCTCGGCTCGGACCACGTCGCCGAGCTTGAGCTTGCGGCCGCGTCGGGTCTCGACCTCGCCGTTGACGGTGACTTTGCCGCCTTGAATGAGCGCTTTGGCTTGGCCACCGCTCGAGGTCACCGCGCGGAGCTTCAGGAATTGATCGAGTCGAATGGGCTCACGCTCGGCCATGGTGCCCAGGGCCTTACACCAAACGGGGCCGGAGGCCGAGGGCTCTCCGACGTCATGGTGCGGCGCCAAGGGTGACGTCCGAGGTCATGGCTATCGGGTGGTTCTCCGCAAATTCGCCGTGCTGTCGCGTCGAGCTTTGGTGGCATGTCGGGTGCTGGTCGGCCTGCATGCGCACCGCCGTTCTCTCGCTCGCTCTCGCTCTCGGGTTCACCCTTGGCTGCGACGCCACCGTCGAGCCGACCGCCTCGCCCAAGCCGTCGGCTCCGACCGATGAGACGACGTCCGCGGCGCCTTCAGCCTCGGATGCGGGAGGCTCCGGCGCGTTCGACGACGGCGGGGCTTCCGATGCCGGAGCTTTGGAGGGGTCGCCGCTGCGACTCGTGGTGTCAGGGGAGAAGATCCTCGATCCCTCGGGCGCTCCGATCGTTCTCCGCGGATACAACTGGGGACAGTGGGGGACCGCGCAACCGAACGATGCCGCGGACAACGCCGCGCAAGGGGCGAGCTCGGTCCGCATTCCGCTTCGATGGTGGGGCGATTGGAAGCCAGGCGTCGACTGCAAGGACTCGGCGTCGCCGGGGCACATCGAGCCGGGCCACCTCGCGCTGCTCGATCAGACGATCGCGTGGGCCGTGAGCCAAAAGCTCTGGGTCGTCCTCTTCGTCGACTCGAACTACGGCCAAGGTGCGAACGGCGCGACCGACAACTTCTGGACCGACGCCGCGATGAAGCAGGAGTTCGTCGAGGTCTGGCAGTTCCTCGTACGGCGCTACGGGAGCCTCCCGTACATCGGTGCGTGGGAGATTTTGCCCGAGCCGCACGCGGTCGACGTCACCGACGCGCAGGTGAAGGACTTCTACGACTCGATCATCCCCGTGATTCGAGCCATCGATCCGAAGACGCCGATCGTGGTCGGCCCCAACGACTCGTACAACCTTCACCGGCTCGAAGCCTCGTTCACGACCATCGACCCGAGCCTCATCTACACGGGCGACTACTTCATCTTCGACAACACGCTCGGGCGCATGCCCCAGATCGACGCCTTCGTCGCGAAGCACCACGCGCCGGTCTGGATCAATCAGGTCGGCATTCAGAGCGGCGATCCAGACGCGCAGACCAAGGCGCGCGACGTGCTCGGCGCACTTCGTACGCGTGGCGTGGGCTTCGCGTGGTGGACCTACCGCGAGCAAGCCACCAATCCCAAGACGCACGGCATCTACTACCTCGACCCATCGAACCCGACGGCCTGGTTGGTCAAACCGGAGTGGCTCGCGCTCGTGGGCGACTACCTCAAGTGAGGCGGGTGGCTGGTCCGCGTGGTGCGATGTGCGCGTGCGTTGACGACGGCTCACGGTGACCGAACGGCCGCGCGTCCAGTGGACACGGCGTGCGGCGTATTTCAGGCGGTCGTCACGCGAAATTTCCGGGAAATTTGGGTGCGGGCGCGTGGCACGCAGGCTGCTGAGAGGAGCTCGTCCCCTCAAGGAGCCAAAGACCCCATGAACACCTCGTCCCTCGCCATCGCCTGCAGCCTCGCCATCGCCAGCACCCTCGTCGTCGGTTGTTCTGCGGGGCCGTCGTCCTCCTCGACGATCCCGGTCTCGAGTGACGGGACCCTCGGCACCAGCGAGGAGGCCCTCCGCGGCGCGAACGACGATTCGGAGGACGCGGAGTCCAACGCCGAGTCCGCGATCGAGAACGGTCTCGGCGGCGCCACCGCGAGTGAGCCCGGCGCGGCCGGTGACGCGACGGACCTCGCCGGTCTCGACGCCAAGATCCGCACGAACCCGGGCCAATACTTCCAGCCGGCCGGCTGCATCGTCACGACCCGCCTCGGCCTCGGCCAGTTCAGCCATGTGTTCACCAACTGCTCCGGCCCCGAGGGCAAGGCCATCTACAACGGCACCGTGAAGTCGACGTGGAGCCTCGCGAACGGCGGTGGCTTCTTGGTGAAGCACGAGGCTCAGGGCTTCTCGATCAAGGGCGAGCGCGTGGCTGCCTCGCTCTCGGGCGCGCGCAACGTCACCTACACGCGCTCGGGCTCCGTCATCACCAAGCACCGCGTCGGCGCGTGGTCGGGCTCGCTCGCCAAGGTCGCCGATCCGTCGAAGAGCGTTCCGTGGACCCACGACGCCGACTTCACGTCGACGTACGACGTTCAGTCGAAGTGCATGACGCGCGACGGCAGCGCGAAGAACACGGTCGGCGACACCTCGTTCGGTCGCACCGTGTCGGGATTCAAGGTGTGCGGGAGCCGCGCCGCGTGCCCGTCGAGCGGTGAGCTCGAGCTCGATCGCAAGGACGGCGCCGTGAAGGTCACGATCACCTTCCTCGGCGGGCAGGACGTGGAGATCACCGGCCCGCGCGGCAACACCGTGGAGCGCCGCCTCACCTGCATCGCGCAGTGAGGCGAAAGTGCACGGGGCGGGGCGCGTGGGGGCGTGTGCGGCTGGGGCTGCGCCCTCACGCAAACCGTGCGCAGACAGCGCGCTTCGTCCAGGCGAAATGACGAGCGCGCTCGCTGGCGCGTGACTTGCTCAGGCTTCGCGTCATGGGCCGCTATGAACGCATTGAGTCGATGCCCGAGGAGACGACGCGCCTCTGCGGGCGGAACGAAGTGAACCCCGCGCTCTCGTTCGACGAGGCCGTGGACGGCGAGCGCTTCGCGGCGCAGCTGTCGGTGTGCTTCGGGGAGCCCGCGCACGACGAAGACCGCGAGGCGGACGTCGTCGCGATTCGCGACTGCGAGACGGGCGTGGTCTTCGAAGCCTACGTCGGGCCGGCTGGGCCGTCGTACGCGGGCACCGTCCTCGCGTACGAAGACGTCACGAGCGACGACCTTCGCCTACGCGCCGTCGTCATCGACACGCTCTCGGCGTTCGATGCATGGCTCGAGGCGTCCGCCGCCTGACCTAGTAGAAACGGCGCACCCGTCCGGCACGACGTCGCGGGGCAGAAAAGCGAAGCGGCGAGCCCGGGTTTACCGAGCTCGCCGCTTTACTTTGGGCCTGAGCGGCGCCTTCGCCGCTCAGCGGGTCGTCACTTGATGCCGCTGCACTTGTTGGGCGTGCCACTTCCACCACACGTGCCGCTCGTGCACGTGCCGCAGTCGACGACGCCGCCGCAGCCGTCACCGAGCGGGCCGCACTCCGCGCCCGCGCTCGCGCACGTGATCGGCGTGCAGGAGCCGGTCACGCACTGGTTGTTGATGCACACGTCGGTGGACGGGCACGTACCGCATGAGAGGAGGTTGCCGCAGCCGTCACCGAGCGGACCGCACTTGGCGCCGGCGGCCGTGCACGTCGTGGGCGTGCAGGAGCCGAGGCCGTTCGTGCCGCACTTGTTGGCGCCGCCGCCGCCGCAGAACGCGGGCGGAGTGCAGGTGCCGCAGTCGAGCACGCCGCCGCAGCCGTCGCCGGCTTGACCGCAGTCCATGCCGAGGTCGGTGCACTTCTTGGGGGTGCAGCTCGCGCTCGTGCCGCCGCACTGGAACGGCGTGCCACCGCCGCCGCACGTCGCCGGAGCAACGCACGTGCCGCAGTCGATGATGCCGCCGCAACCGTCGCCGGCCTGACCGCACTTGTAGCCCAGCGCCGTGCAGTTCGTCGGCGTGCACTTCGGCGGCGGCGGAGGCGTCGGCGTCGAGATGCAGGTCGTCAGGTCGAAGAGCATGTACGCGAGCACCTTCTCCTGAGCGGTGAGCGCGTTGTTGTTGCACTCCTTGGGGAAGGTGAGGCCGCCGGAACCGTCCTTGCCCGTCTTGGTGACGTGGAAGTCGCTGTAGATCACGCGACCGCACTGGCTCGCCGACGCCGCGCCCCAGGGCGTGTTGAACGCGTAGTGGAGGAGCATCTTCGGCGGCGGGTCTTGGCCACCTTGGTAGCTCGTGATCCAGCGCTCGGCGCCGGTGGCCACGTTCTCGTCGACGTCGTGTCGCGCCTCGCTGATGGAGACGCGCGGCGGGTTGGTGCCCGAGAGCGCGTTGACCACGCCCAGCCACGTGGCGAACTGCTGCGTCTTCGCCGTCGTCGTGTCGATTTGACCGGTCACGGACTTGTAGTTGCCTTGGCCCACGTTCCACACCGCCGTGCCGTTCCACGGCGCGAGCTCGAAGAGCCACACGTAGCTGTAGTGCGTCGCGAAGACGCGGCCGCCCTTGTCGGCGTACGCCTTGACCCGCCCTTGGTCGGCCGGATCCTTCTTCACCTCGTCACCGACGCACGCGAAGATCACTGCGTCGTATTTGTCGAGCTGGTTTTGGCTCGTGTAGAGCGACGACGCCTTGGGCGGATTCTGTCCGCTCGGAATCGCGCCGTTGTCCGGGTAGAGGTGGATACGCCCCGAGCCGTTGGCCGAGGTGAACTCACCGTCCGAGACACCCATCTTCCGGAGCACGCACTCGAGGGCGTCCACGTCGCCGGTCGAGATCGCCATGAGCGGGATGTCGGCTTTTCCACCCGCGCCGTCCGTCTTGCTGTTGGGGAGTCGCGTGAGATCGCTACTCAACGCGGTGGTCTTGCAAGCTTGGACGGTCGGGATGACGACCTGACGGCGCCAGCGACCGAGCTGCACGACGAGCGGGATGTTGGAACCCGCCGGAACGTTCTTGATTGAGAACGTGCCGTCCGCCGCCGTCGTCGTCGACACGAGGGGATTGCCCGATGCGGCCGCGTCGCACTTGTCGCAGCTCACGCCTTGCGTGAACGGCTGCACGGCCCCGTTGGGGATGTAGACGATCGCGCCGGGGACGGGGAGCGGCCCGTATGCGCTGTTCGCGCCGCCCGGACCCCAGACCGTACCCGTGAGGGTCGTCGTGCCCGCGTCGCACTTGGGGATCTGCTGGCAGAGACCCGTGCAACCGGCGTCGTTGACGCCGGCGTCGCCCGCGCCGCATTTGCTGTAGCCGCCGCCGCCGCAGAACTGCGGCGAGGAGCACGTGCCGCACGGTGCGGTAAGGCCTCCGCACCCGTCGCCGAGCTGTCCGCACGTCGCGCCGAAGTCGGCGCACGTCTTGGGTGTGCACGCGACGCCGCCGTCGGCGAGGGTGCCGGCGCAGACGTTCGGCGACTTGATGCCGCAGACCTTCCCGCTCCCGCAGGATCCGCAGTCGAGAAGGCCACCGCAGCCGTCCGCCATCGGGCCGCAGTTCTTGCCCTGCGCCGCGCAGGTGGTGGGCGTACAGAGACCGCCGCCGTCGCCCGCGTCGACCTGACCGCCATCGGGGAGGAAGCCGAAGCCGCACTTGCTCGCGCCGCCGCCGCCGCAGAACTCGAGGCCTGCGCAGTCGCCGCACTGAATGACGTTTCCGCAGCCATCGCCTTGCGGGCCGCACTGCGCAGCCAGATCCGTGCACGTCTTCGGCGTGCAAACACCGCCGTCACCCCCGGCGGAGCCACACTTGCTCGGGCCGCCACCGCCGCAGAACGCGGGGGCGGTGCAGGTGCCGCATTGGATGATGTTTCCGCAGCCGTCGGCTTGCGGACCGCACTCGGCGCCAATGTCGCCGCAGGTCCTTGGCTGACAGCCGTGCGACGCGTCGGTGAAGAGATTCGGATCGACGCTGGTCCCGGCCTCGTCTTGCGTACCACCGCCGCCGTTGTCGGTGTTGTTGTCACTCCCGCAGGCCTGGAACAACGAAAGCAGTGCGCCAGCGCTCAAGACGCTGGCTACGCGAGCCATCCGCATCGTCCTCTCCCTTTCGGCGCGCTCGACGTGGTGATCCGAGGGGAGATCACGCGCGAAGCGCAGCCAGTTGGAGAAGTACACTTCCAGCGGGCTGACCAGGCAACTTATTTTGCCGGAGTCGCACCGCGTTTTCGGGGGCGCTGTGCGCGCGCGTGCAACGACGCCGCACGCGCGCGCACGATGCGATCAAGAGAGCGAGATCACGCTCGAGTGAGCGCGCCTCTCGCTCGAACGATCACCAACCGCCACCCGGCTTGGGCGCAGCAGGCGCGGCCGGCGCGGCCGGCGCGCCCGGCGCAGCGGGCGGCGTCGCGTTGGGCGCGGACGGCGCGTTTGCCGGCGGGGCCGGGCTGTCGCCGCAGCCGACGAGCATGGCAGACGCGAGGAAGAACGAGCCGAGAATGAGCTTCGTGTTCATGGGCAATCACTCCTTGTGCAGTGCCCGCGAGGCTACGTGCGTGCGCAGGCTCGCGCAGCAGAAATTGAAGCACGACGGCTCGGCGCTCGAGTCATCGCAACTCAGTAGCCGATGCAAAGCACGCTGTAGGACGAGAGACCGCACGTCGCTTCGCCGCTCTGCCGAATCCACCCTTCGTCGGTCGCGCTGCTGATCCCGTAGCTCGCGTCGAAGAGCGTGCTCGCCGCGGTCCAACCGGTGCAGGTCTTGGAGGTGACCGCTCCGGTCTTGTCGCTGCCCGAGTACCAGAACGTGTCGGTGCCCGTGAGCACGTCCGCCGCCGAGAGCGAGCGAGCGATCGTTCCGTCGAGCAGATCGGCCCAGTCGTTCGCGATCACCTTTCCCGTGGGACCGACGATGGGGAGGTCGGTCGCGAAGCCCTTGCCGCCGGGCAGATCCCGGATCTCGTCGTCCGCGGCCACCGAGATGAACGCGACCGACGATGCGGGCGCGTGGGAGAGCGCGGGGCGCGCCGCGGCGCAGAGCGCGTCGGCGCCGGCGCGACCGCCGAGAGCACCCGACGCCGGATCGCCGCGGAAGAGTACGAGCGGCGTCACGCAGGCGTGGCCGACGTCGACTTGCGGGGGAGTGCAGGCGGCGTCCTTCGCTGCGTCGGCGGGAGCGTCGGCGGGCGCGTCGGCGGGCGCGTCCGCGGCCCCATCGGTGAGCGCGTCGCTCGTTGCGTCGGCGAGCGCGTCGCTCGACGAATCGCTGACCGCGTCGGTCGTCGAGGAGGCGTCGGTGGCGACGTCAGCGCTCGTCGCGTCGCCAGCGGACGAGTCGGCGTCCGTGCTCGCGCTCGCGTCGTTGACCGAAGCTTCCGTGCTCGCATCCGCCTCGGGCGCGACCGAGGCGTCGTCACTGCTCGCGCCGCACGCCTGCGCCGTGAGGAGAGCGATCGCAGGAAGGCAAAAGAAGAAACGCCGCATCCAGGCATCGTGCCCGAACGCGGCGTCTCTGCGCTCGACAATCAGCGCGACCGAGCGGTCGCGCATCGCTAACTACTTCGAGATGTCGGCGCTCGTCCGCGGATAGAGCTCGAGGTACGTCGGCACCGCAGCGTCGGAGAGGGGCGTGAACGTGCCGAAGACGCCGGTGACGCTCGAGAACGCGTTGACGACGTTCTGCGTGACGGGCGGATCCGTGAACGTGGCGCTCGGGAGGAAGAACGGGCTGAGGCTCACGATGTCGGTGCCGCCGTCGAGGAAGCCAGCGTCGGTGCCCGTGGTGTAGAGGCCGAAGGTCTGCGTGGCCGTGCCGGTGGGCTTGCCGGAGATCCCGGCGAGGTTCACGAGGAGCGGGCCGTAAGTGTCGTAGCTCGCGTGGGTGAGATCGGAGAGCTTCACGCCCGTGATCGGCGTGGGCGTGGCCGTGCCGGTCTTGTTGGTGCAGCCGGGCAGACCCGCATTGACCTGCGCCATGATCTCGTTGAGGCCGTTCTGGTTGTTGCGCCAGCCCCACCCGAGCACGTCGACCACGTCGCCGACCGCGACGCCGGTGAAGTGGAAGGCGACGGTGCTCGAGACGGAGATCTTGATCGCGTGGTGCGCGCCGGCTGCGAGCGAGGCGAAGGTGGCTGCGCTCTGCACGTAAATCTGGCAGGCCTGTCCGGCCGCGCAGCCGCCGCGCGAGACGCCGGTGACGATGGCGCCGGGGATCCAGACTTGCGTCGGCGTAGACGCGTTGTCGGTCCAGACGTCGGTGATGGCCTTGGTCGGGACGCCGCCCGGTTGCGAGAGGCAGTCGGGCCACGCGACGGCGCCGTCGCCGCTCGCGTCACCGAGATCGGCGTCGCCGAGATCGACGTCGGCCGAGGTGCCCGTGTCCTTGCTGCCCGAGTCCTTCTTGGTCGTGCCACTGTCGGTGTCGACCGTGGTGTCGGCGTCGCCTGTCGTGCTGCTGCCGTCCTTCTTGGTGGTGCCGGCGTCCTTGGTGGTCGTCGTGGTCGTGTCGGTGGACCCGGAGCCCGAGTCGCCGCAGGCGTAAACGAGGGCGGCGGCAGTGATGAAGGGCGTGAGAATGCGGAAGGTGCGGCGTTGCGACGTCATGAGGGTGGTGCGTTCTACGACAAATCGGCGAGCGCGCTTCCCGAAAATCGCCTCGTTCCGCCCGGGCATTTCGGCGTGCGAGATGTACCCGTACGGAGACGGGACGCGGAGGGGGATGCGGTGGCCGGCGAAGTGCGAGGCGATTCCGTCCTTTACAGGTGGCGGGACCCTGAGTATTTGCTGCGGGCCTCACGTCCCCATCGTCTAGAGGCCCAGGACCGCGGCTTTTCACGTCGCTAACGGGGGTTCGAATCCCCCTGGGGACGCCTCTCCATGAACTGACCTTCGGTCAGCATGGGATGCCAGGGAGCTTCTGTCGCTGCTGCACTCGGCCGGCTGCGCGGCCTAGCGGCCGCTTCGCATCGGCCTCGATGCAGTAGCGTGGCGAATCCCCCTGGGGACGCCTCTCCATGAACTGACCTTCGGTCAGCATGGGATGCGAGGGAGCTTCTGTCGCTGCTGCACTCGGCCGGCTGCGCGGCCTGTCGGCCGCTTCGCATCGGCCTCGGTGCAGTAGCGGAGCGAATCCCCCTGGGGACGCCTCTCCATGAACTGACCTTCGGTCAGCATGGGATGCCAGGGAGCTTCTGTCGCTGCTGCACGGCGTGCGACCACTGCCCCGAATCACTTCGGGCGATAGACCCACAGCACGCCGCTGTCCGAGTGGGCCAGAGGGTCGTCGTCGACGAACGCTGCGACGTCGGTCCAGCTCTGGATGCTTCGGCCGCCCTCCGGGCGGTGGTCTACCGAGATGCAGTCCTCCGGTGCCGAAGCGTCGAACAGGATGTTCGTGACGATGTCTCCTCGATCGACAATCAGAAGAGCTCCGTAGCCAATGGCGTCGTTGTAGCCGGCGAACACGAGATCGTCGGTGCCTGCGAAGGCTTGCCAGGAGGTCGCATCGACAGCGCTGAGCCCGCCCGTCAGATCCTCGAACAGAGTCCAGTCCTGTACGTGGGAAACGAGGACGGCCTGACCTCTCCACTCGCCCTGCTCATCGCAAGCGAGTGCGACGGCGTCGGTGGAGCTGCTCGGCACCAGAGGCCCCGCTTCGGAGAGTCCCTGCCACTCGGCGAAGCGACGCAGGGCGTCACTCTGCGGGAGACGGATCCGTACGTAGCTTGGGTTCACGTAGCCAATCCTCCGCGGCTGCCAATTCGACAAGGCCGGTTCGCCGCCGTGCTCGACCGATGCGTCAGAGCCTCGTTGCTACGTTCCACGGAGGGCTCGTTCGGTGTGGGCTGCGGCGCTGGCGTACTCGGCGCTGAGCGCGGCGGCGAGGGCCTCTGCGTCGTCGACCACGATCGTGGGTGAGCCGAGCTCGTCTTCGAGCGCCGTCGCTCTCTCCAGCGCGCTTCGGCTCGTGACCAGCGCGTCGCCCAAGTCTGGCAAGACGACCAACTGCCCGGCTTCGGCGAGATCGAAGAGCACGACGCAGGCGAGACGAAGATCGCCCTCCACTTTGACGAGGCCACCTTCCTCGTCGAATCCGGAGAAGAAGAGCGCGGCCTTCTCGAGCACCACCCGACCTCCGCCGCCGTCGTCGAGCCGTCCACCGTGTCGGCCGATGACGGTCAGCATCGCTGCGTGCTCCGTCGCGCTCATCACGAGCGGGGCATGGAGCTCGAGCTCGCCCGTGAACGGATTCTGGCCTTGTCGTGGGGGCGCGCGGCGGGTGCCGCGAAGCGTGAGCTCGAATCCCATCGCGCCGAGCTTAGCAAGCGAGCGTGAACGTCAGCACGCCCGCTCGACGTGCTGGCCGTCGCCGAGGGGCAGCGATCCATCGCGCGCTTGGCGGCAGAAGAGGGGAGCGCCGTTCGTTCCGCGAGCGCCGCCGCGACTTTACGTTGCATGACGCCGTCGAGCCGGGTCGCTCCCGCCCTCGGCGGTCGCTGCGTGAGGAGTGCGCCGCGACGTGCGACGATACAAAGCTGGAGGTGTGACTTGGGCGTGACGCTCTTCGATGAAGGATCCAACGAGGTGATCTTCAGCGTCAATTTCTGGCACTGGCGAGCGATCGTCGAGGCCGTGCGGGCGCTCAACGTCATCGAAGACGAGCGTGCGGAGGCCTTGCACAATCCTTTCTTCAGCGAGCTGACTCAAGACGAAGCCCGCGCCGTCGCCGCCGCGATTCGGAAGACGCTGCTACCGGCGCTCGAAGCTGACGACCGGCTCCTCCTCGATGGCACGCGAACGAAAACCCCCGACGACGGTACGTTTCATCGCGCTCCCGAGGAGCAGCACAAGAACTACGGGACGAACGCCGCGGTCTTGGAGAAGTTCGCGAAAGCGTGCGAGACGTGCGCCGGCTTTCGCGTGTCGTGACGGCGTCGTGCTTCGGCGGCGTTCCGCTCCGCGCGTCGCCGGCGGTCACTCCCTTTCCAGCGTGAACGTCAGCACGAGGCCGCGGGCCGGCTCGATGCGATCGCCGTCGCTGAGGCGGCGCGCGCCGTAGAAAGGCTCGCCGTTGAAGAGCGAAGGGGCCGTGTGTCCAGCGTGCTCCGCGGTCCAGCCGTTCGACGGATCGAAAAACACGATCACGTTCGTGCGCCCGCTCCAGCCGAGCTCATGGAGCCGCGCCAGCGATCCGTCGGGCTTCCCGTCCGCACCGTAGGTGCAGACGCGGACCGCGTACGGCGGTGGCTCGGTCGGCGCGCCGGGCATTCCCGCGAGGCGGACGCGGAGGCGCTCTGTCGGATCGAGAGGCAAGCGAGTCCCCGCGCACGGAAGCTCGACGCGGATGCCGGTGGGCACCTCGCTGATCTCGAGCCGCGCGCGGGGCCGTTCCACCGACTCGAGCGTATCAGGCGCTCACGCATCGCTCGGCCCCTTGCTGGCGAACGCGCGCTCCGGCAGGTTGGCGCCGCCGTCAGGCTGGAGCCGGCGTCGTCACGTTCCGGGCGAGCTCCATTCACATCCGGCCGAAGGGACGACATCGGGCGTCTCTGATGCTCAGCCATCCACGCGTTGGACCACGATGCCACCGAAGTACGACTCGTCGGCGCGACAGGCCGAGCCGCGAACCCAGCAGTCGTGGTCTTGCGAAGGCTCGCCTCCCACCGGATGCGCCACGAAGCCACCCGATATCGACTCGTTGGCGAAGCGCACTCGCCGCCCTTCGCGATCGATCGCTTCGAGCACGCACGGCGGGCAGAGCGCGCGCGGATAACGAGCCGAGCGAGCGAGCGGCGCACCGCACACGGGGCACGGAGCCTCTCCTTCGGCGAGCGTGAGGCTCGAGCGCCACGCCGGCGAGCCGAACGATCGCGTGCACTCGGCGAGCGCGTCGTCCTCCGTCGCGAAGGGCCCGTGGGCCTCTCCGCCGTAGACGAGGTGGTGCGTTCCGCTCTCGCGCTCGCGGACCAACCGGAGCTCGAGGCTCCACCCGGGGTCAGAGGCCTCGCCGATGCGGAGCGTGTCGAAGACCCGCGTCATCGATCCAGTCTACGGCTCGTCGCGACGTCGCGCGAACCGTCAGCGCAGTCGCTTGGCCATGAGGCTCACCAGGGCGCCGTACTCCGTCTCTTGTTGCCCCACCTCGGTGAAGCCCCGGCGCGCATGAAAGCGAAGCGAGCCGTCGTTGCGTGGGCGGAGGTTCACCTCGAGCGTGAGCCACGTCGCGCGCGCTCGTGCACGCTTCTCCACCTCGTCGTAGAGGAGCCCGCCGATACCTCGACCGCGGTGGGCCTCCCCGACCGCCACGCGGTCCAGGTAGACGAAGTCGTCGTAGCGCGCGGAGAACCACTTGTAGTTGTCGCTGTCGTACGTGGTCCCGGGCGGAAGCACTTGGCAGAAGCCCACGACGCGCCCGTCGTCCTCGATCGCGAGGGCGATGCAGGAGAGGCGAGTGATCGCCGCGAGCGCGGAGGCAGGCTCACGATGCACGCCCGGCGCGCCGGCCTCGTTGAGCGCGAACACGGCGTCGATGTCCGCGTCCGTGAGGTCTCGTATCAACATGCGAGCAGCGTACTCGCGCCTTCCGTCGGCAGGACGGCGAAGCGTCAGGGAAGGGGATGGGCGCTCATCACGTCCCACGCCACCTTGGCGAGCCCGAACGGCAGGTAGCTCCCGCAGTGGACGCCGAGCGGTAGCGTGCACAGCTCGGTCTCCGCGCCAGCGGCGCAGGTCGGGTAGCGCTGGCAGAGAGGACGACTCGCGACGGTCTCCGGCGCCCCGCCGCACGCGTTTCGCGCGCCCCAGTCGGCGAAGCTCGCCTTCGCGCCAGGAAACTCGAAGCCGGCCACCACCTGTGTCGGCCCGCCGCCGTACGGCACGAGGTTGTCGGCGGTGCCGCGAAATTGGACGACCGAAATCGGACGGGACGGTGAGCAGCTCGCGCACGACGGCGAGTTGGTCGGGCCGGTGACGCAGTCGAAGTCGACGGGCGCGACCGCGGCGATGACGTCGGCCGCGTCGCACGCGAGGCGGTACGACATGCCGCCGCCATTGGAGCAGCCCGTCGCGAAGACGCGCTTTCGGTCGATGCAAGCGTCCGTCGACAAGCGCGTGATCAGATCTCGCACGAGCTGGACGTCGTCCACGCCGCCGTCGTGCGCGTCGCCGCAGCACCGGCCCGCGTTCCACGAGTTTCCGATCCCTTGTGGGACGACCAGGATGAAGCCCTCCTTGTCGGCGAGATCGGCCCAGCCGGTGGCGAGCTTCCAAGTGCTGGCGTCGACGCTCAGCGGATGGAAGTCGAACACCAAAGGTGCGCGGCTCGTGGAGCTCAGTCCCTTGGGGACGTGAACGAACGCGGTTCGCGCGCGCCCGCCGCTCGTGAGCGAGAGCGTGGAGTCGCCGGCCGCCAGCGTGGCGTTGCACGCGGTAGGCGGAGCGGTCGCGTCGCTCTCTTCGGGCTGAGGCAAATGCGTCATCACGCCGGCGTCGACGTCGCTGCTTCGGCCGGCGCTCGCCGTCGCCGTCGGCTCATGACTCGCGCTCGGAGCAAGCCCGTCGCTCGCGCCATGTCCACACGCTGCCGCGCATAAAGCGATCGCAGCGTGCAGGAGTCGCGCTCGCGCGAGCTCTCGTCTCGGTGAGCGCATCGTGGTGACGTCTTGACCGGTGGCTCCGCGATCGTCAACGCGCGTCAGACAATGAAGAGCGTCTCTTCGTGGCGACGTCGCCGCGCGGCGACGCGGTCAGTTGACGCCGATGCCGAGCAGGAGCGTGAGCTGAACCTCGGGGTACGGGCCAGCGACCAGCACGGCGCGCGCGCCGACATCCACGCCCCACGCCCAAATCGCGCCGCGAACGGTCGCCCCGCCCCCGACCGTCGGCGCCGCGCGTACGGCGGGCCCGGCGACGATCGCGTAGCCGGCCGTGCCCTCGGTCTCACCGTAGCCGACCTCTCCTAGGCCGTACGTCGGCCACGAGAGGAAGCCGGTGGCCATGGCCGCGCCGAACAAGAACCCCGCCGAGTGATAGCTCTGTGCCGCGCGCGGTCTCCAGGCACCGAAGAGCACCCCAGCGTCGAGGTTGTGTCGCAGGCCTGGTTGTGCGCGCTCATGACCGAACGCTCCGCCGATGCCGTACTGGAGATGCAGCCCACGAAGCGCGATCTCGCGCGGCTCCTCGGGCACTGGCGTGGCGACGCTAGGGCCGCTCGACGCCGTCGCCGCGATCGGGAGAGGTTCCTCGGCCGCCGCGCGCCGCGAGAGCGCGAACAGGATGACGAGCGGTATCCACCGCGCGAGCGCACGCGCGCCGGGACGCGGGCGCATCACGGATCCGCGCACAACACCAACCATTGGCCAGCTCCGGACGCTGCGCATCGCTTTCCCGCTCCGTCGTAACCGTCCTTGTACGAGACGAACGATCCGACGGGGCTCGTTCCGGCGGGGCACGCGACGTCGCCGGTGCGCGTCGTCGTGCCGCTCGTGGCGCCAGGTCGCGCGCAGACGGCGACCCAGTCTTCAGTGACGGTGAGGGGCGCGTCGTTCGAGGGCGAGGTCGCGACGACGGCGCTCTTCGCGAAGATGGATCCGCGGAGGTCTCCTGGAGCGCACGCGGCGGCCGGCGTCAGGACCACGCTGGCAGCTCCAGGACGCGTGCAGAGCGCAACTTTGGCGCCGTTCGTGGTGTGGTACCCGCTCAGATCGTAGACGTCGCTCGCGAAGCCTCCCGTGCCGTTCGGATCGAATGTGACGGTGCCGCTCGGAACGAGCCCGGCAGGACAGCGCTGCGTCTTGCCGGTCGTCTCGAGCACGCGAAGACCGGCGCGGGACGGAAAGAGATCGTGCGCCGCGCGTGCGGGCATGCCCGAGAGGTTCACCTTCGGGTCTTTGGTGCGTTTGAGGCCCACCGTTCGATCGACGACGGTCCACTGACCCGCGAACGTGATCGACGAATCCCAGCGCACGAGCCCGTAGTGCACGCCGCCCTTCTCCGCGAAGAAGAAGCGCTCGCGCCCCGCGGTCCCGTACATCTCCTGAACGATGACGACGGCGCGATCGAACGAGCGGAGCTCGATGTCCGCGGGCCAAGCGGCGTTCTCCCCGTCGAAGACGGTGTCGAAGGGAGCGCGCACCTCGAGCGCCACGCGCGTGTCTTGGAAGTCCTGCTGATAGACTGCGCAGGCGCCCGACGCGAAGTCGGTCCACGACGTGCAGCGGAACGTGTGCAGCGTCCGCGCGACGGACCAAGACGTGTCGACTCGACGCGGCGCGAGCAGACGTCCAGTTCCGTAGGGCCGAGGATCGAGCCCCATCTCCGCCTGCACGAAGAGTCGGAACTTGTCAGGGCGAGGGTCCCAGCTTCCCGCAGGATCGACGGAAGGAAAGAACGGAAAGGTCTCCATGCGGAGATAGATGCCCGTCTCGTCGTACGTATAGATCTCTCCGTAGTCGTTCGCCGGATCGTCCTTACGCCAGTAGAGGACCGGGCTCGCTGGATCGGCGGCGCTGCGGAAGGGCTGGAAGACCTGCGTCACGTTCTCCCAGGTCGTCGCGCCGGCGTCGCGGTGCTCGGCGTGCACGGCGATGTGCTCGTCGGCAGGGAGCTCGCAGTTCCACCAGCGCACCATGTCGTCGTCGGCGTCCGGGCCCCCATCGATCAATGCCACGTTTGCGTCGGCGTCCGCGCTAGCGCGCGGCGCGGCGTCAGCCCGCGCGGCGTCATCCAACGTGGCATCGGCACCGCCTGCGTCCTGGGCGCTCTCCTCGTTGGAGGATGGCGCGCACGCCGAAGCGAGCGAGAACGCTGCTCCGATCCCCAGCGCGACCAGCGCCGGCGCCGTGACCCCCAAACGCACTCCCACAGTCTACACCTCTGGTGTCGTCATCACGGTCACGTGCACGGACTCGGGGCGTTCCGGTGCGCGTCCTCCCGCGCTGGCCGTCTGGCACATCGGCCGACCAGGTGCCCCGCCGCTCGGTCTCTGCTTCAATTCTCACGCCAGCGCCTGCGCGCGCTGGCTCGGGAGGTCGCGATGTTTCTACGTGTGAGGCCGTTCGGTGGATCGCTCGCGCTCTTGCTCGCCATCGTCGGGGGCACGTTCGCGGCCGTGGCGTGCGGAAGCTCCTCCTCCGACACGTCGGCCACCCCGAACGGGGCGGCGAATGGAGGCGAGCTGTCCGAGGCCAGCACCTTCGGTGACGGTGCTCCGAGCGGTGACGCCTCCCCCGATGGAACCACCGTGCCGGGTGGCGATACCTGCGGTGGGTCGCCGTGCGCGACCTTCTCGGGGCCCAAGGCCTTCGTCGAGCCCGGCGCGCCGCCTTCGGCGCCCACGCTCTTCGGCGGCGGCACCACCAACCCGAACGGAACCAACGGGGCCCAAGAGCCGGGGATCGTCTATCCGAACCACGAGACGATGTTCCCGATCAACGTCTCGCACATCCATCACGAGTGGGTGGCGGGCGGCACGAACGATCTCTTCCGCCTTCGCTTCGAAGGTCCGAACACCACCGTCGACGTCTACACGAACGCGAAGTCGTGGGAGCCGACGGACGAGGAGTGGGATTGGATCGCGGAGTCGAACCGCGGGAGCGCGGTGAAGCTCACCGTCGCCGGCCTCAATCAGGCTTCGCCCAACAGTGTCTGGCAGTCGAAGACGATCACGCTCTACTTCAGCGCGTCCGAGGTCGAAGGCGCCCTCTACTACTGGTCCACGGGCTCGGCCGGCGTCATGAAAGCCACCGTCGCCGATCGCACGCCCGAGAAGTTCTACACCGACCCCAAGGCCACGGACGCCAACACGTGCGTCGCGTGCCACACGCTCTCGCGCGACGGAAAGCGCCTCGCGGTGAACTACGGCGGCGAGAAGCTCAAAGAGGTTTCGGTCCCCGCGCGCGACGCGATCGTCCCGGCGACGGGGCTCCCGACGCAAGCGGGCGGCTGGTCGACGTTCTCTCCGGACGGAAAGCAGATCCTCCTCGCGGCCAAAGGCATTCTCACCCTGTTCGACGCCGACACGGGCGCCACGGTCGGCGCGAACGCCGGCGTCGTTCCGCTGGCCGGGAAGTTCGCGACGCACCCCGACTGGTCGGCGCTCGGCGACAAGGTCGTCGTGTCGTTGACCACGACGGCGCCGGGCAACAAGGACATGAAGGCGGGCGCGATCGCCATCATCCCGTACAACGCGGGCACATGGGGCACGCCGCAGATCATCGTTCCGAGCACCGGCGCGACCGACAACAACTTCTTCCCGGTCTTCAGCCCCGACAGCAAGTGGATCGCGTACGTCCACGCTGCCGACTCCTCCAAGGACGAGCCGACGTCGATCCTCAGGCTCGTCCCCGTCACGGGCGGGGCGCCCGTCGATCTCGTGCGCCTCAATCACCGCGTGAACAACGCCGACGGCGTGAACGGCGTCGCCGACTCGATGCCGACTTGGGCGCCTTCCACCAAGCCAGGGATCTTCTGGCTCGCGTTCTCGAGCGTGCGTGCGTACGCGACGCTCCGCGCCGCGAGCAAGAACCTCGACCAGATCTGGATCGCGGCCATCGACACCACCCAAGCCGACCCGGGGTACTCCGCGTTCTGGGCGCCGTTCCAGAGCATGCCCGAAGGCAACCACCGCGCGTTCTGGACCCACGTCGAAGGCGAGAAGCAGTGCAAGTGCGTCGAGGTCTGCGGCGACGGCATCGACAACGACTGCGACGGCACCGCCGACGAAGCCGATTGCCAGGTGTGCCAGGCCGCCGAGGTGTGCGGCAACGGCAAGGACGACAACTGCGACTGCGTCGTCGACAACTGCGGCACGACCGACCCGGATCCGGTCATCAAGTGACGGCGCGCCCGCGCGTAGCGGTGTAGCTTGAGCCGGTGACGCTCTCCCTCACTCCGATCGTTTCAGGCAACGACCGAGGACCCACCGTCGTCTTCATCCAAGGCTGGCCCGACGATGCGTCGCTCTGGGACGGCGCCGTCGCCGTGCTCGGCGACGACTATCGCTGCGTGCGGACGACGCTTCCCAACTTCGGCGGTGAGCGCGCGACGCGCTGGGGCCATTCGACGAACGAGATCGTGGACGCGCTCGAGGCGTTCGTCGAGGAGGCGGCGCGCGGCGGTCGCGTCATCCTGGTCCTCCACGATTGGGGCTCTTATTGGGGGCACGCCGTCCACCATCGGCGCCCGGATCTCGTGCAAGCCGTGGTGGGCATCGACGTTGCGCCACACTTCAAACCCACGCTGGCGACGACCGCGATGATCATCGCGTATCAGTATTGGCTCTTCGGCGCGTTCGTGATCGGCGGTCCGATCGGCGACGCGATGACGCGCGGGTTCGGCAAGCTCGCGCGAACGCCGGCGCCGCCGTCGCGCCTCACATCGTGGATGAATTACCCGTACCGCAACGTGTGGCTCGACATCTTCTCGGGGCGCATCAAAGCGCTCGTTCGTGGCTACTGGCCGACGTGTCCGCTCCTCTTCGTTTACGGCGCAAAGAAGCCGGGCGCGTTCCACAGCGCCGCTTGGCTCGAGCACGTGCGCAAGGTCGGCGGCGAGGTCGTGGCCATCGACTGCGATCACTGGGTGCCGCGCGACGCGGCGTTCCCGCCGCTCCTTCGCCGTTTCTTGGACGCTCGAGCGCGCGGCGCGTGAGGCGCGCGTCAGAACGATGCGCTCACCGTGACCGGCGAGAGCGACGCGTTCGTCGTGCCGTCGCCGAGCGCGCCGGTCGTGTTGTTGCCCCAGCAGAAGACCTGCGTCGAGGTGCGTGCGCATCCGTGATCGGTACCGATGCTCGCCCCGATGATGCCTGACGGAAGCCCGACGACGGTGACCGCGCCGGTGGTCGCGTTCTTGGTGCCGTCGCCGAGCTGCCCGTAGGTGTTCGGGCCCGCCGTCTTCACGACGCCGGCCGCGCTGGTGGCCGCGAACGCGCCGCCGCCGGAGAACGCCACGGGCAGGAACCCGAACGAGGGAGCCGTCACGAGCTGCCAAGCGTCGTAGTTCGGGGAGCCCGGCGGATGCCAGCAGGAGAACGTGCCCTGGCTCGTGACCGTGCAGAGGTAGGCGTCGTTGGCGAGGCCGACCTTGCCGGTGGTGATGCGTTTCGCCGTGAGCATCCACTGGCGGGCGGCGGTGATTGGGCTCGCGGTTCCCCAGCACCACACTTCGCCCGTCACCGTGAGCGCACAGCTCGACGTCGGGCCGACCGCGATGGCCGTCGCGTTGCTCACGCCCTGCGTCGAGGCGGGCGACCAGCGATCGGTGGTCGAGCCGTCACCGACTTGTCCGCCGACGTTGGAGCCCCAACATTTCACGGCGCCCTGCGCGGTGACGATGCACGCGTTGTAGGCGTGGCAGGAGAGCGCGACGGCGCCATTGAGCACGTGCTGCGGCGTGGTCTCGTGGTACGGCAGCTCGCCGCCGCCCGGTTGGGTGACGTATCCGCCCGAGCCGTTACCGAGCTGGCCCTGCAAGCCGTATCCCCAACACTGCACCTCGCCGAGCGAGGTGAGGGCGCAGTGATAGCCGTATCCACCGCAGACCGACACGACCCCCGACGAGAGGCCCGTCACGTCGACCGGCGTCGGGCGCGTGTTGTAGTGCGTGCCGTCGCCGCACGCGCCGTACATGTTGCTGCCCCAGCACTTCACCCCGCCGGTCGACGTGAGCGCGCACGTGGATTCGCCGATGCCGCCGCCGCCACCGAGACCCGCCGCGAGCGAAGGCGTCGCCACGATGGGGGCGGTGCACGAGAGCCCATCACCGACGGTGCCCACGTTGCAGCGGCACGTTCGGCTGCCGATGGTGTTGGTGCACGTCGCGTCGACGCTGCAGCCGCCGTTCGCGGTCTTGCACTCGTCGATGTCGTCGCAGGTGATGCCATCGCCCGTGAAGCCCGGCTTGCACCCGCACGAGTACGAGCCCGTCGAGTTCGTGCACGTCGCGTTGGCGCTGCAGCCGCCGTTCGCGGTCTTGCATTCGTCGACGTCGGTGCAAACGAGCCCCGTGCCCGTATAGCCGGAATTGCACGTGCACGTGCGCGAGCCGACGGTGTTGGTGCACGTCGCGTTGGCGTTGCATCCGCCGTTTCCGGTCGCGCATTCATCGACGTCGTCGCACGTCACGCCATCGCCCGTGAACCCCACCTTGCATTTGCAGGTGCGGCTCCCGAAGTTGTTCGAGCAGGTGGCGTTGGCGCTGCAGCCTCCATTGTCGGTGTTGCACTCGTTGACGTCGCTGCACGTGATGCCGTCGCCGGCGAAGCCGGGCTTGCACGTGCAGGAGCGCGCGCCGTCCGAGTTCGTGCACGTCGCGTAGGCGCTGCAGCCGCCATTGCTGGTCGCGCACTCGTCGATGTCCATGCAAGCGGCGCCGACGCGCTGGTATCCCGATGCGCACACGCATTCCGCGCCGCCGGGCGTGTTGTCGCAGACCTCGTGGGGCCCGCAGACGAGCGCTCCCGTCGCGCACTCGTCGACGTCCGCGCACGTCTTGCCATCGCCGGTGAACCCCGGGTTGCAGGCGCAGCTGGCGCCACCCACGCCGTTCGAGCAGGTGGCGTTCGCGTCGCACCCGCCGTGGTTCGTCGCGCAGTAGTCGGGCTCACCGCACGTGATGCCGTCGCCGACGTTGGGCGCGTTGCACGTGCACGTGCGGCCGCCGGGCGTGTTGGTGCAGGTAGCGTTCGCACTGCAGCCGCCGTTGCCGGTCGCGCACTCGTCGGTGTCGGTGCACTGAATGCCGTTTCCGGTGAATCCAGACTGGCACTCGCAAGTGAACCCGCCCGTCGTGTTGGTGCAGGTGGCGCTGGCGTGACAGCCGCCGTGGTTCGTCGCGCACTCGTCGATGTCGGCGCACGCGGTCCCGTTCCACTGGTAGCCCGGCGAGCAACTCGGCGTCGTGTTGGCATCCGTCTCGACTTGCGCGTCCGGAGGGTCGACGACGTTCCCTCGGGCATCGGCGCCGCCGTCGAGACTCGGCCCCGCTCCACCATCCATCGAGCCCGCGTCGCCGGTCGCGTCGGGGTCGACCCCCGGCGTGGGCCCCCCGCTGCAGGCACCGAGAATCGAAAGTCCCAGGAGCGCGGCTCCGATACGAGTTCGCATGGTGCCACTCCCCGTACCCAAGAGACGGAGCTATGCGGGAATAATTCGATGGGAGCGGTATTGAGACTGTCCGCCTTTAACCGCCGGCGGCGGCGTGAGGATGCCTGGAGCGATCACGGTGGGGCCCCGCCGGTCGGCGCGCGGCGTCGAATCACCCGGAGGCGTCCCGCCCGGCGAGCCCCTTGGGCGGAAATGACCGAGGGCGCGCGCCTCTGACCACTGGCACGCGCCGTGAAGTGTGAGCTCGCTGAAAGGTGGCCGACATGATCTCCAAGACGACTCTCTTTGCGTTCGTGGTGTCGATGACGTCGATGGCGGGGCTCGCTTGCTCGGGCTCGGAGCCGGTGGACACGGGAACGAACGAGGGCGCCGCGCGCATCGAGACCGAGAGCGGTCTCGCCATCAACTTCGTGTCGGTGCGCGACTCCAAGCGCGCGACCCACGCCGATCCCGGCGCCGGCCTCGAGACGTGCGACACCGACATCGAGTACGTGCAGCTCACGGGCACGCGCTTCGACGAGAAGATCAACGCAATCCTCAAGAGCGAGGCTGGCGTTCCGACCGAGCCCTGCGACGACCCACGCATGATCGATTCGCGCGCGACCATCCGCTTCATGGGCAAGGGCTTCATGTCGGTGATGGAGAGCGGCGGCTCGTATTACGCCGGCGCGGCCCACCCCAACTCGGAGTTCATCTACAAGAACGTCGACGTCACGACGGGCGAGCGCGTCACCCTCGACAAGCTGCTGCTGCCGGCGGCCAAGGACACGATCCTTCGATCGATCCGGGCGCAGATCGCGATCCAGAAGGATGGCTCGGGACGAACCGCGGTTCCGCTCGACGACTCGCTCAAGTCGGCGCTGCGCGACGCCCTCGGCTACACGGTCCCACAAGACCGGGCACTCTCGGACATCCAGTCGTTCTCACTCTCGTCCGCGGGTGTGCGTATCGACCTCTCGAACGCGCTCCCGCACGCGCTGCAGGCCCTCGACGCGGAATATCTCGTCCGTTGGCGGACGCTCGCCGACGTCATGCAGCCCGCGGCGAAGCAGCGGTTCGGCGTGCGCTGACCGTATCCCCGCGGCGACGGGAGCGGCGGAAGCCGCGACACGCACGTGACGTTCGAAGGCTGAATCTTTCTCGGTTGGGCGTTGTCCATCCGTGCCGATGAGGACCAAGCTCGGGATCGCGTTCATGATCTGTACCGTTTGCGCCAGCGGTTGCGCAGGCGGGCAGGCTCCGTCCGTCGCGGCGTCGTCGCCGCCCGCCGCGCCTTCGGGCGGGGCGCCGACGTGCGCACCGCTCGCCAAGAGCAGCGTGGTCCCACTCGGCACCCCGCGCGCCGGCTCGACGATCGTCCTCGCGCGCGCCGGCCAGCGCCGGATCGCCTTCGTGGCCGACGAGGACGCGCGCGCCGTGACCGCGATCGACGTCGACGAGAAGAAGGAGCTCGCCACGACGCCGCTCGACGGTGCGCCCTCCCAAATCATGATGACCGCCGACGGTCGACTCCTCGCGCTGCTTCGCGATCGGGGCTCGCTCCTCGCCCTCGTCCCGTCGGGCGACGGCGCGCTCGCGGCTCAGTGTTCCGTGCAGACTGCATCCGAACCGGTGGCCCTCGCCGCCGCCCCGGACGATCGCACGGTCGTCGTCACGAGCGGGTGGGGGCGCGCCCTCGGCGCGTACGACGCCGGGACCTTGGTGCGCCGCTACGAGGTCCCGCTCGGTCGCGAGCCGCGCGCGGTCGTGGTCTCGGACGACGGCACGACGGCGTTCGTCACGCACGCCGTCGGCTCGCGCATGAGCGCCGTCACGCTCGGCGACGCCCCGCACACCGTGAAGGTGATCGCCATGCGCGGCGCCGACCCCAGCATCATGCGGAACATGCGCGAGCAACGCGCCCTCCTCGGCAAGCAGTCCACTCCGCCGGAGTTCCGCGAGCAGCTCGAGAAGATGGAGAAGCGAGCCTTCCGGTCGGGCTGTCAGGGCTTCGCCCTCGCCAAATCGGTCGCCCCCGCGGGGCGCGTCCTCGCTCCTCAAGTGCTGGTCGACCCGGGTGACCCCGAAGGTCGCCCCGAGGGATACGGCGACGATCACACCGAGACGGAGGTCTCTTCGATTCCGGTCGTGGACGAGCGCTCACAGGCGGCCTTCGATTCGTCTCTGGCGACCGTGCGCACCGAGATCCTCGGCAAGCGCGAGGCCCGTGACCATCGCGCCGACTGCCTCTTGCCGCGCGCGGCGGCCGTCGATCCGCGCACCCATGCTCTCTTCGTCGGTTGCTTCGGGATCGACGCCATCGTCGCGTACGACGCGGCGTCGGCGAGCCCCGCCACCTCGGAGCGTCGGCGTTGGATCGTGGGGGCCGGGCCGACCGGCATCGCCGTCGATCCGGAGCGGCCGCAGCTCTTCGTGTGGTCGCAGTTCGATCGTTCGATGAGCATCGTTCCGCTCGGCGACCCGGAGCTTCGCGAGAAGGACGCGCCGGCCCAGCACCTCGAGAAGGTCGCGATCGTCGGCAAGGGTCAGAAGCTCCCCACCGAGATCGCTCTCGGACGCATGATCTTCCACTCCGCGGGCGATACGCGCATCGCGAGCGACGGACGCGCTTGCGCGAGCTGTCACCCGGACGGGCGCGACGATTCGCTCACGTGGGCCACGCCCGAGGGGCCGCGCCGCTCGATCTTCCTCGCCGGGCGCGTCGCCGCGACGCCGCCCTACGCTTGGAACGGCTCCTCCAAGACCCTCCACGAGCACATCGGTAAGACCTTCGACCGCTTGAACGGCTCCGGCCTCCGAAGCCTCGAGCTCGATGCGCTGGTGGCCTACATCACGAGCTTGGCTCCGCCCCCCTCGACCGGCGCGGCGAGTGACCGCGCGATCGTCCAGCGCGGCGCGTCGCTGTTCGCCTCCAAGGAGACGGGCTGCGCGGGCTGCCACGTCCCCGGCGCCGGGTTCACGGACGGGCTTCCGCACGACGTCACCAGCAAGGTCAACGCCGATCGCACCGCACGTTTCGACA
Source organism: Polyangiaceae bacterium (assembly GCA_044224815.1). Taxonomy (GTDB): domain Bacteria; phylum Myxococcota_A; class Polyangia; order Polyangiales; family Polyangiaceae; genus JADJCA01. The sequence goes on from JBGAJR010000001.1 coordinate 46,213, forward strand.
CGCCTTCGCTCCACCTCGTCGGCGGGACGGGACCGTACTTCCACGACGGCCGCTACGCGGATCTGGGCGCGCTCCTCCGGGGCGTGGATGGGACGATGGGACACACGAGCCACCTCACGCCGACCGATCTCGCGGCGCTCGAGGCCTACCTGAGGACCTTGTGATGAAGACGATCTCCGCGTTCGCTCTCGCGCCGCTCGCCGTTGCCCTCCTCACGACCGCCGATCGGGCGGCGGCGGCCGATGCATCGGCTCCGCCGCTCGTGCCCTTCGCGTCGCTCCCCGTCGCGGTCGTCGCGCCGCCGCCGGCCAAAACGCCGTGGGGAGTCGGGGCCGGCGAGCGGGTGCCAGGCCTCTTCGTCCGCAAGGACGACAACTCGCCGACGGCGATGGTGTCCGGGTCGCGGCTCCTGCTCGATCAGAACTCCGGCAAGGGGTTCCGGCGCGTGCTCGAGGAGCCCGAGACGGATACGACGCGCGATTTCTGCATGTCCGAGGGGGAGCGCAGCTTCGGTGAGCCGACGCCTCCGCCCACGTGGGGCCATACCGCGAACCCCATGCTGGGGCTCTTCGGCCGCGACGGCCGCGAGCATGTGGTGGCCGTGCACATGGAGCACGTCGTGGACGAGACTCCGTCGAGCGCGGCGCTCGAGATCGTCGACGCCTGGGTCGACGTGTCGACGCGCGGCGCTCGCCTGATCAGGCGCAGCAAGGTCCCGCTCGCGCGGGTGGCCACCGCGCCGGGCGACATTCATGTGTATGCTGCACGTGACGAGAAGGAGGTCCACTTCGTGATCGTCGAGCCGCGGCGTACGGTCCGAAGCTGGAGCGGCATCTTCCAAGTGGGGGCGGAGATGTCGCAGAGCGGCTGTCGCCACGCACGCTCGAGCCTGCCGATCGAGCGAGGCGGCGCCGAAGCGACGACCTTCATCGTCAACACCGAGGTCGTGACCAACGACGCGCCCGTCATCCCTGGAGGCGGGGCGCTGGGCGCCGACATGAAGGCGGAGTCGGTGCGCTCACGCCCGCTGCGGGTGCACGCGAGCGTGAGCTGGGCTGGGGCCGACGCCGCGCCCGTCCTGGCGGTGAGCATGGGCTGGGAGGCGCGAGACCGTACCAGCACCGCGTTTCGTCCCGTGAAGGCGCCCACCACGAAGCGCTGACCGGGTCGGCAGCGTCACGCGAAGAGGCGCGCCAGCTCGGCCCGCGAACGCACGCCGAGCTTCGCGTAGACGCGCGCGAGCTGCTTCTCCACCGTGTCGGTCGATACGCCGCGCTCCCGCGCGATCCGCGCCGTCCGCGCTCCACGCGCCGCAGCCTCGGCCACGGCGCGCTCGGCGCCGGTCAGTGCGGCGAGCGCAGCCGGGTGCTCGCGCGGTCCCGCGAAGACCAGGACGTCGGTGTCGTCGTCGAGCGCCACCGAGTCGACGCGCGTCGGTGGCTCGAGGAGCATCACGAGCTCGGCGCGCGTTCGGACGCCGAGCTTCTTGTACGCACGCGCCAAGAGCGCGCTGACGGTGCCGGCCGCGATCCCGAGCTCGTAGGCGATCACCTTGTCGGGGTGACCGCGCGCCGCCCAGCTGGCCACGATCGCTTCCTGCGCCGAGAGCCCGCGCGGATCGAGGACGTTCGGCGCGTTCTGATAGGCGACGACGTAGCGACGGCCATCGGTGTCGAAGCGATCGAGGGTCGAATACCGGCCGGCGAGGAGCGCGCGCCACGCGACGAGGGCACGCTCGGGATCCGTGCGTCGCATCGCGCCCCGCACGCGGTCCACCGCGACGACCCGCGCGCGGAGCGAGCGGACCGCGCCCTCGTGGCCCGCTTCGGTGTGGGCGACGCGCCCGTCGCGCTCGAAGATCGCCACCGGAGCGGCGCGACCGCGTGCGAGCGCGCGGAGAATGCGCTGACCGGCTGCGACGTGGGCTGCCACCATCGACAGGCGCCTGACCTCGACGCGCGAGAGGCTCCGCGGGGTGCGCAGGTTCGCGACGATGAGGACACCCTCGACGTCCGGGTTGCCCGCGTTCACGTACACCTGATCGAAGATCCGGAGTCGCCGGCTCGATTCTCCGGCGCCAGGCAGATCCGCGAGGGTCATGCCGGTGAGCGCGCTGAACGTTCCGGCTGGCCCGGGCAGCCCGTACCACGCGCGCAAATTCTCGCTCGGCGTGGCCGCGAACGAGCTCGAGACGACGTCGGCGAGCTCCTCGGGGGCGTCGTGGACGAGCGGTCGGGAAATGCTCCACCGCGCGCGCGGGCCGCGGAGGTCGTAGGAGTGGCCGAGGCCCCCGGCGCCAGCGCCCACCAGTGCGACGACGTGGCCCGTCACGCGTGCGAGCCAGGTGTGCGGGGCGACGGTCTCGAGGCCCTCGTAGATCCCTTCGATCGTCGACACGAGGTCGACGGCGCCGCCCCCTCGCCCCATCGAGCTCGAGGCTACGCGATGCGTCGGCGCTCCGCGTAAGGAAATCGGGGCTCGATTGGGGGGTGCCCGTGGTGGTATTTGCGGGGAGAACCGTGCGCGCGGTGTAGCGCGTCGGGAAGGGGTAAGGCCATGCTTCGGTCGCGTTCGGTCATCTTCTCGTCTTGGATCGCGCTGTCATCGGTGCTCGCTGTGGTCGCTGCGTGCTCGAGCGATGGCGACGGCTCACCGGCTGCCTCTAGTGACGCCGGGGCCGCGAGCGAGACCGGCGCGACGGGCACCGATTCGAGCGCGGGCACGGACTCGGCGCCGTCGGGCGCGATCGTCGTGACCTCCGCCGGAGGCACGTTCTCGTCGGGCGGCGTCACGCTCGTCGTTCCGCCTGGGGCCGTGAGCGCCGACACGGCGGTGACTCTCTCGCTGATCGACGCCGTGCCGCCGGGGACCGGGCTCGAGGGCGCCGAGCTCCTCACGCGCGTTCTCGTCGCCAAGCCGCACGGCACCCAATTCCTCGCGCCGGTCACCGTTTCGATGCCGCTCACCAAGACGCCGTCCGGTGCAGCCGAGGTGCGGTACCTCGCCGACGACGCGGACACGACGTGGGAGCGACTCGGCGACGCCACGGTGAGCGGCAGCACCCTCTCGTTCAAGACGAGCCACTTCTCCGACATGGTCGGGGTCTCGCCCGGGAGCACGGACGCAAGCGTGTCCGACGGCAGCGCGACCGACGCTGCGCAGGGCGACGGCTCGGTGACGGACGCCGCCGTGACGGACGCAGCTGCGACCGACGCCGGCTTGGAGACGGCGGAGTGCTTCACCACCGACATCGCCGCATCGGCGGGGGTCACGATTCATCGCGCGGGCAATCGCCTCTACTGGGGGCAGACGACCGGCGCGGGCGCCAACACGGTCCACTCGGTGAAGACGGACCTCACCGATCACCAGTCCTATCCTGCGCAGTACGGCGTCGTGGGCTTTGCGTCGAACGCGAACGGCGTCTTCTGGATGACCAACGGCGCGCCCGTCGACTCGGGCGTGACGACTGGCCTCATGAAGCTCACGACGAGCGGCGGAACCCCGACCTTCGTCGACGCGTTGCTCGGCATCCCGCTCCTCATGACCGGCGACGACGCGCACCTCTTCCTCTCGACCCAGAGCGGCTTCACCTACTACCTCTCCCGGACCGATGGTCAGGGGCAGAACACCGGCTCGTTCTCGGGCGGGCTCTACGATCAGCTCCTCGACGTCGGCGGCTACGTCTACCGGCTCACCACCACGAATCACGCCACGCCGGCGTGGTGCGGGACGGCAGGGCACACGATGCCGTTCATCGAGCGGCTCGCCGTCGGGGGCACCGCGCCCGTGACAGCGGAGCTCGTGGTCGATGGCTGCGCCGTGCAAGCGATCACCGGCCGCGCCGACGAGTTCTTCATCCGCTTCGACACGGATGGCACGAACGTCTACGCGCAGAGCAACGTGGGCGAGCTGTGGCGAACTCCGGTCGGCGGCGGTACGCCGACGCGCATGTTCCAGCCGTACGCGCCGCTCCCCAATCAAGGTTCCGCCGTCGCCATCGTCGGCTCGAACCTCGTCTTCGTGGACCAAGACACGAGCGTGGGAGCGCAGATCGGGACCAAGAAGATCCCGCTCGCGGGCGGCACGGCCACGCGCTTCGCGCCGGCCTCGGCCTCGATGTCGTGGGCCGCCGACGCCTCGTACATCTACTGGGCCAAGCAAGGCTCGGTCTGCCGCCTCCACGTGCCCTGACGCTCGTACGCGCGGGCGCTGGTGCACCCATCGTCGGCGCGATATGTGTCGAGGATGCTCGTTTCGCGCGCCTTGGCCCTCGCCTCCGTCGTCGTGGTGTTCGTCATCGGCTGCTCGAGCGGGGGCTCGGGGACGCTCGACTCCGTCGACGCGGCTGCGACGAACACCGGGACGAGCGGCGGCTGTCCCGACACGACCGGCACCTGGAAGGTCACGAAGCACTGCGACGCGTCGCTCGTAGGGAGCAACGCGGTCATCACGCAGAAGGACTGCAAGCTCTCCTTCGCCGCGCCGTTCAACGGATTCACCGGCACGATCGACAGCGCAGGCAAGGTCACGCTCTCGGGCCCGCAGAGCTGCACGGGCAACGTGCAGGGAAGCGGCATCACGATGGCGTGCACGCCCGGCACGTGCGCCGTCGAGCTCGCCAAGTCTCCTTGACGTGTGCGCCGTCGCCTCACGCGGGAGGCGGCGGGAGCGACGGAATCGTCGACGCTCGTGGGCGCATCTCACCCGGTACGATGGACGCTTCACCCGTGAGCCATCGCGGTCGCTCGTTCACGAGAGAGCTGACGAGCCCGCCGAGCACCTGCTGCGAGATGCTGAAGATGGCCGCCGGGATGGCGACGAGTGGCAGATCGGGGAATGCGACGGCGGCCACGACCATCGCCGCGCCCATGTTTCGCATGCCGCTCGCGAAGAGGACGGTGATCGACTCCGCCCGATCGAGGCGCGCTTGTCGCACGACGGCGAGGCCGGCGACGTAGAGGGCGCCGTTGAACGCGAGCGTGAACACGAGCGCCGCGCCCAGCGCGCCTTGGTGCGCTTCCACGTGCGGTCGCGACGCGGACACGGTCGAGCCGAGCGAGAGCAGCAAGCTCGCCGTGCTGAGGAGCGACAGCGTCGGCCGCGCCCGATCGACGAAGCGAGGCGCGTAGGAGCGCAGGGCTAGGCCGAGCGCGACGGGCAACAAGATCGCCAGCGTCAGCTGCTGAACGACGGGGCCCGCGTGCATGGGCGCGCCGGTCGCGGCGTGCACAGCGCTCGCCACGCGACGCAGGATCAGAGGAACGAGCGGGACGGCCACCGTGTTGGTGAGCACGATGGCCCCGAGGAGGAGCGGAACGTTGCCTGCGTTCATTCGTACCCACGCGGCGGATGTCATCGCGATGGGCATCAGCCCGAGCAGCACGAGCCCGAGCGCGATCGGCTGCGCTGCATCGGCGCCGAGCACACGCAATGCGATCGCCGCCATTGCCACGCCGACCAACGGACCGACGACGTAAACGCTGAGCGTGAAGGGAACCTTGGCGCGCGAAGACGCGACTTCGAGAAAGTCGCGTGGCTGACACTGGACGCTCGCGCTCAGCATGATGAGCGAGAGCGCCAGCGTGAGGAGATCGTACGACCAGCCCACCACGGGCACGTGCCCGAGGTTCGCGTGCCGGACGAAGAGCCCGAGCTTCGGCTGCGCGTGGGCGACGACCGCCGTGACGAGCACCAGGCCGAGTGAGTGTTTCTTGGCGAACGATTCCCCGCGCGCGATGGCGGCTTCAATCCGTGAGTGCGACGACGTGCGGTCGAGTTGCATGCTTCGTCTCCGGAGGTGCACTTCGCGTGTCCCGGATCACGAGGTGCCTAGGCGACCGTCGTAGCAGTCTGAACCGCAACGACTTCCGTGAGACGCCGTCACACCCCCACGCCGAAACTTCTCGTCCCACGGTTCGCATTTCAGTGGAGCGCGATGGCGCTACCACCTCTCGAGAGGTCGTGGACGTTTGCCGGTCGGGCGGAGACCAGGGGCGAGAATGCGCGCGCACCCATGTGCGCCCGTCAGGGTGTCTGGCAGGGGTCCTGACGAACGAGGCGTGTCAGCCGTGATAGACGTGCGAGGCGCGGATCGTTCCCGACGCGGTCGCGACGAGCACCTCGGCGACGAGGAGCGGCTCGTCGCCCGGATTGGTGCGCAGGTATTCCATGAAGACGCGGTCGCCCATCGCGGTCAGGTGCTGCGGCTCGTAACGGAGGCCCGGCAATCGATCCATCGCATCGCGCCACCACGCGCGGAGCGCGGCCTTCCCGCGGATCTCGCCCTTGGTCGCGGGCTCGCGCGCGCGGAGCTTGGGGCTCGTATGGACGGCGTCTTCTTCGTAGAGGGAGAGGAGTCGCTCCAGATCGCGCCCGTTGAATGCATCCAGCCAGGATTTCGCGAGGGCGAGGAGGTCTTTCGTGCGATCCGAGGGCGAGGTCTGCATCGCGCGAAACGGTAGCGCACAAATTGCGTGACCTCATCCGCTTGAACGTTCGCGGGGAGTGTGATGGATCTGCACGTTGTCATGGCCAACTCCGTCCTCCGTCACACCGCGCTCGCTGCCGTTACCTCGCTCGTCGTCGCCTCCGGTTGCGGCCCGGCACCCCTGCAACCCGAGCTCCCGCCGAGCCCCACCAAGGGCCCGTCGTTCGTCACCGGCAACCTCGAGCCGCTCGTCGTCGATTGGCAGCCCGAGCAACGCGGCGACGTCGAGGTCGCGATGCGGGAAGGGCTCGTCGTCGTCGGCTACGACGACAATGGCTTCCGGCTCCTCAAGGACTGCCACGTCGACGGAAACTACGAGTTCATGGGCATGACCCGCCGCGAGAAGGTCATTCGCCTCGAGACGGCCGACGACATTCGCGCGAACCTCCCGCTCGGTGGCCTCGGCTTGGCCGCGCAGCTCGGCGGCGAGCTCGAGCGGGGCGCCACGCTCGACATCGCGATGGTGATGATCGGGAAGCTCCGCACCACCTGGCGGCAGGTGGGCAAGAACGATCTCAAGGGGCAGTGCGAGGGGGCGACCCACGTCGTGCGCGGCGCCACCGTCGGCGCGTTCGCGGTCGACACCGGCCAGCGCGCCAACGCGCGCGCCGCCGCGGAGGTCTTCGCCATCGGCGCTTCGGGCGGCAGCCGATCCGCCAAGAGCGTGCACATCACCGACGGCCGCCTCGATGATTGCGCCACCTCTTCGCCCGACGGCGCGAAAGCGCCGGCGCAATGCGGTGCGATGATTCGGATCGAGCTCCTCCCGGTGTCGACCAAGACCGACGCCAAGGCCAAGGAAGCCGAGCTGCCCGCGCTCGATGCGTGCCCCAAGCCGCTCGTTCGCGTGGATGGAAAGTGCACGCAAATCGGTGCCGCGGCTCCGCCGCCCGCTTCCGTCGAGTGTACGTACGGTGACGGCGCCGGCTGCGTCCGTCAGTGTGAGGCTGGCAACGCCGCGAGCTGCACCAAGCTCTCGCAGATGCTCGTCCGCGGCGACGGCGTGGAGCGCGCGCCGAACCGCGCGGCGCTCCCGGCGGCGCGCGGATGCGACGGCAACGACGGCCCGGGGTGCGGTCTGCTCGGTGGCTTCCTCATGCAGGGCGTGGGCGTCGACCGCGATCTCGAGAAGGCCGCGCGCGCGTGGGCCAAGGGCTGCGACGCCGGCGACGCGCCGTCGTGCGGCAGCCTGGGTACGCAGTTCCTGACCGGCCAAGGCGTGCAGCGCGACACCAAAATCGCCGCGACTGCGCTCGCGCGAAGCTGCCGCGGCGGCTACCACGCGGCGTGCAGCGATCTCGGGCTCGTCTTCCTCGGCGGCTCGGGCTTCGACAAGGACCTTCCGCGCGCCGCGCAGCTCTTCAAGCGCGCGTGCGACGGTGACGGCGCGGTGGGCTGCGCCAACTACGCCTACATGGCGGAGTTCGGGCAAGGGATCTCCAAGGACCCGTCGCTCGCGGTGAAGAACTACGTGAAGGCCTGCGAGCTCGACGACTCGTCGTGCACGTGGGCGGCGGCCATGCTCCAGATGGGCAAGGGCCTCCCCAAGGACGAATCCAAAGCCGTCGGCCTCTATCGTCTCTCGTGTCAGGCCGGCGCGGTCGTCTCGTGCGCCATCCTCCACACGTACGTCGATCCCAAGGTGAAGGTCGACGCCGAAGAAGTCGGCCGCTACGTCAACGTGTGGAAGGGCACCTGCGAGAGCGGCATCCCCCGCGACTGCAGCGGCCTCGGCGTCCTCGCCATCACCATGGGGCAGAAGGCCGAAGGGCAGAAGCTCCTCGCCCAGGGCTGCAAGCTCGGCGACGAATGGGGCTGCCTCATGCAGCGCATGCAGACGCGCTGAGAGGGCGCGCGATCACCGCCGCTCGGTGAGCCACGCGTCGATCATTCGGCGCGCGATGCTGAGCGGCGGCGGCACCATCGGGAGCGCGTCGCGCGTGAACCACTGCGCGTCGGCGATCTCGTCGGCGTCGACGGCGATGTCGCCGCTCGCCCATTCCGCGGTGAAGGCGATCATGAGCGAGTTGGGAAACGGCCACGGCTGGCTCCCGAAGTAGCGCACGTTCGCGACTTCGATCCCGACCTCTTCGCGGATCTCGCGATGCACCGTGTCTTCGAGCGTCTCGCCGATGTCCGAGAAGCCGGCCAGCGTGCTGTAGAAGGGGAGCGGAAAGCGCGCGTTCCGGGCGAGCAGCGCTTCTTCGCCGCGGCGAACCAGGACGATCACGGCGGGCGCGATGCGCGGATACATGTGGAGCTCGCAGCGCGGGCAGCGGAGGCAACGCTCGGTCGACGATCGCTCGGCCGCGGCTCCGCAGCGCCCGCAAAACCGGTGTGTCGTCGCCCAATCGAGCACGTGGGTCGCGCGGCCCGCGAGCGCGAACGTGGCCTCGTCGAACGCGCCGACGAGCTTGTGGATGCCGAGCGCCCGAAGCCCTGGCGGCAGCGCTCCGTCGGGAACCTCGACCGCGTATACGGGGGCGTCGCCGTCGGCGCCGAGGAAGTGACGCTCGTCGACCGCGGCCCCTGCTGCGCGGAGCTCGGCCTCGGTCGGGAGGCGCGGTGACGTGTCGGCATCGGCCACGACGAGTCCCTTCTTGGCTACGGCGAAGTAGCGCGCGTGCGAAGGATCGACTGGAGCGGTGGGCACGATGCCGGGGACGAACGCCATCGCGACGACGGTAGCAAACGTGGCGCGCCGCGGGGCGCTCTCGCTTCACATCACTCGCTCTCGACGTCCATCGTGACGGCGACGCGAGTCAGCTCCGGCGGCCCGTCGAAGAACGGAATGTCGGTCTCGACGCGGTAGCTCCCGCGCGTGAGGGGCACCGGGGAATCCTTGGGGTAGAAACGATGTCCAGCGTCGTCTTCCCACGGGCGCGGCGGCGGCGGTAGGCGCGTCGCGACCCACACGAGGCTCTTGGTCAACGAGCGACCGGGCGGAAGGATGACGCGCAGGGTGCTCGCGCAGAGGACACGGCTCCCGACCTTCAAGTCGTCGACGTCGGCGTCGCGTCGGTCGATCGTGCGCAGCGCCATGACGAGGCGCGGGTGCTCGCACGCACGGTCCACGACCGGCGCCGTGACTCCGGCGATCCGATCCCAGCCGAGCGGCTCACTCGACTCGACGCGCAGGCATATCGTCACCGGGCGCGCGCTCACGTTCTTGATGCGGGCCGTCAGCGCGCTCGCCGCGCCGGGGAGCGCGGCCCGCTTGCTGCTCTCCAGTGTCGTCGCGACGACGCGGGGATCGGCGACGTCGGCGCACGGCGCGAGGCACTCGCCGGTCCGTTCGATGGCGTCGAGCGATCCGTCGCGCACGCAGCTCACGCCGCCATCGCGCCCGGCGTCGGGCGAGGCGGAACGCGGCGCGGCATCACGCGCGGGCTCCGCAGGAACGCGACCGCCCTTTGCGTCGCAGGCGACGGCCGCTGCAAGGATCGCCGCGACGGACAGACGAAGCATTCGCCCACGCACGCCTGCACCGTAGCAAACCCGCGCGTCAGCGCAGAGGGCGAGGGCGCGTCGATTCGTCGGTGACACCGCGGTGGCGCCTGGGTAGAAGGCAGCGTGATCGTCGCGACCTGGAACGTGAACGGCATCCGCGCTCGCTGGGGGCGCTTCACCGAATGGCTCGCGGAGCGCAAGCCCGACGCGGTCGCGCTCCAAGAGCTCAAAGTGGCCGAAGCCGAGCTGCCGGCCGCGGAGCTCGCGTCGGTGGGCTATCACGCGGTCGCGCTGTGCCAGCCGGGATGGAACGGCGTCGCGGTCGTCGCGCGCTCGACGCCCGAGCCCTCGCGCCTCTTCCCGAACGGCGGCCGCGGGCTCGTGGGCGCCGAAGACGCAGGCGCGCGCTTCGTCGCGGCGCGCGTGGGCGCGCTCGAAGTCGTGAGCGTCTATGTCCCCAACGGCAAGACGCTCTCGCACGGCGATTACAAGCAGAAGCTCGTGTGGCTCGATCGATTGGCGGAGGTGCTGGAAGCGCGCGCCGACCGTGATGCGCCGCTCGTCGTCATGGGCGACATCAACGTCTGCCAGACCGATCGCGACTCGTTCGGGGGCGAGAAATTTCGCGGGAAGATCTTCCACACCGACGACGAGCGTGGGCGCATCGAGCGCATCAAACGCGCGGGGTTCGTCGATCTCTATCGTGAGCGTTACCCCGAGGAGCCCGGATTCTCGTTTTGGGACTACCGCGCCGGCTCGTTCCACAAAAAGGAGGGGATGCGTATCGACGTCCTCTTCGCCACGCCCGCCGTCGCGGTCCGGGTCACGGACGTTTTCGTCGACCGTGAGTTCCGCAAGAAGGGCAAGCCGAGCGGCACGGTCCCGTCCGACCACGCGCCCGTGGTCGCCACGTTGAGTGACTGACTGCGGGCACTACCCACGAGGCCGCTGGCGAGGCGCGCGAATCTTCGCTATCCCGGGGAGATGCTCTTCGCGCGCAATCGTCCGCTCTCCTGGGTGCTCGGCCTCGGCTCGCTCGTGCTCGTCTCGTCGGCGCTCGCCGCGCCACCTTCGATGACTCCGACTCGCCCGCGGCCGAGCCCGCGCGCGTCGTCGTCCGCGGCTCCGGCACCGACGTGCGGCGTCACCGTCACGGGCGCAACCGGCGCGGTGCCGACGTGCACGGGCGCGACGGCCAAGGTCGTACAGAGCGGCGGTGCGATGGTCGCCACGACGACGATCGCGTTCGGCGCTGGCGCCACGGCCACGTTCACGTCGCCCGGCATGCCGACCGCCGGGATGCACACCGGCAGCGAGGCTGGATTCGGCTTCGACGTGACGCTCGCGATGGACGGTAAGAAGTGGACCGCCAAGCGCGAGCCGACGGCGACGAGTCCCACGTCGACGCTGCTCCGCTTCACGACCTTCACGCAGACGGGCTCCGGCGCCGACGGTCTCGTCCTGGCGGTTCACGGCTATGCCGTCGTGGCGCTCGACCCAGTCAAGGAGTCCGGCGCCGACAAGCCGATCACGCTCCGCGTCGACTTTTGATGAAGCACGCGAGCGGCGTGCTCCTCTGGCTGCTCGAATCGTTCGGGCCGCTCCTCGTGTTCTACGTCGTAGAGCACGCGGTGAGCATGCGTGCGGCGATCGTGTCCAGCATCGCCATCGGCGTGCTTCTGGTCGCGCGACAGATCGTTCGTGATCGAAAGGTCTCCCCGTTCACCGCCTTCGTCGCCACGTCGGTCGCCGTCTTCGGCGTGCTCGATCTGTCGCTCACGACTCCCTTCTTTCTCAAGCTCGAGCCCGCGCTCGGGAACTTCGCCACCGCGGCGTTCTTTCTCGGGTCGGTGGCCTTGGGGCGGCCGGTCATCGTCGAAATCGCGGAGAAGCAGATGGCGACGGAGGAAGCACGCGCGAAGCTCCAGCGCGTCCGCGGATACCTCACGCAGGTGACGGTGGCGTGGGGTCTCTTCTTCGTGGTCCGCGCGGCGGCCTACGTGTGGATGGCCTTCCGCCTCACACTCGATCAGACGCTCCTCGTGCGGGCCATCCTCGGTCCGGCGTCGATCGTCGTCATGGTGGTGGGCGAGATGGGGTTCCGCTACGCGCGCTTCGGCAAGAAGGCCTTCGGCGGCGGAGATGCGCCCGCGGCCGCGCCCGCCGTCGTGAGCGAGCGTGGCCCCGAGGACGACGCGCGCGGGAGTTGAGCGGTCAGGTGCCGCGCGGAGCAGCCGGGACGCGCGGTCGAACCTGCGGAGGCGGTCGCATCGGCGACCCCGTGCCACCGGGCTCGGGCAAGCTCGCCGCGCCCGGCCCCGGAGCGCCGCTCCAAATCTGGAGGACCGCGTCGACCGGATTGGGCGCATCCACACGCCCGGTGTGGTAGCCGAGCAGAGAGCGCGCGAGCGGATCGAGGTCGCCCTGGAAGATGGCGCGCGCGAGGATCTCGGTGGAGACGCCCGCGCGCTCGATCACCGCGACGTCGCCGTCGTACCCGGTGGCGATGCGGTGACGTTCGGGACAACCGCGGCGGGTGAGGAGCTCCGTGCATGCTTCACGCAATCGCGTCGAGCGCTGCGCGTCGGCCTTACGGGTCGAGCGATGCGAGAAGTACCACGCCGCGTCGTGCGTGAACCCGTGGACGAACTCGTGGAACGCCGTGGGCCGAGGCGTCCGCACCGGCACCACGATGGCGTGGATCGATCCGTAGAAGGCGCGCGGGAAGGTGACGCCCCAAAGACCCGGCATGCCGAGCGCGGTCGAGAGCGCGTACCACGTCGCGTCGTTGACCTCGTGAACCATGATCGATCGCGGGCCGCTCACGTACGCGCCGTAGACGCCGAGGACCTCTTGGCGGATCGATTCGTACGCGTTCGATCGCGGGAACTCGGCGAGCGCACGCTCCAGCAGTGCGACGATCTCCGGGGACTCGTCGCGCATCGACACCTGCTGGCAGCTGCAGGTCGCGCGGGGCAGCTCGGGCCACGGCACGCAGCCCGAGAACTCTCTCAGGTCGAGCGGTGTTCGCTGGTTGGGTCGCATCCAGGGGGCGCCGAGCATGGCTCTCGGGCTGCAAGCTGTGGACCCACCGCGATGGCGGAAATCTCCTTTGGTTTCGCACCATGATCGGCCCGATCGTCGTGTCCATTCGCCAGTCGTTCCGGCCACCCCGCGCCCTCACGGCAGGGGCCGAGCGGCGCGCGATGACCCTCGAGGTCACGATCGCCCGCGCACGGTCGGGGCGCGAACCCGCGTCAACGAACGCACCCGTTGGCGCCAGATCGTCGGAGATTTTGGCCGGCACGCGCCGTGCTTGAGCGGCGCTCCAGATGCTCCGCACGCAAGATGGCTGGCCCTCCGCGGCGAAATTGTCCCGCTCTGCTTTGCTTGTATTGTGCACGCTAGGGCTCGTCGCCTGTAGCTCGAGCAGCGGGAGCGACACGGCGCCCACCGCGGCGCCCTCGCCGGGGGCGTGCCCGTCGGTGGGCGCGACGACGTGCGACGGCCTCCGCGTTCGTCGCTGCGAAGGAGCAGGGGCGTCGCCCGCGTGGTCCGACGCACGGGCGTGCGACGACGAGAGCCAGATCTGCAAAGACGGCGGCTGTCGTGACCTCACGTCGAGCGAGGCGTCCGCCGTCGCCGGTCTCGACGCGGTCCTCGGCGAGGCGGCGACCGTGTCTGCGGCCAGCGCCAAAGTCGACTTCGACTCGCTGAAGAAGGATCTGCGGACGGCGCTCCTCATGGGTGATGGCTCGCCGCGCGCGTACGTGCGCACGCTCTGGGACGCGATGCTCGCGGTCCCGCAAGGGCACCAGATGCTCACGCTCACCGAAGCCGCGCCGCCGCGCACCTGGGACGAGGTCGGCCTCACGCAAGGCCCCCTCTCCCGCTACGGGGCGTGCTTGCGACCCTACCAAGATCACGCGGTGGTCACGCTGAGCGACGGCGCCACGACGCCTCTCCGGCGTGGCGACGAGATCCTCGCCATCGACGGGGCGCGCGGAGATGCCTTCGCGCGCGCGATCCTCGATCGCCCCTTCGGCCTCGATCTCGTCCCGCCCACGTCGACGGGCCGCGTCGCCTTCGGAGTGCGGAGCTTCTTCAGCGTGGACCGCAAAGGCGTCGTCCTCCGCGTGCGCCACGCCGGGGAGAGCTCCGAGGTCGACGTGACGCTGCCCGCGCCGCTCCCCGCGGACAGCGGCTTCGGATGCGACGACGCGTTCGGGCGCGACTACACCAAGCCCGCCGTCGCCAAGATCCTCGCCGACGGAACGGGCGTGCTCTACGTGCCGAGCTTCTCGCAGACCAAGCTCGAGGCGTTCGAGGCCGGCGTCGGGCCCGTCTGGGACAAGGTGAAAGACACGCCGCGCCTCGTCATCGATCTCCGGGGAAACGGCGGGGGCCTCCTCTCGTCTGCGCTCGATCTCGTCTCGCAGATCCCGGGCGCCAAGAAGACGCCGTACTGCCAGTTCTTCGAGCGGAGCGGCGGCACGGCGACGTCACCGAGCTTCACCGCGGGGCGTGTGTATTCGGTCGACCGCGACCAGGTGCCGGCACCGCCGCGCTTCGCCTACAGCGGCAAGGTGGCCATCCTCATCGATGGCGCGACGCACAGCGCAGCCGAGCACCTGGCGTACGCCGCCAAGCTCGCGACGCGCGCCATCGTGGTCGGGACCAAGACCGCGGGCGCCTACGGAACGACGACCAAGAACACGCCCAAAGAAATCCCAGGGCCCGTGCCGGTGACGGTGCTCTTCAACAGCTCCGAGGTGCGGACGCCGGAGGGCGAAGTGCTCGAGCGCACGAGCGTCGACCCCACCATCGAGGTCGGCTACGAGCCCGAGGCGATCGCCGCCGGCAAAGACCCGATGCTGGAGCGAGCGGTCGCGGAGCTCGGCAAGCTCTGACGGTTAACGCAACGCGGTTGCGCCTGTCGCGGGTCCGTCACTGGCTGCGCGCCGCGCGACAGAGCTCCTGGGCGTCGAGGCGGTTGTCGGTCGGGACCGGGACCGCGCGTCCGGCATCCGACAGGCAAAAGCGCGCGGTGTATCCGTGTGTCATGCCGCGATTGCGCGGCGGCGACGCGTTCACGAACACCTCGTAGAGGTGACCGACGACGAGCGGCGGCGCGCTCTCCGTTCCTTGGCCGTAGCGAACGCAGGTCGACGGCGTGATGTTCGGAGAGGGCTCGCTCGACACACCGGTCGACCACACCGTCGCGGCGCCGGCCGACAAGTCCGAGAGCATGACCGCGTGGAGCCGCAGATCGGGCACGTCGTCGAGCTCTTTGGCGTCGACGGTGAAGCACGGCGTGCCGGGGCTCGCGGTACGCACCGCTGCAGTGCCGATCCGCGTGCTGGGGCACGCCGGCAGGAAGACCAAGAGCCCGAGCAGCGGCAGGCGTGCCCGCGTCACGCGCGCCTCCGTGACGCCCGGGCCGGCTTCTTCGCCGCGGTCTTGATGCGGGCGCGCTTCTGGATGGCGCGCTTCTTCGGCGTCTTGGGCGAGGCATCGCCGGTGGCCGCGGCGCCGCCGAGGCGCCGTACGAGCGTCACCGGCGCGACGGCGCGGTAGCTCTCGTCGATCCACTCGGCGAGGAGCTCGGTCGGCGGAAGGTCGCGAGGCGCGAGGCGCGCCGACACCCAACCGCTCTTGCCGAGCCCGTACGCGGTGGGCTTTGCGAAGGGGAGCGTGAGCACGATGTCGCGCGAGTGCGGGAGCTTGGTCGTGAGCGAGAGCGCGCCATCCTCGGTGAGGCCCATGAAAACGAAGATCTTGCCGCGGACCTTGATGACGCGCTCACCCCACGGGAAGTCCTCGTGCGCCTCCGGGTACGCGAGCGCGATCGCGCGAAGCGCGGCTTCCATGCGGGCGGTCGGCGAGGCAGCGTGCTTCTTCGAGGCCATGCTTCATGCGTACAAGAAAAGCTCTACGCCGGGCGCGCGAAAAGCGCGTGCGTTTCGCCGGCGCGCGCGCGTCCTTCGTGTGCAAACGAGGGGCGCTCGCGTGCGCGTGGGCCGACGATCCACCGCGAATCGATCGGGAAACCGCGCCCTCGTGGCGCGGCACGGTCCTCGCAGCAGCGGGTGACATGGCTCGCATCTTCACTCCTGGGACTTGGGTCGCGGTCGCGATGCTCAGCGCGCTCGGCGTGGCGTGCAGTGACAACCCGTTTCCGCCCAAGGCGAGCGACGGCGAGGACGAGGGGACCGGCTCGATCGTCGCGCCCGCGCCGACTGGAGCGAGCTCCGCCACGACCATGACGTCGGCCTCGCGCGAGGTCTGCGGAAACGGTCTCGACGACGACGCGAACGGTCAAGTCGACGAGGGCTGTCCGTGCACGCCGGGGCTGACTCAGAAGTGCTACGGCGGGAGCGCGCGCCTCGCTGGGATCGGCGCGTGCACGATGGGCACGCAGACCTGCATCGCGACCGGCACGGGGGAGATCAAGAGCACGGCGTGGGGGCCGTGCACCGGCTCGGGCGTCCCGAGCGCCGAGAAGTGCGACGGGGTCGACAACGACTGCAACGGCAAGGCCGACGACACGTGCGGGGGCCCGGGACCAGGCGGCGCGGACGCCGGGCAACCGATCCCACCGGGCGCCGTGCCCTGTCAGGGATCGGGGCTCGTCTTCACGAGCATCGGCGACAAGTGCATCGACGACGGCGGCCAGAGCGCCGAAGACGACGATCTCCAGGTGTTCTGCGTGAACAACATCGCCCGCTTCTGCCTCTCCAAGGAGGCGTGCCCGTGGCGAGACGGACTCCCCACGGCCAACGACGTCACCTGCTCGACCGCCGGTTTGAACAGCAACTACTTCGCGTCGGCCCGGAGCGCGTGCGGTGACTGGCAAGGCCACCCGCGCATCTGCTGCTCGGCCAACGGGCGCGCGAGCTTCAGCGGCTGCTGAGGCTCTTCGGGCCGCAGCGTGTGGCCGGAAGGCACACGCGCCGACGTCAACCCTCGGTGATGAACGCGCGGAGCGCGGTGCGATCGGCGTCGAGGAGCTGCTTGATGCGCTCCTTGGCGACGTCGGCCACGATGATCTCGCCGACCTCCTCGTTCACGGTGACGAAGAGGCCGCGCTTCTTCATGGCGTCGGTCTGGCGATGATTGTCCTCGGTGGGCGTCAGGTAGTGCACCGAGTCGATCTTGTAGCGGTGGATCAAGAAGAGCTGGGCGAGGCTCATCAGGCGCTTCTTGCGGAGCCCGACGTCGAAGGTGTTCTGGTCGCGGACCGAGAGGATGCTCCGGCCGTGGCGATCCTGGATCGGCTCGAAGACGACGTTCGCCGCCTTCTCCCCGCCGCGAACGATGGCGAGCTCGAGCACGTGCGACCCCGCGGAGTGCGGCCGGAGCTGCACGCCTAGCTTGCCTTCGAGCCCGTGCCGCGTGCGCCAGATCTCGAGCCATTCCTCGAGCAGCTTGGGCGGCACTTCGGTTTGGACGTGGTGCTGGAATTGCGTGGAGCCGACGCCCATCGCCTTGGTGGTGGACGTGCGACCCGAGAGCGCCATGAGCGCGGCGTCGGCGCGTGGCCCGCCGACGAGCGTCTGCGGCGTCTTGTACGGAGACTCGACGAGTCGGAACTTCCGCTGCAGCCGCGCGAGCGCGAGCATGCCGTCCTGGCGGAGCGCGCCGGCGAACTCCTCGCCGGCGAGGCCGTCGATCTGGTGACCGCCGTAGGTGATGAAGTTGAAGACGAACCCCATCTTGCCGAGCTCCTCGGGGAACGCGCGCATCGCGTCGTCGCCGAGGCCGGTCGTGTCCCAGTTGAAGGACGGCGAGAGGTTGTAGGCGAGGAGCTTGTCTGGATAGACGGCGTGGATCGCGTCGGCGAACACCTTCGCGTCATGGAGGTCGGCGGTCTTGGTCTCCATCCAGAGGATGTCGGCGTACGGAGCCGCGGCGAGGGACTTGGCGATCGCGTAATCCATGCCGCCGCGCACTTGGTAGTAACCGTCGGGCGTCTTGGCGTGCTCGCAGTCCCACGTGACGTGGACGCCGATCGCGCGGGCCTTTTCGCGGATCGTGTAGAACGACGCGCGGCGCGCGAACGTGAGCCATTCGGCTTCGGTGAGCGGGAACTGCACGCCCTCGCTCGCGAGGAAGCGCATCTCCTCGGCCACGGCTTCGCCGTAGGTTTTGACGTTCGCGTCCTTCTGCCAAACGTCTACGAGCTTGTCGAAGACCTTCTCGAACGCGACGTCGGGCGTGCGACGCCCCCCCTTCTCGTAGTCGGCGACGGCGGTGTCGACGAGCGCGCCCAGGTCGCGCTCATCGAGCCAGGCCGCGGCCTCGTTCATTTCGTCCTCGCTGGTCGCGTAGAGGAGGTGGCCGGTGAGCTCCTCGATGCCTCGGTCGTGCATCCGACGGAGGAGCGCGAGCGTCACGGCTTTGAAGCTGGGCAGGTTGACGTTGATCGCGCCGAGGATGAAGGGCTGATCACGCTCGTCGCTTCGCCCGTCGAGAAGCGTGGCCGACTCGGCGTCGGTGCGCGCGACGATGAGTCCGGGCACCTGCATGATGTCGAGTTGGAAGCGCGCTGCGCTGAGCCGTTTGATCTGCTCGTCCTCACTCACGAGGACCTTGCCGCCCTGGTGGCCGCACTTCTTCGCACCCGGCTTCTGATCTTCGATGTGGTAGCCGGGCACGCCGACCTCCACGAAGCGCCGCACGAGGTTGCGCACGTGCGCGTCGCCGCCGTGGCCGGTGTCGGCGTCGGCGATGATGAAGGGGCGGAAGTCGGTGGTGGGCGTCGACTTGCGCTGCTCTTCGGTCATGCGCGCCCGCGCGAAGTACTGGTTCTTGTCGGCCGTGAGGAGCGCGCGGACGATGGGCGCGGCCTCGTCGGGCACCTGGCTCAGCGGATAGCTCGCGAGGTCGGGCCCCGGATCTTCTTTGGCCGAGCCCTTGGCGCTGGTGGCCCAGCCGCCCAGGTAGATCCCCTCGATGCCCATGCGCTTCATGGCCACCGCTTGGCCGGGCGAGTAGGGGCCGAACGTGGTGATGCACTTCTTCTCGTCGAAGAGCTGGCGGAGACGCTTGTAGAATGCATCTGCCGCGTCGCGCGCCACCGGGTACTCGGCGGCGATGGTGCCGCGTTGCTCCACGACCTCGCGCGCGGTGTACAGGCGCTGGATGCCCTTGAAGCGCGGCGCCGCGAACCAGCGGCGCATCGCCTCGACTTGTTCTTCGAAAGAAGGCTGCATCACCTTCCATCTTATCCAAAGACGCGACCTGGCTGTCGTGTACCTTGGCGGCATGCCGAAGAAGGTCGCTGCGGCCGAGAGCGCAGGGTTTTCGGGGTTCGCCGACGACGGCGCAAAGTTCTTCAAGGGCCTCGCCAAGAACCAGTCCCGCGATTGGTTTATGGCGCACAAGGCCGAGTTCGAGGCCGGGTGGAACGGGCCCATGAAGCTCGCGCTCGCCGAGGTCCGCGATAAGATCGACGCCGCGTACCCGCACGCCGATTTGGACGAGCCGCGCGTCTTTCGGATCTTCCGCGACGTGCGCTTCTCCAAGGACAAGTCGCCGTACAAGACCCACGTCGGCGGAACGATCTCCGTCAAGCGGACCGGAAAGCTCACCGAAGTGCCGGTCGCCCTCTACTTCCACGTGGGCCTCCCGCAGTCGTTCGCGGCCGCTGGGCACTACATGATGGATGGGCCCGCGCTCGCGCGCTACCGCGCCGCCGTGGCCGACGACGCGCGCGGCAAGGAGCTCGTGAAGATCCTGGCGTCGCTCACGAAGAAGGGATTTTCGCCCGACACGCGCGAGGGCTACAAGCGCGTGCCGCGTGGGTTCGACGAGGACCACCCGCGCGCCGAGCTCTTGAAGAGGAAGGGCCTCATCGTCTCGTTCCCTCCGCTTCCCAAGGGCATGCTCACGTCACCCAAAGTCATCGGGTGGCTCGCCGGGCACTGCAAGACGACCGCGCCGCTCGTCGAGTGGCTCGTCTTCGCCACGGCCTGATCTTCACAAGATGATCGCGGTCCCGAGCTGCACGCCAGGATCGAGCCAGTGCCGCTCGCGGTCCATCGCGCGCTTGGTTCCCATGTCGAGCTCCAGGCGGACGTCGACGACGCGCCATGAGACGCTCGCGCCGAGCGGCATCTCGTAGCCCGCGCCCGCGAAGAGCCCGAATCGCACGAAGCTCCCGCCATGCTCTTTGCTCGCGAAGCTCGCGCCGATGGGCGAGCCGCCGAAGCGGAGGTAGGGACCGTCGAACAAGCTCCGTTCGTTGGCGAGCGGCACGATGAACGACATGGGGAAGGTCCACTGGAACGCTTGGGTGGTGCCGCCGTAGAGGAGCTGCGTCTCCATCTCGAAGGTGAGCGCCTCCCATCGAAACGACACTCCCGCGCACGCCCCGCCGGCGAATCCCGACCACAGCCCGGCACGACCGGCCAAGCAGAGATCGACGCCGACGCCGAAGCGTCCCTCGTACAGCGGGCGGCGTGACCGATGGCCGCCTCCTCCCGAGGCTTGGCCGCCGCCGTAAGCGCGTCCTTGGCCCGAGGCGTTGGCGTTCGCGTTTGCGTTGGCGCTCGCGTTGGCGTTCGCATTGGCGTTCGCCCCGTTCGGGCCGACTCCGGCGGCGCCGTTCGCGTTGATTTGCACGCCGCCTCGTCCGTCACCGGACGCGCAGAGCGGCGTGCCCGGGACGCACACTGGCGTCGTCTGCGCGCTTGCGGCGTGTGCGTGGGCGAGGAGGCTCGCGGCGAGCGTGGCTCCGATCGCAGGCGCTCGCAGTGTCTCGAGATGTCGCACTCCCGGAAGGATCGCACGGACGGCCGCGCGCGTCGTGCGGAAGAGCGGCCCACGGTTGGCTCACGGCTGTCGAGGCCGCGTCGGGGTCACTTGCACGGGTTGGGGTTCGCGCAGACCTTGAAGCTGCCCACGGCCGTGTCGACCGCGTAGCTTCGCGCGGTGTCGACGAGGTTCACCGTGAACCCTTCGCCCTTGATCGGGAGGGGGAGCTCTCCGAGCACGCCCGAGCCGAACGTGCACGTGAGCGCGGCGAGCTGGCCATCTGCGGTCACGATGGGCGGACTGTCGCTGAACGCGAGCAGCGTCTCGATCCCGGCGAGGACGACCATCTGGCCGATCGCGATCCAGATGCCGATCCCGGGCATGCCGAGCACCGACCCGGCGAAGTTGAGAATGTCGAGGAGCGTGTTCAGCGTCTTCAGCTCGTCGCACGGGTTCTCGCCGCCGCCCGTGCCGTCGGGGAGCACGCCGATGCACGATCCGTTCGGGTGCACGGCATAGAACGCGAGCGTCGAGCCGTCTTTGGCCACGAGCCGATGGTGGTTCGGATACTCGTCGAGGACGCGGAGCATCGCGGGTCGCACCGCGTCCGAGAACTGCGGGAGGTCCGCGGCGGCGACTCCACCCGGGGCGAGCAGCACGAGCTCACGCCCGTCGAGCGCCGAGCCCGTGGTCGAGCGAAACGCCGCGCGTTCTCCGATCGCGAGGCTGGCGCTCGCTCGCAAATTGGCGACGAACGTGTCGCGCGGGGTCGCGCGCGACGCGGTCGCGAAGCGTGTCATCGGAAGGACGTCGGATCGGAGGGACCTCCCCGGTCGCGCCGTGAAGAGGATCGCCCGGAGCGACTCGACGAACGAGGAGACGCCGCTCGGGCTCGCGTCTCGGTTCGCGAACGGAACGAGCTCGCGAGGCACGGGGAGCGGTCCGTCGCCGAGCTTGCGCACGCCGACGTCAAACGTTCCTTGGGCCCAGGCGCGCGCTGCGTCCTCCGTGCCGAGGCGCGCGTCCAAAAGGTCACCGAGCACCGTCGAGAGCGTCGGCGTGTCGCCGTCGATGGCGAGCATCGCCGTGCCCAGCAACGCGACCGTCGCGTCCGCGGCGGCGCGCGCCATCGCCGGCGGCGTGCGGTCACCGCCTGCGTAGCCGCCGAGCGTGCGGACCGTCGTCTCTCCGCCGATGGTGATCTCCAGGTAAAGGCCTGCGAGCTCGGACGCGGCGACCGGGGCCACTGGGAGCGTGTACGTCGCGGTGCCGCTCGCCGCTCCGACGGTGACCTTGACGGTGCGCGTGGCGGCGCCATTCGTGGGGGCGCGGTATGCGAGCCGATACGGCGATGCGCCGCGCGCGCGCACCGCGTCTTCGATCCCTTTGGCCGCGGCCGTCGTGCTGGACAACGTTCCACCGTCGACCACCGAGCCGCCGCTCGCTTGGGCCGCGAGCGCGAGCACGTCGACCGCGGGGACCGGGTTTCCGCTTACGGCGCAGCGCACCGCGAGGACCGGCGCGCCGCCCGCGAGCGCCGCCAGCGCCGCGTCCTTCGCAGCCGTGTCTTGGCCGTCGCCATCGGAGAGCACGACGACGAGCGAAGGCGCGACGCTCTCGGCGGCGGCGAGGGAGCCCCACAAGTTCGACGCCACCGCGCCGGGGACGGTGAGCGCGCTCGCGAGCGTGGGCGCGTCGGCCAAAGTGAATCCACTGACGCTCGGGCTCGCGCCGCCCGTCGCGGCGATGACCTGCGCGCGCGCGTCCGGCGCGCCAGCGAACACCGCGGCGGCGAGCGCGTTCGCGATTGTCGCGGTCATGGGCGGCTGACTGCCGGTCGTGTCCACGACGAAGAGCACGCGCGGTCCCGCGGTGCCGTTTTCGCGCAGACAGACCTGCACGCGCTGGCCGTCCTCTTCGACTACGAACGCCGCGCCGGTCGCCCCGCGCACTGGCTTTCCACCGGCGTCGGTCAACGACACGAGGAGCTCGATTTCCGGGAACGCGGTCGCCTTCGCGCTGACGCTCACGCTCGTCGCCGCCGTCGTCGTCGTGGGGGGCGTGGCGCCGAGCGAGGCGCCGTTGCAGGTGACGCTGCCGTCGGGCTGCCGTTCGTACACGTCGCCGCGAGGCGAGACCAAGCTGCCCGCGCGAACGAGGGTGCGCGCTTCGTCGCGCGCTACGTCCGCGCCGCCGACCCAAATGACCGATTGATGAATCGCGAGATCGTCGTAACGCCGGCCGAGCTGGGCGTAGAGATCGCCCATGGGCGGCGTGTGCGCCACGATGACGCGTCCCGCCACCTGATCGGCGCCGTAGATCGCCTTCGCGAGCTCGACGCGTACGTCGGGCGCGTGGGTGCGTGAGGCGAGGAGGCGGACCACGACCGGCGGATAGGAGACCGCGCCGGCGGGCCCGACGTTCTTGGCGTACGCGACGCCCCACTCGGCGTCGGGGAGCAGTGGGTTCAAGAGAACGGGCGCGCCGTCGATGGTGACCTCGACGAGAGGTACCTTGAAGAGCGCGAGCGTGAAGCCGTTCGCCGTCGCCGTTCCGGGCAGCTTGGCGAGCAGGGCGTCAGCGAGCGCGCGGGCCTTCGCGCCCGACGCGTCGACGTCGACCGGCTCCTTGGTGGCGGGGCCACCCGAGAGATCACTCGCCCATCGATCGCCGGGCATCGGCGGCGAGGGCGCGAACGTGAGCGCCGTCGCGCGGAGGTACACTTTGTCGATCGCCCCCGCTTCGGCGAGCGCGCCGTCCGGATCGCCGGCGACGACCTTGGCCGTGAAGCCCGCGCGGACGAGGAGGAGCGCAAGAACCTCGGCCCGCTCGCGCGGCGTGCCGATGCCGCCGCGCAAGGTCGCGCGCGGGCCCCAGCGGACGCCGGTCGCCGTCGAGATCGAGTCGGGCGGCGGTGCGGTCGCGATCGCATCCCGCACGAGGGCGAAGAGACCGCGCGCGTCCTTGTTGCGAACGAGGAGCGTCGCGCGATCGACGAGCGCATCGGGGCTCGCGCCGAGCGCGTCGCGCATCGCACGGAACGTCGCGAACGGCTGTTCGCCGGTCGCTGCGGGGCCGACCGCGGCGTCCTCGAGACCCGCGTCGGCCGGCGTCACGTCGGCGGGGGGGGCAGCAGCGTCGTCTCCGCACGCGGTGCCCCACACGCCCGTGACGACCGCACCCTTCAAGAACGAGCGACGCCCGAGCCTCCACCCCACGGCCATGCGCGTACTTTGCGGGGCTCGCGCGCGAGAGTCAAAGCGCTTCCGCGGTCGCGCTCTGCTTGTGCTGTTCGAAGTGGAGCGGTGCTGTAACGGAGTTGCCTGCGGGATGCAGTTGCAACGCGGATGTGAATGACGTCTATCGCTCTCAGCGGAGCTCGCGGGTCCCGCCGTCGCCCGCGCCGCACGCCCCATACGAGGTCAGCGTCGGCGCCGGGAGCGCGAGCGACGCGACCGGGGCGAGCGTGGCGGCGTCGTTGGCGAGGACGCCCCCGTAGCTGATCGAGAAGACGACGTTCTCGAGGAAGACGCCGCGGCGCACGATCGGCTCGTAGTATCCGCCGCAGTAGCCGCGCGTGGCGGCGACGCTGGTCGGGAAGAACGCGGTGTGGTCGACGGCGCCGAGCCGGTGGAAGCCGCTCGCGAGATCGACGGAGAAGACTTCGAGCGTGCTCTTCATTGCGGAGGGGCCGTAGGCGACGAAGGGGAACGCCAGGAGCTTCTTCTCCGGGTAGTAGGTGAACGCCTTGTGGTTGCTCTGGGCCTCGGAGTAGCCGTACGAGTTTTCGAAGACGAACTTGTGCATCTGCGCCGGCGCCGCAGGATTCGTCACGTCGAAGATCTGGAGCGCCAGGCCGCCGTCTTGCCCGATGGTCAAGAGGTGACCATCGTCGAGCGGGTGCATGTAGGAGCTGAAGCCGGGGATCGTGAGCTGGCCCACGACGCGGAGCGCGGTCGCATCTTGGAGGTCGACGACGAAGAGCGGATCCTTCTGGAGATAGGTCACGACGTAGGCGCGGTCACCGACGAAGCGCGTCGACATGATGGTCTCGCCCGGCGCGAGATCGCCGACGTCACCGACGACGTCGAGCCGGCCTTCGGCCGCCGCCTCGCGGAGCGCGAAGACGTGATTGGCCGTGCGCGGCAACGTCGCGGGCGCGGTCGTCCCGGTGGCCACCGCGTACCCGCGATGCTCGGTGGTCGTCACTCGGACGACGCCAGCACGCTCGTCGATCGCAAACTGGTTCGCGATGCTCCCGACCACGCTGCCCGAGGCGAAGTAGAGCGCCGTCGTGGGATCGGTGGCGATGTCGAACGCGTGGAGGTGCGTCGCGTCCATCGACACGATCGTCACGCCGGGAGCGGCCTCCCGGAGCACGTGCACGCTTTGGGCCCCGCTGCTCGAACCAGCGGAGCCGGCGACGGGCGCGCCGCCGACCGCCGTTCCGCTCGGCGCGACGCTCACGGTTCCGAGCACGTCCGGCGCGATCCACGCGTGCGCGGCGAGGACCATCGTCTTGTCGCTGCTGTACACCGTGTCGGCCGCGCCGATGATCGCCGCCGTCTTCACCGGCGACGCGGGGATCGTCGCGTCGAACGACTCGACGTGCACGAGGCCGTAGCTGGTCGTGCCCGGAGTCGGGAGGTAGAAGTCCTCGCACGCGAGCGTGCGGGCCGTCACCGCGCCGCTCGCGTCCTTCGCGAACGCGTACGGGATCCAGTCGGCGACTTTGCTGGCCTGGATGGCCGCGACGTTCGCGCGTCGAAGGGTCTCGTAAGACTCCGTCCACGCGTCGATCCAGCGCTTCTCGTCGGTGCTGCCAGCCGCTGGGGTGACGCCACCCGCGACGAGGGGCGGCGTCTCTGGATAGAGCTTGATGGCGGGGCCGGGCGCTGCGCCCGAGAAGATGCTGCGGACCGTGGGGCCGATGCGTCGCGACGAGAGCGTCTCCCCCTCGAAGTAGAGCTCGCGCGCGACGGTCGCCTTGCCGTTTTGGACGTCGAGCACGGTGATCTTGGCGAGCGGGTTCGTCAGCCAGCCGCCATACGTGGGCATCGACGGGGCGACCGCGACGTCGGCGACGCCGCTCCCACCGTAAACGTAGTCCTGGTAGGTCGCGCGCGGAGTGACCCCGGCGGCGGCGTAGACCGAGCGGCCGTCGACACGCGAGTAGACGACGATCTTGTCGCCCCACTGGAACATCTCGCTCGGCTCGCCCTCGATGGAGACGCTCGATGCCGTGGACAGAGACGCAGCCGGCCACGCGGAGAGGATTTCGAGGCTCTGGCCGTGGACCAGATAGATGTACTTTCCATCCGTCTTCACGATGTCGGCTTCGTCGACACCGGCGACCTGCGTGTTCGTCTTGGAGTACGTCGCCGCGCTCTCGTTGCTGGCCGCGGTCGCGGTGCCAGCGTCGGCACTCTTGGGCACCGCGAACGACACGCCGCTCGTCACCCCGTGCTCGCGGAGGGCGCGCTCCTGTGCGTCGATGGCGGCGTTCATTTTGGCGAGAGCGTCCGTCTTGAGGGCGCTCTCGAGATCGGCGCAGCTCGTCGCGCGCCGCAACGTTGCCCGGACCGTACCGATGGCCGGCGGCGACTCGGTGCGCCCAGAACAAGACAGCCCCATGCCCGCGGCGAGCGCGAGCGCCCAGACCCGATGATGAGTACGCATGGCGAGCGAGGCGCAGCATCGGGTGTGCCACGGCGTTGCCTCGAATTTGCTTGAGGTCACGCGCCGTGGGGCGCCGGGCGCGGCGCGGATTCTGCGCCAGGTGTGGATTCTGCGCCGAGGGTCAGCGTGCGACGGCGATGACGATGCGTTGATGCGGCAGTGACTCGTCCACTCGCTCCACCGAGAAGCCGGAGGCGTCGAGCTCGCGGCGGATCTGCGCGAGCGTCATCTTGTGGTCGGGCTTGATGGGAACGCTCGGATCTTCGCCGCGGTACTCGACGAGGACGAGCCGCCCGGACCGGCCGGCGTCGCCGCTCGCAGCGCGGAGCGAAGCCTTGACCTGCGCGAGCGTGAGCGCCGGGCGCGGGAGCTCATGGTAGACGTCCACGAAGAGCGCGACGTCGACGCCGCCCGCGGGGAGGCGCGCGTCTTCGGGCGTGACGAGCCGCGTCTCGACGTTGCCGAGCCCGAGCTTCGCGACCTTGGTCGTGATCATCGCGAGCATCTCCTTTTGGAGATCGGTGGCGATCACGCGGCCGCGCGGCACGCGCTTCGCGATGCGGACGGTGAAGTAGCCGGAGCCCGCGCCGACATCGGCGACCACGTCGGTCTCGGAGAAGCCGATGACGTCGAGCACGTGCTCGGGCCGCTCGGTCGTCTCGCGATCGGTGCGCTCGAGCCAGTCGGCGCCTTCGAAGCTCATGGGCGAAGCGAGCTTGCGACCGAGGTACGCCGAGCTGGCCGGGCCGACCGGCGGCGGCGATGGCTGCGAAGGTGCGGCGTCGATGGGCGCCGCGGCGTTCGACGGGCCGGGTTCGATCGACGGCGGCCGGCTGGCGAGCGTCGGCCGCGGGGCGGCGCCGGCGGCTTCGGTTCGGGATGCGTCGCGCGAGCACGCAGCGAGGGCGAACGTGGCGACGATTGCGGCCGCGACTACGCCCGCCTGCGCGCCCGCCCGCGCGATCACGCGGTTCGAGCCTCGCTGAGGGATCGCGTGAGCTCGACGAGCGCGCCCATGCGATCGGCCGCGCGGCCGCGGACGCCGGACAGCGGTACGATGATTCGGCCCACGCGCGCGAGGTAGTGCTCGATGGCGCCGATGCGTCCTTGCTCGCGGCGTCGCGCGGCCTCGCGCACGTCGACGCGTCCCGCCGTGAACGTTCCGCCGGCGCGCTCGAAGATGCGCGTCGCGTACGTACCCCAGGAACAGACGACGTCCGAGGGGCGCGAGAACGCAGCCCACTCGGCGAAGAGCGCTTCGTGCGAGACCGCGGCGTCGAGGACGCTGGGCGTGAGCGACAGATAGCGGAACGCGTTGGGGGCGACGGGGCCGCGCGGGCGGACGAAGCGCTCGAGCACCTCACCGGTCGCGAGCCGCACGGCGATCCACTGGACGAGCTCGTCGCCGTGCTCGTCGCGCTCGGGCGTGCCGAACGGCCACGCGTTGACCTCGGCGTGCACGCACACGAGATCGTCGGGGCGCTCTTCGAGGAGCGTCGGGGAGCGCGAGGTGAGCGCGCGCGGCTTGCGCACGCGTTTGCGGCCGCCGCCCGTCGCCGCGTACTCCAGCTGCCTTTCGACCATTGCCGAGAAGGGCGCGAGCATCGCGCGGAAGCGCTCTGGGTCGCCCTCGAGGATGCCGAGCACGTGCGACATGGCTTCGATCGTCGAGAGGCAGTCCTCGTGTGGCTCGGCGCGGATCCGGTAGTGACTCGGCTCGGCTGGGCGAAACGCGTAGCGCGGAAGGCGCGCGAGCTCGGGGCTCTCGCGCACGAGCTTGCGGGTTTGCCACCAGGTGCCGTCGACGACGACGAGGGTGATGGGGCCGGGGGGCGGGTGCGCTTCGACGTCGATCGCGCCTTCGCCGGGGTAGAGGAGGGCGGCGGGCCGCGCGGGATCGTGGAGCGCGGCCATCACCGACGGCATCGTGGTGACGTCGAGGCCGACGTGTAGCTCGGCTTGGGGGAGCGAGAGCGCGGCGAGACGCGCCGTGTTCACCGGCACGTCCCGCTCGCGCGGGTGTTGGAGGACGATGACGCGCGTCTGGGTCTCGAGCCTGACGACGCGATCGCAGAAGCAGACGACCTTGGGGCGTCGGCACGCAAAGCACATCGCGCGCGGCTCGGGCTCGTCGCCGCGGAGGCGCACCTCGAGGGGCGGGAGGGCGCTCATGAAGGTGTCCCCATGAGGAGCCGGTTTTTCGGTGTGATGGCCTCGGGCACGAGCTCGGTGTGGACGGCGTAGCCAGCGGCGCGGAGGCGCTCGGCGCGCACGACGTCGATGGCGAGGGCTCCGTCGATCCAGCCGGAGAGAGCGCCGCGATCGCAGGTCTCGTCGTCGTGACAGCAGGGGAGGACGACGACGCGCGCACGCGCTGCCACGGCGCGTGCGAGCACGCGATCGGTGAGCGCGCCGCACGCGTGCGCGGAGACGACGAGGTCGGTGGGCTCGAGCGCGACGTCGTCGACGCTGAGCGCTTCGTATTGAACGCGGCCGGTGAGCTTGGGCCACGCCGCGCTCATCGCGGACGCGACGCGGCTCGCGCTCGGCGGGAGGCGGACGTCGGCGGCGAGGGCGGTGGGTGACGTGTCGTCGAGGAGAAGGAGCAGGTGCGCGAGGAGGCCGTGGCCGCACGCGAGATCGACCACGCGGCCGCCCTTCATTCGGCGGCGCGTTCGGCGCGCGACCTCCCACGATTCGTAGAGCTCCTTGCGCGGGAGACAATTCGCCTCGCACATCACACGGGCGATGCGATGGAACAGCGTGTCGCCCGCGAAGTGGCGCGCGGTCGTGGGCTTGAGGCGCACACGGCTCGACGGGTCGAGGCCTTCGAACATCGGCCGCTCAGATAGCACGAGTTCGCGGAGACGGCGCCGCCGCGTGCGGTCGGGGCGCGCGGATCAGGAGCTGACGCGAACGAGCTGCTTGCCCTGATTTTTGCCGCTGAAGAGTCGATTGAGCGCGTCGGGGGCCGTCTCGAGGCCCTCCGACACGTCGACGCGGTCGACGAGCTTTCCGTCCTTCACCCACTGAAAGAGCTCCTTCACGGCCTCGTGGGCGCGCGGGAGGTAGTCGAGGATGAGGAAGCCTTCCATGCGACCGCGCTTCACGATCAAGTTGAGGTAGTTCTTGGGGCCGGGGCGCGGCTCGGAGTCGTTGTAGCTCGCGATGCCGCCGCAGAGGACGATGCGGCCGCGGAGCGCGAGCCGCGCGAGCGCGTGGTCGAGCAGATCGCCGCCGACGTTGTCGAAGTAGACGTCGATGCCCTTGGGGCACGTCGCGCGGAGCTTCGCGGGGACGTCGTCGTTCTTGTAGTCGATGGTTTCGTCGAAGCGCGCCTCGCGCGTGAGCCAGTCGCACTTGTCCTTTCCGCCGGCGATGCCGACGGCGCGGCATCCCTTGATGCGCGCGATCTGACCGGCGATGGAGCCCGTGGCGCCGGCGGCGCCGGAGACGACGACGGTCTCACCGGCCTGCGGGCGACCGACATCGAGGAGACCGAAGTACGCGGTGAGGCCGGTGGCGCCGAGCGCGCTCATCTGGAGCTCGAGCGGCACGTCGGGCGAGAGCTTGGTCGGGCTGCCCGGGCTCGCGCGGACGACGGCGTAGTCTTGCCAGCCGAAGAGGCCGGTGACGAGGTCGCCTTCGGCGAACGCCGCGCTGCGTGAGCGGACGACGCGGCCGGCGGCGTTGGCGCGCACGACGTCTCCGATGGGGACGGCGGGGAGGTACGTGTCGCGTGAGAGCCATCCGCGTTGCGTCGGATCGCACGAGAGGTAGACGTTGCGAACGAGGATCTCGCCTTCTGCGAGCTCGGCGACGGGCTCCTCGGTGAAGCGGAAGTGCCGCGCCTCGAGCGCTCCGGTCGGTCGCTCTGCGAGCCGCCACTGTCGATTCATCATGGCGTGCAGGATACACGCGACCTGGTCGTGCGTCGTGCGCGCGCGTTGTGTCGCGACGGTGGCCAGAGGTGACTCATCCGGTTGGGCCGCGCGGGTCCTCGAATACGCGCGCAGGACGCCTTGGTGGGTCACGGTCCCCCGGAATCCAGGAGCCGTAGTCCGTTTGGAGCACGGTGGCGTGCATGTCGCGGAGGAAGGCCTCGCGATCGTTGTCAGCGTCGAAGGGCGCGAGCGCGAAGCCTTCGTTCTGCGCGCGGGGGTGCCAGTGAAGTGCGAGCTCCCGCTCGGCGCTCGATTGGATCTCGAGCTCCGGCATGTCGGGGAAGTCCGCCTCCCACAAATCGGAGAGCGCAATGAGGGCGTGGTCGGTGAGCCAAACGATGCGCTGGCGTCGATCGCGGTCGTCCTTGAAGCGTCGAACGAGGTTGAGGGCTTCGAGCGCTTTGAGCATCCGTGAGGTGACAGACGGATGAACGCACATGTCGAGCACGAGCTCGCTCTGCCACGCGGGCCGCGCGCGCAGTCGAAGCAAGAGATCGAGCCGCGCGGGCGTCAGGCCCGCGACCTCGGCGAGCTTGCGCGCCAGTCGCCCGGCCATGAGCACGAATCGTTTGAACGAAAAGATGAGCGGGCGCATGGCCGCGTTGGAAGCACGGAGCGCGCCAACTCGCGCGCACCAACCGCAGCACCCCCACCCCGCGAAAAGTGGGTCTTCGGCATGCCAAAGATCGATTTCTCGCGGGGTGGGGGTGGCCGCGGACGAAAATTGGGTGTCCTGGGACAGGGGGGGCGGTCACCAGCTCGTCGGGGCGTAGTCCTTCAGGAACTTGCCGTAGACGTGCACGCCAGTGAGGAGACCAGAGAAGAACGGATCGCAGATGCGCGCCGCGCCGTCGACGATGTCGAGCGGCGGCTGGAAGCCGAGCGCGTCGCGCTTGCGCGTCGCATGCACCGCGGGGTCCTCGTCGGTCACCCAGCCGGTGTCGACGGCGTTCATGAAGATGCCGCTCGCCGCGTAGTCGGGGGCGCTCGTCAGCGTCATCATGTTGAGCGCGGCCTTCGCCATGTTGGTGTGCGGGTGCTTGTCGGTTTTGGTCCCGCGCGAGAACTGTCCCTCCATCGCCGAGACGTTGACGATGTGCTTCTCGTTCGTGCGGTCGCGCGTCATCAACGGCTTCAGCTTGCTGCAAAGGATGAATGGCGCGACGGCGTTCACGAGCTGTACCTCGAGCATCTCCGGCGACGGAACCTCCGCGAGCTTGAGTCGCCACGAGTTCTGGAGGCGGAGGTCGACTTGTTGGAGGTCCGCGTCGCGCGCCCCGTCCGGGAAGTGCTCCTCGTCGCGCGACGGATCGTCGTACGCGCTCGCGACCTGCGACAGCGCCGCCGACGCGCGGATCCCGAGGCCTGGCCCCGCACCGCGAAAGCCGACGATCCCGGCGCCGGGGGCGGCATCCGTCGCATCACGCCCATCACCTCCTGCGTGCGACGAAAGCCGCGCGGGTCCCTCGCTCAAGCGCGCCGCCAGCGCCTCGTGCCCGCGGAGCACGTGGCGCTCCCCATCTCCGAGCGCGCTGATGTCACATGTCTCGCGCTCCAGCAGGTGCGCGTAGAACCCCGGCGGTCGACGCACCGTCTGCGCCGCGTTGTTGATGAGGATGTCGAGCCGCGCCTCCGTCGCCTCCAAGTGCCGCGCGAAGAGCTCCACGCTCGGCGCGTGCCTTAGGTCGAGCCCATAGACCACGAGGCGGTCCGCGAACGCTGCGAAGTCCGGCTCGCGTGCGAATCGCGCCGCCGCGTCGCGCGGGAACCGCGTGGTCACGATCACGCGCGCGCCGGCGCGCAGCATCATCAGCGCGGCCTGGAACCCGATCTTGACGCGCGCCCCGGTGATGAGCGCCGTGCGTCCCGCGAGCGACGCGCTCTGAAAGCGCTTCGCGTAGTTCAGGTCGCCGCATCGCTCGCACATCGCGTCGTAGAAGTGGTGGAGCCTTCGGTATTCGACCTTGCACACGTAGCAAGCGCGCGCGGTCGCGAGCTCGGGCCCCATTGCCGCCGCCGGCTCCGAGTCGCGCGCGGCGTCCGCCGCCGCGTCGCGCGGCGGCAGCGCCGCCGGCGCCACGAACACGTCGGCCTGTCGCGCCGCGCGGATTCCCGTCGACTCGATGGCCTCGCGATCGGCGTCGCGCTTCTTCTTGGCCTCGATCCTTCGGAATGGCTTCGACGCGCGCTGGAGCTCGTGCCGCGTGGGCCGCGACACGACGCCCGCCGCGCGGAGCAACGCGACCCGCGCCTCCTCGTCGAGCGCCGCCAAGACCGTGCGGTCCTCCGCGATGGCCTCGAGGAGCGCCGTCGCGCGCAAAAAATCGTCCCGCTCGAACTTCGGCATGCCCGTCGGCGCTGCGTATAGCTCAACGCTCGGGCTTCTTGAAGTAGCCGAGCACGAGCGCGGTCAGCTCGCCTTCGAGCGCTCCGTCGTGGTCGGCGGGCCGATCCGCATCGAGGAGGTGCTGCGACACGACGGCTTCGACGGCGGTCATGGCCACCCGCACCGCGAGCCGAATGTCGGTAGGGCGCACCTCGTCTCGGTGAAACTCGACGTACGCCGTCAGGATCTCCCGCAGGAGATCGTCGAACTCGGCCGAGCGCGCCAGCGCGCCGAGCTTCGGCTCTTCGGCCGCCATCACGCGCCGCAGCGCCGGATCCAGGGCGTAGGCCTTCACCGCGCGGTGCACGATGCCGCGCGCCGCCAAGTCGAGCGGCAGCATCGCGAGGTCGCCGATGTCGCGCTGGACGACGTCGGTCATCTCTTCGACGTGCCGCTTCATCACGGCGAGCGCGAGCGACTCCTTGGAGGGGAAGTATTGGTAGAGCGAGCCGACGCTGACCCCGGCCTTCTCGGCGATGAGGTTCACGCTCGCGCGCTCGTAGCCGACGTTCCCCAAAACGCGAGCGGCCGCGTCGAGGATCGCGGTGACGGTGGCCGCCGAACGCGCCTGACGCGGTGATTTCCGGGGTGCGATGCGGGGTCGCTTGGGCAACGGGCGCGCTCCGGGATGCGAGTCGACGTGGGCGCCGCTTGGCCGCACATTCGTCGTCATGAAGAGTCTCGCACACTTCGTCGGCGCATGGCTGCGCGCGATCGTTCACCTCGTCCGCGGGGTCGTGGCCGGCGTGCGTCTCGTCCGCGATCCCGATCGACTCCCGGAGGTCTTCGTCCTCGATCGCGCGGTCACGTCGCCGTCGACCCTCGCGCGCATGCTCGCGCGCCTCCGCGCCGACGATCGCGCGCGCGATGCGCTCCGCGTGCGCGCCCCCGTCGTCATCCCGCCGCTCGCCGAGCTCGCCGCGCTCCCGGAAGGCACGCTCGGCCGCTCGTTCGCTGACTTCATGCAGGCGCGCGGGCTCGATCCGGCGTCCATCCCCAAGCTCACGAGCGCAGACGAGGCGGGCTTCGTCCGCCAGCACCTCTACGAGACGCACGACCTCTGGCACGTCGTCACCGGCTTCGACACCGACGTGCCGGGGGAGCTCGGCCTCCAAGCGTTCTATTCGGCGCAGCTCGACGGTGCCCTGCCACGCTTCTTGATGGTGGGGGGCCTCCTCAACACGCGAAGGCACGGCCAGGACGAGTGGGCCGCCCGGGTCGACGCCATGGCTCGGGGCTGGCAAGCCGGGCGTTCAGCCGCGCTCTTCTTCGGCGTGCGCTGGGACACGATGTGGGACAAGCCGCTCGTCGAGGTTCGCCGCGCCCTCGGCGTTCGTCCCGAAGGGGATCATCCGGCCGACAGTCGTACTGAACGCGATCGTCCAGACGGTGATCGATCCGCGCCACGACCGGCCGAATTGAACGCGCCGGTACAACTCGTCCTCGGCGCCCACGCGTAAGCCCGCGAGTCTCGGTCGCCGCAGCGCGGAACGCTCCGTGCAGTACCCAGCCGCGGAGGGTGCCCCATGCGCTACAGCATGATTCGAGTCCGTGAGCCCGAGCTCAACGAGACCCCCGAGACCCAGGTCGTGACGCTGAACGACCTCTTGCGCGAGATCGCGTGCGTCCAGATCGACTCCTCCCGCTACGCCGGTGGCCTGTCCAAGGCTGCCTTCGAGCTGGAGGTCGAGCGGACGGTCCTCGCCCAAATCGCGTGCGCGCTCCTCGACGGGAAGCCTCTTTCGTTCGGCTCGCGGATGCTCCTCGAAGACGAGCCGCTCGAAGGCGCGGCCTGGCGCCTCGCCGAGGGCACGCAGGTCGACTTGAGCGACGACGGCGAGCTCTGGAACAAGGCGCGCGTCGTTCAGCGCGTTCGTCGCGCCTGCCGCATGCGCATGGCGAGCTGACGAGCGCGCACCCGCCACGCGGGTCTCGCGTCACCTCGTGGCGCGATAGCGGTCGACCGGCACGTACGATCGACCGACGACTCCCAAGATGACCCCCGCGACCGTCACGAGCCCGGCCCAGAAGAGGAATGACGCGGCTCCCGAGAAGACGTTGAGCTTGGCGACCACCGCGACGACCAAGTTGCCGATCGCGACCGTGACGCTCCAGAAGCTCATCACGATGCTCTTCATCTCCGGCGGCGCCTGAGAGTAGGCGAACTCGAGGCCGGTGACCGACACGAGCACCTCGGACGTCGTGAGCGCAACGTAAGGCGCGAGCTGCCACAGAACGCTCGGCTTCTGGCCGGCCGCGATCCAGGTCTCGATCCCCGCCACCATGACGAACGAAGCCGCGGCGAAGAACATCCCGAGCGTCATGCGCCGGAGCGGCGTCAGCGTGTAGCCGAGCTTGGCCGCGGCCGGATACAAGACGCCTGCGGTCAGGGGCACCAAGATCATCACGAGCAGCGGGTTGATGAACTGGAGCTGCGACGGCGCGAACCGGAAGCCCCACACGTCGAGGTCCATCTTCTTCGCTTGGAGCACCCACGCCGACGCTTTCTGATCGAAGAGCATCCAGAAGACCGGCACCGGCGCGAAGACCTTGAAGACGCGGAGCACGGAGCGAACGGCCTCCACTGCCTCGCGCGGATGCTCGGCGAGCGCGCCGTCCAAGAACGCGACGCCCGCGCCCCGCGACCCGGCGCGCGCGAACGCCGTCCTGAGCACCCGGAAGAACGAATGCGGATCGCCGCGGCGAGGCGGCACTTCGACGTAGAGGCCGCGACCGAGCCAGAAGATCAAGGTCGCGAGCGCCATGAAGATGCCGGGGATCCCGAACGCCACGCGCGGCCCGTAGCGCTCGAGCGCCTTGGGGATGAAGAGCGAAGCGAAGAACGACCCGAAGTTGATCGACCAATAGAACGCCGCGAACACGCTCTTCGCGAGGTCCTTGTTCTCCTCGGTGAACTGATCGCCGACGAACGCGGAGACGCACGGCTTGATGCCGCCCGATCCGAGGGCGATGAGCGCGAGCCCTCCGTAGAAACCAACCGGGCTCGCCTCGAAGAGGGCGAGGCACGCGTGGCCAAGGCAGTACACGATCGAGAGCCACAAGATCGTGCGGTACTTGCCGAAGAATCGATCGGCGAGCGCGCCGCCGAGGAGCGGGAAGTAGTAAACGCCCACCACGAACAAGTGGAAAATCGACTTCGCCCGCGCCTCGCGCTCGCTCGTCGCGAGGTGCGCCGACAAGAGGTGGTCGACGAGGAACACCGTCAGGATGTTCCGCATGCCGTAGAAGCTGAATCGCTCTGCGGCCTCGTTGCCGATGATGAACTTGATCTGCGGCGGGAGCCTCACCGGCCCGTCATGGCACATCCGTACCGGGGCCGGAATCCGTGGCGAGCGTGCGCAGCGTCTTCGCGAGGCCGACGGGGTCGATGCGGTCTTTGAACAGGCAATCGACGGCGCCTGCGAGGAGCGCATCGCGCACGAGCCCGTGCTCTTGGCTGCCGGTATAGACGATGACCGGTGGCCCGCCCACGCGCTTGACGTGTCGCACGAGGTCGAGGCCCTCGCGCAGCGGCCCGCCCGAGCCCAGATGGACGTCCGCGAGGACCACGTCGAAGTGCGCCGCTGCGAGCGCTGCGATCGCGTCGTCGACGCTCCTGGTGACGGTCACCTTCATGCCGTCGCGCACGAGCGCACGTTGGACCGCGCCGGCGAGGCTTTCTTCGTCTTCGAGCAAGAGGACGCGCATTCGATGGAGGAGGGTCGCCGACCTGGGCCCGGCGCACATCCTACCCAGGTAGTAGATGACGACGATTTCCTGGGTTCTGACCAGGACCGCTTGGTCCATCAGCGCAAGCGTCCTAAAGAGCCCCGCATGACCGTTCTCGTCGAAGTCGTCTCGGACGTCGTTTGCCCGTGGTGCTTCATCGGGACCGCGAACCTCGAAGCTGCACTTCGCAGCCGTGCCGACGTGCCCGTCGACGTCGTGTTTCGGCCCTTCATGCTGGATGCGAGCACCCCCGCCGCCGGCGACGATCTCCGCGCCCGCCTGCGCGCGAAGTTCGGCGCGGACCCCGAGCCGATGTTCCGCCGCGTCGAGTCGGTCGCGCGTGCGGCCGGTCTACCGTTGGATTTCGAGAAGGTCCGGCGGTGGCCGAGCACGCTCGGGGCGCACACCATCCTTCGTCACGTGGGCGCGACCTCGGCCGGACACGCGGCGCAGCGCGCGCTCGCCAAGGCCTTCTTCGAGGCCTATTTCCTCGAAGGGAGCGACATCGGCGCGATCGAGGAGCTCGTTCGGATCGCCGCCGCGCACGGCGTCAGCGACGCCGACGCGCGCGCGTGGATCACCGATCCCGCCGAGCTCGAAGCGACCCGTGAAGCAGCCCTCGCCGAAGCGCGCCGGGGGGTGCGCGGAGTGCCGTTCTTCGTCTTCGCCGGGCGCTACGCGGTCTCGGGCGCCCAGCCGCCGGAGGTCCTCGCTGCCGCGCTCGATCGCGCGCGCGAGGACGCGGGCGCGTGACGCTCGCTCTTTCGTGGCCGCGCCGCGAGGCTCACTGCTCGAAGCAGTAGAGTCGGCCGCGCAGGTTGCACGGCGAGCCGCCCGATCCGTCGTCGGCCCACTGATCCGACGACGCGGCGAGCCCGGACACTCCGCTCTCCCCGGTGGAGGTCCAGTCCGCGCAGTTCGCAGGCGCGGACACGCCGCCCAAGGCCGTGCCCGTCCACACGAGCCCTTTTTCGCCGCCTTCGCCGAACTCGTCCATGTCGAGATCGCGCGACGGGAACGACGTCACGCTCGTCGCCGGGAACACCTTGGTCGCGTCGGGCAGGTACCAAGGCCCGACCGCCGCGATGTGCGCCTTGGCGCTCGTCGTCGAGTCCGACAGGTACGCCTTGAACTTGCCGCCGAGGTTCGCGGTGTCGGCGGCCTTCTGGCAGATCGCGTCGGCGCCGGCGAGCCCGCCGAGGTTGCCGTCGTGAACGGTGCTCGTCGCGAACACGAGCTTGCCCGGCACGTCGGGGCGCGTCCGCGCGTCGACTCCCGCGTCGGTCGGCTCAGCCCCGGACTCCTTGCCGTCGCCCGCGTCCGTCGTCGCGCCGTCCCCCGTTCCGCCGTCGCCTGCGTCGGTGGTGTTGCTCAGCGGGCTCGTCGACGTCGCGCACGCGGCGGCGCCGGCGAGGAGAGCCGCTGTCGAAAGGAGCACGAGGGGCGATGAGGCGATGCGCTTCATGTTCAGCTCCTTTAGCGCAGGCGCCCCTCAGAATCGATGGCGCCGGTGCGGCCTGGCCGGTCCGGTGGTAGGGAGGCGGCGTGAACGGCTCACGTCTCTTCGTGTCCAGCCTCCGTGGTGTGATCGCGCTCGCGGCGTGCGCCGCATTGCTCGCGCCTGCGTGCGGCGGTGAAGATCGCAGCACCTTGTCCGCAGACGGGGGTCGCGACGGCGGCGGCATCTCCGGCGAAGGAGGTCCGAGCTCCGGGTGCTTGCGCTGCTCGGCGGACCTCCACGACGTCTTGAACTGCAACGACGAGCTCGTGAAGCACTGCCCCGACGATCAGGCGTGCCACCCGGACGGGCGGTGCGTTTCGCCCTGCGAGAGCGCCAAGGCCAACAGGAGCACCATCGGCTGCGACTACTGGAGTGTGGACC
Source organism: Polyangiaceae bacterium (assembly GCA_044224815.1). Taxonomy (GTDB): domain Bacteria; phylum Myxococcota_A; class Polyangia; order Polyangiales; family Polyangiaceae; genus JADJCA01. Next base: position 84,528 of record JBGAJR010000001.1, read on the forward strand.
CCGGCACCGACGGCGAGGCCGACGGCTCGTGCTTTGCGGCGTTCGTCGCCAACACGTGGACGAGCCCCGTGTCGCTCACGGTGACCTACGACGGAAAGACGCTCGACCTCGCCGGCCTCGCGCGCATCCCGAGCGGGAAGGGCGGCGCCATCACGTACTCGCCGCTCCCGGGCGGAAAGCTCCCGCCGGGCGAGATCGCCATTCTCTTTTTGGCCGACTTCCCGTCGCCGGTTCCGCTCCCCACGCGCTGCCCCGCCGGAGTGATTGCAGGATACACACAAGCGCTGGCCTCCTCGATCGAGACCGCGTACCTGAAGGCGTTCCACATCACGAGCTCGGCGCCCGTCGTCGCGTACGACATCTTCCCGTACGGCGGCGCGCAGAGCTACATCTCGAGCGCCACGCTCCTCGTGCCGTCGTCGGCGTGGGACACGAACTACATCGCCGTCGACGCCTTCCAGGCCGGCGGCGCGTCGGGCGGCCTCGCGCAGCCCTTCATCCAGATCGCCGCCGCCGAAGACGATACCAAGGTGACGCTCAATCCGGCGGTGCCGATCGCGGGCAACGGGTCCGACATCGCGGCAGCGCCGCAGGGCCAGCCCGTCGTCTACACGCTCGCGGCCGGACAGGTGCTCCAGCTCAAACAAGACTCGGAGCTCAACGGGACGGCCATCGAGTCCGACAAGCCGATCGGCGTCTGGGGCGGCAACTCCTGCATGAACATCATGGTCGGCGACACCGCGTGCGACTCGGGGCACCAGCAGCTCTTCCCGGTGAAGGCGCTCGGTCACGAGTACGTCGCGGCGCGGCATCGCAATCGCAAGACCACCGAAGAGTCACCGCCGTGGCGCATCCTCGGTGCGGTCGACGGCACCAAGCTCACCTACGAGCCGGTCATGCCGCAGGGCGCGCCGGTCACGATCAACAGCGGTGAGATCCGCCAGTTCAACGCGCCCGGGCCCTTCGTCGTGAAGAGCCAAGACAAGGACCACCCGTTCTACGTCTCGGGGCACATGACCGGGCAGTCTTCACAAGGCGCCGACTTCGGTACCGGTGACCCCGAGTTCGTGAACGTGATCCCGCCCGAGCAGTTCCTCCGCTCGTACGTCTTCATGACCGACCCCACGATGTCGAACACCAACCTCGTCATCGTGCGCAAGAAGGGGCAAGACGGCGCGTTCCACGCCGTGAGCCTCGACTGCGCGGGAGACCTCGGCGGCTTCCAGCCCGTGGGCACGGCGGGCGACTACGAGCTCGCGCGCTACGATCTCGTCCTGAACGGCGCCGAGAACGGTCTCTGCGGCAACGGTCGCCACGAGATCCACAGCGAGGCGCCGTTCGGTCTCACCGTGTGGGGCTGGGACATCACGGTGAGTTACGCGTATCCGGCCGGCGCGAGCGTCTTGCCGATCAACACCGTCGTCGTGCCGACCAAGCCGAAATGACCGCCCATTTCATGCTGCCGGCGGGGCATCCGTCGTCGGAACTGGGTAACCTGGAGGGGTGACGTCAACTCGACGGAGCCTCTCCCTCTCGTTCGCGCTCGCGCTCGCCGCACCTTGGGTCGTCGCCGCGTGCGTCGACATCGCCGGCCTACAAGAGAACGATCCTGGGAGCGTCGACTCGGGATGCGTCGGTGCGGGCTGCGACGACGGTGGCGGTACGTCGACGGCGGACGGGGCGGTCGGCGACGCGGCCGACCCGCTCGGCTGCGGCTCCGACCAGATCCGAGGGGACGCGGGGTGTGTCACCGTCTGCGCCGGAAAAACGTGCGGAATGCACATGATTTGCGGCAGCGGGGGCAGCTGCGAGTGCGCCACCGCCTACGGCGCCGCCGACGGCGGGGCCTGCGCCTTCACCGGGGGGCCGCTCGATCCGGGCTTCCGCAACACGCCCGTCGCGTGGACGGCCGCCGGCGGCCGCGTGACGATCGACGCGTCGGCGGCGGGCTCGGTGGAGCCGGGCGTCGCGGCCTACCCCAACGACTGCGATCCGACCGCGTCGGTGACCCAGTCGTTCCCCATGCCCGCCGCGAACGTCGCCGAGCCTTTGGCCATCGACCTCTCGGTCGCAGTGCCCAGCAAGATGGCCGTCAACGTCGGGCTCGGCGGCCGCCGCTTCGGCGTCGACTTCCTCGGCGCGAGCTTCAACTACCAGCGCCTCCAAGCGTGCCTCGGCGAGCGCGCGTATGGCGGAACGATCGATCTGGCGCTCGGTCGCACGTGCGGCGGCGTGAAGCTCGATCACGCCGGCTTCGTCGCCGCGCCCCTCTGCCCTTTGCCGGGTCAGGTCGCGAACGGTGACTTCGAGAGCGCCGTGTCGGCGGGGAGCCCGGGTGAGTGGAGGGTCGCCGACGGCGCGTCGGTGGGCACGTGCGGCGGCGGTACGTGCGGGAGCCTCACCGCCAACGACGACTGCTCGAAGCCGACGCTCTTGGGGGGTCCGGTGAGCGTTCCTACGAGCGGCAATAGGCCAGCCCTCCGGTTCGTCCTCAACGCACCGTCCAACGTCGACGTCGACGTCGCGCTCTACGGTGCCGGCGACCAGTCCATTTCGCTGCGTCGCTTCGTCGGTCGGGCGCGGGGCGTGAATGCGCCCCAGCTCGTCACGCTTTGCCTCCCGGAGTGGAGTCGCGGGCTCGCGCTCCCGGTGGAGCTCTCGCTCGCGCCCACCGATCTCAGTGGCGGCGCGTGCGCGACGCGCGGCGTCTCGGCCACCGTCGACAAGATCGAGGTCACGTCCGAGCCGAGCTGCGAGGATCCGGGGCTCGTCTTCGACCCGAGCTTCGAGCGCGGGGGAGGCAAGCTCGTCTACAGCTACGTGCCGCTCGACACGACGTTCGCTTCGGTCACCGTACCCGGCTACGGCGGGCATACCGGCACGTATTTCGTGCGGCTCGAGGCGTCGGGCGTTCCGCCGCGGACGCGCTCACTCGTCGTGCCGATCACGGTGCCCGAGGGCGGTCATCCGGCCGTGAAGTACTTCTATCGCGCGCTCGTCACGGGCAACGTGAGCGCCACGGTGAAGGTCGAGGGAGCAGGCGCACAAGACGTCGCCGCCACGGACATGTGGACCGAGGCGCACCAGTGCCTGCCGAGCGCGCGCGCCGGCGGTCCCTCGTCGTTGACGTTCAGCGTGAGCTCGTCCGAATACTCCGGTCACTCGCAGATCGACGTCGACGACGTCTCGGTCGGGTCCGATCCGGCCTGTCCTTAGGCGCTCGCGCAGTCAGCCCTCGGTGTCGGGCGGGGGGTCGCCGCTCGACTTCTTCGGCTTCTTGGTCGCCGCGCGCCACTCGCGCGTCGGATCGTCGTCCGGATCGGGCGGCTCTTCGGGCGGGCGCTCGCCCTCCGGCACGCTGCGCAAGTTCACGCGGATGCGCGTCCACGTCGAAGAGCGCCCGCGCATCACGTCGACCAAGACGTCGGCGGGCGCGAGGTGCTTCGCGGCCTCGGGGTGGCGCTCGCGCCAGCGCGCGAGGCCCGCGAGCGCCGCCTCCTTGTCAGGGGAGTTGGCCACGACGATGAGCGGTGCGGCGGCGCGCGCAGGCTTCGCGGCCCCGTCTTTTTTGGCTCGCGAAGGCGCCACACGCGGCGCCTCACCCTCCATCTTGCGATAGTGCGGCGGCCACGGCGCATCTCCGAGCCCGTCACGCTCGTCCTTGGCCGCGAGCTCGAGCAGACGACCGAGCTGGCCGACGTGCGCGTCCATGTCTCGATGCGGATCCCCGCGCTCGGCGAAGCGCTTGGGGACGGTGAACACGGTGAAGTCGGCCGGCTCGCAGTCCGGGACCTCCGACCACTCGAGCGGCGTCGACACGCGCGCGTCGGGGAGGGGCCGCACCGAGTACGCCGAGCACGTGGTCTTGTCTTTGGCGTTCTGGTTGTAGTCGAGGAAGACGCCATGCCGCTCCTCCTTCCACCACTTCGACGTCGCGAGCGTCGGCGCGCGGCGCTCGATCTCGCGCGAGAACGCGAGCGCAGCGCGCCTCACCTCCGTGAACGTCCAGCGCGGCGCGATGCGCGCGTTCACGTGGATGCCGCGCGAGCCGCTCGTCTTGGCGAAGCCCGTGAGGCCCATCTCGCCGAGGAGCTCGCGCACGAGGAGCGCGACCTTGCGAACGTCGTCCCACGCCACGCCCGGCCCGGGATCGAGATCGACGCGGAGCTCGTCGGGGTGCTCGAGATCGGTCGTGCGAACGGCGTGCGGATGGAGCTCGACGTTGCCGAGGTTCGTGACCCACGCGAGGCCGGCCGCGTCGTCGACGACGACCTCCTCGGCGGTGCGGCCGGAGGGGAAGGAGAGCGTCGTCGTTCGCAACCACTCGGGGCGCTTCTCGGGCGCACGCTTTTGATAGAAGGCGGGCGCGTGCGCTCCGTGCACGAACCGCTTCAACACGAGCGGGCGGCTGCGGATCCCCTGCAGCGCGCCGTCTGCGACGCTCAGGTAGTACTCGACGAGCTCGAGCTTGGTCACCCGCGCTTGGCGCGAGAAGTAGAGCTTGCCCGGATGCGTGACGGTGATCTCTCGTCCGCCGACCGTGAGCACGGTGCGATCGTCGTCGTCGTCTTTCGTGGCCATGGATCAGATGCGCGGAAGCCTGAAGTGGTAAAGGACGTCGTCGTCGCCTCGTGAGAAGCCGCGCTTCGCCGCCATCGTCGCCACCTGTCCAGTGACGCGGTGGAGGCCGCACCGGAAATACCCCATGACGCCGTACTCGATGGCGATCGAACGATACGTGGCTGGGATGCCCACGAGGCTCACGCGGATCTCGCTGCCGCGCTGTTCCGCCTTGGCGTCGCCTTGGTCGTAGTAGTTTCGGTAGACCGTCGGCGCCGACGCGACGAAGCGCTCGAGGTCGCGGCTCGCCACGAGGTTTTTGTACGGACCTTCGAACGCCCACGCCGCGCTCTCTTCACCGAGCGTGAAATTGGCCTGCGGATCGCCGTCGTAGAACCGGTCGATGATGGCCTGGTTGAAGAGAAGGAACGCGGCCATCGGGATGCGCGTGGTGGCCAACACGGGCTCACCCCAAAACGGCTCGACGGCCGCCACCTCCGCGAGGATCGCGTCGAGCGCGGCCGTCCCGTGGAGGCGCGCCACGAGATCGCGTCGCGCCAGGAAGGCGGTCCCCTTCACCTCCATGCGGCCAGAATACCGTGGCCCCAGAGGGAAGGTGCACTATAGAAGCGGCCGATGCGTCGCGTGATTGTCGTGGGACAGAAGGCGCGCGCCGCGGGTGACCTCCTCCTCGACGACGTGCCGGGCACGAGCGGTCGCCTCGACGTGCTCCTCCGCTGCGTGCGCGCCGCGATGTTCGTCTCGCACGGCATTCGCAGCGACGTCGTCCTCTACCTGGTGCTCCTCGGCGACGAGGCCGCGCCGCGCGTCGTCCGCTACGTGGCCACCGAGGCCCGCTTCTGGCGGCCCGACGAGCGCAACATGGCAGCGCTCCTCCGGGGCGTCTTCGCGCGCGGCGTTGCGCCCGAAGCGCCGCACGACTTCGTCGAAGGCAAGCCCGGCGTGTGCATCGCCGAGGGCGGCCTCGCTCGCGCCCTCGAAGACGTCGGCGACGCTCCGCTCTACGTGCTCGAGGAAGGCGGCGCCGACGTGCGCGACGTCACCGTCGACCCGCGCGGCGTCTTCGTGCTCGGTGACCACCTCGGCTTCGACGCGCCCACGGAGGCGGCGCTCCGGGAGCGCGGGGCTCAGCCGGTGCGCGTCGGGCCGCTCTCGCTCCACGCCGACGACGCGCTCGCCGTCTTGTGGAACGAGCTCGATCGCCGAGACGCCCGCGGCTGACGCGCGGCGCCGGATCAACCGAAAATGGCGGCGAGCTCTTGCGGCGCGACCGCGTCGAGCTGGGCGTAGGTGCACTCGGCGGGAGGCTTGTCGGTCCGCCAGCGCTTGAAGTGGGCCGTGTGCCGGAACCGTGTACCTTGCATGTGATCGTACGCGACCTCGGCCACGAGCTCGGGGCGGAGGGCGACCCACGAGAGATCTTTTCCGCCCGACCAGCGGCTCTTGGCGCCGGGCATGCGCTGGCCGGTCTCGTCGGCGTGGCCGCCCCAGGCCGCCCAGGGGTGACCCTCGAGCGCGCGCTCGCGGTACGGCTCGAGGAAGGTGACGAGCTCTTTGCGCTTCTCGGCGGTGAAGCTCGCCGACACGCCCACGTGATGCAGCACGCCTTCGGCGTCGAAGAGGCCGAGGAGGAGCGAGCCCACCGCCGTGCCCTTGCCGTCCTTGTGCCAGCGGAAGCCGGCCACGACCGCATCGCACTCGCGCTCGTGCTTCACCTTGAACATCGATCGCTTGTTGGGCTCGTAGACGCCGCGCGCGGGCTTGGCCATCACGCCGTCGAAGCCGGCGCCTTCGAAGCGCTCGAACCAATCGGCGGCCACGGCGCGGTCGCGCGTCGCGGGCGTCAGATGAATCGGCGACTTCACGCCCGCGAGGACGGCCTCGAGCTTCTGGCGACGCTCTTCGAACGGCACCTGCGTGAGGTTCTCGTCGCCGAGCGCGAGGAGATCCCAAAAGACGACCGACGCCGGGAGCTCTTGAGAGAGCGTCTTCACGCGCGACGCGGCGGGGTGAATGCGCATCTGGAGCGCCTCGAAGTCGAGCCCGCCGTTTCTGGCGATCACCACCTCGCCGTCGAGCACGGCGCGGGCCGGGAGCGCCGCCGCGAGCGGAGCCATCAGCTCGGGGAAGTAGCGGTTCAGCGACTTCTGGTCGCGGCTCTGGATGACGATCTCGTCGCCGTCGCGAAAGACGAGCGCGCGAAAGCCGTCCCACTTGGGCTCGAAGATGAGCGCGCCTTCTTCGGGCAGGCCGGAGACGCGCTTGGCGAGCATCGGGAGAACGGGCGGATTGACAGGGAGCTTCACGCGGGCATCGTACATCGATGGCGCGCGTTCTCATCCCGCTCCCCGACCACGACTTCGACGTCACCGAGGTCGCGGTGCCGTGGAAGCTCTTCCGAGAGGCGGGGCACACCGTCACCTTCGCCGCCGAGCGGGCCGGAACGCGCCCGGCCTGCGATCCGTTGCTGCTCTCGGGCGTGCTCTTCGGACAGCTCGGCGCCGACCCCGAGCCCAAGTCGTACTACGGCGAGCTGGCCGCGTCGCCGGAGCTCGGCGCCACGATCGCGTGGGACGCGATCGACGTCGGCGCCTTCGATGCGCTCGTCCTGCCCGGCGGTCACGCGCCCGGCATGCGCCAGTACCTCGCGAGCGAGGCGCTCCAAGCCAAGGTGGCCGCGTTCTTCGCCTCGGGTCGGCCCGTGGGCGCGATCTGCCACGGCGTCCTCGTGGCGGCGCGCGCGGGCGCCCTCCGCGGCAAGCGCACCACGTGCCTCCCCAAGTACATGGAGCGGAGCGCGTACTTCCTCACGGCGTGGAAGCTCGGTCGCTACTACCGCACGTACCCCGCGTACGTCGAAGACGAGGTGAAGAGCCTCCTCGCGTCGCCCGACGACTTCGTCCGCGGTCCGCGCACGCTGACCGCGCGTGGAACGCGCAGCGACCACCGCGCCGCGTTCGTGGTGGAGGACGGCGCGTACGTGTCGGCGCGCTGGCCTGGCGACGCGTACCTGTTCGCCGAACGAATGCTCGCGCGCCTCGATCAATGAGCCGCGAAGTCGATCGCGTGCGCGCGACGCACACCGCTGTAGGTCCATTCCGTTCCATTCCGCTCCATGGAGCAAAACGGCGCTCCATCTCGTACTGAAATGCGGGCCGCTCGCGTCTTCTTCTTTCCATTCGCGATCGAGGTCGGTAGAGATGAATGCGTTGCGAGTGCATGCAACATGCAGTGAATCGAGTCGGCGCGAGAAGGGGGTCCGGATGACGTTCATCAAGCTCGGTCTCTGAGGAGATCGAAAAGACCGTGAGGCTGCGCGTGACCCCGCGCTGCATCGCGGATCGCGACGCGGGCATGCCTCGGTGAGGGCGTGTCCGCGTCGCGCGTTTTGTGCGAATCGCAGGCGCTCAGCGCGCGTCGCCGAGGTCGATCGTCGCGCCGTCTTCCATCAAAAGGAACGGTCGCTCGTCGAAGGTGAGCCCGCCGCGGCCGTCGTGTTCGATGACTTCGAGCTTGCCCATGCCGTAGCCGGCCGGACCCTGCGCGAAGTACTGGGCGCGCAGGTGATAACCGCCGGCGGACGCCTCGCGCGCGGCCCGGTCCTTCCACACCGTGAAGCACTCCGGGCCGAACCCGGTGGTGATGTCGCCGTAGAGCGCGCCGCCGGACGGGAGCGATCGCTCGCCGAAGAACGCGTGATCACCGTTCCCGTCGACGACGTGAAAGTCGAGGTCGCTCTCGTCGGTCTCCCACACGAGGACGAAGCGGAGTGACGGCGTCTCCTCCAACTTCGCGCCGATCTGCGCGAGCCGCCGCTCGACTTCGCCGCGTCGGCCTTTGTCGCGGGCGGTCCACGCAGCGCCGATGAGGCCCGCGTCGTCGCGAAGGATCGCACTGGCGCCGGAGAATCGTCCGTCGGCAAAGGGCTGCGCGGCGCCGTGCTCGATGACCGTGAACGCACGATCGAGCGCGCCAGCCCGCGCGAGCGCGTAGGCGAGGAGGCGATGGCCGGACGGATGCTCGGGGCGGTCGGCGAGGGCCTTCGTGTAGCTGTCGATCGCAACGGCGAGCGCGGCGTCACTCCCGAGCGCGTCGAGCTGCTCGCCCGCGACACGGCGAAGCTCGGCCTGCGACGGATGGAGATCGATGATCGAGCCGAACGCCCGGGCCGCTGCTTTTGTGCGCCCGTTCGCGGCGAGCGTCTGCCCGAGGGCCATCAGCGCCACGACGTCGGTCGGGGCATCGGTGTGCCAGGCGCGCGCGGCGCGCAGCGCATCCCTCGAGGCACCCGCGGCCAGGAGCTCCATGATCGGCGCCATGCGTCCGGTGTATGCGCGCGGAGGCGTGGTCCGCGCAGGGGGGCGTGGCGCGGCGTCGCCCGTGGGGGCGGCCGGGCCGACGAGGACGCGGCCGTCGTCCGAAGCCCGGAACGAGAGCGGGTACACGATGCGGATCGGCGCGGGACCCGCGTCGAAGCGCGCGTGCCGGATGACGTCACTGACGCATGCGCGCATCTCCTGCGAGAACGGGCCGTCGGCTGCCGCAGCGACGACCGCGCCGGTGGCGGCGATCGTGAACGTGACGGTCATGCGGCCGCTGAGGTCCGGGACGCGACGCAGCGCGTCCTCGTAGCAGCGACGGAGATCACGAAGCTTTGCCTGTACGCCGCGTTGGATCACCTCGGGCGGTACGCGACCAGCGACCGCGCCCTTGTCCGGCGTGACTGCGGGGGGCGCGACTCCCGCCGGCGGAAGCGAGATCGGAGGCGACGCGGGCGCGCGCGGTGGCGCGACGATCGGCGGGGTGGGCCGGAGCGGTGCCGTGCCCGCGCCGTGGGCGGTGCCCCAGAGATGGGCTTCGGCCGCGGGCGCGTCGAGGTCTTCACCCCAGCGGCGCTCGGGGGCGCCCGGCGCGCGCGGTGGAGCGATCTGCTTGGGGCGTGGCGCGGCGGCGACTTGCCCGGCGCCACCGACGACGAGAACCGGCGCGCTGCTCGCGGCCGCCCTCGCCTCGGGGCTCGCGTCGGGCTCGAGCACGAGCATCGACGTGAACGGGCTCGGCACGCGATGCGCCATCGAGAGCGCGACGACCTCGCGGCGCACGTCGGTCGTCGGTGGCCCATCGGCTCCAAGGAGCCGAGCGATCCGTGCGGCCGCGTGGGCGCGGCCGAGGAGCAATGGCTCGAAGGGCACGAGCGCGATCGACTTCACCTCGTCGCCCACCGCGAGTCGCACGCTCGCGGGGGCGCTGCGTTCCATTTCGGCGACGACGACGACTTCGTCGGCGCCCGCGGGCGCGTATTCGGGGAAGACCGCGCGCGCCCCTTCGATGCGGATGGGTCGTGGCGCGCTGCCGGCCAAGAGTCGGTCCACCACCACGTGCGGTACGGCCCGATCGTCCGTGCGCACGCCGCCCGTGGCGAGCGCAGCGAGGAGCGCGTCGTCCCGAGCCTCGCCGCCTACGACGACGTCGACTCGTGACACGCCGGCGCGCGCCAGCGCTTGGCGAGCGACGCTCACGATGTCATGACCGTCGACGGGGCCGAGCGTCGCGAGCCCGTCGGTGAAGACGACGACCCGGGGCGTCTTGCTCGCCTGGGCGGTCGCCGCCGCGTCGGCGAGCGCGGCGGCGAGGTTCGACGCCCCAAGCGCGCCGCGCTTGAGGAGCTTGGCGCGCACCGTCGCTGCGTCGTAAGCCGCCGCCTCTCCGCGAAAGAGCGTGGCGCGCGTTTGATCGGCGGCGATCACGGTGAGCGTGGCCGAGGGCGCGGCAGCCGCCATGCGCGACGCCAGCGCGCCGAGGATCGCGGCAGTGGCATCGAACGTTCCGTGGCGCGAGGCGCTCGTGTCCACCACCGCGACCATCCGCTGCGGCACGTCGAGCGCGGTCGCGGCGGTCACGCGCGCGCGGACGAGGGCGAGATCACCCGCGCGCACGCCCGCGCGCCGCGCGATCGAACCGGAGGGAACCGACCAGTCTTGGGGCGCGACGTGGCTCGCGCGGTTCTCGGCGACGACGCGTCCGCCATCGTAGGCGGTGGCGTGAAGGTCACGGACCTTGGGGAGCCCGCCCAAGTGAAGGGTGTAATCTGCACGCGAGCCGAGCAGCTCGGTGTACGAGAGCACGATCTCCTTCGTCTGGCGGGGTGCGATGGGAAAGATGCGCGCGCGGTAGGCGCCGCCGCCGGCCTCCTCGAGGAGGGCCGGGTCACGCCTCCGATGGAGGATCTCCTCGTAGGCCGCGCGGCCCTCGCCGCGTGGCACGACCTCGCCCTCCACGAGGTCGCCTTGGATGCGCATGGCGAAGCGGGCGAGCGTCGCTCCCTCGGGGAGCTCCCAGGTGAACGTCCCCTCCACGGTGCGGTCGGTGGGGTTCTCGAACAACAAGCGGAGCTCGGTCAGCGCGAACGGATCGGCGAGCGCGATCTTGGCCTCGATGGCTCCGAGCTCGAGCCCGGTGCCATCGGACGCCGTGAGCCCGCCGCGCGTGGACGTCGCGATGCCGTTCACGGGCGGCGGCGCGTCGTCTCCATCGAGATCGTCATCGTCGTCGGGGGCGGGCGCGATCCGCCCTGGAGCGATCCCACCCGCTCGGCCCGGCGCGTGCGCCGCGGGGCCGCACGCCGGCAATACGGCGAGCGCGACCGCGAAAAGGGCGCGACGCGTCGCCGGGCTCATGTCCACACCGACACCGCGCGCCGGCGAAGGTTCCCGCGGTCGATCCCGCGTTCAGCCCGCGCGGGCGACCCAGGTGTCTTCGTTCGGCAGCGAGCCGTGGAGCGCCTTTCGGTACACGGTGGCGCGCGCCTCGACCAGTCCCTCGTAGTCGCGGGCCGGTTTCATGAACGCCGCTTCGCCTTGGCTCGGGTCTCCGCCTTGGAAGTAGAGCTCGTGATCGAAGTGCGCCTTCGGGTGCACCGCGCCGTCGTGCACGTGCACGGTTGGGAAGAAGAGCTGATCGGGCGCGCGCGTACGAAAGCGGAATGCCATCGGATGGATTTTGGTTTTCTTTCCGGGCGCGAGCTTGAAGACCGCGAAGCCCCAGTCGTCGTACTGCCCAAGCTCCTGAAAGACGCGCTCGGGGAGCCGGAAGCGCGGATCGACGCGGTCCCAGTCGTGCATCGTCGGCACGAACGACGCCTCGAACGCGCCGACCTTGTGCACGACCAGCATTTGTCGCGATTGGGGCGCGAATTGAAAGCCGCCTTTGGAGCGAGGGGTGCTTCGAGAGATCGACGAAGGTGAGCGCGTCCTCTCCGCTCCCAGGGACGACGGGCACCGGCAGAATCATCGCCACGTCACCCGCGACGGAGAGCTCCATCGAATAGACGAGGCCTTGAACGCCTTCGCCGAGGGCACGAGCGAAGATGCACGTGCTCGACACGTGCACCGGGGGCGGAGAGCCACCACCAAAGAGGCGCGCGAGGAACGACGCCGGAGCCGCGACGGGCGAGAAGCAGCACATGGAGGGATGATCGCCAAAGGCAGGGTCGTCGTCCACGAGGCGTTTGCCGTACCTTGAGCGACGATGATGTCCGCGACCGACCCGCGCACGTTCGTTCTCTGGCGCGCCGACTTCGACTTCGGCCACGTCCCCGGTCCCCTGGCCGTGGCGACCTACGATCGAACGATCTGGGTCGCCGCTGGCGCCTACGGCGAGGCGTTGATCCTCGTGAACCGCGGGGACGTGTTTCGCCGCGGCGGCGCCGTGAAGGCGCACGGGCTGCGCGCGATCCTTCCGCTCTCCGACGACGTCGCGCTGGTATGCGGTGAGTACGGCTTCGTCGGGCGTACGAGCGATGGGGGCGAATCTTTCACGACGATCTCCGTGGGCACCCGCGGTTGCCTGTATTCCCTCGATCGTGATCCCAGCGGCGTCGTCTGGCTCGGTGGTGACGACGGGCTCTTTCGCTCCGCTGACGACGGTCGCTCGTTCAGCCAGGTCGTGGTTCCTTCGACCGAGGGCGCGGTCGTTCGCGTCGCGGCGGAGAGCGCGTCTTCGCGGTGGGTCGTCCGTCACCGCGGGGTGGCGCTCGTTCGTGACGGTGTCGAAGACGCCGCAGCGTTCATCCCGGGCGGCACGCTCAACGACCTCGCGCTCGGGGCCGGCACCGCGCTCCTCGTGGGAAACGGCGGCGCCGCGTTCATGAAGCGAGGGGACGGCGCGTTCGAGCGGGTCTCGCTCGGCACCGACGCCGATCTCGAGCGCGCGATCGCGATCGACGGCGGCCGCGGCTGGCTGGTGCTCTCCGGCAGCGGTGGGGCCTTCCGGAGCGACGATGGAGAACACTGGGAAAGTACACGTATCTCCGATGGCCTCGTCCTGACCGGGTTTGCGCCGTTCGGCAGCGGCTGCCTCGTCGGCGGTTGGCGCAAGGAGGGCCCGCCCTACCGCTTCGACGGAGCGCTGGTCCATTGGGGGCCTCCGAGCGAGGCGCCGCGCACTGCGCACCCCATTCGCGTGCCGCTGCCGGTCGGTGGTGAGGTCGTCGACGAGGCCGTCGAGTCGACCCCGGCGCCGCCCACGACGCCGACGGAGAAGCTATGGGCGCTGCTCCTCACCTCGTGTCCACCGGATCTCGACGCGCTCCGCGCGCTCTTGGCCGAGGGGGCCGACGTCAACGCGACCGACGCCGACGGGTGCACCGCGCTCATGCTTGCCACGGCGGGCGGCGCAGACGACGTGACGGCGCCGGGCGTGGTCGCGGCGATGGACGTTCTCCTCGCGAGCGGCGCCCGCGTCGCCGCCGGGCTCGGCTCGCAGGGCGACATCACGGGGCGTCTCACCAACGTGCACCTTCACCCCGAGCTCTATCGCGCGCTCCTCCGAGGCGGCGCTACGCCCGACGGAGACGACGCTCAGCACCGACCGCTGCACGAGGCGGCGCGGACGGGGACGGTCGCGCACGCCACGCTGCTCCTCGATCACGGCGCGGCGGTGAACGCCATCGACGGGCGCGGCCGCACCGCGCTCGCGGTCGCGACCCGCGAACGGAGCGCGCCGTGGGTCGCGCACAACCATCGCACCGCGGACTTCACGGCCGTGATCTCGCTTCTCGAGGCGCGCGGCGGCGTGCTCCACGTTCCCTTCGAGTGGGACGGCAGCCAGCCCTTCGCGCCGCGACCGTTCGACCAGGCTCGATTCCGCGCCGCGCTCCCGCCGGATTGTCCGCGCTACCTGCGTTCGGCGGCGGACGACGAGCACGCTTCGCTTCAAGATCTCACCGACGACGTGTACGGGCGAGGCGAGCCCGAGGCACTCGTGGCCTTCGTTCGCGCGGTCGCCTCGACGCTCGGCGAGCCGATGCCTCTCGCCTGGGAGGGTGACCTGTCCTTGAGCGGGCCGTTCTTCTGGCATGGTGACCTCGTCGTTCGCGGGAACCTCCACGCCGCGGCGGCCGTCATCGTGACCGGAAACGTCCGCGCGCACGGCGTCGTCACCGACGCAGGCAACGATTCGCGGGTCACCATCGGTGGCGATCTCCACTGCCACGGCCTCTTCACCGATGGCGACTTCACCGTGGGCGGCACGCTCGAGGCGCGCGACGTCGTGCTCGGGTACTACAACGACTTCGTCCTCGCCGCGTCGGTCATACGTGCGCCGGTGGTCGTGGAGGACGATCACTGCGTGATGGCGGAGGTGGAGTCGCCCCACCATTTCGACATCGATCGCTACGCGCGCGGAAAGGGCGTGCGCGAGGAGCTTCACGCGCTCTTCGTCGAAGAAGTCTTCGACGAGGAAGGCTCGCTCGACAATCGGGCACTCTTTCGCCGCATCGGTCGTGGCGAGCGCGTCTTCCGTGAGCGCCCGTGAGAGTCGCGCCTACTCGAGCGCGTCGAGCGCCTCTTTGACCCGGGCGAGCGAGACCGGGAATGCGGTCTTCAGCTCGGGCGCGAAGATCGAGACGCGCAGCTCCTCGAACATGAATCGGACGTCGCGGGCGAGCGCGACGTCACGCGCCTTGTCGGCGCGTTTTTGGTACGCGGCCCACAACGGAGCGAACGGCGCGAGCTTGGCCTCGTCCTTCCGCGGATCGGTGATCGCGCGCGTCAAGCGCGCCTGCGCAGCGCGCAGATAACGTGGATAGTGCACGAGTCGATCGAGCGGCACCCAGGCGACGAGGTCTGCGGGGAAGAGCGAGGCGAGGTGCGCGTAGAGGTCGAGCACGGCCGCGCGTCCGCTCGGCTGCTTGGCCGCGGTCCGCAGCGAGGCGAGCGTCTTGGCGAGCTCCGCGGCGACCGGCCCGAGCGCGTCGGCGAGCGCCTTGGCCAGCGAGTAGAGGCGCGGCGCGCCCGCCGCGGCGAGCGCCGAGAGCTCACGCTCCGTGCGTGGGAGCGAAGCGCCCTCGCCGAGGCCCCACGCCTCGTCGGCGATGCGGGCGAGCGCGAGATCGCGGAACGCCGCGTCGTCGGCACGGGACGGGATCGTGGTCTCGGGCGTCGCCGCTGGCAGCGCGCGCGGAAGGACGGCGAGGGCGGATTGCACCTCGCGCCGGCACGCGAGCATGAGAAGTCGCCGCACGCCTGCGCGTGACGCCGCGCGCGCCGAAGGCTCACTCTCGCGGAGGACGAGGTCGACCGAGTCGCCGCGATCCAAGAGCGCCGGATACGCGCGGACGTCGGTCTTTCCGACGCGGCGCACGATGAAAGGGGGAAGGTCGCCGAAGTCCCAGCGCACGAGCCCCTGACGCTCGAAGGCACCCGGCGTCGGCGCGCGCTCGAGGACGGCGCGCGCCTTGGCGCCGAAGCGCGCGAAGATCGCGTCGAGATCGCGACCGGCGACGAGAAGCTTGCCGTGCTCGTCGACCACGCGGCACGTCAGGCGAAGGTGCGTGGCGATGACCGCGCGCTCGAACGCGCCCTCCTCGATGGAAGCGCCCGCGACGCGCTGCACCGCCGCGCGCAGGGCAGGGAAGAACGGGCCCGCGAACGGGCGGAGATCGCTCGTCACGAGCTCGGCCAAGACGCCGAGATCGCCCAAATCGCGACGCGTTCCCTTGGGGAGCTCGTAGAGGAGCGCGAGCACCTTCTCGCGCAGCCACCCGGGCACCGTCCACTCGAGCTCGCCTGGATCGAGCTGCGGGAGGAGCACCATCGGCACGGTGATCGAGACCCCGTCTTCGTCGGCCTTCGGATCGAACGTGTACGTCAGCGGAAGCGAGACCCCGTGCATCGTCACCGAGTCAGGAAACGCGTCCGGCGAAAGGTCGGGCTCACCGAGGAGCGCGTCGGCGAGGGAGAGGTGGAGGACGTTGGGGTCCGACTTCTCGGCCCGCTCACGCCACGCCTCGAACGTCTTTCCGTCGACCACCTCGTCGGGCACGCGCGCCTCGAAGAAGGCGGTGAGGGCGCTGTCGTCGGCCATCATGTCGCTCCGCCGGGCCTTGGCGCGGAGCCGCGCCGCCTCGTCGAGGACGGCGGCGTTCTTGGCCGCGAAGGCGCCGCGCGTCTGAAACTCGCCGCGCACGAGCGCGTGTTCGAGGAACATTCGCCGCGCGGCGGCGGGCGCGACCTTGGCGTAGTCGACGGACTTGTCGCGCTCGATGGTGATCCCGAAGAGCGTCGAGTGCTCCTTCACCACGGCGCGCGCGGTCCGCTCCGACCAATGCGGATCGGCGTAGCTGCGCTTGACCAGGTGCGGGCCGGCCTCGGCGAGCCACGCCGGATCGATGCGGGCGCACATGCGCGCGAAGAGCTGGCTCGTCTCCACGAGCTCGACGGCCATGATCCACTGGGGCGGCTTCTTGGCGAGCGCCGACGACGGATGGATGAAGAAGCGCGTCTGCTTCGCGCCCATGTAGACGCGCTGCTCGGGGTTCCACTTGCCGATCTTCGAGAGGAGCCCGGTGACGAGCGCGCGATGCAGCGCGTCTTCGTCGAGCTTGTCGCTCTTGCGCGGCGGCAGGCGAAGCTCGCCGACGACGTCTTCGAGCTGCCGGTGGGTCTCGGTCCACTCGCGGACGCGCACGAACGATAGAAAGCTCTCCTTGCACGTGCGGCGGAGGTTCCCAGTGCCCTTCTTCTCGGCGGTCTTGATGAAGTCCCACAGGCGAAGCAGCCCGATGAAGTCGGATCGCTCGTCGGTGAAGCGACGGTGGCTCTGATCCGCCCGCTCTTGCGCCTCGCGCGGCCTCTCACGCACGTCCTGCACGGAGAGGGCCGCCGCCACCACGAGCACCTCGCGGAGGCAGCCGTGCTCGGCGCCGGCCAGGATCATGCGGGCGATGCGCGGATCGACCGGGAAGCGCGCGAGTCGTTCGCCGAGCGGCGTCAGCGTTCGCTTCTCACCGAGGGCGCCGAGCTCTTCGAGGACGCGATAGCCCTCGGTGACGGCGCGCGTATCGGGTGGATCGAGAAACGGGAACGCGTCGACGTCTCCGAGCCCGAGCGACTTCATGCGCAAGATGACGCCCGCGAGGCCAGTGCGCTTGATCTCCGGATCGGTGAACGCGGGCCGCGCGCGGAAGCTCTCCTCGTCGTAGAGGCGTACGCAGATCCCTTCGCGCACGCGTCCGCAGCGGCCCTTGCGCTGCTCGGCGCTCGCCTGCGAGACGGCCTCCACGTGAAGCGTGGTCGTGCCGGAGCGCGCGTCGTAGCGCGAGAGGCGCGCGACGCCCGTGTCGACGACGTACACGATGCGCGGAATGGTGAGCGAGGTCTCGGCCACGTTGGTGGCGAGGATGACGCGCCGCTCGGGAATGTCCGCGAAGATGCGCGCTTGCTCGGCCGCGGTGAGGCGCGCGTAGAGCGGCTGGACCACCGTGTGACGGAGGTTTCGGCGGAGGAGCTCGCCCTCGGCCTCGCGGATCTCTCGCTCTCCAGGCAGGAAGACGAGGATGTCGCCGCGTGGATCGAGCGAGGTGATCTCCTCGACGGCGCCGGCCACGGCCTCGGCGGCGTCGGCGTCGTCCGGTGGCGGCTCGTAGAGCACGTCCACCGGGAAGGTCCGCCCCTCGACCGCGACGACGGGTGCGCCGCCGAAGAACTTGGAGAAGCGATCGGTCTCGAGTGTGGCCGAGCTGACCACGACCTTGAGGTCCGGCCGCTCGGGCAAGATGCGCTTCACCCACCCGAGCAAGAAGTCGATGGTGAGGCTCCGCTCGTGCGCCTCGTCGATGATGAGCGTGTCGTAGCGCCGGAGGAGGGGATCGCCGTGGATCTCGGCGAGCAGGATCCCGTCGGTCATGAACTTCACGTACGTGCGCTCGCTCGTCCGATCGTCGAAGCGGATCTGGTAGCCGACGTCGGTGCCGAGGGGCGTGCCGAGCTCGCTCGCGACCCGCGCCGCGACGCTGGTCGCCGCGAGGCGCCGCGGTTGAGTCACCCCCACGATGCGCTCGAGGCCGCGCCCCATCGCGAGCGCGATCTTGGGGAGCTGCGTCGTCTTGCCCGAGCCGGTCGCCCCGGCCACGATCACGACCGGATGCGCGTCGATCGCCTTGGCGATGTCGAGCACCCGCGCCGAGATCGGAAGCTCGGGCGGGAAGGTGATCGGGGAGGCTTCGGCGCCTTCGGACATGGGGCGGGCGGGAGATACCACCTTCGGCGGCTCCCTTCGAGCACGCGAGCGCCCCGGCCCGTTGGCGTATGCTGCGCGCCGTGCGTCGTCCGCCGTGGCTCGGCCTCCTGGGGCTCGCGCTCTTCGTCCACCTCTACGCGTTCCCCTATTTCGGCGCGCTCAAGCACGCCAACGAGCTCCCGCGCGTCCTCACCACGCAAGAGATCGTCCATCACGGCACCTTCCGCCTCGACGCGCGCCTCACCGAGCTCGGCTCGCGCGCCGACATCTCCACCACCCCCGACGGGCACGCCTACCAAAACAAGGCGCCCGGTCTCTCGATCGTCGGCGCGGTCGTGTACGCCCCGCTCGCCGCCGCGTACGCCCTCTTCGGCGCCAGGCCGTCGCTCCTCCTCACCACGTGGCTCCTCCGCGTCCTCGTCGTCGTGGTGCCCGCGTGCGCGTTCTGGCCGCTCTTTCGTCGCGTCGCGGCGCGCTTCGCGGACGGTGATCCGCTCGCGCGCGACATCGCCCTCGTGGCGACGGTGCTCGGCTCACTCCTCTTTCCCTACGCGATCGTGTTCATGTCCCACGTGCCTGCGGCCGTCATCGTCGGCGCGGCGTTCGCCCTCTCGATCGAGATCGGGCGGGGCGAGCGCCCGGCCACGACGCGCGGGCTCGCCGCGCTCGGTGCGCTCTTCGGTCTCGCGCTCCTCGTCGAGTACCAGGCGATCTTCGCCGTCGTCCCGATCGCGGCCCTCCTCCTCGCGCGCGTCGCCGGGCGCGTCCGCGCGGCCCTTGGGCTCGCGGCCGGCGGGCTCCCGTTCGCGATCGCGCTGGGCGCGTACCACAAGCTCGCCTTCGGATCGCCGTTTCGCACCGGCTACGCCTTCTCCGTCGACGAGGCGAATCGCACCGGCTTTTGGGGCATCGTCGGCCCGTCGACCGAGGCTGCGCGTCAGCTCTTCACGATCGGCTCGAACGGCCTCTTGGTCCTCTCGCCGTGGGTCGTCTTCGCGATCATCGGCGCCTATCGCATCTTCGCGGATCGCGAGCGCCGCGCCCGCCTGGGACCGGAGGCGCTCGTTGCCTGCGTCGTCGTGGCGATCTACTTGGCCTTCGTCTCCTCGCTCGTCCCCGAGTTCGGTCGCGCCGGGTGGTCGGTGGGACCGCGCTACATCGCGGTGGCGCTCCCGTTCTTCGGGTGGCTCGCGGCCGCGGGGGTCTCCGGAGTGGCGACGCGCGACGAGCTCTTCGTCCCCGTCGTCGGGGCGGTCGCGCTCTCGGTGATGGTGAACGTCGTCGCCGCGACGACCTATCCGCACTGGCCGATCCAGCTCCAGAACCCGCTCTTCGAGGTGTCGTTCCGTCTTCTCCGCGACGGTCGCGCGCCGCACTCGCTCGGAACTGCGCTCGGCCTCCACGGGCTCGCCTCGCTCGCTCCGCTCTACGTCGCGGTGCTCGCGGGCGTCGTCGTTCTCTTTCGTCGGGCCGGCGCGCGCCCGGTCCTGCTCCTCGCGGGGATCGTGCTCGGCGGCCTCGCCCTCTCGCGCTTCGAAAACGTCTCGCCCACGCCGGCCGATACGCGCGAAAAAATGCTTCGCTTCGTCGAGTCCACCTACGAGCCGTGAGCGCTCGGGCGCTCACGGCGCGACCAAGTTGCGCCGATCACGAGCGCGTCAGCGCGGGACCCAAAGCTCGCTCGGCGCGGCCAGGCTACCGGTGCGCATGCGCGGCGTAGGCAATCGTTCGGCGAGTCGGTAGTAGCGCGCCACGTTCGGCGGAACGCCCATCCCGTCGCCGACGTCGACCACGATCGCGGCCCAATCGTGTCGCGCGAGGCGCGCGTCGAAGTCGGGCACGCCGCCGAGCGCGGCCATGTCGGCCAGGCCCATCCCGTGGAGGTGGGGGGAGGCGCCGCGCGCGCGATCGAAGAACGGGTGTCCGAGCACCATCGTCTCGCCCGGCACGCGCGCGAGCCTGGCGCGCAGCGCTTCCCAGCCCGCGGCGTCGTCGGGGCCTGGCGCGAGGCGAGCGGGGGACTCCACGAGCGCGACGAGTTGCACCGCGACGGCCGCCGCGGCGAGCAAGGTCGGGCGCTGAGCGCTCCCGCCGTCGGTCAGCGCGTGGAGCGAGAGGACCACGAACGGAACGGCCACCGTGGCGAGCGGAAGGAACGAGTTCTTGTAGGCCCACTGCGTGGAGTGTCCGAACGCCGACGCGAAAAGCCCACCGAGAAACACGGCGCCCCAATACACGACGTGCGCGGGTGGCTCTTTCGGCGCGACCCCACGCGTCGATCGATCGAGGACGACGAACAGCGCGGCGATCACGACGACCGGCACCGCCCACGTCGGATGCGGGTACCAGAGATCGCGGAAGTACATGTGCGGCAGATCGCGCGTCATCACGTAGCGCTGGACCACCGTGGCCGTGAGATGGGCGGCGAGAAGCAACGGCAGCGTGGACGCGCGCATCGTGCGCCGGAGCCACGCGAGCGGCGCGAGAAGGACGAGCGGCGCGATGTGGAGCGCGTCTCGGTAGAAGTAGAAGCCGAAGTTGTCGCGATAGAACCGATGCGCGCGGTGTCCCTTCACGACGTAGAGCGCGAATCGGCCCTGCGTCGCGAGCTGCCACCACGTGAAGACGACGCCGCCCGCGACGGAGGCCGTGATCGCGATCGTCGCCGCCCGCCGCGTGCCCTGCGTGAGCCACACCCCGGCCAAAACACCCACCGCGGCGATGAACGCGGTCTGTTTGGCGAAGCAGGCCGCCGCGAGGAGGAGGCCCGCCGACACGGCGCGCCCCGGTGTCGCATCCGCGGCCACGACCGCGCCGGCCATGACGAGCGCCATCGCGAGCGCGTCGGGGCGCGCGAGGTCCTGGAACGAGCCGGCATAGCTGTAGAGTGCACTCATCAGCCCGATGGTGAGGAGCGCGAGCTCGGGTCGTCCCGTCAGTCGGAAGACGGCGCGCGCGCCCAGTCCCATCGTCACGATCGTCGCGAACGCGGAGATGCCGCGGGCGAGCCCGTACGACACGCCGCCGCCGAGCGCGCCCAACGTGGCCACGAGCCACGGGTAGAGCGGCGGATAGAGGAACGGCACGAACGTCGACGACGGCGCCGGGTACGGATCGGCGCCGCTCGCGAAGCGCGCCGCCTGATCCAGCACGCCACCCTCCATCCATTCGAGGTCGTACGGATAGCGGAGGCGCGCGAAGGTGACCCACGCCATCGCGACGAAGAAGAGCGCGCTCGCGATCGACGCGGCGCCGAAGAGTCGCGAAGCTTTCATCGCTTGGTCGGCAAGAGGCCCACGTCCGGGCGTTTGAGGAGCGCGCCCGCGCGGTCCTTCTGCACGAAGAAGGGCATGGTGATGCCGTCGCCGCGAACCACGACCCCCACGTAGCCCGCGCTCTCCCACGCGGCGCGTCGTCCGATCGGATCGTCGATGTGGAGGAACGTCGGATTGCGCGCCTTGATTTGCTCGACCGTCGCGTAGCGAGCGTGACCGGGGCGGATGCCGAGCGGCGTGCCCTTCGCGGCGACCTCGGGGGCGGCGAGCCCGAGGAGATCGAAGTTCGGGAGGCCGGAGAAGTACGGCATGGCGCCGGCGGCACCGGTCGCGAGGGTGTCCCCGGGCTGGGCGACGCTGGCGAGCCAAGCGCCGGCCACGCCCCAGTCGTGCGCCGCGCGTTTGGTCCACCCGATCGGCTCGATGCCCATGCTCGCGCGCTCGGGATCGCGCGTGGCCAAGACGCGCGCGCCGAGACTCGCCTGCTTGATGCCGTGCGGAAGGAGCGAGAAGAGGCCGGCCGCGATCCGGAGCGCGCCGCCCGCGCCCAGATGATCGAAGAGCCGTGACACGGCCGCCGTGAACGTCACGAAGACGAGCGGCATCATCGGCACGAAGAATCGATAGAGGTCGAGGAAGTCGCCTCCGATTTGGACGACGTACGCGACGTAAGCGGGGACGAAGAAGCGCGCGGTCCACACGACGGGGCGCGACTTCAAGAAGAGCGGGCTCACGAGCAAGAACGTGCTCAAGAAGAAGCCGATCTCCGACATGCAGAATGCGGCGTACGCGAGCCCGTGCCGCGTGCGCGAGCCGGCGATGCCCGCCGTCTTCGCGTAGAACGTGTGCGGGAGCGGAAGGCCGTAGTACGCGAGCCGGAAGATCGTGAGGAGCGCCACCGCGCCGAGGGGGAAGGCGAGGGCGCGCACGAGGAGGGGCCGACCGACCTTGAAGAGAAACGGCGCTGCGATCGCCACGAGGAGGAGCCCTTCGAGACGAACGAGGCACATCGCGGCGAGCACGAGGCCGAGTCGCGTCGCGGCCTTCGCGCCGGGCTCGCTCGCGAAGCGGTCGATCTCGACGAAGCTCCAGGTGACGAGCGCCGCGAAGAGCGGCGTCTCCAGCCCCCCGATGCTCCAGGCGGCGATGGGAGCCGCGGTGACGAGGACGGCCAGCGCGAACGCCCGCGCGAGCGTCTTGTCTGGAAGGAGGCGCCCGGTGAGCGCCCACGTGGCGAAGACGAGACCGACTCCGCTCATGAGGCTCACCGACGAGAGCAGCGTCACCGGCGGAACGCGAAGGAGGAGGCCGAGCGCGAGGATGAGCGCCCAAGCCGGGCTCGTCCCCGCTTCGACGCGCTCTCCGAGGTTGTAGACGGGCGCGCCGTGCAGCGCGAGGTTCTGCGCCTGACGGAGCGCGATGAACGCGTCGTCGCACACGAAGTCGAAGAAGTGCGCGTGCGCCAGCAGCGCCACCGCGAACGCGGCGGGGACGGCGTAGCTTCGGGCGCGGGCGACGAGCGGGCTCAGGCCTCCCTCATACACGAACTCGGGCGCTCACGGTCGCGCCTCGAGGGTCAGCGCGCGCAAGGTGACCGGGCTCGACGGGGCCGTCACTTCGAGGACGTTCACCCCGCGATGGATCGCGACCGTGGCCGACGGCAGAGCGCCCGCCTCGAGGCTCACGGCTTGGCCGTCGAAGCGAAGCGCGAGTGGCCCGTCGGCGTCCAACGAGATCCGCATCCGAGGCCGCCGCTCGTTCAGGGGAAGGAGGAGGCGCCCGCTCCCCGCGGGCGCGACGCGGAGTCCGTCCGCAGCGGCGGAGAATCCGACCGCGAAGGGCGGCGGCGCGCCGTGGAAGGCGACCACGGCGCGATCGTGCGGCGCGGTCACCACGTTGAGGCCGGGGTGGAGCTCATCCAAGAAGTGAACCCCCACCACCTTGTCCCAGGCATCGAGCGGAGCCCCGTACCGAAGCGCGAAGATCGCGCGCGGCGCGAAGAGCACCACATCCGACGCGATGGCCGGCGCCGCCGCCACGCGGAGAGGAAGCCGCTCGCGCATCACGACGGACGGGGCCGCGCCGCCGCCGATGCGCGCCGTCGAGACGCCGTACGTCTGCGCGAGCGCGAGGGTCCCGAGCCCGATCGCGAGCGCAGGCAGCACGAGCGCCTGATCGCGAATTCGTACGGGATCGAACGATCCCTCCCCGCGTAGCCGTACGAAGAGCGCCGCGAGCCCGTAGGCGAACGCCACGTACGTCGAGCAGAAGCGCCGGCCGCCGAACGCACCGCCGCCCCAAAAGTCCCACGCCGCGCCGTTCACCACGATCTGGAGCAAGAGCGCCACGAGGAGGACGCGCGCGACGCCGTCGCGTCGCACGGCGAGGGCGAGACCGACGAGCGCGACCGCGTAGAGGGGCGCCCACGCGAGGAGTCCGTTGCGCGAGGAGAAGAGGACCTCGGCGATCGCCGGCTCCGACCAGCGCATGAAGCCGCTGCCTTGCGGGATCACGAGCGCGCTCCCGTAGATCGCTCGCCACGCGAGCGCCTGCGGAGAGAAGACGACGGCCGCCACCACGCCGCCGAGGAGCGCGTGTCCGAGGACGCGCCGCCGCGATGGGGCTCGCGCCAGATCTTCGACGAGCGCGGCGAGTGGCACCACGACCCAGGTGGCGAGCTGCGGGCGCGCGAGCACGGTGGCGCCGTACAGCGCGCCCAACGTCAGCCAATCGCGCCACCCTCGCGGAGCGTCGCCGTCTCGCCCGCGATCCCACGCGTCGACGAGCCACGCAGCGAAGAGCGTCCCGAATGGATGGGCGTACCCGGGCTGCCGAACCGCGTAGTAGTAGACGGGGCCCGAGACGAGCACGAGGAGCGCGATCGCTACCGGCCACGCGCGCGCGCCGAGCCTTCGCCGCGCGAGGCGCGCCGCGAAGAACGCGCCGCCCGCGCTCGCGAGCACGGACGCGTAGAGCGTCAGCCAGACCTCGGGGCGCGAGAAGCCGTCGCGCGGTGCGCCCGTCGCCGCGGCAATCGCGCGCCCCGCGAGAAAGAGCGGCGCGGAGAAGACGGCCGGTCCGACGCCGAACACGTTGCCCGGTCGGCCGGTTTTCGTTCGTTCGAAGCCGTACCAATTCCCGTGCGCGGCGTACTCGTTCGAAAAGTCGAGGTCACCGTCGGCCGCGAGCGAGGCGAGCGGCAGGTAGTAATAGTAGGCGTCGGCGTCGAGGCGAGCCGTGGGGCCGCGCGGCTCGAGGCCGCGGGCGAACGCCACCGTGGCGAGCACGACCGCCAAGAGGAGCGGCCAATGCGCGCGCGCCGCGGCAGTCAGGCGATCAATAGGGCGGGGGAAGCGCACGGGTGTCGACCAGGGTGAGCGACGAGAGCGTCAGCGCGCCGGACACATCGGACGGCTCTTCGCGGAAGGTTAGCGCGAGGAGGCCCGAGTCGAAGCAGCCGTCGGGGATGTTGAGCGCGATCTCGTTCGTGCCCGGCGCGACGTCGCGCGTGCCGAGCGCGCAACCTCCCATCGGTCGAACGATGCCCACCGCGAGTCGCGTCGCCCGCTCGCTCGTGACGCGCAGTCGCGCCGCATCGGCGTGATGCCAGCCCGCCGTGAAGGCAACGCGCGCTTCTCTCTCCGTCATGCGCAAGCCGTGCTCGGTCCGCGCCACGCCGCGCGCGGCCGCGCCGAGCGCCGGATCGCGGAAGTCGACCACGTTGGGCTCCCAGGAGAGATCGCGGTACGAGCGTCGGTAGTGCCGATCGGTGAGCGCGGCGGTGAAGCTCGACGCCGGAAGGCCGAAGCGTGCCGCGTAGAGGAAGCGAACCGGAGCGACGGCGATTTCACCGACCGCGGCCACCACGCGGTAAGCGCCGCCGGCGGGCGCGCCGAAGGGCTGCTCGAGCGGCGTCTCTCCCGTGGTGACTCCGGCGATCGCGCCGAGGACCGGGCCGCCGAGTGCGACGACGAGCGCGCCGGCAAGTGCGGCGCGCGCCGCCAGCGGACGCACCCAGCGCTGGGCCCGGTGGAGCGCCATCGCTCCGGCGATGACGAAGAGCGGTATCAAGACGACGAGCCGCCGCGCGCCGAACGTTGCCTTCCCGTGCCAGTCGAGAGGCGCCGCCGCGACCATGAGAACGAGCACCGAGGCGAAGAGCGCCGCCGCGACCACTGCGCGCGTCCGCTTTCGTCGGAGCCCTAGGACCGCGCCGCCGACGGCGAGATACGCGACCGGCGTGGCGTAGAAGAGCCCGCCGTGCGGCGCGAAGAGCACGAGCCAGGGGTGCGCGTGCGCGAAGGATAGGTAGTGACGGCCTTGGGGGAGCACGAACGGCGAGCCGTACAGATACGTGTAAAGTGCACCCATGAGGGCGATGCCGAGCGCCGCCCCGGCGCCGACCGCGGCGGCGTAGCGCGCGCGCGGCGCCGCGGGTCCGGGTGCGACGAAGAGCGCAGCCAGAGGCACGGCCAGGAGCGCGGCGTCGCTCAAGCGCTGGAGGACGAGGCCCGTCGCCGCCGCGAAGAGGAGGAGCGCGATCCGTCGCACCTCGCTTCTCGCTGCGCCGCGCGCCTCGAGTGCGCGCGCCGTGGCGTAGAGGAGGAGGGCCGCGAAGAACGCCTCGAACACGTGCGAGCTCGAGACGAAGACGGCGCCGTAGAGGGGCAGGCTGGACGCGACCCCGAACACGAGCGCCGAGGCGCTCGCCGCGTGACGTCCGGCGAAGGCCGTGCCGACCCGCGCGGCGAGCGCCATCGCGAGCGCCGCCAGGGGAACGGCGACCGCGAGCGCGAACCGCGCGCGCGGACCGTGGCATCCGTCGCGCACCTTCGCGTCGGCGTTCGGCGCCGCGGGAACCACGATCCGCGCCAGGGTGAGGAGCGGCACCCACGCGATCGCGGGGCCGGGATAGCCCGGATTGTCGAGGTGGCCGGTCCCGCGGTCGACCCCGGCCGCGAACGCGTCGCCGCAGAGCGCGTAGTCGTTTCGAAAGTCGACGTCGCCGTCCCACGCCAGCGACCGCGCGTACATGAACGCGTAGAACCCGTCCGCCACGCCGGGATCGCGCACGCCACGCGCGAGGAAGAGCGCGCTGTAGACGACGAGCAAGGCGACGAACACGGCGCGCGGCCCGAAGCGGCCCGTGGCGCGGGGGCGCCGCTTCGCGGGTCGGGTCGGAGGATCGATCGTCATGACGAGGTTCGCGAGCGAGCGGTGTATCGTACCCTCGGCGGTCCGAAGTTCGTGCGCGTCTCCATCCTGATTCCGGTCTTCCAAGAAGAAGCGACGGTCCGAGAGGTTCTCGCCCGGGTCGTGGCGTGCCCCACCGAGGCGGTCGGGTTCGAGCGCGAGGTCCTGGTTTGCGACGACGGGTCCACCGACGGCACGGCGCGCGCGATTCGGGATTTCGTCGCCGAAGGCGGGGCGGTGCGGGCCTTCTTCCACGAGCGCAATCGGGGCAAGGGCTCGGCCATCCGCACGCTCCTCCCGCACGCGACCGGCGACTGCGTCCTCGTCCAAGACGCCGATCTCGAGTACGCGATCGAGGACGCACTCGAGATGCTCCGCGCGTTCGCGCGCGGGAGCGACGCCGTCTACGGCAGCCGCTTCTTGTCTCGTCGCTGGCCCGCGGGCATGGCGCCCGCCAACTTCGCCGCCAATCGCATCCTCACCGTCGCTGCGAACGCGCTCTACGGTCACGCGCTGACCGACGAAGCGACGTGCCTCAAGCTCGTGCGTACCGAGCTCCTCCGACGCATGAACCTCGAGTGCGAGCGCTTCGAGTTCTGCCCCGAGGTGACGGCCAAGCTCGGGCGCCTCGGTGTGCCGATCGTCGAGGTGCCGGTGGGCTATCGCGGTCGCGGCGTCATCGAAGGCAAGAAGATCGGCTGGCGCGACGGCGCAGAGGCCCTCGCCACTTTGGTGCGGCACCGCTTCGGGGCCGCCCCGTGAGCGTCGTCGCGCGCGCGCGCTGGCTCGCCGCGGCGCTCGTCCTCGTCTTTGCGGTCCAGTGCGTCTTCTTCGTTCGGGCGAACAGTCAGGCGTACGACGAAGCGCTCACGCTCACCTCGGGCGCGCTGCTCCTCCGCGGCGGTCCGGACATCAACGCCGAGCACCCTCCGCTCGCGCGGCTCGTCACCGCCCTGCCGATGCACCTCCTCGGGTGGACGCGCGACGGCGCGCTCACGCTGCCGCCCCGCGCCGACGGTTTCACCTTCGCGCGTCACTACCTCTACGAGCACGCGCGCGGCTACGAGGCGCTCCTCCTCGCGGCGCGCGCGCCGATGGTGATCGTGGCGATCGCGCTCGTCGCGCTCATCGGGGCGTTCGCCTGGCGGCGCTTCGGTCCGCGCGCGGGCCTCCTCGCGCTCTTCCTCGCGGCGCTCGACCCGAACCTCGTGGCGCACGGGTCGATCGCCGGGCACGACGGGATGCTCGCGTTCGCGACCGCCGCGACATTTTTCGCCGTCTCCGAGCTCTTCGCCGCGCCTTCGGCGCGCGCGCTCGTCTTCGTGGGGCTCGGCGTCGGTGTCGCGCTCGTCACCAAGTTCTCCGGGCTGGCGATCGGCCTCGTCGCCATGACCGTGCTCCTCGCCGAGGCCGCGCTCGGCGGCGCGGTGCCCGCGCTCGTCATCGGTGACGGCGCGGCGCCCCGGGACCGCAAACGCGCGCTCGTCGCGGCGGCGGCGAATGCCCTCGTCGCCTCGGCGCTCGCCCTCCTCGTCGTCCGCGTGACGTATGCCGTCATCGGACGCGGCTTCGGCGCGTTCTTCGGGGGAGTGCGCGCGCAGCTCGCCCATCAGGACGCGGGGCACGCGGCCTTCTTCCTCGGCCAAATTACGCGCGGCGGATCGCCCCTCTACTTCCCCGTGGCCATCGCGGCGAAGATGCCGCCGCTCACGCTCGGCCTCGCGCTCGTCGGATCCACGCTCGCGGTGATGCGGGCCGTCCGCGCCCGCGACGAAGCGCGGCGCGACGTCCTGCGCCACGAAATTCTCCCGCTCGTTCTCCCGCTGGTGCTCCTCTTCGCGTTCCTCCTCTCGGTGCGCGTGAACATCGGAGCGCGCTACGCGCTTCCGCTATGGCCGCTCGCGATCGTGATCGCGTCGAGTGTCGTGAACGCGCTCCCACCGCTCGGAGCGCGCGGCGCCCTTCTCGCCCTGCTCCTGCTCGGGCAGCACGCCGCCGCCGCGGCTCGCATCGCGCCTCACGACCTCGCATTCTTCTCGGATGTCGTGGGTGGGCCCGAGCGCGGGGCGCGGCTCCTCGGAGACTCCAACATCGATTGGGGGCAGGACTTGAAGACGCTCGCGCGCTGGCAGACGGCCACACGACCCCGGCGTCTCGTCCTCGCCTACTTCGGATCGGCCGCCATCGCCCCGTACGGGGTTCGGTACCAGCCCGCGCCTTCGGGCGCGCCGCATGCGGCGGAGGCGCCCCCGCCGCCGTACGAGGACGACGGCGGTCGCGGCGACTACCTGGCGGTCAGCATGATGACCCGGGCAGGTGTCTATTTCGGCGACCGGAGCGTGTACGCCTGGCTCGACGGCCGCACCCCGGTCGCCCGCCTCGGCCACTCGATCGAGGTCTTCGACATCACCGGCGACGCGGACGCGCACCGCGCGCTCGCCCGCCTGTACCGACGATTTGGCCGGCCGGACCTGGCCACTACGGAAGAGGCCCGCGTCGAAGCGCGCTGAATTCCAGGTGATGCTTTGCGCATCTCGCGGAATGGCGCTATCATTTCGCACTCATGGCTTCGAATCAACCGTCGCGTCCGCGTTCCCGAGCCGTCGTCCTGCTCGTCTCGTGCGGCCTCTGGCTCCTCTACTTCGACCTCCTCACGTCGATGCCAGGCTGCACCGACCCGTCGACGAACGGCGGCTCCGAGGCCGACGCGGCAGTCGGGAACACGTACACACCGGACTCCGCGTCGGTGGCGGTCGATTCGAGCTCGGTCGTTCAGCCGGACTCGGCGCTCGAGGACGCGCCGACGGGTGATGCGGTCGCTGCAGACGCGCCGTCCGACTCCCAGGCGGACGCTCTCGTCGATGGCGGCAGCCTGGTCGATGGGCCGGATCTCCTCGACGCGAGCGTGGTCGACGCGCCCTTCGTCGACGCGCCCTTCGGCGATGCACCCGATTTCACCGACGCGCCGGACTTCATCGACGCCGGCATTCCCGACGCGCCCGACTTCACGGACGCCCCGATCGACTTCCTCGACGCGTCTCCGGACGCCTGAGCGTAGAGCGCTCCCTCCGTGCGGAGGGAGCGGCACTCGCCATCGCAATCAGTTGCAGGGCGCCGTGCCCATGGGCACGGCGACGTAACGCATCGGAAGCGGTCCGGCGGTCTTGCAGATCTGGCCGCCGCCCGTGATGAGCGTCTCCGGGTCGACGTTCACGTACGAGGTCGTCGTCCCGATGGGCCCGTTGTACGAGCCGAAGATCTGGAGCGACAGGCCGCCGCCCTGCGTGATGCTCATCGGGTTCGTTCCGTCGAACGCGAACGAGTAAACGCCGACCGTCGGGGTCAAATCGATCTGGCCGTCGAGATTGCCCGTGTTCTTGAGCTCGAAGTACGCGTTGACGGGCGTCACCGCGGGGCACCCGAGGTAGTCGAGCTTGGTGATCGGATCGTAACCGTTGGTGGCGATGTTGTACGCCACCCAGCCGAGGTTCGCGCCGTAGACGGTGCGGGTCGTCGAGAACGTCACGCTCGGCGCCGCCGGATCGTTGGTCTTGAAGCTCACGCCCGCGGGCTTCGCGTCGCCGGCGAGGTCGACGTTGAGGACCGGCAGGTTGGCCGTCACCGTGAAGGTCAGGCTCTGACCCGGCTTCACCGGGGCCGGGTTGAGCGGGCTCACGGTCGAAGGACCGATGGCCGTGACTGCGCTCACGATGAGATCGCCGGTGGCCGCCGGGTCGTTGGAGATCTGTACGGTCCTGGCCACGGCCGTGGTCGAGCCGCAGGTCACGCCGAGGGCGCCGAGGCCTTTGCCACCGAACGTGTACTTGGGGACGAGGCCCGTGCCCTGCACCGCGATCGCCGCGGGAAGCGCGCTGCACAACGGAACGCCGGGGGCGCTGAAGGTGACGCTCCCGTTGGAGACCACGCCCGACGTCGGCGTGTAGGTGGCGTTCGGTGTCGCGCCGCCGCCCGCGGCCACCGGCACGCTCGCCGCGCTGACGGAGAACGGAGCTGCGGCGGCGAGGGAAAGGTTGGCTCCGAGGTTGCCGTCGTTCTTGATCGTGATGGGCAACGACGTCGCCTGACCGAGCGTGTGCGAGCCGAAGTTGGTGTTGGCCATCGAGGCGGAGAAGATCGCGCCCCGCGCCGACTGCGAGAGCGGGACGACGTGCGGCGCAGCGTCGTTGGGCGCGTTGGTGGTGACGGTGAGGGTGTCGCCGTACGCGTTGGCGGCGATCGATCGCGGCGCCGTCATCTTGCCCGAGCTGACCGTCACGTCGACCGAGCCGCCGGCCGGGATCGAGCCCGACGCCGGCGCGGCCGTGTACATGCTGCCGTTGGGGAGCTTGGCGGTGAACGAGATGGCGAAGGCGTTGTCGTTGGTGATGGTGACCTTCTTCGAGGTCGCGGTCGTGCCGCAGTCGGTGGTTCCGAAGTCGAGCCCGCCCGGCGCGACGGTGACGGCGCCGAAGGTGCCTTCACCCGCGACGTCGATCCCGGTGGGCACGGTCTGACACACCGCGCCGGTCACGCTGAAGGGGAGGGAGGCGGTGACCGAGCCCACCGCCTTGGGCGCGAAGGTGCCTTGGATCGCGCCAGTGAGGCCGGAGCTCACGACGAGATCGTTTCCGCCGCCCGACCACGACACCGCGAAGTCACCCGACGTCTTGCTCGGGAAGGTGAGCGTCGCCGGACGCGTGCCGGTGTTCTTGACGTCGATCGCCATGGGCGCCGACGTGGCGCCGACTTTGATCTGACCGAAGTTGGCGGGCTTCGGCGTGACGTCGAGCACCGCGCCTTGCGGCGTCATCGAGATCGGGAGCAGCACCTCGGGGACGCCAGGGATGTCGGTCGTCACGCGGAGCTTGCCAGTGATGGGGAAACCCGGCGACGAAGAGCTCGGCACCGTCACGGTCTTCAGCGTGAACGACGACGTCGCGCCGGGCGCGATGGTGCCATCGGTGACGCCCTCGAGGACGAACGAGCTGCCCTCGACGATCATCGTGTACGAGACCGCGGACTCGCCGGAGTTCTTCACGGTGAAGGTCTTGGGCGCGCCCTTCGCGCCACAATCGACGTCACCGAAGTCGAACGATTTTTCGGCGATGTCGAGGATGCCGGGGCCGACGACGGGGCCGGCGTCCTTGTCCTTGGCCGCGTCGACGGGGCCTGCGTCGGTGCCGGGCGTGATGGTGGGCGGGATCTCCACCGAGCCCGAGTCGAGATCGAACGTGGGCGCGGGCGTGCTGTCGCTCACGCACGCGCCCGAGAGCGCGCCGGCCGCCACCACACCGAGACCACCGAAAACCAGCAAGGAACGACGGATCAAGGGGACCCCCGGGCTCATCGGCGCACCTTAGCATCGTCCCGGGACGCGCAAGTCGGTTCGCGCCCCGGGACCCCTCTCGGGCAAACGTTCGGATGGGCTCAGTCGCTGCCGGCGTCCGGCGGCGGGAGGCCGTAGAGCACTTGTCCGCCGCCGGAGTCCTCCGGCCCGGCGTCGGCCGGCATGCCGTAGAGCGGCTGGATGTTGCCGCCGTCGACGGGGGCGCCGTACGCGGGCGTGATGCCCCCGCCGTCACTGGTGCTGCCGTCGACCGAGCTCCCGTCGCGGCCAGCGTCGGCGCTTCCGGTCGAGTCCGTGCTCGAGCTGCACCCCGCGAGGGAGAGCGAGGCGGTGAAGGCGAAGGCGGCGGCGCGCGTCAGTCGACGCGTCGTGCCGGGGATGGCGAATCGGTCGAGATCGTCCGGCAGCGCGACCGCGCAAAACGGACAGGTTGCATCACCAGCGAAGACGTGACGCCCGCACTGCGGGCAAGGAACGAGTGAGCGCATGCGTTGATGCTATGCGATCGGCCCGCCGCGTCGATGGGGGGCGTGCGCGCCGGTCGTCGTAGAGGGTGGGAGAGCTCACTGCGTCTTGGCAGTGATGTTCGCCGTCACCGTGACCTTGGCGCCGCTCGGCACGAGCGTATCCGCGCCCGATCCGTCGAACGAAGGCGAGGTGACCTCTGGCCACACGACCCCCGTGATGGTGATGACGTTGGTGGTCGTATTGACCGACACGCCGGTGCACGCCGTCGCTTTGCCATCGCAGCCGTAGAACTTGTCCGGCTCCAGGTTGGGCGCCGTGCCCTTGTAGCTCCAAACGTGCGCCGCCTTCACCGCGCCTGCAGCGTCGGTGTCGATCTCGATCTCGATCTTGCCATCGAAGTTCCCGCTGAACGCGAGCGAGCTCCCGTTCGTGATGCGGAAGACCTCGATCGGGTAATTGCCGTTGATGGTGGTGACCGTCGCGTCGGACAGGGTGAGGCCGGTCGTCGGGGTCGTGCTCGCGTCCTGGGGCGTGGCTCCGGCATCGCTCGACGGGGGAGTGCCTCCGCCGTCGGCGGCTCCGCCATCGCTCGTAGGCGTGGCCGGCGTGCCGCTCGAGCTGGATGAGCTGCTACATCCGGCGGCGAAGACGAAAACCGAAGCGAGGAGCGCACGCGAGGCGAAGTCGAAGTACATCGGGAAATCCTTTCCGGCGGACGCGCCGTAATTTCCCAATTTACCATTCGATGCCGCGCCGCTGCGAGCCCCTCGCGACGCGAAAGCGCAACGTGGTTGCGTTCAGCGCGTTCAGCGCGTTTCAGAGACCGAGCGCCTCGGCGAGGCGCGGGTCGGCCTCGATGCGGAGACGGAGCGCCTCCTTGGCGAGGCGCATACGGCTCCGAACCGTGTTGACCGGGACGCCGGCCGCGCGCGCGATTTCTTCGAGCGACCAGCCGAGCACCACGCGCAGGCCGAGCGCCTCCGCTTGCTCCTCGGGAATGGCCGCGAGCAGCTCGCGCAAGAGATCCATGCGGCGCGACGAGAGCGCGCGGTCGTGCGGGTCTTCCTCGCCGCTGGCCTCCGTAGCCTCCTCGAGCGGCGCCCCGTCGAACGCCGCGCGAGCTCGGGCGCGGCGCCGCGATGCGATCGCCGTCCGGGCCGCGATGCGGCTCGCGTAGCTCGACGGATCGCATTCACCGCGAAACGCGGGGAGCGCTTGTACGAACGCCACGAGCGACTGCTGAACGACGTCGTCGACGTCGGCGGTCTGCGCGCCCATCACGAGGCGAACGACCGACGTCACGCGCGGTGTCACGCGCCGGACCAGCGCCGTCGTCGCGTGCACGTCGCCGAGCGCGGCGGCGCGTGCGAGGAACTGCCCTTCGCCCTCGCTCGCGATTTCGATCTGCGACGTGGGCGGCGTCGGCGCGCTGAGCGAGACGGGGGCGAACGCACGGGGAGACGTACCGAGAGCGCTAGACATGGATGATTCCTCCGGCCTTGGGCGTGACGGCCCGAGCGGGTAAGCAAAGACGTGGGACGGCGTTTCCCCCCGAGACTCGTGGCTCGCTCGCGCGACGATCGCGTCGTAGATGCGCGAGCGCGTGGCCTTCTCCGGTCCCCGTTCGCAAGACGCCTTCGCGAGCGCGAGCAGCGCCTCCGCGCTCGCGCTGAGCGGCGCCTCCGACGTGCGCGGCGGAGAGGCGGCGCGGAGTCGGACGGGGGCACGAACGAACGGTTGCATGACGGAGGACCATGGTGAGCGTCGGCCGCCGGGCGCTTGCGCCATCGGCCGTTCTTCTCATCGGTGGCCTCGCCGGACCGGTTCCGTGACGAAATCCCCGTTACGGCGTCTTAACCCGCCGAGGGGTCACGCCGGGCGGACGAGAGGCGGCGGCGGGGCGACGCCCCACGACGCCGGCGCGTCGCCCTCGTCGTCCGTGCGGCAGGCCGCGAAATCCGCCCGAGCGCGCTGCTCGAAGCGACACGCAGCGCAACGCCGGAGGTGTGCTTCCAGGTGGGTGCGCTCGGCGGGCGTGAGCGTCCCGTCCGCGTCCCGATCGAGGAGGTCATCCGGGTGCAGGTCAATGACGCTCATGTCCGGCTCCGTCGTCATGAGTGGCGTCGTCGCCACGCTTCGGATCACGCGCCCGCGCATCTCGAGGCTCATCCGGCTTTGGGCAGGTGCCGTGCCACGCGGTCGAGGTGCTCGACGAGCTTCGCGAAGTCGCCCACCGTGCGGATCGAGTCGAGGAGAGCGAGCGGGAAGTCGAGCGAGAGCTCGCCCTCGAGCTTGAGCGCGACGAGCGCGAGATCGAACGCGTCGAGCCCCAGGTCACGGTCGAGCTCTCGCTCGGGAGCGATGACCTCGGCGGGGAGGCCGAGGTGGGCGGCGATGCGATGACGGACACGACTCTCGTGATCGACGGCGACGAAGCGGGACATGGCAAGCCTCCGAGCGCCGTCGCGGAAGGTGACGCGCGCTCACTCTCTTAGGGAGGCGCGCGTCGCCGAACGATCACCTGCAGGTGCCGGCGACGCAGCTCGTGAGCCCGCCGCACGTCGTGCCGCACGTCCCGCAGTTCTGGCGGTTGGTCTTGAGGTCCACGCACTGGCCGGCGCAGTTGGTGGTGCCGGCGGGGCAGGCGCACTGCGCGTTCACGCAGACGAGGTTCCCGCCGCACGTCTGCTGGCAGAAGCCGCAGTTCTGCTTGCTGGTCTGGAGGTCGACGCAGGCGTTCCCGCACCGCGCGAGGCCCGGATCGCAGGTCGCTTCGCAGCTCCCGCCGTTGCACACGGTGCCGTTTCGGCAGCGGTTGCCGCAGGCTCCGCAGTTCTGTCCATTGGCGGCGAGATCGACGCACTGCCCGAAGCCGCCCGGACCGCCGCCGCCGTTGCACGCCGACTCACCAGCCGGGCAAACGCATGCACCTTGCACGCACGTCGCGCCGTTCGGGCACCGATTGCCGCACGCGCCGCAGTTCTGCGCGCTCGTCTGGAGGTTGGCGCAGGCGCCTGCGCCGCCGAAGCGACCGGTGCACGACGTCTCGCCGCTCGGGCACGCGCACGCCCCGCCCACGCACACGCCACCGTTCGGGCAGCGATTGCCACAGGCGCCGCAGTTCTGCGCGCTCGTCTGGAGGTCGACGCAGGCGTTCCCGCATTGCGTGAGCGCGCTTCCACACCCGCTCGCGCACTTGCCGTTCTGGCAGCTCTGGCCCGCGCCGCACGCGTTGCCGCACACGCCGCAGTTCTGGGTGCTCGTCTGGAGATCGACGCACGCGTTGCCGCAAGCCGTCTGTCCGGTGGGGCACTGGCACGCGCCGCCGGAGCAGGTCGCGCCCGCGCCGCATTGGTTCCCGCACGCGCCGCAATCGAAAGGATCGGTCTTGAGGTCGACGCACGCGTTCGCGCAGTCGGTGAGCCCGGTCGCACAAGTCGTCGCGCACGCGCCCTTGGAGCAGACCTGCGATGCGGTGCACAGCTTGCCGCACGCGCCGCAGTTGGAGGGATCGCTCGTCGTGTCGGTGCAGACGCCCAGGCAGCGCGGCTCGTTGTTCGCGCAGCCGCAGGTCCCGTTTTGGCAGCTCGTGCCGTTCGTGCAGCGAACGCCGCAGGCGCCGCAGTTCTGGTTGTCGGTCTTCTCGTCGACGCAGGCGCCACCGCACACGCTCTGGCCCGCGGCGCAGTTGAGGGCGCATTTCCCGTTCGTGCAAACCTGACCGGTTGCGCACTTCACGCCGCAGCCGCCGCAGTCGAGCGGGTCGGACTTGGTATCGACGCAGGCGCCGTTGCACAGCGTCTGTCCCGCCGGGCACGCGCACTTGCCGTTCGTGCACTGGGTGCCGGCGCCGCAGACGATGCCGCACGCGCCGCAGTTCGCCTCGTCGTTCTTCAAGTCGACGCACGCGGCGCCGCACGACGAGAGCCCGGCTGCGCAGGCGGACGTGCACTGACCGACGGAGCACACCTGGCCGGCGCCGCAGGCCTTGCCGCACCCGCCGCAGTTCTTGGGATCGGAGTCGAGGTCGACGCAGGTCCCGCTGCAGCTCGCCGGCTTCTTTCCGAGGGTGCACGTACAGATCGAGCTCTCGCAGGACGCGCCGCCGCCGCAGACGTTCGCGCACGCGCCGCAGTTGGCCGTGTCGGTCTTGAGGTCGACGCACGAGCCGACGCAGTCGGTGAGCCCCGTCGCACACGTCGAGGCGCAGTTGCCGAGCGAGCACACCTGTCCGATGCCGCATCCGACGCCGCACGCGCCGCAGTTCTTCGGATCCGAGCTCACGTCGACGCACGCGATGCCGCACGGGACCTGGCCGGGGCCGCAGCCCGCGCACTGGCCCTGGATGCACGACACGTTGCTCGGGCAGACGTTGCCGCACGTCCCGCAGTTCGCGGGGTCGGAGTTCGTGTCGACGCACGAGCTCCCGCAAAGGACGCCATCGGCGCAGCCGCCGTCGATGCGGGAGGCGTCGCGACCCGAGTCGCTCCCGCCGTCGCGCGCGCTCCCGTCGCCCGCGGCGTCGCTGACCGACGCATCGACGTTCACGGAGGCGTCGGCGCCATCGGCGCCGGCGACGAGGAGGTCGACGCGCCCACATGCCACGACCGAGAGGATCGCCGCGACGAAGACGGTAACGAGGGAGCGAGTGCGAAGAGAACGAGGGTCGTGTTGCATCTTGCGTCCGGGGCGCTCCTCACCTGAGAGCGGCGTTGTACAGGGGGCGGCGCGCGAGAAAACGATCACGCGCCGGAGGCGATTCTTTCACCGCACGGCGACTCGCAGAGAGATTTCGCCGGTGCGACAGCTCCCGACGCGGACGTCGAGGGTTCCCGCGCCGCGCACCAGGAAGCGAGCGGCGCGGCGGTGCGGCGTGCCGGGGCTCTTGGCGAACCAGATCGAAGCGGTGCCGGTGTCTTTGCCGCGGCCCCAGCCGCCCAGGTGCCCGAGCGATTGCCGCGCTTCACTCGGCGTGACCAGAGCGAGGCCGGTCCCCGGGCTGGCCTCCGCCCAGAGCGGCTCGTTCCACGCGAGCTTCTCCGCGCTCGGGAGGCCCGCCGTGCCGAGGTAGCCGTCGTTCACGATCGTGACGTCCACGCGCGCGAGATCTCCTTCGAGCTTCGTCACGCGCGCATCTTCGACGCGGACGCGCGGGAGGAGCGCGGACGTGCGCATCCACGCCGCGGTCTGCGCGCGACAGACCTCCGGAAGCTTGGCGAGCGGCGGATTGGAGATGCCGATGCGACCGTCGACCCCGCCGATCTCGACGTCACCGAGCTGGGGATGCTTGAAGCTTCGCCACGGCACGAAGATGCGGCCGTCGTTCTCTTTCCGATCGAGCTCGTGGAGCTTCTTCAGATCGTCGCGCCCGAGCCGCTCGTAGTAGTCGACGAAGCGCTTCGGCCGCGCGATGCCGAGCTGCGCGAAGAGATCCCAGAGCTCGCACACGTACCCGATGCAGCCGCGGTCGCGGTACGACCACTCGCTGAGATCGCCGCGGAGCGGTTTGTCGGGCTCGTACGTGAACTCCTCGAAGCCGCTCACCATCGGGTAGCCGGTGAGCGTCTCGCACCACTCGCCGATCGCGCGGAACACGGCGAGGTCTTCCTGGTTCATTTTCACGTCGGGGAGCTCACCCGCCGGGCGAATGAAGCAGCCGCCGTAAGTGTGGAGGTTGAGCCACGCGTAGAGGTTCGGGTGCCGATGCGCGTACTCGACGATGGCGCGCGCTTCGGGCTCGCTGGTCGCGTAGTCGCCCGCGCCCACCTGCTCGTGCTCGGCCTTCCAATCGGCGGGGAAGTTGCGATTGAGGTCGGGGTAGTTGTCGCAGAGGTAGATGGGCGAGGGGACGATCGTGCCGTCGAAGTGCTCGATGCGGCCTTCGGGGTACAGGCGATAGAACGGTCCCTCGTCGGTGAGCTCGCGCGGAACGAGCAAGCCCGGCACCTCGGGGTGATCGACGTAGTCGCCGGCCGGATCGCGAACGCGCATCGCGAGCGCGAGGCCATCGCCGTCGACGTCCTCGGCGATCCAGCGCGGGTGCCGCTTCCACGCGCGCGTGTCGCGCGGCACCGAGCGAACGTAACGCCCCGTCGTGAGCACGGCCTCGGCGCCATCGGGGGAGACGCGCGGCATCACGTGGAACACGACGTCGCGCAGGCGATCGAGCAGCGCGCGCGGGACGTCGGCTTCGGTGGGGAGGCCCGCGTGGATGGCGATCGCGTCTTCGGCGATCGAGAGCGCCACCGACGATCCGGCGAGCTCGGTCGCGTGCATGTTCCCATCGATCCACACCGCAGGCCGCGCGCGGTCGGGGTCGGCGCCGATCACGATCACCCAGAGGTCGCGGCCCTCGGGCGTCTTGCCGATCGACGTCACGCGCACGATGCCCGGGAACGCGCGCTCCCACGCGGCGAGCTGGGCCCCGATGGCGTCGTGCGTCAGGTATCCCTCACGAAAGCCTCCGCGGACGGCGCGGAGCGGGTCGGTTGCCATGGCGCGCATGGTGCCCAAGTCGGCGCGCGAACGCGAGGTGAACCGGCGCCGGATTGTGCTAAGCGAGTGGACCCATGCGTGCCTCCCGCTGGATGCCCGTCGCGCTCGCGCTCGCCGCCGCCTTCGTCGCCTCCGGGTCGAGCGCCTCGGGCAAGGCCGGCGCAAGCGGTGGGGGCGGGGCCAAAGGCAAGGCCGCCGCGGCCAAGCCGTGGTGCGCGCCCGAGGTGAAAGAGCTCGCCGACCACGTCTGTTACTTCGACGGCGGACCCACCGAAGACGGTCGGCACACCCTCGTCGTCTACTTGCACGGGCTCCTCGCCGACACGCCCGGCTTCCAATACCTCCAGCAGCGCGGCATGGCGATCCACGCCAAGCGCCAGCACTTCACGGTGCTCCTTCCCACGTCGCCGCGCATGGACGCCAACGCCTTCGCGTGGCCCACCGGGCGCGCGGCGCAGGCCGAGCACGAGGCCAAGGTTCTCGCCGGCATCAAAGCTCAGAAGAGCCACCTCGAACGCGTGATGAATACACGCTTCGACGAGACGTTCGTGGTCGGCTTCTCGAGCGGCGCCTATTACGGGAGCTCGGTCGCGATGCGCGGCCTCCTCGACGTCGACGGCTTCATGGTGCTGGCCGGCGGGTCCACGTGGGCGCGCAAGAACGAGGGGCAGCGGCGCGTTCCGATCTTCGTGGGCGTGTCCGCGGCCGACGCGCAGACGGCCGAGGATTCGCGCGCGCTCGCCGCCACGCTCGGCGCGATGGGCTGGCCCTACCGCGTCGAGGAGCGGAACGCGGGGCACATGGTCGACTGGACCTTCATGGACCACGGTCTCGCGTGGCTGAGGTCACAGACTCACGCGCGCAAGGCGCGCTGACGCGCGCTCACTCCGGCGCGCCGCACGCGAGCCACGCGCTCAGCTTCTTCCGCTCGTCGACGCTGATGTCGTTGCCCTGGGGCATGGCGGTGTTGGTGCCGTTCGGGCCGGAGCCGGCCTGCATGTCGATGGCGCTCTTGTTCGAGCGGATGGCCGCGACCGTCGACAGCGTCGGCTTCTCACGGCCGTTGTGACACGAGAGGCAGTTCGACTGGAAGAACGCCTGCCCGAAGTTCGCGTAGGTCAGGCTCGAGTCGCAGGTGGCCCCGGTCGCGTTGCCGGACGAAGCGCCGCTGCACGCCGAGAGCACCGCCGCGAGGAAGAGCGAGGAGAGCGCGAGCAGAGATGAGCCGAGAAGCCGAGTGCGCATGAATCATCCGATGTGTTGGGCTGTTGCCCCCCACCTCGTTCGGTAGGTGCCTGGGACGAGAAGTGATCAGGCAACCGGTCACTTCGGAGCGCGCGAAATCTTTGCGTGAGGGCTCTTGGCTCGCAACCGTTGGAGACGACGGGTCGATAGACTCACCGTCAGCCCATGGCCTCGCGGAGAAAAAGCTCCACCCCCGGTCCCGCCCCCAACGAGGGGACTCTCCACGAGGCCGCTCTCGCGGCGCTCGGCGTGCGGGCCCTCACACGGGTCGAGCTCGAGCGGACCCTTTCGCGTCGCATCGCGACGTGGGCGATGCGCTCGGTTCGCGCCGGCCTCGACGAGGAGGAGATCGCGGCCGCCGCGGCGCGCGCGCGGGAGCTCGTTGTGGGCGTGGCGCAGCGCATGGTCGAGAACGGCCTCGTGAACGACGCCGCGTTCGCGCGCGCGCGCGCTTCACGCCTCTCTCGTGCCGGGCGCTCGCGCCGCGCGATCTCGTCGCACCTCGCCGCCAAGGGGGTCGAGGAAGGAACGGTGCGGGATGCGCTCCCGTCCGGTGCCGAGGACGAGCTCCGCGCGGCGCTCGTCTTCGCGCGCAAGAAGCGGCTCGGCCCGTTCGGTCGCGCAGACGACGACGAGGCCGATCGCGAAGCGCGCGCACGAGCGAAGAACCGCGCGCTCGGCGCGTTCGCGCGCGCCGGCTTCGGCTTCGGTCTCGCGGAGCGCGTCCTCCGCATGGCGCGCGAAGAGGCCGACGAGCACCTCCGCGAGATCGGCGCTTGGTGACGCGTCGCGCCGGCGCGTGATCAGCCGCGCCGCGAGCTCACGGTCAGCGCCTGACGAACGCTCACCGGATCGACGTCGCCCGCTTCCTTGGCGTGGGCGATGAGCTGCGCGACGCGCTCGGGCGAAACCTCGGCCGCCTCGGCGACGCGATCGATGACGGCGCGCTCCTTCTCGGAGAGCCCTTCGCTCGCGAACGCGACGCCGAGGGCCACGACGATTCCGGGATCTCCCGCTTCACAGTCGGCGAGGATCGCGCCCACGAGCCGCGCGCGCGGCTCGGCGCCCGCAGCTTGGATGATCTCCACGCTGGCCGTGATCAGGTGGTCGACGAGCTCGGGCGTGAGCGACGTCTCGAGCAGCGCCTGAAAGACCTCGAGCAGCATGGCGCGCTCTTGCGGATCGACCTGCCCGTCGGCGTAGGCGACGAGCACGCCGAGATCGAGGATGGGCGTGGGGTTGTAGCCATGGCGCGAGAACGCGACGCAAAGCTGCTCGATGGCGGAGGCGACGATTTCGCGCATGATCAGGCCTTCGCCGGCGGGGGCGGCGGACGGGTGGACGATCGGCGTGGCTCGAGGCCGAGCACCATCTGGGCGCGCAGCGCGCGCATCCCGCCGATCACCTCGGCCGCGGCGCCGGTGGCTTCGGCGTGCCGGATCGTGTCGTCGAGCGTCGCAAGTCGCGCCTGCTGGAGGGCGCGGAGCGAGTAGGTCATCTGCAGGAACGTATCGAAGAGGTCCTCGAGCTCGTCACCGCGACGCAGGCGCTCGTCGATGGCGAGGCGGCCGGTGCTCACCCGGCGGAGGAGGCGCTTCATCTTGTGCACTGGTCCGACGATGCGATGGGTGATGACGATGCCCATCGTTCCGAGAAGGAGCACGAGGGCGAGACCGCTGAGCCCGAGGAGGCGCTGGAGGCTCTTTCGGTCGCGGACGATATCGCTCTGCCGGGCCCGCACGTCGGCGAGGTTCTTCTCCGCCTGCGCGTCCACTTCCTTGAGCGAGTCGTCCATCATGCGGACGAGCCCCTCGTTCTCACCCGCGGCGATGAGCACGCTCTGGCGCGCGAGCTTGGAGTTGGTCTGCGATTCGGCGAAAGCGCGCTCGGCCTGAGCGACGGCGAGGGTGGCGGTGTCGGACGTGCGCGCGGCCGTGCGGGCGATGACGGTGCCGAGCGCGGTCATCACCAGGACGACGATGACGACGAGGTAGCCCGTCCATTTGAGCTGAAACCTCGGATCGAGGAGGTAGGACTGCTTCCGCCGGGCGTGCTCGGACATCGCGTCCAACCTACACGATGCCGGCATCCCCCGCGAAATCTCGGCCCATTACGGCGCAACCCAGTTGCGCCGATCTTGAACGAACCCACGGCGTGAGCAGAAGAAATCCTGACGAGCCGGAGAGTCGTGCCGCTCGCCCGACCGGGCGGCACGAATCGTAGGCTCACTTCAACTGAGCGCCGCTGTGCGCGCCTCGGTCCTCGCCGCCGTGGGTCAGAAGGAGCCGTCGTCGGCGTCCTCGTCGCTCATCGACCGGGCGCGGCCGGGGTGGCGCATGCACGCGCGGAGCGCGCCCCGCGCGCGATGGACGATGACGTCGACGTGGCCTCGTGAGAGGCCGAGCGCTGCGGCCACGTCCTCTCCCGATCGCTCCTCCAGCAAGCGAAGCGTGACGACGGCGCGCTGGACGCCGCAAAGCTCGGTGATGCACGCGCGCAGGCGCACCGTCTCTTCGGCGTGACCCAAAAGCTCCTCCGGTGACGGGAGCTCGGCCGAGACGTCGAGCTCCTCGATGGGCTCGTGCGGGAGCCGTCGGTGGTGTCGACGGCGCAGGTTCTTCACCCCGTTCCGGACCATCGTGAAGAGCGCAGCGATCTGCTCTCCCCGTGACGGCGGGAGCGCGTCCTCGCGCTCGAGGCGAAGAAATGTGCAGAGTGCATCTTGTACGCACTCCAGCGCCTCCTCGGCGGTCGCGCCCTCGCTGCGCGCCGCCGCGGCCAAGCGCGCGCGCTCCGTGAGCGCGAGCTCCGAGAGGAGCTCGAGCGGGTCGTCAGCGCGCGCCATGCCGACTTCAACGAGTAGGTCCGAACCGCGGACGTGTCGAGGTGGCGAAAAAATTCGTCGGTCCGTAAGAAAGGGCCACGCCGCGACCCCTTCTCCTCGGAGGAAACGAACCGATGAACAGCGCGCCCACGGTCAACATCGACGACGAGAATTTCGACGCCGAGGTCCTGGCCTCGAAGGAGCCGTTTTTGCTCGATTTTACGGCCACCTGGTGCGGCCCGTGCAAAGCCTTGAAGCCGGTGGTCGAGCGCCTGGCGGCGGAGACCGTCGGTCGGGCGCGGGTCGGCATCGTCGATCTCGACGAGTCCCCGCGCGTGGCCGCGCGCTTCGGCGTGCGGGGCGCTCCCACCGTGCTCGTGTTCAAGGGCGGGACACTCGTCGGACGACACGTGGGGACGGCGAGCAAAGAGAAGCTCCTCGGGCTCCTCGCCCTCGAGCCCTGAGCGGGCCCGTCGGCTCGATCGCGGGATAAAATGGCCGCCGAGCGGCCTGGACCCGCGTCGCGTTGTAGGGTGCGCGCATGCTCGGATCCAAGGGAGGGATGCGCTTCGCCGGTGTGGCTGCGGCCGCGCTCTTCGTCGCCGCGTGCTCGGGCACGCCCGTCTACCTCACGCCTGCCGACGGCGGTGCGGCCGACGGTGCCACTCCGTCGTCGACGTCGTCGCTGCCGTCGGGAACGTGCGGGTTCACGCTCGTCACGCCGGACGGAAAGTCCACCGCGGTGACGGGCGTTGCCTCGTCTTGGATGAACGGCACCGGCAACGTCACGATGCGCTGCACGGACTGGAGCACGGGCACCGCCGACGCGATGCTCGAGCTCGGGCTCGGCAACGGCACGTACGACGGGCCGCGCACCTATCTCATGGACGACGGGCACTCCGACGGCACCGTTCACCTCACCATCGCGGAGAAGACGCGCTACGAGCCGACGACGTCGAGCAAGTCGGGGTGCACCGCCGTGGTCGACGGACCTGGCGACGCGTACCTCAACAAGGGCTCGGTCCTTCGCGGCACGTTCACGTGCACCAGCCTCACCGATCGTGCGGCCGGTGCCGTGTCGCTCACGAGCGGGCAGTTCAGCGCGCCCGTTCGCTGACGATCACGAGCAGACGCTCGTACCGTTGGGCCCAGGCCCGCAGCGCGTCGAGCAGCAGTCGACGTTGCTCGTGCAGGCGCGTCCGCTCGACGAGCATCCGGTCGGCGTCGAGTTTCCGCAGACGTTCCCGCTCCCGGTCGGCGAGGGGAGGCACACGCCGTTGCAGCAATCGGAGCTCGTCGCGCAGCCCGACCCAGCGCCGCGGCACGGTCCGCCGTCGCCCGTCGCCGCCGCCGTGCACTTGGCCGCCGCGCACGTGCCGCTGCAGCACATGTCGTCGCGCGAGCACGCGGCCCCGACGCTCCCGCACGATCCGCCGGAGCCTTTGACCTGACCGAAGCACTTGTCGTTCTCGCAGAGACCGTCGCAGCAATGACGATCTTGTGTACAAGCTTGTCCCGCCGAAGAGCAGGTGACGCCGATGCCCTTGGCTCGGCAATAGCCAGTCGTGCCCTGCAGCACGCAGTTGCCGGTGCAGCACTCGGCGTCGGAGCGGCATTGCGCGGCGTCGGCGCGACAGGCGCCGCCCTCGTCGCCCGAAGAAGAGCAGGCGGCGACCGCGAGGCCGAGCGTGAGCGCTCCGATCGCGAGTCGAGCGAGGTGAGGGGAACGGCGGGTCATGGTCGAATGCTCGATCGCCGCCGCCGCTTCGACAAGCGACTTCGGAGCGCCCGTCCTCCGAGCGGGGTCAGCGCGCGGCCTTTGCGCCCGGCCACTCGAAGTCGCTCACGCGGAACGCGAAGTCTTGATCGATTTTGATGCCGTCCGTCGCGTTGACGGAGCTCACCGCGATCTCGGCCTTCACGGCGCCGGCGGGCGTCTCGAGGCGATCGAGGGAGAAGCTCCGCCACTCCTTGGGAGGGACGCGATAGCTCTTCCCG
Organism: Polyangiaceae bacterium; assembly: GCA_044224815.1. GTDB lineage: Bacteria > Myxococcota_A > Polyangia > Polyangiales > Polyangiaceae > JADJCA01. Next base: position 129,472 of record JBGAJR010000001.1, read on the forward strand.
GAGATCGACCAGGTCATGAAGTCGGCCTTGAACGACATCTTGGCCTTGAGTGGATTCCCGCTCGCGTCCAAGTAACGAATCATGAGGCCGTAGGCCCCGTACGTCTTGTCGCTGAAGTTGTAGACGCTGACGTCGAGGCCGTTCGGGTTGAGCTTGTCGACCACGAACGTCACCGGCGCGCCGTTCGATGCCTTCTCCGGCGGCTTGCGATCGGGCTGGCTCTCTCCGTCGCCCTCGATGAGCAGCATCGCGCGCTGCACGGATTCGTCGGTGAGGAGGCACTTCATGCCTCCCTTCATCTGTTCGAGCGCGGCCTTGCGACGCGCGGCGAACTTCTCGTCGAGCCTCGCGTCGAAGGCTTTCTTCGCGTCGGCCGCCTTGGGGACGACCTTGTTCTTGAGGCGCTGCATCTCCTTGCCCTTCGACTCACCGAGCTTGGTGAGCGCCTGGGCCATCTTGGCGCAGTCGTCCTTGTTGGGGCCGATCGCGGCGGCGAGGTCCTCCTCCGCGCGGACGAGCTTCTCCTCGTCCGAAGAGCAGCCCGCAAGCGTGGTGACGAAGGAGAGCGCAACGGCCATGACGCCGGCGCGAGAGGAGCGGAGAAGCATGGGGAGTACTTACGGCGCCACCACCGTTTTCCTCCCTGCCGTGTCGTCTGTCGTCAGTCGATCACTTCGCCTTGAAGGGCGTCGCGCCGTAGCTGACGCCGATCGACCAGTTCTTCGGCTTCCCGTCGGCGCCGACGTTGTCGTACTGCTCGCGGCCCTTGCCGTAGACGAGGGTGAGCTCGTCCATGTCGCCGCCGGCGTTGACCGCGGCGGTGCCGTGCGCGCAGCCGAAGACGACCGGCACGTTGCGAACCTTGTACGCCTTGCAGCGCGTGCCGAGCTGCGTCTGCGGGTTGAGCGCGACGATGTCGCTCGACGCGGCGGGCGTCACGTTCGCGTAGGGGAGGTACGGCGAGTAAGTGCCGTCGTTGCCCGTGTCGTAGGCCTGGCCGGGGAGCGCTTGCGCCATCGTGAGGCACTCGCGCGCCGAGTCGGCCTTGCCGAGCGGAGCTTCCACCGCGAGGCGGCCATTCGCGTAGATGCGGAGCGTGCCCTGGCCCTTCTGTCGGTTGTAGGTCGTCGCGAGCGGCTTCTGGAGGCCATTCGCCCAGATGAGCGCCGCCGAGTACTTCTGGAGGTCGGCCTGCATCGACGGGAGCGCCGCCTGGAGCTCCTCGTCGGTCTTGGCGTTCTTGGTGAGCGACTCCACCGGGAGCTCCCAGGTGAACGCGAGGTGGGTCCACGCGCCCTTGGCGAGCTTGGCGCTCGCGGCCGGCGTGCGCGCCTCGTAGGTCTGACCCTGGTAGGCCATCGAGAAGACGACGTTGCCGTCCGCGCTCACGTACGCGCTCGGCATGAGGTCGTCGTTCGACGGCGCGGCCGAGCACTGTCCGTACGAGAAGAGGCCGAAGTCCTGGCCGGGCGCGGTCGGGTTGTACGCGGTCGGGCGGTAGTAGAGCTCGACGGCGCCGCGAAGGTCTTCCTGGTCCATCGACTGGAGCACGACGGGCTTCGCGCCCGACGCCGTGAACGACACGGCGCGGTTCTGCGCGCGATCGGGGCGCGGCACGCCGTCGGTCGTCGGCACCGAGGCCACCTGCGGCAGCGTGATCTTCTGGTGCGAGCGGTTGGTGTTGTGCGCGAGGTACGTGTTCCGCGCGGCGCAGGCCTGGCCTTCCTTGCACTCGTCGAAGTCCACGAGGCCGGCGGTGTCGGCGAGGATGCCGAGCTCCTCCACGTTCTTCGGGTGCTCGGCCTCGACGAACGCGTCGAGCGCCTGGACGAAGCCGGGCGAGACGAAGAGCGGGAGCGAGTAGTCGTGCGAGTAGTGGTTGTAGTCACCGAAGAAGATGTCACCGAGCCCGCGCTCGAACGTGTCGTCCGACGTCGAGGTCGGGTCCATGCGGCGGTTGAGGATGTTGAGCTTGTTCTTGAAGCGCGGGTCGTCGATGCGGAGGAGGCCGCCGTTCTTGAAGAGCTCGTACGGGGTCGCGCGGCCCTTCGTGTAGGACTTGAGCGACTCCGACCAGCCGGGCGTGCCCATGCCGAGCGACCAGTGCACCTTCTTGAGCTCGGCCACCGTGCAGGTGTCCTTGCCGCCTTCGCACATCCCGCCGCGCGTCCACTTGAAGCCCACCGAGGCATCGGGGGTGAAGTCTTGGACGAGGATGTCGCTCGCGACGTGCGCGCCCATGGAGTAGCCGAGGAAGTGGATCTTGCCGAAGCGCTCCTTGCCGTCCGGGCCTTGGTCGGCGACGAGGATCTGATCGACGAGAAGCGCGCCGAGCTCCATCGCGTGCGAGAGCGCCGAGTCGTAGCCGGTCGTCTGCTGCATCGCGAGCTGCGACATGACGCCCATCGCCTGCTGCGCCTGCGCCGCACCTTGGATGACGCGCACCGAGCGCTCGAAGGTCTGCCACTCCGGCGACGTGTTCTTGGGCGCGAGCGCCTGCGCGTTGGTCTTGCAGAAGCCCGACTGGCAGTTCCACGAGACCGAGAAGATGATGCCGTTGGGATCGCGGTCGTTGATCCACTTCATGACGGCCGGCTCGTCGACCTGCGCGTTGTTCTGCTGCGCGCCGCCGAAGCCCGTGAAGTAAACGTAGACGTTGGGCTTCGAGCTCTTGATGTGCGCCACCATGTCGCCCGAGCAGGAGCCGAAGCGGGCCGAGAGGTTTTGGAGCGCGTCGTCGGGCGCCGAGCGCGCCTTGATCACGTCGGCCGGGATCGAGCCATCGTTGCTCGGCCACACGGCGAAGTTACCGACCTTGCGCGCCGGGCCGAGGTCCGGGAAGACGCGCCCGAACGCCGCGTTCGGGTACGCGCCGTCCGCCTGGCAGGTCGCGGTCGCGCTCGCGAGGGCGCTGTCGTCCGCGTCGTCGTCGGCCGGTTGGCTCGAGCAGGCGAGGGTAGTGACGGAAGCAAGGGAGAAGACGGCGGGGGCGAGGAAGCGGAGGCGCATGATGCCGTCGACGCATGCAGCCCGTATGCCGCGCTGCGTCTCCTTCCGCCGCCGCGATCGGCGCCGATTTCCTACATGGATGGATCGGACCGGACCCAGGTCGACGCGAAGCAGCCTGGTGCCCACCATCCAGTGACCGACGAGGGCACCAGGGCGCAAACGGTAAATTCACCCCATAAAATCGCGGGCGCGGGGGGAGCCGCCACCCCGCTCGCCCGTAGTACGTCCCGCGATGTTTCTCCGCTCCGTCATCGTCGTGGTCGCCTTCTCTCTCGTGGGGGCAACCGGCTGCGCCTTCGTGTCTGCCGCGACGAACCCCAAGGTGCTTTGGGCGGTGAACGACCCGGCCCCGATGACGCTCGTCGTGCGGCGCGCCGACGCCGCCGAGAAGACGGCGGCCGCGGTCGATCGCCTCCTCGTGGCAACGCCCACCGCCGAGAGCTCGAGCTGGGTCGAGGGGACGGCGGTCGGCGTCGACGAGGCGCGTTCGGTGGGCAAGGCACTTCGCGAGCACCCGCTCTATCAGAGCAACCCGAGCGCGCGCATCGTCGCCGCCGAAGTGTGGGGCGCGAAGCTCGCCGTCGCAGGTGCCGACGCCGCGAAGACGAGCGCGCCCAAGGCGCCCACGAAGGCCACGGCGAAGGCCGAGGTCGGCGACGCGAAGAAGATCGAGAAGAAGGGCAAAGCGGCGCCGGACTCGAAACCCGCACCCTCGAGTGGCAATGCGCCGAGCGCGGCTGCGTCGCTGCTCGGTCTGCTCGACCCCGAGCTCGGCGCGGGATGCGCCGAGGTTCTCACCGTCCGTCAGGACCTCGCGGCCACCAAGGCCGGCGTGGCGGTGCTCGAGGCCGAGCGGGACGACAAGGCCACCACGCCGGCGCGCAAGGCGGAGGTCGCCACCGCGCTCGCGACGCTTCGGAAGAGCGTGGCCGACCTCGAGAACATGGTCGGCCCCAAGCAGCGGGACCTCGTCGTGCTGGCGAAGGGCGCGGCAACGAAGATCTCGCCCGCGCTGCGCGACAAGCTGGGGCCGGCGCTCGCTCACCTGCGTCACGCCGTCGACGACGCCAGCCTGTCCGCCAACGCCGCTGCCGTTCGCTACCCGCTGGCGGTGCCTACCCTCATCGACTCCACCAAGGCCATGGTGCCGGTCATCGTCGCCGACGTCGTCGAGCACGAGACCGGGAAGCGCCCCGTGCTCACCGGCTTCCAACCTGGCGTGACCCTCGAGGGGGGAAAGGTGCAAATTACACTGAATGGCCTGACCGCGTCCGACCTTGGCCGACTCTCGGTCGATCGCGTAGCAGCGGAGACGGTGACGCGGACCCAAGCGTGGGTGACGCACGCGCTTGGGCTGCTCGGGAGCATCTCGGCCACCAAGGACACGCTCGCCTTCGAGGCCGACCTCCTCGATGCGCTCCTCGCGGGAATGAAAGCGAGCGGCTTTCAGGCACCTGCCCCGCCCGACCTCGCCGCGGCACTCCTTTGACGCCGGCGCGCCCGGCGGAGCGCGCTACAATCGGGCCGATCGCGTGGTCACGCCCGCCCCCACCTCCTTCGATCCCGCCGCGCGCATCGGTACGGTCGTCGCCGGCAAGTATCGCCTCGAGCGCCTCCTCGGCGCCGGCGGCATGGGCGCCGTGTACGAGGCGGTTCATGCGGCGGTGCAGCGTCGCTTCGCGGTGAAGATCATGACCGCCGATCCGACGCGGAGCCCGGAGGCCGTGCGTCGCTTCACCCAAGAGGCGCAAGCCGCCGGGCTCATCGGCCATCCGAACATCGTCGAGGTCTTCGATCTCGGCGAGGGTGAAGACGGAACGCTCTACATGGTGATGGAGCTCCTCCGCGGCGCGACCTTGCACGAGGTCTTGCGCGATGGACCGCTCGCCGAGGCCGACGCGGTGGCGATCGCGGTCGAGCTCCTCCGCGCGCTCGACGCGGCGCACAAGGCCGGCGTGGTGCATCGCGACGTGAAGCCGCAGAACCTGTTCCTCGCCGAGCGCGCGAGCGGCGACGGCGCGACGCTCAAGGTCCTCGACTTCGGCATCGCGAAGTTCCACGAGCCCGACGCGTCGACCATCACCCGCTCGGGCGCCATCGTCGGGACGCCGCTCTACATGGCGCCCGAGCAAGTTCTCTCCGATCGGGAGCTCGATGGGCGCGTCGACGTGTGGGCCGCCGGCGCCACGCTCTTCGAGATGCTCGCCGGTCGGCCCGTGCACCTCGCGCCGCACGCGGCCGCGGCGGCCGTGCGCATCGTCACCGAGCCGGCGCCGCGGATCGCCTCGGTGCGGGGCGACGTGCGGCCGGAGCTCGACGCCATCGTCGCGCGAGCGCTGTCGATCGCGCGCGAAGATCGCTACGCGACGGCCGGTGAGATGGCCGACGCGCTCGAGTCGATCGCCCCGACGCTCTCGCAGTCGCAGCGCGTCCCACTCGTCTCGCCGAGCGCGCGCCCGCGCGTGCCGTCGAGCGGTGCGCTCCGGGCGACGCCGGAGCCGGCGCGGAGGAGCGGGGCCGGCGAGGAGGTCGTCGTGCCCACGCCCGCTCCGGTCGCCGCGGTCTCGCCGCCGTCGGCCAAGAACGGTGTGCTCCTCTTGGGCGCGGTGGCCGTCGTCTTCGGCGCGGCGGCGACGATCGCGCTCCTCCCGATGGGCGCCACGACGAAGAGCGACCCTTCGACAGGCCCGACGGTCAGCGCGTCGGCGACGATCGCGCCGCCGCCACCCGTGTCGCTCGCCAAGGTCGACCTCCCGCCCGTGGACACGAGCCCCAAACCGGCGACCGACGCGCCGCTGGCGCCGAGCGCCTCCGCGAGCGCTCCCGCCGGTCGCGCGACCGAGTCCGCGCGACCCACGGCTTCGGTCGTTCCGCCCATTCGCAAGCCGGACCCGCCACGGCCGATCAAGCCGGAGCCGAGCGCGACGCCTCTTGCCTGCGGCGCGCGCGAGGTCGCGTCGAACGGTCATTGCTGCCCGATCGGCATGGTCTGGCGCAACGATCGCTGCGATCGGCCGGTCGCGACCACGTTCTGATAGCCTCGCCGGGCTTTGCGTCTTCGCTCGCCTCTCGCGAACGTCTGGCCGCGCGCGTGCACCCTCGCGGTGGCGTGCGTGCTCGCCTTGACGAGCGCGCGGACGGCTCGCGCCGACGACATCGAGCTCGCGCGCGAACGGTTCGCAGAAGGAGTGAAGCGCCTCGAGAAGAACGACTACGAGGGCGCGCGTAAGCTCTTCCTCGAAGCGGACCAGGCGCACCACTCGCCGGTCATCGAGTACAACCTCGCGCTCGCCGAGGAGCGGCTCGGTCATCTGCAAGCGGCGGTCGATGGCTACGAGCGGTACCTGACCGAGGCCGGCGATTCGGGCGAGCTCGGGCAAGCCGCGGCGGTCGCGATCGCCCAGATCAAAGGCCGCGCCGGGCGCGTGCGCGTGGAGTCCGATCCGGCGGGCGCGCGCGTGTTCATCAACGGATCGGCTACGCGCGAGCGAACGCCGACCACCGTGCTCGTCCCGGCCGGGCACCACGTCGTGGTCGTCGAAGGCGACGACTATCGCGCGACGCGCGAGATCGAGGTCGACGGAGGCGCGACTGTGCCCATCGACGTCAAGCGCCCCCAAGTCGCGCGACCGGCCGAAGGCCGGATGTATCCGATGCCCCTCCCGATCCGCTCCCATGACGAGCTCCGCGATCTCGTGTGGGGCGCGTCGTTCGACGTGGTGCCGTACGGCTTCTTCCGTCGCAACCAGCCCGGCGAAGAGGGCGCGACCGGCATCTTCGTCGGCCTCTCGGCGGGAGCCGGGTTCGCGTTCACGCCGCGGGCGGTGGTCGGTCTCCGCGCGTTCGGCTCGGTCGGCTCGGAGTGCAAAGGCGTCTTCGACTCCCACATCGCCGCGCTCGGCCCGATGCTCCAGCTCCGCGCCTTCGACGAGCTTTGGATCGGCGCCGGCCTCTACGGCGGCAACGGCGCGACGTGCCGCACGAGCGACACCGGCCCCGTGAAGCACTTCAGCACGGACATCGTCTTCAGCCCGATGTTCGACGTCTCGTACGCCGTCACCAGCCGAACGTACGGGCAGTGGCTGGTCTCGGCGGGCATCGGCTACTTCTTCGCCACGCCGTCCAACGACAACCGGCTCATCTACGCGCCCGTGGGCTTCGGCCCGCGGTTCTTCTAGCCGGGGAAGGCGCGGGCCATCAGCGCGTCGAGCGTGTAGAGGTCGAGCGGGCGCCAAGGCGCACCGCGCTCCATCACCTGTTCGGTGACGGCGTCGATGGGCAGGTTCGCCTCGGCCACGTAGTAACGATTGTGGAGCGCGACCAGGCGATTGATCTCGCGAAGGTCGATCTTCTTGGCCGCGGCGGCGCGTACGGCCTCGCGCACTTCGGCGCTCGGAGCTTTGCCGGCGAGCTTGGCCTCGAGCTCCCGAAGGATGCGGACGAACGTGTCCTCGAGGTCTTCGATGTGCCGCTTGCGGCGCATGTACGCCGGTGGCCCGCCCGCGGCGCGAATGCGATCGTCGAGCCGAATCGTGAAGTTTCGCACCGGGGCCAGGGTGGACTCGATGCGCGGCGCCTCGGACTCGTTGGAAGCTCGGCTCACCACGCAAGAGAGCTTAAGGCTGCGCTGCGCGGCTGGCCAGGGGGGCTCAGCGCTGAAGGAAGCCGACGGTCGCGGGCGCGGGTGCGCGATCGCGGCGCGTTGCCTTGTCGAGGCCGTCGATCATGTTCTCGACCATGACCTCGATGGCGTCTTCGAGGTGACGCGGTCCGGTCTCGGTCGGATTGCGCGGCTGCGCGACGCCGGCGACCTGCGCGACTGTGCGCCCTTGGCCGTCGAGCCACTTGGCGCGGTAGCGAATGGTCACGAACTGCCCGATGGATCCGATGTTGGCGAGCTCCATCGACACCTGACTGACGACGAGGCGGAGCGCGCCCGCGTCGGTCGTCGCCTTGTCACCCACCGCGTTGCGGAAGCCGGCCGTGAGCGACTTCTTGAACTCGTGGACGTGAACGCGGCCGATCTCGTAGTCGTCGGAGATGCCGCCGACGTCGATGGCCATCGGCATGCCGTCACCGGCGACGACGACGTTGGGGCGCGGGTTCAAGGCGTTGACGGTCATCGAGCAGCCGGTGGCGACGGCGAGGACGAGACCGAAGAAGAGCGAGCGGGCGAGGTGCTGGTGCATGCCCCGAGGAGCCGCCACCCGGCCGGGCGTCGCACGAAATCGTGGGGTCGCGGTCTTTTTCCGCGCCCCCGCCGCTCAGCCTGCCGAACGGGCCACGACGTGTCCGACGAAGAACGGGCCCATCTGGCTGATGTACTCGCTCGTCTGGCGCGTCTTGCGCATCGTCTGAACGAGGTGGCTCAGCGGATGAAGCGCTTTGCCGACGAGGCCGATCACGAACTCGTTGTCCTTGGCGTCGAGGCCGTGACACGCGAGGCGGATGTCGTGCGCGAGCTCGGCCTGCCCGTAGGCCATTCCGATTTGCGCGTGCTCACGAAGAATCGACGCCTGCTCGTGGTGATCGAGCTTGGCGAACGCGCCGGTCCGGCGGAGCGGGTACCAGACGTGCCACGGAGACGACTCCTCCATGACGTTCTCCACGGCGCGCCGGAGGAGCCAGTGCTCGAGGTCGGGCTCGTGGCCGGACGAATACGTGCGGCCGATCATCCCGAAGTCCGAACGGAGCACGACGTCCTTGAGCGGACCGCTCGCGAAGAGCGGACGCACGTCGCGCACGAACCGCTCGCCGTCCTCGCTCCAAGTGAGGAGCCCAAGGCCGCGCGGGTCCATCACGTCGGCGTAGACGACGCCGGGGACGTGAGCGGCTTGGAGGGCCTTGGTGAGCGCTTGTGTCACCGTTTCCGCCGATTGACCGGCCGGAACGTCGAACACGAGGAGCTGCATGAAGAGGCGTCGGTTCATCGACTGCCGCTCGCCGTTCTTCTTGCCGCCGTATTCGTTGACGTCGATCACCGGGAGGCCCTTCGCTTCCGGAGAGGGCGGCCCACCGGCCTTGGCTTCGTGCGATTCGCTCATGGCGCGCGAGCATAGCACTCGTCGTTCCATCGTCGGCGCCCGCCCGGCGCCCCTTGAGAGCACGAGCGTGACCGAGATCGGCGCCCGCTCGGGGGCGCATGGCTTGCGCGCGAGCGCACCCCCGAAGTGCGTGACCCTCGAAATTCGCGGGAAATCGTCGCGCACGTGCGGCGGTATGGATCTCGCAACGTCGTCGAAGCATCGGGCGACTCGTTCGCCGCCGCCCGCGAAGAGGCAACATGGACCTTCAGATCACCTTTCGGGACGAAACGGCTTCCGAGTCGCTCCACGCTCACGTCGAGAAGCGCGCGCAGAAGCTCGAGCTCGCCAAAGGTTCTCCGCAGCGCTGCCGCGTCGTCGTCGAAGCGCCGCACCGTCACCAGAAGCATGGACGCCACTATCGGGTACGCATCGATCTGACGGTGCCCGGCACGGAGATCGTCGCTGGCTCCCTGCGCAAGGACGATCACCTCCACGAGGACGCGTACAACGCCATCGACGACGCGTTCGACGCCGCCGAGCGCCTCCTCAACGATCACTACGACCGGGTGGTGGAGCGCACGCGGCAGACGCCGGTTCCGAAGAGCGCCTGACGCGAACGCGCGCCGGCGTGTCGCGCGTGGCCGTCGACGGCTACTTCTTCTTCGCTGCGTCGACGTCCGCCTGCTTCACGCCGGCGAGCGCCATTTTGATGACCGGCTCGACGCTCTTCTTGTCGCCGCGCATCCAGTCCACCGCCACCTTGCAGTCGCTGTCGTCGTCGTAGGCCACGGCCGAGTAGAACGTGCCGTTGTCCTTCTCGCCCATGATGCCGCCACGCCCGCCGGTGACCGGCGCGGACTTGCGGAGCGCGGCCTTGGTCTCCGCGATGAGCTTGTCGGCTGCAGCCTTGTCGTAAGCCGCGTTGCAGGTGAACGCGATCGACATCCCGCCGAAGGGGTTGTCCGGCTTGACGAGGTTGCACGTCGGACCGCACTCGGCGCACGTCGTCTGCTGGGTCATCTTGTAGTTGAGGAGCCCGGCTGCCGCGCGCGCCTTCTCCGGGAGAATCGCCTCGCAGCTCATACGCTCGGCGAACGGCTTGCCCGTCGCGCTCGCCCCGGACGTGGCCGGCGCAGCGGACGCGCTCGCGGTCGGGGCGGCCGAAGCTGCAGCCGTCGCGGCGGACGTGGCCGCAGGCGCCGAGGTCGCCGGCTTGGTGCTCGCCGCACCTGACGGCGCATCCGCCTTCTTTTCGTCACACGCGGAGACGAGGACCGTGGTTCCGAGGAGGGCGCAAATCCCGAAAAACGCTCGCATGGGCGCGCTTTTTACCACACTCCTTTGAGGACCAACGATTTTCGACGTGGGCGCGCTACACTTGGGAGCGATGGGGTGGCGCGCCGCACGGACGACCGGGCTCGGGCTCGCGGCCCTCGGCCTCGCGCTCGCCGTTCCGCGCGCGTCCGGGGCCGACGAGGCGCTCCTCGCGTCGCGGGTGCCGCTCCCGCCCGACACCGCGCGCATCGTCGAGGGCCCGACAGAGGAGTCGCCCGATGGGCCTACCCTCCCGCCGCTCGTCGTTCGCAACGCCAACACCAACGCCGAGGCGCGCATTCGGCTCTACGACGCCGCTGGTCGCGTCGACGATGCTGGCGTGGCCGCGTTTCGCGAGGTCGCGGGCGAGGCCGACAAGCCCGCGCCGCTCAAGGCCCGCGTCCTCCAGCTCGTCGTGAAGGCCGCCTACGAGCTCGGCGCGTCGACGGTCGTGCTCGTCTCCTCGTATCGGCCCAAGGATCGACGCGGCCGCGGCGGCTACCACACGACCGGCGACGCCGTGGACTTTCAGCTCCTCGGCGTCCCGGCGCGCAAGCTCGCGTCGCACGTGCGCTCGTTCGCGCGCGCGGGGGTCGGGGTCTACACGCATCCGCGCACGCAGTTCGTCCACGTCGACGATCGCGAGCAGAGCTACCACTGGCTCGACGCGTCACCGCCCGGTCGCACGTGGAAGGAAGCGCAGCTCGGTGATCCCAAGCGCGAGGCACGCGACGCGGCGTGGACGCCCTCCGCCGATTTGCCCGCGCCCGGCGTGGCCGGGCCGCCGCGCGCGCCGGGTCACCTCTTGCCGTAGCGGTGCCCGCGCACGTGCACGAGCTCCGTCGTGTCGACGACGAGCGCGAGCAAGAGGGTGAAGATGCGGCGGTAGGTCTCGTGATCGGCGGCGAGCCCGGCGAGGGTGGTCGCGAGCGTGCGCGCTGCGCTGTCGTGGACCACCTTCTTCGCCATGTCGACGGCCTCGACCCAGGAAGTTTCGCGGTGGCCGGCGCCCTCGTCGAGGCGGCGAATGATCGCGAGGTACTCCTTCACGTGCGGATCGAGCACGGCGATGGGCACGTCGAACGACTCCGCCACGACGCCGTCCTCGTCGAGGAACTCGAGCCGGATGGCCGCGGGCGCGGGCGTCACGAGCCCGTAGAGCGACGCGAAGCGCGGGCCGAGCACGGCGTAGCGGCGGAGGTCGTCGATCGCGGCGCGCCACTCGGCTCGCCGCATCGGTGAGCCATGCTCCCAGACCTCTTCCGCCAAGCGTAAGTCGCGCACGCTCACGACGCGCCCTCCGCGCCGCCGGTCGCGCGCGCGAGCCCGAGCCCGGGGGCGGTTCGAAGGGTCATCCGCGGGCCGTGGGCATCGTAGCCGCCCACGAAGCGCTCCTCGGTGAGGAGGAGCTGCGTGTCGAGATCCACGTACTCGGCGCGCCCGATCGCCGCGAGCGCGTGGAGCGCGGCTGCGAGCCCGAGGCGCGTCTCCACCATCGCGCCGCACATGAGCGTGAGCCCGTGCGCGCGCGCGCGGCGGCCGAGCTCGGTCGCGGTGACGAGCCCGCCCAGCTTGGCGAGCTTCAGGTTCACGCCCGTCGCCGCTCGCGATGCGACGAGGCTCGCGAGATCGCTCGCGCCGCGCATCGACTCGTCGGCGACGATGGGAACGGTCGACTCACGAACGAGTGCGGCCGCGGCGTCGTCGTCGCCGCGCGCGCAGGGCTGCTCGAAGCACTCGATCGTGAGGTCACGCGCCTCGCGCAGGAGAGCGCGCGCTTCGTCGAGCGAGTAGCCGCCGTTCGCGTCGATGCGGAAGCGCGAGGCGGGCACGCGCGCGGCGATGGCGCGCAGCGCGGAAACGTCGGCGGCAAGATCGCGCCCGACCTTCACCTTGAAGACCGAGAAGCCGCGCGCGTGGTGCGCCGCGGCGAGATCGGCCATGTGCGCGGGCTCGCCGATGGGGATCGTGATGTCGGTCTCGAACGCGGGCGGCGATTCGGTCGACGCGGCGCCGAGGAGCGCGAACACGGGGCGCTCGGTCGCCTTGCCCCACGCATCGAGGATTGCCGACTCCACCCCGGCGCGAAGGACCGGTGAGGGGATCGCCTCGGCGAGCGCGGCCGCCACGTTCGGGATCGTGGAGAGGGCGCGGCCTCGGAGCGCAGCGGCGGCGCCTTCGGCATGGTCGAGGAGGTCGGGCTGATCGCAGTCGGTCACGGGCGGCAGCGCCGCCGCCTCGCCCAGCCCGACGAAGTCGCGCCCCTCGTGGCGGAGGCGCGCCGTGACGAGCGCCGAGCGCGTCGCCACCATGGTGCCGGACGCGATCACGAAGGGCTCCAAGAGCGGAACGGAGAGCGCTTCGGCTCCGAGTGCGACGAGCTCCACGCGCCGAACGTATCAAAGCTCGCGGGTTTCTTCGCGGGCCAAGGCGAATCTCCTACGCTCGCCGGCGATGCATCGCTGGCGGGCCGCAGTGCTCCTCTCCCTCGTCGTCGCTCTCGGTGCGCTCGTGGCGTGTCGCGAGACGGGAGGCGGGAAGGTCACCGACGCCGGCCCCGCGCCGACCCCGAGCGCGGTCGCGGTCGCGACCCACCCGGACGCCGCCGCCGCGACGCTCGATTCCGGCGTCTCTTCAATCGCCGATGCGAGCGCGCGCGCTCGCGCGGCACGCCCGCCGGCACCGGGGTGTCGCAGCCCGTCGGGCCCGAGCGCGTATCGCGGCCACTTGAAGCGGCCCGAGGGCGAGCGCGCGTTCGAGGTGCGTCTCCCCGCGGCACCCGTCGATCCCATGCACCCGGCGCGCGTCGTCTTCGTCATTCATCCGTTCGGGTCGAGCGCGCTCGACTTCATGAACGCCACCCACTTCCCGGAGATCTTCGGCGCCGCGGGATGGGTCGTCATCTCGCCCGAAGGCGTGAACAAGAGCTTCAACGCCGGCGACTGCTGCGGCGAGGCAGCGCACTCGAAAATCGACGACGTCGGGTTCCTCCTCGCGATCTTGGACGACGTCCGCGAGCGATCCTGCATCGACGACGATCGTGTGTATCTTACAGGTTTCTCGAACGGTGGCTTCATGAGCCAAGCGTTCGCGTGCGCCCACGCCGACCGAGTCGGCGCGATCGCCTCGGTGGGGGCCGTGCTCGGCGTGCGTCCCTGCGAGCCGTCCGAGCCGGTGAGCGTCCTCCTCGTCAACGGCGTGGGCGACGACGTCATCCCGATGGATGGTGGCGGTCCGTTCCGCACCCGGCCGCTCACCGAGACGCTCGGCGTGTGGCGCGACGCCGGCCACTGCGAGGCGCGCTTCGGAGACGCCGGCGTCATGCGCTCACCGGTCGGCGCCACGTGCCGCGTCGAGCCGTGCGCGGAGGGCCGCACCCTCGAAGCGTGCACGGTGCCGTACGCGCACGTGTGGATGGTCCGCAGCCACCCCGCCGGCGACCCGCCCTCCCAAAGGCAGACCGCGCGCGAGATGCTCGAGTTCTTCGACGGCTACGGCGTCCGCTGATCGGCGCGTGCGTGGCTCACGCTGCCTGGCGCGCGGCGTGAATGCAGGTGAGGAGGGTCTCCACGTCGAACGGCTTCGCGACCAGGGTTGCGTCGAGGCGTCGCGCCTCGGCTGCGAGCCACGGGTCCGGGAACGCCGTGATGAGGATGACGGGCGTCGTCCACTCGGCGGCGCGGAGCTCGGAGAGAATCTCGAGGCCGCTCAGGCCCGGCATGCGCACGTCCATCACGATGGCGTTGGGCGAGCGCAGGGGACAGTGCCGAACCGTGCGCAGGCGGAGCGCCATCTCTCTTCCGTCGCGCGCGGCGAGCACAGCGTAGCCGTCTCGCTCGAGCTCTTCGGTGAGCAGCGCACGCATCTCATCGTCGTCCTCGGCCAAGAGCACGCGCGGCTGCGGCGGACTGATCGCGAACACCCCCGATGCCGGGGACGGCTTGAACGGTTCGGGCATCGTCATCTCCCACCTCCTTGGCGCGGTCTCTTGGCGGACCGAAAGAAGTGAAGCAACGCGCGTGCCCTCCCATGTCGTGGAAATCGCGTCGGGCCCAAAGCGGGGACTGCATCATTCCGCCACAGGCGTCGCAATCCGCGGCACTCGAAATGCGACGAAACGAGTCCTCGTTCGCGTACGATCGGTGGCTCAAGTGGGAGGAGCACACATGACGCGATCCTTGTTCTTCATTCCGTTGGCCTTCGTTGCGGCGTACGCGGGCTGTTCGTCCGAGGACACGACCACCAAGGCGCCGGTGTCGTCCGACGCCGGCGCGAGCGGCTCGGACGCCGGATCCACTGCGACCGACTCCGGGAGCTCGACGACCACCGACTCTGGGTCCACCGTCACCGACAGCGGCAGCACCGCCACCGACGCGGGCAGCAGCAACGCGGCGGCCTGCAAGGCCTACTGCGACTGCATGGCGTCGACGTGTGCGTCGAAGGCGCCGGCCAACTGCCAGGCGACCTGCGAGGCGGCGACCACCTGGGACCTCTCGTGCCGCACCACACACTGCGGCTTGGCGGGCAGCGATCCGACGACGCACTGCCCCCACGCGGCAGGTGAAGCCGTCTGCAAGTGACGCGCGACGTCGCTCACGAGCTCGCGGACGTGTAGTGCGCGAGCGCACGCTGGAACACGAGGCGCGCGAACGCGGTGAACGCGAGCGCGCCCACCAGCGACGCCAGGAGCACTGACCCGGCCAGGCGCCCCAAGAGCGCCTCGGCCGGGTAGGTGGTCATGAGCGCGAACGGTAGGACGAACGTGAAGAAGAAGCGCAGCGCCCCGCGAAATACGCTCGAGGGCCAGCGCGCCACGTCGAACACCGACGAGAAGAGGTACGTCAGGTTGTCGATGCGGACGACGTAGAAGGCCGCGCTCACGGTGAGGATCGTGATCGAATAAAGGATCGCGACGGCGGCGACGACGACGAGAGCGGCCGCTGCGATCGCGGCGGGCGCCGGCGTTCGACCCATCGCGTGGAACGCGTAGACGTAGAGGCCGAGCGCGACGAGGACGTTCACCGACTTCCAGGGCGAGAAGCGCGTCGTCGACACGAGGAACTGCGCGTCCTTGGGCCGCATGAGCACGAAGTCGAGGGTTCCGCGGCGGACGCCTTCGACGACGCCGAGCAGGCTCGGGTTGATCGCTCCTTCGATCACGCCCTGGAGGAGAGTGAAGGTGGCGACCACGAGGAGCGCTTCGGCGAAGGTCCACCCGGCGACGACGTCGCGCTGGCCGTAGACGACGAAGAGGGGCACGAACGCCGCAAACGCCCAGACCACTTCGACGATCGCGTCGAGGACGAAGTCGAGGCGGTATTGCATCGCGAGCGCGAGCGACGTCCGCAGTTGAACCGCGAGGAGGCGGGCGTACGAGGCAAACGACGTCTTCATCCGCCGAACGCTCCGTACCGTCGGAGGCCGCGACGCCACACGAGGAACACCACGACGAAGATGCCGAAGACCCACGCCCACGACGTCGCGACCGCGCGCGCGGCCCCGCCGAGATCGTGATCGTAGCGACCGGTCATGAGCTCGACGCCCAGCGCGATTTGGTGGCGGAACGGCAAACGCTCCACGATCGCGCGCGCGGCGGGCGGGAAGAGATCGACGGGGATCAGGTAGCCGCTCGCGACCATGAAGAGCGCGAGGTAGATGTCCATCACGCGGAGCGCCGAGTCGACGAAGAACGCCAAGCAGCCGATGGCGAAGTTGATCCCGAGCGTGATGAGCCACCCCGCGATGACGGCGAGCACGAAGAGCGCCCACGCCGCGGGCTCGTGGCTCAGGTGATCGCGCGCCGTGGCCAACAGCACCGCGCCCGCGATCGGCAGCGAGAGGAGAAAGCGGAGAGGGAGCGCGGCGAGACCCTCGAGGCCGTAAACGAGGAGGGGAGGGAAGGGCCGGAGGAGCCGCGTCGCGATCGCGCCCTCGCGGATGTCCATGTTGATCTGCCACGCGCTCCACGCACCGGTGAGCTGGCGCACGATGAAGGTGGCGAGGAAGTACGCCACGAAGTCGAGCTGGCCGTAGCCGCCGAGCGGCGCGTCGCGCGCGACCGCCGAGAAGAGCGCCAGCATGACGAGCGGCATCGTCGTCGCGAGGATCCAGACGAGGAGCTCGGCGCGGTACGCGACGGCCTCCTTGAATCCCACGCGGAGCACGGCGCCGGCGGCGCGACGCTCGCGGGCGATCAAGACGGCTCCTTGTGCTTTTGGAAGAGCTCTCGCATCACGTCCTCGAGCGGCGGATCCTTGATGGTGAGGTCGGCCACCGCGAGGAGACGAAGGGCCCGCTCCGCCGCGTGGCTCACCTCGGCGCGCGGCACGTCGAGGACGAGCTCGCCCGCGCTCTCCGACACCACTTGCACGTGGGGGCCGAGGTCGACGTCGCCGCGCGGACGCTCCAAGCGGAGCACGAGACGCTTCTGCGGACGCGCTCGATGGGTGAGGGTGTCGAGCGGCTCGTCGGCCACGAGCGAGCCCTTGTCGATCACGAGGACGCGCGGGCACATGGCCGCGACGTCTTCCATGTAGTGGCTCGTCAGGAGCAGCGTCGCGCCGTGCTCGGCGCAGTAGCGATTGATGAACGAGCGGAGGTCGGCCTGCGCGGTGACGTCGAGCCCGATGGTCGGCTCGTCCAAGAAGAGGACGTCGGGGGCGTGCAGGAGCGCGGCGACGAGCTCGCACTTCATGCGTTCACCGAGGGAGAGCTGCCGGGTCGGCTTCTTCACGTGATCGCCCAGACCGAGGATCTCCGTCAGCTCGGCGAGGCGCTTCTCGAACGCGTCGCGCTCGATGTCGTAGACCGCGCGGTTGAGCTCGAACGTGTCCGCGGGCGGCAGATCCCAGATGAGCTGCTGCTTCTGACCGAGCACGAGCATGATGCGGCGCAGGTACGCGTCGTCACGGCGCGCCGGCACGTGCCCCGCGACCTCCACGCGCCCCGCCGTGGGATGAAGGAGGCCGGCGAGGATCTTCAGCGTCGTCGTCTTGCCGGCGCCGTTGGGCCCGAGGAATCCGACGCGCTCGCCACGCGCGATGCGGAACGAGATGCCGTCGACGGCCACGACCGTCTCCACTTGGCGCCGGAAGAGCGACCGCACGGCGCTCCCGAGGCCCGCGCCCCGCACGGGCACGGCGTACGTCTTTCGGAGGCCCTCGACCTCGATCACGGCTCGCGAGCTTACGCCGCCCGCTCGTCTTTTTCTTCAAGCTCGGCGAGGAGTCGCTCGAGCGATTCGCTCACCTCGTCCGCGAGCCGGCGCGGCACGGCGCGCGTCTCGGCGAGGAGCTCCTTGAGGCGCGTCGCCACGTTCTTGAGCCCAGCGGCGTCGCGGGCCTTCTTGGAGGCGGCGTCGATTGGGAACACCACGTCGGCGAACTTCTTGGCCACGGTGGGGAGGGTCACCCCGTCGTCGAGCACGCGGCGCCGGATCTCCTCGACGGCCTCGGTGGGCGCCCGCTCTTCGGACTCGGCGCGGCGCAAGAAGTCCACGGCCTGGTAGCTCGGGATGTTGGCGCTCACGCCGTCGCGCACGAGCACCTCCGGCGCGCGCTTCTTCAAGAAGACGAACGAGCCGACGAGCTTTTGCACGGTCTCGGGGCGGAGGTGGAGCTCGGCTTTGGTGTACTCGTCGAACGACTCGTAGCCCCAGGCTCGAAACGAGCCGTCGCGCTGGACTTGGGCGAGCGCCTCGGCGAGCTCGATCCAGCTCGACTTGAAGTTGCGGGTCCGACGAAGGACCTCCGCGCGCTCGGGGTCGTCTTGGTGGGCCGCCTGCGCGGCCTCGAGGGAAGCATCTACCTTGGTTCTCGCCATGAGCGATGCCGCGCATACGTGGGCCGTCCGCGCGCCGCAAGAGGCGACGGGGATCGGGGATGGGACGCCGGAGCGCTCCAGCGAGTATGATGGTCCGAGGTCGCGGCCAGGGAGGCGCGGGGCCCGGCGATGAGCTCGGATCCGATCAGTGGTGAGGTTCTCGGAGAGCGCTACGAGCTCGTGCGCCGCATCGGTGCGGGCGGGATGGGCGCGGTCTACGAGGCCATCCAGTCGGACCTCGGTCGACGCGTCGCGCTGAAGGTCCTTCACCAGCACCTCTCGCTCGAGCCGACGCTTCTCGAGCGATTCCGGCGGGAGGCGCTCGCGGCGGCGGCGCTCGGACATCCCAACATCGTCAGCGTGAGCGATCTCCAGAGCCCAGAGGGCCAGCCGCCGTTCTTGGTGATGGAGCTCCTGACGGGCATGTCGCTCCGGCAAGCCATCAACGTGGGGCCCTTGGACCCGCGCCGCGTGGCCTTCATCGCGGCGCAGGTGCTCTCCGCGCTCGGCGCCGCGCACACGGCGAAGATCGTTCACCGTGACGTGAAGCCGGACAACATCATCCTCATCGACACGACGGCGATGCGGGACTTCGTGAAGGTGCTCGATTTCGGCGTCGCCAAGCTCCAGCGCGACAAAATGGAGGGCCTCACCGTCGCCGGCGCCATCTTGGGAACGCTCTCGTACATGGCGCCGGAGCAGGCGCGGGGCGAGTCGCTCGACGGACGGGCCGACGTCTACTCGGTGGGGGCATGCATGTATCATGCACTGACCGGGCGGAAGCCCTTCGACAAGCTGCAGAAGGCGCAGCTCTACGCCGCCGTGGTCCTCGAGCCGCCGACGCCGATCGCCGAGCTGCGTCCGGATCTCGACGCCGGCCTCGTCGCGATCGTCGAGCGCGCGATGCAGAAGCGCGCCGCCGACCGCTTCGCGACGGCGGACGAAATGGTCGCGGCGCTCCTCGCCTGGCAGGCGAGCCAGGGCGCGCACCCCGCCATCCCGCCGCCCGGCGCCCCGCGGAGCCCGAGCCTCGCGCCCGTGCCGGTGACCTCGCTTCCGACGATACCGATCGAGACGCCGGGCGCGCCCGTCTTGGCGCGCCGCGCCGAGCGCGGGACCAAGTCTTCGAGCGGCTCGTCGAGCGGCGAGCGTGCGTCGTCGCGAGGCCGCTTGTCACTCGCGTGGATCGTGGCGCTCGGCGTGCTCGCGGGGCTCGCGCTCGAGCGCCTCTACACGCTCTTCCTCACACGGCCGCACTGACGGCGCGTACCGCGATCACGTCGCGACGCGGTTCCGCCCGTCTTGCTTGGCGCGGTACAGCGCGCCGTCGGCGGCGCGGTAGAGATCGGCCGCGGCGCTGACGGTTTCGTCGAGGTGCGCGATGCCGACGCTCACCGTGCACGGGATCGCAACCTCGTCGAACGAGAAGCGCGACTCCTCCACGATCTTGCGCACCCGCTCGGCGGTGGCGAGGCCGGCGGCGGCGTCGAGCTCGGGGAGGAGGATGGCGAACTCCTCACCGCCCACGCGCGCGAAGATGTCGTCGCGGCGGAGCTTGGGGCCGATCGCGAGCGCCAGCTGACGGAGGACGGCGTCCCCCGCGACGTGACCGAACTCGTCGTTCTTCCGTTTGAAGTGATCGATGTCGATGAGGAGGAGCGCGAGCGGGCGTCCGTAGCGCTTGGCCCGATTCACCTCGCGCTCGAGCGCCTCGTTGAAGAAGCGCTTGTTCACGAGCTGCGTGAGGCCGTCCACCGTCATGAGCCGGTAGATCTCCTCGTGGTACGAGGCCTCGACGTTGTCGCCGGTCATGAACTTCAGGATGGAGCGGCCGATCTTGAGCTGATCGCCGTCGGCCAGTCGCGCCTCCGAGACCGAGACGTCGTTCACGTAGGTGCCGTTGGTCGAGCCGAGGTCGAGGATGCGGAAGCCGCCGTCGCTCGTGCGCGTGATACGCGCGTGCTGTCGGCTCACGCTCTCCTGATCAATCGGCAGATCGCAGCGTGATGCACGGCCGATCTCGAACGTCGGCTGCGTCAGCGGGATGCGGCGCCCGAGGTCGGAGCCGTAGATGACGACCAGGCACGCCTCGCCGCGACGCACCGGGCGCGGCTCGTGCTCGACAATCGGGGTGACCGTCGGCGTGGGTTCGTCGTCGTCGCGGGTGACCAAGCGCGACTATATAAGGACATATCGAGGAGGACGTCGAGACGCGTCCGGCGGCGGCGCGAGTCTCCGTCGCGTGTCAGCGCCCGCCGCCTGCGCGGCCGAGCGGCGCCTCAGACCTTGAACTCTTGGAGCTTGATCTGGGCGCGGTCGGCGATGCCGAGGCCGAGCTTGGCGGCGACCTCGAGGTAGGCCGGCCCTCGGCCTTCGGCGTCGAGCGACTTCAGCTTCTTCTCGGCGCGGCGCTGCTCGACGATGCCCCAGCCGATGACGTCCATGGCCACCGGGTCGGTAGAGACGAAGATCGACTCGTAGGTCGACACGTACTGCGGCGCCTTCCAGAGCGGGCCGCCGTGCGCCATGACCTTGAACGCGTCGGCGATGTGGAGGCGAACGCGGCTCTTGATGACGTCCTGCGCGTAGAGGAGGGCGATCTGCGGGCTCGCGTGGTGGGTGTGGAAGTCGTGCGGGTTGATGGTGCAGCCGTGCGTCATGTTCTTCATGGCGCCCGTGTACCCGCAGATGGAGTGGTCCTTCACGAGCGAAAAGTTGATGACGGCCGTCGACTCGGTGAGGACGCGCACGAACTTGGTGCGGACGCCCGTGCCTTCGATCTTCCGCTCGGGCATCGTCGCGTCCTCGTTCAAGTGGACCGCGACCTTCACGCCTGCGGGCACGTTGCGCTCATTGATGCGCGTGCCCTGGAGGAAGTTTCGGTACTGCTCGAGCACCGTGATGCTCGTGGCCGGGACGCCGGCCTTGATCATCGCTTCCAGGAAGGGGAGGACGAGCTCTTTGTTCGTCCCCATGTTCTCGCGCGCGATGCCATTGACCTTCACGCAGACCTTGTCGTCCTTGTGAACGAAGCGGCCCACGGCCTTCACGAGATCGCTCTCGCCGGTGAGCTCGCAGAGCGCCTTCTCCAGCATGGGGAGCGTGGCTTCGGGCTTGGGATAGAGCTGGTTCGCTTGGAGGGAGTCGGGCTTCTCGACGCGAATGACGCGGCCGGGCGCCGCGAAGGGCGTGAAGCCCGCGGGCGGGACGGCGGCGAGGTTCGGCGCGGCAGCCTCGGGCGCCGCGTTCGCGCGGCTCGTTCCGAGGAGGAGGGCGCCCGTGGCGGCTGCGCCGCCGAGCAGGGCGCGGCGCGAAACGCGCTCGTCACGGGATGCGGCGGTCACTGCCGAGAGAATCTCCGAGCCCGCTCCGAAATCGTCCGCCGAATGCGCCATGTTCAGTGCTCCTTCTGCCTGACCCCGCGAGCTTAGCACCGCTCCGTCCAGGTCCGAAGCGGACGGCTCGTTCGGCGCCGGGCTGGGCTGCTGTCAGCGATGTCTTGTCCTGTTCCCCCCTGTCCTCGGGACAGGCAAATCTGTCCGCGGACAGGGGCGTCGTCGCGCAAGCTCGCGAAAGGAGACGAACGCGGTCCGGCATGGTCCTCGCGAGGGTCGGGGCGTGCGCGGGCGTCGGGCCGCGCACCTCCCCATCACCCGACGAGCTCAACCCATCGAACGAGGATCATCACCATGGAAGCGCACGCCCTCTCTCTCCCCACCACCGAGTCCAAGGCCGCGACGAGCAAGATCGCGTACTCGATCAGCGAGCGGAACGGCCGTTCGTTCTGGACCCGCATCGGTCGGGCCTTCACCAATCGCGATGGATCGATCACCGTTCGGCTCGAGGCGCTGCCCATGAACGGGCAGCTCCAGCTCCGCGATCCCGAGCCGCGTGACGAGCTCGTCGGTCCGCCGGTCGCGCGCGCGCGCGCGGGCGCGGACGCCAAGAAGGACGAGGCCCTCACGGAGCTCCCGTTCTGACATGCGCGGCCGCGATCGTACGGAGGTCACCGCCGAGCGCGGTGGCCTCCGGGGCCGCTTGGGCTCGTTCTTCCGGCACCCGGCCGTGCAGCGCATGTCGGCCCTGTCCGTCGGCCTGGCTTCGCTCGGCGTCCTCGGACAGTGCCTCTCCACGCCGGCGAGCGCGCTGCCCGCTGCCCCCGCGTCCATCGCGCTCGCCGTCGGTGACGCGTCGTTCACCGCTGCGGTCATCGCGCACGACGCCGGCGCCGCGCCTGCCGCCGACGCTGGCGGCGTCGGTCTCGTCGGCCCGCCCGTGCCATCCGCCGACGCCGGAGGCGCCGTCGACCTCAACATGGCGACGGTCGACGACCTTCGCCGGCTTCCCGGCATCGGTCCCCGGCGCGCGCAAGCGATCGTCGATCTTCGCGCCAAGATCGGCGGCTTCAAGCGCGTCGAAGACCTCATGCGCGTGCGCGGGCTCGGTCGCGCGGCGACGCGGCGCTTGCGTCCGCTCGTCGTCGTGGGAGCGCTTCCGCCGCGCCCGTGACGCGCCTGCGGTGCGCACCTCGGCCGGGTGCGTTACACAAGGGGCGTGGCCGCTCGGCATCGAGAGAAGGGGCAAGTCGTCGCGCGGAACCGCGCGGCCACCTTCCACTACACGATCGAAGAGCGGTTCGAGGCCGGGCTCGTCCTTCGCGGTAGCGAGGTCAAATCGCTCCGCGAAGGGCGGGTCAACCTCACCGAGGCCTATGCGTCGGTCGAGCGGGGCGAGGCCTGGATCAAGCAGCTCGTGATCGCGTCGTACGTCGCGGCGCGCGCGTTTCCGCACGCGGAGCACGGCGCGCGCAAGCTCCTCCTTCATGCGCGCGAGATCCGCGCCCTCGAGCGCGCGTCGCTCCGTGAGGGCTACACCCTCGTGCCGCTCGCGATCTACTTCGACCACGGCTGGGCCAAGGTCACGATCGGGGTCGCACGCGGGCGGAAGGACCACGACAAACGCGCCGTGCTCGCCGCGCGTACGGCCGAGCGAGAGGCGTTGGCGGCGATGCGAGAGCACCGTGACGCCAGCCCGCGGCGTCGCCGGCGCTGACCGCCCGTCGTTCGCCGGGGGGGCGCCATCGGTCAACAGGCGCTGCCGCTTTTTGACGGCGGAAGACCCGCAGAAGTTGCCGTCGGGACCGGTCGGTCGGCACGATGGGCGTGGGAGGGTTTCAAAACATGCTTTCTCTCATCATCGGCCTCTTGAGCGGTCTCATCTGCGCGGCGCCCTTCATCATCAGCAAGGTGCCGTCCATGAAGGAGCACCTCGACAAGGTCGCGCCGTACGCCGGATGGATCGGCGTCTGCGTTCTCTTTTGGGGCATCCGCGAGGTCATCTTCTCGATCCTCGGCATCGCGCTCATGAAGGAACACTTCCTCACGTGGATCTTCTGGGTCCTCGCCGGCGTGTTCGATCTCGGCGCAGGATTGCTCCTCGGATCGGGCCTCGTCCTCAAGTGGACCATGGGCAAAGACCCGGCAAAGCAAGCGATGCTCTCCGAGAAGATCGGCAAGCTCGCGCCTTACCAGCTCATCATCGGCATCGGTCAGATCGTGATGAGCGTTCTTTACTTCGTTCTCTGAGCTCGAGCCTGCGCGCCCGCGCGCCCACACGGGCGCGGGCGTGCACGCGCGTCTCGTCCCGTGACGGGAGCGATCAGCTCTCGGCGCCGCGGACGCGTCGCACTTCGGCGCCGAGGCCGCCGAGCTTCTCCTCGATGCGCTCGTAGCCGCGGTCGAGGTGATAGACGCGGCGCACCTCGGTCTCCTCGTCTTGGGCCACGAGGCCCGCGATGATGAGCGACGCGCTCGCGCGAAGATCGGTGGCCATGACGCTCGCGCCGAAGAGGTGCGGCACGCCTTGCACGACGGCCGTGTTGCCGCGGAGCGAGACGTTCGCGCCCATGCGCGCGAGCTCCGGGACATGCATGAAGCGGTTCTCGAAGATCGTCTCGGTGATCACGCTCTCACCCTGCGCCATGCACATGAGCACCAGAAACTGGGCCTGCATGTCGGTGGGGAAGCCGGGGTGCGGCGCCGTAGTGACGTTCACCGCGCGGAGCGGGCCGTTGCGGCGAACGCGGATGGCGCGACCCTCGGCGGTGATCTCGACGCCGGCCTGACGCATCTTGAGGATGAGCGGCTCGAGGTCGTCCATCTCCGCGCCCTCGACGAGCACGTCGCCGCCCGCGCGCATCGCCGCCGCGACCATGTACGTGCCGGCCTCGATGCGGTCGGGGATGATGGCGTGATCGAACGGCTGGAGCGCGCCCGGCTCGGCGCCCACGATGTGGATGGTGTCCGTGCCGGCGCCGGTGACCTCGGCGCCCATCTTGTTGAGCACGCGGCCCAGCTCTTCGACCTCGGGCTCGCGGGCGCAGTTGACGAGCGTGGTGCGGCCCTTCGCCAGCGCCGCCGCCATCATCAAGTTCTCGGTGCCGGTGACCGTCGGGAGATCGAAGTAGACCTCGGCGCCGCGGAGGCGTCCGCCGCCGTTCGGGCCTTCGGCGATCACGTAGCCGCGCTCGAGCTTGATCGTCGCGCCCATGGCCTCGAGGCCCTTCAGGTGCTGATCGATCGGGCGGGCGCCGATGGCGCAGCCGCCCGGCAAGCTCACCTTCGCGCGGCCGAACCGCGCGAGGAGCGGCCCGAGCACGAGGACGCTCGCGCGCATCTGCTTCACGAGCTCGTACGGTGCTTCGGGGCGCACGTTGCTGCCGGCGCCGACGAGGACCTCCGGTGCACGCACGACGACGTTGCGACCGAGGAAGCGAAGGAGCGCCGCCGTGGTCTCGATGTCGCGGAGGGCAGGGACGTTGCGGAGTCGACTCTCTCCGTCGGAGAGGAGCGTCGCGCAGAGGATGGGGAGCGCCGCGTTCTTCGCGCCGCTGATGCGAACCGTGCCCCGAAGCGGGCCTCCTCCACGAATCCGAATCGCGTCCATGCTGCAGGTGCTCCTCTTCCGGGCCGACCATGCCGGATTTCTCCCGCCGGCTACAAACAAAACGCGTCCCGATGGAGGGGGCTTCCCGCCCAAGCGACCGCGCGGGAGGTCGGACGTCCATGGATCGGCGTTGGCCAGTAACGACACGGCAACGCCGTCAAATTGCAACATTGCGCGGGTTTACGCCCCAGGCAGGCGTGGCACGTGATGTGCGGAGAGGCAGGGAAACCGGCTGCTCCCGGAGGACCTTCCCTTGAGAACCTTCACCGCCAAGACCGCCCTCTACCTCCTCTCCACCGTGGTCCTCGGCGCCTGCTCGAGCGAGCAAGCCGACGACTCGGAGGACGCCGACTCCGAGCTCGGTGACGCCGCCGTCATGAAGCTCGTGGAGGTCTCCGCGAACCCGGTGGGCGGCGCGGCCAACGCGTTCATCGAGCTCCGCAACGATGGCGACCAAGCGATGCCGGTCGACTCGGGCCTTTCGGTCAAGGTCGACGACACGACGATTCAGCTCTCGCTCCGCAAGGTGCTCGGTCAGACTCAGACTTCGCTCACCGGTCGTCAGCTCGCGCTCATCGTCGACGACGGCATGGCGGACGCGGAAGTGACTCGGGTCGCCTGCGACGCGGCCATCGCCACGACGCGCGCGGCGCTCGGCTCGGCTCACGCCGCGCCCGACGATCTCCTGATGGGCTCGATCGGGGTTCAGTCGAACCGGCACTGCGTTCCGGTCTTCTCGGCCCAGGGGCTCGGCCAGAAGCTCGCCTCCGGACGCAAGGTCTCCATCCTGAAGGGCAGCTCCGCGCTCGACTCGGCGACGGCGGACTTCGGTCACGCGCCGCGCGGCGTCGCGTTCGAGCGCAAAGGCCCCGCTGACAGCGACTTCGCGCTCTCGCCCCTCGGCGCGACGCCCGGCGCGCGCAACTTCTACTCGTCCGATCCCGAGCAGCTCAAGAGCGCGAAGGCCCTCCCGCCCATGGGCGTCTACTTCGCTTCGCCGTGGCGCAACAGCACCGCGCCCGCGACGCCGCGCGACGCGGAAGGCCTCCCGCCGAACCCGCTCGTCGGCGCCATGAACACCGTCATCAAGAGCGCCTCGAAGAGCGCCGTCGGCTCCTGGTACCAGATCAACGATCCGCAAGTGATCGACGAGCTGGTGAAGGCCAAGACGGACCGCCACGCCGACGTCCGACTCACCACCGACGCCGAGTTCGCGGACGACGAGAGCTACAAGCCCGGCTGGGCGAAGTTCAAGGCCGCGGGCGTTCCGGTGAAGTTCGACGTCAACGATCAGAACAAGAACCGCGCGCCGCTCTCGCACAACAAGTTCCTCGTCGTCGACGATCAGTGGGTCTTCACCGGCTCGTTCAACCCCATCACCGACGACCCGGCGCGCATCCACGCCGACAACGGCATCCACTTCCGCTCGCGCGGCCTCGCGGCGCTCCAGAAGTCCGAGTTCGAGACGCTCTTCTCCGGCAAGTTCGGCACCGACAAACGTGACACCGGGCAAGGTGGCGGCGACGCGTACGTCGACGGCGCGCGCGTGAGCCTCCGCTTCTCGCCGGGCATCACCGACGCGCAAGCGAAGGCACGTGCGGCGGCGTTCTCGTCGACCAACGACGTGAAGCAAGCGTGCGAGGCTGCCAAGGCCGGCCGCCCCGTCATTCAGGATCGCTACCGCTCGCTCGACCCGTGCGGCGGTCCGCTCGACATGCTCTACGGCGAGGTCGCGCGCGCGACGAGCAGCGTCTACTTCGTCGAGTTCAGCTTGGCGCTCCCGATGCTCGGCGACCTCCTCGTCGAGCGCATGAAGTCGGGGGTCGAGGTGAAGGGCGTCGTCGACGCCACGATCGCGACCAAGCCGCTCCCCACCCAGATCAAGGACGCGGGCGGCGACGTTCGCGCGACGCCGAACAGCGATCCGACCTGCCCGGCGTACGTCTCGCCGCGCAAGAACTGCCCGAGCAACCCCAACAAGGTGTGGCTCCACCACAAGTACCTGCTCATCGACTACGGCACCGATCACCCCGTCGTGATCACCGGGTCGCACAACATGTCCGACAGCGCCGAGCAGCAGAACGACGAGACGCTCGTCGTCATTCGCGACCGCGCCGTCGCCGAGAGCTACTACCGCATCTTCCGCGACGCGTTCGATCACCCGCAGGCGCTCGGCCCGATGCGCCCCAAGATGGATGCGCCCGCGCTCGCCATCACCAAGGTCCAGCCGACCGTCGATCCCAAGGGCAAGCAGTTCGTCGAGGTCACGAACCTCGACGTCCAGCCGCGCTCGCTCAAGGGGCTCGCGCTCTGGAACCGCCAGGCCCAGATCGCCATCACGGACGACCGCCAGATCGCGCCCGGCGCGAAGGCGATCCTCGTGGTCGGTGACGCGGCCTCCGTTCAAGCCCCGCAGGGCGGCATCGTCATCGGCATCGCACCGGCCGGCGCCAAGGCGTTCATCTCGCCGACGAGCCCGCTCGTCCTCGCCGCCGCCGATCGCGGCTGGATCTCGACCTACGATCCGTACACCAGCGCGCAGAACCTCCCGGCCGGGGTGACCGTGCAGGGACCGACGGCGATGGCGTGGACGGGTTTCGACCGCGCCGCGCTCGACAACATGGCGCGCGGCTACCTCGGCGTGAACACGACGCCCGAAGCTGCGAAGCCGACCTGGTCGCCCAAGGGTCAGTTCTCCGACTGGGCGGACGAGTTCGACGTCACGCCGGTGGGCCTCCTCCTCATGACCAGCCAGCAAGCGGCGTGGAAGCCCGCGAACTGACGAAGGGCCGAGCCTCGCCCTCACATCAGGGGATGCAGGCCACCCTACTGTGGCCGCGCGCAGCGACGGTTAAAGGTCCCGAAAATCCAGGACCGTGGCTGGGGTTGGCTGCATCCCGCCGGCCACCTGAGAAGAGAAAACAGAGAGGAGCGAGAGAGCAGGGAGCTGGTCACCCGGCTGCAGGCAACAGGCAATGCGAGGCTCGCCACCGGCCCGCTCTCATTCGTTCTCTCTCTGGTCGCTGCGCTCTCTCTGTCGCTGCGCTCTCATTGCGGCTGTCGGTTCCTTGTCTGCTCCCAATTCCTCTCGTCTCTCCGAAAAATCCCGCTTGCCGACCCAGCTTTCAGGTGTCACAGCATCCCACCTTTCACGTCATGGGGGTGCATGTGATGAAGCTCCGAGTTGCCGCCGTTTTCTGTGTGACTGCGATGGGTCTCATGGGTTGCTCGGCGGCCGCGGAAGGCGACGCGGCGTCCGCTGATGGGGAGCTCAAGACCAAGGCGGGGGCGAACGAGACGCTTCGCTGCGCCGCGGATTCGGGCGACGCGAAGCTCGCGCTCGTCGCGGCGAAGGGCGGCAAGTTCGCGCTCCTCACGCTTGCGCCCGCCGCCGAGCTCTACGCGCTCTCTGGTGCGACCGGCACGCTCACCACGTCCACCAAGGGCCGGACGTGGAAGGGCGGGAGCGCGTCGCTCACGCTCGGCACGAACCTCAAGGGCAAGTGGGAGGACGGCGGGAAGTCGACCGACGTGACGTGCGTCGCGGCCGGCGACGAGACCTCTTCGTGGAAGACCGCGAACGCGCTCGTCGACTACGCGAGCGAGATCGACGGGCTCGCCGACGCCGTTCTCGAGAACTCCGAGGACCCGAAGCCGAAGGCGTACACGGTCTTCGCGGTCGAGACGTCGCGTCGCGGCGATCTCGCGCTTGGCCAAGTGGCGACGAAGACCTCGGGCGCGCTGCCCGGCAACGACGACGCCCAATCACTTCTCGACGAGAACGACTCGGGCTACGGCGCGATGGTCGCAGCCTATTCGCTTGGCGGCGGCGACGACTACGGTGAGTGGTTCCAGGGCGCGAGCGACGGCATCTCGCTCAGCAGCGACGTGCTTCCGGCGCTCGGCTCGGGCGCGAAGGCCGGCTTCGTCGCGCGAGAGAAGGTGACTGCGCTCGCCTCGCTCGTCGACAGCGCAAAGCCTTCGGCCGTCGAGATCACGGTGGGAGCGTGGACGTTCTTCCTCCCCGGCGCGTTCCCCAAGTGAACGGCGCCTAGGCGCGCACGTCGCATACTCGCGCACGTTGACCGGCGCGCGCGTTCTCAGAAACTCTAGGGCGGCATGTCCGACGCCACGCCGCCCGCGGTCCTCCCTCGTGATGAGCTCGTCGCCCTCGTGGCGCGCGCGCACCTCGGCGCGCCGTATGCAGAGTGCAAAGAGGCGGGCACCGCGCTCGCCGATCAAAGCCAGCTTCCACGCCGCTTCGCGGAGAACCTTGGCGCCGGGTTCGGGCAGTGGACCTTCTTTCCCGAGCCGCATGAGTTCGTCGAGTTCGCGTGCGCCTACGTGACGCCGCGAACCGCGGACGACATCTGGGCGCTCGCCCGCGCGTGGGCGGCCGACGACGCGGCGTCGCGGCCCACGGTGCTCGCGCTCGTCGGCAAAGAGCTCCTCCTGCTCGAGCTTCAGAGGATCGACGTTCCCGAGCTCGCCGCGTTCTTCAATGAGCGTGGTGCGCGCGCGCTCGAGCGAAGGCGGGCGCTCGGTCTGGAGATGCCTGCCGAGCGGCCGCGCCGCGCCGCGCCGGCGCGCAAAGAAGAAGCCGCTCCACCGGCGCCCGAGGCCACGACTGCGTCGGTCGTCGCGCCGAAAGTTGCAAAAGCGGCCGCGCCCGAAGGTCCGCTCAAGATGCCGAAGCCGACCTTCACGCGCGTGAAACCGCCCCCGCCGCCCGCGCCGCGTCACTTCACGCACCCCAAGTTCGGCGCCGGCGTCTTGGAGCGCGTCGACGGTGTGGGAGACGAAGCCAAGCTCACGATCCGCTTCGAGTCGGGCACGAAGACGTTGCTCGCCCGCTTCGTGACCGAAGTCGTCGGCTGAGCGGCCCTTCCGACCGAGGCCAACCACAAAACGCGAGACCCGCGCCCCTTGGAAGGAGCGCGGGCCTCGACTGGAAGAACGAAGTCCGGTCAGTCGTCGTTCTTGATCGTCCCGACGCCGGTGCCATCGGAGATGGTGGCGTTGGTGGGCGACGAGAGCGTGACGTTGAAGGTCTCGTTGGGCTCGAGCGTGGCGTCCTTGTGGACCAGGACGGTGATGGTCGCCGTCGTGGAGCCAGCCGGAATCGTCACCGTGCCTGCGGTGGCGGTGTAGTCGGTGCCGGCCGTCGCCGTGCCGCCGCCGGTGATGTAGAGCGCCGTCACCGCGACCGATCGCGGGTTCGACAGCGTCACGGTGAATGTGAACGACGTCGTCAGTCGCTGCCCGACGACCGGGGTGCCCTCGTTCAGCGAGACGTCGTTGATGGTGATCGACGGGACGCTGTCGTCGTTGGTGATGCTGCCCGCGCCCGACGAGTCGGCCAGGGTCGCGTGCACCGGTTGCGACAGGGTCACCGAGTAGGTCTCGTTCGGCTCGTAGGTCGTGTCGCCGTTGATCGTGACGACCACGTTCTTGGTGGTCTGTCCCGGATCGAACGTGAGCGTTCCCGACGTCGTCACATAGTCCTGTCCGCCCGCCGCGAGCACGCCGTTGGCATGCGCCGAGCCGTCGGCCGTGGCGTAGTTGACCTGGACGGTCTGACCGCTGCCCGTGGAGAGCGTCACCGTGAAGGTGGCGGTCTTGGTGCCGGCGTTGCCCTCGGTCACCGTCACGTCGTTGATCGACAGGGTGGGGGCCGCGTCGTCGTTGGTGATCGCGCCCACGCCGAGGCCGTCTTGGATGACGGCGTTGGCCGACGGGTTGAAGAGGACGAGCTGAACGGTGTCGTCGCCCTCGTTGACGGTGTCGCCGTTGACGGTCACCGTCACGTTCTTCGACAGTTGCCCCGGCGTGAACGTCAGCGTGCCGCTCGTGGGCACGTAGTCCTGGCCGCCCGTCGCGAGCGCCCCGCCGCTGTTCGCGGTGCCGTCGGCCGTCGTGTACTGCACGGTCACGTTGGCCGCCGCCGCCGCGGAGAGGGTCACCGTGTACGTGAGGAGCGTCGTCCCCGAGTTGCCCTCGGTGATGGACGTGTCCGTCACGTTGAGGAACGGCAGCGTGCCGTCGTCGTTCGTGATGGTGCCCACGCCCGTCGCGTCGAGGAGCGTCGCGTTCGACGCGTTGGAGAGGACCACGTTGAAGGTCTCGTTCGACTCCGACGTGACGTCGCCGTTGGCCTGGACGACGACGTTTTGCGTCGTCACGCCGGGCGCGAAGGTGAGCGTGCCCGTGGTGGCCACGTAATCGGAACCGGCCGTGGCGGAGACGTCCGCGGTGGCGTAATCCACCGAGACGCTGCGGCCGCTGGCCACCGGAGCGTTCGTGGCGTCCACGAGCGTGACCGTGAAGCTCATCGCTGTGGTGCCGCTGTTGCCCTCGTTGACCGCCACGTCGTTGATGACGATCGACGGCGCGGCGTCGTCGTTGGTGATCGTGCCGACGCCCTGGCTCTTGCCGCCGAGCGTCACGTTGACGGGATTCGACAGCGTGACCGTGAGGGTCTCGTTGACCTCGTTGAGGACGTCGCCGTTCACCGCCACCGAGACCGTCTGCGTCGACGTGCCGGGCGGGAAGGTGAGCGTGCCGCTGGTCGCGAGATAATCTTGGCCGCCGCTCGCGAGCGCGCCGCCGGCCTTGGCCGTGCCGTCCGCGGTCGCGTAGTCGACCTTGACCGCTCGGCCGCTGGTGTTCGACAGCGTCGCCGTGAAGACGAGGTTCGTCGTCCCGGCCTGACCTTCGTCGACCGCGACGTCGTCGATCGTCACCGACGGTGCGCCGTCGTCGTTCGTGATGGTGCCGACGCCTTGGGCCTTGGCGATGATGCCGTTCTGCGCGTTCGACAGGTTGAGCGCGAAGGTCTCGTCGGCCTCGTCGAACGTGTCACCGTTGATGGTGATCGACACGTCCTTGGAGGTCTCGGCCGGAGCGAACGTCACCGTTCCGCTCGCGGCCTCGTAGTCGAGCCCTCCCGCGGCGGCGACGCCGCCCGAGGTGGCCGTGCCGTCGGCGGTCTTGAAGTCCACCGTCACGGTCTGCGCGGAAGCCGCGCCGAGCGACACGGTGAACGTCATTGTCTTCGTTCCCGCGTTACCCTCGGTGACCGACGGGTCGGTGATGGAGATCGACGGATTGGCCGCGCCATCGTCGTTCTGGATGGTGCCGGTTCCGGCCGGCGCTGCGATGGTCGCGTTCACCGCGCCCGACAGGTCGACGGTGAAGCTCTCATTCGGCTCGATCGTCACGTCGCCCGTCACGTCGACGGTCACGGTCTTGGACGTCTCGCCGGGGTTGAACGTGACGGTCTGGTCGGTGATGCCGGTGAAATCGGTGCCCGCCGTCGCCGAGACGTCGGTGGTCTTGGCGTGAACCGTCACCGTCTGACCGCTGACGGCCGAGAGCGTCACCTTGAAGTCCGCGGCCGTCGTACCGCTGTTGCCCTCGATCACCGTGGAGTCGGCGATCGCGATCGACGGGACGGCGTCGTCGTTGTTGATGGTGCCGGTGCCGACCGCTTGCGCGATCGTGGCTCCGGACGGGTTGGACAGCGTGACCGTGAGGGTCTCGTTGTCCTCGGCGACGGTGTCGCCGTTGACGTTGATCGAGATCTGCTTGGTGAGGTCACCCGGCGCGAACGTGACGGCGCCGAGCGCCGCCGCGTAATCGGCGCCTCCGACGGCGCCGCCGAGCGCGCTCGCCGTGCCGTCGGCCGCGAGGAAATCGGCGGTGACGGTCTGCGCCGACGCGGCCGAGAGCGTCACCGTGAAGGTGAGCGACGTCGTGCCGGCGTTGCCCTCGTCGACCGCCACGCTGTCGATCGACAGGGTCGGCAAGCTCGCGTCTGCCGCGTCGACCGCACCGTCGGCGGCCCCGTCGTCCGCCGCGTCCGCCGCGCCGTCCGTCGCGCCGTCGATGTCGCTATCCGTGCCCGCGTCGGTCACCGCACTGTCGGTCGTGTCGGCGTCGACTCCGGTGCCACCGTCGCTGGTGCTGCCATCGACCTTGCCGCCACCGTCGGCTCCGCCTTCGCCGGTCGCTCCGCCGTCGTCCGCCGGGCCCGGCTCGACGGTCGAGTCGCCGCCGCCGCAGCCGACGCTGGTCGTCGACACCGTGCCCGCCATCGCGAGCAGCGCAGCGAGCGCGAGTCGTCGCGCGAGGGCCGCGCGATGCATCGTCGTCATCCAACTCATGATCGATCCTCCCGAGGGTGCAGCGCTGAGCTCGAGCTCGCGCGGAAATGCACGCCGCCGCCTGGATATCGAGTGACTCGTCACCGTTCAAGCGACCTCGCCTCATCCGGGAAATGAGGTCCTCAAGTGTGGGATGCCGTGTGCGCCGCCGGGGCCTATGCTGCCGCCATGCAGCTCCCGGAACTCACCACGCTCGGCGTGGAGATCGAAGGCCACGTCGCCACCGTCACGCTCCGCGCCGCGGGCAAAGCGCACCGCATGGGCGAGGCGTTCTTCGCCGAGCTCCCACGCGCGTTCGCGTGGCTCGATCGAAACGACGACGTGCGCGTCATCATCATCCGCGGCGAGGGCGAGCATTTCACGGCTGGGCTCGATCTCGCGACGATGGGCGGTGAGCTCGTCCCGATGCTCGCGGACGGCGCCCTCGCCAAGGAGCGCACCGCGCTCCTCGCGCTCATCACGCGCCTCCAGCAATCGATCAGCTCGGTGGCCGCGTGCCGGAAGCCGGTCATCGCGGCGATCCACGGCGCGTGCATCGGCGGCGGCGTGGACCTCGTCACCGCGTGCGACGTGCGCCTCGCGTCGGCCGACGCGCGCTTCAGTGTCCGCGAGGTGAAGCTCGCGATGGTCGCCGACATCGGTACGCTCGCGCGCCTCCCGCCCATCGTCGGGCAGGGCCAAGCGCGGCTCCTCGCGCTGACGGGGGACGACATCGACGCGGCGCGCGCGCTCCGCATCGGGCTCGTCGAGGACGTCTACGAGTCGCCGACCGCGCTGGCCGCGGCCGCGCGCGCGCTCGCGGAGCGCATCGCCCAGAACCCGCCGCTCGTGGTGATGGGGGTCAAAGAGGTGATGAACGCCGCCTCCGAGCGCGCTGCCGCGGAAAGCCTGCGCACCGTGGCGCTCTGGAACAGCGCGTTTCTCCCGTCGCACGACCTCCGCGAGGCCTTCGCCGCCTTCATGGAGAAGCGCCCGCCCGGGTTCCAAGGGCGGTGACGCCGGGCCCGACGGGACGGACGGGCGCTGGAGGGCCCGCGCCGGGTCAAATCGGCCCGCGGCGCCCTCGCTTGGGCTATAAACGGCCCCATGGCTGCAAACGCGGACAAGCTTCAACGAGAGCTGGACTCGATCTCCTCGGACTACGAATCGAACTTCGCCGGGCAATCACGGGCGACGCGCGACCTCGCGCTGATGGACAAGCTCCTCGCGCGCACCAAGGCGCTCGTCGAGCAGGTCGAGGTCGTGCCGACGTCGATCCGCGGGCCCGAGCTCGAGGCCATCCGGAACTCGGCGCGCGACATGATCACCATGTACCAGTCGGAGCGGGCGGCCATCGCGCGCGCCAAGGACGCGGGGCCGCAGATCCAATCCTTCGGTGAGCAGGCGAGCACCGCCAACTTCACCTTCGCGCTCTACGCTCGCCACTTCGCCGGCCAGAACCGCTCGACGCGAGACCTCGGTCTCCTCGCAGAGATGGTCGAGGACCTGAAGCAGGTCGAGAAGCGCATGCACGCCATCAACAAGGAGAAGCCGAGCCCCGACTTCGGGCGCGACATCGACGTCGTGTCGACCTCGCTCCAGCAGTACCAGCGCGAGCTCGGGGAGATCGGCAAAGCGCAAGCGATGGGCACGCCCGAGGAGCGCGCCAACCTCCTCGGCGGTCTCGCCAACTCGCAGTTCGAGATCTACGCGCACCACTTCGCGGGGAAGTCGCGGTCGACGCGTCGCCCCGGCCTCCTCGCGCGCGTGGTCGACAACTTGAAGCGTATCAAGGCCGACATGAAGAAGCTCCACGACGGCGGCTTCACCGAGGAGTTCCACGTCAAGAACATGGGCATCGTCGACGAGCAGGTCGCGGCCTACGACAAGGAGCTCGGCGAGATCAGGAAGGCGCGTCGCGAGACGCCCATGGGCGACATCCTCGGCATGCTCGGCGGCGCGGCCAACGAGCTCTTCGCCGAGTACCGCGAGCACTTCGCCGGCAAGGACCGCACGAAGGTGGAGCTCGCGCGTCTTAGCCGCCTCGCCGATGGCCTGAACGAGATCCGTCGCCAGATGATCGAGCTCGGGAACGTCGAGGGCAGTGACTCGAACGACCAGAACATCGAGATCGTGACCCAGCAGCTCGCCATGTTCGAGGGCGAGTACGAGGCGATCGCCACCGCGCAGCGCACCCAAGCCGCCCAGGACAAGGGCGTCTCGGCCTGAGCGCGAACGGCTCACGGCGCGCGTGCAAGGCTCGACCGCGAGCGACTTGAGCGGCGCCCTCCTCGGAGGGCGCTACCGCCTTCGCCGTCGCCTCGGCGAGGGCGCGATGGGCGCCGTGTACGAGGCGTGGCAGGAGGACCTTCGTCGCCTCGTCGCGGTCAAGGTGATCTCCGGCCAGAAGCCCGACGACGAGTCCGTCGCGCGCTTCCAGCGCGAGGCGCGCGCCGCGGCTGCGCTCGGGCACCCGCACATCGTCCAGATCTACGATTTTCAGATGCCGGTGGGCGAGCCGCCGTTCCTCGTGATGGAGCTCCTCCCGGGGCCGCTCCTCTCGGACGTGATCGCCCAAGGACCGCTCCCGCCGGAGCGCGTCGCCCGCATCGCTCGCCACGTGCTCGACGCGCTGGGAGCGGCGCACGGCGCGGGCGTGGTGCATCGCGACGTCAAGCCAGCCAACATCGCGCTCGTCCCGTCGAGCACGCTCGGTGAGATCGCCAAGGTGCTCGACTTCGGTGTGGCCAAGCTCGCCGAGTCCACCACCGGGCCGCTCTCGAGCGTCGGCCTCATCGGCACCATCGCCTTCATGGCGCCCGAGCAGGCCGCGGGCCTCGAGGTGGACGGCCGCGCCGACGTCTTCTCGCTCGCGGTATGCATGTATGTTGCATGCGCTCATCACAAGCCGTTCGAGAGCCCCAACGCCGACGAGGCGCTGCGCGCGCTCCTCTCGGGCACGTATCAGCGCCTCGCGCACGCGCGTCCGGACCTCGACCCGTGGTTCGTCAGCATCGTCGAGCGCGGGATGATGACCGATCGCAATCTCCGCTACCCGAACGCGCAAGCGATGGCGGCCGAGCTCGACGGTTGGCTCACCCAACGCGCCTCGCAGACGCCGATGACGCCGCCCCGCTTCTCGTCGGGCATCCCGCCGTACGCGCCGCCGCCGATGCCCGCCGCGGCGCACGCGCCAGCCGGCGCGCAGCCCGCGCAAGCGTGGGCCACGATCCCTCCCGGGCCCGCGCCCTCGGCGCCGCGACCGGCCCGCCGGCGCGGAGGCGCGATCGCCCTCGTGCTCGGGCTGCTCGCGGGCGCGATGCTCGCGGCCGGCGGAGCCGCGCTCGTCTACTTCACGCGGCCGGATCTGTTCCGCGCGCGCGAAGCCACACCGACGGCGCCGCCCGCTCCCACGTCGTCGCGCTGACGCGCGTCACTCGGTCGGCTTGGCGGCCTTTGCGGCCTTGGCGGCCTTGAGCCGCCCCTTGAGGCGCTCCGCGTAGCCCTCTTTGTTCTCTTGCTTCACGCGCGAGATCGCGAGCGCGCCGTCCGGGACGTCCTTGGTCACCGTGGTGCCGGTGGCCACGTACGCGCCGCGACCGATGCGCACCGGCGCGACGAGCTGCGAGTCGGAGCCGATGAAGGCGCCGTCCTCGATCGTGGTCACGTGCTTCATGAAGCCGTCGTAGTTGCAGAAGATGGTGCCGGCCCCGATGTTCGCGCCCTCACCCACGACGCCATCGCCGAGGTACGCGAGGTGGTTCGCCTTCGAGCCCTTGCCGAGCGTGGTCTTCTTCAGCTCGACGAAGTTGCCGACGTGCGCCTCCTCGCCGAGCACGCTCGCGGGGCGGAGGTGCGTGAACGGACCGACCTGCGCCTTGGGGCCGATCGTCGAGTCTTGCGCGACGCTGTACGGCTTGAGGAGCGCGCCTGCGGCCACGGTCACGTTGGTGAGCACGCAGCCGACGTCGACGAAAGCGCCCTCGCCGATTTTCGTCGCGCCGCGAAGGACCACGCCGGTCTCGATGATGGCGTCGCGCTCGATGACGACGCCGTCGTCGATGCGCGCGCCCTCACGCACCGTGACGCCCGCCACCCGATGCGCGCGCGCGATGCGCGCGTGGAGCGCCACTTCGGCTTCGATGAGCTGCGCGCGATCGTTGACGCCCACCAGCACCTCGGAGCGCGACGGCACGCCCACGACCGGCTTCTGATCGCGCACGAACGCGCCGATGATGTCGGTGAGGTAGTACTCCTTCTGCGCGTTCTCGGGCTTGAGGTCGGCGAGCGCGGCTGCCATCGCGGCGCGCCCGGCGGCGAAGATGCCGGGGTTGATTTCACGGATCGCGCGCTCGGCGTCGCTCTTCAGATCCTTCTGCTCTCGGATGCCCACGATGCCGCCCGCGGCGTCACGGATGATGCGGCCGTAGCCGAAGGGCTCGTCGATTTCAGCCGTCGCCAAGGCGAGAGCGGCGCCCGGGCCGCCGGCCGCGGCGAGCTCCATCGCGACCTTGTGAAGGTCGTCGGCCGTGATGAGCGGGACGTCACCGTAATAAACGAGGACCGCTTCGGCTTCCGGCGAGACCGCGCTCATGCCGGCGCGTGCGGCGTCGCCGGTGCCGCGTTGCTCGGCTTGAACGGCGGTCTTCACGCGGTCGCCGAAGGTTTCACGCAGGTACTTCTCGACGTGCTCGCGACCGTGCCCGACGACCACCACGACTTCGGTGGCGCCTGCGGTCAGGGCGGCAGCCACCGGGTGATGCACGATCGGGCGGCCCGCCAAGGTGTGCATCACCTTGGGAAGGTTGCTCTTCATGCGGGTGCCCTGGCCGGCGGCGAGGACGATCGCGGTCGTGCGGAACGGGATGGCGAGGCTCGACATGGCGGGCCCTTTTCCCACGGATTTTGGGCTGGATCCACCCCACCCCAGCCGAGGCCCCGACAATCCCCCGATTCGGGCGGGCGCTTGCCATGATTTAGACTAAGGTGCGCCGGCGCCGGGGAGGGGGAGGTACCGTCCTCGACCCGCAGCGTTCGGTAGAGGCTCTGGAAACCATGCGGCGATTCGTCATCTCTTTCGCTCCCGTCGTGCTCGCGACCATGGGGGCCTGTCACGACTTCGACGCGTCGCGCCCCGAGGTGGAGCGCGGCACGATCGGCGAAGAGGTCTTCGGCATCTTCTGCGATCGCATGAGCGGCCAGCTCCTCCGCGAGGACTTGAGCGGCGCTTCGTTCCACGGCGTGTGCCACAAAGACGGCGGCGCCTTCGCCGACAAGGTCGACGAGTCCGCGCTCCCGCCGATCGAAGACGGCCTCGCCGACAAAGACGGCAACCCGGTGCCGGTGGGCGCGCAGCAGGCGGCGCGCGGCCGCGCCCTCGCGCGCATCGCCGCGCTCGTGAAGCGCCGCCCGGATCTGATCGAAGCGCTCGACGCCGTCTTCCCCGACGCCGACGTCCCGGTGCTCGATCTCGACAACGCCGATCCCAAGGCGACGTGTCAGCCCGCCACCGGCGCCGCGGCAGTGCGACGTCTCGGCTCCGAGCTCGCCGACATGCTCGGTCGCATGGTCGATCTCTACAACGACGACACGATGCCGGCCTCGACGCGGTCGATGGCGCGCGTGCTCGACTTCTTCAAGAAGAACACCGAGGCCCAGGCGTCGGTGGCTCGGTTCACCGGCCGCGAAGGCTATCGCCCGCCGGAGATCGACATCGGCGTCGCGCGCCCGATGATGGGGTACCCGCGCTTCCGCGATCTCTCCGCCGAGACGCTGCGCCTCATCTCGTTCGACTCCGATCCGTATGCCGCCGATCCGCCGCGCAATCCCGACGGCAGTCGTCAGCGCGTGCCCGGCGCCGCGTACCCGTCGTTCGCCAAGATGCTCGAGGTCTCGCACGAAGAGCTCCGAACGACCAAGTCGTCCAAAACGGCGCTGCTCAAGACCGACCGCGACGCCATCCTGAACCTCGATCGTCTCTCGCGCCCGCGCGAGAACCTCGAGCTCGCGACGCAGCTCTTCTTCGTGCAAGACAACGCGTTCGGCAGCGGCGCCCCGCGCTACATCGTGAAGCGCGACGGCCGGGGCTTCGCCGCGCTCGCCGGCCCGCTCGCGGCGCCGTTCGTCGACAAGGACAAGGACGGTCTCCCCGACGTCGACGCGCTCGGTCGCTTCGTCACGAGCGACGGCAAGCCGGCGCCCACGCCGTTCCCCGTCGCGGGCGCGTCGGGTGGGTCGCGCGATCAGTTCGGTCGCGCGCTCATCGCCAACCAGCCGATCTACGACTACGTCGACACGAGCCACAACTTCGGCGCGCAGCTCCTCGCCGACACGCGCCCGCTCGTCGATCCGCAGAAGGACGTCTTGATGAACGCGCTCGGTGGCGCGTACGTCACCTTCGGACCGCGGGTGAAGGCGCAGAAGATCTACGACCCGGATCCGGGGCGCGTCGATCTCTGGAAGAGCTCGCACGCGGCCGACGATCCGCCGCCGTCCGACCTCGGCACCAAGCCCGTGGCCATCGACTACGACGCGTTCGATCCGGCGCGCGCGCCCATCGTCGACTTCGTCTACGCGCTCGGACAGACGCTCGGCGCCAAGGGCACCGACGATCTCCTCCAGTACTCGCGCATGCTGATGACCGATCAGAACGCGGTCTTGGCCGCGCTCGTCGGCGACATGCTGGCCTTCAAGAACATCGCCGACAAACACGAGGAGGCGAAGCTCAAGGAGAAGTCCCTCTTCTGGGACGAGCTCCTCGACGTCGTCGCCGCCATCACCAAGGACCGCGCGCTCCTCGAGGATCTCCTCCTCGCGCTCGCCGATCCCAACGTCGTCCAGGCGGGCGACGTGTTCGGCAAGTTCATGTCGTTCAACGATCGCATCTCCTACGATCGCGACGACATCAACAACCAGACGATCAACATGACCGCCGGCGGGCACAACCCGCCCAAGACGCCGGTCAATCGCGCCGCGCCCGACGTCGGCATGAACCGGAGCCTCTTCCAGCGGCTCGTCGACGTGGTCAACGACGGCGACGGCGTCGCCCTCTGCAACAAGGACGGCGCGATCGTCCACGCCAAGGGCGTGCCCCTCGCGGGCAAGCTCGATCTCCCGCTCATCGGCACTTACAAGGAGTGCGAGGTCCTCAAGGTCGACAACCTGTCCAAGTTCTACTTGGGCTCGATCGTCGGGAAATCCGCCTTCTACTTCCGCCCGAAGATCCTCCGCGAGGGCGTGCTCGGCATCGGCGCCGCCACGGTCGACACGCTCCAGCAGTCGACGGGGCTCCAAGGCTTCTGGGATCCGCCGGACTCCAAGACGTTCCGCCCCAAGCCCGAGCTCTTGAACCGCATGGTCTTCTTCGATCAGATCGGAGACCAGACCAACCTGCAGACCAACACCTTCCTCCGCGATCTCATCGGACCGTGGGCGGGCGCCGCGTCGTGCCCCGAGCGCATCATCAACGATCCCGACCCGGGCTCACCCGACGCGTCGCCGGACGGGCTCGTGCACGGCCTTCGCTCGTGCGCCGAGGGTGACTGGCTGCAGCAGCGCCACCCCGACATCCTCTTCATGATGGAGAACTTCGGCGCCTACAAGGCGCTCGCTCCGCTCGTGAAGCCGTTCGCGGATCACGATCGCGAGGACTTGCTCATCGCGCTCTTCAAGACGATCCACCGCCACTACCAGAGCGACAAGGGCACGCCCCCGGAGTGCGACTCGTCCAACCCGCAAGTCGCCAACTACTGCTCGCACGGCAACATCGTGTCGTACGAGCCGCTCCTCTCCGAGGCGCTCCCGGCCGGCATCTTCACCAGCCTGCACAACCTGACGGACGTCCTCCGCAACACGACGATCCAGAAGTGCACGCTCATCGACCCGGCCACCAAGAAGTGCGCGCAGGCGTCGCCGGTCAACGGCATCACGATCATGGCCGACGCGGCCGAGGCGCTCATCAACCCCGACGAGTCGCGGGCGATCGGCCTCAAGGACCGCGCTGGCAACACCACGGCCAAGCGCAACGACGGGACCACCAACCCGCAGGTCACGCCGCTCTATCTGATGCTCCAGGCGCTCCAGTCGGTGGACGACGCGTTCGCCGCCGACGCCGCCAAGGATCCGGCGAACAAGGATCGCCAGGTCAAGTGGCGCGCGGCGCGCTCGGCGCTCGTCGATCAGTTCTTGGCCGTGAACGGCACCGGTGATTCGGCGACGTTCAAGAACCCGGTCATCAGCAAGCTGTCGCCGACGCTCATCGATCTGCTTCGATCGCAGATCTGGTCGCACTGCCCCGACTCGTTCGTTCCGCCGTACACGCGGTGCGGATGGCTGCGGGACGATCTCGCCAAGAAGATGGGCGACACCGTGAAGAGCCCGCTCTTCGCGTCGGGCATGGACGTCCTCGACATCATCCGCAAGGACGACCGCGCCAAGAAGGAGCTCCAAGCGCTCCTCCTCTACTTCACCGATCCCACGTCCAAGAACGAGGCGCTCTCGTCGATGCGCGCCGCGGCGACGGACGGGATGCAGGTCCTCCAGAACGACGACGACCTCGTGCCGTTCTACCACATCATGGCCGAGGCTCTGGCCAACTCGGTCCGCGACGAGAACGGAAACGTGGTCCAGACCGGCATGGCCGACGCCACGACGTCGCTCCTCTCGCGCATGTCGGCGCGAGCGCGTGACGCCGACGGGGCGCCGGTGTGCAACCGCGAGATCGATCCCAATCAGGTGCTCACCCTCGTCCTCAAGAACGCGGTGACGCCCATGAAGGGAAAGAACGGCGAGCTTCGCAAGACGCCGTTCGACGTGGTCGTCGACGTGATCGGTGACGTCAATCGATCGGACCCGACGAAGAGCGGTCGCCTCGAGCCGTCGGACT
This sequence comes from Polyangiaceae bacterium, assembly GCA_044224815.1. Lineage (GTDB taxonomy): Bacteria > Myxococcota_A > Polyangia > Polyangiales > Polyangiaceae > JADJCA01. The sequence continues at coordinate 171,615 of JBGAJR010000001.1, forward strand.
TCGCCGCGGTGTCGACCGAAGTGAGTGAGTTCCTCGTCAACAAGGAGCGAGGGCTCGAACAGTTCTATCGGATCATCAAGAACGGGACCCAATGACGCTTCGGCTCGGGCGGGTCGCGCGGCGTCGCGCGGCTCGCGCTCTCTTTGCTCTCTTCGGAAGCTTGGCCTCTCTCGGCGTGGCGCTGCCCGCGCGCGCCGGTGGCCTTTACTTCTCCGAGCGCGGCACGCGCCCGATCGGGCGCGGAGGCGCGTTCATCGCCGGCGCGGACGACCTCCACGCGACGTGGCTCAACCCGGCGGGTCTCGCGGACGCGAAGACCAGCGCGATGGTCGACTTCACGGCGTACGTGTACTCCGCCGACTTCACGCGGCAGTCGAACGTCACCGACTCGAGCGGCGCGGTTCGGACCGTGGAGTTTCCCACGGTGACCGGCAAGGGCGCGCCCGTGCCGATCCCGCTCCTCGGCGGGAGCTACGCGTTCGGCGAGAACAAGGAGTACACGGCGGCGATTTCGCTCTACGCGCCCAACGCGCCGATCACCAAGTGGCCCGAGGATCTCGACGGCGCGCCCTCGCCGCAGCGCTACACGATCCTCTCGCTCGAGGGGACGACGCTCGTGGTCCTCGGCGGCTACTTCGCGTGGAAGCCGGTCGAGGAGATCCGCTTCGGCATGGGGCTCCAGGCGCTCCTCGGATCGTTCGTCGCCAAGACGACCCTCAACGCCAACCCGAGCGATCGCCTGCTCGGCGCGCCGGAGGATCCGACCTACGACGCGATCGCGCGCCTCGAGGCCGGGCCCATCATCTCGCCCAGCGCGAACTTCGGCATGACGGCCGTGCCCGACAAGCGCCTCCGCATCGGCGTCTCGGCGCAGCTTCCGTTCGCCGTGCGCGCCAGCGGCAAGCTCAAGATGCGGCTCCCCGAGGCGGCCGTGTTCGACAACGCTTCGCAGAGTGGCGACGCGATCAAGGTGCGGTTCAACCTCCCGTTGATTCTCCGCGCCGGCGTCGAGGTTCGCCCCGAGGACAACCTCCGCATCGAGGTCGCCTACGTGCGCGAGTTCTGGTCGTCGCACCGATCGATCGAGGTCGAGCCGCAGAACGTCGCGCTGCTCGGCATCACGGGCTTCCCTTCGCCGTTCGCGGTGACGCCCATCTCGCTGCCCAAAAACTTCCAGGACACGCACTCGTTCCGCGCCGGCGCCGAAATGCGGTTCCCGCTCAAGGAGAGCGAGAACGCCATCAGCGGACGCGCGGGTCTCATGTACGAGCCTTCGGCGATTCCGAAGGACTACGTGTCGGCGGTCACCATCGACATGGACAAGGTCATCGTGGGCCTCGGCGGGAGCTTCCACGCCGGTGAGCACTGGCGCTTCGACGCGCTCGTCTCGCACATCTTCACGGGCGACACGACCGTCGATCCGGCGTCGGCCAAGCTCGATCGCGTGAACCCGGTGAAGGGCAATCCGACCGAGGCCGAGGCCGTGAACGGCGGCAAATACTCGGTGAGCGCGTCGATGATCGGCCTCGGCGCGAATTACATTTTCTGAGCGGCGGGAAGGGGCGCGCGCGCGCGACCGTAAGCCGGGTCGATGATCGCCTCTCGCTGCGCGATTCGATGGGTCGCGCCCCTCGCGCTCCTCGCGCAACTTGCAGCCTGTCGCTCCGAGCCGCTCCGTGACACGCCCGCGCCGGCCGCGAGCGCATCGGCTCGCTCGCCGCGGGCTACCCTCACGGCTGCGAGCGCGTCGGCGATGCGCGAGGCGGCCTGGGCGCCACCGCCCGATGCTCCGCCCGAGTTCACGGGGACGCTCACCGTCGAGCGCGTCCTCTCCGGGCCCTCGCTCCTCACTAGGCCCGAGGGCGAACCGAAGGTGATGCCACGCTTGGTCGGCACCCTCGGCAAGCCGACGAAGGTCACGACGGGGGCCCACATGCTCGTCGGCAAAGAGCAGAAGCACTACGCGTGGGCGGCGAAGTCCGGCACGACGTGCGCGGTGTTCTTCGTGGTGGAGCAGCCGAACATGGTCGCGGGGTGGCCGTCGTCGCTCGCGGCCGACTCGGGGAGCGGTCAGTTCGTCATGCCGAAGGCGGTGCCCAACCACGAGGGCAAGGGAGACGCCGACCTCCTGCGCGAGTGGGAAAAGTACGCTGCGTGCGTCGACGTACTCGGCGAGAAGCTGGGCTTTCCGCCCGACGCGCCCGGCGCGAAGCCCCCGGGCGCGCTCGTGACCCGGGCGGACTTGATCGCGGGCCTCACCCGCGCGCCGCGCCAGTGGATCGGCCGACGGATCACGGTCTCCGGCCCACTGACGGTCAGCGGCATCGACGGGCACGTCGACACCGCCAACGGCACCGTCTTCGTTCGCTTCCGCGAGGCCCCGCCCTCGAGCGCGAACGACAAGAAGTCGCGTGTATCATGCACCGTCGCCGACACGCGCTCCATGGCCGACTGGGGCCGCGAGCTCGTCGACTGCGAGCTCGCGCGCTGAGGCCGCGCGGAGGCATCCTCCGTGGCCGTCAGTTGATGCGCGGGAGCCGCTCCGGAACGGGCGGTGGCGGGAGCTGACCGAGGGGCTCGGGACCGCTCGCGCCCGGGATGCCCGACGGCGCGCGCGCTTCGACGTCGCTCGATGCGTCGCCCTTGGCCTTGGCGGCGCTCGTCGCGGTCGCGGTCGCGCCCGGCCCGTGCTCCGTCGCGTAGACGACGACGCGGTCACCTTCGCGCAGCACCTCGCCGCGTCCGCGGCGGTTGATTCGCTCCATCGACGCGACGGAGAGACCGTAGCGCTTGCCGATGGACTCGAGGGTGTCGCCCGACTTGGCGGCGAGCACGAGGCGCTTACGGCCCTTCTGCGCTTCGAAGTAGGTGAGGAACTCCTCGGAGCCGACGATGAGCACGCGCACGTCGTCTTGCGAGAGCGCGACCACCTTGGAGAGATCGGCGTCTTCGCGGACGAAGAGCTGGAGCGTCATGCCTTCGTGGAGGCGCCCTTGCGGATCGAGGGCGTTCCACCGACGGATCTCGTCGACCGACACGCCGAACGCGGCCGCCACGTCGCGGAGGCTGTCGCCGGCGGTGACGCGGTAAAAGACGCGCTTCTTGTCCGGGTAGACGAAGATGTCTTGCGGTACGACCACGATCGGCTTGTCCGCCGTCGAGCTCGCTGCGCCCGTCGCCGCGGCGTCGGTCGCTGCGCTCGTGCCCTCGGCGCGCGGGACGAGGAGCACCGTCCCGCCGCGCACGACCTCGCCCTGGCCGATCGCGTTCAGCTCGGCGAGCTTTCCGGTGGTCGTTCCACGCGCGGTCGCGATCGAGTCGAGCGACTCGCCGAACCGCACGACGTAGCGCTCGAGCGGCCTTTCTTCGCGCTTCACCTTCTGCAAGTTGGCGAGCACCGCTTGCGCCTTGCCGGCGGGCACCTTCACCGCGAACGTGACGCCCTTCGGATCGTCGGCCTCGGCGGGCGGCGTCCGCGCGGCGCGGAGCTCGGGGTTCAAGCCCTCGACGTCCTTGGGCGCGAGGCCAGCCGCCTTGGCGACCGTGGCGAGCGGCGTCGCCGGCGGGACGAAGACCTCCTCGGTCTCGACGTACGGCTCGGCGGTGAGGTCGGCGAAGCCGAATTTGCCTGGATTTCGCGCCACGATCGCCGCGGCGAGGATCTTGGGCACGTAGAGCGTGGTCTCCCACGGGAGGGCGCCCTCGAGCTCGGAGAGGGTCCAGTAGTCGTTGGTGTTGTACTTCCGCACGACCACGAGGAGGCCGCCGTAGCCCATGTTGTAGGCGGCCATCGCGAGCTCCCAGCTACCGAAGCGCTTATGCAAGTCGCTCAGGAACTCGGCCGCGGCTTCGGTTGCATTCTGCACGTTCATGCGCTGGTCGAGCCAGCGGTCCTGATGCAGGCCGTACTGACGACCGGACTCCGGCATGAACTGCCACAGGCCGACCGCACCGGCCGGGCTGCGAATCGTGGGATCGAAGCCGCTCTCGATCATCGAGAGCCACATCAGGTCTTCGGGCACGCCCTTCTTGCGGAGGACCTTGCGCATGCCTTCGGCGTAGCGACCCGAACGACGGAGCCACAGGGAGAGCGTCGCGCGCCCGCGCGGATCGTTCTTGAAGAACTCGAGGTAGCGAACGAGGCGCGGCTCCCACCGAATGGGGAGCTCCGGAAGGACGAGACCGCTCATCCAGGAGAGATCCTTGCCGCCCTCCGAGCCGACCACAGTGCGCGTCGACATGCGCGGAAGCCCCGTCGCTTGAACGCGCGGGCGCGCAGCGTCGCCGCTCGTCGGGGGATCGACGACGAAGGGATCGGTGCCCGACGAGGAGGCGGGGAAGAGCTCGCGCTCCGCCTCGCGCAGGGCCGCGAGCTCCGGGCTCTCAGCTCCGGTTGCCGCATCGTCTTGCGTGGGCCCGCCGGCGATCTGCCTCCGCATCGCGGCGTCGGGAATGCGCTGCGTGCGCGAAGTCTTCACCGGCGCCGCCTTCCCGGGCGCGCCTTTCTTCACGTCCGGCGCCTTGTGCGCGATGGGCGTGGGCTTGGCGGGCGCGGGCTTCGCGCTCGGTTTGGGCGTTGCGCTCGCGGCCGGCTTCGGCTCGCTCGGTTTGGGGTCGGCGGGCTTTTCGCCCGCCTTTTCGGCCGGCTTCTCCGCGCTCTTCTCGGTCGCCGACGGCTTCTTCTCGTCGGCCTTCTTCTCGTCCGTCTTCGGCGTTGGCGGCGGCGGAAGCGCCGGCGGCTTGGTCGGCGCAGGCGACGGCGCGGGCGCGACCGAGCTCGGCGCCGTCGGGGCCGCGCGCGCGGGGAGCGCCACGGCAGCCGACGCGAAGAGGGCGAGCGTGAGCGAGGGGAGGAGGGGGCGCCTACGTCCGCGCATGCCGAGGAAATCGCACCGCGGCGAGGGCGCGTCAAATAAGCGAACCGCGGGCCGCGGCGACCTCAACGCCGGAGGGTCAGGGTCTTGTCGGGCGTGGCCTGCTTCTTCGTCGGAGCGTGGGCGCCGGGGCCATCGACCATCTTGAACTCGGGTGCGTTCGTGCTCGCGCTCGGTGCGGTCGCCGCGGCGGTGGCCGAGGGCGTGGGCGTGGCCTCGGCAGCGGGCGCGCTCTCGGCGGCCTCGCCCGGGAGGGGGGGGAGCTTGGCGAGATCGAAGCTCGGCGAGACCTTGAAGATCTCGAGCGTCGGCGGATAAAAATCGCGCGTCGTCTCCACCCGACGCTCACCGCTCTCGGTCACGAGCTCGCGCGTCCGCTTGATGCGAAAGCCGCGAATGCCGTGCTGCTTCACCACGACTTTGTCCGGGGGAAGTGACGCGTCCTCCTCGATCTTCCGATCGAAGGGCAAGGTCTCCAGGATCTCGCGCGAGAAGCTCACCTTGCCGGGCTTGCGCGGCCCGAGCACCTCGACCTTGAGCTTGTTCTTGTCGACGCTCGTGTGGAGCGCGACCGGGAACGAGTACGGGTTCCGCATCTTCATGTCGACGACCGGGTAAACGACCGTCGCGTCGAGACCGAGCGGGATGTACGCGCTCGGGCGGGAGTGCGGGAGGCGCTCCAAGATCTCGATACCGGCGAACAGCGCCGCGGCGTGGAACGTCGAGGCGACCTGGCACGTGCCGCCGCCCACGCCCTCTTTCATCTCGCCCTTGAAGATCTCCCACGACTTCTCGAAGCCGTTCTCGGGCGACCGATCACCGACGATCTGGTTGAAGCTCACGAGCTCGCCTGGCGCGAGGATGAGGCCGTCGAGCTTGGACGCCGCGACCTCGATGTTCTTCGCGCGTCGCGCCTGATCGCCGCTCCGCGAGAAGTACGTCTCGAACTCGGAGAGGACCTGCGAGACATCGACCGAGCGCACGTAATCGGTGGTCATGCGCGCCGGGAACGACTGCGTGGCGAGCTCGACGCGGAGCTCGGCGCGCTCGTCGCCGCGGGCGAGGGCGCGCGCGAGGAGATACGTCGCGTCCGCGGCCGCGTTGGCGTCGAGGTACTGCCCCTTCCGCTCGGGCACGACGGTCCGACCGGCGAGGTCGAGCCGCGCCGACGTCGGGACGATGTCCTCACTCTCCTTGGTGTCGGCCAAGAGCGACATCGCGCGCGCGCGGTCGAACGCGATCGCGAGCGGAACGTCGATCGCGCCGCGATCGGCGCGCGCCTTGGTCTCGAGGCGCTCGAGCAAGCCGCCCACCGTGGCCGTGCTCTCCGCGAGCCGCACGGTGCGCGCCGTGTCGACCGAGACTCCGAGATCCGCCAAGGTCGCCGAGAGGACGACGCGCTCCGGCTTGTCGCCCTGCTTGGGAAGGACGAACGAGACTTTTCGCCCCACGAGGGCCGCGCTGCGATCGCCGACGAAGGCGCGCAAATCGCCGCCGACGGGCAGGCCCGCGATCCTGAGGCCGGCAGGAAGGACCCCGTCGCGGGGCGCCAGCGTCAAAGCCGCGCTCGCACCGGCCGCTGCCGCGCCGAGCAGGGCCGCCGAAAGAACGCCGAACGCGAGGAGCTTCTTCAGCACGGTACGCCTCGAAAACGCCCGTCCATTATGGCCGATTCCGGGGCGGGCGGACATTCGGTAACGCACCGGCCGCCTTTCTTTGATACGACCGACGAGGGGTCGCGCGATGAAGGCATGCCCGGAATGCAAGCTCTCGTTCGCGGCCGAGCGCGTCACCTGCGCGCGCTGCGGCGGTTTGCTCGAGGAGGCGCGTGACCCACGCATCGGCACGACGCTCGCCGGCCGCTATGTGCTCGAAGAGGTGATTGGCCAAGGTGGCATGGCGACGGTGTACCGAGCGCGCCACGCGCTCGTCGACCGGGTGAGCGCGGTCAAGGTGGTGAGCCCGCTCCTCGCGCGCGACGCCACGGTGCGCGAACGGTTCCGGCGCGAGGCGCGGAGCATCCAGAAGCTCGCCCACCCCAACATCGTCGACGTCCAAGATCAGGGGGTCACCGACGACGGCACTTCGTACATCGTGATGGAGTTCCTCGAAGGGAGCTCGCTCGCGGTCATCATCGCGCAAGGGCGCGTCCCGCTCGATCGCGGGCTCGGCATGATGATCCAGCTCGCGCGCGGGATCGCACGCGCCCACGATCTCGACGTCGTCCATCGCGATCTCAAGCCGGAGAACGTCTTCATCACCAAGCGTGACGACGGCTCGGATCTCGTGAAGATCCTCGACTTCGGGATCGCGCGCTCCCTCCACGATCCGCGCCTCACCGAGCAGGGCGAGCTCTTCGGGACGCCGCAATACATGGCGCCGGAGCGCATCGCCAACGCCGATTCGGGGCCGCCGACCGACTTGTACGCGCTCGGCGTGATGTTCTACGAGCTCGCCACGGGCGAGCTCCCGTTCGACGCGAACGACGTGACCACGTTCTTCGTCAAGCACCTCAAGGATCCGCCGCCCGATCCGCGGACGCGCGAGGTGGGTATCCCCGACGCGCTGGCCGAGCTCATCTTGCGGCTCCTCGCCAAGGATCCCAAGGCGCGTCCGGTCGACGCCCACCGCGTCATCGCGGATCTCGTCGAGATCGCCAACGCGCGTGGCGCGGCGATCCCGCCGGACCCGAACGCCGATCCCGCCAGCTCGCGCCGCGCCGTCAGCTCGCGCATGCCCGAGGCGTCCCGACGATGGCGTCGTCGTTTGCGCACGCTCGAGCAGATCGTCGACCGCGCTTACCCGAGCGCGGAGCACGCGGTCGAGGAGTACCGCCGCCTGGGCGAGTTCCGCGGCAAGATCGGCCGGCTCGCCGACTTGGACGACGTCCGCGTGCAACTCCAGACCCGCGCCGAGGCGATCGCGGCGATGGGCCACGAAGGTCGGCAGCGCTTCGGTCACGCCGTCGACGCGCTCGGCGTCGAATCGTCGCGTGCGCGTGAGGAGGAGCGCGCGGCGCTCGAGGTCGTGGAGGCGAAGAAAGCGGCGAGCGCCGGGGCGCGCGCGGCGTTCTTGATGGCGCACAAAGAGATCTCCTTCTGGGAAGGGCGCTCCGGCTTCGCCGAGCCGTATCCCGACCTCGCGGCCGCCTACCGCGCGGCGGCACAAGCGACGGACGCTTGGAGCGAGGCGAAGCAAGCCGAGCGACAGGCGGCACGAGAGGCCGCCGAGAGGACCCGCGCGGTGAGCGACCTCGACTTCCAGATCGTCGAGCTTCGCGCGGCTCTTGCCGCACATGAGCGGACCATGGAGTCCCAGGAGACCGCGCTCGGGGTGGAAATCGAAAAGGCCGGGCGCGACGCCGAGGCGATCGAGAGAGAGCTCACGGCCCTCTCGGACCGAGTGTGCGAACCGTTGCGCGCACGTGCGGAGCTCGCGCCGATGTTGCGCGAATTCCAGACGACGTGAGGCGACGGCCTCGAGAGACGGCTCCGAGGCACGAATCTTCGCGTGCCGGGACGGGACGAACGCTAGCCTCGACTCGATGAAGAAAGCGACGCTCGCCTTCGTGGTCCTCTCCGTCGTCTCTTTGGCCACCGACGCGGCGCTCGCGGGCGACCCCGAGCCGCAGAAGCCGCTCTTCGTGCTCGAGCGCAATCGCAACAAGAACTTCGTGCGCTACGACGCCAAGGTCACGAGCGATGGCGCCATCGACGCGAAGGAGCCGGTCGTCGCGTACTGGATCATGGCCGAAGAAGACGGACGCAAAGAGCCGCTCTCGGCCATCGAGCGCGCGCTGGCGTACGGCTTCAGCGCGCAGCCCGACAAGAAAGGCAACGTCTGGCTCACGCTGACCGCGCACAAGTCGAAGTCGATCCGCGTCTTCAAGGACGACAGCGGCGTGCACGCCGAGACCGGGATCGCCGGGAAGCGCGCCTACCTCTCCAAGCTCTTCGTCATGGCCGGCCCCGAGTTCATTCCCAAGGTGACCTACCTCGACCTCTTCGGCGTCGACGCCAAGACGGGCGCTCCCCTCCAGGAGCGCCTCACGCCCTGACGCGCGTCACCGTTTCTTGGTCTTCGCCGACGCGGGCGCCTTCTTCGTCTTGGGCGCTGCCGCTTTGGACGGCGTCTTCTTCTTCGGCGCCTTCGTCACCTTCGCGGGCGCGCTGACCCGAGCCGCGGCCTTCTTGGTCCGCTTCTCCGAGGTGGCCGCGGGTGCGGGCTTCGCAGTCGCGGCGCGCGTCATGGGTCCCGCGTAGCGCTCGAGCCACAAGACGCCGATGCGGAGCTGGCCCGGCGCCGTCTCTTCGGCGCGCTCGTCCTCTTCGTCCTCGTGCGCGGTGACTACGACGTCGAGCCCGTCTTTGTGCCCGCGGAGCTGCACGAAGGGCTTCCCGGTCCACTTGGACGACTTTGCGTCGTCCTTCACCGTGAGCCCGAGGGCCTTGAGGGCTTTGGTGTAGTGTGCATGCACCGACGCGAGCGACGTGCCGGCGTCCACGAGAATGACGCCCGCGCGTCGACGCTCGAGCTCACCCTGCCGCGGCGCGCGCGCGTGAATCTCACGGAAGGCGTACGCGGCGTCGAGCCGCCTTAGGCGCGCGTGCAGCGTGCCGGGCGGGAAGGGGACCGCGACGTCGGCCGGCACGAGCGGCGGGATCTCGCGCGCGGCGCGGAGGAGCGACTCGAGCTCCGGCACGAGGTCGGGCAGCACCGTCGCCCCCGTCTCGAGCCACGCCTCTCGCTCTTCCGCGTAGCTCCGCGACGTCCGATCGCTGTGCGCGACGTCGGGCAAGACCAAGATCTCGCGCGGGCCGACCACGCGCCGGAGCGCGGTGAAATGCGTTCGCGTGAGCTCGAACGACACGTCCCTCCGCTGCGTGGGCGTCGCGTAGTTCTCCTCGTGCCAGCGATCGCCGAGCACGTAGATGTAGTCGTCGCCGCGCGACTCCTCGTCCACGTCGAGGTACTCGTCGCTCGCCAAGACGCCGGGAGGCACGGGGATGAGGAAGAGCTCGTCGATGCCCATTCGGGCAGAGTATCGAGGACACGCGCGCGTGGGCTCGCGATAACATCACGAGCGATGATCTTTCGTTCGAAGCGCGTGGTCCTCGCCGACAAGGTGGCGCCAGCGTCGGTACACGTCGCGCAGGGTCGCATCGCGCGCGTGGACGCCTGGGGTGCAGTGCCGGAGGGGGCGGCGGTCACGGACTTCGGCGACGACGTCCTCATGGCCGGTGTGGTCGACACCCACGTGCACGTGAACGAGCCGGGCCGCACCGAGTGGGAGGGGTTCGAGACCGCCACGCGGGCCGCCGCCGCCGGTGGCGTCACGACGCTCGTCGACATGCCGCTCAACTCGATCCCCGCGACGACGAGCGTGCGCGCCCTCGACGAAAAGCGCGCCGCGGCCGAGGGCAAATGCTTCGCGAACGTCGCCTTCTCCGGCGGCGTCGTCCCCGGGAACGCGGGCGAGCTCCGCGCGATGGTCGACGCCGGCGTCGTCGCCTTCAAGAGCTTCCTCTGCGAGTCGGGCGTCCCCGAGTTCGCGCACGTCGGCGAGGCGGATCTCCGCCGCGCGATGCCGATCTTGGCCGACACGGGCACCACGCTGCTCGTGCACGCGGAGCTCCCGCCGGCGCTCGACGACGCAGCCAAGCGCGTCCTCGGGCTCTCGCCCGAAGCTGCGCGCCGCTACGCGAGCTACCTCGCGTCGCGGCCGCGCGCCGCCGAAGACGCTGCCCTCGAGCTCCTCTTCGGGCTCGCCAAGGACACCGGCGGGAAGACCCACGTCGTGCACCTCTCGTCGGCCGACGCGCTGGCCACGCTCCGGCGCGCGCGCGAGTCCGGCGTTCCCTTGCACGCCGAGACGTGTCCGCACTACCTCACCTTTGCAGCCGAGGAGATCCCCGACGGCGCGACCGAGTACAAGTGCGCGCCGCCCATTCGCGAGCGCGAGAACCGCGAGCGATTGTGGGACGCGCTCCGCGAGGGGCTCCTCGATCAGGTCGTGACCGATCACTCGCCGTCGACCCCGGCGCTGAAATGCGCCGACACGGGCGACTTCCTCGCGGCCTGGGGCGGCATCTCGTCGCTCGAGCTCGGGCTCTCCATCGTGTGGACCGGCGCGTCGGCGCGCGGCCTTGGCCTCCGCGACGTAGCGCGCCTCGTGTGCGAAGCGCCGGCGCGGCTCGTGGGGCTCGCGGCGCGGAAGGGCCACCTCGTTCCGGGGGCCGACGCCGACTTCGTCGTCTGGGATCCGGAGGGCGAGCGCGTGATCGAGCCGTCGCGACTGCATCACCGTCACAAGCCCACGCCGTACGCGAAGCGCACGCTCCGCGGCGTGGTGAAGAAGACCTATCTCGGCGGCGTTCTCGTCGCAGAAGACGGTGAGGTCACGGGCGGCGCCTCCGGAGCGCTCGTTTCAAGAAGACACGGCTAACGCACCTGCTTGAACCCCGCCCAGGCAGCGGCGAGAGTCCTCACCTCGCCCACAGCGCGGCGAGCTCGAGCTCGATGGCGTCGAACGGTTCGACGCGCACGCGGGCCTCGCCCGTCCACGTGCCGAGGACGACCCAGCGCCCCGCCTCGAGCCGGAACGCCTCGAGGGTCTGAACCACCGGGTCGACGAGCCAGAGATGGGTCACGCCCTCGCGCGCGTAGATCGGCATCTTCGCACCGCGGTCGACGGCCTCGGTCGAGGGCGACAGCACTTCGCAGACCCAGTCGGGCGCGAGCTCGAACGCGCTCGCGTCCGGGACCTCGGGCATGCGCGACCTGCGCCAGCCCGCGAGATCGGGGACGAGCACGTCGCCGTGGAGATGCAGCTCGGGCTCGTCGAGGATGACCCACCCGCCGGGGCCGCCCTTTCCGCGATGAAACGGACTGCCGAGGTCCATCCCGAGCGCCGAGGCCGCCACCGCGTGCTTCGCGGCGGGGCGAGGATGCGTGACGAGCGAGCCGCCGATCAGCTCGGCCACGAGGTGGTCGGGCACGGCCAGGAGGTCTTCGTACGTCGCGCGGCGCTCCGCGGGCATCGCCATGGTTACGACATCCTAGCGCGCGGCCCCAGCCGCGGCCATCCGCGCGACGCTCTCCCGCGCGCAGGCCGCGTCCACGACCTGAGGGTTTCTAGTCCACGATGTTCGATAACCGAGTCGGCGCATCCCTCATCGTTTTCGCTCTGACGGGCGCGTCGCAAAGCTGAAGTTTACGGTGCCGCGGAGCCCGCCCTCGCACCGCCCGTGTCAAAGCTCGGAACTCGCGGCTTCGAGCTCGGCCACGATCATCGAGCCGAGTCCGCTCACCACGTCGTCATCAAGCGCCGCGTCCCAGTTGGCGAGTTCACGCACGGCAACCGGGCTCCATGGGACCCAGCGATGGTCAGGCGTGTGCTTGACTCGCTCAAGAACGATCCGAACTCGGCCGTCAACCATACGCGCCGAAATCAGAACTGCTCGCTCCGGGCGAACTCCGTCGTCGCCCTCCATCGAAATCTTGGTCATCACCACCATCCGTGAAGCGGGGGCGTAGCACAACTTCTGAGTCGCGGCGGTGGAGGGGCAGCACTCGCGACCGTGTTGCAATAGCGGCAGCCCGAGTGAGCGGCGCGGGCTCGTGCGCGCGAGCAAGGGCGGGGCAGAGCCGGACGGCGGTAGGCACGCCCGGCTCTCGACAGCCCTCCTCTGGCTTGCAGTTGACACACGGCTCCGCGTAGAACCGGGCCATGGCCGAACCCGCCGCGCCCGTCCTCGCCCCCTTCATGGATCTCCCCGATCTCGCTGCCGAGCGCGTGGGAGGCGCCGTCATCTGGGCGAACGACGAGTTCTTCGCCGAGAAGGAGAACCTCCTGAAGCCGCAGAAGGCGGTCTTCATCGAGGGAAAGTACACGGATCGCGGAAAGTGGATGGACGGCTGGGAGACGCGCCGCCGCCGCGAGCCCGGCCACGACGTGTGCATCGTGCGGCTCGGGATGCCCGGCGTCGTCCGCGGCGTCGTCGTCGACACGGCGTTCTTCCGCGGGAACTACCCGCAAGCGTGCAGCATCGAGGCCGGCGCCTTCCCCGGTCAGCCGACGCCCGATGAGCTGAACGCCGAGGGCGCGGCGTGGACCGAGATCCTCCCCAAGGTCGATCTCAAGGGCGACACGGCCAACGTGTTCGCAATCACACACGAAGGTCGGTTCACGCACCTCCGCTTCCACATCTATCCGGACGGAGGCGTCGCGCGCCTCCGCGTGCACGGCGAAGTGGTGGCCGCGCCGCGCTGGCTCGGCAAGCCGGGGGCGGAGGTGGATCTCGCCGCGCTCGAGAACGGCGCGGTCGTCGTTCGCTGCAACGACATGTTCTTCGGCTCGCGCAACAATCTCATTTTGGCCGGACCGTCGACGCACATGGGCGACGGCTGGGAGACGCGCCGCAGCCGCAAGACCGCGCCCGACTGGGCCATCGTCGAGCTCGCCACCGAGGGCGAGATCCAACGGCTGGAGGTCGACACGTCGCACTTCAAAGGAAACTTCCCGGAGAGCTGCGCCGTCTACGGCGTGCGCCTCGCGCGGGGCGCGCGCTTCGACGAGGCTGGCAATGCGGACGGCGCCGCGTGGGAGCCGATCGTCGCGCGCACCAAGCTCCAAGCGCACACGCGTCACTTCTACGAAGAAGAGATCCTCGCGCGCGGTCCGTACTCGCACCTTCGCTTGGAGATCTTCCCCGACGGCGGCGTCGCGCGCCTTCGGGCTTGGGGCGCCGCCTCCGATCGCGGGCGCGAAGCGGTGTCGCTCCGGGCGCTCCGGCTCGCGTCTCCGGCCGAACGGCAGGCGATGCTTCGCGCGACGTGCGGCGCGACGCGTTGGGTGGAGCGAATGCTGGCCGAGCTGGACGGCCTCTCGGATCTCGCGTCGCTCTCCGCCGCTGCCGAGCGCGCCTTCGACGCGCTCGATCGCGACGATTGGGTCGAGGCCTTCCGCGCCCACCCGCGCATCGGTGAGAAGAAGGCGGCGGTCGCCACCGGCGCGCGCGCGGCTTCTTGGGCGGGCGGTGAGCAGGCCAAGGTCGACGCGGCGAGCGACGCCGCCAAGGCGGAGCTCGTGACCATCAACCAGGCGTACGAGGCGCGCTTCGGCTTCCTCTACATCGTGTGCGCGACTGGCAAGACCGCGGACGAGATGATCGCGATCGCCAAGGAGCGAATGACGCACACGCCCGAGCAGGAGATCCGCGTCGCCTCCGGCGAGCAGCGCAAGATCACCCAGCTCCGACTCGAAAAACTCGCGCTCTTGCGCTGACCCGAAGCGGAGGAATCTCTCATGGCAGGCATCACGACCCACGTCCTCGACACCGCGCGCGGTCGCCCCGCGGCGGGTGTCCCCGTCACCCTCGAGATCCAGGGTGACGGCGGCGCGTTTTCACTCGTCGGTCGCGGCGTGACCGACGCCGACGGTCGCTACCGCGAGCTCACGCGCGATCACGCGATGCAGCGCGCGACCTATCGCATCACGTTCGACACGTCGGCTTACTTCGGCGCGGCCGCGCACTTCTATCCGAAGGTCGCCATCGAATTCGTGGTCACCGAGCCGGGCGAGCACTTCCACGTGCCGCTCCTCGTCAGCCCGTTCGGCTTCTCGACCTACCGCGGGAGCTGAACGCTCACTTCGTGTCGCCGAGCACGAGCGTCCGCGCGTGACGCATGGGCGGCGCGCCGTGGGAGAGGAGCGCGTCGTGATAGGTGCGCTCGGTGAACCCGGGCTTCTTCTCGGCCGCGAGGCGCATGCGCATCATCTCGCGGAAGCCGTAGTAGTAGGTCGAGAGCTGGGCGCTCGTGAGCCGCGCTCGCCGCCATTTGCCTACGGCTTCGCCTTCTTCTTGGAAGGCGTCGTCCTTCATCAGCGTCAGCGCCGCCTTCTCGTCCATCTGGCCGGCGTGGATCTCGTGATCGAGGATGGTGTTGGCCGCCATGCGGAGCGCCATCTTCTGGCGCGTGAGGACCACCTTGGGGCCGCCGAAGCCGTGCTTGGCCATCACCCACTCGCCGTACACCGCCCAGCCTTCCACGAACGGGCCGCTCGAGTAGACGGCGCGGATGTCGGACTTGAAGCGGTTTTGGTGCATCGCCTGGAGGAAGTGCCCGGGCATCGCTTCGTGAATGGTGAGGTCACGAAGCATGCTGCGGTTGTACTCACGGAAGAACGACGTGACGCGCGCCGCCGGCCAATCCTTGGGCGTGGGCGCGATCGCGTAGAACGACTCCTGCTTCTTCTCGAGCGGTCCGGTCGAGTCGCAGTACGCGATCGAAACGCCGCGCCGATACTCGGGCATCTCGATCACGCGCGCGGTCTCGTCGGGCACGCGCACGAGATCGTGCTCGCGCACGAACGACGTCGTCTCGGAGAGCATCGCCGACGCTTCGCTCACGATCGTCGCGTTGGTCGGGCGGTCTTTGGCGATGAGATCGAGCACCTGCTTCACGAAGGCGCGCTTCTCGGCGGGCGTGCCGCGCTTGGGGAGCGGCGCCTTGCCCATCACGAGCGGCCACACTTGCGTGGCGGTCTCGACCATCGCTTCGCGCGTCTCGTCCAGGAGTGCGCGGGCGCCGCTCGCGAGCTCGTCTGCGGACAGCTCCGGATCGTCGACCACGAGGCGTAGCTTCTTCTCGAAGCGCTCCTTGCCGAGGCGGAAATCCCCGCGGCTCCGCGCGAGGAGGTCCTTCTCGAGGAAGCCCTGGAATTCGACGAGCGCGGCGCGCGCCTTCTTGGCCGCGGCTTCGACCTTGGGCCGCTCGCCGGGGGCCTTCTTGAGGTGCTCGTCGAGCCCGCTCGTCACGAGCTCGATGAGGCCCTTGTTCTGCTGAATGGCCGTCTCGGTGTGGACGCGCGCCGGCTCCTTGAGGCGCGCCTTCGCGGCCGCGACGATGGGCGCGATGCCCTCGAGGCGTGACGCCAACGCGGAGAGCCGCGTCTCGAGCGGCGCGTACTCGCGAGAGAGGAGGGGATCGAGGCCATCGCCGAGCAGGCTCGTCCACTCGAGCGGGCTCGTTTCGAACGCGCGCTGCTCGTCGAACGAGAAGAGGGCGAGCGCGATCTGGTTCTTCAAGATGGCGTGATCCACGCGCGCTTCGGCGGAGAGCGCGGCCGTGTCGATCTCGGCCAAGGCTCGATCCGTCGACACGTAGAGCTCGCGCTCCTTGGCGCTTCCCGCCTCGCTGAGATCCGGCCAGCGTCCGTCGTAACGGTGCTCGCCGAGGAGCGTCGCGACGTCGGGCCGGAGCGCGAGCAGCGTCTCGAGGAAGCGTGCGCCGAGCGCCGCGAACGCGGCGTTCGCGTCGGCCTTGGGCGCCGGAGGCGGCGCGGTCACGGGCGGCGCCTTCGCGAGCGCCGGCGGCGGAGGCGCGGCCACCGGAGGAGGGGGCGGCTCTCCGCCGCAAGACGCGAGGACGAGGAGCGAGAGACCGGCGAACGCTCGTACGGTGCGCATGCGCGGCACCCTACTTCTCGCGGCCGCCGAACGGAAGCGTGCACGGCGGCGGGGTCAGCCGCGCACGTGCGTTCGGGTTCGACCGTCGGGCTCCTCTCGCACGCGAGCCTCGTAGTCTTCCGGCATCGCGAGAACGCTGATGGGCGTGAAGTGCCCGTCGACCCGCCCGTACACCGCGGCCCGATAAGGATAGAGCTCGCAGATCTTGGCAATCTCGCCCTCCAGCGACTCGGTGGAGAACCACACGGAGCTGCAACGCGCGCAGCGATGGTGGGCGCCCTCGAGCCCGCGCCGCTCCACGTACGCGAGCCACCCCGTGCAGCCCGCGACGGGGCAGCGAAAAGAAAGGCCCGGCGCGCGCGAAGGGCGACTGTCGTCGGGCTCGACGTCGACCTGGTGCAACGTGAAGCGTCGGCACTCGGGGCAGCCCGCGAGGAGCTCCCGCGCGGCGCGTGCGACGACGTGCCGCGCCGCCTCGGCTTGGGCGGGCGTCGGACGCGATGCGCGGGAGCATTCCGTGCAGATGATCCGCATCGGTCGGTTCGATCAGCGCTTGTGCGCCGGCGGAGGTTTCGAGCCCGTTTTCCCTTTGGCTCGCGGGCCGCTCTCGGGCTCGCTGACTTTCGGGAGCGGAGGCGGCTTGGGGATCGGTGGCGGACCGGAGCGCGACGGCTTGGCGATCGTCGTCGGCTCCTCCTCACCGAACTCGAGCCAATCGGCTTCGACCGGAATCGTCTTCGCCGTCGTCCGCGGCTCTTCCTCGAGCCAGTCGACCTGGACCTCGATCGTGGCGCGGCGCGTAGGGGGCAGAAGCCGCGCGGCGTTGGAGGCACCTCGATCACGAGGGTCAGCGGGCGGAGTCTTCGCGGGAGCGGTCTTTGGCGCCGCGCCTTTAGCGGCGCTCTTCGGCTCCACGCGGGGCGGTGACTTCGCGGGCGCCGCGGACGGTGTCTTTCTCGGTGGCGTCGACGCCGTTTTCTTCGGCGGCGCCGAGCGGCGCGCCGGCGCGTCGGACTTCTTCGCGATCGTGGGGGCCTCGGCGTCGTCGTCGAACCAACCCGCGTCGAGGTCCTCGTCGGGGCGCGTCGACCCGGAACGCGCCGCGGGCTTTGCGCGGCCGGCGCTCGGAGGCTCGCTCCTTTGGGGGGGCTTCTTCGCGGCCATCGCGCCTCTCCCAAGGCTACAGCGCTCCGCGCCCGCGTGGATCGGGCAATTTCGCGTGAGCCGTAGCCCAATGCTCCGCGCCCGCGCGCCCCGACCGGCTACCCGCAGGCCGCGAACGGGAGTAAAAAAGCGCCAACTCACATGAGCCACGTCGACGCTGCCCTCCGCCATTTCGAAGCCAACAAGTCCACCTACATCGAGGACCTCGAGACGCTCGTGCGGATCCCGAGCGTGTCGTTCCCTGGCTTCGATCCGGCCGAGGTTCGGCGGAGCGCCGAAGGCGTCGCCACGCTCCTCCGCGCGCGCGGCTTCGACCACGTGCAGCTCCTCGAGGTGGAGGGCGCGCATCCGTACGTCTACGGCGAGGTGCTCCGCGCGCCGGGCAAACCGACCCTTCTCCTTTACGCCCACCACGACGTCCAGCCGCCCGGCGACGAGGCCGCATGGAAGAGCCCGCCGTTCGAGCCCACGCTCCGCGACGGTCGCCTCTACGCGCGCGGCGCCGCCGACGACAAGGCTGGCGTCGTGGTCCACACGGCCGCGGTCGACGCTTGGCTCAAAGCCACCAAGAGCCTCCCACTCAACGTGAAGATCCTCGTCGAGGGCGAAGAAGAGATCGGCTCGTCGCACCTCGCGGCCTTCCTCCGCCAGCACGTGGAGCTCCTCAAGGCCGACGCCATCGTCCTGACCGACACGAGCAACTTCGACACTGGGCTTCCGTCGATCACGACGTCGCTCCGCGGTCTCGTCACCGTCGACGTCGAAGTGCGCGCGCTCCGTCAGTCCGTTCACTCCGGCATGTGGGGCGGCGCGCTCCCCGATCCGACGATGGCCCTGTGCCGCATGCTCGCGTCGCTCACCGCACCCGACGGCTCGATCGCGATCCCCGGCATCCTCGAGAAGGTCCGTCCCCCCACCGCCGAAGAGCGCGCGAGCATCGAGTCGCTCCCGGTCACGCGCGACGAGTTCCGCAAGCAGGCCGGGCTCCTCCCGGGCGTGCAGCTTCTCGGCGGCGATCGTCACCCCTGGGAGAGCTGCTGGCGTCAGCCCTCGCTCTCCGTCAACGCGTTCCAGGCGAGCTCGCGCAAGGACGCGCGCAACATCATCTGCGAGTCGGCCTGGGCGCGGGTCGGCATCCGCCTCGTCCCCGATCTCGAGCCCAACGCCGTTCGTGCGGCGCTCGTGGCCGCGCTCAAGAGCGCCACGCCGTGGGGCCTCGAGTGCGTCATCCACGAGGAGGAGGGCGCAGGTCCTTGGTACACCGAGGCCACCGGACCGGCCTTCCGCGCTGCGATGCGCGCCCTCGAGAAGGGCTTCGGCCGCGCCCCGATCACCATGGGCTGCGGTGGCTCGATCCCCTTCGTCGAGCCGTTCGCGCGCGAGCTCGGCGGCGTCCCCGCGCTCCTTATCGGCGTCGAGGACCCGTACACCAACGCGCACTCCGAGAACGAGAGCCTCCACGTCGGCGATTGGGAGAAGTCGGTGCGGAGCGCGATCCACCTCTACGAGGAGCTCGCGAACGCGCCGCGTTGAGGCCGTTGCGAAGAGCGAACGGACCTCCTAAGTTGCGCCCCGCCGTGAAGACCGCTCAAGAGAAGAACCCCGTTTTTCGCCTTCGTCGCTCGCACATCCAAGGTCAGGGGGCGTTCGCCGTTCGCCCCATCAAGAAGGGGACGCGCGTCGTCGAGTACGCCGGCGAGCGCATCTCCAACGAGGAGGCCGATCGTCGCTACGACGACGACGCCATGAACCGGCACCACACGTTCCTCTTCGCGATCGACGCCAAGACCTCCATCGATGGCGCCAGTGGCGGCAACGAGGCCGCGTACATCAATCACTCCTGCGATCCCAACTGCGAGGCCGTGGCCGACGAGAAGCGCATCTTCATCGACGCCATCAAGGACATCGCGGTGGGGGAGGAGCTCACGTACGACTATCGCTACGCGCGCCAAGGCACGAGCGATCGCGAGGCCAAGCGCCTCTATCCCTGCTTCTGTGGCGCCGCCACGTGCCGCGGAACCATCCTCGCCCCGCGCCCAAAAAAGCGCGCGAAGAAGACGGCTGCCGCCAAGCCCGCGGCCAAGAAGACGAAGACCAAGGCGGCGACGAAGACGAAGCGCGCGCCCAAGACCGGGTCGGTCAAGAAACCGAAGCGCGGCGCAGCAGCGTCTCGGTGAACGACGGTCGCAGGTAGAAGCCGCGCGGGATGGTCTCGATCGGCTCGCCGTCGGGGCCGACCAGGGTCATCCGCACCGAACCGGTCGCGGCTTTCGGTCGAGCTTGAAGCACGCGGCCGACGTGCGCGGTCAGGGTCTCGGCGCCGCCGAGCGCGATCGCGCCCATGATGTCCTCGAAGTCCGCTCGGAGCACCGCGAGCTCCTCGTCGTTGGGCGTCCACAAGAAAGCGCGCCCGATCACGCGCTCGCCGAAGGGCTCCTTGCGCGACCGCGCCAGGATGGGCACGAAGAGGACGCACGCGAGCTTGCGCCGCAGCCACGAGGTGTCGAACTCGACCCGGTCGGCGTCGTCGGCCGGGACGACGCATACGTACGTGGACTCGAGCGGGCTCGTCGTGCCGGCGGTGACGGGCAGGCTCTTCAGCTCGACGCCCAGCGCCTCGAAGTCGTGGACGGCGTTCGAGCCGCCGGTCGCGCCGAGCACCGCCTCGAGGAGGACCCCAGGCTTGCCCTTCGAGTGGACGCCGCCCGGACCGAGTCCGACGCCGGACTCGGTGGCCAGCGCGCCGAGGGGGCGTCCCTCGAGCGCGTGTGCGCGCGCGAGGAGCTCTTCGACCGATTGGGGCGGGCGGGCGCGCCGCGCTGCGTCCTTCATCGATAAGTCCGAAGCATACGGCGCAACTCACTTGCGCCGACGTAGAAAGATTCCAGGTCGTGATCAGACGAGTGCTGACGAGCCGCAGATTCGTGCCGCTCGCCCGATCGGGCGGCACGAATCGTAGGCTCGGTTCAACGAGCACCTCCACAGGCGTTTTGTAGGACATTAAGGTCGCGTAATGGTTCGATGGTCCGATTGCTCGAGTCTCTCAGTTGGTCAAAGCTGCACGTCGAAGGTGCGGTCGTCGATGTCGAGCTCCGTCGTGCCGAGCCTGGAGTCATTTGCCGTGATGCGTAGTCGAGCCCAAAGTCCGCGCGTCCTGGCGCTCGCGCCGCGCGAGGCGCGAACGCCGGGCACGTTGGTTCGTGGGGTCGTGGCGACCCTCGCTTCGCTCGCGCTCGTCATGGTCTCGACTGCGGCGAACGCCGAGACCGCGCCGTCCGCGGGCGCATCGACGTCTTCGCCATTCGTACCGACGGCTGCGCTCGACCTCACCGCGCTATCCAAGATCGTGCTCGCGCGCTCGCCCGCGTTGCAAGACGATCTCCTCCGCCTCGACCTCGCGCGCAGCGACGTCGCGCAGAGCCGCCTCTGGGAGAACCCGGCGGCCGACGCGACGTGGGGCACGATCCCCATCGGCGAGACCAACCCCAAAGACCTCGCGAGCCCGCTCGCCAACGTCCCCAACTACTCGGTGGGCCTGAGCTACCGGTTCCTCCTCGGCAAGCGTGGGCCGCGCACCGATCGCGCGCTCGCGCTCGAGAAGAGCGCGCGGGCCAGCGCCGAAGCCTCCACGCGCAACACCGCGCTCGCGCTCGCCGCGGTCCTCGGCGGGGCGGCCACCGCCTCGCTTCGTGCCGAGCGGCTCAAGACGTTGCTCGAGGAGAGCCGCGGATCGCTCGACGTCGCGCGTGCGCGCGTGAACGCCGGGTCCGGCACGCCGCTCGAGGTCGATCGCCTCGAGATTGAGCTCTCGCGCGTCGAAGAGCAGCTCCTCTCGTTGGAGAGTGACCTGGCCTCGGCCCTGGCGATCTGCGCGAGCTTCGTCGGGACGCCGTGCAAGGCGTTCCCGTCCACCGACGAGGCGGCAGCGTTCCTGCGCAGCTTCACCCAACGCGCCGGAGGCGCATCGCTCGACGTGACGCGACGTCCCGACGTGCGCGCCCTCGACGCGGCGCGGGACGCGGCGCAGTTCGAGTCGAGCCTCGCGAGTGCCCAGGCGATCCCCGATCCGACATTCCGTGTAGGTTACACCTATGACACGTTCACCGTGTCGGGGAACCAGGCGAGCTCGCTCGCGCTCTCGGTTTCGTTGCCGCTCCCCCTCGTCGATCACGGTCAAGCCCAGAAGATGGCGGCCGATGCCAAGGAGAGCCGCGTCGCCGCCCAGCGCGCGCGCCTCGTCGACTCGGCGCGCGTCCGCGTCGACGGCCTCCGCAACGTCCTCGCCCGCACTCTCAAGCGCCAGCAGGTCATCGAGACGCAGATGTTGCCGCGTGCACGAGCGGTGCTGAAAGACCTCGAGCGCGCCGTCAGCGGTCGCCTGATCCCGGTCACCGACCTGATTCAGGCACGGCGCACCCTGGGTGAGCTTCTCCTCCAAGAGACCGACGCGCTGTCCGACGCGTTTCGCGCGTCGCTCGATCTCATGGGAGAATTGGCCATCGGCGAGATTGCCGTGGGAGATGGGTCGTGAGCGTTCAGAGTCCGCCGAGCTCGAGCAAACCCGTCATGGTCGACGACGACGACCGACCGTCCCAGCGCTCGCCGGAGTCGAATCCGTTCCCGAGCATCGCACCGGTGCGCGTGCCGAGTCGGCTGCCGCGTTTCCGACCGCTCGCCCAGCAAAATCCGTACATGGTGCTCCTCGTCGGCTCGCTCCTCGGCGCATCGGCGGGTGTCCTCGGCACCGTGGCCGTCCTTCGGAGCCTGCACGGTCCGCCGCCGATGGTGGCGCAGACGTTCGACGTCGAGGCGGGCGCCGCCGTGAAGCTCCGCCCCGGCGCGGTCACGCCGCTCCACTTCGACACGCGTGAGGCCGAAGTCGGCACGCCACTCCCACGCCCGCCCGTCACCGCGCGCGTGACCACCCTCGAGGCCAGCACCTCGCCGGCGTTCGCGCCCCTCGAAGGCCGCGTGGTCGAGAGCGCGGTCGGCATCGGCAGCACGGTCAAGCAGGGCGACAAGCTCGTCCTGATCCGCACCGGTGAGCTCGCGGAGCTCAAACGCGCGAAGCAGGCCGCCGATCTCTCCATCTCGACCAAAGAAGCGCTGTTGAGCCGCGTCGAGAAGCTGATCGAGTCGCGCGCCGCGTCGCAGAACGATCTCCTCCTCGCGCAGAGCGAGCTCAACGAGGCGCGCCTCGCGTCGCGTGCCGCCGACGCCAAGCTCCGCGCCCTCTCGATTCGGCAAGAGGGCGACGTCGGCTACTGGGTGCTCGCCAACCGCGCCGGCACCGTCGTTCAGCTCGACGCGGCTCCCGGCAAAGAGGTAGGGCCCGACAAGGACAAGCCCGTCGCCACCGTGGCCGAGCTCGACGAGGTCCTCGTCCTCGCCGACCTCCCGCAGCGCGACACCGGCGGCCTCGTCGCCGGGATGCCGGTCGCCATTCGCTTCTCGGGCGCCGGCAGCGCCAACAACGAAGCCATTCAGGGCGTCCTCGAGAGCGTGTCCGCGGTGCTCGATCCGGAGCGCCAGACGGTCCCGGTGCGCGTTCGCGCGAAGAACCAGGACAACAAGCTCCGTCCGAACACCTTCGTCGAAGCCACGTTCCTCCCCAAAGAGGGGACGCAGGTCGTCCTCGTGCCGACGGAGGCGACGATCAGCGACGGCGCCACCACGGTCGTCTTCGTGGAGACCGAGAACGGCGTCTATCGCCGGCGCGTCGTGCAGCTCGGACGTCAGACGCGCGAGAAGACCGAGGTCACGAGCGGTCTCAACGCCGGCGAGAAGGTCGTCGTTCGCGGCGCGCTCCTCCTCTTGAACGCGGTCGGCGAGCACGTCGTCAAGTGACGTTCATGAACGCCGCGTCGAGGCTCGCGTAGAGCGCGTCGACGATCGCCGGGACGCGCTCGCACGGCGTCGCGAGCGGCGGAACGAGGTACAAGCAATCGCCGATCGGCCGGACGAGGAGGCCGCGCTCGAGCGCCGCCAAGTGAACGGCGAGGCCAGCGCGCCGTGAGGCAGGCAGCGGCGCGCCGGTACGCGGATCGACGAGATCGCACGCGGCGATTGCGCCCAGCGTACGCGCGCGGCGGACGGTGGGGTGGGGGACCAGCCTCGCCCACGCGTCACGCAACGCGACGCCGAGCGCGCGGGCGTGGGCGAGGAGCTCCGTCTCGGCGAAGAGCGCCAAGCTCTCGGCGGCGACCGCGCAGGCGACGGGGTTCGCCGTGTAGCTGTGGCCGTGGAGGAAGGCCTTGCCCGCTTCGGGCTCGGCCCAGAACTCCTTGTAGAGTGCATCCGTTGCGCAGGTGACGGCCAACGGGAGGACACCGCCGGTGAGCATCTTGGAGAGGCACACGACGTCGGGCACCACGCCCGCCTGCTCGCTCGCCAGGAACGTCCCGGTGCGTCCGACGCCGGTCATCACCTCGTCGAAGACCAAGTAGACGCCGTGCCTATCGCACGCCGCGCGCAGGCGGACCAAGAGCTCCGGCGGCCACATGCGCATGCCGCCCGCCGCGCGGACGAGCGGCTCGCACACGAACGCGGCGAGGCTCGCGCCGTGCGCGGCGAAGTAGCCGTCGATGGCGACTTCGGCGTCGGCCACGAGCTTGGCGGCCGCCGCTTCCTCGGCAGCGCCGGCGCCCACGAGGCGCCGCGGATCGTCCGGCACGTCGAGCCGCTCGCAGCGAAGGAGCAGCGGCTCGAAGATCGCGGTCATGAAGTTCTCGAGCTCGCCCACGCCCACCGCGCCGAGCGTATCGCCGTGGTAGGCGTGGCGGAGCGCGCCGACCTTGACCCGCGCGCGCTCGCCGCGCTGGTGCTGCGCCTGGAAGGTCATCTTGAGAGCGACCTCGATGGCGGTCGAGCCGTTGTCGGAGAAGAAGACGCGGCGGAGCGGCTCCGGCAAGAATGTGCAAAGTGCACGCGTCAGATCGATGGCCGGGCCGTGGGTGAAGCCGGCGAACATGACGTGATCGAGCGCGGCTGCTTGCCGCGCGAGCGCCGCGGCCAGCCGTGGGTGCCCGTGCCCGTGGAGGCTCGTCCACCAGCTCGCGACCCCGTCGAAGACGCGCCGACCGTCGGCGAGCACGAGATCGCAGCCCTCGCCGCGCACGACGGGGAGGGGAGGAGCGCGGTCGTGCTCCTTCATCTGCGTGAAGGGGTGCCACACGTGGGCCAGATCGAACGCCACCGCGCTCGGCCAATCGCGCGCGCTGCCGTCGTCGCGGCCCGGGCTCATTCGGCGGCGTTCGGTGAATCGGACTGCGGCCGACGCAAGACCGGCAAGAGCTCCTTCATGCGGATCATCCACGGCACCATGATTCGGTAGGCGGCCGGGAGCACGATGAGCGTGAGGAGCGCGGCCGAGATGGTGCCGCCGACGATGACGACGGCCATCGGGCGCTGCATCTCGGCGCCCATGGCGCGCGAGAAGGCCGCCGGTACGAGACCGAGCGCGGCCAAGGTCGCGGTCATGAGCACCGGCCGGAGCCGCTCGCTCGCGCCGATCAGGATCGCTTGATCGATGGGGAGACCGTTGATGCGGTGCACCTCGATGGCCGAGAGCACGAGGACTCCGTTCAGCGCGGCTTGGCCGACGAGCGCGATGAAGCCGACCGCCGCGGCGATGGACACCGGCATGCCGAACGCCCACAGGCCGACGGCGCCGCCGACCAACGCGAAGGGCACGTTGGCGAGGACGAGCGCCGCGAGCGAGCTCGAGTTGAAGGCGTTGAAGAGGAGGAGGAAGGTGACGAGCAGTGACACGGGGACCACGACCGCGAGCCGGTTGAGCGCGCGCTCCTTGGACTCGAACTCACCGCCCCAAGTGATGGTCATGCCCTCTTCGGCGCCGATGGCCTTGTCGACGGCGACGCGGGCCTCGTTGACGAAGCCGCCGAGATCGCGGCCGCGCACGTTCATGCGGATGCCGACGTAGCGCTGGCCGTTCTCGCGGTTGATGGCGGCACGGCCGTACTCGACGGAGACGTCGGCCACCGACGAGAGGGGAATGAGCGCGCCGGAAGGGGTGGGTAGGCGGAGACCGGCGAGCTGCTCGGTGGTCTCGCGCGCGCCGCCGGCGAGGCGAAGCACGATCGAGAAGACGCGATCGCCCTCCCAGAGATCGCCGACGACGCGGCCGCCGAGCGCGGTCGCGAGGAAGCTCTGGATGTCCTGCATCGAGAGATCGAAGCGACCGAGCATCTCGCGCTTCGGTCGCACGAGGAGCTGCGGCGCCTCACCGCTTTTCACGATGGCGAGGTCGGCGACGCCGGGCACCTTCTCGAGCGCCTGGTTGGCCTTCTCGGCGACCTTCTGCAGCTTGGCGAGGTCGGTGGAGAAGATCTTGAGCGCCACCTGCCCTTGCTGGCCGGCGAGGCTCTCGTTCACGTTGTCGCGGATCGGCTGGGAGAAGTTGACGGCGACGCCGGGGATGGCCGTGACGGCGCTGTCCATCGACTCCATCAGCATGGTGAGGTTCTTGAACTCGTGCCGCCAGTGCTCTTCGGGGCGGAGCTTGACGAAGATCTCGAGGTTGTTGGGGAGCTTCGGATCGGTGCCGTCCTCCGGCCGACCGAGCTGGCTCATGCAGGTCTCGACCTCGGGGTAAGAACGAATGATCTCGGAGAGGAGCGGCTCGAGCCGTCGACCTTCGTTGAGCGATGCGTTCGCGGGGAGCGTGAAGGTGAGGTACATCGCGCCCTCGTTCAGCTCCGGCAAGAACTCGGTGCCTTGCCGCACGAGAACCACGAGCGCGAGCGCGAGCGACACCGTCGCGGCGCCGAGGACCAGCCACGGCCGCTTGAGCGCGGCGCGCAAAGACGGCACGTACGCCGAGAGCGCGGCGCGGAGGACGGGCGACTCTCGGTGGTGCTTGGGCTTGCGGTAGACGAAGGTCGCCAAGACCGGCACGAGCGTGATCGAGAGGAGGAGCGATCCCACGAGCGCGGCCACCACCGTGTGCGCCATGGGCGCGAAGATGCGGCCCTCGACGCGCTGGAGGAGGAAGATCGGCAGGTACGCCGCGATGATGATGAGGAGCGAGAAAACCGTCGGTCGCGCGACCTCGTTCACGGCCCCGGCCACGCGATCTTGGATGCGCCCTGACGCCTCGGGCGACCCTGCTTCGGTCGCCATCTTGAACGCGATGGCCTCGACGATGACGACGGCGCCGTCGACGATGACGCCGAAGTCGAGCGCGCCCATCGAGAGGAGGTTGGCGCTCATGCCGCGCGTCTGCAGATAGGCGAACGCGGACGCCAGCGAGAGCGGAATGAGCACCGCGACGACCATCGCCGCGCTGAAATCCATGAGGAAGATGACGAGCACGAACACGACGAGGAGGGCGCCCTCGACGAGGTTGTGCGCCACGGTTTGGAGCGTCTTGTCCACGAGCTCGGTGCGGTCGTAGAAAACGTCGATCTTCGTGCCCTTGGGCAGAATGCGATCGTTCAGGTCCTTGACCTTCTCGCGCACGCCCTCGAGCACGCGCGACGGATTCTCGCCGCGGCGCATGAGCACGATGCCCTGCACCGCGTCGTGGTTGTCGTTGCGGGCCACGATGCCTTGGCGCGGCTGCCATCCGACGCGCACCGAGGCGACGTCGCCGACGTAGATGGGCGTGCCACCGCGCGAGGTCACGGCGACGCGCGCGATGTCGACTTTGTCGTTGAAGAGGCCTTGGCTGCGGATGACGAGCTGCTCGGTGCCACGCTCGATCACGCCGCCCGAGGCGTTGATGCTCGCGCGCTCGATGGCCGACGCGAGGTCGGCCATCGTGATGCGCTTCGCGGCCATCGCGACCGGGTCCGGATTGACGGCGATCTCGCGGACGAGGCCGCCGATGACGACGACGTCGGCGACGCCGTCGACCTGGAGGAGCCGCGGCCGCACCAGCCAGTCTTGCAGCGTTCGGAGCTCGAGCGGGTCGTCGGTCTCGCTCTCGAGCGTGTAGCGGTAGATCTCGCCGATGGGCGTCGAGTGCGAGCCGAGCTCGGGACGCACGCCGTCCGGTAGATCCGCGAGGCGCAAGCGCTCGGTCGTCTGCGCCCGTGCGAAGTACGCGTCGGTGCCGTCGCGGAAGGTGAGGGTGATGTACGAGAGACCGAAGATGTTGATGCTGCGGACGCGCGCGAGGCCCGGCATGCCGTTGACCACGCGCTCGATCGGAATCGAGACCTGCCGCTCCATCTCTTCGGCCGGCTGACCCGGGTGGCTGGTGATGACCTGCACCTGGGTGTCGGTCGGATCGGGGAACGCCTCGATGGTGAGCTGCTTCAGCGAGTAGAAGCCCCAGATGAGGAGGCCCACCGAAATGACGAGGACCGCGAGGCGGCTCTCGACGGCGAGATCGACGATCTTCTTGACCACGGCTGGCTGGCTCGGACGCGAGGTCGCGCATGAGCGCACGACGCCGCGCGCTCACACTACCATCGGGCTTCGCGTGAGTAGGAAATTGGCGCGGATCAAAGCGTGATCTCGCGGTGTTCTTACCGAATCTTAAGGTTGGACGCCGACCGAGCCGATGCTCGCCTCGAGCCCGCCCGGGAACGCGAAGAGCCCGAGGTCCTTCACCGTCCCACTGGCGTCGAACTGCACGCGGCGAATGCCATCGACCTCGCTCATCAAGACGAGGCCTTTCTGCGGACCCGAGTCGATCACGACGGGACCGGTGGGGAGCTGCGGCTTCGGCGTCATCGCGACCTTGCCAGTGACCGTGACGGTACCGTTCGATTCGATGCGCACGAGGTGGACGGCGTCGACGCTTGGCCCGCCGGCAGCGGTGACGAGGGCGGCGTTCCCGAACGGCGACACCACCACGCCGGACGGGCTGGGCAGGTCGATGACGTCGATCTTCTTGAGTACGCCGTCCGCGATGCCGAGGACACCGAGCCGATTCGTCCCGTACACGTCGTTGCCGTCCGGGACGAACCCGATCTTTCCGTCAGGCGTGACGGCCACTCCGTGCGGTGAGAGCTGATCGTCGCCGAAGAGGGCCACGCTCGACGCGACCGACATCGCCCCGCCGTTCGCAGCGAGGTCGACGAGAAACGCGTCGTGCCCCTTGGGAGCGCTCGGTCCAGTGGCCGCGGCGACGAGCGCGCGCGACGTGCCCGGGACGAGCGAGAGCGCACCCGACCCCTGCGCGTCCAATACCTGTCCGCGGTAGGTGGGCGTGCCGTCGCACGCGATCGCGACCTCGTGGATGCCTCCGCCCGGGTTGCGGTTCGAGTCGGCCACGTAGAGCCGCGCGCCGTCGGGCGAGAACACCGCCCAATCGGCGTAGAAGAGATCCTTTCCGAACTGCGCGGCGACGACGATCGGCGTCGCGTTTCCGGGATCGAAGCGGAAGATGCCGAGCGTGCCGTCGTCGTCTTGCACCGCGACGCCGATGACGCCGTCGGGGCTGAAGAGGATCGGCGCGTCGAAGTTGTGCCCCATCGTGAAGCGCTGTCCGCCGCGCGTGAGGTTGCCGTCGAGCCCGAGGTCGAGGACCTCGTAGTCCTTGGCCTTGCCGGCGTCCGCGTCGTTCGGATGCGAAACGATCACCTTGCGCGGGTGGTCGGCCGTGCCGCGCTTGCGCGGGCAGGCCACGTCGGTGCTGCTCGCGTCGGCTGTCGTTGCTGCGTCGCTGGAGGCGGCGCCGTCTTGTGATGGGCCGGCGTCGGCAGCGGCGCCGCTCGCGGCGTCGCCGCTACTGCTGCACGCTGCGAAGGAGCCGATGGCGATCGGCACCAGCGCCGTCCACGCGGCAGAGAACGAAAGCAAAGAGCGAAGCTTCATCGGCCGCGGAGGGTGCTCGACTTGGGTCGACCGGTCAAACGCGGCGTCCGCTCCGACCAGAAAATGCGCGCGCGGTTGTTTGATATAAGGGGCGGAAATTTATGGAGATTCTTGGGTCGCTGGGGCGAGGGCGATCCACGGGTCGCGATCCAGGTCTGGCCTCTGTTCGCGTGCCTGGTCACCCCCACTGCGTTGAAGTTCGTGATGCAGGTGGATCAGCGCACGAACGCCTACGTCGTCGCCTTGGGCAACGCGCCGATGGAGCGACGGTTGCAACTCCGTCGCACCATGAAGACGCGCCTCCTCGCTTCGTCCGCCTCGCTCGCGTTCGCGTTCGTCTCCGTCGTCGCCTGCGGTGGCAGCGACTCATCGGAGTTTGGCGGCGGCGGAGGGGCCGACGACCGGACCATCAAGGGACCCAACGGCGAGATCGACTCGTCGGGGACGCTCGGCGCTCCACACAGCACGCTCGACGCGTGCGTATCGTCGACGGCCAACGCCGCGCTCGAGAAGGTCAACCTCGTCTTCATGTACGACCGCTCCGGCAGCATGGGCGACACGCAGAACTCGCCGCCCTTCGATCCCACCCTCAAGTGGCAGCCGGTGGGCGCCGGCATGAACGCGTTCTTCTCCGATCCGCGCTCGGCAACCTTGAGCGCGTCGCTCCAATTCTTCCCGCTCGGCAGCGACGTCGCGTCGAACTGCGCTGCGGCCTACGACGCGCCCAAAGTTCCGCTCACCGCCCTCACGAGCTCGGCGCCGTTCACGCAGGCCATCTCCACGACGAGCCCCAAGGGCGGAACTCCCACGCTCCCCGCCCTCAAGGGAGCGATCGCCTATGCGAAGTCGGTCGCGGCGCAGCACCAAGGCGAGCACGCAGCCGTCGTCCTCGTAACCGACGGCGAGCCTGGCTTCCAGATCAACGGGAGCTTCCAGCCGGGTTGCGACAACAACGACATCGCGCACGTGTCGGCGGAAGCCGCAGCGGCGTTCAAAGGCTCGCCGTCGATTCCCACTTACGTCATCGGCGTCGGGCCGTCGCTCTCCAACTTGAACCAGATCGCGTCGGCCGGCGGGACCAAGTCGGCGTTCATGGTGTCGGTCGCGGATCCGTCGAAGACCTCGACCGTGTTCCAGCAAGCCCTCGATCAGATCCGCGGACAGATCATGTCGTGTGACTTCGCGCTGCCACCCCCGCCGGCGGGCAAGCAGCTCGACGTCCAAGCCGTCAACGTCGCGTTCCAAGCGGCAGGCGGCGCCGAGACGATCCTCGGCTACAGCAGCGACTGCGCTTCGGGCCAAGGCTGGCGTTACGACAACGTGACCGCGCCCACCCGCGTGCAGCTTTGCCCCGCAACGTGCGACGCGGCGCGCAAGGACGCGAAGGCCAAGCTCACGCTCGCCTTCGGCTGCCGCACGAACGGTATCGTGCGCTGAAAGGTCGAACTCGACGCTTCGATTTCTGCATGAACACGACCGCGTCCGGATCGACTGGCCAGCGGGGCGCCTCGAGCGTGGGTGATGTCGCGACGATAGCGATGGCGCGGTGCGTGCAGTCCGCAAGGAATGACCTTGCTTCGCGGCCTGCCCCTCACGCTCGTCGTCGGATTCGGCCTCGCATGCACCCCGCTCGGATGCACGAGCGACGTCGATCGCGGCTAAAATGCCGTGGGGGCGCTGGCCGCGGTGCCCGTGACGCCGATCAAACTGCAAGCGATCGGAAACTGCTGGGCGTACGCAACCGCCGCGTGGGTCGAGTCACTCCACAAGGGTGCGACCGACGAGACCCTCGATGTCTCCGAGGCGTACATCACCTACTGGAGCTGGCTGAAGAAGATCACGCAGGACAACGCCGACGACGCGGACCGGGACGAGATCGGCACCGGCGCGTCGTGGGGCAAGGCGGTGGAGATCCTGCGCCGCTACGGCGTCTACACGGGCGCGTTCGTCCCGGGCGACAAGCAACGCGAGGGAGGCGATCGCCAGCAGGCTGCGCTCGACGCGATCAACGCATCTCTCGTCAGCGGCCCGCTCAAGACACTCGGCGCGCGCCGCGACAAGGTCCTCGTTCGCCGCGAGCTCAATCGTGCGTGGCGCTTGCCGAGCGATCTCGTCGCCAAGCTCGATCACGCGTTCGGCCCCGATGGAGAGACGACCTTCCTGAACACGGCGACGAAGCATGGGTTGCCGTTGGTCCGTGTCGACGAGCTGCCCGTTCGGAGTCGTGATCCGGGCACAGGAGGTCTCGGGACGTTCTCGCTCGCGGACGTCATCGGGGCGCGAAGGCAGGGCGGCACGTGGGACGATCGTACCGGACGGCTCGCGTGGTCGGTGGCGCAACCGCCGGTGGCGCCGGACGAGCAACGCGCCTTCGTGCGAAGGATCCAGCGCGCGCTTCACGAAGGGACCGCGGTGCCCCTCACGTGGAACATCGACCCGCTGCGGATCCGACCCGACGGATCGTTCACTGGAAAGACGACCCGCAAGCTCACGTGGCATCCGCACCTCTCGGTCGTCATCGACTACCAAGTCGACGCACCGCCGTTCGGTGTGCTGCCGGCAGGGACGCCGGAGACGCGGTCCGCCGCGCTCGCCGCCGCGCTGTCCGATCACGCGCGCGTCGAGTTCTTGCGGGTCAAGAACTCGTGGGGCACCGCGCCCGTCGGCCGCGCGACGGAGTTCGCAGGCACCGACGACCTCTACATGGACTACCTCTTCGACGTGGCCCCGGCGTGCACGGAAGGCGAGCCGAGCACGTGCGGGAATTGGATCAACCTCGTCGCCGCGGTGCTGCCACCCGAGTGAGCGTCGCTCGGCGCGCGGCTTGCGGTAGCATCGCCGAGTGCTCGTCACGCTCCGCCCTGTGCTCGAAGAAGACCTCGACGCGCTCGCCACGCGCGAGCGTGAGGTCACTTCACCGTTCGACGACTTCGGCTTCCGTCCGAGCGGCGCGCTCCGGCGCAGTTTCGCCGAGAACGGTTGCTCGCCCGACGCCGAGCGCGGTCGCCTCGCCGTCCTCGCCGAGGGGACGCTCGCGGGCGCCGTGAGCTGGCATCCCGTGCAATACGGACCGAACCCCGGCTCGCGCGCCTTCAACGTCGGGATCGGACTCTTTCCCGATCGACGCCACAAGGGCGTCGGCGCACGGGCGCTCCAGGCGATCGCGCGCTACCTCTTCGCGCATTTCGTCGTCGAGCGTCTCGAGGGCTCGACGGACGTCGAGAACGTGGTCATGCAGCGCGCATGCGAGCGCGCGGGTTTCCGCAAGGAGGGCGTATTGCGCGGCGCGCAATACCGACTGGGCGCGCACCACGATCTCGTCCTGTATTCGCTTCTTCGCGGGGAGCTTGCGTCGCTGCCCGCGCTCGACTGAGCGCTGCGGCGACGATCAGCGTTCGCGTCGCTTCATCGCGTCGGTCGGCGCCGGGCGCTCGGGGCCGGTCGTGGGGGCGAGGCCGAAGCGGCGATGCGTGCGCCACCACGCGGCGGCGGAGAGCAGCCTCGGCTGCGGTACGGCGCGCACGGCCGGCTGGAAGCTCATGAGCTGCGCCGCGTTCGGCGCGACCGGCAGCGCGACCACGTCGTCGACGATCATGCCGGTGACCTTGCTCGAGTCTTGAACGTGGAGCCACAACGCTGGCGCTCCGCCGGCGTAGCTGGAGACGGTGCTCGTGAAATGGCACTGCCCGTCGCTCTCGGCCTTGGGCGCGGGAACGTCGACCGTGGTGTTGCCCGTACCGAGGGCCTCGTCGATGTCCATCACCTGGACCGTGAGATCCTTGCAGGTTCCACCGATCGGCCGCGCCCAGAACGAGATCGAGACCTTGCCCTCTTTCGGGGTCGCGAACCAACCAAGCACCGCATCGCCCGGCTTGAGCACGAGGCAGCGCACCCCGGAGCGGCACTTTCCACCTGTCTCGAAGTTGAGGACGCTCTGCCCGGAGTTCCCGAACGCGAGCCATGGCTGCTGATCGAACCGGCCGGTGAGCTCGAAGTCACCGTCGGCCATCAGGTTGCTTGCCGTCTCGGTGTTGCCGAACGGGTTTCGCACTTCGACGGTGCGCTTGGGGCTGACGGCGACCGGCGTGACGGTCGCGACCGGTGCCGCCGCCGGTGGCTCGGTGACGGGCGCCGACGGCTCGCCGCGCGAGCTGCATGCGACGAGCGACAGCGCGAGCGAGGTGGTGAGCAGAGAGGAGGGAAGCGAGTGGAGGTGGCTCATCGTCGTTCTCCTCACTGACCCGTGCGA
Source organism: Polyangiaceae bacterium (assembly GCA_044224815.1). Classification (GTDB taxonomy): domain Bacteria; phylum Myxococcota_A; class Polyangia; order Polyangiales; family Polyangiaceae; genus JADJCA01. The sequence continues at coordinate 205,160 of JBGAJR010000001.1, forward strand.
ACCCACTCGAGGGCACGCTCATAGACGGTGTCGCGGCCTTGGATGAGATCGGACTGTTTGGGGAGGATGTCTTCGTCGGGCGCGACGCCGTATCCGAGGCGCGTCGTTCGGTCGCTCGCGACGAAGTCGCCCGACGCGATGTTGAAGCTCATGAAGCCGAAGTAGTCGAACGAGAGGTACGACGAGAATGCGCCCGCGGTGCGTCGGCCGAAGAGCCGCACGTTCGGCGCGCCGCTCATGCCGAGCGGGAACCAATCGCTCGCGCTGCCGTCGCGCGCGAGGATGAGCGCGGTGCGGAGGCCCGTCGTGCGCGCGTCAGCGGCGCCGACGTGATAGCCGTCGGTGCCGTCCACGCGCCGGTCGAGGATCGCTTGAAGATCGAGCGGTGAGGGCGAGTCGAGCTCGCCGGTCGTGAAGTTGAAGCCCGTCGCGGAGCCCAGCGTGGCGGGCGCGCGGAAGAGCTGGGTGAGAAACTCCGCAGCCGTCTCGATGCCGCCGTTGCCGGTGCGGTGATCGAGCACGATGCCTTTCGCGTTCGCGCGGAGGGTCGCCATCGGGGCCTCGTAGGGGTTCCCGCCCTGGCTGTCGAAGTTCACGTCGTTCCAGATCATCCCGTAGAGGCCTTCGTTCGCGCTCGTCCCGGCGAGCGCGCCGAGATGCACGCCGTCGACCTGGTGCGTCACCGCGTCGGGGTTGTCGGCGGCGAGGTGGTACGCCGGCCGGTGATCGCACTCCGGGTAGATGTCCGGCTCGGTGCTCGAGAGCGCCGTCACCGGCACGGTCTCCGGCGGAGCGCACGTCTTCGACGCTCCGTCGCAGCGCACGATCGTGAAGTCGCGCGCCCAGCGGCGGATGGCCTTGCGCAGGTTCTCGAGCTTCTCCGCGTGGCCGCGTGGATCGTTGGAGCGCCAAAGATCCCAGTTCACGGATTCGAGGCTCTCCATGAACGCGATCGGGTGCATGCCGTTCACGGCCACGAGGCGATCGCCCGGCTTGAGGCCGAAATTCTGCTCCGGTCCCGTGTGAGAGACGAGCACGTCGGGGTAGCCGAGCGCGCGCGGCGCGGCGTCGTGCGAGAGGTCGCCGTCGCCTTCGATGAAGCACACCGGGAGCGCGCCCTTGCCGCCGACGGTGACCGACGCCTGCATCTTGGTGTGCCAGTCGTGGAGCTGGCGAATCGCGGTAGCGAACCCGTTCCAAAACTCCCAGGCGGCCTCCGCGGTCTTGATGCGCTCCACGGTGACGAGCGCGGCGGGCAGCGTGAGCGAGCGCGTGAAGCGGCCGCCGAAGAAGAGCTCGAGGCGCTTCTTCAGGTACTCGGCGACGCTCGCTCGATACTCCGGCGCGGGGAGGGGCGGGAGGCCAAGAGCGCCGTCGTGGCACGCCCGCGCCGCGCAGAACTCGCCCGCGCCGCACACCGGATCGTTCGCGCCCGAGCACGCGCGGAGCTCGCGCGGCGGGCCGACCTTCACGACCTCGATGCCGTCGATCTCGGCGCCGCTCGCGAACACGCTGAGTGTGGCGCTCGCGCCCTTGGAGACCTGGACGGTGAACGGCGCGGTCTGGACCTCGTACCAGCCGTCGCTCGTCACGCGCCCGGTCGGGTAGAAGCGCGCGCTCACCTCCTCGAGCGTGCCGCCTTGAACGTCGACGTCGGCGAGGAGGCGGTTCTTGCGAACGAACATGCGCGCGCGGTATGCGGCGTCCTCGGGGAGCTTCAGCGAAAGGTTCAGCGTGTCTTGAAACGACTTGCTGTTCACGAACGCGATCTTGGTGCCCTCGAGGACCTCTGGAGTCTCACGCAGCGTCACTCCGCTCGGCGCGACGGCGCCCTCGAAGCCCTCGGTGACGACAGCGCCGGGGTCGAACACCAGCGTTCCTTCGGGGGTGAACTCGAGGGCGTGCGCCGCGTGCGAGGCGGTCAGGAGCGCGAGGGCGAGCGGGAAGGGGAGGACCGGACGCATGGCGCGCACCTTGTCCCTCAAGTAACCCCCAAAAGCAACGGCGGCTCCCGCAAGTGGCCCTTGCGCAGCCGAGGACGTCGCCGCATTTTGCCCTCATGGAAAAGACGCGCAGCGAAGTGCTGGCCGAGTCGCAGCGGCGCGGGATCGTGGCGACGGTGGCCACCGCGGCGACGGTCACGGCGGGGATCGCGGTGAGCTGGCCGGTCGCGGCGGTGGCGGCCGTACCCACGGTGCTCCTCGGTTGGCGGTGGTGGAAGCACCGCGCGGAGAACGGCATCAAGTTCTAGCCCGACCGACAGGACGCCGGTCCGCGAGCATGCGTGAAGCGTCCGGTGAGCAAGGCCGCGGCGTGCCCGAATGCGAGTGATCGGCGCGCCGGCGGAGAAGCGCGGCGCCGTTCACGAGCGGACGCGACCGTGCGGCAGCGCTACCGGGCGCTCTCGGACGACCACGTAGCGGTCGCCCGCGGTCACCACGTGCTCATCGGCGAGCGGCACCTTGCCCGCGCCGGGATCGGGGTATGCGATCACGGCTTGCTCACCGGCGCGAATCTCCGCGACGGTGCGCCGGTCCCAACTGTCGGGCGCGGCTTCCGAGGTCACCACGACGAAGTGGCCGTCGCGGACGAACGCCGCGACCACGTTGGGCCAAAGCGCCGAGGCCACGAACGCGGGCGCCGCCACACGCGATGCGCTGAGGGCTCGCTCGATCGGCAGGACGCCTTGAACCTTCATCGCGAAGGCCGGATCGAAGAGTCGCGAGACCACCCGCACGTGGCTCGCCTCGCGCTTCACGGCGAGTGAGATCTCGAGGTTGATGGCGTCGTCGCCAGTGGCCGCCACGATGGATCGCGCCCGCGCGATGCCGGCCTTGCGCAGGGTTCCCGCGAGTCGCCCGTCGCCGGTCAGGACCGGCGAGTGGGAGCGCACCTCGGAGGCGAATGGCGCGCTCCCGTCCACGTCGATGCCGACGAGCGGCACCCCAAAGCGCCGGAGCGACTCGATGATCCGATAGCCGACGTTGCCGAGCCCCACGACGATGACGTGGTCGCGGACCGTGATCTCCGGGTTCTGGGTGATGCGGCGGAAGCGCTCGGCGACGATGAAGTCGGTGAAGAACGAGTAGAAGAGCGCGGTGGTCGCCGAGCCGAGGAGCATCACGAAGCAGGTGTAGAGCTTCACCGCCGTGCCTGCGTCCTTGGGCGTGATGTCGCCGTATCCGGTCGTCGTGATCGTCGTGACCATGAAGTAGAAGGCGTCGAGGAGCTGGAGCTTCAGCCCGACCGAGAAGACGAGGACGCTCACCAGCGTGAGCGCGACCAAGAGCGCGAAGGTGATCCGCATCGAAAGCGGCGAGTGGGTCCACATGGTCGCCGGCCAGCGAAGGGCCGCCGCCACGCCGCTCACGGTCGTGATCGGCTCGCCGTCGGTCGAGGTGACGCCCACGAGCTCACGCCATCCGGCCTCGGGGGCGAGCGCGATGCCCGTGCCGTGTCCAGAGACCGGCAGCGCCACGCGGGCCGTCGCGGGTGCGCGCGGAGACAGGCTTCGTGGCTCGCCGATCACGAACGCGCCCTCGTCGAGCTCAAGGCGGGCCAAGAGCGGGTCGTCGAGCGCGGCGGCGGCGAAGACGGGCGCCGCGAGCGCCGACATGGCGAGCGCGCGGCGAACGTCGAACGACTGCTCGAGCATGCGGGCGAGGTTCTGATCGAAGAGCCGCACGACGACCGGCGTCTTGGGCGCGAGAGCGCGCACGTCCAAGGCGATCTCGACGTTGGTCAAGTCGTGATCCGTCGCCGCGATGACCGCGCGCGCATGCGCAAGGTCGGCGTGTGACAAGAGCTCTGGATCGCGTGCGTCGCCGCGAAGAATGCGCACGTGGTCATCGTCGACCGCGACGAGCGACGAGCGACGCACTTCTTCGGTGATCACGACGACCTCTTCGTCGAGACCTCGCAACAGCTGCACGACGCTCTGTCCGAGGTGTCCGAAGCCACAAACGACGATGTGCCCGCGCCCATCCGATGCCATGACCGGGCATCCTATCTGGCGACCTGAGCCCGGGCGGGCCCCGTCGATGGCGAATCGGGCGAACCGACAAATGGGTTGGCGCCTGCGCGGTCATCAGGCAATTTATGGGCATGGAGTCCGCTGACGAGCTGTCACCTTTGTTGGCGGAAGCGCGGGTTCGGGCCCCGGTCGGCGCTGGGACGGCTGCGGTGGCAGTCCGGTACGAGGACGGGGGCGGTCGACCGTTCGTCCTCAAACGATTCTCCGACGCAGCGCTCGGGGAACGGGAGCACCGGGCCCTCCTCCGCGCCGGAGAGCCGTTCGCGTCTCGCGTGATCGCGGGCGGCGCGCTCGACGGCGGCTACGGCCTCGCGCTCGCGTGGGTCGACGGGACGTCGCTCGACCAACGGCTGGGCGGCGGGCCGCCGCTCACGTCGCGGGAGATCGTCGTCGTGGCTTGCGCGGTGGCTTCGGCGCTCGCGGCGCTGCACGACGCGGGCCTCCGGCACGGTGACGTGAAGGCGGCGAACGTCATCCTCCACTCGGATGGGGAGGGGGCGACGCTCATCGACTTCAGCCTGACCGCCGGCGTCGGTGAAGTGCTCACTGGCGCGACGCTCGCCGGGCTCGCGCCCGAGGCACGGACCGATCCGCGGCGCGTAGGTCCGGAGACCGATCTGTTCGCGCTCGGGGTTCTCCTTGGATCGCTCGTCGCCGTATGCGGAGCGCGCGCGTCCGATGCGCTCCTTGCGCGGATCGTCGCTTGGGCCGACGCGCTCTCTGCCCCGTCGCCGGGCACACGCCCGAGCGCGCGCGTCGTTGCCGACGATGCGCGTCGACTGCTCGGGCGCATCGGTGATCAGGGCGTCCGCGAAGAGCGCCGTGAGCGCGTGCGCCGCGCGTATCTCCTCGTGCGCGCTGGCGAGCTCGACGCCCCGGCGATCCTCGAGCCGTCGTGGCGTGGGCCGACGCGCGATTGGACCGCGACGGCCTTACCTCGGGGCGATGCAGGCGGGCGTGTCCTCGGCCCGCTGGATCTCACGCGTCGCGCGGCGTGGCTCGCGCGGCTCGTCGGCGGGCCGCCGCCCGACGGCGCGAACGCCTTCTGGGTGCGCGCGTCGGAGGACGCGCTCGCAGAGCGCCTCCTCGGGCTCGCTGAAGCCCATGAGGTGCTCGTGGGCGCCGATCTTCGCGACGACGCCAACGAAGGCGAGCCGGCGCTCGACCTCGTCGCCGCGACGGCTTTGCTCGGCGCGCCTCGACCGAACGCGCGCGTCCTCGCGTGGTCCGAGGCTGCGCTCGCGCAAGCGCCGCCGTCGTTCGCGCTCTCGCTCGCCGCAGCGCTCCTTCGTGTCGGCGAAGTCGGGCGCGCGTGGCTCGCCCTCACGAGCGTGGTCGCGAGCGACCGTACGCCCGCGGTGCACGCCCTCTTGGCGGAGCTCGCGCGTCGCCGCGGTGACGTCGCGGGCGCGCGCGCGGCCGCCGAGACTGCCCGCAGCGGCCATGACCGCGACGCGCGCGAGCGTGCGGGCGCGGTCCTCGCGCGGCTCGCGTGGGACGCGGGCGCGTACGACGAGGCCGAACGCGAGCTCGGCGAGCTCACCGGCGCTCGCGTGGCCGAGGTGCGCGGTCTGATCGCGTACGCGCGCGGCGAGCTGGAGCGCGGCATCGCGATCGTGACCGACGCGCTCGCGGCGGTGGACACGAGCGAGGACCGCGCCCGGCTCGAGGGCACGCGCGGGATGCTGGAGCACGCGCGGGGTGACGCGACCGCGAGCCTCCGCGCTTTCCAACGCGCGGTCGACTTCGCCGGCAGCGCGTCGGTGATCGACGAAGCCACGTACTTGACCGGCCTGGCCGCAGCCGCGGTCGACGCAGGCGAGGGGAGCATCGGCCTCGAGGCGTCGCTTCGCGCCGCGCTCCTGTGGGATCGGCTCGACCGACCGGACCGCGCCGCGCGGGCTTGGCTGTCGCGCGGCGCGGCCTTCGCGCTATTCGGCGCATGGTCGGAGGCGCGCGAGGCAGCCAGCGAGGCCCGGCGCCGCATTGCGCTCGGCGTGAACGACCCTGCGGCCGAAGCCTATGCTTGGCTCATCGACGTCGAGAGCGTGGACCTCGATCGCGTCTCGCGCCGCGCGGCGCTTTCGGCGGCGGTCGCCGCGGCCGCGCGCGCGGGCGGTGAGGTCTCGCTTCGCGTGCGTGCGCGCGCGCTCACCATGGCCGGAGCCACACTCTCGTCCGCCGAGATCGCTTCTGGCGACGAGGAAGCGCGCGCCGCGTCGCCGTCCGCGCGCCTCGAGTGGTGGGGCGCGCGGGCCGCGCACGCGCTCGACGCCATGGCCCAGGGCGCGCCCCTCGCGTCCGACGAGGCACGCGCGATCGTGCGTGCGGTCAGCGGAGCGCTCGCCGAACGAACGCCGGCCGCGTCGCGCGCGATGGCGATTCCATCGGCGGCCGGACTCGCGCGCTCCGTGGACGACGGTGAGGCCGCGCTTCGATTCGAGACGGAGCGTCGTCGACTCGCGGAGAGCCTCCGGGCCTCCGCGCCGCCCGCGCTCCGCGCCCGCATGCTCGCGACTCCGCTGTTCGACGGCGGCGACGATGCGACGCGCCTCGGTACGGCGTCGTCCCTCGATCCGGCGCAAATCGCCTCGCTCGAGAGCCTCGTGCGATCGCTCGGCGCGCGTGATCGCTTGGGGCCGCTCCTCAATCAGGTGCTCGACGCGCTGCTCCTGTGGACGGGGGTCGAGCGAGGCCTGCTCCTCCTCCGAGCGCCCGACGGCTCGCTCGTGGCGCGCGCGGCTCGCAACTTGGCGCGCGCCGATTTGGACGACGAGCAGCGCGCGCTGTCGCACGGCATCGCGCGCAAGGCGCTCGAGCTCGGTGACGTGGTCGTCGCGACCGACGCGTTCGCGTCGCTGGGAGAACTGCACGCGTCCGTTCACGCGCTCCGTCTTCGCAGCGTGCTCGCCGTGCCGCTCATCGCACGCGGCGAAGCGCTCGGCGTCGTGTACCTCGATGACCGGCTCCGCCGCGGCGCGTTCGGCGCGCGCGAGGTCGGCTGGGTGCGCCTCCTCGCGACCCACGCGGCGCTGGCCGTCGCCGACGCGCGCGACGCGGTGCGCCTGCGGCGCGCGGTGCGCCACGCCGAACGCGCGAATCATCGCCTCGCGCGCGAGCTCGCGGCGCGCGAGATCGAGCTCACGCACGTGAAAGCAGTGCTCGACAACGAGGCCGAGGCCGTGCGGTACCAGGGCCTCGCCGGCAAGAGCGAGGCGATGAAGCGCACGCTGCACATGGTCTCGCGCGTCGCCGCGAGTGACGTCCCCGTCCTCCTCGTGGGTGAATCCGGGACGGGCAAGGAGCTCCTCGCGCGGGCCATCCACGACTCGGGTGCGCGTCGCAAGAAGCCGTTCGTCACCGAGAACTGCGGGGCCGTACCCGAGCCGCTCCTCGAGTCGATTCTCTTCGGTCACAAGAAGGGCGCGTTCACGGGCGCGACGTCGTCACGGCCCGGGCTCTTCGAGATCGCCGATGGCGGGACGCTCCTCTTGGACGAGATCGGCGAGATGTCGCCGGCCATGCAAGCGAAGCTCCTTCGCGTGCTCCAAGACGGCGAAGTTCGCGCGGTGGGCGGCGAGGCGACGCGGCGCGTGAACGTGCGCGTCGTTGCCGCGACCCATCGCGACCTCTCGGCCATGGTGAAGTCCGGGGCCTTCCGGGAGGACCTCTTCTATCGCCTCAACGTCGTCCGCGTCGAGGTGCCAGCACTCCGTGAGCGAGCCGAAGACATCCCGGATCTCGTGGCCTTCCTCGTGCGGAAACACGCCGGGGAACGCACCATCCGCGTCACCCGCGCGGCGATGGATCGCCTCGTCTCCTATCCCTGGCCCGGTAACGTTCGCCAGCTCGAGAACGAGGTGCGCCGCGCGCTCGTCTTGGCCGGCGATCGCATCGACGCGAGCGAGCTCTCACCGGAGATCCTCCAAGGGTCGGCGCAAAAGCGCACGGCTGGGACCGATCTGCGCTCGCGGCTCGACGCGCTCGAAGCCGAGCTCGTGATGGAGGCGCTCGAAAAGACGCGCGGCAATCAGACCAAGGCCGCGGAGCTTCTTGGCGTGTCGCGCTTCGGTCTCCAGAAAATGATCAAGCGGCTCGGCGTGAGGCTCCCGGCGTGACGCTCGCTCGCGGTAGACTGCACACGTGACAAGGCCAGCGTTCTTGAGGAGCCCGCTCGCCGTCGTCGTCCTCGTCATCGCGCTCTCTCTTGCGGCCTTCGGCGCGATCCAGCTCCGCGGCCGGAGCGTTCCGGCCGTCGCCGTCGTGCGTCACGATCTCGAGCAACACCTCGTCGCCAGCGGCCGCGTGATGGCACCCGCGCGCATCGAGGTCTCCATGCCGCTCACGGGCATCGTGACCGACGTCCCTGTCCGCGAGGGGGATCGCGTCAAGGTCGGCGACGTGCTCCTGCAGGTCGACGAGAGCGAGGCCCGCGCAATGGTCGCGCAGGCCGAGGCCGCGCTCGCGCAGGCCAAGGTGCGCGCCGATCAAGTGCGGAGCGTCACCGCCGTCGTGGCGGGCCGGGCCCTCGAGCAGGCCGAGGCGACGTACGGCGCGGCGGACAAGCAGTTCGAGCGACTCCGCACCCTCTTCGCGAGCGGCGCGGCCACCTCGCAAGAGCTCGAGGACGCGCGCCGCGCGCTCGACGTGGCGCGCGCGCAGCGTGACGCCGCGCAGACGTCGCTGGCTTCTTCGAGCCCGCGCGGCGTGGAGGCGCGCGCGGCGTGGGCGGCGGCGTCGCAGGCCGAGGCGCAGCTCGCCGCGGCGAAGGCGCGCCTCTCGCAGACCCGCGCCGTGGCACGCGCCGACGCGATCGTGCTCCGTCGCGACGTCGAGCCGGGCTTCGTGGTCACGCCCGGGAAGCCATTGCTCGTCCTTTCGGCGATCGGCGAGACGCGCATCGTGCTCCAGCCCGACGAGCGCGATCTCCCGCTCGTGCGGCTCGGGCTCGCGGCGCGCGTTTCCGCCGACGCGTTCCCCAAGGATTCGTTTCCAGCCGCGGTCTCTTACATCGCGCCCTCCGTCGAGGCGCAGCGCGGCACGATCGAGGTTCGTCTTCGCGTCCCGGAGCCGCCCGCCTATTTGCGTCCGGACATGACCGTGTCGGTCGACATGACGGTGGCGTCGGTCAAAGACGCGCTCGTCGTGCCGTCGCTCGCGGTGCGTGGGCTCGCGACGCCGGAGCCGTGGACGCTGGTCGCGAGCGGCGGCCGCGCCGAGCGGCGCGCGCTCGTCCTAGGCGTGCGCGGCGACGGCTCGGTCGAGGTGAAGAGCGGCGCCGCGCTCGGTGAGCTCCTCGTGATGCCCGACGGCACGGCGGTCAAGCCCGGCGACCGGGTGCGCGCGGCACGGAAGGACTGAGGACGCCGTGCCGTTCGAGTGGTTCGTCGCTCTTCGCTACTTGCGTGATGGTCGTGCGCAGACCGCGCTCATCCTGGCGGCGGTGTCGATCGGCGTCAGCGTGATCGTGTTCCTGTCGGCGCTGATCAACGGCCTGCAAGCGAGCCTCATTCGGCAAACGCTCGGCAGTCAGCCCCACGTGACGCTCGCGCCGGCCGATCTCGTGGCCCGTCCGCTCTCGCCCGAGGGCACGGTCACGGCGGTCGTCCTCGAGCGCGCGCCGCAGGTGCTCCGTTCGATCGATCAGTGGCGCAGCGTGCTCACGCAAGTGGAGCGCATCCCCGGCGTCGTCGCCGCGAGCCCGACGGTGACCGGCGCCGCGTTCGCGGTGCGCGGCGTCGCCGAGCGGCCGATCGTGGTGCGCGCGGTCGAGCCCGAGCGATTCCTCGCCGTCATCGACGTCGCGAGCCGCATGCAGTCGGGGCAGTACCGCGTCGTCGGCGACGACGTGGTCATCGGCGCGGGCCTCGCCGAGCGGCTCGGCGTCTCGGTCGGCGACAAGATGCGGCTCACCACGGCGGGCGGTGCGCGCGACGCGCTGGTCTCGATCGCGGGCGTGTTCGATCTCGGCAACAAGGAAGTGAACGAACGCTGGGTGGTCACCACGCTGCGCCAAGGTCAGACGCTCTTCGATCTGCCCGGCGGCGCCTCCACGATCGAGCTCAAGGTGTCGGAGGTCTTCGACGCCGAGCGCGTGGCCGTCGACGCGGCCGAGCTCACCGGCCTCGAGGCCAACAGTTGGATGAAGGTGAACGCACAACTCTTGGTCGGGCTGCGCTCGCAGTCGAGCTCGAAGACCATGATTCAGTTCTTCGTCGTGCTGGCCGTCACGCTCGGCATCGCCAGTGTCCTCATCGTCTCGGTGGTCCAGAAGTCACGCGAGATCGGCATTCTCCGCGCGGTGGGAACGTCGCGCGGCACCGTGCAGCGCATCTTCCTCATTCAGGGCGGGCTCGTGGGGCTCGTGGGCGCGGTCATTGGCGGCGCGCTCGGCGCGGCCTTCGCAATTTTCTTCGAGCACCTCGCGGCGAATCCCGACGGCTCGCCGACCTTCCCGGTCGATCTCGCGCCCAGCCTGTTTTTCCTGAGCGGGCTCCTCGCCGTGGGCATCGGTCTCGTGGCGGCGTTCCTTCCCGCGCGGCGCGCGGCGTCCCTCGATCCAGCGACGGCGATTCGCTATGGCTGATCCCGTTCTTCGCCTCGAAGGCGTCGTGAAGGACTACGGAGAGCGCGTCCGAACCCGCGTCCTCTTCGGGATCGATCTCACGCTCGCGGCGGGAGAGATCGTCGCGCTCATCGGCCCTTCGGGCTCGGGCAAGAGCACGCTCCTCAACTTGGTCGGCCTCCTCGACCGGCCGACGGGCGGGCGCATCATCCTCGCGGGCGAGGACACCACGCGGCTCGACGACGAGCGACTCACCGCCTTCCGCGGAAGAACGCTGGGCTTCGTGTTCCAGTTCCATCATCTGCTCCCCGCGTTCACCGCGCGCGAGAACGTGATGATTCCGGCCTACGCGACCGCGCGGCGCCCGACCGACGCGATGCGCGCGCGCGCCGACGAGCTCCTCGACGCGGTCGGCCTCGCTTCGAAGCGCGACGCGCGCGTGACGGATCTCTCCGGCGGCCAGCAGCAGCGGGTGGCCATCGCGCGCGCGCTCGCGCACGATCCCGCGCTCGTCCTCGCCGACGAGCCCACCGGCAACCTCGATACGGCGTCGGCGGACGAGGTGTTCGATCTCTTGCGGCGCGTGAGCGCGGCGCGGAACACGACCGTTCTCGTCGTGACCCACGATCCGCGAATCGCCGCGCGTGCCGCGCGCATCGTGTCGATCGTGGACGGTCGCCTCAGCGATCCTTCGTCGGCGCCGGCGTGACGGGCGCGGCGGCCGGGAGCGCCGGTGCCGGCGCGTGCACGGGGAGGCTCAACACCACCGCGGTCCACGTCGGGAACAGCGTGAGGCCCGGCACGAGCTCGAGCGCGAGCGACAAGAGGAGACGCCACCGAAAGCCGAGCGTGACGACCAAGAGGATCGCCACGGCGGCGTCGAGCGCGTCGTCGGGAATGGAGAGCGCGCCCTCGGCGAAGACCGGGAACGCGCCCATTTGCACCATGTCGGCGATGGCCGCGATCGCGAGCGCGATCTTCTTCCGCTTGGGATCGACCGCGGCCGGATCGAGGAGAGAGGCGCGGGCGACGGCGGCGAGCTCGGGCGTTCGGTTCACGACGGAGAACCTAAGGACGCTCCTGGCCGCGCGCAAACCCGCGCGGCTCAGGATCGCGAACGCCGCCGAGACTCAGCGCACACGTCACTTCACGAACGCCTGACCGGCGACGAGGCCGGCGCCCTTGGTGGCCTTCAGCACCCATTTCGCGGGGACTGCGACCGGAATCAGCGCGAGCTTGATGCAGTTCGCGCCGCCACCGAGCACGGTCTTTTGTCCGCTGCCCTTGGCGGAGCCGAGCGAGCCCATTGCCGGGAGGCCCGGGATCGCCGCCTGCGGCACGAGCGAGATCTCGAGCTCCTGCGGTCCGACGCCGGCCGCGACGAACGTGTAGCACTTGCCCGGCTGGATCGTGATGTTCGACTCGAGGACCTGGCCCTCTTGGTAGTTGCCGGCGAGGGGCGCGCCTTCTTTGCTCATGCCGGGCGCGTCGCTCGCGGCGACGAAGTTGAGCGCAGCGGTGGCCGCGCCCGCGAAGTTCGGATCGATCGGCTGAGCGCTCGGCCCCGAGGTCGGAGCGCCGCCACCGGCCGGAGCTCCGCCCGCTGCGCCGCCGCCGGCCGGCATTCCGGGGAAGCCAGGGAAGGGCGGGAGGCCGGGGATCTGGAAACCGCCCGCGGCCGGTGCGCCGCCGGCCGGTGCGCCGCCCGCGGGTGCGCCGCCGGCCGGTGCGCCGCCCATCGGAGCCGCGCCGCCGCCCATCGGAGCGCCACCGCCCATCGGAGCCGCGCCACCACCCATCGGCGCCGGACCTCCCGCGGGGGCTCCGGTGTTCGGCGCGCCGTACCCGTAGTTCGGCGGGGGATAGCCCGCGTTCGGATTGTACGTGGGCTGCGCCGCCGGAGTCTGCGGCGGGGTCTGCGCGTCGCCGCCGCCACAGCCTGCGAGCGTGAACGAAGAGAGCACGAGACCGAGCGAGACGAGGGCGAGGCGCATGATGAGGAGCTCCTTTGGGCGTCGTCGATCGAAACGCGATCCCGACGCGGCGGCGAAAGCGTGCCGGGTTTGGCGACCCTCTGTAAAGACGAATCCCGACGAACGTCGATTCAGCGTCTACGAGCGGGGCGGCGTTGAATGAAACCCGAGCCTCGCTCGTCTCGGCTCGGGCGGCATCATTGAGCGTGCGCTGCGGCTTCGCCGTCTGGGCTCACGTCGAGCACCCGCGCACCGGGGTCTTTGGCGAGGCCATGCGCGAGCGCGATGCGGACGCCCGTCCCGAGCGACGTCACTGCGACGCGCTCCTCGGGGTGCTCGAGGTGTGGCACCTCGCCCAAATCTTTCTCGCTCGGCCAGAGCGCGGCGCCGCGCTCGTCGAATCGTTGGGCCACCAAGTGATCGGCGCCTTGAATCGTTCCGTAGTGAACGACCATCATCGACGCGTCGGTGTCGGGCGCGATGGCGAGCGGCCCAGGCGCGCGGAACGTCGTCGCGAGCGGAACGCCCTCGCGCGGCCACGCCAGGGTGTTGTCGTTGCGGACGAGTTGAAGTCGCGCGCCGCCGCTCCGCACGCATGCGCCCACGATCCCGCGCCCAGGCCAGTGTGCCGCCGACACGGCCTGGCAGTCCTCCGACGCGATCACGTTGAGGTCCGCGAATGGCGTGCCGTCGGCGTCCAGGAATCGACCGGCGAGTACTTTGGCCGGGACGTCGTAGACGAAGATCGCGACCCCGCCCTGCGCGCGCCCGACGACCACCGGATCGCGAACGGGTGGCGTCATCGATATCGTGGGCTTGTCGCGCTCCCATAGAAGGCGGCGCTCGCGATCCTCGACGATGAGGAGCGGGAACGTCTCGCCGGCTCGTCGAACGAGTGTGGCTGCGCCGCCACCGAGCAAGCTCGCCCGCTGGACCTCGAGCGGCGCGCGGCTCTTCGTGTCCTTGAAGTGCTCGCGGACCTTCGTCGCGAACGGGCGCAAGAAAGGATCGTCGCCCTCGCGCCCGAGCGCCACGTCGCGACGTTCGGCTTCGCCCGGGCCGACGCCGACGCGGGTGGCCGGGGCGCGCGGCTCGCTCGGCTGCGTCGGAGGGGCCGCTCTCGACGGCGTCGGTGGAGTGCCCGCGTCGTTCACCGCGGTCGCCTCCGCCGCCGAGTCTCCCCGCTTGCAGCCGACAACGAGCACCGCCGAAAGCGCGAGCGACCATCCGCAAGATCGCAACATCACGCGATTCTAGCGAAGGCCGGGCGTCAGAGCGGCCCGGCCTGACCCCCGAGCAGAGCGACCCACCAATCCGCCGATAAAAGGCCCACTCCGCGCTTGCCTTAACCCGCGTCTCCGTCAGGATACGCGCCGATTTCATGCGCAAGTTGAAGACCGCTCTCGTGCTCTCCGTCGTGGCGCTCGCGAGCGTCGCCGCCTGTGGATCCCAGAATCGTGACCGCGTCGCAGCCGGCGGCGATGCCGGCGCCGAGGCGGGGGATCCGTTCTGCGGAGGATGCGAAGGATCGAAGTACCGCGAGTGCGGCGCGAGCGGGCAGCCGCCGGTCGTGCGCGAGTGCTTCCCCAAGCAGTGCGTGCCCGGTCGCGGCTGCCTCACCTGCCAGCCCGGCGCGGACACCTGCGTCGGCAACGAGATCCACAAGTGCGGCGACGACGGCGAGCCCGGCGCGCTCGTTCAAGTCTGTGACGCCAACCAGGGTCTCGTCTGCTCGGGTGGCGTGTGCAAGACGCCGTGCGAGGCCGCGGCCGACAAGCCGTCGTATTTGGGCTGCGAGTTCTGGGCCGTCGATCTCGACAACGAGTACGCGCCCGGCCTCATGGGTCTCCCCGCGCTGAATGACGCGGCCGGCGCACCCTGGGGCGTCGCGCTCTCCAACGTGAGCGACATGCCCGCGATCGTCACCATCGAGCGCAACATCGCCGCGGTGGGCGCGGCGCCGGACGTGCGCTCGGTCGTCTCGCTCAAGATCGCTCCGCACGATCTCTCCGAGGTTGCGCTCCCCACGAACGAGGTCGATGGGACGACCAACGGCAAGAACAACGGCCCCGGGACGTGGGTCTCGTCGAACGCGTTCCGCATCACGTCCGACGTTCCGATCATCGTCTACCAGTTCAACACGCTCCGTCACACCTTCTCCAACGACGCCTCGCTCCTCTTGCCCAAGACGGCGCTCGGTCTCGAGCACCGCGTCGTCGGCTGGCCGTCGGCCAACCCGGTCGACGTCGACTTCGGCGCGCTCGGCGGAGACGACGCGGGCGGTGGCGGCATGCCGAAGTACGACGGCCCGATGTACGATCATTCGTACGTCACCGTCGTCGGCACGCAGCCCGGCACCAAGGTGAAGATCATTGCCGGCGGCGACATCACCGCGGGCGGGCCGGTCGCCGCAACGCCGAAGGGCGGAACCATCGAAGTGACCCTCGGCACGTTCGACGTCCTGAACCTCGAGTCGGCCGTCCCCAAGATCGACGCCAGCGACTTCTCCAAGTTCGCCGGCGCGCTCGGCACGTTCAAGCCGGGGTTGGGCGAGCTCACCGGCACCGTCGTTTCGGCGAGCGCGCCGGTCGTCGTGTTCACCGGATCCGAGCGCGCCATCGCCCCGATGAGCGACGCGAAGTACCCGCCGCCGGGGTGGAAGGGGAACTCCGGCAACGCGCAGCCGGGGTCGGGTGACGGCTCGAGCGGCAACGGCTGCACCACCGATCACCTCGAAGAGCAGATCGTTCCCGCCACCGCGGTGGGCAAAACGTACCTCGCGACGCGCAGCCCCATTCGCTCCGCTCCGCCTTACGCCGAGCCCGACGTGCTCCGCTTCATGGGCCTCGCCGCGCCGGCCACGGTGAAGACGAACCTGCCCGCGCCCGACGACAACTTCACGCTCCAGCCCGGCGAGGTGAAGGATCTCACCGTGGTCCAAGACTTCACCATCGAGTCGACCGAGCCGGTCATCGTCGCGCAGATGCTCGTCGCGCAGTGCTACTCCACGGCCAACGTCGGCGACTCGTCGATCTCGCTCCTTCCGCCCGTCGATCAGCTGCGCGGTGAGTACGTCTTCCTCACGCCGAGCTCATGGGAGACCAACTACGTCGTCCTCGGCGTCCCCGACGGTGCCAAGGTCTCCCTCGACGGCGCCGACCTTCCGGCCACCTGCGTGTCCGCCCCGGTGGGTACGCTGGTCGGCACGACCTACACGGCCAAACGCTGTCCAGTGAAGGACGGTGTGCATCGCGTGAGCGCCGACAAGCCGGTGAGCCTCATGGCTTACGGCTTCGCGCCGCACGGCTCGTACGCCTACGTCGGCGGCGCCGACGTGAAGCCGATCTACGTCCCGCCGCCGCTCAAGTAGTGCTCACGCACTGATCGCTCGCGCGACCACCGCGCAGCGAGCTCATGCGTCCGCGCTGGTCACGCGAGGAGCCACGCACGCGCACGCCGTGTGGTCGTGGTCTCGCGTGATACGTTGCTCGAAGACGGGGGGATTCGAGTGGAGGGAGCGCTCCTCAACGGTCGCTATCGACTCCTCTCCGCGCTGGGCGCGGGGGGCATGGGGAAGATCTTGCGCGCAGAAGACCGTGAGCGCGGCATCGAGGTCGCGGTGAAGCTGCTCCACGACAGCATCGCGGATCGCGCGAGCATCGTGACGCGCTTCGCGCGCGAGGCCGAGCTCGCCTCGCGCATGCACAGTCGCAACGTCGTGCGCGTCCTCGATCGCGGCTTCGCCGACGAGCTCGGCGTGCCGTTCATCGTCTACGAGCTCCTCGAGGGCACCGATCTCGCGGCGCACCTCGAGGTCCGCGAGCGCCTCCCGCTTGCCGAGACCGGCGAGATCATCACGCAAGTGTGCCGCGCGCTCGAGCGCGCCCACGCCGTGGGCGTGGTCCATCGCGACATCAAGCCGGCGAACCTGTTCTTGTGTCGCGAGGATGGCCGCCTGCTCGTGAAGGTGCTCGACTTCGGCATCGCCAAGGTGCGCGCGCCGTCGATGCGGGGCCCGGTGCGCGACAGCCTCATGGCGATCAACGTGCGCGACAAGGAGAGCCTCCCGCCCGGCTCGCTCAGCGGAACGCTCGAGCACATGAGCCCCGAGCACGTCCTCGACGGCGTGCCGACCGACGCGCTCGGCGATCTCTACGCGGTCGGTGTCGTGGGCTACCGATGCCTCACCGGTCGCGTGCCGTTCGAGGCGAGCGCGCTCGGTCAGCTCGTCCTCCTCCTCGCCAAAGGTCCCGCTCCCGCGCCCTCGACGCTCGTCCCGGGCGTCCCGCCCGCCGTCGACGCGTTCTTCGCGCAGGCCATCCACCGCGATCCATCGCAGCGCTTCCCCAACGCCAACGCCATGGCTCGCGCCGCCATCACCGCGTTCCGCGAGAAGGCGTGAGCGACGCGCGCGTCAGCCGCCGAGGGTGGCGGGGACGACGACTGTGCTCGCCACGTTGACGCGAACCGTGGACTTCGTGCTGGCCCCCGTGGTGTCGCGGACCTCGACGGTCACGTCGAGGGGCTTGCCGAGGAACTTCTCGACCGGCGTCGACGCGTTGTCGAGCTGGTAGCGGAGCCCGAAGAGCTTGCAGTAGCCGCCCTCGTCGCGATCGAACGTGAAGACGAAGCTCGTCACCGGGATCGTGAGGCCCGTGTCCGGCTGCACCGCGGTGATGGCCGTGGTCGATCCGGCTTGCTTCAGGTTCTTCATCCGCACGGCGATCCACAGGTGGTGGCCGCCTTGTGGGCCCTTCTCGGGCTGAATCGGCGCGTCGCCGATCTCGTGGAAGTCCGTCTGGCCCGTGCCGACGATCACTTCCGGCGGACCCGGGTTGGGTGGTTTGCATGCGTCAGGCGCGTCGGTTGCCCAATTGGCGGCGTACGGCTCGAGGTCTTGCGGGAGGAGGGTGCCGCTCGCGCATCGACCGGCTTGGCAGCTCTGCGGCGCCGTGCACGTCGGGCCGAACGCCCCGACGAAGCCGGCCGTCAAACACTGCGCTTCGAGGCGTAGACGAACGAGCCGCGTCTCCCCGCACACGAACGGTGCGTCCGCGATCCGCACGACGGCCGGCGCCTCGGTCGTCGCCGGGTCGGCCGCCGCGCCCGGCTTGGTGAAGCCTTCGAGTCGCATCGTGAGGCGCGTGCCGTCCGGTCCGGCGGGGCGTTCGACGCGGACCTCCTGCGGGAAGAGCGGCTTGGGATCGGACGCGCTGAACGAGTGGGTCTCGCTCGCTGCGCCGTCGACCGTCGTCGTGAGCCGCACGCTCGCGAGCGCGCCGGTGAGCCCGGGCTGACCTTGCACGCCGACCACGAGCGTCGCCGGCGCGCAGGGGGACGGGGTCGGGCCGCTCGTGGAGCACGCGGCCACCGTGAGGCATGCGCCGAGGAGCGTCAGCGCACGTCGTTTGAGCTCAAAGGGTTCGAGCGAAGGCGAAGCGATCAAGCGAATGGATTGTAGCGGACGCCACCCCTCGTTCAATCGCTGTCGGGACTGCGCTCACGGACAAGCGACGGGCTTCACGTCGTACTCGATGGGCGCGGCCCCGATGCCGGCGACCGAGACGTGGTACGTCTCGCCCGCTTGCGCTTGCCAGCCCTGCGGCGCGAACGCGGTCACGCCGTACATGCCGAAGCCCTGCTGGAGCGGGAGCACCTGCATCGGGAGGTTCGCGTTGTCGGAGACGCGGGTGACGGTCATGCCCGTGGCGACTCCACTCTGATGGTGGAACGTCCAGGCCAAGCGCGTCGCGTCGGCGGGCACGAAGCCCGGCGGAGGAAACGAAACCCACGGCGGCATGGGCCCCGACCCCGACTGATCGAAGACCCCCAAGCACTGCGCGCTCCCGTAAGGACCGCCACCCGCGTAGAAGCCGATGCCGACGGCGCCGAGCGGCGGATTGAGCACCCAACGGCGGTGACCGAAGGTGGTCTCGTTGCCGTTGTCTTCGATGAACTGATCGATGGCGTCGGCGGGCACGCGCCCGCCCCATCCGATGTTGGACGACCCCGCGCCCGCTGCGCCCTCGGGCGTGTAGCACTTCGCCGTGGGCGGAGGTTGGTGCGGGCTGAAGCCGCCGCCGGGCGGATTCCAGGCCGCGACCGCGGCGCACGCCATGTACTCCGCGCGGTCGCTCGTGCGCTCCGTGACCGGCGCGAGTCCGACCATCCACCGGAACATGTCGATGCGCGAGAGCGTGTCGTTGACGCCCGCTTGGGTGAGCGTTCCGCCGCCGCACTCGTCCGCGGCCTTGGTCCACGGGTTCGAGTCCGACAGCTGATGACCGGTCGACCACGCCGCGCAGACTTCGGCGGACGTATGGGTCATCGGATCGCCGGGGAGTCCCGTGAAGCCGACCGATCCCGCGTCGACGGGGCCCGGGCCGGGGCCAGGACCGGGGCCGGGGCCAGGACCGGGGCCCGCGTCGCTGCCGGGCGAAGGGATCACGCCGCCGTCTTCTTGCGTTCGCGGGCGCGGGCCGCCGGTGCCGCTCGGCGGCTCGCCGAGCGTCGCGCCGGGCGTCAGCGAGGGACCCGCGTCGCGTGTACCGTCGGTCGACGCGGGGCTCGTGCCCTCGTTACCTGCAAACTGCATCTGATCGTAGCCGAGCACGTCGCTGCAGCCCGCGAGCACCGGGGCCGCGAGGGGAGCGAGCGCGAGGAGGAGCTTTCCGAGGCGGGTGCCGCGGATCACTGGAAGCTCCCCTTGAGCGACACGCTCCCGACGCCGGCGCGAAGCTCGAGGCGGCCGTCTTCTTTCTTCTGCGGTCCGAACACCACGAGCGCGACCGACGCTGCGGTGAGCACGGCACCTCCGGCGAGGGCGAACGTCGCGAGGTTCGCCTTGGAGCGACCGCTGTCGAAGTCGGCGCGGACCGCCTCGGGGCAAACGTTGTTGGGGCAGCGCGCCTCGAGGGCGCTCTTGTCGTTCGATGCCATGACCGCGAGGACGCCGCCCGCGCCGAGCGCCACGATGCCGGCGCCGAGCCCGACGAAGCCCACGGTGCGCCACGGGGAGGCGTCGCTGCGGGCGCGAGCGTCTTTCTCTCCAGAAGGGCTCGCCGTCGCCGGCGTCGCGCTCGCCGCGTCGTCCACGAGCGCGAGCACGTGGCGTTCACGCTCACGGAGCGTGATGGGGTAGCGCACGGGGGTGGCGACGCCGACTCGGGTCGTCACGACGTGCTCGCCGGGATCGAGCGCCACCGGGGCCGGCCATCGAGCGACCTCGAGCGGGGCGCCGTCGATGGCGATCGTGCCCTTGAAGCTCGCCGGGACTTCCAGCGAGAGGTGCGGCATGCGCTTCTCGAGCGCCTCGAAGGCCGACGCGGCCTTCTTTCGGGAAGCCGCGGAGCGAGACGGATCGTCGGCTTCGCTGCGGAGGAGCGCGCTCGCCTCGACCCAGCGACCCTCGCTGACGAGCTTTTCGGCGGCGTTCGGCGCGCGGCGCGCCTTTGCGGCTCCGCTGCCACGCGGGGCGGCGTCAGCGGGGGAGGCGGCGGTCACGAAGAGCGCGGCGAACGCGGCGGCGGTGACGAAGGAGAGGCGCACGATAGACGCAGATGAAAGGGTCGTGCCGAACGACAGGGCCCCGAAACCCTCGCGGATTTCCTGGTGGATCGCCCATGTCAGGCCGTCGTGTGCGCACCGGGGACCCGGCGATGCACATCGTGTGCAAGGCGGTGCGGCCGCGTGCTCACTGGCTGGGCCATCGTAAAATCGGCCACGGCCATCGACTCGTCGACGGAACGGAACTTCTGCGAGGGAGGGATGTCCGGCCTCTCGATGACCACGCGCCTCCTCGACGTCCTTCACCCCGAGCCGTTCGTCCGCGCCGACGCGATCTTTCTACGGGAGACGGTCGCGTTCGCCTTCGCCACGGGTGACGTCGACGACGTGCTCGAGCGCGTCGTCGACGAGAGCCCGCTCGCGCCGAGCGAGTTCGACGACGGCAAGTTCGGCCGCGACGTGTTCTTGGACGAGCTCGTCTCGCGATGCATGCCCGTCATCGCCGAGGGCAAGGTGTTGCCCGTGCGCGGCCGCTTGCTCCGGCGCGTCATCGGTCGCCCGCCGCGCGATCCGGCGGTGGCCGCGTTCCGCCAGGAGATCCTGCGCGAGCTCGTCGCGCGCCCCGAGCTCCGCCTGGCGCTGGAGCGCTTCTACGTGCGCCTCCGCCACTTGCGTGAGCTGCTCACCCGCATGGGCGGCGGCGTGCGCGTCGCGGCGCACCGTCGTCGGCTCGACGTGCTCCGGACCATCGTCGAGGTGGTGCGCGCGGGATGCCCCTTCGCCCGCGCGACGAGCGGCCTCCGTCGTATCGGCGAGTGGGCGACGGGTCTCCATCGCTCGCCGTCCATCGCGCGCATCGTGCAGCTCCTCGCCTATGAAGACGGTGCAGCCGAGGTCGATCTCCGGGTGCGCCTTGGTTACGACGGCCGCATCCGCGAGCTCGCCGTGACCGGGCGCCGCGAGCCGATCGAGAACCCGTTCCACCGCTCGGCGGCGCGCCGCTTCATGGACAAGCTCGAGCTCCTCGTCCGTGGTTACCGCTTCGGGGAGGACGAGATCTTGGCGCGCCTCGTCGACGAGGTCTTCGCGGGCGTCGAAGAAGAGCTTCCTCCTTTGTTTCTCCTGCTCGGCGATCTCGAGGTGTACCTGGCGTCGCTCGCTTTTCGCGACGGCGCGATGCGCTCTGGGCTCGCGGTGTGTTTGCCCGAGCTCCGCGACGGCGGCCCGCGCGAGCTCGACGGGCTCTTCAATCCGCTCCTCCTCGCGGAGGGCAGTACGGTCATTCCATGCAGTGTGCACACGAGTCAGGAGGGGGCGCTCGTCGTCGTCACGGGCCCCAACTCGGGCGGCAAGACGCGTCTCCTGCAGGCCGTGGCCCTGTCGCAGCTCCTCGGGCAGGCCGGTCTCTTCGCGCCGGTGCGCGCGGCGTCGCTCCCGCGCGCGCGCGGCCTCTTCGTGTCACTCATCGAGGAGGCGCGCGCCGACCAGCGCGAGGGCCGCCTCGGCACGGAGCTCATGCGCATTCGTCGACTCTTCGAGGAGCTCGAGCCAGGAGCACTCGTCATTTTGGACGAGCTCTGCGCCGGCACCAACCCGTCCGAAGGCGAGGAGATCTTCCGGCTCGTCGTGAAGCTCTTGGGCGAGCTCGGCCCGTCTGCCTTCATCACGACGCACTTTCTCTCGTTCGCCGGACGGCTCGCGCGCGAGGGCACGTCGCTGGAGTTCTTGCAGGTCGAGCTCGATGCCGACGAGCGGCCCACGTACCAGTTCGTGCCGGGCGTCGCGAGCACGTCGCTGGCGCACCGCACCGCCGCGCGCCTCGGTGTCACCGAAGAGTCCCTCCGCCGCGTCCTCCGCGTGCGCCACGACGCGGCTGCACCGAACTAGTGGGAGAGAGAGAATCGGGCACGGGCACGGGCACGGGCACGGGCACGTGGGAGAGACGCGGCAGTCTCTCCCAGAGTCGCAAGCTCCGCTCCAACGAGCGGAGCTTGCTCTGTCCTTCGTCGCTGGTCGCTCCTCAGGACGGCCGGTTGAGATCGAGGGGCTGCCGCCCCTCGAGCACCCAAGCATGTCGGCTGTCAGGTCGAGAGCGGCCGACGCGTCGCCGAGCGAAGGTTCGCGCGAGCCTGAGAGCCGGAGGACGCTCGGCGAGTCTTCAACTCGCCGAGGAACCCCGCAGGGGTTCACTAGCCCGAGGGAGGAGGCTCGCTGCGTGTCAACGCAGCGAGGCGTTCACTAACCGGCGAACGATCCCGCCTGCCAGCTCACTCAAACGTCGCCCCAACGCCTCGACGCCCATCTCTCGCGACCCTTGCGGTCGCGAGAGTCGAAGGTGCCGCGCACCTGAGAGGAGGGGGAGGCTCGGCGAGTCTTCAACTCGCCGAGGGGGAGCTTCGCTCCCCACTTATTCGAAGTGGAGCCGAGGGGGATCGAACCCCTGACCTCATCCATGCCATGGATGCGCTCTCCCAGCTGAGCTACGGCCCCGGGAAGGGCTCCTTCATTACTTCGAGGCGCCCGAGTTGTCTCGTGTTTTTTTTCGGTACCGCGCGTGGGCGCTACTTCTTCTTCGCGTCACCGCCCGGCGGCACGATGTCGACGGGGTAGTCGATCGTCATGTCCGAGCCCGCCCACGGCGGGTAGGTGAGGAGCTTGAAGGCTTGCGTCGCGCAGCGCCCCGTCGGCTTGCCGTCGAACGGCGCTCCGATCGAGACCTCCTTCATGTGCCCGTTGTGGCCGAGGACCAGCATCATCTTGGCTGCGCCCCACGGTCCGGACGCCTTGCCGTCCTCGTCGGTGGCCGCGCCGCAGTTGCCCTTCACCTGGCGGGCTGCACGCTTGAGGACGACCTCGGTCGCTTCCTTGTCGTACTCGTCGGAGCGACGCTGCTTCGGCGGCGCCGACGGCGTCGTCGGCTCGCTCGTGCTCGCCGTGCTCGTGGTGTTGTCGTTCGAATCGTCGCGCTTGGCGGACGCCGACAAGTTCTTCGCGCGCCGCGCGTTGTCCGCGGACTCCGACGACGAATCCCACTTGGTGTTTTCGCTCTCGTCGGCGGCGGGCGTGGCGGTCGGATCGGCCGCAGGCTTTTTGGCTCCCCCACACGCGACGAGCGACGCACAGATCGCAAGACCCATCCACACTCGCATGGCCTGGCTCTAGCACGAGTCAGAGCATTGCGGACATACCCACTCGCCGCCGCCGTGCTGCTCGAGCCACGTCACGAGGTGGGGCGGCTCGCCGGCGGGGACCACGTGGCGCCAGCCCAGCGACTCGTAATGCACGCGGGCTTCGGCTCGCGCTTGGGCCACGCCCTCGGAACAATGAACCGGGGAGACCGCACCGCAGCGATCGCAGCGGGCGCGGTGGTGAAGAGCATGAACGGCGAAGAGCGGCACGGCTCCATAGCTGTACACAGGTTCAGTATCGCGGCAAGGGTGGCCGGCTCTCGTGCGGAGACGAATTCGGCACGACCCAGACTTATTCGACGCTTTGGTGGACCATTGGGTCCCGTGTGGCAAACGGCCCGTCGCCGTGCCGAGTCCGTGGGAAGGTCCTGTTCGTCCGCCTGCTGCCGCCGCCGGAGCGCCCTCGTGCAGCTCGTGCGGAGCGAGCCGTCCGCCGCCGCCCTCACCACCGGAGAGCGGTACGACGGGCGCCTTCGTGACGCTCGGCGCTTCGCTCGTCGGCGTCTCGGGATCGGTCACCGTCGACTCTCGCTACAACGTCTACGTGACGACGGGCGTCGGCGCGGTGCTCCCTTCGGCGGGAATCGCCATCGGCCGGTTTCGCTCGACCGGCACACCAGAGGACCTCTTCGTCGGCGACTCGACCTGCGTGTCCACGACGACGCCCGGCGCCAAGCTCGGCATGGAGGCGTGCTGGAACGACAGCGGCGAAACGATCGGCGCGACCGCCGGCATCGGATCGCCGCATAGCTTGCAGAAGACGAAGACCCGAAAGCTCACGCTTCCCAAGACCGACGCCGCGCTCATGGAGATCGACCCCATGGGCAACTGGACGATGCCGCGCGCGAGCGGCATGTGAGCGCGCGCGCCGCCCTCAGTCGCGCTTGCCGGTGATCGCGTCGAGGAGCGCGCGGTCGCCCTGGAGCGCCGCGCGTTGCATGTAGAATGCAAGCCCGCGTCGACCGCCGAGCTCCTCGCCCGCGCCGGCGCGCCCGGGGCCGCCGTGGACGAGCTGCGCCATCACCGTGCCGGGCGGGATGGCTTGCCCCACGATCTTGCTCGAGCCGATGGTGACGCGGCCGTGGAACGGCGCGATTCCGAGGACGCACCCTTGCACGAAGGCCTTGTCGTCGGAGTAGACGCTGGAGACGAGACCACCGCCGCCGGCCGCGACGAGCGCCGCCGCATTCGCCGGCGTGCCGTCGTACGGCATCACCGTGACGGACGGGCCGAAGATCTCGTGGGTATGGATCGCGTCGCCGGGCGCCGGTGACTCGCAGACGAGAAGCGACGGGGCGACGAAGAAGCCCTTGCCCTCGGGAACACCGAGGACGGTGCCACGCTCGCCGCCGCCCATCACGAAGCGACCGTGCTTGGCGAAAGTGGCGAGGAGCGCCGAGACGTCGCGCTGCTGTTGCGCCGTCGCGACCGGGCCCATCGTCACTTCCTCGCGCGAGGGATCGCCGACCTTGATCGCCGAGAGCCGGTCTTTCAGTTGCTCGACGATCGACGCGAGCCGCTCGCGCGGGACGTACACGCGGCGGATGGCCGTGCACTTCTGCCCGGTCTTCTGCTGGAGATCGCGCACCACGTCGCCGAGGAAGAGGCCCATGAGGTCGGAGCCATCTTCCACGTCCGGGCCCATGACCGCGGCGTTGAGGCTGTCGGCTTCGACGTTGACCCGCACCGACGCGGCGACGACGCCCTTCGAAGTGCGGAGCGTCGCGCCCGTGTTGCTCGATCCGGTGAACGCGAGCACGTCTTGGCCGGTCACGTGATCGAGGAGATCGCCCGTGCTGCCGGCGATGAACTGGAACGCGCCCTCGGGGAGCACACCCGCGTCGACCATGATCTTGGCGAAGCGCCACGCGACGAGCGCGGTGCTCGTGGCCGGCTTGCTGACGACCGGCATGCCGGCGAGGAGCGCGACGGCGGCCTTCTCGGCCATGCCCCACGCGGGGAAGTTGAAGGCGTTCACGTGCACCGCCGCGCCGTGACGCGGCACGAAGACGTGGCGACCGAAGAGGCGCGGCGTGCGACCGAGCTGGATGTCGTCGCCGTCGACGAGCGCCGGCCCGTCCCCGAGCGAGGGGGCGAGGTCGGCGTACGCGGCGAGCGTCAGCGACGCGCCGTCGATGTCGAACTTGGCGTCGCTCCGCGTGTTGCCGCCGTTGGCGATCGCCATGCCGAAGAGCTCGTCGCGATTCGCGTGGATCGCGCGCGAGAGGGCGCGCAGCATCTCGCCGCGCTGCGCGAACGTCATCGCGCGGAGGCCCGGGCCGCCGACGCTTCGCGCGTAGGTGAGCGCGCCCGCGAAATCGAGCCCCTCGGTCGAAGCCTTGGCCATCGGCTCCTCGGTCGACGGGTTGACCAGCGTCGCCGCCTTCGCGCCGTCACGGCCGCGGACCCACTTGCCTTGGAGATAGCTCTCGAGCTCGATCATGCGCCCCGGCTTAGCACGAGGGGAAGGCCGCGCGAAACAGGCGCGCGGTGCCCCACGGGTCCGTTACGATGCGGGCGTGCGCACCGCTCTCGTTGCCTCCGCTCTCGTGATGGGGTTCCTCGTGATCGCCTGCGGCGACGCGCCCCCGCCGCCGCCGAAGTCGACGGTCCCGACCACGGTCCGCATCCACGTCGCCAACGGCTCCCGCTTCGACATCTGCAAGGTGTCCGCGTGCGGCGAAGCCGGACGCGCGGTCGACACGGGCGGCCCCACGCCGGGGAACCCGCCGCTCAAGCCGCACGGCGCGAGCATGTACGAGGTGCGTCGCTGCCCGACGGCGCCCATCGTCGTGACCCCGTGCGCCGAGTCGATCCAGAACGAGCCCTCGCCGCCGTGCCTCAAGGCCGAAGGCGGCAACGTCGACGAGGGCACGATGTTCCGCGTCGCGGCCTGCTCGTTCTGACCGAAGCGCGACTCAGCCGCGCGGACCGGGGAACCACTCGACGAGCTCGGCCACCTTGGCGGGCGCCTCGGTGTCGCGCACGAACGGGGCGTCGTCGCGCCGCTTGGCGCCGTGGAGGAAGCGCATGGCTTCCGCGACCTTCTCGACCGCGTTGGGGAGCGGAAGCTCCTGGCCGTCACTGTCGTAGAGCGTGAACGCGCGGCGGTAGAGCGCGAAGACCAACGTCGCGAGGAAGTTCCCCGCGAACGACACGTGCGCGAAGTCGATCTCGAGGGTGTGCTCCCGAACGAGGGCGAGCGCTTCTTCGCGGTCGTCTTCGTCGAGCTCCTCGAGCGCGTCTTCGTCGAGGCCGGTCTCGAGATCGACGCGGAGCGTGAGGGTGGTGGCGTCGAACGCGACGACGACGGTCTTGGTGAGATCGTGGTCGGTGGCGACGAATGCGAGCTTCATGGCAGCCTCCGTGAAGACGCTACCACGATCATCCGATCGCTTGGACCACCCGCGCCACCGCGTCGTCGACGGAGGCGAGCGACGTGTCGACGGTGACGTCGGCGCGCTCGTAGAGGGGCTTCCGGGCGCGGAGGAGCTCCTCGAGCTCACTCTTCGCGTTGGCTCGACCGTGCATCGGGCGGCCATCGCCTTGGGCCACGACCCGGTCCCAGTGGTCGCGCGCGCGCGCCTTGAGCCACACCGTCTTGGTGCGCGCGCGGAGGAGCGCGAACGTCTCCTTGTCCTTCACGATGGAGCCGCTCGTGGCGAGCACCGCCGCCGGCGTCTCGTCGAGGAACTTCCGGAGCGCTTCCCGCTCCACGCGCCTGAAGTGCGCCTCCCCGTGGATCTCGAAGATGGTCGCGAGGCTCATGCCGGCCTCGCGCGCGACGAGCGCGTCGAGCTCCACGAACGGCACGCCGAGCCGGCGCGCGACCTCGGTGCCGATGGTCGACTTCCCCGCGCCGCGAAGGCCGAGGAGCGCGATGACCCCGTCGTGCGATGGGACTACGGCGCTCGCGTCGGCGAGCAGCGTCGCCGCCGAGCGCCCGAGCGCCTCCGCGACGTCTTCCAGGCGGAGGACCGAAATGTTTCCTTCGCCCGACTCGAGCTGCGCCAAGAAGCGCTCGCTCACGTGCGCACGCTCCGCCAGCTCCTTGCGGGAGAGGCCGCGCTCGGCCCGCGCCTTGCGCACGGTCGCGCCGAGTCGGGTGAGGAGCGCGGCGCCGCGGCGGGGATGTGCACTATAGTTCATGATGGCCGGTCCGAATACGCACTATAGTGCTTGAACGGTCGCCTGTCGTGGCCTACATCCATCCGCATGGCCGAGACCCATGTGGAAGCCCCGCCGGTTCGCTTCGAGACCCACCCCGATCGCTACCGTCACTGGCAGCTCGAGTTTCCCGCCGAGCACGGCGGCAAGGTCGCGCGCCTCGTGATGAACGTGAAGGAGGACGGCGGCCTCCGCCCCGGCTACCCCCTCAAGCTGAACTCGTACGATCTCGGCGTCGACGTCGAGCTCGCCGACGCGCTGACGCGCATTCGCTTCGAGCACCCCGAGGTTCGGGCGGTGGTCTTCGCGAGCGGCAAAGACCGCATCTTCTGCTCGGGCGCGAACATCTACATGCTCGGGAGCTCGACCCACGCGTTCAAGGTCAACTTCTGCAAGTACACCAACGAGACGCGCCTCGGCATCGAGGAGCTGAGCGCCGAAGGCGGCATCCCGTCGATCGCGGCCGTCACCGGCCCGGCCTCGGGCGGCGGCTACGAGCTCGCGATCGCGTGCGACGAGATCGTCCTCCAGGACGACGGCAACTCCGCCGTCAGCTACCCGGAGACGCCGCTCCTCGGCGTCCTCCCTGGCACGGGCGGCCTCACGCGCCTCACCGACAAGCGCAAGGTGCGTCGCGATCTCTGCGACGTCTTCTCGTCGCTGGCCGAGGGCGTGCGCGGCAAGCGCGCGGTCGAGTGGGGCCTCGTCGACGAGTGCCCCGGCCGCTCGCAGTTCGACGCGGCCGTGAAGAAGCGCCTCGAGGCGATGATCGCCCGCTCCAAGCGGAAGTCGTTCCCCGCCGTTCGTCTCGGCCCGCTCGAGGCGAAGCGCTCGGAGTCGGGCACCGAGTACAAATACGTGTCGCTCGCGCTCGACGCGGCCGCGCGTACGGCCACGCTCACGATGCGCGCGCCCGAGAAGGCGCAGCCCACGACGCCCGAGGAGCTTGCCAAGGCCGGCGATCAAGCGTGGTGCATCCGCGCCTTCCGCGAGCTCGACGACGCGCTCCTCGATCTCCGCTTCAACCACCCGACGATCGGCGTGATCGGCGTGCACACCGCCGGCGATACCAAGGCCGTCCTCGCGGTCGACACGATGCTGAACGCCCACAAAGACGACGGCCTCGTTCGCGAGGTGCGCCTCCTCATCAAGCGCACGCTCAAGCGCTTCGATCTCATGGCCAAGAGCCTCTTCACCTTCGTGACGCCCACCTCGGCGTTCGCCGGAACGCTCCTCGAGCTGGCCTTGGCGTCCGACCGTGTCTACATGCTCGACGCCGAAGGCGTGACGCTCGAGGCGAGCGTCATGAACGGCGGCGCATACCCCATGGGCAACGGTCTCACTCGCTTGCAGTCGCGCTTCCTGAAGGAGCCCGAGCGCGTCGCCCGCGTCCTCGAGCACAAGGGCCCGATGTCCACCGAGGAGGCGATGTCGCTCGGCCTCGTCACCTTCGCGCCCGACGACATCGACTGGGACGACGAGGTTCGCATCGCGGTCGAGGAGCGCGCGTCGCTCTCGCCGGATGCGCTCACGGGCATGGAAGCGAACCTACGCTTCGGTGGCCCGGAGACGATGGAGACCAAGATCTTCGCGCGCCTCTCGGCGTGGCAGAACTGGATCTTCCAGCGCCCCAACGCCGTCGGCGAGCGCGGCGCCCTCACGCTCTACGGCAAGCCCGAACGCCCCGAGTTCGATTATCGCCGCACCTGACCTGCGCATCCACCCGCCACCAACGCGAAAGCCCACGAGCCCGAACAAGGACCCATGAGCAACGTTCTCAACGACGAGCGGATCCCGAACAACGTCCAACTCTCGAGCGACAAGAAGCTCCAGCGCGCGCTCGAGGCGTGGCAGCCCAACTACCTCAAGTGGTGGATGGACATGGGGCCGAGCGGCTTCCAGGCCGATGACTGCTACCTGCGCACGGCCATCAGCGTCGATCACGAAGGGTGGGCGAACTTCAACTACGTGAAGATGCCGGAGTACCGATGGGGCATCTTCCTCGCCGACCCGGTCGCGGATCGGCGCATCGGCTTCGGCGATCACATGGGCGAGCCCGTGTGGCAGCAAGTCCCGGGCGAGCACCGCAACACGCTGCGCCGCCTCATCGTGACGCAGGGAGACACCGAGCCGGCGAGCGTCGAGCAGCAGCGCATGCTCGGTCACTCGTGCCCGAGCGTTTACGATCTTCGCAACCTCTTCCAGGTCAACGTCGAGGAAGGTCGTCACCTCTGGGCGATGGTCTACCTCCTCCACTCGTACTTCGGTCGCGACGGACGCGAGGAGGCCGAAGCCTTGCTCGAGCGCCGCAGCGGCGACCCCGACAAGCCGCGCATCTTGGGTGCGTTCAACGAGCCGTGCACCGACTGGCTGTCGTTCTTCATGTTCACGTTCTTCACCGACCGTGACGGCAAATACCAGCTGCTCGCCCTCGCAGAGAGCGCGTTCGATCCGCTCTCACGCACGACGCGCTTCATGCTCACCGAAGAGGCGCACCACATGTTCGTGGGTGAGACGGGCGTCCTCCGCATCGTGGAGCGCACGGCGTCGCTCATGAAGGAGCACAAGATCGATCACCCCGACGACGTCCGAAAGCTCGGCGCCATCGATCTCCCGACGATGCAGAAGTACCTGAACCTCTGGTACTCGCTCTCGCTCGATCTCTTCGGCGGCGAGGTCTCGTCCAACGCGGCCTCGTTCTTCGCGACCGGCCTCAAGGGGCGCGCCAAGGAAGATCAGTACGAGGACCACGTCGCGCTCGACGCCATCTACTCGATGCAGACGCCGCGTGATGGTCGCTTCGTGCAAGAAGACGTCCCCTTGCGCAACGCCATGAACGAGGTGCTCCGCGACGCGTACGTCGAGGACTGCCAGCGCGGCGTCGACAAGTGGAACCGCGCCATCGCGGCCCACGGCATCGACTTCCAGCTCAAGCTGCCCAGCCGTCGCTTCCACCGCCACATCGGCATCTGCTCGGAGATCCCGGTCGACGTCGACGGCAACATCGTCTCCAAGGAGGCGTGGGAAGCGAAGCGCTCGAGCTGGCTCCCCACCGATGCCGACAAGGCCTACGTGCAGAGCCTGATGCAGAAGCCCGTCTGGGAGACGGGCAAGATGGCCAACTGGATCGCGCCGCCCAAGCAAGGCATCAAGGGCCGTCCGGTCGACTTCGAATACGTCCGCCACGAGGCGTGACGAGCCGCCGCCCGCGAGGGCGGCGTTGCGCCGGCGCTCGCGCGTTTCAGCGCGTTGCGCCGGTGCAGTAGGCGACGCACTTCCCGGTCGCGCCGCCGTCAGGGCGGTCGCAGAGGCCGTGGCAGTCGTCGTCAGCTTGGCAGGTCGAGCCCGGCTCGAGGCGCGGCTGGCACGTGCGGGCCGAGCCCGAGCCCGACGGCAGACACGTGTTCGGCGCCGCGCAGTCGGCTTTGGCGAGGCAGGGCTCGTCGAGCGCCGCCGTGCTCGTGGCGCTGCACTTTCCCCGAAGGCAGTTCCCCGTCTTGCACGCGGCGTCTTCCGTGCATGATGCACCATTCGCGAGGAGCGCCGCGCAGCGCTTGCTGTCGGTCGCGCAGTACGCGCCGTCCTGGCAGTGCGGATGGTCCCCGTAAACGATGCCCGCCAGCGATTGCGCGGTCCCACTGGACGCGCACGCGGCGCCGTTGGCGACCGGCGCGCCGCAGTGGCCCTCCGCGTCGACCTTTGCGCCTTGGCAGAAGAGGCCGTCTTGGCATTCGAAGTCGGCCACGCACGCGTCACCGTCCGCTTGCTGACCGGCGAAAGCGCCTTTGCACGCCGCGCTCAAGCTGCCCGACGCGCCTCCGTTCGTGCAGGCGTCGCTCGCGAAGTAGGGCGCGAACGCCGTGCGGCACGCCGCGGCGCCCTCCTCCGAGTAAGCAACGCGTCCGCGCTCGAGGCTTCGGCCGACCACGCTCTTGCAGCTGTCGATCGCCTGATGCACCACGGTGGCGAAGAGCCCGTAGACTTGCGTCGTCCGGTCCTTGGCGTTGCAGCACGCGTCCAAGTAGCTCGCGAAGCCAGCGGTCGTGTGATCGCAGAACGCGTCCACGAGCTCGCGCGGCGGAACGGCGGCCGCGTCGGTTCCGACTCCCGCGTCGGAGCTCTGCGTAGGTGGGGCCGTACCGTCGGCGGTGCTGCTGCACGCGGCAGCCAGGACGACGAAGAAGGTCGAAGCGAGGACGGGGGCGAGGCGTTGGACCACGTGGAGCTCTCTCTCTGGTGTCAGTCGCGTCTTACGCAGCGGAAGCCGACGTTGTTGGGGCCATCAGCAGGCTCGCTGCGGACACCGGTGCGCTGGGTTGCCGCGAGCGACAAAGGGATGTCCCCCCACGCGCCGCCTCGTGTGTGTAGCGTGTTCGGGCGGGGCGCAGTGCAAGATGGGTTCGTCTGCACGCCGCCGCCCAGCCAGCAGGGATCGCCCTCGTCTTTGGCCCACTCGGTGAGGTTGCCGGCCAGGTCGAACACGTCGACGCCGCCGAACGTGACCTTGTCGCGCGCGCCGCG
This sequence comes from Polyangiaceae bacterium, assembly GCA_044224815.1. Taxonomy (GTDB): domain Bacteria; phylum Myxococcota_A; class Polyangia; order Polyangiales; family Polyangiaceae; genus JADJCA01. The sequence goes on from JBGAJR010000001.1 coordinate 237,113, forward strand.
CTTCACGGGCGCGGGGCCGACGCCGAGTCGATTGCACGCGCGGGCCCCCTGCGCGCTCGTGAAGTAAGGCGTGCCCGGATCGGGGCCGCCGCCCCGCGCGAAGATGGCGTCCTCGCACGCGGGGGGCGTCGTGCCCCACGGGAACGGGACGCCGCGGCGACCGCCGCTCGCGTACTCGTGCTCGGCCTCGGTCGGTAGATCGGCGCCGCGCGCGGTGCAGAACGCGGCGGCGAGATCCTTCGAGATGCAGTTCACCGGATGCGTATCCGCGACGCCTTCCTTCGGTGAGTAGAAGCAGAGGCGCGTCACCTCGGCGCTTGGATCGGTGCCGTTGGCGAGCTTGGAACGGCGGAAGGCGGCGACGGTGATCTCGGTCGCGTCGATCGCGAACGGCGAGAGATGCACCAAGCTCTCGCTCGCTTCGCTCTCCAGGCTCCCCATCCAGAACGCGCCGCCGGGTACGCAGGCCATGCCGTCTTCGGGGTCGCTCCGGCATGGCGTGACGACCGCGCCCGGCCAAGTGGCGACGGCGGTCGCGTCCGGGCGTCCGCGCTCCGCGTCGATCGGTTGATCGAGGGTCCCGCGCGGGGCGCCGAGATCGTCGACCGAGACGCGCGTCCGGACCTCTACGATGCCTTCGGCGGCGACCGCGGGGAGCGCGAGCACGTGCTCCAGCGTCGATCGCGGTCGTGGTCCCGCGACGCCGGCCGCGCGATAGAGGCGAACGCGCGCGCGGTACCCGGTCAGCCCTGCGCGCGGCACGAACCCGACGGATGCGCGCCTCTCGCGAAGCGCTCGCGCGTCGAGCGCGAAGTCTCGCGTGCAGCCGGGGCAAGGCTCGTCCTCGCCTGGAGCGAAGAACTCGATGCGGAGTCGATCGAAGAGCGGCGGCGGCTCGTCCTTGCCGAGGCTTTCCCCCGGCGCCGGTGGGACGGGTGCATCGGTGTCCACGTAGAGAACGATTTGGCCGGTCGGGGGGAGCGGCGCGACGTCGCCGCACGCCGTCGCTGCGGCGGCGAGCGTGGCGACGAGGGAGACTCCGCGACGGAGCGCATCCGACGTGATCATTCGCCCTCCCGCGTCGCGTAGACGCAACGAAAGCCGATGTCTCGGCCGCGGTTCGCTTCGTTCGACGCCACGCGCGAAGCGACGGGCGCCGCGGGCGAAAGCCAGCTCGTGCCGCGGTGGGTGTGGCTGCCGGCGCCGATCACGTTCTCGCACAGCGGATTGTCGAGGCTCGCCTCGGCCCAGCACGGCGACTCGTAGGGAGCGAAGACGTCGCGCGTCCACTCGCGCACTCCGCCGAAGAGCGCGTGTACGCCGAGCGGGGTCACGTCACCGGGGCCACTCGTCACCGGCACCGGCGTGTCGCCCTGTTTGACGCAAGCGCTGGTCGTGATGCCGCCGTTCGGATCGCGCGCGAACACCAGACGGTCGCAGCCGAGGACCTCGTTGCCCCACGGGTAGAGGCGCTTCTCCGTCCCACCGGCGATGGTCGCCACGTGCTCCCATTGCGTTTCGGTCGGGAGGTCTCCGCCATGAAGCTTGCAGTATGCACGTGCCGTCAACCAGTCGACGCACGTCACGGGCAAGGCCTCGCGGTCCATGGGCTTCGTGCTCCACGTGCACGTCTTGCCGCCGGCCGGATCGAGCGGACCGTCGAGCGGGTCCGGCGTCGCCGCGGTGAGCCCGTGGGCGAAAGCGTCGCGGAGCTGCCCGACGGTCACTTCTTCACGGTCGATGAAGAATCGGTCGAGCCCGAAGATTCGCACCGGCGGGGTGACGCCGCCGCCTTCGGGCGCGAGCGAGTCGACGAGCGACACGCGCGTTCCGAGGACCGTGGCGCCGCCCGGTACGCAAGCGCGAGCAGCGGTCGAGTCACCCTCCGCGCACGGCGCGCCGTGCCACGTGCCGACGGACGACGGGCCGATGGTCGCGCCGTCGTCGGAGAGCTCGACGAGCGGCTCGCGCCGCTTCTCGGTCGTGACGCACGACTCGCTCTTCGCGTCCGGGAGGCCGCGCTCTCCGAGCTTGATCATCGTCCCGACACACGCGCCGTGGAGCATGACCCGGACGTGCCCGGTCTTCTTGGCGGTGAGTCGCACACGGACGAGGCGGTCGACGGCGGCGAGCGGTTGCGGCTCGGTAGCGGGCGTGACGTCGACGCCGTTCTTCACGAGGCGCGGACCGCTCGCGGCGCCCGGATGCGAGAAGACCGCGCCCCAATCTCGGAACCGCTCTCCGCGGTAGTCGTCCGTCTCGCCCTCGACGTAGGCGCGGAGTCGCACGTAGACCGAATCGCTCACGCCGTCGGCCGTGTACACCCCGAAGCTGACGGGCCAGTCGCGCGGGTCGGGGCGCGCGAAGTCCGACGACTCGATCCACGCTCCGTCGGCGGCGTAGACGTCGACGCGGAGGCGCGCGGCCGCGAGGGGAACGGGGAGGTTCGTGTCGACCTCGACCACCGCCGATGGGTACGGGTCGAGCATCGGCCGATCGGAACAGCCAACACCAAGCGCGGCGACGACGAGGGCGGCTACGGCGCAACTTAGTTGCGCCGATCTAGAAAGCTTCCAGGTCGTGATCAGACGAGTGCCGATGAGCCGGAGATTCGTGCCGTTCGCCCGATCGGGCGGCACGAATCGTAGGCTCAGTTCAACTGAGCACCGCCATAGGGCGAGGTGGCGCGGGCTCATCGGGGTGGCGCAGCTTGACCCGAACTTTCCCCTGCGCAATCGCGGCCGACCGCCATCTCAGCCCCGAACGCGGATTCAGCCGTTAAAGCAGCGATTCGGGTCGGCCGGCGCGGGGAGCGCGCGGCAAGGTGAATGCGGCCGGGCGCGCCACGTCCGACCGGCGATGCTCCGTGTTCGCGTCGTCCTCGCCACGCTCTTTGCGTCGACTTTGTCCTCCGTCGTCGCACGCGCGGACGACGTGCGCTCGGATACGGCCCGGTTCGGCGGCTACTTCCAAGGCGGCGTCGAGATCGGATTCGCGCCGGGGCAAACGAGCGTGCTCCCCGGTCTTTTCCTCCGCGGTGGTCCGACGTACGGAGTGCTGCACGGGGGCGCCGAAGTCTCGCTGGCGATCGGCCCATCGAACGGCCGCGGATTCGCCGTGAACGCGGGAGCGCTCGGCACGCTCGGCGTACACGCGCCGGCGCTCGGGACGATCACGCCCTTCGCCGACGTTCACTTCGGCCCGATGTTCTTCCATCGCGAGGGCCCCGGAACGACGGACGCGGGGGGCCTCTGGGGCGGCGTGTCGGTCGGCGTCGCGGCCTACGATCGCGTGGGTTCTTCGGCCGGCGGCTTCATCGGCGCCACCGCGTTGACGCCGCTCTCGCGTCCTTCGATGAACTCGGGCGACGTCGCGTCGGTCGTGGTGCCGCTCTTCCTCCGCGCGGGCGTGGCCATTCGCTGACGGCGACGCGCGACGTCGTGTGGGTCACCGGAAGTCTTGCACGATCCACCAGCCGCCGTTCTGGGTCTGATAGATGCCGCAGACGGCGTAGCGGTACTGCTGCGACGCCATGTTCTCGTAGTGGCCGCCGCCCGGGCCTTCGCGCCACATCGCGTCGAGGCAGCCCGGGAGCGCCGATCCGAGCGAGCCGCCCCAACCCGGGCACTCGTTCTGGGCGAATTCATTGCATCCTGCAAATGCTCCGTGCGCGGCATTCGAGGCCGCGTCGTACCGGGCTTGCTGGTCGGCGCACGCCCCGGCGCCATTCACCGCGATGAGCGCGGGCAAGCCGAGCGTCGACCGATACTGATTGATGCGCTGCACGCAGTAGTCGCGCGCCGCGAGGTAGGGGTCCGCGTTCGTCGCGGACGGTGGCGGCGTGGAGCTCTGCGGCGGCGAGACGGTCGTCGGGACCGTGGGCGGCGTCGTCGGCGACGGCGGCGTGATGGTGGTGGGGATCGCGTTCACCCCTCCGTCGCTTCCCGGCGACGAAAACCCTGCGCCCGGGTTCGCGCCCGGTGCGCGGCTCTGCGCGGCGGGAAGGGGAACCGAGTCGCCCGCCGCGCCCGCACCCTGTACGGGATCCTCGCTGTTTGGATCCCCCGCCGTACCGACGCCGGCCGAGCACCCCACGCAGAGCGGAGCGGCGAAGACCACGAGCGCGAGAGCGGCGGCGACCGGCGAGGCGACGAGAGAGCGCATTGAGCTTCCGTCGAGCAGGAAGCGTTCCGATTCCCCGATATTTCCGCGTTTCAGTGCGTGTGCGTGAAGTCTCCCCGCCGCGGATTTTTGGGCGGGTCTCAGCTGGAGCGTCGCCCGCGGGCGACGGTCGGGTCTTCGTCCGCGAGGGCCTGATCGATCGCGTCGAGATCGTCGATCGCGGCGGCGACCGCCTCGGGCTCGGCCTCGTCCAACCGGGCGACGACGCGCGCTTGTTCGGTCGCACCGGGGCCGTGGAGTGTCGCGAGGGCTTCCGCGATCGCCTCGCGTGCTTCGCCGAGCAGCACGAGAACGCGCGCCGCCGCCGCGCGGGCGAGCGCCGGCTGGTCGGGATCGCGCAGCGTCACCCAGGCCGACTGCGCGTCCAAGCCCGCGCTCCGGTAGTGACCGCCCGTCGCGCGGGCCTCGGTGTCGATGCGCGCGAGCCACGCGAGGCGATCGCCGCGCGGGGGCACGAGGAGCGCGTGCGGCTCGGGCTCGATCGCGGCGGGGCCGTGGGCGCGCACCGCCGCCGTTCGAAGGTGCGCGGCGAGGTGCCGCGGCTCCCCGATGTCGTTCACCACCAGCACGCGCCCGTCGGTCAGCACCGTGCGCACCTCGCGGCCGTTCACGTCGACCGACGCGATCTGGGCATACGGGAACAATACGCCTGCGTAGCGGAACTCCGAGCGGTGGAGGCTCAGTCCCGACGCGCGCTGCCAGAACGCGAACGACGCGACGATGGCGCCGACCGCGCTGGCGAACGGAAACCATGCCATGCCCTCGGGGAGCGTCGCACGGAACGTCGCCGTCGCGATGGCGGCACTGCCCGCGATGAACGCGCCGAGCACGCCTCGCATGGGGTTCGCGAAGGTGACGTGGTGGCCGGCTCCGTGCGTGCCGCCGCCGAGCGCGACCACTACGGCCTCTGCGTCCTCGTCCGAATCGACGTCGAGGAGGAGCGGCGCGTCGGGGCGACGGCGATGCGCGATCGCGATCGAGACCGCGCCGGGCCTCGCGGGATCATCGAGGCGTGCGGTCGTGATGGCGAGCACCTCGCTGGCACGGATCTCCGCGCCCATGGGTAGGCGCACACGACCGGCTTCGACGCGCGCGGTCACGCGCCCCGTCGCTCCGAAGTGCTGGAGGAGGAGCAACGTCACGAGCGGGACGAGGACGAGAACCAGGGCCGGCAGTGCGAACGCGGCTGCGAGGCCGAGCACGGCGCCGAGCGTCAGGTAAACGAGTGGGCTCTCGGTCACGACCGATGGCACGGCCCCGCCGACCAGTCGCACGCCCACGGTCTTCACGTCAGCTCACCCCGAGGCGTTTCGCACGCGCCCGATCTCCTTTTCGAAGATCCGCCGAACGATCGGGATCGCGCACGCGTAGGTGCTGTCGACGCCGAAATACGAGAGGCTCTTCGAGAGGAGCGACTGACGGCGCGAGTACGGCGTATCCGACGCGTAGTGGAGGATGCCGATGTCGAAGCCGGCGCGCGAGCTCAAGTTGACGATCTCGTCGTGCGGGATGCGTGTAGGGTGCACGAGCTCGTAGCACGCGCTCAAGAACGGCCCGGCCTCCATCTCGAGGACCGTGTAGCCCTCGTGATAGAAGGCGTTCATGTAGTGCTTGTTCTGCAGGAACGCGCTCCGCACGGTGACCGCCGACTGGTTGTCGAAGACGCTGCCGAAGCGGAGGTACGGCCGGACGTCCTTCGCCGTGAAGCCGTTGCGGAAGAGGAAGGTGTTGCTCGAGTGCTCGTCGTACACGACGCCCGAGAGCGACACGTCACCGACGCGGCCATTGAGCGTCGCCGCCTTGCCCATGACGTAGACGCCGCGGAGCTCGCCCACGCCTTGCCCCACGCGCGAGAGCACGTGGTAGGCAGCCATCCCGAGCGGGTAGTCGATGTTGATGATGATGGCCTCGCTCTTCTTCAGGAGCGAGATGTCGTCCATCTCGAGACGTGGATCGAGGAGCGCCGGATCGAGGCGTGCGAGCTCGATGATCTGCGCGTCGACGTCGATGTGCCCGGGCTCGGAGAGGTGCGTGAGGCCGATCGACTGCTCGTAGGCGCGGACCTCGCGCATGCGCGAGCCGTCTTTCACGTCGTGAATGAACCCGCGGAGCATGTAGTAGGCGAGGGGAAGGACCTCGGCGAGCTCGCCGGAGGCCAGCGCCTTCTCGAAGACCGGATAGAGTCCTTCGGGGTTCGTTGCGCGCGCGTACGCTTCAATCCCGCGGATGTGCGTCTTGGCGTAACCGCCGACCAAGTTGGCGACCGCGTGCGTGTTGGACGAGACGAAGTAGACCGGCGGCCGGCGCGGCGGCGCCTTGCGGATGTAAGTAGGCTCGACGCCGCTCCACCAGCGCTGCGCGGCGCGTTGGTATTGCGAGTAGCTCGCGGCGAGGAGCCGCACGTTGAGATCGAGCGCACGCTCCGCGATGGCGCGTACGCCCTTCTCGAAATGGGGGGAGAGGGCGGCGCGCAGGGTGGCGATGGCCGAGGCCTGAATCCCGAGCCGCTGCGCGAGGGACGCGTCGTCCGGGAGCGGGGCGTCTGGGGCGAGGCCGTCCAGGCGCTCGTGGAGCTTGTTCCACTCGATTTGGAAGGCGGTGACGATCGGAATGAGGTCGTCGATGTCACTCTCGCTGGCGATGAACACGGCGAGGGTTCGCGTGGCGGGGTCGTAGCGGAGCGGGCGACGTCGACCGCGGGTTCGGACCATCGCCCACTCGCGAACGCCGAGCCCCACCGCTTCGAAGAGCTCGTGCGATTGGCCGAGAACGATTTGATCGACGGCGATCATCTCCGCCGGGAGGCGGGCCGCCGCGTAGGCGAACGCCGAGAGATCCGGATCGGGAGCGAGCGCGCCCGGGTGGAGCGACGACTCGCTGAAGGCGTGCGACTCCTCGAACGCGCGTACGCGCACCTCCCCCGAGGATCGCAAGAGCGAGTAGTAAGTCCTTACGTAGAGGTCGATCTCGTCCGAGGGAGGGACGGGCGCCTGCCTTTGCATCGGGAGATTCTATCGCGCTCTCAGGCCTTGCCGAGGGCTTCCTCGACCAGGCGGCGCGACTCGGCGAGCCGGCGCTCCTCTTCCGGAGACCGGACGCGGCGTGGCGCGGCCGCCGCGACGGTCGCGGGCTCGGGCGCGCTCGGTCGCCGACCGAAGAGCCGGCCGAGGAAACCCTTCACGGGGCGGACGGAGAACATGCCCGCCGCCAACGTGGCTGGGTGCGTACGGAGCGCGTCGACGATCTCGGGGTTGGAGTCGACCCACGCGAGCGCCGTGTCGAACGCCTCGGCGGGCGTCGTGTCGAGGTGCGCGCGCGCGGTGCCGGGCTTCACGTCGTGGGCGCGCACGAAGAGGGCGAGGAGGACCGCGTGCTCGGACACCGAAAGCGTGGTGGCCTGGTGAACGCGCACGCCGCCGCACCCTTTGGCGTAGACGTAGCTCCCGTTGGCGAGGAGCACGCCGAGCCCCGACGCCACCGCGGCGATCTCCGCCTCGGTGGCCCGGTCGGCCGGCTCTTCGCCGGCCTCGCGAAGGACGAGATCTCCGGCGCTCCGCGCGAGCGTCGTTCCGAGGAGCGTCGCCGTGGCGACGTCGCCGACGTAGACGTCCACGAGGTAGCCTCCTTCGATCTCGCTCACGGTGTCGCGGACGGGCGTGCTCTTGCCACCCGAGCTGCAGCCGCCGGAGCTGCACCCACCGCCGGCCTCGTCTTCTCGCTCCGGAGTGACGAAGCGGAGCGCGACCGGCAGTTCGTCGGCGAGCGGCGCATACGAGAGGATTCGCTTCATGAAGGTCGCGACGCTCTCGGGGTCACCGCGGAACTCGTCGGGGAAGAACTCGCCGGTCGGCTGCACGAGGTCCGGTGTGCCGATCGCTTCACCGTGAGCGGCGACGAACGCGGCGTAGCGCGTGACCAAGTGGCGGAGGGTGTCCTCGCTGGGAAGCTCCATGGGAGAAGCATAATACGTCCCGCCGCAGACGCTATCGGGCGCGGGGAATCGGGTACAAGGAGGAGTGACCTTCTCGCTCGCCACGTACAACGTCCTCGACCTCTTCGACCCGGATCCCCAGGATCCCCGCGGCGCGGAGGCGACGGAGGAGAAGATCGCGTACCTCGCTCGGAAGCTCGACGCCGTGTCGGCCGACGTCGTGGGCCTCCAGGAGATCGGCTCCGAAGCGCTCCTCCTCCGGCTGGTCGCGCGAATGACGTGCGGCAAATACACCGCCGTGATCGGAACGCCGGACGCGCGCGGCATTCGCTGCGCGGTCCTCACTCGTTTGCCGGTCCTCGCCTCTGAAGTGCTCACGACCGACGCGCTTCGGTTCCCCGTCTTCGTCGAAGGCGACGCGCCACCTTTCGGTGCCCGCCTGCCGCTGCGCCGGGGGATCGTCAAGGTCTCCGTGGACGCGGGCGGAGAGCCCATCACCGTCTTCGTCGTGCACTTCAAGTCGGGCCGCCCGGCGCCCCTCCTCGATGCGGCCGGCGCGGTCGTCGAGCCCAAGACCGCGGCCGACGCCATGGAAGGGATGGTTCGCAGCGTCGTCTTTCGATCGGCAGAGGCCCTCTTCGTGCGGCGCGCAGTGGACGCCGTGTGCGGCGCCGCGGCCAGCCCCGAAGCGACTCCGAGCGTGGCCGTCGTCGGCGACTTCAACGATGTCCCGTCGTCGATCGTCTTTCGGACCGTGCGGGGCGCGCCGCCGGCCGAGCTCTTCGACGCGACGCGCTCGATCCCCTTCGAGCGGCGCCACTCGCTCATGCACTTCGGCAAGACTCGCGCGATCGACCATGTCCTCGTCAGCGAGCGGCTGCTCGCCCGCGTGACCGACGCACGGGTTCTCAACGAGGACCTGCGCGACCACGACGCTCTGCGGGCCGCGGGAGAGACGCATTTCTACGACTCCGACCACTCCCCAGTGGTCGTGCGCTTTGGTTGAAGTTTTCCCCTGCGCGAGGGCGGTGACGCTGGTCGCGTCCGCGCGCTACGATGCCCATTACGCTGCATGACCATTCCGCGTCGCTCGACCCGGCCACCGCCGCCGCTGCTCGAGCCTGTTCTCTCCGCCGCCACGTTTCACCGTGATCGAGGGGAGCTCGACGAAGCCCTCGACGCCTACAAGAAGGCGCTCATGGTGGCGCCCGCCGATCTCGACGGCGCGGTGCTCGCGTCGATCTACGCGAGCATCGGCCAGATCAAGGTCGCGCAAGGGAAGGTCGACGACGCGAAGAACAACTTCGCCAAGGCGCTGAAGAGCGCGCCGGCGCACCGCCGCGCGCTCGAGGGCAGCATCGACCTCGCCGCCAAGGCGGGCGAAAAGGAGCGCGTCGTCGAGCTCCGTACGCGGCTCGCGGCGGCCCTCGGGGATCCGAACGAGAAGGCCGACGAGCTCACGCGGCTCGCGACGATCCTCGCCGACGAGCTCGGCGATAGGAAACGCGCCGCGGCCGTGCTCGAGGAAGCGCGTGACCTTCGGCCCGGTGACGCCGCGCTCCTCGTCCGGCTGCGCGAGCTCTACGAGGCAGAGGGCGACGGGGAAGGGCTGTCGCGCGTCCTCGGCGCAATGTGCCTCGAAGAGCACGACCGCGTGGCGCGATCGGCGCTTCGTCTCGAGCAGGCCAAGGTCATCGAGACCAAGGTGAAGGACAAGGCGCGCGCCATCGCGCTCCTCGAGGGTGCCCTCGAAGAGGAGCCGACCAACGACGAAGCGCTCGCGCGTCTCGTCGCGCTGCGCACCGAGCGCGCCGAGTGGTTGCCGCTCGAGCGCGTGTACGCCCGGCTCATCGATCGCGCCGCCGAAGCGCAGCAGCCGAAGCGCGCCGCCGATTTGTGCAAGCGCCTGGCCCGCCTCCGCAAGGACTCAATCGGCGATCGCGAAGGTGCGCTCGAAGCGTTCTCGGGCGCGGTTCGGTGCGATCCGAGCGACGTCGAGGCGCGCGCCGAGCTCGCCGAGCTCTTCCTCGCCGACGGCGACTCGCTGGCCGCAGCGTTCGAGCTCGAAGGCGCGGCGGCCATCGCTCCGCGCCGGGTGGAGACCTTCGCGCGGCTCTTCGACATCCATCGTCGCGACGGCCGCACCGACCGGGCCTTCTTGGCTGCGTCTGCGCTCGAAGAGCTCGGCGCGGCCGAGGTCGATCACGAAATGGTCGCGGCGCAGTATCGCCCGGAGGGTCTCCTCCGGCCGGCGAGCGCGCTCGATGACGCAGCGTGGGATCAGTTCCTCCGCGCGCCGGGATGGGACGCGTCGGCGGCGGCGATCTTGCGCGCCGTACGCGAGGTGGCGATCACCATTCGCGTCGCCGACACCGGAAAGAACAGCCTTCGTCCACCGCCGCCGATGGACCCCGGAAAGCGCATCGATCCCGAGAGCACGGTGACGGTGGCGCGCGCGTTCCGCTGGGCTGCGTCGCTCCTCGGCGTGCCGGCTCCCGAGCTCTACATCGCCGACGAGGTTCCGGGCGGTCTCGCGGCCGTGCCGATCGCCACCCCCACGACGATCGTGGACCGCTCGGTGGCGGGCGGTCGATCGATGCAGGAGGTCGTCTTCCTCGCGGCCCGGCACCTCACGTACTACCGGCCCGAGCACGAGCTCCTCTTCTTCTTCCCTACGCTGCCCGCGCTCACCAGTCTGTTCATCGCGGCGGTGCGCGTCGGGCTACCGGAGCTGCCGGTGCCGCCGGCGATCGAGGAGCGAGTGAAGTCGTTCGCGCGAGCGATCGCGGAGCGAATCACGCCCGACGCGAAGGCCGAGCTCGACGACGCGGTTCAGCGCTTCGCGTCGGCCGGCGGCAAGACCGACCTCGTTACGCTGCTCAAGTCGGTCGAACGATCGGCGTGCCGCGCCGGGCTCGTTCTCTCGGGCGATTTGGCGGTCGCGGCGCGCGTGCTCCGCGCCGAGAAGCGCGAGATCGCCGAGCTCGACGCCACGGGGCGCATCGACGACTTGCTGGCGTTCACGGCCTCGCAAGAGCTCGCCGTTTTGCGTGAGTGGCTCGGCGTCGCCGCCCGACCTTCCATGCGGCCGCCGAAGCTCCTCTGAGGTCGGCGTGCGGTCTCCGGTCCGCAAGGTCGACGGGATTGTCTCCCGCCAAAGGATCCACCCGAAGGGCACCGTAGACTCGAGTCGACGCTTCGTCGCCGACCGTCGACGAGCCCTGCGCGGGCGCCGAATCGAGCGTCTGTAGACCCGAGTCGACGCGTCGGCCCTCACGCCTAGACCAGGGCGGTGAGGCACGAGGGTTGCGTGTGGGCGCGCATGGCGTCTGCCCGCTGGCTCGGTCTGCCTTCGCTCTTCGCCGTCACGTGGAGCTTCGCGTCTCTCCTCGCGTGCAGCGCGAGCGACGACGACTCGAGCGCCACCGGCTCGCGAGGCCAGGCCGCCGCGGGGGCCAGCGCCTGCGTCGCCCACGAGGCGCCGGCGGCGAGCGCGCTCTCCGCGCCGCCCACCACCTTCGCCGACGTCGCGCCCATCTTCACGCAGTCGTGCGCGTTCTCGGCGTGTCACGCGTCGCACTCTTCGAGCAACCACGGCCTCTTCCTGGCGCCCAAGAACGACGATGACGAGAAGTCGGTGAAGGCCGGGCTCGCCGCCAAGTCGCGTGCGCTCCCCGCCATGCCGTACGTCACGCCGGGGAACCCCAGCGAGAGCTTCCTCATGCGCAAGCTCGACGGCGATCAGTGCGTGCTCGACGCCCGTTGCGCCGGCGGCTCGTGCGGCGAATCGATGCCCCAAGGCAACCCACTGCTCACCGAGGCGGCCCGCGACACGGTCCGCCGATGGATCGCGCAAGGCGCGAAGTAGCTCGAACCTTACGGAGACCGACGAATGAAGCTCACGACCCTCCACGCCGCGCTCGCGGCCTGTCTCGCCATCGCGGCGTCTGGCTGCAGCGCGAAGAGCGAAGGCAGCGCGTCCGGACCGGCGCCCGCGTCGACCAACGGCGCCGCGTCGACGGCGACCGTGCCGGGGTTCTCGTTCTCGACCGGCCCGTTCGAGATTCAGCCCGGCGACACGTTCGAGTGCTTCTACACCGACACGATCACCGATCGGCAGCTCAACGTGCAGACCGCGATCGGACAGCAAGGCCCGGGTGGCCACCACTTGACGGTGTATTACGCGGACCAGAAGGCGCCCGTCGGTCACCACCCCTGCAACGACGTCGAGATGCTCGGCCTCCACCAGATCGCCGGCGCCGCCGGCGGCAAAGAGGGAATCATCGCGCTCCCCGATGGGTACGCCACCAAGATCCCCGCCGGAAAGCAGCTCGTGGTGCAAGCGCACTACGTCCGGACCGAGCCCGGGCCGGCGACCGTCGAGGACAAGGTCACCCTGACCACCGTCGACGACGCCAACGTGAAGGCGTTCGCCAACTCGTTCGTGATGGTGGACTTCGACTTCAAGCTCGCTGCGCGCGCGGCCGGCGCGAGCACGACCGAGTGCGTGGTGCCGAAGGATCTCGACGTGCTGCTCCTCCTCGGCCACATGCACGAGTGGGGCGCGCACTACAAGCTCGAGAAGGTAGACGAGAAGGGCAAGAGCCTCGAGACGCTCTACGAGACCGAATGGGAGCCGCTCTTCATGTCCCATCCGCCGGTCACGAGCTACGCGCCCGACAAGCCGCTCAAGCTGACCAAGGGCACGCGGCTCCGTCAGTCGTGCTCGTGGAAGAACACGGAGGACCACGACATGGCCTTCCCGCGCGAGATGTGCGTGATGTTCTCGTACTACATCCCCGACGACGGCTTCCTCCAGTGCGAGACGAAGGCGGTGAAGGAATGAGGATCGTCGCGCTCTCCTTGGTTGCCGCCGTGGCTTCGGCCGTGGCGTGCTCGAGCTCGTCGGAGCCCGAAGTCGGTGGCATCGGATCGGCCTCGAACGGTAGCGGTGACGCCGGCGCGTCGTCGTCGTCATCGACGTCGGGTGACGCCGCGGCCAAGCCCGCGGCGACGGACGCGGCGAGCACGGCACCGCCGGCGGCCGGAGACGGCGGAGCCGATGGCGGGAACTGCGTTCCGCCCGGCTACGGCGGCAACGAGAAGAAGATCGGCGCGTACTGCGATGATCAGACGGCGTGCCCCTTCCAGGTGGATCCGTTCCTCATCTGCACCGCGGGCCACGATCCGACGAACACCCACCTCTTTTGCACGACGCCGTGCTCGAAGGACGAGGAGTGCGGCACGAACGCGTTCTGCGTCCACTACTCGTCGGGCTCTGGCTGCGTTCCGGCGCAGTGCGGTGGAGCGCCCGGTAGTCATTGACGACGCCGCGACGTTCGTAGCTCCGAGGTGACACGAGCGCGCGTTCCTGCGCGCTCGCGCGTCTCCTGAAAGTGACGCGCGTAGGCACGATCCCACATCGCGAGCGCGCTCGAATTTCGGTGCTAGAGAGCGCGCATGTCCGCGCCCGATGCGCCGAAAGTAGCGCCGTCCGAGTCGAGCGTCGCCCTCGGCGCATCGCTGCAGCGCTACACGCTCGACGCGAAGATCGCGTCGGGCGGCATCGCGACCGTTTATCGGGGTCGTGGCGTCGGCGCGCTCGGCTTCGAGAGGCCCGTCGCCATCAAGGTGTGTCACCCGCACCTGGTCGACGGTCCGGGCCGTGCGGCGGCGTTCTTGGCGGAGGCGCGCGTCGCGGCTCGCATCCGGCATCCGCACGTCGTGTCCACGCTCGATGTCGTCGCCGAGGGCGGCGCCGTGAGCATCGTGATGGAGTACGTCGAAGGACGGACCGTCGCCGAGCTCATTCGGGCCGCGGGGCGTAACGACTCTCCGGTGCCAGTCGGCGTCGCGGCCCGCATCGTCGCGGATGCGCTGCTCGGCTTGCACGCGGCGCACGAGCTGCGCGACGACGACGGTCGGCCGATGGACCTCGTGCACCGCGACGTGTCCCCACAAAACATCCTCGTGTCGACCGACGGCTTCGCCAAAGTCGCCGACTTCGGTGTCTTCAAGGCGCGCGGTCGCGAAGCCCCGTCCACCGAGGTCGGCTCGCTGAAGGGCAAGCTCGGCTACGTCGCGCCGGAGGTCTATCAGGGGCGCAGTCCGATCACGCGCGCGGCCGATGTCTACGCAGCGGGCGTCGTGCTTTGGGAGATCGTCGCGGGTCGCCGCCTCTTCGGCGACGACTCGCACGCCGGCGTCATGCGAGCCGTCCTCGCGGGCGAGGTGCCACCGCTCATGACGTTGCGCTCCGACGTGCCGGCCGCCCTCGACGCCGTCGTTGCGCGCGCTTTGTCGGTTGCGCCCGAGCTCCGCTACGAGACCGCGGACGCGTTTGCGCGCGCGCTCGAGCCGTTTGCCGTCGCAGCGCGCGAGGTCGCGGCCAGCGTTCGCGCGTGTGAAGGCGAGAAGGCGCCCAGCACAGCGCCTTCGGTTGCGCACCGCGACGTGGCGCTGCGGGACGAGACGACGCCGCACGAATACGTGACGCCGGTCGTGAACAAGGCGGTCGATCGCACGAGCGTGCGCATCGTCGCGGCGCTGGCGGCGATCGTCTTCGTCGGCGCGTTCGCCATGACCCGAGCGTGGGTGACCTCCGCGGGTGGGCGTGAGGAGGCACCGCGCACGAGCGTCGACGCCACGACCGTGACGACCGAGATCACGAACGCGGTGCTCCCGGCGCCGACGTCGTCCGTCTCTGCGGTCAGCGTCGCGACCGTTGCTCCGCCCCCGACGAGCGCTTCCGCCGGGCCCGCCGTGCGCGTGCGCGCGCCATCGCCCAGGGCGACCGCGACGGACACGAAAGTCGCTCCGCGTACGGCTCCCGCCTTGAAGCCCACGCCCCGCGCATCGGCCACCGTCTTCGATCCGGAGGCGCCGTGAAGTCGCGCTTGCTCGCGGCGGCCCTCGTGGTGATCGCCACCACCTCTGCCTCGCGCTCCGCGCGCGCAGACGATGCTGCACCCGCGGATGCGAGCGCGAGCGACGCCGGGGCTGCGCAGCGCGAGTACACGCTCGGTCGTGAGAGCTACGCGGCAGGGCTCTATGGCCGGTCGCTCGCGGCGTTCGAGCGCTCGCTCGCGCTCCTTCCATCGCCCAATACGCGGCTCTACGTCGCGCGCTCGCTGCGCGAGCTCGGGCGGTGGGGCGAGTCGGCCGAAGCGATGCGCGTGACGATTCGCGAAGCCGAAGAGCGCGGAGGAAAGTACCTCGCGACGCGCGACGCCGCGACGACCGAGCTCGAAGACGTGCTCGCGCGGATGGAACGCGCCGCTCCTCCGGCCCCGGCTCCCGCTCCGGCGCCGCTCGTCACGAGTCCGCCGCCAGCCGTCGCCAGTGCGCCGCCGCCGTCACTCCACGTTTCAGACACGCGCGCCATGATTTCGCCGCTGACATGGACGTCGGGTGCCGTGGCGTTCGCTGCGGCTGCGTCGTCGGGCGTGCTCTACGCGCTAGGCAGTGACCGCTTCGCGTTCCTCGAAGCAAACTGCGTGAGCACGCGAGACGCGGCGTGCGACGCGGCTCGCTCGACGGGGCGAACCGAGGAGACGGCCGCCTACGTCACGCTCGGCGTCGCGACCGTCGCTGCTGCCACCGCAATCGTCTCGTGGACGATCGATCGCCGAGCGTCATCGGCGGCGCACGTGAAGGAAGCGAGGTCGGCATGGCCGCTTCGCTTTTGAGCTCGGGACGCGCGCGCGCACGTGCCGCCATCGTCTTCGTCAGCCTCACCGGGTGCCCGCACGACTGGTCGCGCTTCGAGCGCGTCGACGACGTTGCGTCCGACGCCGGGACCGCCGGGCCGGTCGACGGCGGTCCCGAAGGCGCCAGCGCCGACGTCGGCGCGGCGCGGCCGACGCCCACCATGGAGGTTTTCGCGACGCTCCCCGGGAACCCGACGCTCGTGGCCGCGGACGTGGACGGTGTCGTCGTGGCCACGGCCGCGGGCACGATCGTATCTTGTCCACACGCGTCGCCGGACTGCGCGGCGAAGACGGAGATCGCGCGCGATCAACACGACGTCCGCGCGCTCGCGCTCGGCTACGGCCACGTGGCGTGGACGGCGCGCGGAGATCATGCGGTGCGTCGCACGGCGCGCGGTGGTGGCGCATCGATCGAGGAGGCGCTCGACGACGACGGTCTCCTCGCGGTCGGGCTCACCGCGAGCGAGATGTACTTCTCCGTCGACGCCATCGGTGTCGTCGTAGGGACGCCCGGCATTCGTCGCTGCTCGCCCGGCCTCGATTGTCAGTCCCCGGTTTTTGGTGGCTTCGCGGACGGCGTCGTGACGGCGCTGGCGGTCGACGGCACGGAGGCGTTCTGGCTCGGTGAAGGCGCGGTGCTCGGCTGCCGCGTCGCCGATTGCGAAGGCGACCCCGGGCGCCGGAGCTTGCTCGTGAGCGAGCCCGTGTTCCCGCTCGCGCTCGCGGTCGACGCGCTCGACGTCGTGTATGCGACGCCCAACGATGGCGGGTCGCTTCGCGCGGTGGCGCGCGCGTCGGCGCTGGCGGCCCCCGCGACGCGAACGTTGGCAACCCACCTCGGAGCCGTGACCCGCGTGGTGCTCACCGGTCGCGACGCGTGGATTACGAGCGGCGCCGCGGGCACCGTGTCGCGCGTCGCGCGCGACGGCAGCGGCGTCACGGCCATCGCCGCGAACGTCGCGTCGCCTTCGGGCCTCGCGGTGGGTGGCGGCTACGTCTACGCGAGCGCCGCGGGCGACGGACGAGTTCTTCGCTGGAGGGACGACTGATGGGAGCAGAGCCGCGCGGGTTCGACGCCGAGACGGAAGCCCACGAGACCCGCATTCCGACGCGAGCCTCCGCGGCCGCCGCACCGCGCGCGCGCGTGGAGTGGGATGGTGCGGGAGGTCCACGGACGATGCGGCTCGATCGGAGCGCACTCGTCGGCTCGTCGCCTTCGGTGCCGGTCCGCCTCGACGATCCGCTCGTGTCGCGCCTCCACGCCGAGCTGACGGTTCGCCCCGACGGGATCTGGGTGCGCGACCTTGCGAGCAAGAACGGCACGTTCGTCGAAGAGGTGCGCGTCACGGAGGCGCGCGTTCCCGCGGGCGGTCGCGTGCGGGTCGGGTCCACCGTTCTCCGGTTCTCGCAGACGTGGGACGACGCGCCCGAGTCGACGTGGACGGAGCCGATGCTCGGGGCGCTCGTCGGTCACAGCGACGCGATGCGAGGCCTGTTCGCACGCCTCACGCGTGTAGCCGCGTCGACGATGCCCGTCCTCATTCAAGGCGAAACCGGCGCCGGCAAGGAGATCGTCGCGCGCACGCTCCACGAACGCTCGCGCGCCGGCCAGGGCCCCTTCGTCGTCGTCGACTGCGCGTCGCTCACGGTCGCGCCCACGCTCGTCACCGCCGAGGCGGGCACGCTCTTCTTGGACGAGGTGGGCGATCTTCCGCTCGCGGTGCAGCCCGCGCTCCTACGCTCCATGGAAGCGCCCAACACGAACGTCCGGGTCATGGCGAGCACGCGACGCGATCTCCCGCTCCTGGTGAGCGAGGGCGCGTTTCGCGAGGACCTCTATTTTCGCCTCGCCGTTCTTCCACTCACCGTGCCGCCGTTGCGCGAGCGGAGCGCCGACGTCGCGGCGCTCGTTCGCGCGTTCTTGCCGCCCGCGGAGCACGGCGCGGTCACGCCGGAGCTCGTCCGCGATCTGTCGGCCCGCCCGTGGCGCGGAAACGTGCGCGAGCTTCGCAACTTCGTCGAGCGCGCGATGACGTTCGGGACGGACGAGGCGCTCGAGCTCCTGGCTCCTCCTTCCGGAGCGCTAGGCACGCCGCGCGGCCTTCCGCCCGTGGATGCCGCGGAGCCTTTCAAGGTGATTCGCGACCGCTGGGTGGCGCACCTCGAACGCGAATACCTGCGCGCCGTGTTGTCGCAGACGGGTGGCAACGTGTCGGCAGCGGCCGAGGCAGCGGGGCTCGATCGAGCCTACGTCTATCGACTCATTCGCAAGCACGGGCTCTGAGCGTCGCGCGGGCGACCGCCGGTCACGCGAGCGATTGCCGCGGTGACGCCATCAGCTTGGCGACGAGCTCGTTGGGCGAGATGGGCTCGCGTAGCCTGAGCGCGAGGCCTTGAAGGATCGGCGCCGCGATCCCGCGGGCATCTGCGAAGGCCGCGACGCGCGGGATCAGCTCCGCCGCCTCGACGCGCATCTTGGCGGCGCCGAGCGCATCATGCACGGTCTTCCCCTCGGCGAGCGCGGCGCCGAAGACGACCTCCGGGCGATCGCGTTGACTCAGCGCGGCGAGAAGATCTCCGTAACCCGCGAGGCCGAGCACGGTGCGCTCCTGACCGCCCGCCGCGGCCGTGATGCGTGCCGCTTCTTCGACGCCGCGCGTGATCAAGGTGGCGAGGATGCCGCCGCCGAGGCCGATGCGCTGCGCGTACCCGGCGCCCACCGCGAGGCAGCCCATGAGCGCGCTCGAGAGCTCGAGGCCGTGGAGATCCGCCGTCGTGTAGACGCGCAGCATCTCGCTGCCGAACGCGCTCGCGACCGCTTCGTTCACCTCCGGGTAACTCGAGCCGACCACGATGACGCTGGGCCGCCCCGAGTCGACTTCTTCGGCGAGGACCGGTCCGCCGAGCGCGCCCACGCGGCGGGCGGGCGTCTCGCGCCGGAGAACCTCGGAGAGCGGGGAGAGGTCTTCGCGGTTGAGGCCGCGAATGGCGTGCACGAGGTAGTGGCGTCCGTCGACCGCCTCGCCGAGCTCGCGGGCGACTTCTCGCAGCACGTCCGAGGGCACGGCCACGATGATGAGCCGCGCGCGCTTCGCGAGATCGAACGCCGAGTCGACGACCTCGACGCCGCTCGCCACGCGGACCGAGCCGGGGCCGCGTCGCGAGTACAACAGCGCGGGCGTCTTGGTCCTGGTCACGGCGGACGCGAGGGCTCGACCCCACGCGCCGCCACCCAACACTCCAACCGGTGCGTTCGTCACGAGGCTGGCGATCTTCTATCGATTCCTCGCCCAGCGAAAGACCGTTTCGCGTCACGCGGCGCTTTCTCCCCGCGCGCGGTCCCGCGCTCGAGGACGCCCGCGCCCGCGACGAGATCAGCCGCGCACGAAGCCGTCGTTGGTCTCGTGGAAGTTCGTATGATTGCCGGTTCCGTCGTTCTCCGCGACGACACCGCCCGTGGGCGCGGCATCCGCGCCGGTGTCGTTGCCGAGGCCGCCGGTCAGATCGGCTTGCGGGTCGGGCTGATCGTTCTGCGTGTCGCCGGTGGGCTCGCGCGTGGTCTGACGACCTTGCGGCGACGAGGGGGCCGCCGACGAAGAGCTCCCGTGACCGCTGAACGCGCCGATGATTCCGGCGAACGCGTTCACGATGCTCGAGATGGCCTGGAGGTCGTTCGAGAACGAGTGCTCCTGCTGCTGGGCCTGCGGCGCGCTCACGATCGGCGCGCTGTTCAGGTCGTCGAGGCCCGGGCTCGCGTGCGAGATGCCGAGCGAGCCAGCGGCGGGCGTGCCGCTCGTCGGGAAGCCGCCGTCGAGGCCGCCGGGGTTGTGGCCGGACAGCGGCGCGAAGCCCGGCCCGGTCGTATGCGAAGCGTCACCGTCCGTCAGGTGAGCGTGGAGCGACTTGATGTTCATGCCGCCGCTCACGATGTCGAGCGCGTCGAGGTCGATGTTCTTCACGAGCGTCCTCCGATCCGGGTCCGTGCTCGTGAAGGAGTGCAAGCGCCTGGCCAACGCACGTCCCACCCCCGATCCGGCGAAGATCCGGGGTTTTTGGACGACATCGACCCCCGCGAGGATCGCGCGCGGTCCATTCGTGTCACGACCGAGAAACGTCGCGGCGTGGAAACGCCTGGAAAAATCGGCCGATCAGGCGTCCTCGAGCCAGCCTTCGCCGGTCTCTGCGATGCGCCGCGCGCGCTCGAGCATTCCTTCGGGCCAGTCCTCCAGCACGATCTCGAACTCGCCGTGATCGAACGGGAGGCCGGCCGCCTCCTTCACCCGCACGATCCGCTCGCGCTTCCCCTCGCGCAGAAGCTCGAGCGCCCGGTGATGGCAGAAGGGATTGTTGCCCGGCTTGCCGAAGAGGACGTGAGTCGTCCAAGAGCAGCCCGCGCGGCATGTATCCGCGTAGTAACAAGTGCGGCAGTAGCCGAAGAGATCCTCGACCGTGCGATCGCGCGTGTAACGGAGCGGCTCGGAGCGCTCCCAGATCGTCTGGAGCGAGTTCTCGCGGATGTTGCCGCCGACCCAGTCGGCGGTGGGGAGCGACGGGCAGCCCTTGATGTCGCCGTTGGCCTCGATGCCGAGCGTGGAGCGTCCGGCGCCGCACGACGCCATGTGGCCGCGGGGCATCGTGCCCTTGAGGAGCGTCTCGTACGGGCCGAAGTAGCCGATGTTGTTGCCCGGCCAGAGCGCGACCTTCTTCTCGACGCAGCGCTTCTTGAGGCGCGCCACCATCGGCATCACCTCGATCATCTGGTACGGCTCGAGCAGGATGTGCGGCTCGTCGGCGGCGCGGCCCATCGCGACCGTGAGCTGGATCTGCCAGGAGCGAATCCCCTCGGCGGTGAGGGTGTCGAACAAGGACTCCATCTCCCGCATGCTGCCGCGGTTGATCTGGGTGTTCGCGGTCACGGGGATGCCCGCGGCGCGGAGGTTTCGCATCGCCTGGAGCGCCGCGTCGTAGCTGCCCTTCACGCCGCGCAGCGCGTCGTGCGTTTCTTGGTGTCCGTCGACCGAGATCGACACGCTGGCGATGCCCGCTTCTTTTGCGGCGCGCGCGCGCTCCTCGGTGAAGTTGCGCCCACCGCTCGTGATGCCGCAGCGCATGCCGAAGCCGGTGACGGCTTTTGCGATCTGGGTCCAGTCGTCGCGGAGGTAGGCCTCGCCGCCGATCAGCGTCACTTCTTTGCAGCCGAGCTCGGCGAGCTGACGCACGAGGTCGAGGGCTTCTTCGGTGCTCAGCTCGTCGGGACGCTCGCGACCGGCGCGCGACCCGCAGTGGCGGCATGCGAGATCGCACGCGAGCGTGATCTCCCAGACCGTGTAGATCGGCCGCCATTTCCGGTCGACGTCACGCGCTTCGGGGGCGAGCGGCAAATGCTTCTTCGCCGGGGGCGCCTTCGGGGCGATGGGCAGGCTCCGCGGCCTTCGACCGATATCCATGGGTCCAATCCTAATCGAGAGTGGCTGAGACGTAGTGGTCTCTCTCAGAGTCGCAACTTGGGCTTGTGGGCCTAGCCGGCCCCTCGATTCGTTGACACGAATCGAGCCTCCCCGGCTCTCAGGTTCGGTCGAACCTTCGCCCTCTCGCGACCACGGGGGTCGCGAGAGGGGAGCGTCGACGCGTCAGGCAACGTCTCGTCGAGCTGCCAGCCGCAATGCCTCGGGTGCTCGAGGGGCGGCAGCCCCTCGAACTCAACCGGCCGTCCTGAGACGCGCAGCGGCGAAGGACAGAGCAAGCTCGGCTCGCTAGAGCCGAGTTGCGACTCCGGAAGAGACCGGGTCGTGCCAGCTGGCTCAGTTATTGTGCGGGGGCATGCCGTAGAGCGCGTGGAAGCTGCCGGCGTCCTCGTCGATCGGCTCCGGGGGGAGGCCGTACATCGCGTGGATGCTGCCGCTGTCCTTCACCTTGCCAGCATCCTTCGCGTGGCCGGCGTCTTGCGGGGCGCACGGCTGGGTGCTGCCCGCATCCATGTGGAAGGGCGGCATGCCGTACATCGCGATGATGGCGCCAGGGTCTTCTTGCGCGACGCATCCCGCGTCGGTCGTGCCCGCGTCCTTCTTCTTCTTCTTGAGCTCGGCTTCGTCGTCTTGTTGCTGCGCCTGTTGCTCATCGTCGGGGCTGCCACCGTTCACGCCACCGCACGCGGCAACGGTGAGGCCCACCGCGAACGTGAACATCGCGAGGCGATCCATACGGCGACCCGCCGAAGGAATCGCGCGCTTGGCCAGATCGGCCGGGAGGGCCGCTTGGCAGAAGGGGCAAGCAGCTTCAGACGCCCGAACGTGACGGCTGCATTGAGTGCAAGGAACGAGGACAGACATGGTTGGCTCCGCTCAAGGATTCAGGTTCGGGGGGGTGCACCCGAGCCTCTGCAAGGACCGTGTCAGCTACGGCCGACATGGAACCCCGCGTCCTTACGGCCTACGACGTGCTCCTCCCTCCTCTGACACGGTGGATCCTCGATTCACCAACCGGTTCGCGTCAGCTTCGCGCGGCTTCGGTAAAAGCCTCGAGCGCGCGCGCCGAGAAGTCGTCTTCGGCGGGGATGTCGATGCACGCCGTCGGACGGACGCCGCCTTCGGGCGGCGCGCCGCGTACGAACACCACCGCCTCGTCGATCTCCGACCCTTCCACGGCCTCCGTCCGCGAGAGGCGCAGCCAGTACCAGCCGCCTTGATCGTTCTTGAAGTGGCGATAACCGACCGAGTCGAACCAGAGGAGTCGATCGAGCATGTCGGCGGGCGACAGCCCGGGTGCGTTGGCCTTCGCAAGCGCCGCGAGATCTTCTTCGTTCGTCGCCACGCCATTCAAGAACCGATCGAGCATCGGCAGGAAGTGCTTCACCGGCGCGGTCTGCGCGTCGGGCTCCGCAGGCACTGGCACCACACGGAGCACGTGCGCGAGCGCGGCGTCGGGCATCAAGGGGACCGGGCGCAGGCACACGAGAGAGAGCACTTTGCTGATGGCGCCGAGCGACCCTCCCGCTTGCACGATCGCGGCGAGGGCGCCTTCGATTTCGTCTACGGCGGGCGACTCCGACTCGAGCGCAGCGACGAGGCGAACCCATTCCTTGCGGGTCGGTCCGGCGAGCCACTTCTGGATCACGGGCGACGCCACTTGGCTGTTCACGAGCCAGCTACCGGCCATCGCGGGCGCGAGGAGCGCGCTCGCGGGGACGCCCTTGGCGCGCGCTTGCCGAAGGCCCGCGGCGGCGTCGTCGAACGCCGACGCGCCGGGCAGGCGCGCGCGGAGCTTCACCTTGATGTCGGGGAGCACGAACGGCCAGGCGCCGTGCACGGTGTCGAGCGTGATCATCGCGCGGGAGCATATCGCCGACGCCACGTGTGGGTGATGACTGTCCGTGCCATGATGACGCCATCGTGAAAAGCCTCGTCGCCAGCATCGTCGAGCGCGGCCGCACCCTGGCGTCCTTCGGAGTCATCGAAGCGCCCACCCTTCGCCCGGGCGCGACCGCCGCCGAGCTCGAGCGGCTGCGCGCCCACGTCGGACGCGAGCTGCCGCCGTCGCTCGTTGCGCTCCTCACCCATACCAACGGCGCTTCGTCGCTCTTCGTGTTCTTCGATCTCCTCGGGGTGGACGACATGCTCCCGGGCGCACCCGCGTACGCGCGCGCTTCGGTGTTGAAGCGTCTCGCACGCGGCGCCGAGCCGCTCGTTCCCTCGGATGCGCTCGTCATCGCGGACAAGGGCGGCGATCAGCCAGACTGCATCTACTTGGACCCGAGTCGCACGGACGGTGCAGGGGAGTGGTCGGTCGTCACGTTCGACCACGAAGCGGACGTGGAGATCGACGAGAGCCTCCCCGCGTTCCTCGCGCGAATCGAGCGGCGGCTCGGCTGGATGATCGAGGACGCAAAGAGTACCGAAATGGTCGGGTTCGATACGGTAGACTGAAGGAAGAGCGCGGATGTCCCTCGTCACGCTTCGAAACCCCAAGAAGGCGCCGCCGCCCGCGCCGCGTCCACGCTTCCTCCCCACGACGCGCGAAGAGATGCGCGCGCGCGGCTGGGACGAGCTCGACATCCTCATCGTCAGCGGCGACGCGTACGTCGACCACCCGGCGTTCGGCCCGGTGCTCATCGCGCGCTTCCTCGAAGGACGGGGCTACCGGGTCGGCATCGTCGCCCAACCGCAGTGGACCTCGCCCGAGGACGTCGCCCGGATGGGGCGGCCGCGCCTCTTCGTGGGCATCGCGGCGGGCAACCTCGACTCGATGCTCAACAAGCTCACCGCGCAGAAGAAGGTGCGGAGCGAGGACCAGTACTCTCCTGGCGGACGCACCGGCCTCCGCCCCAACCGCGCGACGCTCGTCTACTCGAACTTGTGCCGACAGGCGTTTCCCGGCACGCCCATCGTGATCGGCGGCATCGAGGCGTCGCTCCGCCGCATCGCGCACTACGACTACTGGTCCGACGAGGTGCGGCGCTCGATCCTTCTCGATGCCAAGGCCGACCTCCTCGTGTTCGGCATGGGCGAGCGTGCCGCGTGGGAGATCGCGCAGCGCCTCGATCGCGGCGAAAAGGTCGCTGCGCTCACCGACGTGCGCGGCACGGCGCACGTGAAGAAGAACCGCGCGGAGTGGGAGCCCCTCCTCGCCGAACAGAGTCGCTACGTCACGGACGGCAAGCTCCGCGTCCTCCCGTCGTACGACGACGTGCGGTCCGACAAAGAGGCGTTCGCGAAGATGTCGCGGGCGTTTCAGTACGAGACCAACGCGCACAACGGTCGGCCGCTCCTCCAAGTGCACGGGAGTGAGGCGGTCTACTTCAACCCGCCGGCTCTCCCGCTCTCGGAGGCGGAGATGGATGGCCTCTACGACCTGCCGTTCACGCGGCTTCCGCACCCGAGCTACGCGGAGCCCGTGCCGGCCTTCGAGACCATCAAGAGCTCGATCGTCACCATGCGCGGCTGCTTCGGCGGCTGCACGTTCTGCAGCATCACCGAGCACGAAGGTCGCATCATCCAGAGCCGCTCCAAAGACAGCGTGCTCCGTGAGGTGCGCGCGCTCTCTCGCATGGATGGATTCAAGGGGACGATCAGCGACGTCGGCGGCCCGACCGCGAACATGTACAAGATGTCCTGCAAGGACGAAGAAACCGAGAGCCGCTGCCGCCGCCTCTCGTGCGTTCATCCCGGGATCTGCGAGAACCTGAAGACCGACCACGAGCCCTTGATCGATCTCCTGCGCGCGGTGCGCGAGGAGCCAGGCATCAAGCGCGTCTACGTCGCGTCGGGCGTTCGCTACGACCTCGCGCAGCGCAGCCCGAAGTTCGTCAAAGAGCTCGCGCAGCATCACACCGGCGGTCAGCTCTCGGTCGCGCCCGAGCATTGCTCCGACGAAGTGCTCGACAAGATGAAGAAGCCGAGCGTCTCGTCCTACGAACGCTTCGCGCAGGCGTTCTGTCAGGCCAGCGAGGAGGCGGGCAAGGAGCAGTACCTCGTCCCGTACTTCATCACCGGTCACCCGGGCTCGACGCTCGAAGACACGGTGGACTTGGCGCTCTGGCTCAAACGACGCGGGATGCGCCCGCGGCAAGTGCAGGACTTCATCCCCACGCCGATGGCCGTGGCCACGACCATGTACTATACAGGCATCGACCCGTTGTCGATGACGCCGGTCTACAGCGCGCGCGATCTCCGCGAAAAGCGCATGATGAAGGCGCTCATCTTCTACTGGGATCCGCAGCACTGGCCGCTCGCGCGCGAGGCGCTGCGAAAAGTCGGTCGGCAGGATCTCATCGGAAAGGGCGCGCACGCGCTCGTACCTCCCGACTACGCGGCGCCCGGCCCGCGTCCAGCGCCTCGCCCGCAGGCGGGACGCGGCGGGCCGCCCACATCGGGCTCGCGTGGGCGACCCCGTCGGCCGCGCTGAGCACCAAAAGGCGCTCAAGGAATCTCCGCAGCGGCCGTTCCTACGAGCGTGAGTCCCGAACGCGCCCCCAGCCTGTCGCCGCTCCGCGCTGGAGACGACTGGAGCGAGCTCGCGGCGGCCATCTTCGATCACACGCCCGACTTCATTTGGTCAGCGGACGTCGAGCACTTCGGCCTCCTCACCTTCAACCGCGCGATGCGCGATTGGTTTCGATCCGCGTTCGGCATCGAGCTCGCCGTGGGCAAGCGTCCCGAAGACGCCTTCCCGCCGGGGCCGTTCGTGGAGCGCTGGTACGCGATCTACCGCACCGCGCTCCGCGAGGGTCGGTGCGAGACCGACTACGTGTCGATGGTGGGTAGCCGAACCCTCCGCTTCGAGCTGACCCTCATGCGCCGACCCGACGGCACGCCGTATGCGATCGCGGCGTTCGGTCGCGATCTCACCGATCAGCGTCGCGCCGAGGACGCGCTCCGTCGACGCGAGGCGTTCTTTCGAGTGCTCCACGAGAAGTCGAACGACCTCGCGATGGTCGTGGGTCTCGATCGGAGCTTCAAGTACGTGAGTGAGAGCGTCCTCTCGTACGTCGGCAGTACGGCGGACGACGTGCGGGGCAAACGCATGGGCGACTCGTTCGTCCACCCCGACGACCGAGCGCGCGCCCAAGACGCGTTCGACTCGGTGGTCGGCTCGCCAGGCAGCACCGCTCAAGTCAGGTATCGCGTTCGCCGTGCGGATGGCGCTTATCGGACGTTCGACGGGGTGATTCGCAACCTCATCGACGATCCGGACGTCGGCGGGATGGTCGTCAACGCGCGCGACGTGACCGACGAAGCTCGACTCGAGGAGGCGCTCCACGCCGCGCAACGTCTCGAGAGCGTCGGTCGCTTGGCGGGTGGCATCGCGCACGACTTCAACAACGCAATGACCGTCGTGCTCTCGAGCGCGGAGCTCGCGCGAAGCGCGATCGGTCGCGGTTGCGCCCCGGACGCGGAGGACCTCGACGCGATCATCGACGCCGCCGAGCGCGCGCGCGACTTCACGAAGCAGCTCCTCGCTTTCGCCCGCAAACAACCCAGCTCTCCGCGCGTCTTGGCGTTGGGCTCGCTCGTGGAGTCGAGTCGCGCGCTGCTCACGCGCCTCCTCGGTGAGGAGTACCGTTTGCTCGTCGATGTGGGGTCCGACGCATGGCACGTGCGGGTCGACCCATCGCAGATCACTCAGGTCTTGCTCAACCTCGCCACCAACGCGCGCGACGCGATGGCGCCGGGTGGAACGCTCACGATTTCGGTCGCGCAAGTGACCTTCGATCGCGATCGACCGGGTCCGTTCGGTGCGCCGTTCGGGGATTACGTCACTCTCCGCGTCGCGGACACCGGCGCCGGCATGCCCGCCGAGGTGGCGATGCGCGCATTCGAGCCCTTCTTCACGACGAAGGCGGAGGGCGCGGGCTCGGGGCTCGGCCTCGCGATCGTGCACGGCGTCGTCGCCCAGAGCGACGGGCACGTGACGCTCGCGAGCACACCCGGCATCGGCACCACGGTCACGGTGACGTTTCCGCGGGCGAAGGCCGTCTCCGAGCCGGTCGCGCGCGCGGTGGCGTCTTCGTCGCCCGCGCGGGGCGGTCGAACGATCCTCCTCGTCGAGGACGACGATCGCGTACGACGACTCGCCGAGCGCATCTTGCGCGGGGCGGACTATCGCGTGCTCTCGGCGCCAGATGGACCGACCGCGCTCGCCCTCCTCGAGCGCGCGGTGACCCAGGGTGAGCAGGTCGACCTCCTCCTCAGCGACGTCGTCATGCCCGGGATGGACGGCCGGAAGGTCGCCGAACGCGCGGCCACCATCCTCCCGGGATTGCCGGTTCTCTTCATGTCCGGTTACAGCGAAGAGCGATTGTCGTTCGGGCGCGAGCTCGCGCCGGGCATCGACCTCCTGCCGAAGCCGTTCACGCCCGTCGTCTTGCGCGAGCGGGTTCGGAGTGCGCTCGCTCGGGCGGGGCTCGACCCGCTCGGGGCCTCGGGCGAGGAGGCGCAAGCGGGATGATGGCCCATCGGAAAGTTTCCAGAGCGGCGGCCGAGCCGGCGCGGGCGTTCGAGCCGGCGCGTCTCGTCGCAGCCATCGCCGCGGCGTGGGCGGCTTCGGCCGACGCGAAGGGCGTTGCGCTCGAGTGGGGCGTGTCGGACGACGTGCCGGAGGTCGCGGTCGCGCAGTTCGAAGCCGTGCGCGCTGTCTTGAGCGCGCTGGTTCGCGTCGCGTTGCGGGCCACGACGCGCGGCGCCATCGTGGTCGTGGCTCGCGGCAGCGAAGACGGCGGCGTCACCTTCGAGGTCGCCGACACCGGCGCCGGAACGGCGCGCCCAGTGCAGTGTGAGTCGCGCGACGCCCGCCGGGCGCTCCTCGGTCACCCCGACGGTGAGCTCGGGACGGCCGTCGACGCAGTCCTCGCGTTGGGCGGGCGCTTCGCGATCGAGAGCATCCCCTACCGCGGCACGCGCTGCTCGGTGGCCGTCGGCGCGAGTCCGCGTGGGTCGGGCACGATGCTGGCCGCGCCGCGCATCGGTTGACCGCGCATCAAGCGCGGCCGTGCATCCACTTCTTGAGGAGCGGCGTGAGGGCCAGGAGCAGCACCGCGGGCCCGATCGACGCGACGACGAGGAACCCGTAGATCGGCGTGTGCGACTTCTCGAGCATCGACTCGAGCGTGCCGGCCAGGTAGTTCGCGACGGCAGAGGAGAAGAACCAGAGGCCCATCGCGAGTGACACGACGCGCGGCGGCGCGAGCTTGGTCACCATGCTGAGCCCGATCGGCGACAGGCACAGCTCGCCGACGGTGTGGATGGCGTAGACGGCGGCGAGCCACGCCGGGCTGACCGGTCCCTTCTCGGAGAGCTTCTGGCCGACGAACATCACGACGAAGCCGAGGCCGAGGATGATCATGCCGAGCGCCATCTTGGTCGGCGTCGAGGTCTTGAGGCGTCCGGAGTCGAGGCGCTCCCACATGCGCGAGAACGTCGGCGCGAGGACCACGATGATCAGCGGGTTGATGGTCTGGAACTGCGACGCCGCGATGGTCGTCGTCTTCTGGCCGGTGAGGAGGAGTCCGCCCCACCCGAGGAGGCCGAGCGCCGAGAGCCCAAAGAGCCCCGTGAGGCCGAGCCACAGCGCGCGTCCGCTCTTCTCGTCCGAGGTGTCGCGCCAGATGTTGTACGCGCCCAGGCCGACGAAGAGGGCGATGACCATCACGCCGACGCCGGAGAGCTCGCGGTTGGTCTGCTTGTCGGCGAAGAGCGTCATCGTGCCGCCGGCCTGCTCGAACCCCATCCAGAAGAAGATGTTGAACATGCAGAGGACGATGATGACCGTGATGCGCTGCATCTCCTCGCCGCTCGCGCCGCGATAGAGCTGCGCGATGACGGCGCCCGCGGCGACCACGCCGAGGATGGTCTTGATGACGCCCGGCACGGTGGCCCACATCGGCGCGACCAGCTTGCCGCCGTACACGACACCGAACACGAGCGCGCAAGCGGCCGCGACCCAGACCGCGACCTCGACGTAGTCCTTGTGAACGAGCTTGTCGGCCGTCGACTTGGGCGGGAGGCCGATCTTGGCGAGGTACTTCTGCCCGAGGACGAACTGCGCGAGGCCGAGCGCCATGCCCACGGCTGCCGCTGAGAAGCCGTAGTCCCAGCCGAGCTTCTCGCCGAGATTGCCGCACACGATCGGCGAGAAGAAGGCACCGAGGTTGATGCCCATGTAGAAGATCGTGAACCCGCCGTCGCGGCGCGGATCGCCTTCTTCGTAGAGGCCGCCGACGATGGTCGAGATGTTCGGCTTGAAGAAGCCGTTGCCGACGATGAGGAGTCCGAGCGCCGGATAGAGCAAGGACTCGAAGGCCATCGCCAGGTGACCGAACGCCATCACCAGGCCACCGATCAGGACCGCCTTGCGGCGGCCGAGGAGCTTGTCGGCGAGGAGGCCGCCCGCGATGGGCGTGAGGTACACGAGGCCCGTGTAGAGTGCATAGACCTCGAGCGCGTCGCTCCGGGTGAACTTGAGGTGGTTCACCATGTAGAGGACGAGCAGCGCCCGCATGCCGTAGTACGAGAAGCGCTCCCAAGCCTCGGCCCCGAACAGCGTGTACAGGCCGCGCGGGTGTCCCTCGTGGTGAGCGTGGTGGCCGTTCTCGGGCTTCGTCGTCGTCGCTTTGGCGGTCGTCACGGGGGCGGGACACTACATGAGGCGCCCGCGGCGGGAAGCGGTGAAACGTTCCAATGGCGGCGAATTCCGCACCTCCGCGAGCGGAATCGGACAGCCGCGGCGGAGCCCACGTCCGCGGCCGGCGCCCACGACGTACGAAGGCGTGGGAGCGATTTGACGACGTCTGCCTGATCCGCCGAAGCTCTCGGCACGTGCCGAAGGGTGGCCCGCCGTGGTGGCGAGCGCCGAGAGGTGAGGGGAGCCGGAATGAGGGATGCTTCGGTCGGTGAGAGGCTCGCGCGGAGGCCGCGCGCCCTTGCGCTCTTCGCGGCTGCGGTGCTCGCTGGTGCGGCGGCGTGCGGGGTCGCCGACGAGGCCGCGAGCGGTCGTGGCACGGGCGGAGGCGTCATCAGCGGTGTGGGGCCGACCGACGAAGGTTTGAACGCCACAGGGAGCGGCGCGGGCAGCGGCGCGGTCACGGGTCTGCCGTGCGACGTGCAGCAGGTCTTCGAGAACCGCTGCATCGGTTGCCACCTCGGACCCTCACCGGCCGCGCTCCTCACGTACGACGACCTGAAGAAGCCCTCCAAGGATCCGAGCAAGACGTTGGCGCAGGCCTCGGTCGAGCGCATGAAGAGCACCACGAACCCGATGCCGCCGGCGCCCGCGGTCGCGGCGACGCCGGAAGAGATCGCGGTCGTCGAGGCTTGGGTGAACGCGGGCGCGGCGAAAGGCGACGCCTGCACGACGCCCGGCGCCGCGAACCCTGCGACCAACTACAACACGCCGCTCCAGTGCACGAGCGGACGGACCTGGGGTGGGGGCGAGGAAAACTCGAGCATGGATCCAGGCCGCGCTTGCATCACGTGCCACACGCGCCAGGGCGGCCCGAACTTCACGATCGCGGGCACCGTCTATCCGTCGGCGCACGAGCCGAACGATTGCTACGGAGTCTCGGGCGGGCTCAGCGTCGTCGTGACCGACAAGGCCGGCAAGGTCGTGACCCTCACGGTGAACGGCGCCGGCAATTTCAGCTCGAAGCAGGCGATCACTCCGCCGTTCAGCGTCAAGGTGACGGGCAATGGCAAAGAGCGCGTGATGATGGGCACCCTCACCGCGGGCGACTGCAACAGCTGTCACACGCCCACGGGAGCCAACGGCGCGCCGGGCCGCATCATGGCCCCGTGAGCTCGGAAGTCGCTACTCGCGGCGGAGCGCGCTGAAGCCGCGCACCGTGAAGCGCGGCTCGGCCTGGGCGACCCGCAACACGACTTCGGGAAGGTTTGGCGCGGACGCCAGCGCCGGCGGCCGCGTCGGGAGGAGCCCCAGCGCATCCATGCTGTAGGAAGACCACGCCGTCGAGAACGCATAGGGCGCGAAGGTCGCGAACCGGAGCCTCACTTCGAGCGAGCCGTCGCTTCGGTAGCGAGGCTCGACGGCAACTGGCTCGGCGGTCTCTTCCGTCGCGTCACCGCCCCACTCGGCCCGCTGGGCGGCGAAGACTGGCTCCGCGAGCACGAGCGCGCCGGCGCGTGCCTTGGCGTCGACGGTGTCGAGTAGCGCGACGGGAGACGCATCGAGCGTGGCGAGATCGAAGACCTCGGCGCGCGTGCCGCCGCTGCCGTGCGCACCGCATAGGTATGACCACTCCCACGTGTGAAGGAACACCAGTGAGCCGACGTTGGCTCGAAGCCGCGTAACGAACTGGAAGTCACTGCCGACGTCTTGCTCGACGAACTGCGCGACCACCTGACGTCGACCGGTGCGGCCGTCGACGAACGCAGCCTCGTCGACCTCGCGGAACGGATTGGCGAGGAGCTCGCGGCGCTCGGCCTCCGAGCGCTCGATGAGATCCCTGACGAACTCGGGCTCGAGGTCGCTCGGCTCGCCCTCGGCGGGCGGCTCGAACACCGCGCAGCGCTCTCGGCGTACGCGCCGCTTGGTCACCTCGAACCGGAGCACGCGGTCGCTCGTCGCGACATAGGCCGCAGCGGCCCGTCCCAACACATGACCCTCGGCGTCGATCGCCAGCGTCACCCCGCCTTCGGGACGGGCGTGAACCGGTAGGAGGTCGTCGTCCTCTTCGGCGTCGGGCGCGATCTCGCCCCACACGAGGTACGACGCGTGTCCGACTGCGTCGAGCCACGCGGCCGAGTCGAGCATCGGGTCCGTGTGCTCGGGCGCGCCCGACGCATACGGTGCAATCGACGCTCCGGTCGAATCGCGGTCCACCACGAGCGCCTCGTCTGCGTCGAGGCGAGGTGTGCCCGACGAGGTGTCAGCGGACGCGCAGGCGACGAGCGCCAGAGCGAGGAGCGAAGCGGTGGGACGCATGGTCCGACCTGATTCAATCTCCGTACCGGACATGACCCTCGAGCTCCCGAAGGGTTACGCGGGCGCGTCGTGGCTCACGTGACACGCATGTGGTGCTGGGGCCGCGCCTGCGGAGCGTCCCTGGAAACGCCGCCTTCGGAGGTGATATCGAACGAGGCCATGAGCTTTCGGGGAGTCGTGCACAGCGGGGTCTTTGCGCCGGACACCATCGCGCTCGTCGTCTCGCATCCCCATCCGAGCAACGACTACGGTGGAGGGCCGGGGCCCGTCGCGTCGTGGCGTGAGCCATCGTCGTCCGAGGCCTACCGTGATCTCGTCGATGACGACTTCGACCCCGACGACGCGAGCTTCGAGGTGCGCGACTACGCGCACGTCGCGACGTTCGTAGACGGTGCGTGGGCGCTCGAGGCGGTCGACGCCCATGGGAGCATCGCCTCGCTCGCTAGAACGGAGCGACGCGCGCTCACCGGGATCGTCAGCTACGGCGGGAGCGCGTACGCGCTCTGGCTGCGCGAGGGCGAGACCAACGGCGCGGTCCGCGCCTTCGAGGGATTACCGACCGGCACGGTCGGCGTCGTAGCGGCGCACGTGCGGCCAGGCATCTCGGTCGTGGCCGCCGGGGCAACGTCGTTCGATGCGCGGGCCCCGAGTGAGTTGGGTCTGCTCGAACGGGAAGGCGAGCGGCTGGTGTGGCGCGAATCTCTCGGCACGATCGGCGAACGCGCGACGACGATCGCCGCGCATGTCGGGGCCGACGGGGCACTTCACGTGTATGCCGCCGGCCGCCGCATCTGGATGCGTGACCCGAGCGGCACCTTCGATTGGGTGCACGACGCTGGCGCCGACGTGACGTTCTTGACGGTGCTCGACGACGGCGAGCTCGTCGCCGGCACCGCGCGCGGCGACGTCATCGCGGGGCAGGGTCGAGGCGTGCGGGTCGTCGGGCGGGTCGGACCTATCCAGAGCGCAGTTCGGTGGCACGGCGCGCTCTACGTCACCGACGAAGAGCGTGTGTACCGCTTCGCCAGCGAGAGCTCCGGATACGAGAAGGTGCTCGTGCCGCGCACGGCATCGAGCGGTGACTGGCCGAGCGCGGGGCGTCTCGCGGTAGGAGGCGATCGCATCTGGCTCGCGGGGAGCCACGATCTCTATCGCTCCACGGACGGCGTCACGTGGACGCCGGTCGACTCGGCGGCGCCGTTCGATTGATCGAACGCGCCGGCGTGCTCAGGGCACGAGGACTGCTCGGAAGCGGACCTTGTTCTCCAT
Organism: Polyangiaceae bacterium; assembly: GCA_044224815.1. Lineage (GTDB taxonomy): Bacteria > Myxococcota_A > Polyangia > Polyangiales > Polyangiaceae > JADJCA01. Next base: position 270,635 of record JBGAJR010000001.1, read on the forward strand.
CATCTTGGCGAAGGCCTCTTCGGCTTGCTCCAGCTTGAAGCGCTCGATGCGCGGTCGAACGCCCGTCAGCGCGCTGAAGCGCATCGTGTCTTCGGAGTCGATCGCGCTGCCGCTCGGCCAACCGCTGACGGACTTTCCGCTGAGGAGAGCGAACGCGGAGATCTGCAGCGGCTCGTGCGGCGCCGCGACGATGAGCAGCTTGCCGCGTGACTTGAGACCCCCGACCGTGCCGGCGATCGCCGCCGAGTGCGGCGCGGTGGCGAGCACCAAGTCGGCGCCGCCGAGCTTTTGCAGCGCCTCCGCCGCCGGCGTTTTGGCCGAGTCGACGTACTCGTGCGCGCCGAGCTCGCGGGCGAGCGCCTCCTTGTCTCCGCCGCTGGAGAGCGCCAGGACGCGAAAGCCCATGCGCGCGGCGTATTGAATGCCCAAGTGGCCGAGGCCGCCGATGCCTTGGACGGCCACCGTGTCTCCCGGTCGCGCGCCGCTGTTGCGGAGCGCGTTGTAGGTGGTGACGCCAGCGCAAAGGAGCGGTCCTGCGGATGCGGCGTCGAGCGCGTCGGGGATGCGCGCGGCTGCGTCCATCGGGACGACCACGTACTCGGCGTAGCCCCCGTCGAACGAGATGCCGGTGGTCTTCGCATGGGTGCAGTTGATGAACTGGCCGCGGCGACACGCGTCGCACTCGAAGCAGCTCCCGCCGTGCCAGCCGACGCCCACCCGATCGCCTGCGCGGAACGCCGTGACGTCTGGCCCGATCGCGTCGACTCGGCCCGCGATCTCGTGGCCGGGAACGCGCGGTAAGACGAGGCCCGGGAACGCACCCGACTTCACGAAGACGTCGCTGTGACACATGCCGCACGCTTCGACCTTGATGCGGATCTGGCGCGGCCCGGGCGTGGGCACTTCGCGCTCGCGGATTTCGAACGGGCCACCGGCCTTGGAAATCTGGGCGACCTTCATGGTGGGCATGGCACGTCTTCTCCTTGAACTCCGCGCGCGAACGAAAAGCTCGACGATGGGCGCGGCCGGTCGCTTCGGCAAGGGGCCGAACGGACACGTCCGAGACCTCGCACGTTCGACCGGTGCGATGCGTCGTTTGCGCGACGACACGCGCAAAAGCGCGCTAAAGCGCGAGCACCGTGCCTGTGCCGCGCCCTTCGCTCGCCAGCCTTACTGCTGAGGCAGACCGGGCGCGCGTCTTGGCGCTTCTGCAAAGGCACGGATGGAACGCGACGTCGTTCCAGATCCTCGAGCGCGGCTTCTCGTATTGGTTCGACGACGTCGTCGAGGCGTGCGTCGCCTACGTCGACACGGGCGCGGCGTGGGTGGCCGCCGGGGCGCCCATCGCGGCGCCGGTCGACCTCGTAGGGGTGGCCCGTCGGTTCCTACGGGCGTCGTCGGCGTGCGCGCGGCGCGCGTGCTTCTTCGCCGTCGAGGATCGCCTCATCGGCGCGGGGGGCCTCGAGAGCATGCCGATCGGCGAGGCGCCCTCGTGGGATCCATCGCGGTGGGAGGACACTCTGCGTGATGCGCGACGCCTTCGCGAACAGCTACGACGCGCGCGCGCGAAAGGGGTCCGCGCGCGCGTCGTGCCCGCGAGCGAGCTCGTCGACCCGTCCGGCACGTTGCGGCGTGAGGTGGAGGTGCTCGTCGCGCGCTGGCTCGCGTCTCGAAGGATGGCGCCCATGGGCTTCTTGACCGACGTTCAGATCTTCGACTTCGTCGAGGAGCGCCGGTGCATCGCCGCGGAGCGGGATGGCGAGCTCGTCGGCCTGCTGGTCGCGGTTCCGGTTTACGCGCGGGATGGTTGGCTCTTCGAGGACTTCTTGCGGTCGCCGGACGCGCCCAACGGCACGGTCGAGCTGCTCATCGACACCGCGATGGGGTGCGTCGCAGCGGAGGGAAGTCGCTACGTGACCTTGGGGCTCGCGCCGCTCGCGGGGGAGCTGCGTCCCTGGTTGCGCCTCGTGCGCTCCTTCGCCGCAGCGCTTTACGACTTCGACGGGCTCCATCGCTTCAAGCAGCGGCTCCGCCCCGACGCGTGGGCGTCGATCCACCTCGCCTGGCCGGAGGGGCAGTCCGGCAACCTCGCTCTCTTGGATTCACTGGCGGCGTTCACCATGCGGGGTCGCGATGGTCACGACCGAGCGAGCTTCGTTCGCTACGGCGTGGAGACGCTCGTGCACGCCCCGGCGTTCGGTGTTCGGCTCTTGGGGACGCTTTTGGTGCCGTGGACGGTCGCGCTCGCCCTCGCGCCCACTGCGCCGTTTTTTCCGTCGCGCGCAGTTCAGATGGCGTGGGTTGTGTGGGACGTAGTGCTGGCCGCGGCGATGATGTCTCTCGCGACCCGTTGGCGTAGTGGTCTCGCGCGAGCGCTCGCAGTCGGGACCTCGATCGACGCCGCGCTGACGCTGGTGCAGGCGCTCGCATACGACGCCCCGCGCGTAAGGACGATGCGCGAGGTTCTTGCGCTGATCGTGGCCTGCGCGGGTCCGATTCTCGCGACCTCACTCTTGTGGGGGGCGATCCATGCCCCACGCACCACCACGCGACAGGCCCCCAGTTGAATTGCCTTTTTCACCTCTGGAGCGGGGCGAGGGGCCTCGCCATGGAACCCGGATTGACCAGGGCACGGCTCAGCTCTCGTGTTGCGTAGGCGAGGGCGTGAGCGCATTGTGAGAGGGTGGGGAGCGGGGTCGAATCGCTGCGCCGTGGTGCGGCCGAAGACGATGCCGATGAGGAAGACGTCGCAGACCGGACGGCACCTCTCTCGGTGCCCGTTCACATCCTCGGCGCGGCGCGCCCCACCGAGCGACGCATCGTCATCGCGCCTTCGAATCGCGAGCAGCGCGCCACGCTGACCGTGGTCACGGGACTCGGCGCGGGCCGCGTCTACGCGATCGCGGACGAAGGCTGCCGGCTCGGGCGCACGCCCGAAGTCGAGGTGGTCATCGACGACGCCGCGGTCAGCCGGGTGCACGCGCGCATCCTCAAGCGAGATCAGGGGCTCATCCTCGAGGACCTTGGCTCCACCAACGGCACGTACGTCGATGGACGCCGCATCACGGGCGAAACGGTGCAGCGCCGGCTCTACGAAACGTCGACCCGCGATCCGCTCACTGGCGCGTACAACCGAGCGTACCTCGGCGAGCGCATGCTGGCGGAGACCGCCGCCGCGCGTCGGCATGGCAACGAGCTCAGCCTCGTCATGCTCGACGTGGATCACTTCAAGCAGGTGAATGACAACCACGGACATCTGGCCGGCGACGCGGTGCTCGCGGGCGTGGCGGCGCGCATCGTCCGATTGCTCCGCGTCGAAGACGTGCTTGCGCGCTTCGGCGGCGAGGAGTTCGCGGTGGTGCTCCGCAACACGAGCATCATGGGCGCGGCCCAGCTCGCCGAGCGCCTGCGCGTGGGAATCGCGAGCGAGCGGGTCTCCGCGGGGAGCGTGGGCGTTTCGGTGACCGCGAGCCTCGGCGTCGCCTCCTTCGGCGAGCTCAGATCCGATCAAGGCCTGACCGAGCTCTTCGCGCTCGCCGACGCGCGGCTCTACGCCGCCAAGTCGGGAGGTCGCAACCGCGTGGTCGCGATAGGGTCGGGGTCGACCCGAAGCACGATCGAGCTTCCCTGAGCGCCGAGCGGCGTCAGCGCGCGAAGTCGCTCGCGTCGCGCCCGAGCGCGTGCTCGAGGCGAACACGCGCGGTGCGCCCTTGCGCCTTGGCGTTGAGGTTGTCGAGGCGCGCGCGGGTGAACGCGGTCTCGGCCTCACGGACCTGCGTCGCGGTGGCGCGTCCGTGGGTGAAGAGCTCGCGCGCGACGCGGTATCCTTCCGTCGCGCTGTCGAGCTGGCGCTTGGTGGTCTCGACGGCGAACTCGGCTTCCTTGACGCTCTGCCAGGCCTGCGTGACCTCGAGCTCGATGCCGTCGCGCACGATGCCCTTCTGCGCCACGATCTGCGCAGCGCGCGCGTTGGCTTCGTCGCCGCCGGCGCCAGCGGTGAGGAGATCGTTGGGGGACCAAGTAAGTTGCACGCCGACGTCCCAACTGCCGAACCACTCGTCGGTCTGCGGGAAGCGACGCTGGTTGGGGTTGGCGTACTGGCCGTCCGCGAAGGCTGCCAGCGACGGGTAACGCCCGCCGAGGGCGGCGTGGGCTTGCGCCGTCGCCGCGTCGGCGTTGGCGTCGATGCTCTTCACTTCGTAGCGGCCGGCGTGGGCCTCGCGGACGAGGTCGGCCAGGTTGCCTTGGAACGCGGGGAGCTCACTCTCGAAGTCCTCGCCGGGCGAGATCGCTTGCTCGTCCGCGGCGTGCATCGCGACGCGAACCTGCCGCTCGGTGAGCCGGACGAGGTTCTTGGAGCGCTCCACCGTGAGCTCCGCCGCCGCGACCGCCGACTCGGCTTGGAGAACGTCCGAGCGCGAGGCGTTGCCGACCGCGAACTGACTCTTCGCGTCCACGACCAGCGTCTTTTGGAGCTCGAGCGTGGCCTCGGCCACGACCGAGCCCGCGCGCGCAGTGAGCCAGCCGTAGTAGGCGACCTTCCCGTCGCTCGCCGCTTTGGCCTTGGCCGCGACGAGATCGTATCGGGCGGCCGTCGCAGCGTGCGTCGCTGCGGTGTAGCCCTGGTTGATGCGGAGGAAGTAATCGCTGATCGGGACGACCACCGAGGCTTGGAGGAGATAGTTGTCGAGGACGAGCGGGAACGAGAAGCCCGCGAACGACGGTGGCGTGAAGCTGGAGAGACGTGTGTACCTCGCGGTGCCCGTCAGGCGCGGCAGGTAGTTCGCCCACGCGGCGTCGACGCGCGCCGCCGCGCCGCGGATCGCCTCCTCCGATGCCTTGGCGGAGTAGCTCGTCTCCGCGGCGCGCCGCGCGACCTCGGCCGACGTGAGCGCGCCGGGCGTGGCGCGCAAGAGGTCGGGCGACGCCGGGCGCGTAGCGTCCACGGGCGCGGGCGTGGACGGCGCGGTCGCCGGCGCGGCGGGCGCGGAAGGCGCCGCGCTCGGCGGCGTGGCTGCGGGCTGCGCGGCCGCGACGCTCGCGAGGAGCGTCGTTCCAGCCAAGCTCGCGAGCGCCGAGAAGGTGCGGTGCGCGCGGTGCGTTCGGGGGGCCACTACGATCGTCCTTGCAGTCACGGTCTCATCTCCGAATCTCGCGCGCTCCCGCGCGGGAGCGAACGCGTCTCACTTGTAAGGCTCGTGCGTCAACGAGAACTCGCCGGTGGGGCGATTTCCAGCTCGACGCGCTGTCCGAGGCGAAGCGGCGTCTTGTCGAGGAGGCGGACCTTCACGAGCAAGACGCGCGTGTCGCTCGGGCGCCCCGGATCTTGGGGCCGAATCCGGCGCGAGACGACCTCGTCCGGAATTTCTTCGACCTCGCCACGAAAACGGCCCTCGTATCCTTCCGCCCACAGGCTCACGGCCTGGCCGACGGCCACCCGGCTGCCGTCGAACTCGTCGACCTCGGCCTCCACGCGAAGCGCGCGCGTGTCGGCGATCGTGACGAGAGGCGCGCCCGCAGTGACGAGCTCACCGGCCTCGGCGTGCTTCACGAGCACGACGCCGTCGATCGGCGCCTTGACGGCGGCCTTGGCGATGACCGTCTCGAGCCGATGCGCGGCTGCCCCCGCCACCTCGCGGTGCGCCGCCGCGGAGTTCTTCTCGCGCGTGGCGCGATCGAGCGACGCCTGCGGGAGCGCGTTCGAGGCGCGGAGCGCGGCCGTCCGTTCGAGCTCGGTGCCGGCGAAGTCGACGTCGACGGCGGCGGCCTTCGCGCGAGCGTAAGCCTCGCGGAGCGCCGCGCGCTGCTCGTCGACGCCGATCTCGGCGAGGAGATCTCCCTTCTTCACGACCGCCTTTTCACCCACGAGGAGCTTCTGGAGCGGCCCGGCGAGCTCGGTGCCCACGACGACTTGCTTGCCCGGATACGTGACCAACCGACCCTCGGCGAGGACCACGCGCGGGCCTTTCGCGGTCGGGGCGGCCGCAGCTGGCGCGGCGCTCGATTCTTTCACGAGCCCGCCTCGCCACGCGGCGAAGCCGGCGGCGGAAATGCCGAGCACCACGAGTGACGTCTTCACTGCCTTTTCGAGCTTCATCGCAACACCTCTCATCGGCAAGTCATCGGCGAGTCATCGGCGAGTCATCGGTGAATCTTCGGCGAGTCATCGCTGGAACCCGCCGCTCGGCGCGTTCAGTGAACGAGCTCTCCGTCGTGAATCAATCCGTCGCGAATACGAACGACCCGATCGGCGACGGCGCGGACCTTGGGGTCGTGGGTGACGATGAGGAGGCCGCGCTCTTCACGCTTCGCGAGGTCGCGAAAGAGGTCGAGCACCTGCGCGCCCACCTGACTGTCGAGGTTCGCGGTCGGCTCGTCGGCCAGCACGACCGCCGGCCGCGCCGCGAGCGCGCGCGCGATCGCCACGCGCTGTTTCTGCCCGCCCGAGAGATCGCGAGGGAGGAACTTCTTGCGATCGCCGAGCCCGACGCGGTCGAGGAGGGCCTCGGCTTCGGTCCGCGCGTCCTTGCCCGTCTGCCCCTTGATGTTGAGCGCGTACTCGACGTTCTCGAGCGCGGTCAGGGCGGGGAAGAGGTTGTACTGCTGGAACACGAACCCGATGGAGCGCTTCCGCACCTCCGGGAGGCGCCCCGGACGCGCCGCATCGATCTCCTGGCCGTCGACGACGACGCGCCCGCTCGACGCGGTGAGGATGCATCCGAGGATCGACAAGAACGTCGTCTTTCCGGAGCCGCTCGGACCTTCGAGCGCCACGATCTCGCCCGCGGCCAGGCTCATCGACACGCCGCGGAGGACGTGCACGGCCTCGCGGCCCTCTTGGAACGTCTTCTTGACCGACTCGGCTTCGAGAACGGGGCGCGACATGAGTCCTCCTGGATCTTGGGGTGAGCGAGCCGGGCTTCAGCGCGCACCGGCCGCGCGCGCGCCGGGCGCGTCGAAGAGGCCGTCGAGCTCGCTCGCGAGCTTTCGCTTGGCGCGCTCCTCGAGCTGACGAACGCGCTCCTTGCTGACGCCGAGGCGCGTGCCGAGCTCTTGCAGCGTGACCGGCTCCTCGCGGAAGAAGCGCTCCTCGACGATCATGCGCTCGCGCCCGGACAGGCGAACGAGCGCGCGCGACACCGCGGCGTTCGTGAGGCCGGTCGCCTCGTCGGCCTCGGCGATGTCCTCCGGCGTCGGATCGTTGGAGGGGACGAGCTCGATGGGGCGCGGTCCGTCTTCGCCGACGGGCGCGTCGAGGCTGACCTCGCCGGCCGCGAGGACGGGGAGGAGGCGCTCCACGCGCTCGGGCGACAGGCCCGACGCGGCCGCGAGCGAGTCGACGTCGCGCGCCGATTGCGTGCGGTATGCACGGAGCGCGCGGCGCTCGGCCTTGGTCGTGCCGATGCGCACCACGCGATACGCGCGCACCACGAGATCGCGGATCTCGGCGCGGATCCAGAACGCGGCGTAGGTGGCGAGGCGTACGTCGCGCTCGGGGTCGAACTTCTGCGCCGCGCGGAGGAGGCCCAGGTTGCCCTGCTGCACGAGGTCCTCGAGCGGGAGGCCCCAGCGCCGATACTCGAGCGCGATGGCGATGACGAAGGGGAGGCACCCCGTGACGAGCTCGTCGCCCGCGCGGCGGTCACCCGCCTTGAAGCGGCGAGCGAGCTCGCGCTCGTGCGCGGCGTCGAGCCGCTCCACCTGGGCGAGGCGTCCGCGGTAGGTGCCCATGACGTCGCTGCGGAGGGATTCGTTGGCGGCGGTGGCGGACGAAGAGCGCATGGCGGCGGAGACCTTTCGTGCGGATTCGGGCGGCGCGAGTGCGAGGCGGGAGCGTGAGGCGAGGGAGCTCACGTGCGGAAGACGAGGGCCGGATCGATGCCGGCGACCTTGCGGAAAGAGATGGCCGAGGCGGCGAGGCAGAGGACGAGCGTGCCGACGAAGACTTCGGCGACGAACGTCGGAGCGAGCAGGAGCTGGAGGTCGGCCTTGGCCGCGAGGACGGGGGCGAGCGCGAGCGGAGGGAGGACGCCGACCGCGAACCCGACGACGGCGCTCACCACGGCTTGCCGCGTGAGGATCCGGTAGATGTCGAGGTTGCTCCCGCCGATCGCCTTGACGGTGCCGAACTCCTTGAGGTGCTCCATCGTGGACGTGTAGAGCGTCTGCGCGACGACCACGACGCCGACCAGGCAGCCGAGGAACACGGTCAGGTACATGTTGAGGCCGATGCCCGTATTGACGATCCAGTAGCTGCGCGATCGCTCGGCCCACTCGGTCTTGGTGAAGACGTCGTTGTGCGGGAGGAGCTCCTTGATCGCGGCCTTCACGGCCTGGACATCCGCGCCCGGCGCGACCTTCACGAGCTGGTAGGTCGTGTTCCCGCGCAACGTGAGCGGCTGCATCGACTGCGCGAGCCGGTAGTCCATGAACGTGATTGGCGTCGTGGTGAAGCTCTTGGCTTCTTTGGTTCGGCCGAGGACCTTCACGCGCTGGCCGAGGATTTCGCGGTACTCACCGACCTCGAACTTGCCGAAGCGCTTCACCGCCGAGTCGTCGAAGAAGACGTAGCGCCCGCGACGGAGGTTCTCCGCGTCACCCTCGGTGATCTTCCAGGGAATGCTCCACTTGCTGAAGTCCTCGAGCGCGTAGACGAGCGAGCCTTCCTCGGCGCCGCTCGGGAGCTCCACGTTCATGAACGTGACGATGAGGTTGTCGGCGCGCGCGACACCGGGCAGCGAGCGCACGCGCTCGACGCGCGACTCGGGGAACGCGTGCGCGAAGTCGACGTTGGGCGTGTTCTTGGAGGTGACCCACAGGTCGGCGTCGATGTGCTCGATCGTGACCGTGGCGTTCGAGAGGAGGCCTTGGAAGAGGCCCACCTGCACGAGGACCAGCGTCACCGCGAAGGCGACGCCGCTCACCGTGATCGCGAAGCGGATCTTGTCGTGGACGAGGGTCTTCAGCGCGAGGTCGACCACGTCACGGCTCCTTCTTCTTGGAGGACTTCACCGGCGCCGCGGCCGAGGGAACGACCATGCCGGTCGTCAGCGCGGAGAGCGCGCCCTCGACGCGCCGCTCGACGTCGGCCCACGCGACCCAGGAGTCCTTGCCGTGGGTGACATGGAGCGCGACGACGCCGTGCATCGCGCTCCACGCGATCTGCGCTGCGAGATCGGCGTCGGCGAACTCGTCGCGGAGGCGTCCTTGATCGATGCACTCCTGCATCGTCCAGCGGAGGAACGCGTAGGCGTCCTGCATGGGGTCGCCCTTCTTTTTGAGCTGCTCCGCGTCCATCTCCCGGGTCGCGGGCGTCATGAACATCATCCGGTAGTGCTGCGGATGCGAGATCGCGAAGTTGGCGTAGCCGCGACCGATGGCGCGAAAGCGCTCCACGGGATCGGTGATGCCGATGAACGACGCGAAGCTCTCGGCGAGCACCTGGAAGTCGTTCGCGCAGAGCTCGCGGATGAGCGCGTCCTTGTCCGCGAAGTGAAAGTAGAGCGCCGTCGGCGTGTACTCGATCTTCTCGGCGATCTTCCGCATGGTGACCGCCTCGAAGCCGTGCTCGGCGAAGAGCTCCCGAGCCGCGTCGAGGATGCGGGTCCGGAGCTCTTTCTTTTCGCGTTCTCGACGTGTGTTCGAGGTCATAACGGCGCTACCTATCTGATCGGCGGTACCAATTCTAACAGTGTTAGATATGTGACCGTCGATCAGCGGGTCAAGGCACCCCCCGCGCTTTTCTGGAGGCAACGGGACCGATGCCCCGTAGCCTCTTGAAACCATGAGGGACATCGGGGTGGAGACGCTGCTGGGGGAGCTGGACGTCGCCCTCGCGAGCATGGGCGCGGGGGCGGCTCCGCTCCTCGCCTTCGACGCGGACGGGACGCTCTGGCGCGGCGACGTCGGGGACGACTTCTTCGAGGCCCTCGTCGCCGCGAAGGACATCCGCTCTCCCGCTGCCGAGGCGGTGCTCCGCGAGGCCCACGCGGCCGGTCTCGAGGCGGCCGACCCGGCGTCGGCCGCGAGCGCGATCCTCGAGGCGTTCCATCGTCACGCCTACGACGAGGAGCGCTTCTACGAGCTCGTCGGCTGGCTCGGCGCCGGCCGTTCGCCGAGCGAGCTCGATCAGGCCATCGATACGATGCAGCGGGAACGCGGCCTCGACGAGCGCATCCACGCCGAAGTCCGTCCCGTGCTCGCGTGGGCGGAGGCGCGGGGCGTCGAGCGCTTCGTGGTCTCTGCGAGCCCTCGCCGCGTGGTCCAGCGCGGCGTGGCGCGGCTCGGCATCGACGATGACCACGTGCTCGCGGCGGAGGCCGCGCACGACGCGAGCGGCCGCATGCTCGCCGAGGCCCGCCAACCCATCCCTTACGGACCTGGGAAAGTCCGCGCGCTCCGGGGCCGGGTGGGCGATCGACCGCTCCTCGCCGCGTTCGGCGACAACGTCTTCGACGTCGCCATGCTCCAGGCCGCCCGCATCCCCGTCGCCGTTCGCCCCAAAGACCGGTTGCTGGCGCGTGCGGCCGAGATCCCCGGCTGTCGCCGGCTCGTCGCAGAGGGCTGATTTTGCCGCGGATCCACGCGCGCGGCCGCCTTTTAACGTGATTGTCCTACATGTCGGTTGCTGGGCCCTCGCGCGATGCTAGTTCGCTCCGCGAGGTCGGGATGCAGAAGCGGCAGCAAACCAAGGCGTGGCGTCAGGTGCGGGGCTGGATGGACTACTACGCCCTCGACGAAGACACGTTCGCCACGCTCGTCGCCACGACGGGTGGCTGCTCACGCGAGGCGGTTTACGGGGCGATCGATGGCATCAACCGTCCGCCCTTCGTCGTCGCTCAGGCCATCCAGACGGTGACGGCCGTCGACGCCTACGACTGGTACGTGTGCGAGCACGAAGACGTCCGCGCGGTCACGTCGTCCGGCACGATCGTCGCGATCTCCGCGGGCACTGCGGTCGCCGCGGCCAACGACACGCTCGTCGCCTGACCGCTTTCGCCCGGGTCGGTCGACCCCGAACTCTCGTGGCTTTTCGGGGCTTTGAATCTATGGCAAACGGTCGGCCATGGATTTTCAGCTCACCGAAGAGCAGCGCCTGATCCGCGATACGGCCCGTGACTTCGCCGCGCGCGAGGTCGCCCCCAAAGCCGCCGAGCTCGACAAGAGCGGCCGCTGGCCGGAAGAGATCGTCAAGCAGATGGCCGAGCTGGGCTTCCTCGGGATGGCCATCCCGACCGAGTACGGCGGCGGCGGCCTCGACACGCTCTCGTACGCGATTGCCATGGAAGAGATCAGCGCGGCGTGCGCGTCGTGCGGCGTCATCATGAGCGTCAACAACTCGCTCTTCTGCGACCCGCTCTACAAGTTCGGCACCGACGAGCAAAAGAAGACGGTCCTCACGGCGTGCGCCAAGGGCGACAAGCTCGGCTGCTTCGGCCTCACCGAGCCGATGAGCGGCTCCGACGCGCAGACGATGGTCACCACCGCCGAGAAGAAGGGCGACAAGTGGGTCCTCAACGGCGCCAAGAACTGGATCACCAACGGGCCGCACGCCGACTACATCATCGTCTTCGCGGTGACCGATCGCTCCGGCCCCAAGGTTCGCCACACCGCGTTCCTGGTGCCGCGCGGGACGCCCGGCTTCACGCAGAACGCGCGTGATCACAAGCTCGGCATCCACGCCGCCCACTCGTGCACCGTGTTCTTCGACAACTGCGAGGTGCCCGAGAGCGCGATCGTCGGCAAGGCGGGCGACGGCTTCAAGGTCGCCATGGCCACCCTCGACGGCGGCCGCATCGGCATCGCGTCGCAGGCGCTGGGCATCGCGCGCGCGGCGCTCGATCGCAGCGTCGAGTACGCCAAGGAGCGAAAGAGCTTCGGCGTGCCGATCGCCGAGCACCAGGCCATCCAGTTCATGATCAGCGACATGGCGACGCAGCTCGACGCGGCGCGGCTCCTCACCTGGCGAGCCGCCACCATGAAGGACGCCGGCGTGCGCCACAGCCCGGAGAGCGCGATGGCCAAGCTCTACGCGAGCGAGATGGCCACGCGCGTCGCGCACAAAGCCATCCAGATCCACGGCGGCTACGGCTACTCCACCGAGTTCCCGGTGGAGCGGCACTACCGCGACGCGCGCATCACCGAGATCTACGAGGGCACGAGCGAGATCCAGCGCATCGTCATCGCCGCCAGCGTGCTCGCGTGAGGGTGAGCTCGATGATGCGACAGACACCCGCGTTCGCTGCGCTCTCTTTCGCCCTCGCGGCTTGCGGTGGCGCTCCTCCTCCCAAGCCCGTGGAGCCGCCGCCGCCGGTCGCCGAGCGGCCGCGTCGCCCCAAGCTCCAGATGCAGTCCGAGCTCGGCGAGATCGATCAGGCCGCCGTCGAGGCGACCATGAAGGCCGCCCAGCCCAAGCTCCAGGCGTGCCATCGATCGGGCTTGAAGCGCGTCGAGTACCTCTCGGGTGACGTGAAGTTCTTCCTCCGCATCGGTCAAGACGGACGCGTGAAGTACTCGTACTTCGAGGAGAGCACCCTCGGTGACAACGACACCGAAGAGTGCATTCTGCAAGTGTTGCAAAGCCAGTCGTGGCCCAGGCCCGAGGGCGGCGAAGCCGAGGTGCGAAAGAGCTTTGGGTTCGACGCGCCCGGCGACGTGCGCGCGCCCACGTCCTGGCCGAGCGACAAGATCGTCACCGCCCTTGGCAAGGCCGAGGACGACGTGAAGAAGTGCCGCCGCGGCGTCTCCGGCTCGTTCAAGGTGACCGCCTACGTCGAGCCCGACGGCAAGCACGGCAAAGTCCAAGCCGTAGGCGTCGTCCCGCCGGGCAAAGAAGGCACCGACAAGATCGACTGCATCATCAAGACGGTGCGCTCGATGAAGGGCATCCCCAGCCCCGGCAGCTACGCCGCCAAGGTCACGTTCATTCTCTGACCCGAGGCACCGCGATGGATCTCGAGCTCACCGACACGCAGAAGGCCGTCCAGCACACCGCGCGCGAATTCGCCGAGCGGGTCATCAAGCCGCAGGCGGCCGACATCGATCGCCACGAGCGCTTCCCGGTCGAGATCCTCCGCGGGCTCGGTGAGCTCGGTCTCCTCGCAGTGAACGTGCCGTCTTCTCTGGGCGGCGCCGAGGCCGGCGCGGTCTCCTACGCCCTCGCGATGCAAGAGGTCGCGCGGGCGTGCGCGTCGACCGCCGTCACCATGGCCGTCACCAACATGGTGGGCGAGGTCGTCGCGCGCTTCGGCACCGAGGCGCAGAAGTCCCGAGTGAACCCCAAGCTCGCGAGCGCGGAGTGGCTCGCCGGGGCGTTCGCGCTCTCCGAGCCGGAGGCGGGGAGCGATCCCGGCGGCATGGGGACGACGGCCAAGAAGGACGGGGCGTCGTGGGTGCTGAACGGCGCCAAGCAGTGGATCACGAGCGGCGCGCACGCCGGCGTCTTCGTCGTGTGGGCGCGCACCGGCGATCCGGCGACGCATCCGGGGACGCGCGGCATCTCCTGCTTCTTGGTCGAGGGCGGTACGCCCGGGCTCCGCATCGGGCGCGCCGAGGACAAGATGGGCCTCCGCGGATCGAACACGGTCGCTCTCGAGTTCGAGGACTGCCGCGTTCCCGAGAGCGCGCTCTTGGGCGAGCTGAACGGCGGCTTCAAGATCGCGATGATGGCGCTCGACGGCGGCCGCATCGGCATCAGCGCGCAAGCGATCGGCATCGCGCGCGCCGCGCTCGAGGAGAGCGCGGCCTACGCGAAGGATCGAAAGCAGTTCGGTAAGCCCATCGCTGACTTCCAAGCCATCAAGTGGAAGCTCGCCGACATGAAGACGGAGCTCGACGCCGCGCACCTCCTCTCGATGCGCGCGGCGTGGCTCAAAGAGCAAGGCGTGCCGTTCTCTCGCGAGGCCTCGATGGCCAAGGTCTTCGCGAGCGAGGCGGCGGTCCGCATCTGCAACGAAGCCGTGCAGATCCACGGCGGGTACGGTTACACGCGCGAGTTCGCCGCCGAGCGCCACCTCCGCGACGTGCGCGTCACGATGATCTACGAAGGCACGAGCGAGGTGCAGCGCATCGTCATCGCTCGGAACGTGATCGGACCTCTCCGCTGACAGCTCGGCGCTCGCGGGAGGTAAGAAAGGTCAGAGGAGGGCCAGCGCGACGGCCCGCCCGATGAGCACGCCGAAGCCCAAGAGCCCGACACGCACACCGAACCAATAAGAGCCGAGCCAGAGGTCGCTCTCCGGTCCCACGTTCTCGTTCGAGTGGGGTCCGGACGGCGGAAGCGTGGCCGCGTCGCACGGAGCGGCGCGATCCAAGGAAGCGGCGTCGATGTCGATGTCGATGTCGATCTCGGCGGAGGCGAGATCGAACATGAGCGCCGAAAGGGAAGTGGAAGCGAAGAGAGAAGCCTGCGGAGTCATGGCCACCCTCTTTGCACCCGTCGCGCCAAGCGCTGCGCTCGCGCCGATCACACCTCGCGGAATGGGTGTGAACCGTCGGATGACGAGGGCTTACGACCGGTTCGCCCGCGCCAGACCGCCGTTCGGCCATCCGGCGTGGGTCCACGCGTGGCGGGGCCCGGTGGGCTCGGGATCCACAGCCCGGGACTCACTTGCAGCAGCGGAAGCCGATCGAGTAGTCGCGGTACGAGACGTCGTGGGCCACGGTCTTGTACCCGCAGCCGTCACCGTTCTTGTGCGTGTCCATGTAGTAGCCGCCGCGGAACTGGCCCTTGGGATCGCTCGTCCACTCGTGGAGGTTGCCCACCATGTCGAACGCCCCGAAGCTCGACTTGCACGACGCGCGCGCGCCCGTCTTGGTGAGGGTCTGCGGGAGCTGATTGATCCGCGGATCGTTCATCTTCGCGAAGTCGTGGAAGGGCTCCTCCGAATCGTGGAACAGCTCCACCACCGGGTGCGTCTTGCGGCGCTCGGCGTTGCAGCGTCCCGGCTTCTCTTCGTCGCCGTACGGGTAGGTCGTGGCGTGGCGGCCGCGGCACGCGAGCTCCCACTCCTCCGGGTCACAGAGGCGCTTGCCCGCAGCTTCGCACGCGGCCTTGGCCTCGAGGCCGGAGATGTAGCCCTGCGGGACGACGCCCGGCACCGAGCGCGCCCGCACCTTAAGGCCGGTGACGGGCTCGTAGGGAGAGTGCGGCACCGTCTTCCCGCCCTCGATGACCTCGACGACCGACGCCTCGTAGCGATCGATGCAGAATGCATGTCCGTGGCCGGTCACCGCGGCCATCCCGCGGGGGCAGCGCGGTGGCCGCGGCACGTCGTCGTCGCCGACGAGCGAGGCGACCCGCGCGGGCTTCTTGTCGGGGCGCGCCTCGAGGCCGGCGGTGAGCGTGATGACGCTCGTCGTCACCGCGAGGCCGAACGTCGTGTGCACCCACCGCCGCATCGGCGCGGGGTGTAACACGCGGCCGGGGTCCCTTCAAATCGGTGGCGCAGGCGGTCAGGGGCCGGTCGTCGCCGCGAGGGCCGCCGCCCCTTCGGTACGGCAACGCTTCGTGCAGTCGGGCTCGAGCTCGCCGTAGTGACCGCTGTCGAGCACGGGGAGCATCGCGTCGAGGGCCTGCGCGGTCGCGTCGCTCGGCTTCTCGAGCGCCGCGCGGAGCGCGTCTTGGAAGCGCATCGAGTGCTCACGCGCGTCGGCGGGCGCCTTGCCCTTCGGGAACACGCAGCGGACGGCGGCCTTGCCGCGACTCTTCTCGTACGCCTCGCGGCACGTGCCTACGGCGGACTCGATTACCAGGCGGAGCCGGTCGGGGCGCGCCTCGATGCATCCGCGGGTGCACGCAGCGCCGGCCTGGACCTCGGGCGAGTCGAAGTCATCCATCTTCTTCTGGCCGAACAAGGGCAGGCACGCGGACAGCTTGCCGGTGGCGATGCAGCGGCCCGTCGCTCGCGCTTGCGGCGACTCTTCCGGCGCCCGATCGGTCGTGGCCGTCTCCTTCGCGGAAGCGCCGCCGTCGCTCGCCGTCGCCGGGGGCGGAGCGGGAATGGCGCTCGGAAGCGCAGCCACGCGCACGGGCGTCGCCGCCTGCGGGCCGGGCTCGTCGGGCGCGCGCGCAGCTTTGTGCTCGCTGCTGCAACCGCCGATCGCCGAGGCGAAGGCGGCGAGCGCGACGCCGAAGCGAACGCTCACTTCGCGTTCTCCGCGTAGAAGTCGGCGAAGGCGCAGCCCGCGAGCCCTTCTTGCGACGCGGCCTCACGGAGCATCTTGGCGCGTGCGGCCGGCGTCACGGCAGGGAGGGCTTTGAAGAGCTCCTTGCCCTTGGATGTCCTCAGGCGCTCGTCGATCCATGCGGCCATCACCGTCGCCTTGTCGGCGGGGCTCAGATCCTTGGACAGCTCCGCCTTGGTGGGCGCGTTGCACATCGTCTCGACATCGCCCTTGTACGTGCCGCAGCCGACCGAGCTCGCAAGGAGGCGCCGTCGACTTTCCACATCGCTCGGCTCAGCTTCGCGTGGCGATCGGTCCACCGCTACCGCAAATCGTCGAGAAGTCGCATGCATGAGCCAGCGCGTCGGCGAGCGTTTGCTTGACAGCGTCGTCTCAGAGGTGCACCCAGTAGCAAAGTGCATCGAGGGTTCGTCTCGCTCTTGCTGAGTCTCGTCCTTGTCTTCGCAGGGATGTGCTTCAGCGCGTGCGCGCCCGCCGAACCGCGGGGCGGCGCGACCGAGATTCGGCCCGCCATCGCGGTCACGGCGAGCTCTCGCTCCAACCGGCCCGCGCGCCCAT
Source organism: Polyangiaceae bacterium (assembly GCA_044224815.1). Classification (GTDB taxonomy): domain Bacteria; phylum Myxococcota_A; class Polyangia; order Polyangiales; family Polyangiaceae; genus JADJCA01. The sequence goes on from JBGAJR010000001.1 coordinate 287,378, forward strand.
TGCGACGACCATGGAAGGCCATCGTGCGTCGCCTTCGCCACGACGCGCCGTCGGTGCCGACGTGGGACGACGATGACGACGACGACGAGCTCGTGCCGCCGCTCGACTCCGGCGCCGCGCCCGACGACGACGACGCGGCCGACGGGTCTCTGCTCTTGGTCGAACGACCGTCACCGTTGCCGGCCGTCCTCGAAAGCTGCGCGCCTCCGCGGACGCGCGCGACGCGTCCGCGTGATCCGCCACGATCGATCGAGCTGCCGCCTCCCAGACACGGCTGACGATTTCGGCGCCGGGCGATGGTCGCCCGCGCGCGGTCGTCTGCCCATGTCTTGGAGGTCTACGTGTATGGCCCGCACGTCCTAGGCGCACTTGCGCTCGCTCTCTCGCTGATCGTCTCGCCCTCTTCTGCGCTCGCGCAGGCGAGTCATGCCGTCCCGCTGTCGCTCGCCGACGCAATTTCCCTCGCGGAGTCTCATGCTCCCGAGGTCGCGCTGGCCCGTCACGCGGTCCGCCAGGCCGAGGCGCAGCGTGTCGGCGCTGGCGTGGTGATGCCACAGAACCCGCGACTGTCCGTCGACGCGCGTCCAGTCCTGCGAGGCGGCAGCCCGAGTGACGTCGGGTACGCGGCCACGCTCGACACTTTGTTCGACGTCGGGGGCGCACCGTCCGCGCGCGTACGCGAAGCGGACCGCGGCGCTGACGTCGCCGCGGCCGAGCTCACCATGGAGCGCCGAGAGGCGCGCGCCCGTGCATGGGCTACGTACGTGCGCGTGCTCGTCGCGAGCGAACGCGTTCGCGAAGCGCGCTCTGCGACCGAGATCTCCGAGCGCGTGCTCCGCGCCGCACGCGAGCGCGCCGACGCCGGCGCAGCCGGTGACATCGACCGGACGCTCGCGGAGAGTGAGCTCGCCCAGACCACCGCGAACGTCAGCCTCGCCGAGCAGGCTCGCGAACGCGCGATCATGGACCTGCGCGACGCCCTGGATCTGCCGGCCGACGCAGCGCTCGTTCTCACGACGCCGCTCGTGTCGCCGGGAGACGTGCCGCCGGTCGAGGCGCTGACGCAACGGGCCCTCGCTCGCCGCGCCGACCTCGCGACGATCCAGAAGCGCGTCGATCTCCTGAGCGCGCGTCGTGACCGACTGGAGCGGGAGGTCTTCCCGCGGGTCGGCGCCTATCTGGGGGTTGACGCTTCGCCGCTCTCGCCTTTGCTCGGTCTCGTCGGTGTCACCGTGGAGCTTCCGGTGGCGCAGCGAAACCAAGGTCCGCTCGCTCGCGTGAGCGCGGAGTCCGAGGGAGAGCGGGAAAGGCTCGCGCTCTCGGCGCGTCGCGCCCTGCGTGAGGTGCGGGAGCGAGTGGATGCCTACGACGCACGCCGTCGCGAGCTCAGCCTCTTCGAGTCCGGGTCGGTGCCTTCGGCGACGCGGACGCTCGAGCTGGTGGAGAGCGGATGGCGAGCCGGTCGCTTCGACGTGTTTCGGGTGACGAGCGCGGCGCGCGATCTCGAGCGTGCACGCTCGCTGCGTCTCGACGCGCTCGAGGCCGCTTGGCTGGAAAGGATCGCGCTCGATCGCGCGGTGGGAGGTCTCGAATGACGATCGATGTCGGCGAGCGGCGCCCGAAGACCTCGGCGCGGCGTGGATTGAAGGTTGCGATCATCGCCCTCTCGGTGTTCGGGGCGGGGGTGGCTGCGGCGACGGTCGTCAGTCGTGCGCGCGTCGACGCCACGGAAGTCACGGCGCCGCCGCGCGACGTGCCGCGGCTCGACGCGAAGTGGATTCGCTTCTCGCGCGAATTCGCGACGCGCGCGGGCGTCGAGATGGCGGCTGTGGAGACGGCGCCGCTCCAGCCGATGGTGAGCGTCACCGGGACGGCCACGTTCGACCCGGAAGGCGTCGCGGCGATCGGCGCTCGCATCAACGGTCGCGTTCGTCGCGTGCTCAAGTTCTCCGGCGATGCGGTGAAGCGCGGGGACGTGCTCGCCGAGCTCGAGAGCGCCGAGCTCGGGCAAGCGCAGGCGGCCGTGTTGGCGGCGCGCGCACACGCCGAGGCGGCCATCGCCAACGAAGCGCGCGAGAAGCAGCTCGCCGACGCTCGGGTGTCGTCGCAGCGAGAGTTCGAGCTCGCGCACGCGACCGCCGCGGCGGCGCAGGCCGAGCTCCACGCCGCAGAGCAGCGTGTGCGCGCGATGGGGGGGCCGCCCGCCGAGAAGGGGGAGATCGGCATCCTCCCGCTCACGTCGCCGATCGACGGAAAGGTCGTGGAGCTCGGAGTGTCTCGCGGACAGTCCGTCGAGCCGAGTCACACCATGTTCAAGGTCGCGGACATTCGCTCGCTGTGGATCGAGCTCGCGGTCTTCGAGCGCGATCTCGGCCACGTGGGACGAGGCGATGCGGTGGACATCTCCCCCCAGACGAACGCGCAAATGGTCCTGCACGGCAAGGTCGCGCACGTGGGGGACGTGATCGACATCGAGACGCGGAGCGCCCCCGTTCGCGTGGAGATCGACAACTCCGAGGAGAAGCTGCGCCCGGGCCAGTCCGTCACCGCGCGCATCCATACCGCGACCGCGCCCGAGGCGCTGGTGCTGCCGCGCGACGCGGTGACGACCGTGGACGGCAAGCCCACCGTGTTCGTCGCCCACGACGACACGTCGGTGGAGGTCCGGACCGTGGTCGTCGGCGCGCGCGACCCGACGCGGGTCGAGGTCAAAGACGGGCTCTCGCCCGGCGAGCGCGTCGTGACCAAGGGAGTCTTCGCGCTCAAGTCGGAGGTGTTCAGGTGAGGCGCGCATGCTGACCACCATCGTCGACGGCTCGATCCGCTTTCGCGCCCTCGTCCTGACCGCGTTGGTCGTGCTCTTCGGCGCGGGAATCTGGGCGGCGCGCACGCTACCGATCGACGCGATCCCGGACGTCTCCACCGTCCAAGTCTCCGTGCTCACCGAGGCGCCGGGCCTCTCGCCGGTCGAGGTCGAGCGTACGGTCACCTTCCCGATGGAGGCGGCACTCAACGGAACGCCCAACCTCACGGAGCTCCGTTCGGTCTCGCGCGCCGGATTGTCGGCGGTGACCGTCGTCTTCAAGGACAGCACCGACCTCTGGCTCGCACGGCAGATCGTCCTCGAGCGCGTTCGCGCCGTGGAAGAGGAGCTGCCCAAGAGCGCGCACCGCCCCGAGCTGTCGCCGGTCTCGGGCGGTCTCGGAGAGATCTACCAATTCGTGGTGCGCTCCGAGCAGCACTCCCCGACGCAGCTCCGCACCATGCTCGACTGGGAGATCCTGCCCAAGCTGCGCAGCGTCCCCGGCATCATCGAGGTCAACACGATGGGAGGCGACCTCAAGCAGTACCAGGTCGTCATCGATCGGGGCCGGCTTCGCGCGTACGAGATGACCCTCAGCGACGTCGCGAGCGCGCTCGAGCGATCCAACATCTCGGTGGGGGGCGGCTATCTCGATCGCCCCGCCGAGTCATACACGCTGACCGGAGTGGGTCTGCTCCGGACGGAGGAAGAGATCGCGAACGTCGTCCTTCGGACCAGTCGCGACGGCACGCCGATCCTCGTGAAGAACATCGCGCGCGTTCGTGTCGGCGCAGCGCTCCGGCACGGCGTGATCACGCGCGACGGCGAAGGGGAGGCCGTCACGGGCATCGCGATGATGCTCGTCGGCGCCAACAGCCGGGACGTGGTCAACGCCGTCAAGCACCGCGTGGTGGAGATCCAACGCGAGCTCCCCCCCGGGGTGGTCATCGAGCCGATCTACGATCGATCGGACTTCGTCGATCGGACGCTGCACACGGTGATGAAGAACCTCCTCGAGGGCGTGCTCGTGGTCACGCTCGTGCTCGCCGTGCTGCTGGGGACCATCCGTGGCGCGCTCGCGGTCGTCGCCGGCATCCCGGCCTCCATGGCGATCGCGCTGTTCGGGATGCACCTCTTCGGCGTGACGGGTGATCTCATGAGCCTGGGCGCGATCGACTTCGGATTTTTGGTCGACGGTCCGATCGTCGTCCTCGAGGCGGTGCTCGCGGCCACCGCCGGGAAGGAGCTCGTCGGAGCGGCGCGCTCGCGCGCGTACGCGCGCATGGCAGCGGCCGTCGCGCGACCGGTAGCGTTTTCGGTGGCCATCATCATGCTCGTGTACTTGCCCCTCCTCACGCTCGAGGGGATCGAGGGCAAGATGTTCCGCCCCATGGCGGTCACCATGGCGTGCGCGCTGTTCGGCGCGCTCGTCTACTCGCTGCTCTTCTTCCCAGCCCTCCTGGTGACGGTGGTCCCTCCACCGAAGAAGGAGGGGGCGGCGTGGCTGCTCGCCTTGGAGCACGCCTACGCACGGGCTCTCCCGCGGGCGATCGCGTGGCGCTGGCCGCTCGTCGGCGGCGCGACGCTCGCGCTCGTCGCGAGCGTGTTGGGAATCGCCGGCGCGGGCGCCGACTTCTTGCCGCGCATCGAGGAGGGCGACGCCGTGGTGACGATTCGCCGCGCACCGTCCATCAGCCTCGCGCAAGCGAAGGAGCTCGACCTGGCGAGCGAGCGCGTGCTGCGTCGATTCCCAGAGGTCGTGACGACGCTCGGCCAAACCGGACGCGCGGAGGTCGCGATCGATCCCGTCGGAAACGACAACACCGACATCTTCGTGCACTTGCGGCCCAAGTCCGAGTGGAAGACCACCCACGACTTCGACGACCTCTCGAGCCGGTTCAAGGACGCCATCGAGACCGAAGTGCCGGGAACCTTCGTGTCGGTATCGCAGCCGATCGAGGACAAGACCAACGAGCTCATCTCGGGCTCGCGCGCCGACGTTCAAATCGCCGTCTTCGGCCCCGACCTCTCGGAGCTCAAGGCGCTGAGCGAAGCGGTGGGCGCGACCGTCCGCAACGTGCGCGGAGCCGGCGACGTTCGTGTCGAGCGAGTGCTCGGTGCGCCGACCATTTCGGTGCGCCCGGAGCGCGCGCGCTTGGCCCGCTACGGGGCCTCCATGGAGGATGCGCTCTCGGTGGTGCAAGCCGCGCGCGTCGGCATTCCGGTCGGTCTCATCTACGAGGGCCATCGACGATTCGACCTTCGACTCTTCGTTCCGCCGCGCGCGTCGACGCCCGAGGCCATGGGCGAGCTCTTCGTGGAGGCCGCAAACGGCACCACCGTTCCGCTCTCCGAGGTGGCGACCATCGAGGAGACCGAGGGGCCGACGCAGGTGCGACGCGAGGCGCTCACCCGCACGGTGCGCGTGGAGGTGAACCTGCGCGGTCGCGACCTCGTGTCTTGGGTCGGTGAGGCCCGCGCGCGCGTGGCGCGCGAAGTGAACCTGCCTGCAGGATACGAGATCTCGTGGGGCGGGCAGTTCGAGAACTTCGAGCGCGCCAAGAAGCGACTCGGCCTGGTCGTACCGATGGCGCTGGTGATCATCTTCGGCATGCTCTTCTGGATGTTCGGAGAGACTCGTTATGCCGTCGCCGTCTTCGTCGTCGTTCCGTTCGGACTCATCGGTGGCATCGTCGGTCTGCTCGCCCGCAACCTGTCCTTCAGCATCCCGGCTGCCGTCGGCTTCATCGCGCTCGCCGGCGTGTCGGTTCTCAACGGCGTCGTCATGGCGAGCGAGGTGAAGCGGCGCTTCGTGCTGGGCGGAGAGATCGCACGCGCGGTCGTCGACGGCGCCGCGCACTCGATGCGGGCCGTCATGACGACTGGCGCCGTCGCCGGCCTCGGCTTCTTGCCCATGGCCATCGCGACGGGCGCGGGCGCGGAGGTTCAGCGTCCGCTGGCGACGGTCGTCATCTTCGGCATCCTCGTGTCGACGCTGCTCACCATGTTCCTCCTGCCTGGCATCCTCGGCATCGCCCTGCGGGCAGGGAAGGAGGAGCGCTCGGTGCTCAGCGTGGCACCGCCCACCGTTGGTTGATGCGCGAGCCGGCGCTCAGTGCAAGCTCCGGAGGAGAAGGCGGCCATAGAGGCTCGTCGACGTCCGGACGCAGCGGCCATTGCGGCAGACCTCGGCCGAATACGGGCTCAGCAGCGGTCGAGCGTCGTCGACGCCGTGGTACGTGCCGCTCCGCGTGAAGTCGATCGCCGGGCCATTCAACCGGTCGGCGCCGACGTTCGTCGAGATGGTCGAGCCCGCAACCGTCACGTGGGGGGCGAGCTCGGAAAACGCGCGAATGAAGTCGTCGTCACCCTCTCCCCGTCCGACGAAGCACGCTTGCCAAAAGATGCGCCCACCGGTCTCCACGCACTGACCGAGGGCGATGGCCAGATCGCGCGCGTGTCCGGCCGAGAATGCCCTTGCAGAGAGCACCTCATCCGATGAGCCGACGTGCACCCGCCCGAATGGCTCGTGGAACACAATCGTGCCGCCGGCGAGCGGATCGTCGGGCGACTGGAGATACAGGCTCCCGAGCGTGCCGTGGCAGGCGATCAAAAGCTCGATGATTGGACCCCGAGCGCGGTAGCTCTGCACGAGCGAGACGAGCGCGGCGAAGTCCGCGGGCACGGCCGTGCCGTTGGTCATGGTGTGCGCTTCAGCTTCGGCGCGTGCGTCCTCCGCGATGTGGAACGCGTTGATTCGCAGCGACTGCACTTGTCGGGCCGGCCTGCAGGTGGCGCACCCCGTCGACGACGGGCGGGCGGGCGAGACAGGACCCATCCACGGCGGATTGCTCATTCGCAGTGGGTAGACGCCGTGGCGCGCGTCGAATTCAGCCTCACGAGGCTCAGGCTTGGTGTTCAACCGGTCGCTTGGGAGGTGCCTCGCAGCTGCCCTTACGACTCCACGACGTCGCTCGTCGGTGGTGTCGAACCTTGGCGGGGCGAGGGCGCCGGGGAGGTCGTCTGCGAGGTGCCGCCGGTGACGAGCTCGTAGGCGGCCGGGAGCACGAAGAGGGTGAGGAGCGTGGCGCTCACGAGCCCGCCGATCACCACAGTGGCGAGCGGGCGCTGCACTTCGGCGCCCGCGCCCGTCGCGAGCGCCATCGGCAAGAAGCCCACCGACGCGACGAGCGCGGTCGTGAGCACCGGGCGGAGACGACTGAGCGCGCCGTCGCGGACTGCGTCGGCGATCGGAACGCCGCGTTGGACGAGGCGCTCGATCGACGAGATGAGGACGAGGCCGTTCAACACGGCGACGCCGAAGAGCGCGATGAAGCCGACGCCCGCCGAGATGCTGAACGGCATGTCGCGCACCGCGAGCGCGACCACGCCGCCCGTCACGGCCATGGGCACGTTGGAGAAGATGAGGAGCGCCGGCTTCATGCGCCCGAAGGTCGCGACCAGGAGAACGAAGATCAGTGCGAGCGCGACGGGGACGACGACGAAGAGGCGCGCCGTCGCGTGCTGCAGTCGCTCGTACTCGCCGGCCCACGCGAGCGAGTAACCCGTCGGGAGCTTGAGCTCGGCGTCCAGCTTGCCCTTCGCGGCCTCGGCGAACGAGGCGAGATCGCGGCCGCGCACGTTGACTTGCACGGTGACGCGACGCTGGAGCCGCTCGCGATTGACCTCCGACGGGCCGGGCGCGAGGTCGATGCGTGCGAGCTGCCCCACGGGGAGCGTCGCGCCGCTCGGGAGACGCACCGGGATGCGTGCGATCGACTCGGCGGAGTCGCGCGCTTCCTTGCGCACGCGGATCTGGAGCGCGTAGCGCTCGGGCCCGTCGACGACGGTCCCGACCTCGAGGCCGCCGATCGCCGAGATCGCCGCCAGCACCGACTCCGCGGCGAGCCCGTGCCGGGCGATGGCCATGCGATCGACCTCGACGGTGAGCACGTTGAGGCCGGCGACTTGGTCGGCGCGTACGTCCTTGGCGCCGGGGATTCCGCGGAGGATGCGGACGACGTCGTCGGCGACGAGCTTCAGCGTGGGGAGCTCGCTCCCGTACACGTGGACGGCGAGGTCGGACGAGATACCGGCCAAGAGATCGTTGGTGTTCATCTCGATCGGCTGGGAGTACGAAAGACCGATCGCGGGGACGTTCTCGCGGAGCAGCTTGTCGACGACGCCGATGAGCTCTTCACGATCCTGCGCGCTCTTCCACTCGGCGCGCGGCTTCAAGAGGACGTAGACGTCCGTCATGTTGATCCCCATGGGATCGATCGCGATCTCGGCGCGGCCGGTGCGGCAGACGACGCCCGTGACCTCGGGGAGCGTCCGCAAGACGGTTTCGACGCGCTTCGTCTGGGCCAGAGACTCCTCGAGCGACACCGACGGCAAACGAATGGCCGGGATGACCATCGTGCCTTCGTCGAGCTTGGGGAGAAACTCCCGACCGAGCGACGTGGAGAGCGCGATGCTGGCGGCGAAGGCGAGGACCGCGCCCAGCGTCGTCGCGCGCGGAAAGCGGAGCGCGCCGCCCAAGAGGGGACGGACCACGCGCTCTGCCACGCGAACGAGCGGGCTCGCGTGGTCCTCGGCATCGCGCCGGAGGATCCAGGAGGCGAGGGCCGGGACGAGCGTGAGGGAGAGCACGAACGCGGCGCCGAGCGCGAAGAGCACCGTGAGCGCCATCGGCCGGAACATGCGCCCTTCGACGCTGCCCAAAGCCAAGATGGGGACGTAGACGAGCGCGATGATCGCCTCGCCGAAGAGGGTCGCGCTACGGACTTCACGCGCGGCGAGGACGACCTCGTCGCGGCGCTCCGCGTCATCGAGGGGGCGGCCGAGCGCGGCGCGGCGCTCGGCGAGCCTCCGCTGCGCGTTCTCGATGATGATGATCGCGCCGTCGACGACGAGGCCGAAGTCAATGGCCCCGAGCGAGAGGAGATTTCCGGAGACGCCGAAGCCCCACATCCCGACGAAGACGCCGAGGAGCGCGAAGGGGATGGAGAGGGCGACGACGAATCCGGCCCGGAGGTTCCCGAGCGTGAGGAGCAAGATGACGACGACGAGCGCGGTCGCCTCGATGAGGTTCGTCCGCACCGTGTGGATGGTGCGGCGCACGAGCTCGGTTCGATCGTAATAGACGTCGAGCGTCACGCCCTTCGGTAAGGACTTCTGGATGTCGGTGAGGGCCTCTTTGGCGAGGCGCACGACCTCGCCCGAGCTCGCGCCGCGCCGCATGAGCACCACGCCGACCACGGTCTCGCCCTTGCCGTCGCGCGACACGGCGCCGTAGCGCACGCGCGGCGCGAAATGCGCGCGGCCGACGTCGCGCACGTACAACGGAGAGCGGTCGGCGCGGGTCTCGATGACGACGTTCTCGAGATCAGCGGGCGTCTTCACACGGGCTTCACCGCGCACGGTGACGTTTTCGCGACCCTCGACGATGTAGGCGCCGCCGACGGCGACGTGGTTCTTGTCGAGCGCGGCGCGCACCTCGTCGACGCCGACGCCCGCTTGGGCGAGGCGCTCCGGATCCAGCTCGAGCTCGAGGGTCTTGGCCTCGCCGCCGAAGGCGTTGACCTCGACCACGCCGTCGACGAGGCGGAGGCGTGGGGCGATGCTCCAGTCGAGGAGCGTGCGACGCTCCATCAGCGAGTGGTCGTCGCCCTTCACCTCGAAGTGGAGAACCTCACCGAGGCCGCTCGACAGGGGACCGAGCTCGGGATCGCCGTAGCCACCGGGGATCGCGCTTCGCGCTTGGGGCAAGCGCTCGGCGACCTGTTGGCGCGCGAAGAAGATGTCGACGTCGTCGTCGAACACCATGGTCACGACCGAGATGCCGGGGCGCGACACGCTGCGGATCTCGGCGAGCCCCGGCGTGCCGGCCATCACGGTCTCGACCGGGAACGAGACGTACGTCTCGACGTCGACCGGCCCGAGCGCCGGCGCGCGCGTGATGACTTGGACTTGGGTGTTGGTGACGTCGGGGACGGCGTCGATGGGGACGCGCGCGAACGCGTACGCGCCGAGCAGCACGAAGACGAGCGCGAGGAGGACGACCAAGCCGCGCTGGCGCACCGAGACGGCGAGCAGCCGGTCGATCGCGCCTTCGCTTCTCAATCGTTCGATCCCATCTGCGCGCGCAAGGCTTCGCTCTTCAAGATGAAGGTGCCTTCGAGCGCGATGACGTCGGCCTCGGCGAGGCCGCGCGTGATCTCGACGGCGCCGTCGACCTCTTCGCCGCGCAGCACGGGGCGGAGATCGAACTTCCCCGGACCCTTCTCGACGAACACGAACGGCTGGCCGTCGATCGTTTGGAGAGCGTCCTTGGGGACGGCGAGCATCGTGGCTGCCGCGCCGGCGTCGGTCGCGCGGTCGACGCCGTAGACGCGCGCCGCCGCGCTCATCCCCGGGCGGAGAAGGCCTTCCGGGTTGTCGAGCACGACGCGCGCGGCGGCAGCCTTGCGCACCGGGTCGACGATCCCGCTCACGTAGTCGACGACGCCGCGGAACTCGCGCTCGGGGTAGGCGACGACCTTGGCGCGCGCTTCGTCGCCCGCGTGGACGCGCGAGAGGTCGCGCTCGTACACGTCGACGATGAGCCAGACCTTGTCGATCTCACCGACGACGAACAGCGTGTCCGTGGCGCTCACCGGCTGACCGATGCGCGCGTTGACGTCGAGGACGAGGCCACCGAGAGGAGTCCTGAGGATGGTGGCCGTCGACGGTCGGCTCGCGCGCCCTTCGGTCGCCGCGTTCAGATCGTCGGCGCGGACGCCGACGGCGGAGAGGCGCTCGGCGGCGGCCCTCTTCTCGAGGAGGGCGAGATCGTTCTCCGTCTGCGCGGCGAGCACGGATTGACCTGACGCGAGGCCGCTGTCGGCGAGGTTCTGTTGCCGAGCGCGCTCGCGGGCCGCGAACTCGACCTTCACTTGCGACGACAGGTAGTCGGCGCGTGCGCGGCCGACCTCCACGCTGTCGAGCGTCGCGAGCACGGTGCCGGGCGTGACCCGCTGGCCGGGGTCGACGCGGATCTGCGTCACGCGGCCTTCGATGAGCGGGCCCACGCGCGCGACGCGACTGGGGACGAACTCGAGCGTGCCGGTGACCGAGACGCCCGTGCGCTTGGGGACGACCTTGGCGCGCCCGGTGCGGATGGAAGCCGCGTCGAGGAGGCCCGGGCCGAGGACGATTTCGGCGTCCGCTTTCGGCGTCTCGGCGGCGGCCTCGGGCGGGTCCTTCTTCTTGCAGGCGATGGCCAGCGCGCACGCGAACGCGCACAGGGCAATCGCCAGCCGGGGTGCGCGCCTCGGGGCCATCATCGGAAACTATAGCGCCCCGAGGTTCCGAGGCGGTACCTTGCGACATTCGATGCGGCGACGGCGCGAGCGTAGGCTTCCACTTATACAAGTGCTCTCGCTGGCGCTTGCCCTCGTCTTGGCGGTGGCGATCGTCGGCAAGAAGGTCGCCGCGCAGCCCGCGCCCAAGCCCGGAGCCCCCGCCGCGGGCTCCGCCGCGCCCGCAAAATCGCCGCGCCCGGCGGCTGGCGAGGACCTGAAGAATCCGTTCGCAGACGCCAAAGGCGCGGCCGCCAAGGGGACCGAGCCACCGGCCGACAAGAAGGATGCGTCGCGCGCGAAGGACGCCGGGCCCACCGCGAAGGACGACGCGAAGCCCGCCAAAGGCGACGACAACAAGAAAGACGACGGCGACAAGAAGGACGAGAAGAAGGACGACGACGGTCCGATCTCGTACGCCGAGGTCCAGACCGACGCGGATTTCCCGTCCACCATGTCGGCGGAGGAGAAGCTCGCGGTCGGTACTGGCAAAGTGCCGATCCATCGCGAGGGCCCGTACAAGTCGCCGTTCGCGCACCCGCGCTTCGGCGGCGCGGCCACCGCCAAGGTGGGCTTCGTGCTCGTGACGATGCGCGAGTACGACATTCAACATGGCTCGTTCGAGGCGGACTTCTTCCTCTCGCTCACGAGCGACAAGCCCATGGGCACCGTGGCGCTCACGTTCCCGAACGCGAGCGAAATGAACGAGTCGGTCCTGGCCGACACGCCGACCTTCAAGCTCTATCGCTACGACGGCAAATTCGAGAGCCCGGTCGATCTCCGCAAGTACCCGTTCGACACCCAAGAGCTCACCATCGAGGTCGAGGACAAGAAGGCCGGCATCGATCAGCTCGTCTTCGAGCCGAACAAGGATCGAACGAGCCTCGACGAGGGCTTCGAGCTCCCGGGCTGGCTGGTCGCCGGGGTCGGTGGCCGCGCGTACAAACATCGGTATCCGCCGCGCTTCGACCGCGACGACCTCTACGTCTCTCGCTACAAGTTCACGCTCTCGATCGATCGCTTCGTCACGTCGGCGGCGTTCAGCGTCTTCTTGCCGGCGTACGTGATCGTCTTGATCTCGCTCTTCGGCCTGTGGGTGCCGCCCGACGAGCTCGAGGTGCGCACCAATGCCGGCGCGCCGATGCTCGCCGCCGCCGTCTTCTTCCACTACTCGCTCACTCAGGCACTTCCCGCCGTCGGTTACCTGACACGCGCCGACAAGCTCATGATGGGCGTGTACCTCGCGCTCCTCATCAACATGGCGGCGACGTGGGCCTTCTTGCTCGTGGACGAGGAGAAGGTGGAGCACCTCTTCAAGTGGTTCCGCGCCTGGGTGCCCCCGCTCACGGCCGCGCTCATGGCCGCCGCCACCTTCCTCTGATCCCGACAGCCGTCGCCGCGGAACACTCCCATGAAGAAACCCCTCGTCATCGCCGCCGCCGCCGCGCTCGTGATCGTCTCCTTCGTCGCCGGCTACTACGCAGGGCGCGCCAAGCTCGAAGGCGAGTGGCGGCTTCCCCCCATGGTGCTCTCGGAGTCCGACGTGTCGCGCCTCAAGGTCGACGGCGCCGACCCGGTCCCGCGCGCCGGTTCCAAGGTCCTCCGCGCGATGCCGCTCGAGCGATCGCGCGCCGCGCTGCGAGAGCTCGTGGCGAACGACGCGGTCAAGGTCTCGCTCGCGTCGGTGGGACGCGGTGACGAAGGCGCCGAGCTCCACCTCGTGGTTCAGAACGACGCCAAGTGCGAGATCAAGTCCGTCGAGGGCGTGGCGTACGGCTTTCGCGCCGACGGGCGCTCGGCGCGTCTCAACAAGAGCGGGGAGCACTTCGTGGCCTTCGCCAAGGCCGACCTCAAGATCGCGGCCAAAGAGAAGGACACGGTCGAGCTCCCGCTGAAGCACCCCGAGACCACCTCGCTGGCGGTCGCGCAGGTGGACCGCTACGCGTGCGCCGACGGGACGACCTGGGCGCGCCAGTAGCGCGTCAGCGGCGAGCGGCCGGACCGTTCCGCACTTCGATCGGACCGAGCCCGGCCTTCTCGAGCTCGGGCCCGACGATCGTGGCGTCACCCACGACCACGATGCGCATGCGGCTCGGGTCGACGTACTTCTTGGCGGCCGCGAGCACCGTATCGGGCGTGAGCGCTCGAACGCGCTCGAGCGCGCGCGCGCTCTCGTCGATCGGAAGTCCGAATCGGGCGAGCCCACCGAGGTTCGCCGCGGTCTCGCTCGCGTTTTCGAACGCACCGGCGATGTCGCCCAAGTAGACGGCGCGCGACGCTTCGAAGTCCGCCGGCAGGCCTTTGTCGCGCAGCTCGCTGATCGTGTCGAGCACCGTGCGTAGCGCGGTCGCCACCTGTCCGTTTTCGATCGATCCGTAGACCCAGAGCGGAGCCGTGCCGCGGTCGGCCTCCAGGGCGGCGTCCACCCCGTACGACGATCCATACCGCTCTCGGATGCGGTCGTGCAGGGCGCGGCCGAGCTGGACGAGCGCGACGTGCAGCGCCCGTCGATCGGGGTGCGTGTAAGGTACACCCAAGCCGATGACCGTCAGCTGGGCCTGCGTCGCCCCCGGCTGATGCAGGAGCACGAGCCCGCGCCGCTCACCGAGCGGCTCGGCCATCGGCGCCGACGGCGGGACCGCCACGCCGACCGGCAAGTCTCCGAGCGTGCGCTCGAGGCCAGCGACCAGCCGATCCATCTCGATATGGCCGGAAGCGACTACCGTCACGTTCGCCGCGGCGAAGGCGCGCCCCCAGTAGGCGCGGAGCGGCTCCGGCTCGAGCGCGCGGATCGCCGCCGCAGTGCCCATCTCGAGGTAGTGATACGGGTGAGTCGCCGGATACACGAGCTCTCGCGCCGCGTAGTTGGCGGACTTCTTCATGGCCTCTTCGAGCGCGTCGATGGCTTGCTGGCGCGCCTGCCGAACGAGATCGCCGTCGGGGAACTGCACCCGCACGACCTCCGACAAGCTCGCGACGGCGTCCTCGAGCTGCGGCGTGAGGGCGCGCACGCTGACCGAGGTCCCGTTGTAGTCGGCGTACGCAGCGAGCCGCGCACCGGTCAAGTTCAGCCGCTTCTGGTTTCGGCGCCAATAGGAGCGGTACGCGGAGTCGACGGCCGTCGATGCGGCAAGCTCGGCGACGCCAGGCGGCGCATCGGCGGCGCCCACCGTCGACACCACGCGGACGGCCACGATGGGGAGGTCGTGGCGCTCCGCGAAAAGGACGCGGATGCCGTTCTTCAGCCGCGCCTCGCGGACGGTGGGGAGGTGGACCGCGACTTCGTTGTGCACCTTGGGGCCAGGCAGAGCGGGCGCGGCGCCGTCGGCATGTGCAATGAGCTGGGAAGAGAGCGCTGCGAGCGCCGTCAAGCACGCCGGCCATCGGAACGGCGTCTTCATCGCGCACCTCCGACGAGCCGACCGCCGAGTGGTGCGCTCGCCGACGTTCGGACGATGCTCACGAGTCGATTTTTGGTCTGCAGGTAGCGCTGCCGTGCCGCGAACACGTCGGCACGATCAATTGACTGAAGTGCGGAGAGTCGCTTGGCGAGGAAGAGCGGATTGCGCGTGACGTCGTCGTCGTGCGCGTATTGCTCGGCCCGCTGCGGGAACGGCTCGAAGTCGAGGACCTCGTTCAACGTCTTTCCGTTGATGGTGCCGTTCACGGCTCCGAAGTGTCCGGGCTTCGCATCGAAGATCTCTTTGTCGAGGACGCGCAGCGCCTCCTCGGGGTCGCCATCCTTGGTCAATCGCACCGTGATCTCGGCGGTGGAGCCGAGCATGCCAACGTCGAACGTGGAGAACGCGCCGCGCGCGACGCTTCGATTCTCCGCGAGATACCAATCGACGTTGCCGGCGATGCTGCCGAGCATGACGGACAGGGCGGGTAGGTCCGGCGCCCCGTCGGGCGGGGCGAGATAGGTCACCGTCACCGACGGGTGCTCGACGTTGGCCTCGATCAGGATGCGTCGCTCGCCGTCGAGCATGGGGGCGGGCGCCGTCCGAACGGGCTGCGCGCTCGATTTGGGAATGGGACCGAAGTAGCGCTCGACCCAGGCCTTCGCCTGGGCGTGATCGAAGTCACCGACGAGCGAGACCACTGCGTTGGACGGCGAGTAGAAGAGCTTGTGGAACGCGTGGAGCTCGTCGAGCGTCGCGTGATCCAGATCTTCGAGTGAGCCGATCGCTGCGTGACCGTACGGATGATCCGCGCCGTAGAGGGCCCGGCGGCGGATCGCGAAGAAGAACCCGCCGGCGCGGTTTTCGTAGCGTTGGCGGAGCTCGTTCTTCACGACGCTTCGCTCGCGGTCGAACGTGGCTTGATCCAGCCGCTCCCGCATGGTCGCCATTCGCTCGGCCTCGAACCACAGCGCCCACTCGAGCGCGCCCTTGGGAACCGTCTCGTGGTAGTCGGTGCTGTCCGAGTCGGTCGTGGCGTTCACGTTCGACGCGCCGGCCTCCTGCAAGACGGGGATCACGTTCCCGGTGATCGAGTGCGTGCCCTGGAACATCAGGTGCTCGAAGAGGTGGGCGATCCCGGTGCGCCCCGGCGGGTCGTCCTTGCCACCGACCTTGTACCGGACGTGAACGGCGACCACGGGCGCGCTCTTGTCCTCGTCGAGGATGACGCGGAGCCCGTTCGGCAACGTGTAGTCCCAGACCTCGAGCGGGAGTCGCACTGCGGCTTGCGCCGCTTGGGGACCCTTGGCGCCCGCGCTCTCCCCACCGCACGCCGCCACGGCAGCGCAAGAACCAGCCAGCGCCAGGAGCGCCGCCGTCCCCCTCGTGATTCGCATCACCGACGCCTACTCAATCGGTGGTCGCGTCGCAATGCTACCCAGGTCGTAGCTCCGGCACCCGGTTTCCGCCCTGCGGTCCGCGTTTCGCTCACGTACGGGCCGCGCGGACGCGTTCTACGCCGAGTGCGACCCGGGTTCTCCGGGGGGCGGGTGCAGGTCCGCGCTCGGCGCGCTCTCCGCCTGCTTGACGGCGCGGCGTGACCCCGCGAGCCACGTGTAGAGTGCAGGCAAAATCGCGAGCGTGAGGAGCGTCGCGGTCCCGAGGCCGCCGATGACCACCGTGGCCAGCGGCCGCTGCACCTCGGCGCCGGTCCCGTGGGCGAGCGCCATCGGCAAGAACCCGATCGAGGCGACGACCGCGGTCGTGAGGACCGGTCGGAAACGCACGCGCGCGGCGCGACGCATGGCCTCCTCGGCGGAGAGGCCCTCCTCGCGGAGGCGCATGGCGGCCGTCATGAGTACGACGCCGTTAAGGGTGGCGACGCCGAAGAGCGCGATGAAGCCGACGGCGGCCGAGATCGAAAACGGCAGATCGCGCGCCCACAGCCCGACGACGCCGCCGCTCGCTGCCACGGGCACGTTGAGGAAGATGAGGAGCGCGGGCTTGGCGCTGCCGAAGGTCAGGTAGAGGAGGACGAAGATCACCGCCAGCGTCGCCGGGACGATGATCGCGAAGCGCACCGCCGCATGGACCAGATTCTCGTATTGGCCGGACAGCGTGAAGTAGTAGCGCGGCGGGAGCTCGACCTTCTCGAGGCGCTTCTTCAGCTCGGTCACGAACGAGCCGAGATCGCGCCCGCGGATGTTGGCCTCCACGAGGATGCGTCGTCGCGCGTGCTCGCGGCTGATCTGCGCGGGGCCCTCCTCGACGCGGATGTCGCAGAGGTCGCCGAGCGGAAGGACGCGACCGTCGCCGAGCGTGAGCGGAAGCGTGGCGAGCGACGCGACGTCCGGCGTGGGAGGGGCGTCGAGACGAACGGCGATCGGGAAGCGGCGCTCTCCCTCCACGAGCGAGCCGACGTTGCGGCCCGCGCGGAGGGCCTCCACGGCGGCGCGCACCTCGTCGGTGGCCACGCCGAGGCGCCCCATCTTGGACGGGCTGGGAGCGATGGTGAGGAGCGGGAGACCGCTCGTCGGCTCGACGCGTACGTCTTCGGCGCCCGGCACCTCGGAGATGGTGCGCGCGACCTCGCCGGCGATGCGGGTCAAGGTCTCGATGTCCTCGCCGAAGACCTTCACGCCGACGTCGCTCTTGAGGCCCCCCAAGAGCTCCTGGACGCGCATCTCGATCGGCTGCGTGAAGCTGAAGCCCGTGCCGGGCAGGCGGCGCCGGAGGTCCTGATCGAAGATCTCCACCAGCGCTTCGCGATCAGTTGCCGACTTCCACTCCGAGCGCGGCTTCAAGATGACGAAGACGTCGCTCTGCTCGATGCCCATGACGTCGGTCGCGACGTCGGGGCTGCCGGTTCGCGAGACCACGCGCGCGACCTCGGGGTGCGCTCGGAGCGTCTCTTCGATGGTGAGCGTGCCGCGGACCGCCTCGGCGATCGACACGCTCGGCGGGCGCGTCGTTTGGATGACGAGATCGCCCTCCTCGAGGCGGGGCACGAACTCGGCGCCCCGCGACATGGCGAGCGCGGCGCCGACCCCGACGAGGACGACGGAGATGGCCGCCGCGAGGACTGGGCGCGCGAGGGAGGTCGCGAGGACGGGCTCGTAGACGCGGCGCAGCCAGCGGATGACCGGCGGATCGCCCTCCGGGATCTTGCGGAGCACGAGGGCGGCTGCGACGGGGATCCACGTGAACGAGAGGACGAGCGCCGTCCCGAGTGCGAAGAGCACGACGAGCGCCATCGGGCGGAACATCTTGCCCTCGACGCCCTCGAGGAACAGCACCGGGATGTACACGAGCGCGACGATGAAGACGCCGAAGGCGAGGGGACGACCCACGACTCGACCCTCGTGGGCGAGCGCCGCGCTCGCCGAGAGCCGGTCGGCGGCCATGGTCGCCAGCGCGCCCTCGACGATGACGACGGCGCCGTCGACGACGAGCCCGAAGTCGATCGCTCCCAGGCTCATCAGGTTGCCGCTGATCCCGAGCGCCTTCATGAGCGTGAACGCGCCGAGCATCGCGAGCGGAATGGCGGTCGCCACGACGAGGCCGGCGCGCACGTTCCCGAGGAGGAAGAAGAGGACGAGGATGACGATGGCGCCGCCTTCGATGAGCGAGCGCTGCACCGTGGCGAGCACGCGATCGACGAGCGACGCGCGATCGTAGAACGGCTCCACCGAGACTCCGGCCGGGAGCCGCCGTCGGACCTCGCCGAGGCGCTCTTTGACGGCGGCGACGATCTCGTGGGCGTTTCCGCCGGCGATCATCTGCACCATCACGTAGATCGTCTCGCCCTCGCCGTCGGCCGTGGCCGCCGAGGCGCGGTACGCCTCCCCGTCGACCACCGTGGCCACGTCACGGACGAGGATGGGCACGCCGCCCGGGCGCGTGCCGACGACTTGGCTCTCGACCTCGCGCACCGTGCGGTACTGACCGTCGAAGCGGACGAGGATCTGCTCCTCTTTGCGCTCCAGCGCGCCGCCGCCCGCGTTCTGTCCGCCCGCGAGGAGCGCGCTCTCGACTTGGCGCTGGCTGACGCCAAGGGCGCGCATGTCGGGGCCGCGGAGCCGCACCTCGATCTGCCGCGGCGCGCCACCCCACGGGTTGACCTCCACGACGCCCGGCACCGAGAGGAGCGCGGGCGCGATGTCCCATTGGACGAGGGTGCGGAGATCCTTGGCTGGGTGATCGGGCCAGCGGAGCGTGAAGTGATAGACCTCACCGAGCGCCGTCGTGAGCGGACCGAGCTCGGGACGATCCGCGGAGGCGGGGATGGCCTCACGCGCCGAGGCGAGGCGCTGCGCGACGAGGGCGCGCGCGGTGAGGAGATCAGCTCCGTCGTCGAAGACGATGGTGACGGCCGAGACGCCGCTCCGCGAGATCGAGCGCACCTCGCGCGCGCCGGGAAGCCCGGCCATGGCGAGCTCGACGGGGCGGCTGACCAAGGCCTCGGTCTCGAGCGGCGACAGCCCAGGCGCGTTGGTGAGTACCTGCACCTGGACGCCGGTGACGTCGGGGACCGCGTCGACGGGAAGCGTGCGGTATGCATGGATCCCGGCGATGGAGAGCAAGACGACCCCGAGCACGACGACGAGCTTCCGCGCCAGCGACCACTCGACGACGGACGCGATGCTCATGTCACTTGCCTTCGAGCTCGGCGCGGAGGAGCTCACCCTTCAAGAGGAGCGCGCCGGCCACGGCCACCGATTCACCCTCGGTGAGCCCAGCCTCGATCACGGTGTCGGCCCCGACGGTCGTGCGAACGCGCACCGTCCGGCGCTCGAACTCGTTCGAAGCGCCTGCTGCCGGGACGAAGACCGACGGCACGCCGCGCACGTCGACGAGCGCGTCGCTCGGGACCACGAGCTCCGGCTTCGCGTCCGCTTCGGGCGCGATCGGGAAGACGACGTCGACGTAGCCGCCCGGCGCGAGCCAAGGACACGTGTCGTCGGGCTCGAGCCTGAGGGGGAGCGTGCGCGTGTCCTCTTCGATCGCGCCGAGCTGGCCCGTGGTGTGCGCTGCGCACTCGCGCCCGCCGTTTCCTTCGCTCTGCGCGCTCGCGGTCTGTCGCGAGCGTACGATGGCCTTGGTGCCGAGCGCGGGCTTGAGCGCTCCTTCGGGGATCTTGCCTATGATGGCGACCTGTCGATCGGCGATGATGCGAAACAAGGTGCGCTCCGGGCTCACCGGCGCGCCGAGCACCGCGTCGTGACGCGACACCACGCCTGGGATGGGCGCGCGCACGGCAACGCGCACCGAGATCGGCCCCGACTCGCCGGCGTTGTCGGGCGGCTCTTGCCCGCCGAGGTTCAAGAGCAGCGTGCGCGCGGCGGCGAGATCGGCGCGGGCGATCTCGGCGTCGGCGCGCGCCTCGTCGACGGCGTTCTTGCTGGTGGCCTTCTCCGCCTCGAGCTCGAGCTGCCGGGCGAGCTTTTGGCTCGCGACGCGCGCGCGCGCCCGCGCGCGAAGGAGCTCGGCGGTCGCACGTCCGACTTCGGGTGCATCGACCCACGCCAGCACCTGGCCTTTCTTCACGCGCGCGCCCTCGCCGACCTCGAGCGAAGTGACGCGCCCGGCCACCAGCGCGCCGACGTCGGCCTCGCCGACCTCGCTCGAGCGAATCTCGCCGGCCACGCGCAGCTCGCGACGCGGCGCGCGGCGCTCGACCGGAGCGACCCGGACGCGGCCGCTCTTGACGAGCTCGGCGTCGACGTGGACGCCGCCCCGCGCGCCGGGGGCTACGGTCGACGCTGCGGTCGCGACCGAGCTGCTCGCCGGTGTCGGGTGATTGCCGCGCGCGCCGAGCATGACGAATGCGCCGACCGCACCGAGCGAGACCACCGCGATGGAGGCGCCGATGAGAGGCGAGAGTTTCATGGCGAACCTCCTTGGCTCCGCTTGGCGAGCGCGCCGGTGAGCGCAGCGACGTGTGCATCGGCCCGCAGCACGGCGCCCGCAGCGCGCGCCATCTGCTCTTCTGCCGCGAGAAGGCGTTGATGCGCGAGGAGCACCATCGTCACGTCCTGCGTGCCTACGTCGTACTCCTTGCGAACGAGACGCAGCGCTTCTCGCAAGGGGCCGAGCGCGCGCGTCCTGAGCGCCTCGCGGACCTCACGCCAGTGCTCGCGGTCGTGGAGGGCGAGGCGAACGTCGCGCTGGAGCTCGAGCTCCACGCGCGACGCCTGAGCGCGCGCGGCGTTCTCGGTCGTCATCAGCCGCGCCTGCTCGTAGCGGGACGGATCCGCGATCGGGATGGGCACGCCCACGAGCGCGCCGACGATCTGCTCGCCGCTCGCCTCCCGCGCGTAGCTGCCGCCCACGCTCGCGACGGGGCCGAAGTGGGCGCGCGCGAGATCGACCTCGCGCTTGGCGAGCTCGGTGCGCGCCCGCGCAGCGCGGAGCGCCGGGTGATCGGCCGTCGCGCGGATGGCGCCGTCGCGGACCACTGGCGTTTCGTCGGACGCGTAGAGGTCGCCGGCTACGTCGATCGCGTCGTCGGGCGAGATGCCCAACGCAAAGCGCAGCTCCACGTGTGCCTCGACCAGGGCGCCCTCGGCGTCGAGGACCGCTGCCTGCGCGCTCCCCACGTCGCCTTCGGCCAGCGCGAGCTCGCGCGGTTGGCCGACGCCGGAGCCCACGCGGGCGCGCGTGCCTTTGGCGATGGCCTCGGCCTCGGCGAGGGCCGCGGTCCGAATGCGGAGGACCTCCTTCGCCTCGACGGTGGCCTCCCAAGCCAGCAGCGCGCGGAGCGCGCTCTCGAGGCGCGCGCGCTCCACATCGGCCATGACGCTGCTCTTCATCTGATCGGCGACCTCGCGACGGGCGCCGCCGAGTCCCCGCAGCGCCAGGTCCTGGGTGACGCTCACCGAAATCTCCGGCCCCTGCACCGGCGCGTTGGCGCGGTATCCCGCGAAGGCCGACAAGGTCGCCGGGCGGACGAGCGACGTCGCCTCTTCGCGCGCCAGCGTGGTCGCCGAGAGGGGCGCCTGCGCGACCGAAACGCCAGGGCCCACGCGAGCGCCGCGTACGATGGCGTCGGTCTGGGTCACGACGAGGACGGGGACGGCTGTCTCGGTTCCCACGTGGGGAGCGGGGCTCTCGGCGCGCGCCTCACGCGCGCCACCCGCGCTCGCGGCCGTCAGAGCGACGGTGAGCGCAACGGTCGGCAGCTTTGCGCGGAGGGCAGACATCCAAGCTCCCCCCTCTTTCGTACACCGAAATGAAGTGCCGCGGGGTGGTCAACATCAGGCACTCGTCGGGCGCGTCAGTCGCACGGTCGATTCATCATGTCGATCCGACCGCGCACGCTCGTCCGCAGTCGATCGAGATCCTTCGCATCGATCGGCGTGATCTGGATCCGGACGCCGCCTTCGACGTCGTCGGCGCCGGCGCGCGCCGGAGGGAGCTGGAGCGGCATCAGCCCGTGCTTTCCGCCGTTCCCGTGCTTGCCGTCGTGACCGAGACCTTGGTGCGCATCCGGGCCATGAAGACCCGCAGCGTCGCGCGCGCGCACGCGGAGCTCGTTCAGGCTCATGTTGTCCACGGCGACCGTGACTTGAACGCCGGTCTCGGTGTCGGTCGCGGTGGCGCGTGCCCCGGCCACTCCCAGCGCGCACGAGGTGGCGCCGCTCGTGACCGTCGGGGTCTCGGGCTGCGGCGTCGTCGCCGCGCAAGCTGCGAGGAGGAACAGCGGCGGGAGGAAGGCGATCGTGAGCGCTTTCATGACCCGACTCCAAGCAAGGCCGGCGCCAATGCCGGACCGGCCCTAACCCCGCGCGTTTCCGTGCGCGCGTGCCCGGTTGCGCCGCACCATTTGCGCCACGCCGCACCGAGCGGCCCCCGTGTCAGGCTCCGTCATTTGCGCGGTCCCTGCTGGGTCCCCATGGTCTCCACACCCGATGGAAGCTCTCGCATCGACGTCTGGACCCATCGCTGCGCCCGGCCTTCGGTACGCTCTGCGGATGCCTTCGCGTTTGTCGCGTTTGGACGGTGGGCTCATCGGCCGGGCCAACGACCTCGCAGCGGTCGACCGGGCGCTGAAACGCGCACGCGGCGTCTCGTTGATCGGGCCGGTGGGAGTCGGGAAGAGCGCCCTCGCGCGCGCGTTCGCCGACCGCGGGCCCGGGCCCTTCATCGTCGTCGACGCCGCGTCGGCACGCGGCAAAGAGGAGCTCACACGTGCCATCGTCGCGGCCGCCGGCATCGAGGCCAACGGAAGCCTCGCCGAGGCCGCACGGCAGTGGGCGGCTCGCGGTGTCACCGTGCTCCTCGACGATGCGAGGGTGGACCATGCGGAGGTCATCGATGCGTTGCTCGCCGCCGCGCCGACGCTCCACGTCGTCGTCACCTCTCGTGGTCCGGTCGGCTTCGCTGGGGAATCGACCGTCTCGATCGCGCCGCTGTCGCTCGATGACGCGGCCGCGCTCTTTGCAGCGGCAGCCGGGACCGCGAATGCCTCGTCGCGAGAGGTTCGCGCGATCGTCGAGAGGCTCGATGCCTTGCCGCTCGCGATCGTGCTCGCGGCGGCGCGCGCCGACGTCCTTTCGCTCGACGCGATCCTCGCGCGCACGGACGCGCCCCTCGCGCTGCTGCGCGCGCGCGTCGCGGGGATACGTCACGAGTCGTTCGAGGCGGCGCTCGACGGCGTCATCGCGCCGCTCTCGCCTGCGACGAAGGAGGCGCTCGCGTGCGCAGCCGCGCTCGCGGGCTCCTTCGACGCGGAGCTCTTCGAGCTCGCCATGGGTGATGAATCGGGCGAGCCGCTCGATGCGCTCGTGGAGGTTCTCCACGCCGGGCTCCTCGAACGGTCAGTGGCCGTGAGCGGCGAGGTCAGATTTCGCATGCCCC
Organism: Polyangiaceae bacterium; assembly: GCA_044224815.1. GTDB lineage: Bacteria > Myxococcota_A > Polyangia > Polyangiales > Polyangiaceae > JADJCA01. The sequence continues at coordinate 310,783 of JBGAJR010000001.1, forward strand.
AGGTCGTTCGCGCCTTCGTCGCTTCACGACTGTCGTTACCCGACGCTCGGCGCTACGAGCGATGGGAATCGGCCGTCCTGGAGATCGCCGAACGTCACGCTGCCGCGACCTACGGCGCGTCGACGAGCCGCGCGCTCGATGCGTTGGTGGCTCTCGCGCCCGACGTCCTTCGCGCCTTCGACGGAGCGTGCGAGGCGCGGCCGGCGAACGCGGCTCGACTCCTCCTCACGCTCTTCGACGTCGTCCTATTTCGCGAGGTCATCCCCTTGGGCGATGTCCGGTTCGACCGCGCCATCGTGGCTGCAGACGCGGCGGGGGAGCCGGTGCTTCGCGTGCGGACGCGCATTCTCCGCGCGCGCGTGCGCCTCGAGCTCGGTCCGCCCGATCAAGCGGCGCCGGATCTCGACGCGGCGCTCGCGATGGCCGGCGAGGACGCCGCGCTGGTGAGTGAGGTGCGCCGCAGCCGCGCGTGGAAGGAGCTGGGCATCGGCGCGCCGTCGGCCGCGCTCGTCGAGATCGAAGCGGCGCTCGCAGCAAGCGTCCTCGTGCGCGACGCGCGCGGACACGGCGACGCGCTCGCCGCGCAAGGGCTGGCGGAGATCTTTCTCGGTGCGCGCGCGCGCGGCGTGGAGTCGCTGGAGCTCGCCCGGGCGATTCACGTGGGGCAGCGCGACGCGCTACGGGCCGATCGCGTCGGCGACATGCTTCGCCTGGTCGCCGCCCCGGGCGCAGAGGGCACCGAGGGCGCGTCCCCAGACGACCTACGTCGCGACGAAACGCTCCTCGTCGCGGCGGCCGCCGAACACGAAGCGCGCGGGCAGGGGTGGCGCGCGGCGCTCGATCACGCCCTCCTGGCCGATCTTCGCGCCCGCCGCGGGGACGCCGACGGTGCCCGCGCCGCGCGGCTCCTCGCCCGCGCGTCCGCTCGTGTGGCGGGGCTCGGTGCGGTGGAGCGCGCGCTCGACGAGTCCGCGCGCGCCGAAGACTCCGCCGCCGCGACGTCGCCGCCGGCATGGCGCATCGCGGACGGGGCGCGGGCCGTCGTGCGTCCCGACGGCACACGGCTCGATCTCGTTCGACATGGATCACTCCGCCGCGTGCTCGTCGCGCTCGTGACCTCGCATCGCGAGGCGTCGGGACACGCGATGTCCGCCGAGGCAGTCCTCGCCGCGGGGTGGCCCGGAGAGCGCGTCCTCCACGAGGCGGGCATGCTCCGCGTCTACTCGGCCATTCGTCGGCTTCGTCGCTTGGGCTTGGCCGACGTCCTCGTCACGCGGGACGACGGGTACTTGCTCGACCCCAAGGTGGCGTTCGTCGTCGAAGACTGACGTCATCTCGCGTCAGGGTCTGTCCGTGGCCGAGCAACGCGGCGCGCGCCACCTTGAGCACCATGCGAGCCCTCATACTCGGCGCGGGCGCGTCGGGCCTCCTCCACGCGCTGTCGCTCCGTGCGCACGGCGTGGCCATCGACTCGGTTTACGATCCCGACCTAGACCGCGCGCGGTCACTGGCGAGCCTGGTGCGGGCTCGCGCGCTGCCATCCCTCGATGCAGCGTATGGGTCCGACGCTTCAGTCGTCGCGGTGTGCGGCCCACCGACCAGTCACGCCCCGCAGGCGATCGCGCTCGCCCGCGCGGGACGGGTCGTGTTCGTCGAGAAGCCCATCGCGCTCGACGCGGATTCGCTCGATCGCCTCGAACCCCTCGAAGGCGTCGTGCCCGTCGTTCAGTGGCGCTTCGGTCGCGCGCTCCGCGCGATACAACACGCGATCGCTTGGGGTGAGCTCGGGTCAGCGCCGTCGGTCGCGATCGATCTGGCGTGGCGCCGCGACGCCGCCTACTTCGCGGCCGGTCGCGCCACGTGGGCGAGCTGGGGTTGCGGCGCGCTCCTCTCGGTCGGCATTCACGCGCTCGACGCCGCGCTCTTCGCGCTCGGCGGACGCGTGGCCCACGTGATGGGCATCGTCGGCGGTCCGCGGCGGCAAGGCGTCGAGGTCGACACCGGCGCGGTCGTGTGTCTTGCGACCGCCAGCGGGGCCATGATCTCGCTTCGCATCACCCTCGACGCGGCGGCCGATCGCACACGGATGGCGTTCACGGGCGGCGGCGTGACGGCGATCATCGAGGGCACCGAAGAGGACCCGACCGCCAGCGACGTGATCTGGCACGCGGACGCGCCGACGCGCGCGCGGCTCCTTCGGCTCGAGGCCGAGGAGGCGGGCTATCGCGCGGCGCCGCTCTTGGTTCCCTACCTCGGTCGCGGGCTCGAGCGCCTCGCCGAGTCGCCCCTCATCGGGCCAGACCTCGCGGTGCCGAGCGTGCGCGGCGTTGCGCCCGCGCATCGAGCGATTTTCGACGTGGTGGCGCGGTCGCGGGTCGACGAAGAACGGGCTGCCCCACCCCGCCGTGCGCGAGTACCGTGACGCGCATGGATTGGAAGGTTCTCTCTACGGCGTTCGTGTCAATCTTCCTCGCCGAGCTCGGCGACAAGACCCAGCTCGCCGGGCTCGCCCTCGCGGCGGGCAGCCGTGCAAAGCTCTCGGTGTTCGTGGGGTCCGCGCTGGCCCTCGTGCTCACTTCGGCGATCGCCGTCGTGGCCGGCGAGGCAGTGACGCGCGTGGTCTCGCCGGTATGGCTGCGCCGCGCCGCGGGCGCCGCGTTCGTCGTGATGGGCGTCCTCTTCTTGTTCCAGAAGGCCGACTGACGCGCGCGCGGCGCTACTCGCCGCGGAGCGACTCGGCGAAGCGGGTGACGAACGTCTCCTGCGCGCGATTTTGAATGGACTTCGGCTCGACCTCGCGGACGCGAAGGATCGCTTCTTCGGCTGACATTCCCTCGAAGACCAGCACCGCCGCCAGCACCGTGCCGGTGCGACCGAGGCCCGCGTGGCAATGCACGGCCACGCGCTCGCCGCTCTTGATTGCGCGCACGATGTCGCGCGCGAGCGCAGTCGCTGCGCCGAGCGCGGGCACATCCATGTCGCGGATCGGGAAGTGACGACTCGCGAGCCCGAACGACCGGAGGCGCGCCGCCGGCGGCGGCTCTTCGGTGAGCGTCACCACGAGCGAGATCCCGGCCAGCGCGATGCTCGCGAGATCGTCGTCGATGTCGCGGAGGAGGCCGGGCTTCCCCATGCCAGCGAGCTCGCCGGCACGGAGCCAGCGGAAGTGGGTCGGAAGCTCGACCGTGGACGCGGGCCAGCAGTTGCCGTGCCTTACGAAGTGCGCGGCAAGCTCATTGGGCGGATCGCGAAAGAGTGCGTCGCCCTTCGCGGACGCAACGATGCTGCCCGCGCACAGTAGGTGCGTTTCGCTCGCGATCCGGCGCGCGAACGCGAGGTGATGCGTGACGACGACGACCGCGCGGCGCGTGCCCTCATCGTCGAGTAGCTCGGCGAGCGCGTCGATCTCGTCGGGGCGAACGCGTCGGTCCGGCTCGTCGAGGAGGATGAGCGGCGCGTCGGTGGACCGAAGCGTCTCGGCGAGCGCGTCGAGGCCGACGGTGGCGTCGCCGTCCCGCGAGCGCGCTTGGCGAATCAGACACGCGGGCTGGCGGCGTCGATCGACGTCGCCGCTCACCTGAATCCCGTCGTCGGTCTGTCCGGCCAGGACTCGGAGCAAGGTCGACTTGCCGGTCCCCGCCGGACCCAAGATCACGGTCACACCCGTCTCGGGCACGTCGACCTCGAGCCCGCGGAGGATCGCGCCTTGCGCGTGCTCCACCGTGACGTTCGTCAATCGAGCCACCAAAGGCTCGGTCACGACGCGAGCTCCGCCTCGGCGAGGATCTTGTCTGCGATCGCCGCGCCTTCGTCGAGCGCGCCCGAGTCCTCGTACGACTTCAGCCGCAGATAGAGCTCCTCGGGCCCTTCGCCGTACGGCTCGAGCTCGTGGGGCTTCATGTCGTCGAGCTTGGCGCGGAGCCGCTCGCTCGCGGCGTGGATGGCGTCCATCAGCGTACGACGCACGCCAGTCCCATCGAGTGCGCTCGCGGCGACGATGCGGACGTCGTCTCCGGTCGCCAGGTGCTCGCGGAGCTCGTCGACGGGGATCGCGTCGGGCAGATCTTGCTTGTTCGCCTGGAGCACGATGGGGACGTTGTGCATCTCGCGCACGGCGAGCGTACGACGCAAGAACTGGAAGCCGAGGCGCGCCCGCGTGAGCGACTCGCGCGTGCTGTCGCACACCGCGACAATCGCGTCCGGGTAGCGGAGGAGCTCCCAGCGCCGCTGCACGTAGGCGAACTGGCCGGGCACCGTGATGATCTGGCAACGGAGCCGCCGGTCGGCGATTCGGCCCGCGTTGAGCTCGAGCCAGTCGAAGTAGAGCGTTCGTCCACGGAGCGTCTCGGGGGTGTACACGTCGCCCTCGCGGGCGACGGAGAAGAGCTCCCAGATCTTGTCGATGTTGGTCGTCTTCCCGGCGGTGCCCATGCCGTCGTAGACGACGCGGATGACGATGGAGTCGCTCTTCGGATCGTAGAAGGCCAAGGTTCAACGCTCCGTGCGAGTGAGGGAGAGGATGCGGCTCAGTGTGCGGGGCGCGCCGCGCTCGGCGATAGCCACCGACGAGAGGTGCCCGTGGCACCACGCGAAGTACGTCGAGCCACTGTCCGTGAGCCCGCTCATGAGGGCGCCGGCTTGGCCGAACGTCGCCAGAGCGGCGCCCACCGAAGACGCGAGGGCGCCCGCCGAAAGCACTGCGCTCACGGACCCACTGAAGAGAGCTCCCCGTGTGGCGACGGGGACGAGTGCGTCGGGCAGACCGCGGAACGCGACCGCCGGGTCCTCAGGTGAGAGCACGGCGCTCCAGTGCTCGTCGAGTGCGCGCGCATCGAAAGGTGCTCGCGCCCGCTCGGCACACGCGAGCAGCTCGCCGAGGCCGAACGTGAACTGGGCGCGGTAGCCGCCCTTGCGCGCGACCCAGCGCTCGGTGGCGCGCGCCGATGACAGGGCTTCGAGCGACTCTGTCGTGTGCTCCAAGAGCACCCGCATGAGCGTCGCCTCGTCGACGAGACCGAGCTCGACGAGGCGTTCTCCCAGCGGCTTCCCGCGGGCTCGGCACTCGGCCACGAGCGTCTCGACGCGCGCGCGCCCGAGTGCGCCGTTGGAGCGTGCGATCAATAGGTCGCTGAGCCGTCGACCGAGGCCCGTCGCAGCCGCCCAGCAGACGCGGCCGTCCTCGACGAACACCGCGCCGGCCACCGTGCCGTCGTCGCGCTCGAAGGCGAGGCAGCCGGACGGGGAGCTCGCGGAGAGCTCCTCGACCAAGAGGAGGATCCTCGCCAACTTCTCACCGGACGCCGCGGGGGGAGGCGGTCCGGTCGCGAGGTCGAGCTCGCGGGCGGCCGTCATGGCTCACCGCTCCACGACGTGCGTGATCGCGCGACGCGAGTCCGTGATCCGCGCCGCTCGATCGAGCGGCGCGAGTCTCCTCTTCTCGCGCGAGATTGGATCACGAAAGGACGCTCCTTCAGACTCGAGGCGCGTGCCTCAGGCCTGGGCCTCGACCGTCGGGAGGGCCGCGCGCGTCTTCGCGAGCACCATGCCGAGGTTCGCGCTCGCGCGACACACCGCGACGAGGACCATGTCCTCGTTCTTCTTGCAGCGGAGAAACGCGTGAATGAGGTTGTCGCTCATCACGAGGATCTCTTGGAAGTAGTGATGCCCGTCGTCTTTGACGCCGCGCACCTTCTTGAACATCTTCTCGATGCTCGAGACGTTCGAGCCCTGGAAGAGGTCGCCGGTCGCGGCGGCGACGAGGTCGATGACCTCGCGAGGGTGACTGTCGACGGTCTTCATTCCGAGCAGCATGCCCGTCTTGATGTCGACGAAGCCTACGGCGACGCACTCGGGGACGCTCTTCTGCATGTTGGCCAGGGCTTGATCGAGGCTCATTCGTGAATTCCTCCTGTGCGGCGAAGCTCCTCGCCGCGCGTTTGTGAAACGTTCCGTCGACGCGCCCGAAGCGGCGTGTCTGGGTCCTGTCCGCGACCGGCGAATGCCTCCTCGCGAGCGGACCGGAGCGAGGGTTAGCAAGCGCGATGCCGCGACCTCCGAGCAGCGAATCTGCGTGATCGCGAAGGGCTTGCGCGCGCTGGCGGAGCGTCTCTCGTCTGGCTTCCAGACGCGCTATTCTGGGAAGCAGACCATTTGGCTAGATTCAGCGGTCGGTTCTCGGTCGCGCTGCTCGGTACGTGGTTTGCGTCTTCAGGAAGCGGTGACCTTTGCCCAAATCCAAAGCCCGCCCGGGCGCTTCTCCCAAGTCGCCCCTCACGCTCGCCTGGCGGGACGGTGCGCCCACTGGTGACGACGCGGAATTCCGTGTCGACGACGTCCTCAGCGCCTTCGTGCACGAGGCGCGGAATGCGCTCTTCGGCATCTCGGCCACCCTCGAGGCGTTCGAAGCCGATTTCAGCGGCAACGATCTCGGCGCCGAGTACGCGAGCATGATGCACCAGCCTCTCAAGAAGCTGTCGCGCATGATGGATGAGCTTGCGGACTACGCGCGCCCGATGGGGCTCGAGCTTCGCGTCGCCGACGCCACCGCCATCGCCACCGAGGCCATCGCCTCCGCCCGCGGGCTCGCCCAGAGCCAGGGCGTCACGGTGCGCCTGGTCCTCGATCACGCCGAGGGCCCGCCGGTCGTCGTCGACCCCGATCGTCTGGGTATCGCCCTCCGCAGCGTCCTCGAGAGCGCGATCTCGCGCTGTCGCAGCGGCGAAGAGGTGGAGCTCTCCGTCGGACGGGACGAGTATGAGCCCGACCTCCTGCGCTACGCCGTGCGCGATCGCGGCCCCGAGCTCGAGAGCGGGAGCGGCGTGCGATTCGAGCCCGCTTTCACCCAGAAGGCACGCGGCGGGACCGTCTTCAATTTGGCGCGCGCCCAGCGCATCGCGCTCCAGCACGGCGGACGCATCGTGGCGCAGAACCACAATGAAGGAGGTGTCGTCGTGGCCATCGTGGTCCCGGTTGAGGCGCCTCGTTCTCCCTCCTCGAGCGGCGAGGGGTGACGGGGCCGTGAACCCCAGATACGACTGAGAGTCAGCTCGGCAGAGGGCACACCAGTGAGCGAGGTCGAAGTGAGCGGAGCAGGAGACAGGGCCCCCGGAACGAGGTCGCGCGTGCTCGTCGTAGAAGACGAGCCGCACGTTCGGTTCGGCATTCGTCGCTATCTCGCGGCGCAAGGCCTCTCGGTGGACGAAGTCGACGGATGTGACGCCGCGCTCGATCGCTGCGCAGAGCAACCGCCGGACGCGCTGGTCCTCGACTGGCGTCTTCCGGACGGCGACGCGTTCTCGCTCTTGAGCCGCCTCCGCGAGGTCCACGCGGACATTCCGTTCGTGCTCGTGACCGCGCACGGCTCCGTGGAGCTCGCCGTTCGCGCGATGCGCGAGGGCGCGGAGGACGTTCTCACCAAGCCCGTCGAGCTTCCGAGCCTCCTCAAGGTGCTCGAGCGCATCCTCGACCGAGAGCCCGCCGCTGGCGCCGCACGCCGCGCCGCCCAAGACATCGGCGCGCGCACCACGTCCCGCCGCATGAAGGTGGCGCGGAACTTCATGTCTTCGCCGTTCATCGGCGAGAGTCGCGCCGCCAAAGAGCTCGCCGAGATGGCCGAGAAGGTCGCCGAGACCGATCGCCCCGTCCTCGTCCTCGGTGACACCGGGTCCGGTAAGACCATGCTCGCGCGGTGGATTCACCAGCGGAGTCGGCGCGGGAGCGAGGCCTTCGTGGAGCTCAACTGCGCCGGCCTCAGCAAGGAGCTCGTGGAGAACGAGCTCTTCGGCCACGAGCGTGGCGCCTACACGGGCGCCCAGTTCGTGAAGACCGGCCTCATCGAAGCGGCCAACCGCGGCACGCTCTTCTTGGACGAGGTCGGAGATCTCGATCCCACCGTTCAACCGAAGCTGCTCAAGGTGCTCGAGGACCAACGGTTCCGACGCGTCGGCGATGTGCGCGAACGTTCGGTCGATGTGCGCGTCATCGCCGCCACGCACCACGACCTTGCGCGCGCGGTTCGAGAGAAGTCGTTCCGCAGCGACCTCTACTACCGCCTCAGCACCATCACGCTCTCGGTGCCGCCGCTTCGCGCCCGCCGCGAGGACATCCCGGCCCTCGCGCGCGACATTCTGGTGGGCCTCGTGGGCGAAGGGTCGCCCGACTTTTCCCCGGACGCGGAGCGCAAGCTCTTGGAGCACACGTGGCCCGGTAACGTCCGCGAGCTCAAGAACGTGCTCGAGCGCGCGCTGCTCTTTTCCCGCGGCGGCGTCATCGGTGAGGCCGATGTGCGGTTCGACCCGCAGAGCGGCGAGGAGGAGCCGCCGGGCTCCGCGCCGCCTCCGCCGGGCGGCGCGAACGCAGGCTCGACGGGTATGACCCTCGACGAAATGGAGCGGCAGCACATCGAAGCGGTCCTGCGGGAAGAAGGCGGGCGCGTGGAGCGCGCCGCGGTGCGCCTCGGCATCCCGCGGAGCACGCTCTACCAGAAGATCAAACGCTTCCGGACCTGACGCTGGACGGATCGTCTCGTTTCCAGACGGCGCCGTGCGCGGACGTCGGCGTCGATGCGCGCTTGGCGCCCCACCGTCACGGCGCGGCGATTGCATTGCGTCACCTCGATGACGATGCACGTCCCGTCCGTCCCGCCGCTTCGCGCGGAGGCCTCCGCCGCGTGCCCGCTCGACAGCGCTCCCGCAGAGTCGAGGACCCTCCTCACGGCGCTCGTGTTTCTGCAGATGCTTCCCGCCACGGGCATCGCGCCGGCGATTCGACCGCTGTTTGCCCTACATCACGCCGGACGCGAGTCGGCCATGCACGCGTTCATGGCGGTGAACATGGCGGGCGCCATCGGCATGGCGCTCGCGCTCGCGTTCTCCCCCGACCTGCGTCGGCGTGCGGCCGCGTGGGCTCCGCTGCTCGCCGTGCTCGACGGCGTCCTCCTCATCGCGATGACGTTGCCGTGGCCCACGGCGTGGGTCCTCGCGCTCCGAACTCTCGAAGGCGCGCTCCACGTCGGGGTCACCACCCTGCTCATGAGCCACGCGGCCGAGATCGCTCGGCGCACCGGTGACGGTCGTTGGGTCTCTCGCGCCGGCGCCGCGATCATCTTCGCCGTCGCGTCGGGCAGTCTGCTCGGCGGCGTGCTGGTCGGCGTCGACCCTCGCGCGGCGTTTTGGGTCGGCGCTGGTGTCTTGTTCTTCGTCGCCTCCGCGCTCCGGTCCGTGCGCCTCGTTTGGCGCGCGTCGGAGCCGTCGGCCAAGGCAGCGCTCGCGGCGCCGATGGCCGTCCCGCTCGTCGCCGCGTTTCTCGCTCGCTTCGCGGTGGGCTGCCTCGTCGTGAGCTTCTCGCTCTTCGCGCATCGCGTTCACCACCTCTCTGATCGACACGTCGGCTTTCTCTACGCGAGCCTCACCGTCCCGTTCGCGCTCGCCATGTGGCCGGTGAGCGCGCTCGCCAAGCACCGGCCGAACGCGACGCACCTCGCGCTCGGCATGACCGGCTTTGCGATCGCGATCCTGCTCCTCGGCGAGCTCTCGCCGACTGTCCTACCGTTCGCCATGATCGGCGCCGGCGTCGCTTCGGCCTTCGTGTTCTCGGCGGTCTTGGCGTTCGCGTCCGCCATCCCCAAGTCCGAGGGACGTGGACGCGCGATGGCCCTCGTCAACGTCGCTGGGTGCCTCGGCATGGTCGTCGGACCCGCTGCGGGCGGGATCATCAGCGCCATCTTTCGCGACCCCTCGGACGTGGCGCGCGGTTACCGCGCGGTGTTCCTGCTCGCGGGCGGCGCTCTCGCCGCGTGGTGGCTCCTCGCCGCACCCTGGCTCGTCCGCTACGGTTCCATGACAGCGCCTCGCGCGAGCGAGAGACAGGGAGTGCGATGAAGTCGACGCGTGATTTCGAACGACTGGCCAAGGCGCTCGGCGGCATTCCGATCTGGGGCTGCCTCCCGGGTAGCGCTTCGGCGCGCGCCGGCGTGCGTTACGGCGACGTGCTCCTCTCGGTGAACGGCGTCCCCACGCCCACGATCGACGCGTACCTCGCGGCTCGTCAGAGCACGAAGTCGACGCTCACGGTGGTCGTGTTCCGCGATGGCGCCGAGCTCACCCTCAAGCTCCGCCTCCCGCGCCGCCCCAAGGCCGAGGCCGAAGACGACGCGGCGATGGAGAAGGCCGTGCGGCAAGTGATCGAGGGGCGCATGGTGCCCGTGTCGCGCGGGAAGAAGCGATCGAAAGCCGATCCGAGCTGAGCGGATCCGCTCGATCGCGTGCGCGTCAGGGGCAGGCGCCGGCGATCGTGAGCTCCTTCGCCGAGAGGACCTCGACGTTCGGCACCCACGAATACTCGGGCGCGCTCTGGAATCCGAGCCGGGCTTCCACGCTCAGCTTGCAGGGGAAGTCCCCGCCGTGGCCGGTGTCGGTCGAGAACGTGAACGTTCCCTGGCCGCCATTGGCTTGCGGTGCCGTGCCCTTGGGCGTGGGCGGGAGCCCGGTCACGGTGATGGAGCAGTCGTCGGGCTCGTTGGAGATGATCGCGTCTTCGACGCCCCAGTTGGCGGGCACGTCGAGACCGAACTGCGTGCCGAGGCGCTTGATCAGCGTGACGCGCATGCAGATCTTCCGATCCTTGTCGGTCTTCATCACGGAGATCTTCGGCGGCGTCGTGTAGAGCGCGAACGCCGTCACCTCGCCACCCGACGCGGCGCAGTCGCGCGCGCTCGATACGTCGGAGCCTGCCAACTGCGCCTCACACGCATTGCAGTAAGGCTTCCCGTCGCAGCCACACACGAGCGGGCAAGTGGTGTCGCAGGTCGTGGGGCGCGGCTTGCACGATCCGCGGAGGTCGTTCTTGCCGCACGAGCCGACGAGATCGTACGCGCACCACTCGTTGCCGGCGCAGAGCGCGCCCGCTTGCCCGCAGAGGAGCTTGAGGGGCGCGGAGTCCGTCGTGCCGGCGTCGGTCGACGCGGGCGTGGCGGTGGTGTCGTCGCTCGAGCATCCGGGCACGAGCCCGTAGACGAGGGCAGCGACGAACGACACAAGCGGCAGCGAGCGGGCGATTCGCATCGATTCTCTTCCGGGGCGGCGCGCGGGAAGGCGCACCGTCAGTTGCGGGCCATCCAAGGACAGACTTTGACGAGGTCGGCGAACGGACGCCGACTGCAGCGGAAACCGTTGACGACTCCGTACGACTTGTCGTCCGAGCACTCTTGAGACTTCTCGTAGCTACCTTCGTTGTTCTCTTCGATCGCGCGCTTGCAGTCGCCGACCTGGAAGAGGTCCCAGGTGTAGAACCCGCGCGAGTCCCATTGATGGAGCACCCGCACCGGGACGTAGTCGCCGTTGGAGTACTTCTTCATGCAGGCCGCGAACTCGGCGCCGCCTCGCACCATTTGGAACTGATCACCCGGGCACGGGTCCCACTCGAGCTCGTAGTCCACGAGCGTCACCGCGCCTTTGTCGTCGGTCTCGACGACGTCGTGGTGCACGATCTGGCACACCGACTCGAACTGCTCGTCCTTCGACTTGCAGCCGACCGCGAGCGCCGACACGGCGAGCGCGAAGACCATCGATAAGCGCGAAAGGGCCAAGGCTCTCGCGAGAGTACTAACGCGAGGCGAGGAGGTCCACCGCGACGGCCGGCCTTCGCGGGATGGCCGCCCCGACGCGCTCCAGATGCGCCAGCGCAGCCAAGACCGTGGCCTCGTCCCACGCGTCGCCAATCAACTGGAGGCCGATCGGCAGGCCTCCGTCGCCGACTCCGACCGGGGCCGTCCCGGCCGGCAGGCCACTCAAGTTGCCGTGGAATGCGTAGCGAACCGCGCGCGAGAGGGCGCGCGAGTCCACGAAGCCCGAGCGCATCTCGGCGTCGCTGACGGCGGGGGCAGTGTCGGCGGTGGTCGGGAGCGCGAGGAGATCGACGTCGGCGAATTGGTGGGTGAGCTCGGCGCGGAATCCGACGCGCAGGCGCTGGGCGTCGAGGAACTCGGCGCTCGACACTCGTGAGAGCGCGGCGAACGAGATCTGCAGGTCCTCGCCCATTTGGTCGAGGCTCCGCTCGATGTCGCGCTTGTTGAGCGCGCGACCCTCGGGGCCGATCGAGAGCGCGCCGATTCCGGCCGTGAAGCGCGCGAGCTCGATGCGGATCGGAACGAGCACGGCGCCCTCGCGCTCGAGGATGCGGAGCGCCTCGCGACCGACGCGTTCGACCGCGGGCGCGGCGTCCGACCACTCGCGCTCCTCGATGCCGATGCGGAGGCCGCGCACGCCCCGGCGTAGCGCGGCTTCGAGCGTGGCGAGATCGAGCGGCGGTGCGGCGAGGGTCTCGGGATCGAGCGCATCGTGGCCGGCCATGCACGCGAGCGCGATCGCGAGATCGTGCGTCGAGCCGGCGATCGGGCCGACGTGCGAGACGGAGCCGCCGCAGAGCGCGCCGCCGCGGCTGACGCGACCCCAAGTGGGCTTGATGCCGAAGACGCCGTTCCACGCGGCCGGAATGCGGATCGATCCACCGCCATCGCACCCGACGGCGATCGGCACGAGGCCGGTGCCGACCGCGACCCCCGAGCCGGTCGACGAGCCGCCGGCGAGGTGCCGGAGCGCGTGCGGGTTGCGCGGCATCGTGCGATGGCGATTCTGGCCGAGCGGCGACATCCCGAGCTCGGTCATCGGCGTCAGGCCGAGCACGATCGCGCCCGCCGCGCGGAGCCGGGCGACGGCCGTCGCGTCGTCTTCCATCGGAGTGTCGGCGAGGAAGTCCGTTCCGTCGCGGCGTGGGAGGTGCGCGACCGCGACTTGCTCCTTGATCGCCACCGGAACGCCGTCCAGCGGACCCAGGGCGGCTCCGCGTCGATGGCGCTCGGTGGAAAGAGCCGCGTCGCGGAGGGCGTGCTCGTCGTCGTAGACGTGGATGGGGCCCATGCACGGCGAGCGCCCCGCGAGCTCGCGCGCCACGCGAAGGCAGTGCGTCGTGATCTCCGTCGGTGACACGGTACCGCGCGCGTACGCACGACCGAGCTTCTTGGCCGACGCTGCCCAACCGGCTTCGGAGACGGGGAGGTCGGCCGGGTCATTCGTCCCGCGCGGCGGGCGCGCCATCGCCGGAGTGAGCGAGAAGAGCAACTCGCCGCGCAGGCCCTCCGGGAGGGCGGAGAGCTCGTGGGCGCGGAGATCGGCGCGGAGCGCACGATAAACGGTCTGGGCGCCCCCGCTCGTTCGGGCCAGGCGGGCCAGGGCACGGAGCGCGGCGCCGGAAATGCGCGGAGCGGAAGGCATTCCTCTTCTTTTCGCGGGTCCGTCGGGGTGTCAAATGCCCGTTCGCCGGACCGGGCTCTTGGCCCCCGGCTCGCCGTGTTCGCTTGACTCGGGGGTCCCGCCGAACCTACGAGAAAGGGGATGACATCGTTGGCTTCGGGGCATGCCTCCACCGCCGTCACCGACGGCATTCGAGTGACCGTCGAGTCCGCGTACGTGCCGGAGCAGTCGTCCCCGCGCGGGCACCGCTACGTGTTCTCGTACACGGTGCGGATCGTCAACGAGGGCACGGACGACGCGCAGCTCAAGAGCCGCCACTGGGTCATCACCGACGCGGCCGGCAAGGTCGAAGAGGTCCGCGGTCCCGGCGTGGTCGGTCAGCAGCCGCGCCTTCGGCCCGGCGAGAAGTTCGAATACACGAGCGGCTGCGTCCTCGAGACGCCCCGCGGTGAGATGCGCGGCACCTATCAAATGGTGCGCTCGGATGGTCGCACCTTCGAGGCGACCATCGCGCCCTTCGGGCTCGCGTTGCCGCTGAACCTCAACTGAGTCGCGCGCAGATCCGAACGATGGACGAGCGCACGTATCAGACCCTCGCCGACGCTGCGTTCAGGCGAATCGAAGACGCCTTCAAGGACGTCGACCCCGACGTCGTCGACTTCGAGCGCACGCAGCCCGACGTCTTGACCATCACGTTCTCGGGCGGCAAGCGCTGCATCGTGAACACCCAGCGCCCCACGCGCCAAATCTGGATGGCCGCCAACGCGCGCGCTTGGCACTTTTCGTACGACGAGTCCGCGAGCCGCTGGCACGACGACAAGGACGCGTCGCTCGAGCTCTTCGCCACGCTCTCGCGCGTGGTGAACGAGAGCGCGAAGGTCGCGCTCCCGATCTGAGCGACGTCACGCGCGCGCGAGTGAGTCGAACAGGCGAACCCCCGCGCCCAGCGCGCCGGCGACGCTCGGGAAGCCCGCGGTGGCGTTGACCATCCAAAGGTTGTCGAGCGCCGAGCGGAACGGCTTGCGTCCCGGACCCACGTTCCGCGGCGTGAGAGCGGACCCGTACGCGTTGCCTTGCGGCGCCCAGCAATAGCGCTCGTTGGTCACCGGCGAGCCGGCGACCTGAATGTCGAGGTACTCGCGGAGTCGCGGCACGTAGCGCGCTTCGAGGAGGTCGAGGATCGTGTCTTTGATCTTCTTCTTCTCGAGGTTGTACGCGCGGCGGTCGTTCGCGCGGAGCCGCGCGAAGCGCTCGTAGTCGCAGCTCGTGGCGATCTCGAGGATTTGACGCCCGGGCGGGCAAATGCCGGGCGCGTCCGAGTGGAGTGTGGGCGTGGACATGAAGAGCCACGGGTTCGAGAGGTCGTGCCGAAGCCCCTGGTCGTCGTAGATGCGGTCGAGGTCGGCGTGCGGGTAGTGCCACACGTTCCACGAGCCGAAGCCGTGCTCGCGGAGATCGAGCCCTTCGATGCCGAGGTAGAGCGTGAACGTGCCGGCCGAGTAGTCGTAGTCGAGCCGCGCGCGATCCTTCGTAAGGTTCTGCGCTCCCGCGAGCCGTGCGGTCGCGCGCGGATCGGCGTTGGACACGTAGCGCTCGGCCGCGAAGCGACGGCCGTTCTTCGTCGTCACGTAGGCGACGCGTCCGCGTTCGACGTGGATGCGTTCGACCTCGTGCTCGAGGAGGAGGGCGCAGCCGGGCGCGTCGCGGACCACGCCCGCGATCGCATCGACGAAATGGAAGTAGTGGCCGGCCGGGTAGTACGCCCCGCGGTCGTAGTTGGCCACGAGGGCGACGTGCAGCAAGAACGACACGTCGCGCGGCGGGAGCAGGTAGTCGCCGCTCTGACCGGCCAGGATCGCGCGGAGCAGGGGAGGCATTCGAACCGCGTCGAAGACGTCGGCGAGCGTGGCCCTCATCCAGCGGAGCACGTGGCGGTGCTCGAACGCCGCCTTGGCGAACGCGATCGGCGACGGCCGTTCGGGGATCGAGTCGAGGGTGTCGAGCTCGTCGGCGACCGCGATCACGATCGCGAAGTACGCGCGGAGCGGCGCCTCGTGCTCCGGGTATCGATGGATCAATCGATCGCGGAGCTTCGGTAAGCCGTTCGGTATGCGGAAGCGCGAGTCACCGACGATGACGTGATCGAAGCCTTCCGGGTCGAGCCGCACGAACGGGACGCGCTCCGCCACCCCGAGCCGGGTGAGGAGGCGATGGACGGTCTCGCCCTCGCCGCAGCCGAAGATGTAGTGGACCTGCGCGCAGAATCGGTAGTCGCGCATCGCGAACGTGTGCGCGTAGCCACCGGGTGTGTCGTGCGCTTCGAGCACGACGACGCGACGTCCCGCGCGCGCAAGCAAGCTCGCGACGGCGAGCCCGGCCATGCCGCTCCCGATGACGAGGTCATCGAAGCGTTCGATGCCGTCGCTCACGAGCGCCCGCTCACTCGGCGAGCGCGTACTTGGTCGCGCGCTTGTCGCCCTGCTTCACGATGCGACCGCTCTCGCGCAGCGCGAGGAGCGGCTTCGCCAGCTCGTCGACCGAGACGCCCATCGCGTCGGCGATCGGGCGGGCCCCGAGCGGCTCGCCCGCCTTGCGCAGCGCGTCCACGATCCGGTCGGCGAGGTCACTCGCATTCGCGCGTGTCGCGGCCGCCGCCCGCGGGGGCCGTCCCGGCGAACGTGCAGGGCCGCGCGGCGGGCTGAACCGCGGCGCGGGTGTGGGCTCGGACGCCCCAAGGCTGGCCACCTCACCGAGCGACGCGCTGCGAAGGATCGTCAGGATCTTGCTCACGAATTCCCGGGTCGCCTCTTCCAGGGCGGCCTCCAACGCGGTGCGGATCATGCGCGCACGATCGACGGGAACCCGCGGGTGGGCAAGGCCAAGTTCGCGCTCCGCATAGAACCCATGAAATTCAATTAGTTGAAGGAGGCTTACGCATACGTTAGGGTTTGCCTTGACCGGGTGGCGCTCCACGCCTAAGTAGAAAGTCGATCCTATACGTAAGACGTGCCGGATCGACTGCCGCCATGACCACCCCGTTCCGATTGCCCCTCGCCAAGAGCCCGCTCGCTCCGCCGTCGACGCGCGACGTCGGCGGCGAGGGCGCGCCGTCGAGCGACGGCGGTCGGCTGATGCAGGTCGGGGATCTCGCGACGGCGTCCGGCAAGACGGTTCGCGCCATCCACCTCTACGAGGAGCTCGACCTCCTCCGGCCGGCGGCACGCTCCAAGGGTCGCTACCGCCTCTACAACGACGAAGCGCTCGTTCGCATCCGCTGGATCGGCAAGCTCCAGGACATGGGCTTCAGCCTCACGGACATCCAGACCATCGTCAAAGAGTGGGAGCGCTCGAGCTCCGCGCCCCAAGCGATGGTGCAGATCCGTGAGCTCTACAAGAAGAAGCTCGAAGAGACGCGCGAGCAGATGCGCCGCATGAAGGCGCTCGAGCACGACTTGCAATCCAGTCTCGCTTACCTCGACACCTGCGAGGTCTGCGACCCGGATCGACTGGTCTCGGCCTGCAAGGCCTGCGACCTCCACGAATGTGACGCCCGCGTGCCCGATTTGGTCGCCGGGTTCCAAGCCCGCACTTGAGCGGGACCGAGCAGCAGGAATCATCATGCCCATCCAGTTCCCGATCTTCATGGACAATCACTCGACGACGCCGGTCGATCCGCGCGTGCTCGAGGAGATGATCCCGTACTTCACGCAGAAGTTCGGCAACGCCGCGAGCCGCAACCACGCCTTCGGCTGGGTCGCCGAAGAGGCGGTGGACGTCGCGCGCGAGCGGTTGGCCAAGCTCATCGGCGCGCAGAGCGAGAAGGAGATCGTCTTCACCTCCGGCGCCACCGAGTCGAACAACCTCGCCATCAAGGGCGTGGCCGAGTTCTACAAGGACAAGGGCAACCACATCATCACGACGGTCATCGAGCACAAGGCCGTGCTCGACACCTGCAAGCGCCTCGAGAAGCAGGGCTACGAGGTCACGTACCTCCCCGTGGCCAAAGACGGCCGCGTCGACCCGGAGGCCGTGCGCGCTGCCATCACCGACAAGACGATCCTCGTCTCGGTGATGCTGGCCAACAACGAAATCGGCGCCGTGCAGCCGCTCGCCGAGATTGGAAAGATCACCCGCGAGCGCGGCGTCCTCTTCCACTCCGATGCGGTGCAAGGCCTCGGCAAGGTCGACTTCGACGTCCAGACGATGAACGTCGATCTCGTCAGCATGACGGCGCACAAGATGTACGGCCCGAAGGGCGTCGGCGCGCTCTACGTGCGCCGCTCCAAGCCCCGCGTGCGCCTCGTCGCGCAGATGGACGGCGGCGGTCACGAGCGCGGCAACCGCTCCGGCACGCTCAACGTCCCCGGCATCGTGGGCTTCGGCCGCGCCGCCGAGATCATGATGAAAGAGGGCAAGGCCGAGTCGGCGCGTCTCCTCGCGATGCGCGAGCGGCTCCGCACCAAGATCCAGGGCGCGCTCGAAGAGGTGCACCTCAACGGCTCGTTCGAGCATCGCTTGCCCGGCAACCTCAACCTCTCCTTCGCGTTCGTCGAGGGCGAGGCCATGATGATGGCCATCAAGGACGTGGCGGTGAGCTCGGGTTCGGCGTGCACGTCGGCCAGCCTCGAGCCGAGCTACGTCCTCCGCGCCCTCGGCGTCGGTGACGAGCTGGCGCACTCGAGCATCCGCTTCGGCATCGGTCGCTTCAACACCGACGAAGAGATCGACTACGTCGCCGAGCTCGTCATCGCCAAGGTGAACAAGCTCCGCGAGCTCTCGCCCCTCTACGAGATGTTCAAAGAGGGCATCGACTTGAAGACCGTCGCCTGGACGGCGCACTGAACCGGAGAACCAGTCATGGCCTACAGCGACAAAGTGGTCGAGCACACCGAGAACCCGCGCAACGTCGGCACGCTCGACAAGAGCGACGACACCGTCGGCACCGGCCTCGTGGGCGCGCCCGCGTGCGGTGACGTGATGCGCCTCCAAATCAAGGTGGGCGAGGGCGGCGTCATCGAGGACGCGAAGTTCAAGACGTTCGGCTGCGGCTCGGCGATCGCGTCGTCGTCGCTCGCCACCGAGTGGATCAAGGGCAAGACGATCCAAGAGGCCGAGGCGATCAAGAACGTCGACATCGTCAACGAGCTCAACCTGCCGCCGGTCAAGATCCACTGCTCGGTGCTCGCCGAGGACGCCATCAAGGCGGCCATCGCCGATTACCGTCAGAAGCAGGCCGCCCGCCGCGCGGCCGCCGCCCCCGCCGCCGCCAAGCCGGCCGGCGCGGACGCGAACGCCGAACAATGAGAGGTCGCTCGTGAACGCAGTCAACGCACAGCCCGCGGACAAGAAGGAGCCGGAGCGCATTTCGGTCGTCTCCGCCGCCGCGCCGTCGACGCCCAACCTCGAGGCGCTCGAGGCCGAGGAGAAGGCGCCGCCCAAGCCCGCCGCGGTCCCCGAAGCTCCGAAAGCCAAGGGCACGATCACCGTCACGCCGGCGGCGGTCGCGGCGATTCGCCGGCAGATTCAGAAGCGCGGTCGCCCCGAGACGGCGCTCCGCGTCGGGATCCGCGGCGGCGGCTGCTCCGGCTTCTCGTACGTGATCGAGTTCCACGACGGCCCGCCGCGCGCGAAGGACGTCGTTTTCGACTACGGCGACGTGCGCGTCGTCGTCGATCCCAAGAGCCTCCTCTACTTGAACGGCTCGACGCTCGAGTGGGAGCAGACGCTCATGCGCCAGGGCTTCAAGTTCCTGAACCCCAACGAGGCCTCGAGCTGCGGCTGCGGGCACTCGTTCACCGTCTGACGGCCGTCATGGACCCGTTCGCGACGCTCGGCATCGAGAGGCGGTTCGACCTCGATCTGCGCGCCGTCGAACGAACGGTGCGTGAGCTCTCGCGCATCGTGCACCCCGATCGTCAGAGCGACGCGCCGCCGTCGAGCCGAGTGCACGCGCTCGGGAAGTCGGTGGAGATCAACGAAGCGCTCCGCATCGTGAAGGATCCGGTGCGCCGCGCGGAGGCGCTGCTCGCGCTCGCCGGCGTCCCGGTGGGCGACGGCAAGGAGCCCCAGCCGAGCGGCGCATTCTTGATGGACATCCTCGAGCAGCGTGAGGCGCTCGAGGACGCCAAGCTCGCGCGAGACGCGGCCAAGGTCCGCGCGCTCGCCGAGGCCATGGAGGCGCGCGCAGAGGCAGCGGAGCAGGCGCTCGCCGACGCGTTTCGCAGCGGCTCCGATCGCGCCGCGCTCGCTCGTGCCGTGGAGCACCTGGGCGAGCTCCGCTTCTACCGTCGATTCCTCGAAGAGGTGAGCACCGTCGAGGACGTCCTCGAAGGGCTCTCCTGATCGCGCGCCCCCGAATGTACGGCGCCCGCTGAAAGTATCCGATGGCTCTCCTCGAAATCTTCGATCCTCTCGCGGCGCCCCGGCCGATCGGCATCGACCTCGGCACGACCAACTCCGTCGTCGCGTGCGTCAAGAACGAGCGGCCCGAGGCCATCCTCGACTGCAATCAGGTCGCGCTCGTGCCCAGCGTCGTCGCGTACGCCGAAGACGACGAGCCGGTGGTCGGTGAGCTCGCCGCCTCTCGCGCCGCGGAGCGTCCCGTCGACACCATCGTGAGCGTGAAGCGCTTCATGGGCCGTGGAGGCGACGATCCCGAGACGCGTCGCCTCGGCCCGTACACCTTCGTGGCGCCACGCGCGGGTGACCCCAACGTCGTCCGATTCGCCGTGGCCGGCGGCCGCGAGGTCACGCCCGTCGAGGTGAGCGCGGAGATCCTGAAAGCGCTCAAGCGCCGCGCCGAGGACGACCTCGGCCAGGTTGGCGGGGTCGTCATCACGGTCCCTGCGTACTTCGACGATGCGCAGCGCCAAGCCACCAAAGACGCGGGTCGCCTCGCGGGCCTCGACGTGCTTCGTCTCTTGAACGAGCCCACCGCCGCCGCGCTCGCGTACGGCCTCGAGAAGCGCCAAAACGGCCACTTCGTGGTCTACGATCTCGGCGGCGGCACGTTCGACGTGACGGTGCTCTTCCTCGAAGACGGCGTCTTCCAAGTGAAGTCCACGGGCGGCGACAGCGCACTCGGCGGCGACGATATGGATCGCCTAGTCGCGCACGACATCCTCGAGCGGCATGGTCACAAGAGCCCGGACCCGAGCACGGTGCGCCTCGCGCTCGATACAGCCCGCGCGCTCAAGCATGCTCTCACCGATCGCGACGTCGCCGGCGAGCTCTTCCCCACTGCGGAGGGCGACGCGGTCATGTACGAGATCTCGCGCGAGCGTTTCGACGCGATGATCGCGCCGCTCCTCGAGCGCACCGGCGTCGCCTGCCGCCGCGCGCTCAAGGACGCCGGCCTCAAGGTCGACGAGATCGACGGCGTGATTCTGGTCGGTGGCTCCACGCGCGTCCCCGCCGTGCGCGCCTACGTCGAGAAGACGTTCAAGCGTCCGCCGCTCGCGGACATCGATCCCGACCAGGTCGTGGCGCTCGGCGCGGCGGTGCAGGCCGAGCTCATCGCCGGGCAAGGGATCGCGGACGACTTGCTCCTCTTGGACGTGATTCCGCTTTCGCTCGGCATCGAGGTCGGTGGCGGCGTGGTCGACAAGATCCTCCCGCGCAACACGACCATCCCCACCGCAGCGCGCTCCACGTACACGACGCAAGAAGACAACCAGACTGGTTTCGTCATCCACGTCGTCCAGGGAGAGCGTGAGCTCGCGGCGGACGGACGGTCGCTCGCGACCTTCACGCTGCGCGGGATCCCGCCCATGGCCGCCGGCATGGCCAAGCTCGAGGTCACCTTCCGCGTCGACGCCGACGGCATCCTCGCCGTCAACGCCAAGGAGCTCACGACCGGCATCGAGCAGACGGTGGACGTGAAGCCGTCGTACGGGCTCGACGACGCCACCGTGGAGCGCATGCTCGAGGAGGCGCTCGATCACGGCGAAGAGGATCTCGCTGCGCGCGCGCTCGCCGAGAACCGCGTCGAAGCGCATCGCATTCTCACGGCCACCCAAAAGGCGGTGACCGCGGACGCGGCGCTCCTCGAAGGCGAAGAGTCGCGTCGCATCGCGAGCGCGCTCTCCGCGCTCGAGGCGGCGGCGCGAGGCACCGACGCCAAGGCGATCAAGCACGCCATCGAGGCGCTCGACGTCGAGACCAAGGCGTTCGCGGGCCGCCGCATGAACCGCGCGATCGCGCTCGCCGCGGTCGGCAAGAAGCTCGACGAGGTCGAGACGGAGCTCGAAGCACCGCCTGTGCCCGAAGCGCGCGAAAGTGAGAGGAGGGCCGAATGGCCATCGTGAGGTTCAAGGGCTTCGGCGAGATCGAGGTTCCGGTGGGGACGACGATCTTGAAGGCCGCGCAGACCATGGAGGCCCCCGAGGGCTACGCCTGCGGCGGCGTGTGCGCGTGCTCGACGTGTCACGTGTACGTGCAGAAGGGCGCCGAGCTCCTCTCCGAGCAAGAGGACGAAGAGGCCGACATGCTCGACAAGGCGTTCGACGTGCGCGCGAGCTCGCGCCTCGGCTGTCAGTCCAAGATCATGAAGGACGGCGAGGTCGAGGTCGAGATCACGCGCGAGAGCCTCGAGGCGTTCGAGAACGAGCACCCCGAGCACCGCGGAAAATACGCCACGTGGCGGAAGACCGCGTCCTGACGACCGTCGGCGCCCGCGCGCTCAGTTGATGTCGACCTTGAACGTCCAACCGAAGGGCGGCGTGTAGCCGGCGGCGGGCACGAGCTTGACGACGTAGGGCTTCGCGACCTGGAGGACCTTCATGTCGTTCACCACACCGTCGACGTAGAACACCGGCGTCACGTTCACGGTGTACTCCCAGTAGAGGTGACCGGCCGTGGGCGGCACCTTGAACTGGACGAAGTCGGCGTCGCCGCCCGCCGCCAGCGTGCCGCAGATCGCCGACACCCCAGCCACGTAGGCCGGCATCTGCGTCGCCGTCGCGAGCGTGTCGTTGGGCTCCACCTCGCGGATGTCGTTGCCGATGCCGCACGGCCCGAGGCCGCTGTCACCCGCGTCGCCGCCGCTGGCGTCGGCGGATCCGTCGCCGGCGTCGGTCATGCCGCCGTCGCTGGCGTCGCTCGCGTCGGCCGACGCTCCGTCGTCGCCGGCGTCGCTCGCTGCGCCGTCACTCGCGTCGTCCTTCGCGTCACCCGTGTCCGCGTCACCCGTGTCGGCGTCACCCGTGTTGGCGTCACCCGTGTCGGCGTCGCCCGCGTCGTCGCTTGCCGCACCGTCTGCCGAGACGCCGCCTTCGGCCGACGTACCTGCATCGGACGATCCATCGAGCGTCGCGTCAGCGAGCGAACCGGCGTCGCCGCTCACCGTGCCCACGCTCGCGGCGCCGCCTCCGCACGCCGCGAGGAGCAACCAACCGAAGCGAACGCACAGCGATACGGAGCGACGAAGCGCCATCGCTCGATGATAGCCGCGGGCGCGGCCGGACGATCAATCGCGAGCGGGCGGGTGCGAGACCGCCTTACTCACGGCGCGCCCGCGGAGTAGTCTCGCGGTCGATGCGCGGTCCCCTGGCTCTCGTGGCGCTCGTCGCGCTCGCGGCCGCGTTCGCGTGCGGCGGGACGTTAGCGCCTCCCCGCGCGCCCGCATCCGCGTCGATGCCGCGCGCGCCGAGCAACGTCCTCCGCGCGGACTACGTGGGCTCGGCCGCGTGCACCGGATGCCACGGTGAGATCGCGCGCGCGTTCGTCGACTCGGCGATGCACAATATGACGCGCGACGCGAAGAGCGCGCGCATCCGTGCACCGTTCTCCGGTGAGACGCTCCGCCTCAAGGCCGACCAGGCGACGCTCACCACCGAAGGCGCGGAGCGAATCGTTCGCGTTTCGTCGGCGCGCTTCGGCGATCACGCCTATCGCGTGACCCGCGTCATCGGTGGCCACCATCGCGAGGACTTCGTCGGCGTCGACGTCGACGCCGCCGGCCGGCGCGGCGCCATCGCCGACGAAGAGATTCTGCCCGTCTCGTACCTGATCGAGAGCGGCACGCTCCGCTACAAGGGCTATTCGGTCATGACCGAGGATCGGCCGGCGATGCGTGCCGGGCCCGTGTGGCGCGAGACGTGCGTCTTCTGTCACAACACGGTTCCTTACGTCTCGACGGTGCTCGGCGCGCTCGTCGGGCCGCGCGCGCCCGGCTACCAAGGCGCGACGGTGGACCGCTTCCTCCCGGCGTCGAGTCGCCTCCACTACGGCGTGGGGAGCGATGCCTCGCTCGGCGCCGCGCTGCGCGCCGAGATCGGCATCCTCCGCGGGCCGGGGCGCGACGCCGACGACGTCGCCGGTGGTATCGACGGGCTCCTCGCGACGGCGCTCGGCGAGACACGCTCCCGCTTCGACGCGCGTCACTTCGTGGAGCTCGGCATCGGCTGCGAGTCCTGTCACAACGGCGGACGCGATCACGTCGCCGATCCGACGCGGCACCCGTCGTACGCACCGGTGGGCGAAGCGCTCTCCGTGCGGCTCCCGCGCGCGCCTGCGGACGCGGAGAGCGAGCGCGCGCAGTGGATCACGCGCACCTGCGCGCGCTGTCATCAAGTGCTCTTCTCCGGCTACGCGCACACCTGGGAGGGTGGCCTCCGCGGTCGCGACCCGGGCGGGAGCCACATCAACTCCGGTGAGGCGCGGGATCTCTTGCTCGGCGGCTGCGCGAGCCGCATGACGTGCACGACCTGTCACGACCCGCATGGACGCGCCAAGAATCGCGAGGCGTTCGCCGCCGGATTCGCGAACGCAGCGGGAGATGTAATCTGCACGCAATGCCACGGCGCCTACGCCGCGCCCGCCGCGCGCGCCGCCCATAGCCGGCACCGCGCCGACGGGGAGGGGAGCCACTGCGTGGCGTGCCACATGCCCAAGAAGAACATGGGGCTCGACGGGCGCCTCTCGCGCTATCACCGCGTCGCGTCCCCGACCGAGCGGGCCAAAGTCGAAGGCGATCGCCCGCTCGAGTGCGCGCTCTGCCACGCCGACAAGACCGTGGGCGCGGTGCTCGACGACATGGAGCGGCTCTTCGGCAAGCGCTTCGACCGCGCGCGCGTGGCGGCGCTCTACGGCGGGCTCGACGTCAACGTGATCACCGCCACGCTCGCGCGCGGCTTCGCCCACGAGCAAGCCACCGCCAGCGCCATCGCGGGCGCGCGTCGGGATCGTGCCGACGCGCCGCTCTTGGTCGAGATCCTCGGGAGCAAGTACCCGGTCGTTCGCGACTACGCCAAGGACGCGCTCGAAGCGCTCTCCGGCGCGCCGCTCCCGGTCGACCTGTCGCAAGACAAGGAGCGCATCCTCGAGGACGCACGCGCCTGGCAGCGCCGCGTCCTTCCGGCCCGCTATAGCGGTGCTCGGTTGAAGTGATCCTACGATTCGTGCCGCCCGGTCGGGCGAGCGGCACGAATCTCCGGCTCAGCGGCACCCGTCTGATCACGCCGTGGGCCGGTTTCAAATCGGCGCAACTGGGTTGCGCCGAAGGCGTCAGCGCTTCTTCACCGGTCGGTGCGGCGCGAGCTCGAGCGACGCGATTTGGTTGCGGTGCACCTCGTCCGGTCCGTCGGCGAGGCGCAGCGTGCGCGCTTGCGCGTAAAAGAACGCGAGCGGTGTCACGTCCGACACGCCGGCCGCGCCGTGCACTTGGATCGCCCAGTCGATGACCTGGCACGCGACGTTGGGGGCCGCGACCTTGATCATCGCGATCTCTTTCTTGGCGCCCTTGTTCCCCGCCGTGTCCATCTTCCACGCGGCGTTCAAGACCAAGAGTCGCGCCTGATCGATCATGACGCGTGCGTTGGCGATGCGCTCTTGGGTCACCGTCTGATCGGCGATGGACTTCCCGAACGCGACGCGGGTCGCGGCGCGCGCGCACATCGACTCGAGCGCCCGCTCGGCGAGGCCGATGAGTCGCATGCAGTGGTGGATGCGGCCCGGGCCGAGGCGACCTTGCGCGATCTCGAAGCCGCGCCCCTCGCCGAGGAGCACGTTGGTGACCGGCACGCGCACGTTCTCGAACGCGAACTCGGCGTGACCGTGCGGCGCGTCGTCGTAACCGAAGACCGAGAGCGTGCGCACGAGCCGCACGCCGGGCGTGGCGACGGGCACGAGCACCATCGACTGCTGCTTGTGCCGATCCGGGTTCGCCGGATCGGTCTTCCCCATGAAGATGAGGATCTTGCAGCGCGGATCGGGGCCGCCCGTCGTCCACCACTTGGTGCCGTCGATCACGTAATCGCCGCCGTCGCGCCGAATCGTGGCCGCGATGTTGGTCGCATCGGACGACGCGACGTCGGGCTCGGTCATCGCGAAGGCC
This sequence comes from Polyangiaceae bacterium, assembly GCA_044224815.1. Lineage (GTDB taxonomy): Bacteria > Myxococcota_A > Polyangia > Polyangiales > Polyangiaceae > JADJCA01. The sequence goes on from JBGAJR010000001.1 coordinate 336,364, forward strand.
GAACGGATCTCGCCGGCGAGGAGCGGCTCCAGCCACTCCTTCTTTTGCGCTTCGGTGCCGTAGCGCACGAGCACTTCCATGTTGCCGGTGTCGGGCGCGCTGCAGTTGAACGCCTCGGGCGCGAGCCACGACCGCCCCATGATCTCGCACAACGGCGCGTATTCGGTGTTGGTGAGGCCGGCGCCGTGCTCGGACTCGGGCAGAAAGAGGTTCCAGAGCCCCTCCGCGCGCGCCTTCACCTTGAGGTCCTCGACGACCTTCGTCGGGACCCACGCGTTGCCCCGCGCGCGGTTCTCCGCGACCTCGGCCGCGTACGCCGCCTCGGCCGGGTAGACGTGCGCCTCCATGAAGCGGGTGATCTTTTCGGCGAGCGCGAGCGTCTTGGGCGAATGCGAGAAGTCCATGCGTCGATCTCCGATCAATCCATGCGTTCTTTGAGCGACCACGCGAGCTCCGCGAGCGCCTCGGCGCGGCCGCCCATCTCGCGCGCGTTGGCGTCGGCCGCGTTCCCTTGGAGCGCCCGCGCGAACACGCCGTGCAGGATCGCGGCGAGCCGGAACATGTTGAACGCGAGGTAGAACGTCCAGTCGCGGGCGGGTATGCGCGCGATGCCCGTTCGTGCTTCGTAAGCGCGCACGTACGCGCTCTCGTCGGGGATGCCGAGCGCCGCGAGATCGAGCCCGGCGATGCCGCGAAACTCCGACGGCGTCAGCCGGTAGATCATGGCGTGGTACGCGAAGTCCGAGAGCGGATGCCCGAGCGTCGAGAGCTCCCAGTCGAGGACCGCCAGGATGCGCGGCTCGGTCGGGTGCCAGATCACGTTGTCCATGCGGTAGTCGCCGTGGACGATCGCGGCGGCGTCGCTCACCGGCACGTGCGCCGGGAGCCACTCGATGAGCTTGTCCATTGCCGCGAGGCGCGGCGCGCCGGCGTCGGCCGCGCCGGCGTACTGCTTCGACCAGCGCGCGACTTGCCGTTCGACGTACTGGCCCGCCTTCCCGTAGTCGGCGAGGCCGACCGCCGCGGGATCGACGCGGTGGAGCGACGCGAGCACGCCGCCGAGCGCGTCGTAGTGGGCGCCGCGCTCGCCGGGCGTCATGCCGGGAAGGCTCGGGTCCCAGAGGATGCGCCCCGCGACGTGCTCCATCACGTAGAAGGCGGTGCCGATCACGCTCTCGTCCTCGCAGAGCGCGAGCATCTTCGGCACGGGCACGTCGGTCGCGCGGAGCGCCGCCATGACGCGGTACTCACGGTCGACCGCGTGCGCCGAGGGGAGCAGCTTGCCCGGCGGCTTGCGACGAACGACGTAGCGCGCATCGCCCGCGGTCACGCGGTACGTCGGGTTCGACTGTCCGCCTTGAAACTGCTCGACGACGATCGGCGACTCACAGCGAAGCCCTCGCCCGCGCAAATAGTCGGCGAGCCGAGCTTCGTCGAAGGGTTGGCGCGGTCGAACGAGCTTCGCGCCCTCGTTCGCTTTGGCGGTCTCGGTCATGGCGACAGCGTACAGCGCGGCTCCGTCGCGGCGAGTGATTCGTGTCGTCGACCGCGTCAGGGGAGGGCACGGCTCGCGTGGGCGGCGCTCACGCGGGGGTCCGACCAACGCGGCACGAGGTACTCGCGGAGCGCGAGGTCCACGAGGTGGAGCTGCGCCACGTGGACCTCCTTGGTGTCGCCCGCGAAGGCGCGCAGGTGGAAGTCTCCCACGTCGACGCGGCTCGTCGGACGGAGCCCGCTCTCGCCGTCGGCCTCGTCGCCCGACAGCGTGACCCGCTCGGTGGCGAGCGCGTCGACGAGCATGTCGGCGGTCTCGGTCGTGCTCGCGTAGTCGCCGGGCACGATCGCCGAATGCGTGACGACCATCAGTTTGTCACCGTGGGCTGCTGCCCTGGCGAAGTCGACGAACACCGCGATGTCTTTCGGGTCTGGCTTTCGCGCGCGCCACGGACCGCGGTAGCTCGCGTGGAGCCCGTCGAGCAGCACCACGGTGTCGACGGGCACGACGCCTTGCTGCAGCACCTTGCGCACGGCCCCGTAACCGGCGCTCCAGGCCACGAGCGCGATGCGTGCAGGATGCATGTCAGGCCGGCCGAGGCGCTCGCGTACGACGTGCATCGCCTCGTCGATCACGCCGGAGAAGCGCTGCGGATCCTCGTAGGCCTCGTTGTACGCCTTGGCGTAGGTGCCGTGGTCGGCGAACACCACCGCCGCGCGGATCCCGCTCGCGCGGTACTCGGGCTCGATGGGCTTGCCGAAGTGGAAGTGCACGACGACGTCGAACGCGTCGGGCAAGTCGGGCGGGAACATGACGCCGCCGGTCGACGTCTTCTCGAGGTTTCCGAACGTCGGCGGAGGCGGAAGTGGGGCCTCGACGGCCGCGGCCGCGACCGGAACGGACGGAGGCGCGAGCGGCGGCGACGGCGCGGCGGCGCACGCCGATAGCAACGCGGCGAAGAGCCACGTCGCCCAGCGCGAGGAGGCGACGCCGAGCGCGCTCACACCTGGATGCCGGGAGCCGGATACTTCGTGCAGACGTCACGCACCTCGCCCGCGACCTTGGCGAGGAGGGCTTCGTCGGCGGGGGCCGCGACCACGCGATCCATCCACTCGGCGAGCTTGAGCATCACGTCCTTGCCCATGCCGCGCGACGTGACCGCCGGCGTGCCGAGCCGGATGCCGCTCGGATCGAAGGGCTTGCGCGTATCGAACGGAACCGAATTGTAGTTGAGGACGATGCCGGCCTTGTCGAGCGCCTTCGCGGCGACTTTGCCCGGAACGTTCTTGCTCGTGAGATCGATGAGGAGCAGGTGATTGTCGGTCCCGCCCGTCACGAGCGAGAAGCCGCGCGCGGTGAGCGCCTCGGCGAGCACCTTGGCGTTCTCGACGATGTTCTTCGCGTACGTCTTGAACGCGGGCTGCATGGCCTCGTGCGCGGCGACGGCGATGCCGGCCGTCGTGTGGTTGTGCGGACCGCCCTGCAGGCCCGGGAACACGGCCTTGTCGATCGCGGCCGCGTGCTCCTTCTTGGTGAAGATCATGCCGCCGCGCGGACCGCGGAACGTCTTGTGCGTCGTCGAGGTCACGACGTCGGCGATGCCGATGGGCGACGGGTGGACGCCCGCGCAGACGAGGCCCGAGATGTGCGCGATGTCCGCAGCGAGGATCGCGCCGACCTCGTCGGCGATGGACCGGAACGCGGTCCAGTCGAGCGCACGCGGATACGCGGTGGTGCCGGCCCACATCAGCTTGGGCTTGTGCTCGCGCGCGAGTCGACGCACCTCATCCATGTCGATTCGGCAATCTTCTTTGCGCACGCCGTAGGGCACGCTCTTGAAGTACTTGCCGGTGATCGAGACGTTGTGGCCGTGCGTGAGGTGGCCGCCGAAGGGAAGGCCGAGCCCCATGATGGTGTCGCCGGGCTGACAGAAGGCGAGGTAGACGGCGAGGTTGGCGGGGCTGCCCGAGTACGGCTGCACGTTCACGTGCTCGGCGCCGAAGAGAGTGCGCAATCGCTCGCAGGCGAGCTCCTCCACGGCGTCGATGACGGCCTGGCCCTCGTAGTAACGCTTCTTGGCGTACCCCTCGGAGTATTTGTTGGTGAGGCACGATCCGGTGGCCTGCATGACCGCGCGCGACGCGTAGTTTTCACTCGCGATGAGGCGCAGCGACTCATGCTCGCGCTGGTTCTCCTCGGCGATGAGGCGGGCGATTTGCGGGTCGAGCTCGGCCAGGTTGGGATCGCTCATGCCCTCCTCTTAACGTGAGTTTCGCCGGGGGTCTATGCGGGCGTGAAGATGTGGTAAGCGAATCCCTGATGCGTTCCCGGCGCGCCCTCCTCGTCGCCTCCACCTCGGCCGCGTTCGCGCTCTCGCCGGCCGTCGCCGCTGCCCAGTCGCCGGCCGAGCCCGCGCCGGCCACGCCCAGCCCCGCGCTTCCCGCGCCCGCGCCTGCGCCTCCGGCCGCCGACCGGCCCGCGGCCGCGCCGACGGTCGACCCGATCGACGCGCCTGCCGAGCACCGCAGCGGGGTCGTCTTCGGGCTGGGGCTCGGCGTCGGCCTGCTCGACGTCAGCGGCCACGCCAACTCGGCGTCGCACCTCGCCGATCCCGCGTACGCGAATTCGACCGGACCGAGCTTCGGCATCGGCAATCGCTTCTTCTTGATGGGGGCGCTCGCCGACACGTTCAACTTCGGCCTGTGGTTCGGCGGCATGAGCGGCGAGAACGCCACGACCAAGATGTCGGCGAGCGGGGGCGGCTTCCGCGCCGAGGCCTTCCCGCTCTATTCGATGTCGCCGCGGCTCCGCGATCTCGGATTCGTCGCGCAGTTCGGGGTCGGGCACGCCATCGCCGACAAGAAGGACGGCTCGCTCTCGATCGACGGCACGTCGTCGCTCGTCGGCGCCGGCGCGCTCTACGAGCTCACGCGGAATCGCTTCATCGGGCTCAAGGCCTCGAGCGCGGTGACGCTCGACTACCAGTACATCTTCGCTCCCTCGATCGAGAGCCACGGCGTCTTCGTCGGCGCGCGGATCGCCTTCTATGGCGGACCTTGACACGACCGCGATTCGACGCGCGATGGCCGGGCCGCCGCGCGATCCGTTCGGGCTCGTGGGGCAGACGCTCGACGAGCAGTTTCGCGTGGACTCCATCGAAGGGGAGGGCGGCTTCAGCGTCGTCTATCGAGGCCATCACGTCGGGCTGAGCGAGCCCATCGCCATCAAGTGCATGAAGCTCCCCGGCGCGCTCGGCTCGGACGCCGTCGAGTCGTTCGTGCAGAAGTTCCGCGACGAAGGCCGCATCCTCTACAAGCTCTCGCAAGGGAACCTCTTCATCGTGCGGAGCATGGCCAGCGGGCTCACGCTCGCGCCTGCGACCGGCGCGCTCGTTCCGTACACGGTGCTCGAGTGGCTCGACGGCTATTCGCTGGCCGAGGAGCTCGAGGCGCGACGCCGCGCGGGCCTCCGCGGTCGGCCGCTCCCGGAGATCGTCGCCCTGCTCGATTCGGCGGTTTCGGCGGTTGCGTACGCCCACACGCAGGGCGTCGTGCATCGCGATCTCAACCCCGGGAACATCTTCTTCGCGAAGACCCTCGAGGGCGTGCGCGCCAAGATCCTCGATTTTGGCTTGGCCAAGGTGGTGAGCGATCACGCGCTCGAGCTCGGGCCGCGCGCTGAGACGCTCGCCCACATCCAAATCTTCGCGCCGGCGTACGCGGCGCCGGAGCAGATGGATCGGCGCATCGGCAAGATCGGCCCGGCCACCGACGTGTACACGCTCGCCGTGGTGCTGCTCGAGTGCATGACCGATCGCTCGGTGATCGCGGGTGAGCACCTGGGTGAGATCATGGCCAAGACGCTCGGTCTCCACCGGCCCACGCCTCGATCGATGGGCCAGACCGTCTCGGACGCGATCGAGGCCCTCTTCGCGAGCGCGGTCGATCTCAATCCGGAGAAACGCCCGGCCGACGCGGGCGTTTTCTGGGGCACCCTCAAGCACGCGCTCACGAGCGAGGGCGTTCCGGCGGCGTCGCTCTCGATGCCTCCGCCGGCGTCGCTCGTCGTCGGGCGCGTCACCCCGCCCGTGCCGACCCAACCGTCGCCGTCCGGGTCGGCGTATCCCGTGGCGCGGCCGCCCCCGGGGCCGCCGTTGGAGACGCCCGCGCCGCCGGTGAGTCGGCATCCTTGGTTCCCCAAGCTCGCGAGCACGATGCCCATGCACGACGAAGCCGCGGCGCACGCGGCGCGAACGGAGGCGCTCTCGCGTGCCGCCGCAGCACAGCCGAAGGGAGCCGCGCCTTCGATCGCGCCGACGCCGGTGACGCCCGCGCGGCGCTCCGGGCCGGCGATCGCCTTCGTGGTCATTCTGGTGGTCGCTCTCGCGATCGGCTTCATCCTGCTCGCTCGGCACCTCTGATCCGCGGAATTCCGGCCGTCACCGCGCTTCGTGATATCGTCGAGCGGCATGGCGAACGACGCGTTCGGCCTCATCGGAAAGGTCTTGGGAGGCCAGTTCCGCGTCGACGAAGTGGTCGGCGAAGGGGGCTTCAGCGTCGTCTACAAGGGCTTCCACCTCGGCTTGAAAGAGCCGGTGGCGATCAAGTGCCTGCGCCTTCCGCAGCTCGAGAAGAAAGAGCTCGCCGATCAGTTCGCCCATCGCTTCCGCGACGAGAGCCGCATCGCGTACCGACTCTCGCAGGGCAACCTCAACATCGTGCGCAGCATCACGAGCGGCACGACCCAGGACGCGCGCGGCGCCGTCGTCCCTTACATGGTGCTCGAGTGGCTCAACGGTCGAACGCTCGCCGACGACCTCCGTGAGCGTCGCGCGGCCGGCCAACGAGGTCGAAGCGTCGGAGAAGTGCTCCAGCTGTTCGGGAGCGTCGCCGAAGCGCTGTCCTACGCACACTCGCATGGCGTCATCCATCGCGACGTCAAGCCGCAGAACCTCTTCTTGGCGGACACGCGCGAGGGCGCGCGCCTCAAGGTCCTGGATTTCGGCATGGCCAAAATCCTGAGCGACGGCACGTTGGGCGTCGCGCCGCTCGCGCAGAGCTTGGGAACGAGCGTGCCCGTGTTCTCGCCGCCGTATGCGGCGCCCGAGCAGTTCGATTGGAAGGTGGGCCTCGTCGGGACGTGGACCGACGTCTACTCGCTCGCGCTCATCTTGCTCGAGGCCATGGCCGACAAGCGCGTACGCACGGGCGAGAGCCTCGCCGAGTGCATGGTGCAAGCGTGCGATCCCAAGCGGAAGTTCCACCCCCGTGATCTCGGCGCCCCGCTCGGCGACGCCGTCTCCGAGGTGCTCATGCGCGCGCTCGCGCTCAAGCCCAAGGAGCGGCCGCAGGACATGAACGAGCTGTGGAACCAGCTCCTCGCTGCGCAGGCCAACGACGCGGCTCGCTCCGCGTCGATCCCGGTCGTGGCCGGCGACGTCGGCGACGAGATCAAGACCGCCGTCACCGACACGCGCTCCCTCTTCAGCGAGGCCGACTTGGGCCGAGGGCGCACGAGCGCGGTTCCCAACACCTCCCCCACGGCCTTCCAGCCGGTGGGGTCGATCGTCGGCGAGACGCCGAGCGACGCGCCGACGCTCTCACTCGAGGTCCCTGTGCACGTCGCGCCAATCCCGAAGGCGGCCGGGGTCCCGCGCCTCGATCAGACGATGCGCATGGACGCGCCGTCGCCGTCGCGCCTCGATCAAACGCTGGTGACCGCGCCGCCCGTGCACGAAGGCGCCGCGCCGAATCGGACCATGCTCGGCACCGGGCCGATCGACCCGCAGGTCGTTGCGGCGCGTGCGGCCGCGATGCAGGCGGCGTCCGCGCAGGCCGCGCCGCCGCCTGCGACGGGGGCATCGGCTTCTCCGTCCGAGACCCAGGTGAAGGCCGCCGCGCCGCGACCCGCGCCGCTCAATCGGACGCTCGGCCTCGGGGCCCCAATGCCGGCGGTCGCGCCACCGGCCGCAGCCGTGGCGGCGCCGCCGCCCGTCGCCGCTCCGCCACCGGCCGCCGAGTTCGGTCCCGATCCGACCGAGGTGACCACCATGGCGGTCCCGCCCGGCGAGATGATGTCTCCGTTCGCGGCAGCCCCGCCGGTGGCGCGGCGCGAGAGCTCGAACGAGGCCACCGAGATCGCGATGGGGCCGGCCGCCGGCTTCTACCCCGGCGCGGGGTACCCCGCGATGCAGGGCGCGCCGGCCCCCGCGCCGTACGCGCCCGCCCCGGCGCCGTACGCGGCGGCCCCGGCGGCGCCCGCCCAAAACATGCATCCTGCAATGATGCAGTCTGCAAATGTCGGCGCTCCCGCCGCGCCGCCCAGCGATCCGGCGCTTCGGGCCGCTCCGCGCGTCGACGCCCCGGCTCCGTTCCCGCCCGGCTATCCGAACCTCCAAGTGGCACCGCCGGGTTACCCCGGCGCACCGATCGGCTCGTCGCCGGATCCCTCTGGTGGATTCCCGCAGACCGCGGGCTACGCGCCTGTCGGAGGTGGCTACGGTCCGCCGCCCGCCTCGCCGTATGGACCGCCCCCGACCGGCGCCGACGGCTACGTCAACGTCGCTTCGCCGCCCACGAAGAAGTCGCGCGCTGGGTTGTTCGTCGCGCTCGGTCTCGTCGGCGTCGTGCTGCTCGGAGTGATCGGCGCCGGCGCGTATTACCTCACGCGCGCCCGCCTCGCTTCCCAGCGCTCGGCGACGCCCGACGTACCGAGCGCATCGGCCGCGACCAGCGCGACGACGGTCGTCGCCGTGCCGGTGCCGTCGGCCGTGCCCGTGCCGTCGGCTTCCGTCGCGCCGCCCGAACCCCCGCCGGTTGCGAGCGTCGCGGTGGCGCCGCCCACGGAGCCGACGCCGCCGCCCGAGCCAACCCCGCCGGAGCCCGTGCCCTCGGCCAAGCCCGAGCCGAAGCTCCCGCCCGATCCGGCACCGACCGCGGTCACCAAACCCGTCGTCACGCCCCGAACGACGCCCGTCGCCGTCACGCCACGTCCGTCCGCCGCGCCGTCGGCGAAGCCGGCGGCTCCCGTCGATCCCAACGCCTTCAACCCCGACGCCGCACGATCGTCGCTCCGCGCGATGGAGGGGATCCTCGCGAGCTGCAAGAAGCCCGACGGCCCCACCGGGCCGGGCACCGTGAAGGTTACGTTCGCCAATGCGGGCAACGTGTCGAGCGCGCAAATCGTGGGCGCGCCCTACGAGGGCACGCCGGTCGGGGATTGCGCGGCCGGTCGCTTCCGAATGGCGCGCGTGTCGCCGTTCGAGGGCGCGCCGGGCGTCGTCGAGTACGGGTTCCGCATCAACAAGTGAGCGGGAGCGCACGCGGGATGCGCCCACGAAAAGCCCGATCGCGCCGCGCGGCGGAGCGCTGTAAGCTCGCCGCGCCATGAGTGACTCGGTGTCCAAAGCCTTGTTCGAGCGCGCGAAGCGCCTGATCCCCGGCGGAGTCAACAGCCCCGTCCGCGCCTTCCGCGCGGTCCGCGGCGAGCCCGTCTTCGTCTCTCGCGCCGAGGGCGCGTCGCTGTACGGCGCCGACGGCGCTCGCTACGTCGACTACGTCGGCTCGTGGGGCCCGATGATCCTCGGCCACGCGCATCCGGCGGTCGTCGCCGCGATCACCGAGGCCGCAGCGCGCGGCACGAGCTACGGCGCCCCGACCGAGCTCGAGGTGCGCTTCGCCGAGAAGGTCGTGGAGCTCTATCCGTCGATCGAGATGCTGCGCGCGGTCTCGAGCGGCACCGAGGCGACGATGGCCGCGCTCCGCGTCGCGCGCGGCTTCACCGGGCGCGAGCTCATCGTGAAGTTCGAAGGCTGCTACCACGGCCACGCCGACTTCCTCCTCGTGAAGGCAGGCTCGGGCGCCGCGACGTTCGGCGTGCCCGACTCCGCGGGCGTTCCGTCGGCCTCGGCGGCGACCACGGTGACGCTTCCGTACAACGACGTCGCGGCGCTCCGCGCGACCTTCGCCAAAGACGGCGCGCGCATCGCCGCGGTCATCGTCGAGCCGGTCGTCGGCAACATGGGCTGCGTCCCGCCGGAGCCGGGCTTCCTCGAGGCGATCCTCGCCTCGTGCGACGAGCACGGCGCGGTCTCGATCTTCGACGAGGTCATGACGGGCTCGCGTGTCGCGCGGGGTGGCATGCAGGGCCGCGCCAAGCTCAAGCCGGCGATGACCTGTCTCGGCAAGATCGTGGGCGGAGGTCTCCCCCTCGCCGTCTACGGCGGCCGGCGCGAGATCATGGAGAAGGTCGCGCCCATCGGCCCGGTGTACCAAGCGGGCACGCTGAGCGGGAATCCGGTGGCGGTGAGCGCTGCGCTCGCCACGCTCGAACGCCTGGATGATGCACTCTACACGCGTCTCGAGTCGGCCTCGGCGCGCCTGGAAGCCGGTTTCCGCACGGCGCTCGCCGACGCCAACGTCGCCGGTTGCGTTCAGCGCGTGGGATCCATGCTCACCCTGTTTTTCACCAAGGGCCCGGTCAAGAGCTGGACCGACGCCGCGGCGTGCGATCGGGAGCGCTTCGCCGACTTCCACGCCGGGCTCCTCGCGCGCGGCGTCTACTGGCCGCCCTCGCAGTTCGAGGCCGCGTTCGTGAGCGGCGCCCACTCGGACGCGGACATCGACGCGACCATCGCCGCCGCGCGCGGCGCGCTCGGGCTCGGCTGATCTTGGTCGCTGCGCTCGCGGGCGCGGCGTTCCTCGCGCTCGCCCTCTCCGTCCTCGCCTTCGGCTACCCACACGAGGACGCGTACATTCTCTTCAAGTACGCGCGCCACGTGGGCGCGGGTCTCGGCTCGGTGTTCTCTCCGGGCGGACCCCACGCCGAGGGCGCCACCGACTTCCTCTGGATGTTGGCGCTCGGCGGCGGCGCCCGGCTCGGCGTCGACCCGGCCATCGCGGCCGCGGTCTTGAACGCGCTCGGGTTCGCGCTCGTCGTGTGGCGCACGCACGCGCTGGTTCGCCGCGCGTCGCCGGCGTCGTCCGGCGTCGTCACGATGGTCGTGGCGTCGCTCCTCCTCGTGCACCCGTTCTCGGCGGCCGGCGCGCTCGGGTTCAGCGCCACGCTGTACGCGGCGGTTGCGCTCGAGCTCTACGCCGCGCTCCAGAGCGGAGCGCTCGTACGCGTGCCATGGCTCGCGCTCCTCCTCGGGCTCCTCCGTCCGGACGGCGTCGTGCTCGGGGGGACGGCCGCCGCCATCGCCCTCGTTCGCGCCTCGTCCGCGGAGCGACCCGTTCGCGCGCGCGTCTTCCGCGACGCGGGCATCGCGTTCGTCGTCGCGAGCGCTTACTTCGTCCTTCGCTATCGCTACTTCGGCTCGGTGCTCCCGCTGCCGCTGATCGTGAAGTCTCATTTCGAAGGTCGCGCGCCCGGCATCGCCGAGACCCTCGACTGGGGCGCGTCCACCGCGCTCCCGACAATCGGCATGCTGCTCGGCTTCCGTCTCTTGCTCGGGCCCCTCGGCGTCTTCGCCTCGTCGTCGCGGATGCACCTCGTCGCGCTCGCGCCGCCGATCGTCCACGTCCTCGCGTTCGCGCCGTCGTTCCCGAGCCAGAACGTGGCCGGACGGTTCCAGTCGCCCGACGCGCTGGTCCTCTATCTCTTCGCGCTCACGGTGGGCCTCGCCGCGGCGACGACGGCGCGTCGACGCGCGCTCGTGGTCGCGGGGTTCGCCGCGGCGACGTATTTCCAAGGATTCGTCGGCGTTCGTGCGATCGGCGAGGCGTTCGCCAAGGACTACGTGAACCCGTTCTCCGTGTCGCTCGGTCGCATCGCGCGCACCCGCGCGGAGAGCGGCGCTCCGCCGCTCCGGGTCGCGTCGACCGAGGCAGGGCGCGTCCTTTATTGGACCAGCGGCCCGGTGCTCGATCTGGTCGGCTTGAACTCGCCCGAGACGGCCGCCGTTCCTCCGTCGCGCGCCGTGCTCGCGCGCTTCGATCCCGACGTCGTCATGTTCCACCATGCCTCCGGCTTCGACGAAGACGCGATGGAGCGGGGGCACGAGGGCGCCTCGGTCTTCCGCATCGACGGTCCGCTCGCGCGCTACGTCCGCCCGTGGAACGCGCGCTTCCTCGCGCCCGATCTCCCGCCGTACGACGTCCTCCACGTGGACAACGTGCGCGCAGCGCCCATCGCGACGGCGGCCTTCCTCGACGATCGCTCGGCGACCTACGAGCTATGGGCGGCGCGCTTCGTCGCGCGCTTTGCGCGCTTTCACGTCTACGCGATCCGCGCCGACTTGCCGGAGAAGCAGGCCATCGTTCGCGCGCTCGAGAGCGCACACGAACCGGCGCGTCACGGCTCGCACCTCGCCGCGCTCAAGGAGTGACGAGCGGGTCTTTGCGGCGCCGCGCGCGCGCCGCGATCGCGATGAGCGCGGCGATCGTCGCGAGCGAGACGAAGAGGCCGCGCTGGAGCGCACGGCTCACGAAGCGAATCGTCATGTGATGTCGACCGGGCGGCACGCGCACGGCGAGGAGGCCGCGCTCGCTGACGACTTGTCCGACGTCGCTCGTCCAGCCGCGATGCCAGTTTTGGTTCACGACGACGAGCCCCTCGTGGGGGGCGTCGACGTCGAGCACGATGACGTTCGGGCTCCAGGCCTTGCGCGTGACGACGATGTCCGGCGAATCGCCGCGCTCCTCGGCTTCGAGATCGCCGCGCAGCGCGTCGCTCTGCGGGAACGGGTTCTCCTCGAAGCAGAGGAGCGTTCCGAGTGAAGCGCGCGCCCAGACGTGCGCGTCCCACCGGTTCCCGCGTGATTGGCGGAAGGGCGCGGCGTAGGCGAGCGGAGCGTCTTGCACGAAGAGGTCGTTCTTCACGTGGTTCTCGCGAGCGAGATCGTTCGCCAGGGCAAGCACCGTCGCGAGCGCGCCGACGCTGCCGACGAGCCCGAGCACCGTGCGCGCGACGCGCCCTGGCGCCCACGGTGGCTTGCCGGCGCGGACGCGATGGACGAGGCGAACCACGACCTCCAAGGGACCGCCCTCGAGAAGCATCACGGTGCGACCGAGCGCGAGCGCGACGAAGAAGCAGAGGACGATGGTGTAGCGCTCGGGGTTGCGGAGCTGTCCGTAGATGGGGAAGAGGTGGAGGAACCCGTAGAGCGAGACGTCGTTCTCGGTGCCCATGTTCCCCATCGACAGGCCACCGAAGAGCGCCGTCAGGGCGAGCGGTCGCGCGGCGCCGCGGTCTCCGAAGAAGAGCGGAACGATCGCCAACATCACGATGGCGAGCCCGACGTAGGACTCGGACGCGAAGTCTCCGCCGCCGCGGCCGTGCGAGACGACGAGCGACTCGAGGACGCCGATGGGGCCGATGACCGCGGGGTGCTCCCAGATGCGCGGATGCTCACGAATGACCTCGAGCATGGGGAGGAGCTTCACCGCGGAGAGCCCTCCGGCGATGACGCCGACCTTGGCGATCGCGATCCACGGATCCAGGAGTCGGAAGCGGAGCTTCCGCGCTTCACCTTCGGGCACCGGACCGAACAGAACGACACCGGTGTCCCAGAGCGCGAGGGCGCCCAGCGCGAGCACGGTGAAGGGCACCGTGTACGTGCCGCCGTTCAAGAGCATCCACGCGACGGCTCCGCCGCCGATGAGGGCGTGCCCGAGGCTCCGGCGCGCGCGCTCGTAGCCGAGGATGGCCCACGGCAAGAGCTCGAACCCGAACATGTTGAGCCAGCCGAACTGCACCATGAAGAAGAAGCGCCCCGAGATGGCGAACGCGATCGCCGCCGCTGCGGCGCCGAGCGCCGAGGTGCCGTGTCGTCGCGCGACGCGGTAGGTGCCCTCGAGCCCGAGCATGACGAACAAGAAGAGGGCGAGGTGCCGCCCGGGCCCGGTCCCGAAGAGGACACGAAGGAGGAAGTCGGGGGCGAAAGCCTGGTCTTGCGGGTTGGCGGCGTTGGGTGCGCCGCCACAAAAATACGGGTTCCACGCCGGGAGCTGCCCGTAGTCGACGAAGGTGATGCGCGCGATGTCGTCGCGCGCGAAAAAATAGTGCTCGTCGTAGTGCGCGCTCACCTTGTGCGGAGCGACGAACAGCGCGCCCTGCAAGACGACGACGCACACGCCCACCCACGCGAGGAGGCGCAGCCCGAGGAGATCGAGCAGCGGATCGAAGAAGCGAACCGGCTTCGGTGAGACGCGCGCCATTCGCTTACTTCTTTTGGAGCGGTACGACGTTGGGGTCGACGGGCGCGCCGCCGGGGCCGGGCCAGCGCTTGCGCACGCCCTCGTCGAGGACGAGGTAGGCGACGGTCACGTTCACACGTCGCTTGCCGGCCAGCGCGCGTACGTGGTCGCGCTCGAAGGCGGCGCGGTCGTCTTCGGCGCGCCAGGCCTCCTTGAAGTGCTCGTGGGCCTTCTTGCGCCACTCGGGCTCGTCGGCGACGAGCTCCGCGAACAGCTTCTTCCGCGCGGCCTCGTCGAGCCCGAAGCGGACCTCGCCGTCGTCGGGCGCGAGCGGGGCCGGCGCCTTGGTCGACCAGACGCGCCGCGTCGCCGAGAGGGCGGCGATCGCCGCGAGGACGACGAGCGCGATGCGTAGGGCAATGACCCCGCGCCGCACGAGCGGCGTGTCCGCGACCGCGGCCTCACCGCTCCACAGATCGAACAGGCGCGCGAGGCGCTCCCCCAGCGGCACGAGCGATCAGGCCGTTCCGCTCGAGGCGGCCTGCCCCTTCTTCTTGGCGAGCGCAGCCTGCGCGGCCGCGAGGCGCGCGATCGGCACGCGGAAGGGCGAGCAGCTCACGTAGTCGAGGCCAGCCTCGGCGAAGAACGAGATGCTGGCCGGGTCGCCGCCGTGCTCGCCGCAGACGCCGACCTTGAGGTTCTTCTTGGTCGCGCGGCCGCGCGCCGTCCCCATGGCGACGAGCTCGCCGACGCCCGACTGATCGAGCGACACGAACGGATCCTTGGGCAGGATCCCCGAGTCGACGTACGCCGGGAGGAACTTCCCCGCGTCGTCACGCGAGAGGCCCATCGTGCATTGCGTGAGGTCGTTGGTGCCGAACGAGAAGAACTCCGCCGTCTCGGCGAGCGACGACGCGCGAAGGGCCGCGCGCGGGAGCTCGATCATCGTCCCGAACGAGAAGGGGACGGCCGCGCCGCCGGCGAAGACCTCTTTGGCGACGGCGTCGACGATGGCGCGCATCTGATCGAGCTCGGCCTTGGTCATGGCGAGCGGGATCATGATCTCGGGGTGAACGTTCACGCCGGCCTTGGCGACGTCGCGCGCCGCCTCGAGGATGGCGCGGGCCTGCATCGCGTAGATCTCGGGGAAGGTGACCGCGAGCCGAACGCCGCGGTGCCCGAGCATGGGGTTGAACTCGTGGAGGTCTTGGATGCGCTCGTCGAGGTGCGCCGCCGAGACGCCCATCGTCTTGGCGAGGTCGTCGATCTGCTTCTTCTCGGTGGGCAAGAACTCGTGGAGCGGCGGATCGAGCAGGCGAATGGTGACCGGGAGGCCGTCCATCTCGCGGAAGATTCCGACGAAGTCTTCGCGCTGAAAGGGGAGGAGCTTGGCGAGCGCGCGCTCGCGACCGGCTTTGTCGTCGGCGAGGATCATCTCGCGCACGGCGGCGATGCGGTCCTCGTCGAAGAACATGTGCTCGGTGCGGCAGAGGCCGATGCCCTCCGCGCCGAACGACCGCGCGGTCTTCGCGTCGAGCGGCGTGTCGGCGTTGGCGCGCACCTTCATCGTGCGGCCCGCGTCGGCCCACGCCATGATCTCGGCGAACTCGCCGGTGAGCGCGGCCGGCACCGTGGGGACGGCGCCTTCGTAGACGCGGCCCGTGCCGCCGTCGATCGTGAGGACGTCGCCCTTCTTCACGACCACCGTGCCGGTCATGCGATTCGCGTCGTCGTAGAGCGTGATGGTCGCGACCTGCTTGGCGTAGTCGACCGACATGGCCGAGCAGCCAGCGATGCACGGCTTGCCCATGCCGCGGGCGACGACCGCCGCGTGGCTCGTCATGCCGCCACGGGCGGTCACGATGCCGCGCGCCGCCTTCATCCCGTGGATGTCCTCGGGTGAGGTTTCGGTGCGAACGAGGATGACGGGTTTGCCTTGCCCCGCCTTCTGCTCGGCCTCGTCGGCCGAGAAAACCACGTGGCCGCTCGCCGCCCCGGGGCTCGCCGCCAGGCCGCGCGCGATCGAGGTGATCGCTGCCTTGGGATCGAGAGTCGGGTGGAGGAGCTGATCGAGCGACGCGGCGTCGACGCGCGAGACTGCGGTGTCCTTGTCGATGAGCCCCTCGCGCACCATGTCGACGGCGATGCGGATGGCGGCCTTGCTGGTGCGCTTCCCGGAGCGACACTGCAGCATGTAGAGCTTGCCGCTCTGGATGGTGAACTCCACGTCCTGCATGTCGCGGAAGTGCGCCTCGAGCTTCTGACAGATCGCGAGGAGCGTCTTGTAGGAGTCGGGCATCTTCGCTTCGAGCGAGTCTTCGCCGCCGTCGACGCCGTGCGGCGTGCGGATGCCGGCGACGACGTCCTCCCCCTGCGCGTTCGCGAGCCACTCGCCGAAGATCTTCTTCTCGCCGGTGGACGGGTTCCGCGTGAACGCGACGCCCGTCGCGCTCGTGTCGCCGAGGTTGCCGAAGACCATCGCCTGGATGTTGCAGGCCGTTCCCCACGCGTCGGGGATGTCGTGCATGCGGCGGTAGACGATCGCGCGGTGGTTGTTCCACGAGCGGAACACGGCAGCGATGGCGCCCATGAGCTGCTCTTTGGGGCTCGCCGGGAAGTCTTTGCCCGTCTCCTTCTTCACGATCGCCTTGTAGCGATCGACGAGCGCCTTGAGCTCCTCGGTCGGGAGCTCCGAGTCGGGCAGCTTTCGCTTGAGCTCTTCGGTGTTGGTTCGCGTCGTGTCGATCCCGCGCGCGGTCGCCACGCGCACGCGCGCGTCCTCGAGCTCGCGCTCGAACGGCTCCTTCTTCACCCCGAGCGCCACGTCCGAGTACATGACGAGGAACCGGCGGTAAGCGTCGAACACGAAGCGCTCGTTGTTCGTACGCGCCGCGAGGCCGCGTGCGGTGTCGTCGTTGAGCCCGAGGTTCAAGATCGTGTCCATCATGCCGGGCATCGACGCGCGCGCACCGGAGCGCACGCTCACGAGGAGCGGGTTCGTCGCGTCACCGAAGCGCATGCCCACGCTCGCCTCGACGCGCGCGAGCGCCGCTTCGATCTCGCGCGTCACGGCGTCGGGCAGCGCGCCGCCATCGCCGGATGCGAGGAACTCGAGACATACCGGCGTCGCGATCGTGAAGCCGGGCGGCACCGGCAGCCCGAGGCTCGTCATCTCCGCAAGGCCGGCGCCCTTGCCGCCGAGGACGTCCTTTCGCTTGGGGTCGCCTTCGCTCGTGCCATCACCGAAGAAGTAAACGCGCTTTTCCATGCACCGAGTCCTCGCGGCCGGCGACGCTACTTCATCCCCCACGCGTCAGAAACCCCGCGCTGCAGGGGACGCTCCCTCGCGCTGGCAACCTGCCACCCACCGGTTAAGCGAAGCGATTACGCTCGCGTTAGATACTTTGCGCCAGAGAGACGCCGAGGGGACGATGGGGGGTCAAAAGATCCACCGCCAAATATTCGGAAAATTTAGAGAATATGGGCCCTTGTCGGCGTGACACACACATTGAAAACGCGCGCAGTTGTGAGACCCTCTAGTCCGACCACGCTGAAGTCTTCTGCTGACGGCGGAAACTTTCTGGCTCCCCTCTCTCCCCTGCGTGGCCCCTTACCAAGGAGTGTTCGATTGAATCGGTTGACCGGCGTCACCGCGTTCGTCGCCCTCGCGGCTGCGACGGCCCTCTCGGCCGCGTGTGATTCATCCCAGCCCCAAGGCGGTGTCTTCGCGGAGGACCCGACCACGACGACTCCGGTCGCCACGTTGCCCGACGGCGCGCCCGCGCCCGTCGGATCCGATGCAGGCCCCTCGTACCCGATTTGGGACGACGCCAAGGGCCTCGACTGGCTCAACGCGAAGTGCGCGAACTGCCACGGCATCGACGAGGGGGGACAGAAGGCGCTCTATTACAGCGCGTGGCCGATGCCGCGTCCGCTCACGCTCGAGTGGCTCGAGGTCAGCGACTACTCGGCGGCCGCCTATCAGACGATCCTCAATCGCATCGCCAACACGCCAGGGCCGCCGTCGCCGATGCCGACCGAGCCCCCGAAGAACGACGCCGAGGCTCTCGATCTCAAAGCGGCCGCCGACTGGTTCACGCGTCGAGTGCCGTTCGCGGTGATCGACGCCAATCGCCGCTACGGCAACACGAGCGCAGTCGAGCAGCAGATCGTCGCCAACTTCTCGTGCCAGAAGCGGGTCACGCTCCGTCAGTTCCTCACGACGCTCACGCTGGGCCTGTTCGACCGTTACCCGACGACGCGCGAGTTCGGCTACTTCACCGACGCCGAGCTCTCGAGCGCGGTGACCGAGCAACAGCGCGCCTACTTCACGCCGTGGTTCGACAACACGGACGACTCGAAGGCGCCCGCGTGGAAGCTCGAATTCCTCGACGTGGGTCTCAAGAAGTTCGCCACCGTCGTCGGCGGTGCGCCGCTCATCAAGGCTACGACCGGCGTGAGCCAGGCGCAGGCGGACGACCTCAAGCTCGAGTTCTACCAACAGCTCCGCGCCCACTACGACGACTGGAACTACGCCGACTTCTTCAAGGCGAACTCGGTCATGGTCTCGCCTCAAACGGCGAGCCTCTATGGGTGCTCGGCGCCGCCGGCCGGCACTTGGCAGACGTGCGACATGCTCTCGCCGCGTCAGACGTTCTTCACCTCGCGCGGGTTCTTGGTGTCGAAGCCCACGAGCTTCCTCGTCCAGAACAACAACTACGGGCGGACCGCGCTCATCTTCTTCACCCTCTACGGTGAGAAGCTCTTCGCCGCGACCAACGGTCCGACGGGTGACGCGATTCCGAAGCTGCCCGATTGCCTCGAGCCCACCGACACGCGCACCTTCACGGGCGCGCCGCGCGGGACCGCGGCCGTGCCGATGTCCGGCGCGGTTTGCCAAGGCTGTCACGTCGCGCGCGGCCTGGCCGCGGGGTCGGTTCTCTTCCGGCCGTTCGCGATGAATGGGGACCTCTACACCCTGGCCAACATCGGGACCGATCAGAACCCCGACAAGAAGTGGTGGGACCTCTTCTATGACCAGCCTGACCCTGGCAACCCAGGCAAGACGATCGAGACGCTGTGGGGCTATCTCCCTCCCGGCCTCCCGAGCACCGCGAAACCGGCCAAGGTCACCCAGCAGTACATGACCGATCTTCTGTCGGCGACCATCAGCGCACCGAAGTCGTGCGTGGCGACCGGCAACAAGACGAACCCCTACGTCACGGTCAAGAACTTGAGCCAGCTCGTCGACGAGTACCTCAAGAACACGACCTCGTTCGCGCGCGGCTTCACCCGCCACGCGCAGCGCGCCTTCTTCAACCAAACCCAAGTCACGCTCGAGATGAGCGTGCGCGCCACCACCGCGTTCGAGGCGGGCAAGCAGAAGGTCCCCGACCTCCTCAAGGCGTACATCATGAGCGACTCGTTGACGTGCGGAGAGTGAGATGAAGCGACCCTCGAGCATCGGATTGATCGTCGCCGTCGTGGCCGCTTCGGCCTTCGCGATCGGCTGCAACAGCGGGACCTCCAACGGCGGAGACCCCACCGTCGATCTCGGCGGCGGCGGCGATGGTGGGGGCCCCGCAGTGGGGCCCGCTGGCGACGCGGGGCCCAAGGTGATCGACGCCGGCACCTTCAACATCGATTCGACGAAGCCGACGTTCCAGACCAAGAGCGCCGTCCAGCTCGCGGCCTCGATCAAGGCCTGCCTCGGCCCGTCGACCCTCATGATTACGCCCGAGATGATCCAGGGAAATGCCGCGGCAACGGCGCCCGTCCTTCCGTCCACGTTCGCCGTCAGCACCAGCGTCGGCGTCGACGACATCATCAGCGTCCAGCGCGGCGCGATCGACGGCGACCCAGCGCTCCTCCGCCTCGGCACGCGCGCCGACTCGCTCACGCTCGAGTACGTGACGGCGCAGCGCAACGTCGCGAACGTCGTCGCGGCGAACTGCGTCGCGTCGAAGAGCGCGATGTGCAAGTGCGACACCGGGCCCGACGCGACGGCGCTCATGAAGCGCTGCCTCCCGCAGCTCGACCCCACGTCGGCGGACTTCGTCAACGCGGCCACGATCCTCCAGGGTCGCTGCGCCACCAACCAGGGCCAGGCCATCGCGTCCTTCGTCGCGTCCGCCGCCCTCTCCAAGCTTCCCTGAGCCGTTCGAAAGGAACGATCCCGATGCGCATCTCTCGCAGACAAGCCCTCGCCGGGCTCCTCGGCGGCACCGCGGCGACCTTCGCCGGCTTCGAGACCCGCTCGAGCGGGCTCCTCACGCCCAAGACCGCGGCGCACGCCACCGGTCGAACCATCGACTCCTACGAGATCTTGCAGCGCGCGATTCGCACGCGGACCCGCCTCACGTGGGGCGGGACGCCGGCGCTCGCCAACAGCACGGCGCCGCAAGAGATCAGCGTCATCACCATCAAGGTCATGAACCAGATCTGCCCCCCGCTCGTGTTCCGCCTCGGGCAGATCCAAGGCACCACCGACACGACGCTCGGCCCGACGCCGTTGGACTCTTCGGTCACCGGCTCACAGACGCAGGGCGCCCGACGCCTCGCGGACGCGCTCACGTTCCTTCGCGCCGCGGGGATCGAGGACCTCGCTCCTGCTGCGCTCGCTGGCGGCCGCTACCGAGCGCTCCGCTTCAACCGGTGGTTCGCGACGATGCTCGATAGCGGCAAGGCCGACGGGACCGCGTTCACGTATCCCGGCATCGACGCCTCCGAGGTCGGGCCGTTCCCGGCCAACGTCGCCATCCAGCCGATCCTCGGCGTCAATCAGTCGGTCACGGCAAGCAACCACGACTTCAACAACTGCGGGATCACCGGATCGAGCAACCCGAACCAGGGCGGCGATCTCGCGTTCCACGTTTCCGAGCTCGGCTCGAAGCTCGTCTCGTCGCCGCTCGGCGTCGTCTGCTTCAACATGGGCAGCGTCACCGAGACCGACAGCGGCAACCTTCCGAATCGCGTCCTCGCGTCGGACCTCGCGCAGACGGTCGTCGGCGCGCGCTCCGTCGGTGATTACGTGAGCACGCTCAAGCAGGCGACGGCGCTCGGCCTCACGTCGCTCATCGACGACGATCTCGTCCAGCAGTTCGATCAGATCGCCAAGCCGCCGACGAACTTCCCGGGTGAGCTCAAGGCGCGCCGCCAGCAGCTCCTCGATCTCTTCGATCGACTCACCGCGGCGAGCTCGCTGGAGAGCACCAAGGCGACGATCTCCGGCGTGACCAACGTCGACCGCGGCGCGCTCCAAGATTCGCCGGGGAAGGCCAACGACGACGCGCGCATGGAGTTCATCGCGCAGTGCAAGTTCGTGCGCGCGGCGCTCGACCTCGACGGCAAGCCGTTCCGCAACTTCTCGCTCTATTGCCACCTCTCCGACATCGACGGCGCTTCGTTCGACAAGACCGTCGCCGACGCCACGTCGACCCAGGCCCTGTCGTACGTCGAGGGCATGCGGCAGCTCGCCATTGGCCTCAATATCCTCGCCGGCGCCATCTCCAAGCATCAGAACGTCTACGTCGTCGTCGTCTCCGAGGGCGGTCGCGACATCACGGGCTCCGACAACGACGTCGGCTTCGCCATGGTGCTCGGGCCCTCGGGCGGCGCGGGCGACATGGTCGACCACCTCTATGCGCCGCTCGCCGTCGACGGCGCAAGCAACGCCTTCGTCGAAGACCCGGGCAGCAATACCGTCGACTTCCGTCAGGCCGGGGGCAACGGGCGCCTCACGTCGGGCGGGCTCATCAATCAACCCGAAGGCGTGACCGGCGAGGACGGTCTGCCGATGGGACCGAACGTCGTCACCAACAACGAGATCCTCATCGGCGTCATTCGCCACATCGAGGCGACGAAGGGCATGGCCCAGACCACGACCAAGGGCCTCGGTCGCTTCCTCAAGCTGAAGACGGCGTAGCCGCACGCCGCCCGGTCTCCTATGCTTCGGGCGCCATGCCGCGCCCGAAGCGTCCCGCCGCCGAACTTGCCCCCGACGAGCCGCGCGCGATCGACGGTGGCGCGCAAGGCGACGACGCGCGCTACGACCGCACGCTGCGCCCGCAGACGTTCGACGATTACGTCGGCCAGGAGAAGCACAAGGAGAACCTGCGCGTCTTCGTGGAAGCGTCGCGCCGCCGCCGGGAGCCGCTCGATCACCTGCTCCTCTCCGGGCCGCCCGGCCTCGGCAAGACCACGCTCGCCCAGATCCTCGCGCACGAGATGGGGGTCGAGCTCCACATGACGAACGGCCCGGTGGTGGAGCACAAGGGCGCGCTCGCGGGCCTCCTCACCAAGCTCCAGCCGAACGACATCCTCTTCATCGACGAGATTCACCGCCTCAATCCGGTGGTCGAGGAGAGCTTGTACCCGGCGATGGAGGATTTTCGCATCGACGTCATGACCGGCGAAGGCGCGTTCGCGTCCTCGATTCAGATCGGCGTCGCGCCCTTCACGCTCGTCGGCGCGACCACGCGGACCGGTCTTCTCACGGCGCCGCTCTTCTCCCGCTTCGGGCACGTTTTGCGGCTCGATTTCTATCCGGTCGAGGACCTCGCGCGGATCGTGCTGCGGAGCGCGCGCCTCCTCGGCGTGGAAGCCGCCGAAGCCGCGGCCACCGAGATCGCGCGGCGGTCACGCGGCACGCCGCGCATCGCCAATCGGTTGCTGCGGCGCGTGCGCGACTTCGCCGAGGTCCTCGGCTCGGGCGCCATCACGATGGACGCCGTCAAGACGTCGTGTGCGCGTCTCGAGATCGACGAGGCGGGCTTCGACGAGATGGATCGCCGGCTCCTCGCGGTCATCATCGAGGACTACGACGGCGGACCGGTCGGCGTCGAGACGCTCGCCGCAGCCCTCGGTGAGCCGCGCGACACCGTCGAGGACGTGATCGAGCCGTTCTTGCTGCAGCAAGGGTTCCTCGGTCGAACCCCGCGCGGACGCGTCGCCACCCGCAAGGCGTACGAACACCTGAAGAAGAAGGCACCCGAAGCTCCCAAAGAAGGCCAGAAGGGCCTCTTCGAATGAGGCGCGCCGGCAGGCGCCGCTACTGACAGAAGACGTGCCCGTCGAGGAGCGCGCCCGTGTGATCGAGCCCCTTGCACACGCGCCCGGCCGGCCCGGCGAAGACGTCGCACGCGGCGACGGGGTAGTGACAATCCGACACGGTCGAGTCGTGCCCCGCACCGGTGGAATCGAACCCGCGGCAAGCCCCACCGAACGTGAGCGAGTTGGTGAAGTGCCGAGCGCACTTGGTCTCGCAGTTGGGCTTGTTACCGCAGGGGACAACCGGGTCTAGACAGAGCGTCATGTTCGAGAAGGTGCAAGCGCACTCGGGCGTCATCGGCCGGGGCGCGAGGCGCTGGTTGTTCCCGTGGCGAAGGCTGCCCTTGTCCGGAAGACATCGGCAGTTTCCGCCGAGGGGGCCGGGCTTCGTCAGCGAAGCGGGAGCGGCGGAAGCGACGGGTGCCGGTAGGCGCGTCGACCGAGGCGGCGTTGCGGAAGCCGACGGCGCGACGGAGGCCGACGTCGACGGCGTGGGTGCCGCAGCCGGAGCGGCGGCTTCGGCCGGTGGCGCGCCGGCGTCCACGATGGCCGCGCCGGCGGGGCTGGTACTCCGCGTGGCCCACCACGCGACGGCGCCACCGGCGGCGAGGATCACGACGCCGACGGCGGCGACCGCGGCGATCAGGACGCCGGTCCCCGAACGCTTCTCTTGAATCGTGGTCGGTGCGGTCGCGGGTTTCTGGGTGGCGCCCGACCACTCCGGCGTGCCGGCACCTGGCGGCAAGCTGGCGGCGCGGGCCGTGAGCTCGCCCACGCCGAGCGCTTCGTAGAGCTCGACCGCGCTCGCGAACCGCTCCTCCGGACGTTTGGAGAGGGCGCGCGCGACGGCAGCTGCGATGTGCGGAGGCGTGTCGGGACGCAATGTACGGACGTCGGGCGGAACGAAGCGTGCAACGCGGTCGAGCGTCGTCGCCATGTCGTAGCCTTCGAACGGGTTCGTTCCGGTGATCATCCGGAAAAGGACGAGCCCCACCGAGTACACGTCGGCGCGCGCGTCGACGGAACCGCCGCCCGTTTGCTCGGGCGCCATCCAGAGCGGTGTCCCGAGGAGCACGCCCGCCGTCGTCGGCCGCCTCCGAATCGTCGTCTCCGTGAGCTTGGCGATCCCGAAGTCGAGCACCTTCACGAGATCGCGACGTGCCGGCAGCGACACGACGATCAGGTTCGCGGGCTTGATGTCGCGGTGGACGATGCCCTTCTGGTGCGCGGCCGCGAGCGCGGAGAGGATCTGCTGCGCGTAGTCGACCGCGACCGGCATGGGGAGGGAGCCCGCGCGACGGAGCACCTCATGCAGCGTGTCGCCGCTCACGAGGTCCATCACGAGGAAGGTGGCCGCGGGATCGCTGGCGTGGAAATCGAAGAGCTGGACGATGTTCGGGTGATGGAGGGCCCCGAGCGACATCGCTTCTTCGCGGAACCGCTCGAGCGCTTCCGCGTCGCGAGCGAGCTCAGGGTGAAGCATCTTGATGGCGACTTGACGACCAAGGTTCAGGTCAGTCGCCGCGTACACCGCACCCATCCCGCCCTTGCCGACGGTCGCATCGATGCGGAAGCGTCCAACCAGAATTTGTGGCGGCGGCGGCAAGCGTTCGCATCCTACCGCATGGGGAGGGGGGCCGACCTAGTACGCGAACGTCGGACGCTTGACCACTCGCGCCCGCCACAAACTCCGGCACCTCCGCGCAAAGCCGGTAAGCTTTCAGGGCAGTGGAGCTCGCGCCCATCCTCATCGTGGACGACGACACGGTGAGCCGACACGTGTTGTGTCAGGCGCTCGCGCAAGCGCAGCTTCCGTTCGAGGCCGCCGCTTCCGGCACCGAGGCCCTGGAGGTCATCGGGCGCATCAAGCCCTCGGTGGTCGTGCTCGATCTCGTGATGCCGGCGCCCGACGGCTACGAGGTGCTCCGTACCCTGCGCGCCAACGCGGAGACCAAAGACCTCCCCGTGGTCGTACTCACCGCGCTCGACGCCGAAAACGAGGTCGCGCGCGCGTTCGAGTCGGGCGCCGACGACTTCGTGCGCAAGCCCTTCAAAGCGGTGGAGCTCGTGGCGCGCGTGCGCGGACAGCTACGCCTTCACAACGCGGTCGCCGAGCTCGCCAAGAAGGAGAAGGACGCGCAGGTCGTCCTCGAGCTCACCCAGGCGCTGGCCTCGAGCCTCGACTTCCGCGACATTCTCTACACCGTCGTCCAGCGCATCGCCGAGGTCGCCAAGGTCGATCGCGCGAGCATCGTCCTCGTGCGCGAGCACAGCCAGATCGGCTACGTCGTCGCCGCCAGCGACGACGACAAGCTCCGCGATCTGCCGATCGATCTCGGCCAGTACCCGGAAATTCGCCAGGTGCTCACGACTGGCGAGCCGCTCGTCATCCCCGACACGACCGCGCACCCGCTCGGCATCGATCAACATGCGGGTGGGAAGTTCAGCTCGCTCGCGATTCTCCCGATCATCTACGAGGGCCGCCCGATGGGCGTCCTCTTCTTGCGGTCGGCGCACGTCTTCGCGTTTGCCGAGCGCGAGCTCGCGCTCTGCAGCACGATCGCCAACGCGATGGCCATCGCGCTTCGCAACGCGCGCGTCCTCCAGAGCCTCCGCGATCAGACCCAGCAAGTCACCGTCGCGCGCTTCGAGGCCGAGCGCCGGCTGAAGTCCCTCCAGCGCTACGCCGATTTCTTCGAGAGCTCGGCCGACGGCATCGTCGTCATCGACACCGACGGCCGCCTCCTCTTCTCGAACCCCAAGGCACGCGAGATCACCGGTTACGGCGAAGAGGAGCTTCGCGGTCGCCCGCTCGGCGATCTGTTCGCCTCCGAGGACGTGGGCCTGGCCAAGGATCTGCGCGCCGCGTTCGCGCAAGGACACTTCCCGCGCGGCGTCGACATCCGCGTGCGGCGGAAGGAAGGCTCGCTCCTCACGCTCAGCATCAACTTCAGCTCGGTGCTCCGCGAAGAGGGCGTCGTCCTGTGCAACTTCCGCGACGTCACCGCCGAGCGCGCCGTCGAAGCCGAGCTCGTCAAGACGCGTAACTTCCTCCGGCGCGTCATCGACAGCTCGGTCGACGCCATCGTGAGCGCCGACATGCGCGGTCGCGTCCTCGTCTTCAACCGCGCCGCCGAGCGCATCTACGGCATGAGCACCGGAGAAATCCTCGGCACCAACGTCCGCGCGCTGTACCCGTCGGGCATCGCCGAGTCGGTCATGAAAGCCATCCGGCAGGGCGGGGGACGCGTGGAAGGCATGCGCACCGAGGTCGTCGCCGTCGACGGCGAGCGCGTACCGGTCACCGTCTCGGCCGCGCTTCTCTACGAGGGGGACACGCCCGTCGGATCCGTCGGCATCTTCACCGACCTCCGCGAGAAAGTCCGAATGGAGCAGAAGCTCGCCGAGGCGCAGGAGCAGCTCCTCGCCCAAGAGAGGCAAGCGATCGTGGCCGAGCTCGCCGGCGCCGCAGCGCACGAGCTCAACCAGCCGCTCACCAGCGTCATGGGCTACGCGGAGCTCCTCCGCCGCAAGCTCGACGTCGAATCGCCCGGGTTCGCCGCCGCCGAGGTCATCTTCAAAGAAGCAGAACGCATGGCCGAGATCGTCCGGAAGATCGGAAAGATCACCAAGTACGAGACCAAGTCCTACGTCGGGCAAGCGCGCATCTTGGACCTCGACAAGGCGAGCGCGGATCGCCAGAGCGAGCCCAAGCTCGGCGTGGTCGTGCCGGCCAACCCGCGAGGTGGCGAATGACCCGCAAGAAGGACCTCGTCGATCCGGTCTCTGCCGCGCCCATGTCAGGGGCCGTCCCGCGGGTGTCCGACGTCATCTTCTCCAGCACCGAGACGCCGTCGTCGCCGCGCGCGCGCGCCGAGTCGTCGCTTCCTCCCGGTTGGGGGGAGCGACTTCTCCGCGTCGCGTGGGAGACGCCGATCGACGGGGACGAAGACGTCGTCGTGCGCGAAGTCCTGAGCGCGCTCGCCGAGCTCTTGCCGGCCAACGGCGTCGCCGCGAGCTACGCACGGAGGGTTCGCTCCCGCGACTCCACGAGCCCGGCGAGCGAGTCCGAGCCGCCGGTCGGCAGCCCGGATGACGGCGCGCCGGCCGCGCTCGTGATGATGCGGCGCCTGCCAGCGGGCGAGCTCGAGCAATCGACCGTGCCCGCGCTCGGCCGCGTGTTTCCCGAGCTCGCGTTCGAAGCGTGCGTCTCGGTCCCCGCCGACTTCGGCAACGTCACGTTGCACGCCGGCGCCGAATCGGAGGCCGCGCTCGCCGACGGCAGCCTCGCGATGGCAGCGCTCAGGCGCGCGATCCTCTTGCTCGGGCGGACGCTCGAGCACGCGCGCTCGCGGAGTGAGGGCCGGAGCGGCGATGGGAAGCGGCTTCTGGCGGCGCAGATGGCGCAGGCCGACAAGCTCGCTTCACTCGGGCAGATCGCCGCCGGCATCGTGCACGAGCTCAACAATCCGCTCACCTCGATCGTCGCGTACTCCGAGTACCTCGTGAAGCGGTGGCTCGCGCGGCCGGAATCCGTCGATCCGCACGAGCTCGAGCGGCTCCAGCGGATCAGCGACTCGGCCAACCGGCTCCTTCGCTTCACGCGCGATCTCGTGACCTACGCGCGGCCGGCGAGTGATCACTGGATGCCGATCTCGGTGCATGGGCTCATCGATCAAGCGGTGATGTTCTGCGAGCACTTGCTCTCGGAGAACAAGACCACCGTGGTGCGCTCGTACGGCGAGAACGACTTCTCCGTGCGCGGCTCGCCCGAGCAGCTCACCCAGGTCTTCGTGAATCTCTTCACGAACGCTTGCCAGGCGATGGCCTCGGGCGGAGCG
The DNA here is from genome assembly GCA_044224815.1 of Polyangiaceae bacterium. GTDB lineage: Bacteria > Myxococcota_A > Polyangia > Polyangiales > Polyangiaceae > JADJCA01. Next base: position 363,885 of record JBGAJR010000001.1, read on the forward strand.
ATCACCGTGTCGACCGAGGTCGAGAGCGACGGACGCGCCGTGCGGGTCATCGTTCAGGACGCGGGGCACGGTATCGACGCCGCGCACCTCGGTCAGGTGTTCTCGCCGTTCTTCACGACCAAGGCTGCCGGACGTGGGACGGGCCTCGGTCTCTCGATCGTGAAGAGCATCATCGACGCCCACCAAGGCACGATCTGGGCGGAGAGCGAGCCGGAGCAGGGCGCGCGCTTCATCATCGTTCTTCCCCGCACGTGAACGCGCCGCGTCCCGCGGTGCGTCAGAGAGTGCCTGAGCTGAAGGCGAGGGCGTGGATGCGGACGGCCCAAGGGTCGTGGGGCGAATCGACGTACACGACGCCGGCCTGAACGCCGAGCTGTCGCGCTTTGGCTTGCGGCGGCGAGACCGCGAATTCGAAAGCGGCCGCCCCGTCGAGCCGGATGCTCGCCTTGCCCGATCCCGCGCTCGCGAGCTCGAGGCGCATCGTTGCGCGATGAACGCCCGGGATGAGCCGCCGGTCCAGCGGGTGGCCCGGGCCGGATTTCCCTGAGTCGGAGTACTCCCCGAGCGTGGCGTTCTGGTCGGTGCGGGACGGGAGGACGAGGTCCACCTCGTAGTAGTCGCCCACGTAGTCCACGGAGAGGAGCATCACCTCGGTGTACGTGCCGTCTTTCGGGGCGTCGGCGACCTCGAAGACGACGTCCCCTTCGACCCAGGTCGCGGAAGCCGTCGTCGTTGCGGTGAGCGACGCTTCGTCCTTGTTCTGGGAGCTCGGCACCGACGCCGTCACCGCGCGTGGCGACCCGGCAGGTCCCGACAGCGCCCCGCCCCCGACCGTTCGCGGAGTGAAGACGTCGGCCGAGTCCCCCGCGGTGAAATCGGCGCACACCGTCCCCGCGGCGCGCCCGACACAAAACCCCGCGCCGGGCCCCACGCCCGAGTCCCCCGCGGCCCCGTCGGTCGCACCATCGGCGCCGCCGGCGGTTCCCCCGTCCTGCGAGGCGCTGGCGTCGCCGTCGGTGGCGCCGCCCGTGAGGCCGCTGGTCGAGACGACGAGGCTGCAGGCCCCGAAGAGGAGCGTCGCCGCCGCCGCGACCTCCGGGCGGGGCGCTCCCGGCCGATTCGCAGCCCCGCGCTTCCCGTTTACAGCACTCTTCCCCGTCGGTTACGGTGCGGGCTCGGGCGAAATCCGGTCAACCGGTCGCCCGTTCTCGCTCGTTCGTCGGAGGCTCATGGTGGGTCCGTTTTTCGGTAGGAGAGGTCGCTCCATCGGTGGCGCATGCGCCGTCGCGCTGTCGATCTCACTCGCTGCGCCCTCGTTCGCGACGGGCACGGTGAAGGGACGCGTCGTCGGTATGGATAAGCTCATGCCCGACGTCTATGCCGAGGCGGCCAAGCCCGACGCGCATCGCTACACGTGGCGTGAGCCGTCGCCGACGGTGCGTCCCGAGTTTCGCGCGCTCTCGGCCACGCCGCCGCGCGACCTCTGCATCGCGGCCACGGTTTCGGGCACCGCCCAACCGATGCAGCCGCTCCTCGTGCGCGTCACCGGCGGACGCACCGAGAAGTCGACCTACGTCGTGTCCCCCGGCACCAAGCTCGTGTTCGAGAACCGCGATCCGTTCCCGCACCGCCTGGTCCAAAAAGAATGGAAGGCGGAGATCAACGCGGGCGCGCAGCGCGACTGGACGGCGCCCGGCCCGGGACGCTTCGAGTTCCGCGACGAGCTCTTCCCGAGCGTACGCACGTACATCGTCGTCGAGCCCCAAGCGGTGGCCACGATCTATCCGGGACGCGACGGCGCGTTCGCGCTCGGCCTCACGCCCGGTGAGTACGTCTTGAAGGGCTACTTCCAGGGCAAGCAGGTCGGCAAGCAGCTCTCGGTGCTCGTCAAAGAGAAGTTCGTGAACGACATCAAAGATCCGCTGAACGTCGGCGAAGGTGGCGAAGGCAAATGATGCTCCTTTCGCGCTTCTGGTACGGCGTCCTCAGCCTGCTCATCGGCGTGGCGATCTACGTCTCGTACGTCGCCGTCGGTCAGTACAACCGACGCAATCAGGTCGCGATGACCGAAGGTCTCGCCTCCGACAGTCAGGTCGTGCGCTGGGCCCTCCAGATCGACGCGCGTCGACGGCTCGACGCGCTCCTCCTCGGCTCGGTCGACAAGGGCGTCCAAGAGGCGCTCAACAACGTCCAGAAGGACACGAAGAGCGAGAAGATCCCCGCGAAGATCCGCGAGGACGCCAAGAAGGCGCTCGACGGCATCCAGCAGAAGCTCCCGCCGGAGGTTCGTCCGACCGCGATCTTCGCGATCGATCGCGACGGGCGCGTGGTCGCGCAGATCGGCTACGACGCCGCGACGTCGTTCGAGGACTTCGAGCTCGGCGGCTACCCCGCGGTGTTCGACGCGCTCCACGGCTACCTGCGCGACGACACCTGGGTGCTCGGTGGCCGACTCTTCCGCGTGGTCGCGCGCCCCGTCGAGTACGACGTCGCGCAGCCGCCGGTCGGCGCCATCGTCGGCTTGAAGAGCGTCGATGAAACCTTCGCCAAGGACATCGCGCGCCTCACTCGCACGAACGTCGTCTTCTACGCCGCGGGCATCAAGGTGGCGGCGTCGCTCGACCCGGCCGAGGTCTCCGACAAGTACATCCCCGACTTCGCGGCGGAGCTCGCCAAGCTCGATGGCGACAAGACCTACCGCGAGAGCGGTCGCTCGGGCCTCCGGCTCATCGCCGGCGACGAAGTGGGTGCGATGTTCGGTCGGCTCGACGGCGACGCGTGGGAGCTCCGCAGCGCCTACGCGGTGGCACGGCAGCGCGTGACGATGAAGGGCCCGATGGGTTTCCTCTCGACCGCCGACGACAAGGACAAGGCCAACGTGCCGTGGCCCGTCATCGGCGCCATCGTCGGGGCCGGTCTCCTCTTCGGTCTCCTCTTCTCGATTCTCGAGCACACGTTGCCGCTCAAGGAGCTCCGCATGCAGGCGGCCAAGCTCAAGAAGGGTGAGCTCGATTTGTTGCAGCTTCCCCGTTTCCGCGGCGGCTATCGCCCGATCGGGCAAGACCTCAACGCCGGCATCCAACGCGTGGCGGAGAAGGGCGGCGGTGCGATCCGCAAGGAGGCCGACCTCGAGTCGATCCTCGGCCCGACGCCCGCGCAGCCCGCGATGAGCGCGTTCTCGTTCCCGCAGCCCGGCGACATGCCTCCGCCGTCGGCCGTGTCGCGCCCCGGTCCGCCGGGTCCGCCGTCGCCCTCATCGGCTCGAGCCGTGGGGCCCGTTCCGATGTCGTCGCCCAACGTCGGTGCGATGGGTGCACCTGCCGGGCCGCCCAAGCCGCCGCCGAAGGCGCCGCCGCCCAAGCCGCCGCCGCCGAAGCCGGCCGCGGGAGCGCCCGCGGGCCTCGAGGCGGTTCCTCCGGCACCAGCCACGTCGCCGAGCGTGACTGCCGTGGCGGCGGCACCGACCAACGGCTTCCCGAGCCCCAGTCAAAACGATCACGAGGAGCTCAAGACCACCGTCGGTCCGCCGCCCCAGGAGCTCCTGAACCGGTCGGCAACCTCGTCCGGCCTCATGAAGGCCGCCGAGCAAGCGGCCGCGGGCGGTGACGAAGGCGCCGAGTGGCTCCAGGTCTACGAGGAGTTCCTGCGCACCAAGAAGGAGTGCGGCGAGCCCACCGATGGGCTGACGTTCGACAAGTTCCGCCAGACGCTGCGGAAGAATCGCGACGCCCTCATCCAGCGTCACGGCTGCAAGCGGGTGAAGTTCTCGGTGTACGTCAAAGAGGGTCGCGCATCGCTCAAGGCGACCCCCGTCAAGGAGTGATCGGTCCCACGCGGCCGACGCTCGGAGCTCTTTCGAATGCGCGCTTCCCTTCTTCGCACCCTCGCCACCGCGGTCCCCGTCTTCGCGCTCGCCCTCGGCGCGTCGCGTGAGGCGCGGGCGACGAACATCACCGAGTTCCCCGACAACGGCTCCGAGCAGATGGGCCGCGGCGGGGCGTGGGTGGCGCGCGCGAGCGATCCGCTCGCGGTCGCGTTCAACCCGGCCGGTCTCGCCGGGCAGCGCACGGCGCTCACGCTCCAGGCGAACCTCACCCTGAAGAGCTCGTGCTACACGCGCCTCAAGGCCGCTGACGACAAGTCGAGCGAGCCGGGCTACGTCGACGCCGGTCAGTCGTACCCCGAGGTCTGCGCGGAGAAGCACGTCTTCCCGAACCCGCAGGTAGCTTTCAACTACCGGGTGAACGACCGTATCGGCGCGGCGATCGCGGTCCTTGGACCGAGCGGCGTGGGCGAGAGCACGTGGCCCACGTTCGTCGACTCCGCGGCGGGACAGCAGCCGGCGCCGAACCGCTATCTCCTCATCGAGGGGAAGAGCCTGTTCTTGACGCCCACCATCGGCATGGGCGTCGAGGTGGCCGACGGGTTCCGCATCGGCGGCGCGCTCAGCTGGGGCGTCATCAAGGCCAAGTTCAACAACGCTTCGCCCGCGCTCAACCAAGACAACCTGAGCCCGCGCACCAACGACATCGACGCGACGCTGATCGTCGCCGACTACTTCGTGCCGGGCTTCAACCTCGGCGCGCTCTACAGCCCCACGTCGTTCCTCGATGTCGGTGCATTCTACAAGTGGAGCGACTCGATCAAGGCGAGCGGCGACGTGTACACGCGCGCCAACGCCTACACGCCGCAGGTCGCGGCGGGGAACAAGAACGGCATCGTCGACGGCGACACGTCGCTCTCCGACTGCAACTTCGGTCAATCGGCGGCCGGCCTCTGCGGGAGCGGCGACAACGCCAAGCTCACCCTCCCGGTCCCGATGGAGGCGCGCATCGGCGTCCGCTACCACCAGCTGCGCGGCACGGCGAAGCCGCACACGCGTGACCCCATGGCCGAGGACGTGTTCGACGCCGAGCTCGACTTCACGTGGGCGAACAACAGCGCCTTCGACTCGCTGCAAATTCGCTTTCCGGGCTCGGCGGCAGGCGAGGGGATCATCCCCGTCAACGGAACGCCGGGCGTGATCCCGCCGAACGCCGATGTCCCGCACAAGTATAAGGACGTGCTCGGCGTTCGCCTCGGCGGCGACATCAACGTCCTGCCCAACCAGCTCGCGCTCCGGCTCGGCGGGTATTACGAGACCAAGGGTCAAGACGAGCGGTATCAGAACATCGACTTCATCGGCGCGTCGCGCTTCGGCCTCGCGGCCGGCGGCACCTACCGCGTCCCGGTGGGGACGGCGTCACTCGACCTCATGCTCGGCTTCATGCACGTCTTCGTCGCCGACTCGAAGAACAACGGGCCCGACGGCGTCTACGCGCTCGCCGGCACCAAGTGCAACCCGCCCACCGCGCCCTGCAGCGCCGACAAGGCGTACCGGACCAACTGGCCGGTGAACCTGGGCACGATGACGAACGCCCTCAACGTCTTCAACCTGGGCGCCGCCTACAAATTCTGAGGCCCGTGCCCGTTGGCGCCCACGCGCCCCCCCCGACTCCCGCCCGCATCACTCCCACGCTAAGGTCCACGTCATGAGCGAACCGCGCAAAGTCATCATCATCGGCTCCGGTCCTGCGGGACACACGGCCGGCATCTACGCCGCGCGAGCCAACTTGAAGCCCCTCATGTTCGAGGGGCTCGTGCGCGGCGGCATTCCGGGCGGCCAGCTCATGATCACGAACGACGTCGAGAACTACCCCGGCTTCCCCGAGAAGATCACCGGACCGGACTTGATGAAGGCGTTCCGCGATCAGTCGCTCCACCAAGGCGTCGAGATCGTGACCGAAGACGTGAACAAGGTCGACTTCTCCCAGCGCCCGTTCAAGGTCTGGGTGGGCGACGACAACGTCCTCCACACGGCGCACGCCGTGATCCTCGCGACCGGTGCGCGCGCCAACTGGCTCGGCCTGCCCTCCGAGACGGCGCTCCAAGGCAAGGGAGTGTCGGCCTGCGCGGTGTGCGACGGCGCGTTCTTCCGCAACCAAACGGTCATGGTCATCGGCGGCGGCGACACGGCGATGGAAGAGGCGATGTACCTCTCCGGCATCTGCAAAGAGGTCGTGCTCGTCCACCGTCGCGAGGCGTTCCGCGCCAGCAAGGCCATGCAAGAGCGCGTCCTCAAGAACCCCAAGATCCGTGTGCTCTACAACACGGTCATCGAGGAGGTCCTCGACGTGACCAAGGGCGAGGTCACGGGCGCGCGCGTGAAGAACACCCAGAACGGCGAGTCGATGGTGGTGCCCATTCAGGGCTTCTTCGTGGCGATCGGCCACACCCCGAACTCGGATCTCGTGAAGGGGCAGATCGATCTCCACGACAACGGCTACGTGAAGACCAAGCCCGGAACGGCGCAGACCAACATCCCCGGCGTCTTCGCGTGCGGCGACCTCCAGGACTTCGTCTATCGCCAGGCCGTCACCGCCGCCGGCTCCGGCTGCATGGCCGCCCTCGATTGCGAGCGCTGGCTGGCGGCGAATCACTGAGCGCGGGCGAACCGAAGATGCGCGGCGCGACACCATTTTCGGATGGGCTTGAGAGTCTGGTAGGCTCGCGCCGATGAGTGGAGACGTCGCGGCGGGGAGTCGGGAAGAAGCGCTCGCGCGCGTCCCGCTCTTCGACGGGCTCTCGCGTGAGGCGCTCGCGCTCATCGCCGCCGTCGCCAAAGAAGAGTCGCAGCCGCGGGGCGCGCGCCTCTTCTCGTACGGCGAGGTCGGCCAGAAGCTCTACGTCATCGTCGACGGCAAGGTCCGCATCTCGCGCGAGGTTGCGGGCATGGGCGAAGAGGCCCTGGCTGTCCTCGGCGCCGGCGAGGTCTTCGGCGAGATGGCGCTCCTCGATGAGACTCCGCGCTCGGCCGACGCGACGGCGCACGAGAGCTGTCGCTTGCTCGTGATCTCCAAGGAGGCCTTCGACGACCTCCTCTTCTTGCACAAGGACCTCGCCTTCGAGGTCCTCTGGAGCTGCGTCCGCATGCTGTCGGCGCGCCTCCGCGAGACCAACGACAAGCTCACGTTCCTGTCGACGAGCGGCCGCTTCGGCTAGGGGAGCTGCCGGCTGGCGGGGAGGTGCCGCTCTCGCCATTGGATCTCGTTTTTGCGGGGACCTGCCGGTCCCCCTCGAATCTAGCGATTCGAGCCTCCCCTGGAGCGCCTTCGGCGGCCTCGTGCTTCGCGTTTGCTCGTACGAGATAGCGAGATTCCTCGCAAGAACGCCCGTCCGACTTGTGACCAATGCTCAGGCTGCCGCTCCCCCTCGGCTCAGGTTCTTGCGAACCTTCGCCCTCTCGCGACCGCTGGGATCGCGAGAGGTGGCCTGGTGGCGTAGCGGCGTCGTTTGGCCGGGATTGCCAGGTTGGACGGAGTCGCTTCGAAGGCCTGTTTGTTCGACCACGGGGCGTCCGTTTGGCTGAACGGCATCACGGCTGGGCGCGGCAATACGCCCCGGAGAGTCATGGAAAAACACCGGGGTTTTCGGAGGTTTTCCACAAGTTCTCCAGAGGAAGTTGACGTCGTGACGTGCGTTCAGTAGACTCCATGCATTATGCAAGGCCTCACGCAGCGCCAGCAGATGGTCCTCGACTTCATTCGCCAGTCCATCCAAGACCGCGGCTATCCGCCGACGCTCCGCGAAATCGGCGCGCGCATGGGCATCCGGTCGACGAATGGCGTGAACGACCACCTCCGCGCCCTGGAGCGCAAAGGCTACTTGAAGCGCGAGGACATGAAGTCCCGCGCCCTCCGCCCCACCGACCTCGGCACCATGGATTTGCCGGGGATGCGGGGCGACGTGACGCCCGCCAACATCGACGACCTGAACACCGTCGAGGTGAAGGTGCTCGGCCGTGTAGCGGCCGGCTTGCCGCTCCTCGCCGAGGAGCACGTCGTCGACACCGTGAAGATCGACCGTGGCCTCCTCAAGGGTGGGCGCGAGCTCTTCGGCCTCAAGGTCCACGGCGACTCGATGATCGAGGCCGGCATCCTGAGCGGGGACTACATCTTCGTCCGCAAGCAGCTCACGGCCAACCGCGGCGACATCGTCGTCGCGCTCATCGGCGACGAGGCCACGGTGAAGTACTACTTCCCGGAGAAGGACTACGTCCGCTTCCAGCCGGCCAACAAGGACATGGCACCCATCCTCGTGCGCGCGGCGGATTTCCGCCCGACGATGCTCCTGGGCGTCGTCGTGGGCGTCTTCCGCAAGCTCTGACCGGCGGCGGGCGGCGCGGGCGATCGGCAGGCATCTCGCCCTTCGCGCGCGCACCCCCATTCCCTCCTTGAAGTCGAATCCCCGGGACGATAGGTTCGCACCCGTTCAGATGGGCGTCCGCAAGGCTCAACGCACCCTCTCGAGTGGTGCCGTCACCGCTCTCCTCGCGAGCGCGGCTCTCGCCCTTATGGGGTGTGGCGGCGTCAACTACGCGGTCACCGTCACGACCGCCTCTGGCCGACTCGCCGAGGCGCGGCAGATGGGCGCCGAGCAGGTCGCGCCGTACGAGTACTACTACGCCAAGGCTCACCTCGAGCAGGCGCAGGTCGAGGCGGCCGAAGCGAGCTATTCGGATGCGACGCGGTTCGCCGAGACCGCCGACGAGTACGCCCTCAAGGCCATCGAAGCGACCAAGACCAAGCAGCGCGAGGGCTCGGAATGAGCCGTCCGCTGACTGCCCGATCGCGAACCACGCGCCGCGTCGCGCTCACAACCCTCTGCCTCACGCTCGCGTCGCCGCTCATTGCGTGCTCGCAGGGCGCGGTCATGCGCGGCCGCGTGCAAGGCCTTCAGTCGGTGGTCGAGAACGCGGAGCGCAATGGCGCGATCCAGTGCGCGCCGCGTGAGCTCGCGCTCGCCAAGTCGCACCTCAAGTTCGCGCAGGTCGACCTCGATCAAGGCGAGCTCGGCAACGCCGAAGGCCACCTCACGATCGCCGAGCCCAACGCGCAGGCGGCGCTGACCATGAGCCCGGCCGACAAGTGCGGCGGCAAGGTCGAAGGCGATCGCGACGGCGACGGCATCCCCGACGCGCAGGACAAGTGCCCCGACGTCCCCGAGAACTACAACGGCGTCGAGGACGAAGACGGCTGCCCCGACGACCCCGACACCGACAACGACGGCATCCCCGACTCGAAGGACATGTGCACCCTCGAGCCGGAGGACGTCGACGGTTACCTCGACGAAGACGGCTGCCCCGAGCCGGACAACGATCTCGACGGTGTCCTCGACGGGACCGACAAGTGCCCCAAAGATCCCGAGGATCCGGACGGCTTCCAGGACGACGACGGTTGCCCCGACAAGGACAACGACAACGACGGCGTCCTCGACATCGACGACTTCTGCCCCAACCAGGCCGGCCCCAAGGACGGCGAGAAGCCGGGCTGCCCGCGTGGCAACGCGCTCGTCGTGGTCACCGCGCGCGAGATCCGCATCACGCAGCAGATCCACTTCGAGTTCAACAAGGCCGTCATCAAGTCGGAGAGCTTCCCGATCCTCGACGCCGTGAAGGACGTCTTGGTCGGCAACCCGCAGATCACCCTGGAAATCCAGGGCCACACCGACAACGTCGGCCAGGCGGGCTACAACTTGAAGCTCTCCCAGTCGCGCGCCGACGCGTGCCGCACCTACCTCGTGAAGAAGGGCATCTCGCCGGCGCGCCTCACGGCCAAGGGCTACGGCATGACGCAGCCCATCGTGCCGAACAACACCGAGCCGAACCGCGCGCTCAACCGCCGCGTTCAGTTCATCCGGACCGAGAAGTAGGGCGAGCGGCCGTCGGCTGGGAGGCTTGGTCTAGAGTCGCAACTCCGGCATGTGAACCCCTGCGGGGTTCCTCGCTGCGTTGACACGCAGCGAGCCTCCTCCCGCCCTCAGGTTCTCGTCGAACCTTCGCCGCCTTCGACCACGGGGGTCGAAGGCGAGTAGTCCGAACCGCCTGGTCTCTTCTGGAGTCGGTTTCGTTCGAGGGGCTCCGCCCCTCGAGCACCCGAGAGGGGGCGGGTGGGAACGTCTGGTCTCTTCCGGAGTCGCAACTCCGCTCTAGCGAGCGGAGCTTGCTCGGTCCTTCGTCGCGGGCTCCTCAGGACGGCCGGCTTCGTTCGAGGGGCTCCGCCCCTCGAGCACCCGAGAGATGGCCAGCCCGGACGTTTTTTCGAATCCATAACCTTCCTTGAGGGATTCGGTGTATGGCGAACGCGTGCGACTCCACCGGTATTTCTCCCACTTCGTTGCCCTGATCTTTGCCGTCGCGGCGCTCGTCTCGGTGAGCCCGGCGTTCGCCCAGAACGCCAAGGTCGAGAAGGAAGCCCGCGCCCTCCAGAAGAAGGCCATGGAGGAGGACTACCTCGGCACGGAGTTCGCGGCCGCGCAGCAGAAGCTCGACAAAGCCATCGCGGCCTGCGGCACCGACAAGTGCAACGTGCAGATGCGCGCGCAGCTTCGCCGTGACCTCGGCGTCGTCCTCATCGGCGGTCAGCTCGACAAGGACAAGGGCTCGGCGGCGTTCGTCGAGGCGCTCAAGCTCGATCCGAGCGTGGTGCTCGATCCGGACCTCAAGACCAAGGAGCTCGAGGCCGCGTTCGAGGCCGCTCGCAAGAAGGCGGCGGGCGCGCCCGGTGAGACCAAGTCGGCTGGCGGTCAGACCGCCGCCGGCGGCGCGGTCGCGGGTGACTTCTCCCACTCGCCCGTGTCCGAGGGCAAGTACCGCACGCCGGTGCCGATCTACGTCGAGTACGCCGGCTCCGAGACCATCGTGAAGGTGCTCGTTCGGTACAAGGGCTTCGGCATGAACGAGTTCAAGCCGCTCGAGCTCAAGAAGAAGGGCACGGGCTGGGGCGGGTACATCCCGTGCGGCGACGTCCAGCAGGGCAACCTCCAGTACTACGTTCAAGGCTTCAACGATCAGAACGACCCGATCGCCACGGCTGGCGATCGCAACAACACCTACAAGGTCGCGGTCAAGAACCAGCTCGCGGGCCCGCCGCCGTCGCTCCCCGGCGATCCGCCGCCCACGTCCTGCCAGGACACCGGCGACTGCCCCGGCCCCGAGTTCCCGTGCTGGGCCGAGCACCTTAAGGCGCAGCAGCAGTCGGGCGCGCTCAAGCCGGGCGTGAAGGAAGAAGGCGCCGAGTGCGACGAGAGCAGCGAGTGCAAGAGCCTCGAGTGCAAGGCCAACAAGTGCACCGCGCCGGCCGACGACAGCGGCGGCACCGGTGAGAAGCACCACAAGATCTGGATCGGCGCCGCGCTGAACTTCGGCTTCGCGCTCCTCCAGCAGGGCAGCGACGTCTGCAAGCTCGACGACAAGGGCGTGCCGCTCAACCAGAGCCCGGCCTACTACTGCTACTTCGAGAACCGCGACTACCCGACGCGCGCGACGGGCGACGAGAACCAGAACCTCCAGCAGGGCAAGGCCGGCTCGATCGACGGCGGCTTCTCGCCGGCGAACCTCCGCATTCTCGGCTCGTTCGATTTCGCGCCCAAGCCCAACTACATGATCGGGGCGCGCCTCGGCCTCGTGGCGACGGGCGTGTACCCCGGTCAGGAAGCGCAGAAGGACGCCAAGTCGAACGACGTCCTGAAGCGCCTCCACGTCGAGGCTCGTTTCACTTACCTCTTCGGCAAAGAGCCGCTCCACAAGACGAGCGGCTTCGTGTTCGTCGGCGGTGGCGTCTCCGAGTTCCACGGCAGCGTCGACGTCCCCGTGGCCGAAGCCAACGCGAGCGCCAACAAGAAGGTCACCGCCTACTTGATGGGCGGCCCGGCGTTCGCGGGCATCGGCGGCGGCGTGCGTCTCAAGCTCTCCCCGACCACCGGCCTCCTCCTCGGCCCGCGCCTCGATCTCGCCATCGGCTACGTCGGTGTGCTCCCCGTCCTCGGTCTCGAGGGCGGCCTCCAGTTCGGTCTCTGAGCCGCGGCTCTGGCGCGCGGAGCGCCGCCACCCTATAGGCCTTTCGCGAGGCGCGACTCGGTCGCGTCCTCGCGAGTGAAACCCGGCCGCGAGGGGAGGCGAGCGTGCGCAACGCCGACGCTGGTTCGAAGGACACGCCGCACGTCGTCGTCGTGGGCGGCGGCTTCGGTGGTCTCGCCACCGCGAAAGCCCTCGCGCGCGAGCCAGTGCGGGTGACGGTCGTCGATCGAACGAACCATCACCTGTTCCAGCCCCTCCTTTATCAGGTCGCGATGGCGGGCCTCTCGCCTGCCGACATCGCCGTGCCTGTCCGCTCGGTCCTCTCGCGGCAAGAGAACGCGTCGGTGCTCCTTGCCGAGGTCACCGACGTCGATCTGGGAGCCTGCGAGCTCTCGACCTCCGCTGGGCCTCTCCGTTACGACGCGCTGGTCGTCGCCGCGGGCGCGCAGAATGACTACTTCGGGCACGCGGACTGGGCGGCCGTCGCACCCGGCCTCAAGGATCTCGACGATGCGATCGACATTCGTCGACGCGTCCTCTCGGCGTTCGAGGCGGCGGAGGCCAAACGACTCGCGTCGGCACGGCCCGACGGCGACGCTTCCTCTCGCGAGTCGGTAGCCGCGGGGGCCACCGCCGATCTCACCTTCGTCGTCATCGGTGGTGGACCGACCGGCGTAGAGCTCGCCGGCGCCGTCGCCGAGCTCGCGCGCTTCGCCCTGGCGAGAGACTTTCGCGCCATCGATCCGCGAGCGACGCGCGTCGTTTTGGTCGAAGGCGGCCCGCGCGTCTTGGCCGCGTTCCCGGACACGCTCTCGGAGGCCGGCGCGCGACAGCTCCGCGAGCTCGGCGTCGAAGTGCGCACCGGCGAGCGCGTGCAGGCGATCGATGCCGGCGGTGTCACGCTCCAGAGCGGTGAGCGAATCCGCGCCGCGGTCGTGCTCTGGGGCGCGGGCGTCCGCGCCTCACCACTCGGCGCCGTGCTCGCCCGCGCCGCGACTCGCGCCGGGGAGGAGGGCGCGGTCACGCTCGACCGCACGGGGCGCGTCGGCGTCGAGAGCGACTGCTCGCTGCCCGGTCACCCCGACGTCTTCGTGGTCGGAGATCTGGCGGCCTTCAAGACCGAGTCGGGGGCATTCCTGCCGGGCCTCTCGCCAGTCGCGCTCCAGCAAGGTCGCTTCGTGGCGAGGCTCATCGCCGAGCGATTCGCGGGCGGCCGTCGCGGGGCGGAGTCGCGCGCCGCGCGCCCGGTGTTTCACTACGTCGACAAGGGCACGATGGCGACCATCGGTCGCTCGCGCGCCGTCGCGTGGGCGGGCCCGCTCAAGGTCACCGGCTTCCTCGCCTGGCTGATGTGGCTCTTCGTTCACCTGTGGTTCTTGATCACGTTCCGCAACCGAGTTGCAGTTCTATTCAACTGGGCGTGGTCGTATCTCACGTACAAGCGCGGCGCGCGCCTCATCACGCACGGTCATCACTGACCGGTGCGGCGCCGCGATGACGCGGGGTCAGGGGGAGCGGATGGTCGCGAGGTCGCGGTCGCCGGGGAACAGCGCTCTCGCGAAGTCACGGAAGGCGGCGAACGACGGATCGATGTAGCCGTCGGTGACGGTACGACGGCGCGAGTGGTCGCCGCTCTCCTCGGAGACCACCCAAATCGAGCCACAGTCGAAGTCGATCATCACGTCGGTGATCGGCGCGCTCATCCCGACGAGCTGGTGGTCGAGCGGCGAGAGCCGGAACGCGAGGAAGCGTCCTTTCACACAACGCCGCCTGATGTCGTCGTTGAAGCCCTTCGGATCCCTGAGGAGCTCAGCAAACCGCGCCAGCTCGCTCGGCGACAGCTCTCGCGTCGTGCCCTTTCGGAGCTTGAGCCCCGCGAAGCGATCGGGGTGCGTGTCGACGGGCTCGTCGGCGTCCCAGTTGATTGGCTGGTCGGCGCGCGCCACCGTGGCGCGTTTCGCGTCGCGTGCCGCGAGCCATCGATCGCGCCCAGGCGAGGTCAGGCCTGCGGGAGGCTCCGGCGCCGGGGGCGCCGCGGCATCGGCGGCCGGCTCGGGCGACCTGACCGAGACGCTTCCGGTCGCGCTGGGGGCTGCGTCTGGCCGTCCCGACTCCCCGGGGGCCGCCGAAGGGCGCGCACATGCCCCCAGCGCCAGAAGAAGCGTCCAGGGCAATACGAGTGATCGGACGTTTGCGAGCGCCATCCTCTTGAGACGGGCGAGCCAGAAAATCGATCGACGAAAAGGGGGCTTCTCGGGCTCGCGCGCTCGCGCGATGCTTGGGCCCATGACCGACGCGACCGAAATCCGAGAGATCGAGTCCTTCGACCAAGCCCCGGGGTTCGAAGCCGGCGAGGTGTCCGGAAACCTTCGACTGGGCAAGCTCGAGGCACTCTACGAGGAGCTCTTCGCCGACGTCATCGAGGACGGCGTCATCACGGTCGAGGAGCGAGCCCAGCTCGACAAGATGGCCGATCAGTTCGGCCTCGATCGGATGCGTCTCCACAAGCTCGAGTCGGCGCTCCAGGCCGCCTACGAAGCCAAGCACCAGGTTCGCATCCGCGATCTCAACGACGAGGCGCCACCCGCGGCTTCGCTCCAGCCACTTCAGACGCCGACCGATCCCCACACGCTGCTCCTCCAGCGGCGCGTGGCCTCGCTCGAAGCGCGCATTCGTGATCTCGAAAAGGAGCTGGAGACGGCGCGCGCCAACGTGGCGGTCGACGTCGATCTCTCGGATTTCGCCGGTACGGCGGGCAAGGTCGTGCCCGACGACGATCCGATCGAGCTCCAGCGCATCCTTCGTCACGATCCGCGCGACGTCGCGGCGCTCCACTCGCTCTATCGCGCGTGGGACAAGCGCGGTGAGCTCGATCGCAAGCTCTGCGTCGCGCAAGTGTTGTCGTTCCTCGGAGCCGCCGAACCCAGCGAAAAGGAGTGCTACGACACGCATCGGACCACGACCCTCATCAAGCCCAAGCTCGCCATGGGCCCCGATGGGTGGAAGCTTCTGGCGCACCCCGAGCAGGAGCCGCTCGTCGGCGAAGTCTTCTCCGTCGTGGCGCCGGCGGTCTTGCTCGGACGCATCTCGGCGATGCGACGCGACAAGCAGCTCCCCAAGCTCGATCCGGCCCGCAAGGTCGACCCCGTGCAGTCCACCGTCCAGGCCGTTCGGTGCTTCTCGTGGGCCGCAGCCATCTTCGGCATGGCAGCGCCGCCGATCTACACCGACCCGGATCTCGTGGGCACGGCGGACCTCGTTCCCGCCGCACCGCCCGCGCTCCGCCTCGGGCAGAAGCTCCTGTCGGGCCGCTCGACGGGCGAGCTCGCGTTCCTCGCCGGCGAGCACCTCTCGTATCACCGCGCCGAGAACATCGTGCGCCTCCTCGTTCCGGGCGTGCAGGAGCTCGAGGAGATCTTCCTCGCGGCGCTCAGCATCGGAAACCCCGGCCTTCCGCTGGCCCCGAAGGTGAAGGATCTCGTCGTGCCCATCGCCAAGGCGATTGAGCCCATCTTGGAACCGGCCTCGGTCGACCGCCTGCGCGGTCACTTCCTCCGCTTCGTGGAGGAAGGCGGTCGCACCAACCTCCATCGCTGGGCAGCTGCGGTGCACAAGACCGCCCGCCGGGCCGGACTGCTCCTCAGCGGCGATCTCGCCGCCGCGGGGTCGGTCCTCAAGCTCGAAGGGGCGCCCGACGCGGACGTCGACGACCTTCTCGCATTCGTGGTCAGCGATCGATACACCCGCATCAGGAAGCAGATCGGCATCGCCCTCGAGGGCTGACGGACGCCGAGCCCATCGGGCCACCCGCGGCCGGGTCGGGCCATTCTGGAGCAGGGTGGGCGGTTTCGTTCCGCCCGCCTGCGCACCGTTCGATCACGCCGTGTCGCGATCGGCCAATTCGCACCCATTTCCGGGTTCGCACGCCGTTTGCAGCTCGTCGGTCCAATGAGCTCCGTGGTCATTCGATCGCCCGGGCCGACTCGCCGCAACCTCAACACCTGCCTGCTGCGCGAGTCGCCGGTGGCGCCACTTTCGCCGCCCGACCCACACGCTGCTTACCGTATCGCTGTCGCGGCCGAGCGAGCGCGACCGAGCGGCGTCGAGTCGCTCGTCGGGCATCGCCTCTACTGGGTGTGCGGAGACGTCGTCGGCGCGTGCGACCTCATCGCCGGTGAGGACCGCTTCCTGGTCCTCGGTCGTCACACCCACGCCGACGTGGTGCTCGATCGGGATCCGGCGGTCTCGCTTCGTCACCTCCTGCTCCGTAGCGTGTCCTTGGCCGACGCTCCACCCATGCTCTCGGTGCTCGACCTGTCGTCGGAGCTCGCGTTTCGGCTCGTCGACGGGAGCCTTCAGCACGCGATCGTCGCCTCCGGCCCGACCGTCTTCACGGTCGGCGCGTACGCCGTGGTCGCGCTACCCACGGGCGTGCCGCCGCTCGAGCTGCCTCCTCCCCAGATCGTGCCGGTCGGCTCGGCGCCGGACTTCGCCCGGCATCCGTATCGGGCACCGCCGAGCGTGGCGACTCAATCGCGCGTCTTGCGAGACAGCGTGGTCAACCTCATGCCTCGACTTCTCGACCTTGCCGTCGCCCTGCCTACCGGGGCGATGGGGTCGCGAGTGCCCGCAGTCGGCGCGGCGGGCGCCGTCGAGCTCGAGGTCCGCTCTCCACGAGGTCGAGCGTTCGTGACGCTCAGCCAAGAGCAGCTCACCCAGGGCGTGCTCCTCGGTCGAGCCCCGCGCTGCGCGGCCTTCGGCACGCTCCTCTCGACCACGACCTCGCGCGTTCATGCGCTCCTTCTCGAGACGCGGGCGGGGCTCGCCGCCTTCGACACGGCCTCGACGCACGGTCTCTTCGACGCGGCCGGCGCGCGCCGCCGCGTGCTCCCGCTCGTGGCGCCGGTCGAGCGTCTCCACATGGGCTCTTCCGAGGTGGAGGTCGTCATTCGGCGCGTCTGACGCGAGGCGAGCCGTACAGGTGCAGAGTGCACAAAAGCGCGGCGGCCCGGCGGGAGAACCGCCAGGCCGCTACGGCGCGCTTTGCGCAGGGCTCAGTGGTGCGCGGGCGCGGCAGACGGCGCGGGCGCGCCCTTGGGCGCGTCGTGGCCGGCGGCCTTCTCGTCGTGAGCTTTGATCTCGCGCGGCGGCATGCCGCCCGGGGCGGGCTTGCCGTCCGCGGGGAGAATCTTCGCGCCTTGCGCCTCGTTGTACTGCTTCTCGCGCCAATCGGTGTCGGAGAACGTGAAGGCGAAGAAGATGCCGATGAACCCGAGCGAGCAGATGAAGATCAGGCTGTTGAACTTGTTGTCCCAGCGAAGGTGCATGAAGAAGAGCACCACGAGGGCCGCCTTGATCGACGCGATGACGACCGCGACCGCGAGGTTCGCGGGGCCGAGGTGGACGTACGAGACGCCCACCGTGACCAGCGTGAGGACGACCAGGGTCGCGAAGATCGCGACGTAGAAGATCGTGGGAGAAACGTGGGCGTGGACGGCGCCGTCGTCAGCGTGTTCGTCGTGGTGGCTCATGATTCGCTCGGTGGGGTCGAGGGAGAGTCGTCGCGGTCGTCCGGGGCGCTCAGTCGATGAGATAGAGCAACGGGAAGAGGTAGATCCAGATGAGGTCGACGAGGTGCCAGTAGAGCGCCGCGAGGTCGACCGCCGTGAAGTACTCCTTCGAGAACTCGTTCCGCTCGTTGCGGAGGATGATCCAGATGAAGACGCCGATGCCGATCGCGACGTGGAGACCGTGCACGCCGGTCAGCACGAAGTAGATCGAGAAGAAGATGTGCGCGTTCGACGGCAGGTGCGGAACGTGCGCGTCGGCGGGGATCGGCCCAAAGATGCCTTCGTGCTGAGTGCCGAAGAAGTGGCCGGGGAGCAGGCCATCGTGGAATTTGTGGCCGTACTCGAAGTACTTGACGATGAGGAAGATGAACGCGCACACCACGGTGAGGACCAGGTAGTTGCGCGTCGTGGACTTCTGACCGAGCTGCGAGGAGCGCACCGCCATGGCCGCCGTGAAGCTCGAGAAGAGCAGCACGATGGTGTTGAGCGCGCCCATCGGGCGGTTCAGGTGGCTCGACGCCTCCACGAACATCTCCGGGTACCAGCTCCGGAAGACGCCGTACGCGACGAAGAGGCCGCTGAAGAACAAGAGCTCCTGGGCGAGGAACGCCCACATGCCGAGCTTCGCAGTGTCGAACTGCTGGATCGGCGTATCGAAGTGGTGGGCGAGCCACTTGGGACCGTGGTGCCCGTGATCATCGTGACCGTGGCTCTCGGCCGCAGCCGCCGCTTCTCCTGCGCTCACGCTCGTCTCCGTTCCGTTCTGGGTCGTCGTCGTTGAATCGTGTGGGTCGCGTCGGGTGGCGCCGGGATCAGTCCTCGGCCATCTCCGCGTCGGTCGCGAGGTGGTAGTCATACGGACCGCGGGTGACCGTCGGCACGTGCTCGAAGTTCGCGAGGGGCGGCGGCGTGGGCGTTTGCCACTCGAGCGCGCAGGAGCCCCAGGGGTTGCGCGGCGACTTCTTCCCCTTGAGGAGGGACTGGATGAACATCCCGAGGAGGATGAAGAAGCCGAGCGCGAGGACCCACGACCCGATGGTCGAGATCTTGTGGAACATCTCGTACTGCGGGAGGTAGTCGTAGTAGCGGCGCGGCATGCCGCGCGAGCCCATCACGAACTGGGTGAGGAACGTGACGTTGAAGCCCACGAAGACGAGGAACCAGCCGAGCTTGGCCGTCTTCTCGTCGTAGAGCTTGCCCGTCATCTTGGGCCACCAGTAGTGGAGGCCGCCGACGAAGCCCATGACGGTTCCGCCGACCATGACGTAGTGGAAGTGCGCCACGACGAAGTACGTGTCGTGGAGGTGGATGTCCGTCGCGACGACGGCGAGGAAGAGGCCGGTGAGGCCGCCGATCGTGAAGAGGAAGAGGAAGCCGAGCGCCCAGAGCATGGGCGAGTCGAGCTTGATCGACGCGCCGTAGAGCGTCGCGACCCAGTTGAACACCTTCACGCCCGACGGGATGGCGACGAGGAAGGTGAGGGCCGAGAAGACCATGATCGAGTACTCGCTGATGCCCGCCGTGAACATGTGGTGCGCCCACACGATGAACGACACGAGCGCGAGGCCGAGCGAGCTCATCGCGACGGCGAAGTAGCCGTAGATGGCGCGGCGGCAGAAGGTCGCGAGGATCTCGTTCACGACCGCCATGCCCGGCAGGATCATGATGTAGACGGCCGGGTGCGAGTAGAACCAGAAGAAGTGCTGGAAGAGGACGGGGTCGCCGCCGAGCTTCGGATCGAAGATGCCGAGGCCGAGCCCACGCTCGAGCATGAGGAGCACGAGGGTGATGGCGAGGACGGGCGTCGCGAGCACCTGGATGATGCTGGTCGCGTAGAGGCCCCAGATGAACAGGGGAAGCTTGGTCCAGGTCTGACCCGGCGCGCGCATCTTGTGGACCGTAGCGATGAAGTTCACGCCGGTGAGGATCGACGAGAAGCCCATGATGAAGGCTCCCATGATCATCGGGATGACGGCCGAGGTCGTCGTCGTGCTGTAGGGCGTGTAGAAGGTCCAGCCGGTGTCCACCGCGCCGTTGACCATGCTCCACACGGCGAAGCACGCGCCGAACACGTAGATGTAGAAGGAGAGGAGGTTCAGCCGCGGGAACGCGACGTCCTTGGCTCCGAGCTGAATCGGCAGGATGAAGTTGCCGAGAGCGGCCGGGACAGCGGGGATGATGAAGAGGAAGACCATCACCACGCCGTGCAGCGTGAACATGCGGTTGTAGGTGTCCGCATCCATCAGCGTGCGGCCGCGCGTGAAGAGCTCGGTGCGCACGAGGATGGCGAAGATGCCGCCGAGCAAGAACGCGGCGAGCACGGCGATGAGGTACATGACGCCGATCCGCTTGTGATCGAGCGTGATGAGCCACGAGCGGAGCCCGCGCGTCGCCGTGAGGTAGTTCTCGTTCGGGTTGGGCTCGTGATGCGTCCCAGCGCCGGTGGTGGTGATGGCTGCCATTTTCGCGTCTCTCTCTCGAGTCTCTGGCTGCGAAGAAGTCTTCTACGGGGGCCCTACTTGAGGGTCTTCATGTACGCGATGAGCGCGTCGATGTGCTTGTCGGTGAGGTTCGGGTACGGCGGCATCACCGGCTGGAAGCCCGCGACGATCTTGGCCTGGGGCTTCTGGATCGACTCCTTGATGTAGTTCTCGTCGATCTTGAGCGTGGTGCCGTCGGCCATCGTCTCCTGGCGACCGAACATGCCCTGCCACGTCGGGCCAGGCATCTTGGAGCCGTCGAGCGAGTGGCAGGTGTTGCAGGCGTTCTTCGTGTAGAGCGTCTTGCCGACCTCGGCCGTGGGCTCGAAGTCGTTGCCCTTCTTCATGAAGTCTTGGAATTCGGCCTCGGTGACGACCTTGATCGTCGCGAGCATGCCGGAGTGCGAGGTGCCGCAGTACTCGGCGCAGAAGACCTGCATGGTGCCGGTCGCGGTCGGCGTGAACGACATCGACGTGTACATGCCGGGAACGGCGTCCTTCTTCATGCGCGCGCCCGGCACGTAGAAGCTGTGGAGCACGTCTTCGGACGACATGATGAACTTCACCGGCTTGCCGACGGGGATCGTGAGCTCGCTCGGCTCCACGCGGCCGTCGGGGTAGCCGAAGTCCCACTTCCACTTTGCGGCCATCACGCGGATCTCCATCGCGCCTTCGGCGGCGACGGCCGAGCGGATGTACGTCCGGTAGCCAAAGTGGAAGAGCCCCACGATGAAGATCAGCGGGAGCACGGTCCACGCCACCTCCATCACCATGTTGTGACCCACCGGGGCTGCCTTCACGCCGGGGCGGCGCTTGAACTTCACCACGCAGTAGAGCATGAGGCCCGTGATCAGCGCGGTGAACGCGACGCTGAACCAGTAGATGAAGTTGAACAGCGCATCTACGTCAGCCGCGTTGGACGCGAGTTGGGGCGGGAGCTGAAATGAGTCGGGGTTCATCTCGTTGAGTCCGTCAGCCGCTGTGGCGGGGTGATAAGGACGCTTGGCCAAGCGAGCGCTTTCGCTCGAGGAGCCACATCAGGAAAAGAAAGGTGCCGAGCACGACGACGGTGACCGCACCGCCGACCTGCATGACGCGAGTGGCCATCACCACGTATTTCCCGTCCTGCGGGTCGTAGTGGTAGCAGTAGAGGATGACGCGCTCGATCGTGGAGATGCTGCGCTCCGCGGCGGCCTCGAAGAGGGCCATGCGCACGTCGTTGGGGTCGTACTCGAGGCCGTAGAGGTACCGGGCGAGGTGCCCGGACGGCTTCACGAACATCACGACGGCCGGGTGGCCGTACTGCTGCTGCTCGGCGTCGTACTCGTACTTGAAGCCGATCGCGTCGGCGACGCGGTCGATCTCCGGCTTCGAGCCGACGAGGAAGTGGAAGCCCGACTCGCTGCCCGGTCGCGCGTAGTTGGCGACGAGGGCGGCGCGCTTCTCTTGGGCGCGCGCAGGCGTGTCGCGCGGATCGATGCTGAGGACGACGACGTCGTACTCCTTGCCCACGGTCCACTTGACGCCTTTGAGCGCCGTCGCCGCCGCGCTCTGCACCATGCTGCAGAGGACCGGACAGGAGTGGTACGCGAGGACGAGCAGCGCCGGCTTCTTCGCGCCGAAGTACTCACCGAGCCGTACCGCCTTGCCGTCCTGATCGAGGAATTGGGCCTCGAGAGGGAGCGAAGCGTCGAGGTGCTCGTCGACGTTGACGTGCTGGATGACTTGTTTGGCGACTCCGCTCGCGCGCGCATGGCCACTCGTCGCGACGAGCGCGACCAAGACGGCGAGCGCCGCCCACCACACCGCGAGGGGGCGGGCGCGCGGACGCGCGCTTTTTTGGGCGATTGCGAGCGAAATTCGCATGAGGTTCGGCCTACTTGGCTCCCCCGTCGGCGGACACCGTAGGCGGGTTGTGGGGCGCCGGCAAGGCGTGTCCGCCATCGGCCGTCGCAGCGTTCGGAGTCGCTCCGGCGTCGCCCGCAAGAGCTGGCGTCACGCCGCCGTCCCCGGTCGCGAGACCACCGTCGGCCGCGCCGCCGTCGCCGGCGGCAGCAGGAATGGCAGGGAGCGCGGGCGGCGCCGGTCGGGGCATCTTGGACCAGCCCTCGAGCGGCGCGTTGTCCATCGATTGCTGCGGCTGGATGAGGCCGTCGCGCTCCTTGGCGACTTCCTTCATCGCCTTGTCGATCGGCATCGGACCGCTCGCGAGCTTCTGCTGCTCGTCGAGCCGCGCCGCGCGGAGCTCGGTGGGAGGCGCCGCCTTGCGAGCGACTTCCTCTTCCATCATGTACCGGTAGTAGCCGTCGAAGACGAACTTGAGCGAGCCGAGCGTCAGGAACGACGCGGCGGCGATGCCGAGGATGAGTCCGTTTCGCGGGGGTGTGTTGTCGGCAGCCACGTCAGGTCTCTCGCTTTTGCGTTGGTGGGGGAGTGTGCCGTCAGGCCGTCAGGCGTTCTCGAAGTGGAGAGCCCGCGGGAGGCGCGGGTCGCCGACGGGGATGAGCGAGGTGGTGCGCATGCGGTAGAGAACCACCGCGAGCACCACGCCGGAGACGCCGACCAAGCACGCGGCGTCGAGCCAGTGGAAGCCGAAGCCCTCCTGGCCGAAGTTCGGCATCACGAGCCAGTAGCAGTCGACCGCGTGCATCACGAGGAGGAGCGCGGCGCCCGCCTGGAGCATCGGCAAGCGACGCTTCACGTTGCGCGAAATCAGGAAGAGGAAGGGGACCACGAAGTGGAGGAGGACGAGTGAGAGGCTCACCGTCGACCACGGGCCCTCGTCCCAGCGCATGTGGAAGAACGGGGTCTCCTCGGGGAGGGCCGCGTACCAGATGAGCATGAACTGCGAGAAGCCGATGTACGCCCAGAACACGTTGAAGCCGAACATCAGCTTCCCGAGGTCGTGGTAGTGCTCCGCGTTTACCTCTTTGACGAGGATGCCCGTCGAGCGGAGGCCCATCGTCACGAGGATGATGACGGCGAGGCTCGAGACGACCGAGCCGGCGAACAGGTAGACACCGAAGATCGTCGAGAACCAGTCCGGCTTGAGCGACATGATCCAGTCGAAGCCGGCGAACGTCAGCGTGAGCGCGAACACGAAGGTCGCCGCGGGAGCGAAGCGCTGCATCGCCACCGTGAGCTTCGGATCGCGCGACTTGTCCTGCGCCGTCGAGAGCGAGAAGAGGCGCCAGGCGATGAGGATCCAGGCAGCGAAGTAGAAGACGACGCGAATGCTGAAGAAGCCCTCGTTGAGGTACGGCTTCTTCTTCGCGAGGGTCTCCTCCTCGATGAGCTCGTGGGGATCGCCCTTCTTGCCGTGGGCCGCGTGCGCCGGGGCCGCGCCGTGAGCGCCGGCCGCGCCGTGCAGGGCGGCGCCGGGGCCGGTCGGGTGCGCGTCGTGGTCACCACCGGCGTGGCTTCCGCCGCCGCCGTGACCGCCGCCTTGGCCGCTGCCGTGCGCGCCGCCGTGCTGCGTCGGGGGCTCGGCTGCCGCGGAGGGGGCCGCCGCTGGCGCGTGGCCCTGGGTGGTCTCCGTGGTGGAGACCTTGGAGTCGCCGGCCGCGTGGGGCGCGGCGCCGTGCTCCGCGCCGTGATGGCCGCCGAGCCACGGGAAGAGCTCGCCGCGCTTCAAGTAGACGGGCGCGAAGAGTACGACGAGCGCGAAGAACCCGGTCGTGAAGATCTCGGCCGTGCGGCGGACGGTCACGCTCCACCCGGCGCTCGTCAGGTGCTGCACGAGCACGAAGAAGAGCATGCCGAGCGTGATGCTCAGCGCGAACTGGAAGCCGAACAGGTACGAGAACGCGAAGCGGCGCTCGCCGAAGCCAGCGAACGATCCGGCGATGCCGAGCGCGCCGACACCGGCCGCGATCTGCCACGCCTTGGCCCACGGGTTGGAGGCAGGGAGGAGAAACGCGTCGCGGTCGGCGGCGCGCTTTTCGGCGGCGGGCGGCACCGTGGCGCTGCCTTTCTTGGAACTCTCGCTCACTTCTTCATCTCCGCAGCAAGAGGGGCCTGGCTGACCTGGAGCGCGCGCACGTAGGCGACGATGCTCCAGCGGTCGGACTCGGGGATCGATTGGCTGTACGCCGGCATGTTGCGGATGCCGTTCGAGATGGTCGCGAAGAGCTGACCGTCGGGCATCTTGCGGATGCGGTCTTGGTGGAACGACGGCGGCGCGAGCATGCCGCGCTTGACCACGATGCCCTGACCGCCGCCCGTGCCGTCGTGGCAGGGCACGCAGTAGATGCCGTAGCGGGCCTTGCCGCGCTCGGTCATGGCTTCCATTCCGCCGCTGGCCTTGGTGACCTCTTCGGGGACGGTGAGCACGTAGCCGGAGCCGTCTTCGAGGCGACCCTCGGCGATGCGCGAGTCGACCGACTGGCTATGGCCGATGGTGCCCTCCACGCGCGGGCGCATGGTGCGCTTGTCGGCGAAGAGGTCGCTCTCGCTCTGAATGTTGTAGCGAGGCTGGTGGTACATGTTGCGGATGGGGACGATCGGAGCTTCTTCCGACGTCTGTCCGCGGCAACCCGAAAGCGCGGCGATGAGGCCGAGCGCGGTGATGAGGGCCTGCGTTCTCATGCCTCTTCCTCCACGAGCTCGATCGCCTCGGCGTGGGTCGACTCGAGGAGCTCCTTGGTCTTGTCGAGACGGAACTTCGGGTCGGTCGCTTCGACGGACATGAAGAAGCGGTCGTCGCTGAAGGTCTTGAATCGGTCCGACTCGAAGATTGCGTGGTGGTGCTGCGGGAGGCGGTTCAAGTGGAACATCCCGAAGACCGCGCCGAACGCCGACAGGAGCACCGTCAGCTCGAACATGATCGGAATCATCGACGGGATGCTGACCGGCGGCTTGCCACCGATGATGATCGGGTAGTCGACCCCGTTCATCCACCACATCATCAGGAAGGCGATGGTGGTGCCGGAGAGGCCCATCGTGAACACGATCCAACCGAGCTTGGAGTCGGGGAGACCCATCGCGCGGTCCATGCCGTGCACCGGGAAGGGCGTGTGCGCGTCGAACTTGGTGTAGCCCGCGTCACGCAGCTTCTCGGCCGCGTGCATGCACGCGCCCGGGGTCTTGTACTCGGCGAGATAGAGCGCAGCTTTCTTGTCCATGTCGCTTTGGCTGGCGCGGCGAACGGCTTCGCGAGCGGCGCCCGCCAAGCCTTCCTTCCGGGTTTCCTTGGAGTCTTCCTTGGTGGCCATCGCTCACTCCCCCGGAGCCGCAGCCGGCTCGGCGGCGTGGTCGTGGCCGTGCTCGTGGTCGTCACCGTGGTGCGGGTCGGCCTCGGGGAGGACGCCCTTCACTTCGGCCACCGCGATCATCGGGATCCAGCGGATGAAGAGGAGGAAGAAGGTGAAGAACACGCCGAACGTGCCGGCGTAGATGCACATGTCGACCGCCGTCGGGCGGAAGTAACCCCACGATGAGGGGAGGAAGTCGCGGTGGAGCGACGTAGCGATGATGACGAAGCGCTCGAACCACATGCCGACGTTGATGACGATGCTGATCACGAACATGAAGGGGATGTTCGTGCGGAGCTTCTTGGACCAGAAGAACTGCGGCGAGATGACGTTGCAGCTGATCATCGTCCAGTACGCCCAGGCGTAGGGGCCCGTGGCGCGGTTGATGAACACGAACTGCTCGTATTCGTTGCCGGAGTACCAGGCGATGAAGAACTCCATGCCGTACGCGTAGCCAACGAGCGAGCCCGTCACGAGCATGATTTTGTTCATCAGCTCGAGGTGCTTCATCGTCACGATGCTGCGAACGCCGAAGGCGACGCGGGCGACGAGGATGAGCGTCATGACCATCGCGAAGCCGCTGAAGACGGCGCCGGCGACGAAGTACGGCGGGAAGATCGTGGTGTGCCAGCCCGGGAGGAGCGACGTCGCGAAGTCGAAGGAGACGACGCTGTGCACCGAGAGGACGAGCGGCGTGGAGAGCGCGGCGAGGATCAGGTATGCGCGCTCGTAGTTCTGCCAGTGGCGGTTCGCGCCGCGCCAGCCGAGGGCGACCGCGCCGTACACCTTTTGACGGATCGAGCCGTCCTTGGAGCGGTCACGCAGCGTCGCGAAGTCGGGGATGAGGCCGACGAACCAGAAGAGGAGCGACACCGTGAAGTAGGTGCTGACCGCGAAGACGTCCCAGATGAGGGGCGACTTGAAGTTCGGCCAGATGTTCATCTGGTTGGGCAGCGGGAACATGTAATACGCCACCCACGCGCGCCCGACGTGGATGCCGGGGAAGATGAGGGCGCAGATGACGGCGAAAATCGTCATCGCTTCGGCGAACCGGTTGATGCTCGTGCGCCACTTCTGTCGGAACAAGAAGAGGACGGCGCTGATGAGCGTGCCGGCGTGACCGATACCGATCCACCAGACGAAGTTGGTGATGTCCCAGCCCCAGTAGACGGGGGAGTTGTTGCCCCACACGCCGACGCCCTGCCAGAAGAGCCAGCCAACGGCGGCGCCGAAGATGCCGGTCCAGGTGACGGCGATGAGGAAGAGGACCCACCAGCCCTTGGGCGCCGCGGTCTCGGTGACGCGCGAGACGCCTTCGGTGATCGAGTGGAAGTTCTCGCCCGGCTTGACGAGCGGGCTCTCGCCGATCTCGGCGATGGGGAGATTGTGCGAAGCCATGGTCAGGCCATCTCCTTGTTCGGATTGCGAACCTTGCCGAGGTACGTGGTGCGCGGGCCGGTCCCGAGCTCGGCGAGGAGCCCGTAGTTGCGGTCGCGCTTGGCGACCTCGGCGACGCGCGCCTTGGGATCGTTCAAGTCACCGAAGGTGATGGCGTCGGCCGGGCAGGCCTGCGCGCAGGCGGTGACGACGGCGCCGTCCTTGACGGTCCGGCTGCCGCTCCGCTTGGCGGAGATCTTGGCTTCCTGGATGCGCTGCACGCAGTAGGAGCACTTCTCCATGACGCCGCGGAAACGAACCGTGACGTTGGGGTTGAAGAGCATCTTCTGCGTCTCGGGCATCGAGCCGTAGAGGGACTTGGCCTTCTCCTCGGTGGTGGCGTTCTCGTCGCCGACGAAGGCGCCGTTGAACTCGAGGTAGTTGAAGCGGCGGACCTTGTACGGGCAGTTGTTCGCGCAGTAGCGCGTGCCGATGCAGCGGTTGTACGCCATGTCGTTGAGCCCCTCGGGGCTGTGCGCCGTGGCGTTGACCGGGCAGACGTTCTCGCAGGGCGCTTCCTCGCACTGCACGCAAGCGACGGGCTGGTAAGCGACCGCCGGCTCGTTCTCGTCCTTGCCCATGAAGTAGCGGTCGATGCGCAGCCAGTACATCTCGCGGCCGCGCCCCACCTGCTCTTTGCCGACCGTGGGGATGTTGTTCTCCGACTGGCACGCGATGACGCAGGCGTTGCAGCCCGTGCACGCGTTCAAGTCGATGTTCATGCCCCACTTCTGGACTTGGCTGTAGTCGACCTTGTTCCAGAGCGGCAGCGTGCGCGGGTTGGGGCTCTTGTACGTGACGAAGAGCGGCTCGGCGCGGTACTCGTCGAGCGTCGTGTCGATGGCGAGGGGGCGCCCTTCCATCGAGTGGTGCTCCTGCGTTTGCGTGAGCGCGAGGTTCGCGCGGTCGCGCCACTCGCGGCCGGTCGCCTTGACGGCGCCCTCGCCGAAGCCGAGCGCGTCGCTCGTGCGGAGCGGGTACACGTCGAAGCCCTTCTTGGAGCCGTAGCGGCCGGCGCGCGTGCGGCCCCAGCCGCACACGAGGCCGATCGAGCCGTCGGCCTGGCCGGGCTGGACCCACGCGGGGAGCTCGACGCGAGCGCCGTCGCGCGTGACCTCGACCATGTCGCCGCTCTTGAGCCCGAGGTCCTTGGCGGTCTTCGGGCTGACGATGGCCACGTTCTCCCAGACGACCTTGGTCATCGGATCGGGGAGCTCGAGGAGCCACGGGTTGTTCGCGTGGCGGCCGTCGAAGAGCTTGGGGCACGGCGCGAACACGATCTCGAGGCCCTGCGACTTCTTCGCCGGCGCCTTGGCGAGCTCGGCGGAGATGTCGGCGGTCTTGACCTCGCTCGGGGTCATGACCGGCGGCCGCAACGGAGTGCGATCGCCCACGAAGCCGTTCTTGAGCGCCCGCTTCCAGGTGGTCTCGAAGCCGAGGCCGCCTTCGAGCGTGGCGCGGACGGTCTCGCGAACGAGCTCGTACGCGCTCTTGGGCTTCTGGCCGTTGGGATCGGCCGGGAGCATCATCGCGAGGATCTCGAGATCGCTCTTGCCGCCATGGAGCGGCGCGATGAGCGGCTGCTGAATCGCCCACGTGCCGTCGAGCGAGCGGAGGTCACCCCAGCTCTCGAGGTCGTGCGCGCGCGGCAGTGACCACGTCGCGACGCTCGACGTCTCGTCGAGGTGCGAGGCGAGGTGCACCGAGGTCTTGGCCTTGGCGAGCTTGGCGGCGATCTTGAGATCGGCTGGCGCGTCGAGCACCGGATTGACCCCGAGCATCACCAGCGTGTCGACCTTGCCGGCGTCGAGGTCGGCGGCGAGCGCCTTGAGATCCGCGGCGGCGTTCTGCTCGTCGGGATCGGCGACCGGGACGTACGACACGATCGGGCCGACCGCGCCGAGCGCCGCGTTGATCGCGCAGGCGAGGGCGTGGACGCGCGCCGGCTGGCGCGAGCCGACCATCACCACGGCGCGGCCGCGGTTCTGAACGAGGTCCTTGGCGACCGCCTTGATCCACTTCTCGGGGATGCCCTCGGCGGACGCGTCCGCGGAGAGTCCTTTGAGATCGACGCCGAGCGTCGCGAGCTCCTTGGCGAGCGCGCGCGTGTAACGCTCGATGTCGCCCGCCGGGAGGCGGAGGCGGTGATCGGCGTTGGAGCCGGTGGTCGAGTGCGAGGGCTCGACCACGTAGAGGCGGCTCATCGTGTCCGTGGGCGCGCGGAGCTTGCGGCCGCGCGCGAACGAACGGCTCGTCCGCGCCATGCCGGACTCGGTCTGGAGGAAGTCGCTGTCGAGCGCGAGGATGACGCGCGCGCGATCGAGCTCGACGATCGGCGTCACGGCCTGGCCAAGCGCGAGCTTGGTGCCGTCGGCCTGGTTGGAGTCGGCGAACGCGGTCCACGTGTGGAAGCGCGCGTTCGAGAAGCGCGTCTTCACTTGCTCGCGAACGCGACGAATCGTGGGCGAAAGAACCGGGCCCATGAGGACGCGGAGCTTGGCGCCCTTGTCGGCGTCGTGCGCGGCGAGCGTGGCCGCGAAGGCCTTCTCGAACTCTTCCCACGTGGCCTTGGTGCCCTCGGCGCCGTCGGCGATGGGGCCCTTGCGCGGCGAGGTGGAGCGATCGGGATCGTAGAGATCGAAGATCGACGCCTGGACGATCATGTCCGTGCCGCCGCGACTCGCCGGATGCTCCGGGTTGCCTTCGATCTTGGTCGGGCGGTTTTCGTGGCTCTCGACGAGGAGGCCGACGGCGTCGCCGCGACGCGTGGTGACGGTGGCGAAGTACTCGCTGACGCCGGGCACCGTGTACTCGGGCGTCTTGGTGTACGGGAGGATCTTCTCCACCGGGCGGCGGATGCAACCCTCGAGACCGAAGAGCGCCGAAACGGCGGTCCCGAACTTGAGGAAGCCACGTCGATCGACGGGGATCTTGTCGAGCCGCTCGCTCGCCGCCTCGCGCGCTGCTGCGGCGACGACGTCGGGCATCGGGCCGGTGCCCGCCGCGAACTCGGCTTCTTTGGCGGCCTTGAGGGAAGCCGGATCGGCCTTCTCTTCGAGGCTACGCCAGAACACGTTGACCCCGGACTCGGGGCTCTTCTCGTCGACTTGATTCGAACTGCGGCGGCTCATCGGTGGCACCCCGAGCAGTGCTGCGGCGGATTGACCTTGGGAGGCTGGAAACCGGGCGGATTCTGCGCCGGCGTCCACTCCATGTTCGTGATCTGATCCTTCGGGCGAAGGTTCGGCGTGGGATCGCGGTGGCACTCGAGGCACCAGCCCATGCTGAGCGGCTGGTCCTGACGCACGACCTCCATCTGATCGACGCGCCCGTGACAGCTCGAGCAGCCGACACCCGCGTTCAAGTGAACGCTGTGATCGAAGTACGCGTGCTCGGGGAGCTTGTGGACCTTGACCCACTCGATCGGCTGCCCGGTTTCCCAGCTGGCGCGGACGGCTGCGAGGCGCGCCGACTCCGTCTTGACGACGGAGTGACAGCCCATGCAGGTCTGTGTCGGCGGCACCATCGCGTGCGCAGCGCGCTCGACGTTGGCGTGGCAGTAACGGCAATCGAGGCCCATTTGGCCGGCGTGGAGCTTGTGGCTGTACGGAACTGGTTGGCGCGGCGCGTAGCCGACCTGCAGATTCTTCGGGGAGAACCAGAACCAGAAGACGAACACCACTCCCACGAGGCCGGCGGCGAGCCCGGTCGCCGCGATGAGGGGGAGCTTATTGAGT
Organism: Polyangiaceae bacterium; assembly: GCA_044224815.1. Lineage (GTDB taxonomy): Bacteria > Myxococcota_A > Polyangia > Polyangiales > Polyangiaceae > JADJCA01. The sequence goes on from JBGAJR010000001.1 coordinate 394,257, forward strand.
GATCGCGGGAAGATTTGCATGCGCTTTTCTGCCGCTTTACCGACTCGAAAGGGGGCCGGCAGTCGTGCGCCCTTATAGGGGAGGAGCGCCCTCGGGCACAACCCTTTCTAGGCGTCACTACGCAACTCCTGTGCAGCGCAAAAGTGCGCGGGTCCTCGACGCAAATCTTGCCGGCCGCGAACGCGCAGAGACGCGCCGATTCGAGGACGATGCGACGCGCGACGGCGCCCGACTACGAACGCACCGAACGGTGCCGATCGAGTGCGCGCGGGCGCGCCTCAGCGGTGCGTGCGTACGAGGGCGTCGGCTTCTTTCGCGTGAATCGGGCAGCTCCGCGCGATGGCCGTCAGGTGGATGAGCCCGTTCGGAGTGGGCTCGCGGGTGACGACCGCGGAGTCGGAGAGCTCGAACGGCGAGCCGGTGGCGGCGGTGTCGCCGGGCGGAAGGTCCGCGCGGATGGCCATGAGGAGGCCCATATGGAACTCGAACTGCGCGCTCGACGGTCCGCTGCGCGCGTCGGGGCCGGGTCGCCACTTGAGGACCATGTCGTCGGTCACCGTCGACTCCCATTGGCCCACCCCGACGGCGTCGAAGCGCGCGCGAACGTCACGCACGGTCATGCCGAGCCGAACGCCGTGAAGATCGCCGAGCGCGCGACTCTGCGCGCGGTTCTTGGCGACGAGCCCGATGACGACGAGCGCGCCGAGGACCAGCGCCGCGACGACGGGAACGAGCTTCTTCATTCGTCCCCGGCCAGCCCCCGCGCCCTGCGCCGAGGCGATCGCGACCTCGTCACCGAGCGCGCCGCCCTCCCCAGTCATGCGCGGAACAGGGGGAGGAGGACGAAGATCGCGAGGAGGTAGAGGATGGACACGCCGAAAAAGGAGCGCGCCCAGCGATCCTTGGTGGGCGCATCGGCCGGATCCGGGCGGCCGAGGCCGGCGGTGGCCCAGGCGAGGAAGACGCAGCCGGCGGCGAACGCGCCGAAGAGGTAACCGCGGCCCGCGATCCCGAGCGGGAAAACGAGGAGGCTCGTCGCGACGAGCGCTGCGGTGTAGTTGACCATGGCGAGCTTGGTCGCGGGCACGCCGGCGACGTTGGGCATCACCTTGAGGCCGGCCGCTGCGTAGTCGTTGCGGCGGAAGAGCGCGATGGCCAAAAAGTGCGGGATTTGCCAGAAAAATAGGATCCCGAAGAGGACGAGACCGCCCACGTCGATGCGCGCCGTGGCGGCCGTCCATCCCATGAGCGGGGGAATGGCGCCGGGCACCGCACCCACGAACAGCGCGAGGTGTGAGCGCGGCTTCATGGGCGTGTACGCGAGCACGTAGCTGAGGTTCGCGAGCACCGCGAGGAAGGCCGTGGTCAGGTTGACCGCGACGAGCAGCGGAAGCGAGGCGATGCTCATCGCCAGGCCGAACCAGAGCGCGACCCGCGGCGACATGCGGCCGGCCGGGAGGGGGCGGTTCTTGGTGCGGGCCATGAACCGATCCGAGTCGCGCTCGATCACCATGTTGAGCGCGTTGGCGCCCGCGACGACCATGCACGTGCCGACGAGCGTGAGAAGCCACGTGAGGCCCGAGACCTGGCCGGGCGCGAGCAAGAGGCCGCCCGCGGTGGTGACGAGCACCATCGCCGTGATGCTCGGCTTGGCGAGCGTCACGAAATCCCGGAGCGCGAGCCCAGGGGCGGTGAGCGTGGAGGTCTCGGCGGCGGTGCTGCTTCGGTCAACCGGGGCCATTCGCCGCGGTCCTTAGCACACTCGACGGGCGGTGACAGCTCCGCCGATCGCTTCCGAAACCTCAGAAGAATTCGCCGCCCTTGAGGTCGTCGGCGGCCTTCTCATTTTGACCGAGCGAGGGGGCGTCGGCGGCCGCGCCCGAGGCGAGCGCGACGAGCTGAGCGTCGATGACGTCACGGAGGACGTCCGAGGCGGCGGTCAGGAGCTCGGGGTGGCCGACGAGCTCGCTCGGCCAATGCATGAAGACGCGCGGCGTCTTCTTCATGTTCGCGTTGATGCCGATGCGGACGTAGTCGTCTTCGGGGCCTTTGCGGTCGAGCGCGCGGAGGAGGCTCACTTGCTTCCCCGGGTTGTCCATCAGGTAGTTCGTCGCGTACGTGACGTTGTTGCAGAGGTACGTGTTTCCGCCGCGCGGGAAGCCGGCGAGCTTGGCGCCGAGGAGGACGTCGCCGAGCTTGAGATCGCCGGACGCGACGTTCTTCCGCTCTTCGATCGATTGAGATGCGGCGCGGAGCGCGACGTCCCAGGAGAGGCGGAGGCCCTTGGTCATCGGCGCACCGGAGATGATCGTCGGCTCCTTACCGTCGGGCGCGTAGGGGACGAGGATGTCCGAGCCGTCGGCCGAGCGCATTGCGCGATTCACGGAGCCGAGCTCGATCCAAAGGTCTTGGCGCGAGCCGGCGACGCCATTCATGACGACGAGGTCCGGTTGAAACGCTTCGATCTCCTTCGCGATGAGGATGGCGGCGAGATCCCAGAAGACGGGGAGGATGATGCCGCAGAAGTCGACCTCGCCGCGCTTGGGCAGCTTGGCGCGCGAGAGACTGCCCGTGCGCGTCTGCGGGCCGGGCGGATCGATCTGCCCTTCGGCGGGCGGGTCGGTCATCGGATAGTCGAAGCCGGCGATGCGGCTCACGAGGCGGCCGGTCGCGTTGTCCTTGATGGACATGAAGCGACCGAAGCCGGTGACGAGGACGCGCGGGCGGCCGTGCGTCATCTGGCAGTTGGCTTTGTAGCCTTTGGCGAAGGTGACGTTCGCTTGGTACTGGGCGCGCGCGAGCGGCGTTCGGTTGTCGACGATCACGGCGTCCTCGCTGTCGTCACCGCTCGTCTCCTCGGTCGTCCCGCAACCGGGGAGGGCGAGGGCGACCGTGAAGAGGGTGATCGCGGCAAACAGGGCGCGGGCATGAGCGTGCACGATGCAAGAAGAGGCACGCGCCAGGCCAACGACCTACGCGCGAAATACCGTGGAGCGACGCGGTGTGGCGCCCGTAGGCGGATCCTGGTCGATCCAGCGGCGATCCCGAAGTGTCGCCGCGGCGCTCGCCGCCGATGGGCGTGCGGTCACTCCTTGATGAGGGGAAGCGGCGAACGCTTGCACGCCTTGAGGAGGTCCGCCGAGGGCTCGACGCTGGTGTCCTTGACGCTGCCCTTCAGCGTGTCCTTCACTTGCTTGCGGGCTGCACCTTCGAACTGATCGATCGTGAGCGCCGACGTCGAGAAGCCGCCAGCGGGGTCGGCGAGGCGATAGCCGAGGTTGCCTTCGGCGTCGTAGCCCTCGTACGAGATGTAGCGACGCGGCGAGGAGAGGATCATGTCGTCGGGCGTGGCGTTCGAGCCGGCCTTGGGCGTCGTGCGGAACCACGCCTTCATCCGGTAGATGTCCGACTGCGTGTCCTCGGGGCAGACGGTGAGCTCGAAGTCGAGGGTCGCGTCGTACACTCCGAAGGTGCCCGAGAGGTGACGGACCTTCTTGTTGGCTTGCGCCGGCGTTTGATCGGGGTTGCCGCCGACTGCGCCGCGCTCGAGGGCTCCCGCGGTCTCGTCGCTCGACGAGCCGTCGCTCGATCCCGAGCATCCAAAAGCGAACGTTGCGAGCACGACGGCGAGCGCGGAGGCGACGATGCGGTTCATGGCTTCTGCATCAGCACTGGCCGTGCCAGCGCGCGCGGGCGCGCCAAATAGCCGTGGTCACGCGCATCGGCGCGGGTCATTGCGAGCGCCGCGCGAGCTGGCTGCTCGATTGGAGATCCCGAACTGGGCACGGGCTGGGGGGCGCCCGCGGCGTTGCTCAGTGCGAAAGCAAGAACGCGATGAGCGCGCGCTTCTCGTCGTCTGGGAGACCATTGCACGTGAAGTCGTGGCCGCCGCTGTCGAGTGCGTCTTCGTGGCTCGTCGGCCGAGGGCTGATGCAGAACAGCTGCTCGAGGGACGTCAGCGAGCCGTTGTGCAAGAAGCGTCCGAGCGCCCAAGTGCCGACGAGGCGCGGCGACTTCACGCCGTGCTTGAGATAGCCGGGCGGCACGGCCGAGCCGAGCTCGCAGCACACGTTGCCCGAGAGCGAGGGGTCGATCCATTTGGCGAGCGCGCGATCGGTTCCGATTTCGTCGAACGAGTAGACGCGCTTGCCGCTGCCGCGCGGACCGTCGTGGCACGCGGCGCAGCCCTTGGTCGTGAAGAGCGTCTTGCCGCGCGCGACGAGCGCCGCGTCAGGTGGGTTCGGATTCGAAGGGGCGCGCAGTGAGTGGAGGTACTCGATGAGCGGCGTGAACGTCGACGCGGGCGGCGCGGGCACGCCGCCGAAGATGGCGAAGCCGCCCAAGAACTCGTCGAGCGTGCGCGTGTCACCGCTCCACGCGAGGAGTGCGTTCGCCATGCCCGAGGACTTGATCTCTTCCGGGCGGGGCAGGCCCCAGAGGCCGATCATCTTTCCGACGACGTGGACGCCATCGTCGATCGGCAAGGGGGCGATGACGAAGTCGAGGGTGCCTGGGCCCCAGCTCGCGTACTCGCGCTCGACCTCCGGCGTCAACGCGGGTTGCTTGATGGACGCGATCGGGAGGAGCGCGAGGCCGAACTTGGCCTTGAGCGTGAGGCTGCTCGAGAGCTTGTCGAGCACCGGCTGCACCTTGGCGACCGCGCTCGCGTCGTGGTCGCTCGCTCTCGAGCGGCCGAGCCCGACGCTCGGCGCGAGCGAGATGGTGAGGATCGCGCGGCCGTAGTCGAACGCGTGATTGGGAGCGCCGACCGCGTAGCGACCATCGGGCAGCTTTCCGAAGTGGCAGCTCGCGCATGTGAACGCGTGCGACGCGATGTTGCCGTCGATCGGCGTCGTGGGCGCGAGCCCGATGGGCAGGTCGTCGACCGAGTGCGGATCGCGGATCATTCCGAGCTTCTCCAAGCCGAGGCCGAGCTCGTCGGGGAAGTTCTTCGAGAGGAATTTCATGATCGCGGACGGCACCCCGGCGGTGCCGAACGGCTCGTAGAAGTACTGCCACTTCCCGCACGCCAGGAGCGTTCGGCGATCGGTTGCGCCGGCGCGATAGCGATCGCACGCGCCCTCGAGCGCGCCGTGCTCGAGGACGGCGTCGAGATCGGCCGCGACGTTGGTGAGCCCTTCGCTCTCGTCGGGTTGCGGTGCGAAGGGATCCGTCGCGCTCGCGCCTGGCTGCGCGCCGTCGCTGGTAGCTCCGCCGTCGCTGCCGCCAGTGGCGGTCGGCGTCGCGCTGCGCTCGTCCGTGGTCGGCTCCGTCGACGTAGCGCACGCGCCGGCGAGGAGGAGCGCGAGGCTGAGCCATGCGGTGGGGACTCGGTTCCACGCGAGCGTCATCGGCGCACCTTCTTCTCGCGCGGAGCCCGCGCGCGTTTCTTGGGGGAAGACTCCGGCGGCTGGGCCGTCTGCTCTTCGACCAATCGCTGCAATGTCGGGAGGAGGAGCTTTCGGCGAACGAGGACCACGAGCTCTTCGGAGAGGCGCGTCGCGGCCGCAGTGAGGCTCGCGAGATCGGCGCCCGCGTGCGGGACCACACCCACGCGAAAGAGCTCGAGCTCGACCTTCACGAGGTCCCGGATCGCGCGCATGTACGTGGCGACGATCTCGGCCGGGAGCATCTCGGGCGTGATGCCGGCGCGCCGCGCTGCGCCGAGCACGCGGAGGAGCGCCACGTCCTCGGCCGAGAAGACGCGCTCGTCGCCTTGACGCGTGGGGCGCACGACGCCGATTCCTTCGAAGAAGCGGAGCTCGTCCGCACTGGCTCCGGCGGCGAGGACCTCCCGCTCGGTTCGCGCTTCACCGCCGGTCATGGTGGTCAGCGTTCGCTCGATCGCCGCCGCGGTGGCGGCGTCGTCGGCCTCGGTGGGCCCGCCGTCGAGCACCGACTTGATCACGCGGAGCGGTAGGAAGTGCTCGCGCTGCAGCACCTTGATGCGCTTGATCCGGTCGGCGAGCCCCGGATCGTAGACCGCCATGTTGCGGCTCGTCTTGGTGAGGGACCGCGGGATCAGTCCTTCGCGGAGGTAGTGCTTGATGGTCGCCGCGGGGACGCCGCTCAAGCGGGCGAGGGCGGACATCTTCACCAGGCGCGGGGACTCGGTGGGGGACGGGGATGCGGTTTTCATAAAGTGAGAAGTCGAACGTCCTACTTTCGTAGTCGGGTCTCTGAGCGCCGTCAACGCGAACGGCGCCCGCGGTTCCAGGGTTGGGCTGCGCGACGTACACTCCCGCCGTGGTCGACCGGCTACCCGTTGCACTGGCGTTGCTCGGGTTGGCCTCGTGCCAGCTCTTCCTCACCGTGGATGAAGGCTCAGACCGCGCCGCGGCGGTGGAGGCGGGGGCGGATGCGGGCACCGCGTTGAACGATGCGGGGGTCCCGGCGGACACCGGGGGGGAAGCGATGCCGGGCCGTGTGGCGAGGCGGGGACGCCGATCAGCTGCAACGTCACGCCGCCTCTGGACTGCGTAGTGCCACAAACGTGCTGCTACGGGACCCAGGCCAACAAGAACTACTGCGTTTCGAGATCTGAGGCGTGCGCGTTGGACATTCCCCTCAAGCTGCACCACCGACTTGCACTGCGGTTTCGGCTACGTCTGCTGCGCGACGACGGGAGGCGTGTATGGGGTCACTGGGGCCGGGTGCGTGCTCCAGAGCGCCTGCCAATCGCCCAGAAAGCGGACATGCCGCGTGGCCGAGGGGTGCGCCGACGGTGGACCGTGCGACCCGACGGACCTCCGCATCATTTCCCTCTGTCGGTGAAAGCTGGTCGTCACTCGGGCACGGGCGAGGTGGCTCACTCGTAGCGGAGCGCGGCGAGAGGATTGAGGCGCGCCGCCTTTCGCGCCGGGAAGACGCCGAACACGATGCGGTCTGTCGCAATCGCGGGTGCCGCATGCCTCACTGAGGAGGCGTCGCTCCGATGAAGGCGCAGCTTCGATCGGCGAGGCAGAGGTGCCCGGACGGGTTGGTCGTGTAGACCACGTCCGTTCCGCCGCTGGCGAGGAAGCGGCCCAAGAGCCCGATCGCGTAGAGCGGCGGCCGGAAGCCGGGGCACTTCGGAAAATCCTCCGGCCCGTGAGCCCCGGTCGGATCGGAATAGAGCAGCATCTGCCCCATGAGCGGCGGCCCGGGCGCGAAGCCGCGCGCGCCGAGCGGCACGCCCTCGAGGCGTGGGCGCCACACTTCATCGAGCTCCGCGGTGGACGACGCGCGTCGATCCGCGCGGCGCGTGAGGCGAAGCGGCACGGGTGGATGCTGCTCATCGAACGGCAAGCGGCCTTCGCTGACCCAGTCGACGTCGTAGAGCGCCTGCGCGCACACGTCGGCGGAGTACGGCGTCTCGCAAGTGGCCGTCTTGGTGACGCACGCCGGTCCGGCCGGCGTTCGCGCGAGCCGCTGGATGCCCTCGGTCGCGTACGAGTCGACCAGCACCTGATTCGGGGTCCGACCGCCGTAGGCCGCGAAGAGCGCCTCGGGCGTGACGTAGTCGAGATACTCGGGGTAGCGCGCGCCCGCGCTCGGCGGAAGAAACGGCACCATGCCGGCGGCGCGAGCGAAGGTGATGCCCGACGCGGTGGCGACGTAGTTGTCGCCGACGCTGGGCACGTTCAGAACGCCGCGCGGCGGGAGCGGATGCCCGTCGGGATCGACCAACGTTCGAAGCGCGTAGTACGCGGCGAAGTTCACCGGGTCGGCGGGATCGAGCACCGCTTGCGCGAGGGCGCTGAAGCGGCGGTATTGCGGCGACTGCCGGCGTAGCCCGAGCCCGTCTTGCACGGCGACGAGCGGGCTTCCCACCGGGTAGAGCGTATCCATGAACTGCGCGCAGCCCGCGGTCGAGCCGCAGAGCACGTCCGGCTTCGCGATCGGCGTGTATTGAACGGCGGCCTCTTCGAAGGTGTCGATCCGTCGTGCGCTGGTGAGCCCCTCGCGAAGGGCGCACGTGCCGTACGACGTCACGGCGTGCTCTTCGCGGAAGATGTCGAGCACCACGCGATCGCCGCGCGTGGCAGGCACGGGAACCCGCACCCGGCCGTCTTGCGTCGTGCCCGCGCAGCGCACCTCGCCCGTCGCGAGGTTTCTGGCGATCACCGTCATCCGTTCGTCGATCTCGGCGGGCGTGAGGCAAGCGACCTCGACGTGCACGGAGTCGCCGCCGTCGTTGACCACCATTCGAAGTGATCGGGTCGACGGTGCGCATCGCGTCTGCCGGTTGCGTCGGCTGTTGTCGGTCCCGAGCTCGACGGTCGGCTCGGCCTTCGTTCCGCCGACGGGAACCGTCACGAAGATGGGAGTGAGCGCCTGTTGCATGACGGCGTTGGCGACGCCGTAGGAGCGGGGCCCGATGTCGCCGAGCGCGCCTCCGCCGATGAGCGGCGCCGACGCCGAGACCAGATGATCGATGCCGCCATGGATCTGACTGACGATGCCGCCGAGCGACGCGCCCGTGCTCACGATGGGCGCGTTGCCGCCGACGTCGGGAACGCCGTCGGCGTCGAAGTCGCCGGCGAGATCGAGCGTCCCGTTGGAGTCGAAGTCTTGCGACGACCGCGTCGTGCCGTCGAACCCGCGCAAGATGCGCGTGAGCTGCATCACGTCGACGAGACTTTGGCGAACGTTGTCGCGAACGCGGAAAAAATGCGGCGTCCAGAACCACCAACCGTTGTCGACGGAGCCATCGCCGTTGAAGTCGTGGGCGCGGCCCTTGGTGACGGCGTCGGCGAGCGGCCCGAGGCAGCCCTTTCCGAAGATCCCCGCAACGAGCGAGCGTTCGACCTGACTGGCCACCAAGCCATGGAGCGGAAGGTTTGCGGAGATCGTGGCCAAGCCTTGCCGCGCGAAGTCGCCGGCCATCACGTACGACGAGATGTGGTTGCCCCCGTAGCCGTGGCCCATGTGCGCGACCGGAAACGGCTGGTGATGCTCGCTGGTTTTCTTGGGGACCCAGAGGGTGAATTGAACCTTGTCGCGCGCGACCGCGCCGGCGCCGGTGCGAAAGTCGAGCTGGAAGCGCGCGTCTGGATCCAGGCTCGCCGGATCACCCATCAAGTAGGGCGACTCGTATTCGCCGATCACCAAGTGATCGATCCATTGCACGCCGCCCTCGACGTCCTTCATCACTTCGGGCGAGCCGTTGGTGGCCGCCTTCACGAGCTCGACGAAGAGCGCGCGCACCTCGGGATCGGCGAAGTTGACGACGTAGGGAGCCTTGGCTCGACCCGCGCAGTCGGGCCGAGCGACCGTGCCCTCTGCGTCGCCCGCGACGCGCAGAGCCTCGACGTTGGGAGGGAATTCGTTTCCTAGCCGCGCGAACGGGCCCTTTTGGTGCAAGCCGTCGCGCAAGAGTCGCAAGTCTTCTTGAACGGGCTCGGTGGTGAACGTCCAGACGAAGGCGACGTGGTCCAAGCCGGTCCCCGCGATGTCGCCGTAGTAGTTCTTTCGCGAGGCGTCGCTCAGCACGTCGCGCGCGCGCGCGACCGCCTCACGCTGCCCGGCGTGATGCACGGCATCGAAGGGTGAGCGCACCGGGCGTCCGTCGCTGCCGACGAGGCGATCGGTGAGGACCACCGCGTATTCGGTCTTCTCGCGGAGCGGCACGAGCGGTCGCATGATCAGCGTGTCCGTCTCGCGCTCGTACCAAGTGAGGAGGTTGTCGTAGCCGTCGCGTTCGCCCGGCCCGAAGGTGTTCGGGTGATCGAGCACGCCGTCGAAGTCGGTGTCGAGCGCGGGACGATAGTCGCTTTGGAGAAGGCCTTTGCCTTCTTCCCGTGACTCGAAGAGCAGGTTCGATTCGGCCGCGGCCGGATCGTTCACGCCGTAGCGCCACGGCTCGCGCAGCACGATCGGCATGCTGCCCGAGCCCATGTCGAGGACCGCCGGAAGGCCGGTCGACAGATCGATGACGTAGATCGGATCGTCCTCGAACGAAAAATCGCCGCGCGGCATGCGGCCGCGGAGCGCCGTCAGATCGATGGCCGGCGAATGAGGATCGCCGAGCTCGCTCTTCGCGAACGAGACCCAAATCGGCATGAACGTGCCCCAGCCCTCGAGCTCGTTCAGGCCGGCGCGCGCGCTCGCTTCCATGAACGTCGGAGCCACGAGGCTGACGTTCACGCGTCGACCGGTGCGGCTCGTCGGATCGGAGAAGGTTGCCAGATCGCTCGGGAGCGGCACCTCCGGAAGGGGCCGACGCGACACGTCGAAGACGACGCGCGCGCCCGGACCGTCGGGCGTGCGGCGCAGGCCTTCCGGCGCGCGGTCCACGAAACATCCGGGCGTCAGCGCAGGCAACGAAGCAGCCACGGCCCAAAGAGCCCACCTGGGTGTCCGCATGGCTAGCCTTTACAGCAAATTGGTACGCGACGGGACGAGAGGGCATCCGGTCCGAGGCCTGGCTCTTTTCGTGCGAGGCTGACCCTCTGGCGCGCGCTTCTCGCCGTCGTGAACCTTGCGCTCGTCGTGGTGCGCTTTCGCGGGGGCGCGACGCGGGACGGAACGTGGGACGGGCTCCGTGCCAGACCTGCCCTGCGCGTCCTGGACCTGTCCTGCGGGACGGGGACCGTCCTGGACCTGTCCTGGGTTCCTTTTGCGACGCGGGACGCGTCCTGGACCTGTCCTGCGTCCTGGACCTGTCCTGGGTTCCTTTTGGAGACCTGTCCTAGAGACCTTTCCTGAGACCTGCCCTGGACCTGTCCTGGGTTCCTTTTGGAGACCTGTCCTGGACCTGTCCTGCGTGCTGACCGGTCCTGGGTTCCTCAACCGGCAAATGCCGCGGGGGGGGCGAGAAGTTTTTTTTCGGTTCTGAGGAAACCCTGGACGCCGAGCGGTCGAGGGAGCGTGCATGACGCTCCCTCGCCAGGTCATCGCCGGTAGGACCTATCTCATCAGCCGCCGATGCACGCAGCGTCAGCACCTGCTCCGCCCCGATCGACACGTGGAGCAAATCTACCTCTATTGCCTCGGTGAGGCCGCGCAGCGGTACGCGGTCACGCTGCATGCCTTCATCGCCATGAGCAACCATCAACACCTCATCGTGCGCGACAATCGCGGTAATTTTCCCGAGTTCCTCGCCCATTTTCACAAGATGGTCGCGAAGGCGGTCAACGCGCACCGCGGCCGCTGGGAGAACCTCTGGGCCACCGAGCAACCGAACGCCGTCTACTTGGTTGAAGCCCACGACCGCTTCGACAAGCTCGTCTATCTCCTCTCCAATCCGGTCGTAGACCACCTAGTGGAGCGGCTCGCCGAGTGGCCCGGCGCGTCCTCGTATGGGCAACACCTTCGGGGCGCTCCGAGGGCGGTCCGGCGCCCGCGTGGCTTCTTCCGCGAGCACGGTCCGATGCCCGACGAGGTCACGTTGCGACTTGAGCCGCTCGATGGCTTCGAACATCTTGCTCCTTCCGAGTGGGCTGCGAGGATCGCGTCCGCGGTTCGCGCCGCCGAAGCGAATGCGATGGCCGTGCGGGCTCGAACGGGTCGACGCGTTCTAGGACGCAAGGCGGTGCTCCGTGCGGAGCCGACGTCGAAGCCGGGCAGCGTCGAGCCGCGTCGCCAGCTGCGACCCCACATCGCGAGCCGAAGCCCCGAGCGTCGCAGGCACGAGCTCCAAGCGCTCCGAGCGTTTCGCTTCGCATATCGTGCCGCGCGCCAGCGATGGACCGCAGGGGCGACACGCACGGTCTTCCCAGTCGGGACCTACCGGCTGGCGATGGTTGGAGTGCGCGTAACGGACTGAGCTCGGCGGACGGCGGTCCGGAGTCGCCTTCGGCTTTATTCGTGGGCTGCAGCCAGAGCGCGCCTCGAGGAACGGACGCGGTCCTGATCGCGAGTTCGCTTAGGTCCTGCGGCGGACGGCGCAGTCCGTGGGCGCCGATGCCGCCAAGGAACCGGGGACGGGGCAGTTCGCGCGAAGGAACGCAGGACGCGTCAGTCCGCACACGTCCGCAGTCGTAGGCGCGATCGGAACCCCGGACGGGTGAGTAGGTGAGTCGGAAGAGAAACGCAGGACGGGGCAGTCCCCCGGTGTGATAGTCGAGAGCGATGGCGAGCGAGGAAGAGGTCGCGCAGCTCAAGAACCTGCAGTCGCTTCGTCGGTTCGTGGTCATCGCGGCCGTCGTCGTCTTCGTGCTCGCGTACGCGACGAAGAACCCGATCTTCAGCACGCCGCGCGCGGCGCTTTGGGGTGTGGCGGGCCTCCTTTCGGTTATCGAAGGAGTGCGTATGAAGCGAGTCGGCTACTCGCCGTCGAACGCGTGGATGAACGCGGCCATCTACTTGGCGGTCGCGCTCGTGCCGCTGCTCCGCGGACGCTGAGCGCACCGCGACCGGCCGGCTCAGTCCACGGCGAACAGGAACCCAGGACGGGTCAGTCCGCAGTCCACGGCGAACAGGAACCCAGGACGGGTCAGTCCGGGAACCCAGGACGGGTCAGTCCGCGCGTGCGCTTCGATGCCGCGGTTGAGCGTCGTCGGGAAGTCGTTCGTGCAGCGATAGTCGTCGTAGAGATTGAACCAGTCGTTGTTGCCGGCCGTGCTCCCGCATTGCGTCCCGATGTCGTAGACGCCCTTCGGCTGCGTGGGGTTCACGAAGGTCTTGGAGTCGCAGACGATCGTCGCGTAACGGAACGCCTCCGCACCCGCGGCGGGACAGCTCCCGAAGCCATAGAGCGGCACGCTCTGAACGAGCGAGTCGGTGGGGATCCACCAACGAACCGCGCGTCGCATGAGCGCGTGCGCGTCGCCAGTCGAGACAACGATGCTCGCAGCCGTCAAAAGCGCTGCGACCGACGGCGCACCCCTCCGTGCCATGACCCTCCCCGGCGGCCCATCGGGCTCGCCCACGTAACCTTCAGCTCAGCACGGGTCGGCGGGCCGGCACTGGCACGGCGCTCCCGCCCTCGTCGATTTGGGGGGAATCTGCACACATCGACGCCGTAGCGAGCCGCTCCCAGCGCCACGCTTCAGCCGGCTCGATCAGGTGCCGTCGAGCTCGGTGAGGACCGACGAGAGGAAGTGAACGACGGCATAGCGATCGCGGAGCCCCGGCTCGCCGTGCAGCTCGACGTGCTGAATGACCGGGCTGACGAGTGCCTCTCGCAAGTCCTCGGGCGGGACTTCGCTCGCGAGCCATTCGGTCTCGGTCGGTGGAATGACCGAATCGCCCGCACCGTGCAGCAAGAACACGGGCACCCGCACGCCGCCGAGCTTCCCGTGCGGTGACGCTTCTCGGAACGCGGCGCCGTTCTCGTCTGCGAGCGCGTTCAAGATGGGGGCGAGCTTGGCGCGATCACCCGTGGTGAGCTGTTCGAAGCGCTCGCGGCCTTCGGGGGATAGCGCCTTGGCGCGCTCGATCGCTTCCGGGTGTCGCTCCCACAGCTTGAGTCGCATCGCCTCGCGCGCGATCGCGACGTCGCCTCCCGAGAAGAACCGCTCGGGTTGGCCGTAGGCGAGGACGAGCGGTCCGTATTCGTGCGGTCGCATGCTGAGCGGCGCACCGTGCGGCGCGGGCGCTTTGCCCTCGGCGAAGAAGCGCGTGACGCGGGCAAGCTCGTCGTGTGCGCCGACGGCGACGACGAGGCCGATGGCCGCGCTGGTCTCGGGCCTCGACGCGGCGACGAGCGAGAGCCCACCCGCGAAGCTGAAACCCATCACGCCGACGCGCGGACGCCCGAGGCGCGCCGCGAGCGTGCGCGCCGCGACGTCGATGGTCGGCACGCTCGCCGCGTCGATGCGGTAGTCGGTGAGCGCATCGATGCGCGGCGTCAGTACGTGGACGCCCGACGCGGCGAGCGCGCTCGCGAAGCGGACGAGGCGCGGCTCCTCGATGCCGAGGCGATGGATGCCGTGGCAGAGGACGATTCCCGGCTCCGTGCCGCGTCGCCAGCCGCTCGGCACCGCGCGATACACGCGCGCCGGGACGCTGGTGCCGCCGACGTCGAGCGTCACGTCTTCGCGGTCGATGCCGTCGGTCTTGCCTTCGGCGAGGCGCTGCAGCGTCCCCACGGCGCGCACGTGGTGGACGCCGACGTCGGTCGCCGCGGCGAGGACGAGCAAAATCGGAAGGAGGAAGCGGCCGCGCTTCATCGAGAGGCGATGGTAGCGCGGCGGCTCTCTTGGTGGGCTCATCGCGACATCACGAGATCGAAAGCCGGTACGCTCTCCTGCTTGCCGTTTCGCGTGACTGATCGATGCGCCGCCGAGACGGCGTCCATCACACCGACGATCTCTCCGTACGGGAGTCGATCATGGACCTTGAGCACGGCGCGATCGAAGGTCCGGTCGGACGGGTCGCGGTGCTCTCCTTGGCGCCGGTAGGCTTCACCGACCTGGGCCGCCAACGTTGGGAAGCGCAGGCCGCCGCCCTCTTTCTTGGTGTCGAAGGCGACGTCCGTGGATTCCAGCACCTCGGTCCCGCGCCGCCAGGTGAGAACGAATCGATCGGGTCGCGCCTCCACCTCGAAGGTCTTGTGTGGCTCCTCGCGCTCCACCACGGTCGTGGGGTCCCCCGGGGCGCGCGTCGTGGCGTCCATGCGCTGCATGTGCGACCAAACGGCGGTGATCAGCAAGAACGAGATGGTGACCATCATGAGGTCGACCATCGGTACGGCGTTGATTTCGGCGTCGAGCGCGCGTCGTCCGCCGCCTGCACCCGAGAGATTGAGTCCGGCCATGGAGATCCTCCGCGCTCTTGAAGACAGCGGCGACGCTCGCGAGTTCCCGCGCCCGCGATCTATCCTTCGGGGGTGGGAGAGGTGCACCTTAACGTCGACGCCGGCGAGCTGCCGACCGAGCCCGATGATCTCTATCGGCTCGCCGAGATGGTCAACGTCGCATGCGGTGGCCACGCCGGAGACGTCGCATCGATGGAGCGGGTCGTCGCCATCGCGATGAGCGCGGGCACGCGCATCGTCGCGCATCCGTCGTACCCCGATCGGGCCGGCTTCGGGCGCGCGACGCTGACGATCTCCCCCGAGGCCCTCGAGGCAACCGTCTTCGAGCAGGTGAGCGCCCTGGCGGACGTCGCGGCGCGGTGCGGTGCTCGCGTCGGCGGCGTGAAGCCTCACGGCGCGCTCTATCACGACGCGAACCGCGACCCAGCGCTTGCGCGCGCCGTCGCGCGCGCGGCGCGGCGCGTGCTCGGCGAAGGCGCGTGCATCGTCGGGCCCGCGCAGGGGGCGCTTTCGAGCGCGGCGACCGATGAAGGGCTCGCGCTCTTACGCGAAGGGTTCGCCGACCGCGGGGTTCGCGCCGACGGCTCGCTCGTGCCGCGCGGCGAGCCCGGCGCGCTCGTCACCGATCCGGCGCGAGCGGCCGCGCGCGCACGGGAGCTCGCCGCGAGCGGCGAGGTCGACACGATCTGCGTGCACGGCGACACCGAGGGTGCGATCGAGATCGTGCGGGCCGTACGCGCCGCGCTCGAGGCGATGCGATGAGGGTCGTCCCCGTCGGCGACGCCGCGTTCCGATTCTCACGACCCGACGGGATTCCGGCGCCCTCGCTGGCGCGCGCGCTTCGCGCGATGCCGCAGGTGAGTGACGTCGTCGTGACCGAGCACCACGTGCTCGTCGTGCTCGTCGCGCCCATCGACGATGCGCGCGTGCTCGCGAACGAGCTCTCCAAGGCCCTTTCGAGCGCGGCCCACGACCCTGCACCCTTGCCGCGCACGCACGTTGTCGGTGTTCGGTACGACGGGGAAGATCTCGCGTCGTGCGCGAGCGCGCTCGGGCTCGAAGTCGCAGCCGTCGTCCGGATCCATGCGAGCCGCGTCTACGAGGTGAAGATGATCGGGTTCTTGCCCGGCTTCGCGTACCTCGGCGATCTCGATCCGGCGCTCGTCCTCCCGCGTCGCTCGACTCCGCGAACGCGTGTCCCTGCCGGGAGCGTGGCGATCGCCGACGCGTACACCGCGGTCTATCCGTTCGCATCGCCAGGCGGATGGCACCTCTTGGGACGCGCCATCGACTTCGTTCCATTCGCGATGGAGAGTGGCGATTACGTGCGATTCGAGGCGCGCCAGTGAGCCGCGTGGTCGTGGTCCGCGCCACGGGCCTCGTCACCGTGCAAGACGCGGGACGACCGGGCTTCATGCATCAGGGCATTCCGCGCGGCGGTCCGCTCTCGCCGAGCTCGCATGCGGTCGCGAACGAGTCGGCCGGTAACGCTGCCGCCGCGGCAGCCATCGAAGTCATGGGAGAGCTCGAGGTTCGCGCCGAAGTCGATGGCATCGTTGCCGCGACCGACGACGGCGAACCGCGGATGCTCGCTCGAGGTGAAAGCGTCGTCGTCCGCTCGGAGTCCATGCGGCGCGTTCGCTACCTTGCACTCTCCGGTGGCATCGACGTGCCCGTCGTCTTCGGTGGCCGGGGCACGCTCGTGGTCGCGAGGCTCGGCGGCCACGAAGGTCGCGTCCTTCGTCGGGGCGACGAGCTTCCGCTCGGCGGCTCACTCCCGCGCTCCATCGTGCGACGGGAGCCACGCGCGCTCCCGCCGGATCCATCCCTGGTGCGCGTCGTCCTGGGGCCCGATCACGACGACTTCGATGACGCGGCGCGAGCCCGCTTCTTCGATGCGATGTACGTCGTGTCGGCGGCCACCGACCGCACCGGGACGCGCCTCGATGGCCCCGCGCTCGCGCTGCGTACGGGCGGCGGGCGTCGGCCCTCCGCACCCATGGTGCCGGGGGCCGTGCAGATCCCGCCGGACGGCCGCCCGATTGTGCTCGGCCCCGACGGCCCCACGACGGGCGGCTACCCGCTCATCGCCGTCGTGGTGTCGTCGGATCTCGAGCGCGTCGTCGCGGCTCCGATCGGTGCCCGCGTCCAGTTCGCGGCCCTTGCGTGACGGTCAGCGGTCAGCCGATGTCGATCGCGCCGAGCCGGTACATGTGCTCCATCACGACCTTCGCGGACTCCATCTTGCTGCGGAAGGTCGGCTGGCCGATGTGGTACGCCTTCGCGAAGCCGGCCTGGCCCTCGGAGAACTGCATGCTCGCGAGCACACGGCCCTCCTTGGTCGCGACCCGCGGCATCTCCGGCATCGCGTAGCGGCCCGGCGAGTAGCTCGGATCGAGGCAGTCCGAGATGTCGTTGGCGGCAAGCACGCGGAGCATCGGCTTGTGGATGACCTGCGTGACGGGGTCGTGCTGTGCGTGGAGGGGGCGAAGGATGTGGCCCTTGGGGAAGCCGGCGGCGTAGACCTCGTCGATCATCGCTTGGGTCTGGACGCCCTGGACGGCCGGGTCGACGTGCTTCGCCCCGGCGAGCACACCGCTCGACGGGTTCTGCTGGTGGACGGTGACCCAGTTGTAGATCGTGCGCAGCACCGACGAGTGGTCGTAGACCGTGTGGGAGACGTGCGCGCGCTTCACCATCGGGCCGACGATCATCGCGGGCACGCGGAAGCCGAGCGGACGGAAGTGCGGGTCCGCGTCCTTGCGACCCGACGAGGCGCCGTAAGCCGCCGCGGGATCTTGGTGGTCGTAGAACGACCCGTGCTCGTCGTACATGACGATGAGGAGCGTCGACTTCTTCTGCTCGTCGTTCGCCTGCGCGCCGTAGAGCATGTTGTAGACCGACTTCACGAACGCCTGACCCATCTGGATGTCGTGCGGCGGGTGATCGTCGGCGCAGAAGTACGGCGGCTCGATGTACGAGACGGCCGGGAGCGTGCCCTTCTTGCAGCGGGTCTCGAAGGAGTCGTCGCCGGAGAGGATGCTCGACACCATGTCGAGGCCCGATGCCATGACGCCCTTGTTCTTCTTGGCAGCGGCGCCGAAGAGCTCGTCCATCGGGCTCTTGCCGTCGAACACCTTGGCCATGCCGGCGTTGTTGTTCGAGTAGTCGACGGCGTCCGAGCCGTACATAGCCGCGACGAGCGGCGCGTCACCGAAGAAGTTGTAGTAGTTGATGCCCGAAGCGCGCAGCACCTTGAAGATGGTGTCGAGGCCCTTGCGGGAGTCCTTCTTCGGATCGGTGCCGATCGCGCTGCCGGCGGTTGCACTGTGCACGTAATAGCGGTTCGGCCAGGTGGGACCGCACACCGACGAGTACCAGTTATCGCAGAGGACGAAGTTGTCGTAGAACGCGTGGTAGACCGGCGTGTCGTCGCGGCGGTAGTACGACATCGGCGCGTCGGGGTGACCGCACGCAGCGACCTTCGCCTCCGTCGTCGCGTTGCTGCCAGCCTCGGCTCCGCACAGGAGCGCGCCACCGGGCGCGCTTCCGTTCTCGGTACCGCGCTCGCAGATGCCGCCTTCGACGGCGGTCGTGGGGAAGTCGTCGCAGACCTTGCCCCAGGCCGGGCCGAGGTCGCCGAGGTCGCCGCGATCGCGGCGGTGCTCGATGACGAAGCCGTTCATCCCGCCCTTGGTCGGCATCTGGCCCGGCGCGACGCGCTCGGGGTTCCACTGGTTGTGGCACTGCACCCACTCGTGGCTGATGTCACCGATCGTGTAGCCGAGCTGCTTGTCGTGCGCGTAGAAGACCTTCACGCCGTCGGCCTCGGTGCCGCCCGGCTTGGTGGGGTTCCACTCTTTGCCGGTGAGACCGTTCACCGTGCGGTCGCCTTCGACCTGGAT
The DNA here is from genome assembly GCA_044224815.1 of Polyangiaceae bacterium. GTDB lineage: Bacteria > Myxococcota_A > Polyangia > Polyangiales > Polyangiaceae > JADJCA01. Next base: position 412,845 of record JBGAJR010000001.1, read on the forward strand.
GCGCTTGCCGCTCGCGTCGTACTTGGCGGCGAGGCTCGGGTTTTCGATCGTGAGGTGACCGAAGTAGTGGTCGAAGGAGCGGTTCTCCATCATCAAGATGACGATCTTCTTGACGTTGAAGAGCGCTTGCGCGCGCGCGTCGAGCTCGTCCATCGAGGGCGAGTCCTCGTCGGCTTCGCCCGACGAAGAACACCCGATCATGGGGATCGACGAGAGGGCGGCGGAGGCGGTGAGCGACTGGAGGAACTGGCGGCGGCGGAGGGTAAGCATGGTGATCCTGTGTGGGAGCAAAGTCCGGGCCGGCCCGCGACGGTGAAATTGTGAGTCAGTTTCCGGCGGTCTTGGCTGGATTGGATCAGTCGGAGCCCAGGGACATGGAGCGGAGAGGGGGCATCTTGCAGCGGCCGGTCCCCCCAATGGGGGCGGAGGACCGCGGGGGCTCGCCGGTCGGGCGCTCGCGGCGCGTTCGGTCAGGCTACATGAGCGAACGCACCCGGAAGAAGAGCTCGCGCGGCACGCCACACTGAAAACACCGCGCGCGGACGACGCGGAGCAGGTCGCCGCCGTGGGCGCGGGCCGAGTGCTCTTCGACGCGGAGCTCGCCGCCGCACAGCGGGCACGGGGTGCTGCGCGCCTGGACCTCGATCACCGATGCGCTCGGGACCTCGATGGGCAGATCCGCCGTGCCCCCGGGAAGGAGCTTGGCGAGGCGCTCGCGGTCGCGCGCGACTTTGGCGAGCGCACGCTCTCGCTCTCGACGCTCGCGCCTCGTGGCCATCAACCCACGTCTATCACGGTGGCGTGCGGGTCGCTCACGCGCGGACCTCGAAGGCCACCCGCGCGCCGCCGCCCTCGCGGCTCTCGGCGAACGCCCGCCCGCCGTGCGCCTCCGCGATGCGCTTCACGAGAGAGAGGCCGAGGCCGACCGACATCGCTTTGGCTTCGCCGGCCGGGCGCCGATAGAAGGGCTCGAAGATCTGCGTCTCCTCGCCGGCGAGCAAGCCCGGACCGCGATCGAGCACTTCGAAGAGCACACGGTCGCCTCTTCGTTCGACCCGCACCGCGTCCACGCCGCCGCCGTGATTGATTGCATTCTGCACAATGTTCGTGAGCGCGCGCTCGAGGAGCGTCGCGTCGCCCTCGATGGACACGTCGCCGACGACTTCCAGCCGCTCGGCGGGAACGTCGGCGCGCTCGAGCGCCCGGACGGCGAGCTTCGCGCCGTCGACGGGGACGGGAGACAGCGCGCTGAAGTCGACGCGCGCCCCGGCGAGGAGATCGGCGACCAGGAGATCGAGCTCGACGATCTCGCGATCGAGCTCGGCGAGCTTCTCCGGGCTCGTCGCGCCGAGCTCCACCAAGAGCCGCATGCGCGCGAGCGGTGTACGGATCTCGTGCGAAACCGCGGCGAGGAGCGCGCGCTGATCGGCGAGCTGCTTTTCGATTCGCGAGGCGGCGTCGTGGAGCGCGTCGGCCAGGATGCCCGCCTCATCGTCGCTGTGTCGACCGAGCAAGCGCTCGCGGCTCGCGAGGTGCCCGCGTCCGATCTCGCGCGCCACCTCGGCCACGTCGACGAGTGGCCGGGAGAGGCGCCGCGCGACGAGCCCCGACGCCGCCCACACGGTCACGAGCGCCGCGCCGAACACGAGGAGGAGCCGCTCGGGCTGCGGGAGCATCGCGCCGGTCGGACACACCTCGGCGTGACCGAGCTGCAGGCCCGTCGCCGGATCGACGACGCGCACTTGGATGGGCTTTCGCATGCACGCGCCGCCGCTCGATTCGATGGTGACGCCCCGCTCGTTCGCCAAGCTGATCCCGACCTCGAGATCACGCGAGATGCCTTCGATGAGCGCGCGCCGCCGCGGCGGATCGTTCCACACCGCAGCGAGCTGATGGCTCGCGAAGCGGCGAGCGCGGTCGACGTCTCGTCGCCAGCCGTTCGAAGCGCCCGTGAGCTGCATCACGAAAAGAACGACCAGCGCGGTCGCGACGATGGTCGCCCCGAACGCCGCGAAGATGCGACGCTGAAGGCCACGCCGGAGCGCCCACGCGCGCGCGTGGCGAGGATGGGGGGCATGGTGGTGGTGGTGCCAGTGCCTCACGCGCCCGCCGACTGACCCGCCTCTTTGACCAGCACGTAGCCGACGCCACGCACGGTCTTGATCCAACGCGGCGATTTGGGATCGTCGCCGAGCTTCTGGCGTAGATGCGAAATGTGTACGTCGACGGTGCGATCGCCCACCGTGACGTCGCCGCGGCCGGCGTCTTCCATCAGGGCGTCGCGCGGCACCACGCGGCCCGCGCGACGCGCGAGCGCGAGCAAGAGATCGAATTCGAGCCCCGTGAGATCGAGCGCGCGCCCGTCGAGCGTCGCGCTCCGCGCCTTGGTCTCGAGCACGAGGGCGCCGACGCGCACCTCGCTCTTGGGCTCGCTGTCGGGATTGGCGCGGCGGAGAACCGCGCGGAGGCGCGCGACCAGCTCTCGTGGGCTGAAAGGCTTGGGCACGTAGTCGTCGGCGCCGAGCTCGAGGCCGACGACCCGGTCGGCTTCGTCGCCGCGCGCTGTGAGCATGACCACCGGCAGCGTCGGGCTCTTCTCGCGGATGCGCCGGCACACGTCGAGGCCATCCATTCCCGGGAGCGACAGATCGAGGAGGACGGCGTCGAACGCACCCTGCGCGAGGAGCGCGAGGCCACGCGGTCCGTCGGGCGCGCCGGTGACCGAGAAGCCGTTCTGCTCGAGGTAGCTCGTGAGCAGCTCGTGCAAGCGGGCGTCGTCGTCGATGAGGAGGAGGCGCGTCATGAACGGGAAGGGGCGGGGCCGCTCGCGAGAGGAGACGACGTCGTCCGTGGCGGGAATCATCGCACGGAAGACGCCGTCTCGGGCGACGAGGGGCGGCTGGTTCATCGGGCGTGCGCGCGAAGGGCGGCCTCGGCGCACACGTCGGCGACGTGCCTTTCGAAGGAGGCGCGGCGCTCCGCGGCGCGCGCGCCGAGGTGGAAGAAGCCGGAGCCGAAGCCGGCGACGGTGCCGAAGGCGAGGAGTGCGATGAGAAGTCGATGTCGCATGGGAGAACCTCTTGGCGTGGGGATGATGCGTCAGATGCGGTAGGGGTGCGCGGCGACGCCGCGCGGACCGGTCTCGACGAGATCGGCGAGGACGCGGCGCTGGCGCTCGTCGAGAGTCGCGTGAACTTTCGCGAACGCGTCGAGCGCGGACTTGCGGAGATCGTCCACCACGTTGTCCATTCGCGACAGCGCGCCGCCGAGCAGCGTCTCGTCGAACGACTCCTGGCGCAGCGCTTCGGCGACGTCGTGGCGGGCGCCGGCGAGGCCCATCTTGGCGTCCTTCGCGTGGCTACGGAGATCCGCGATCGCGGCGGCGATCACCTTCTCTTGCCCCGGCGTCGTGTCGAGTCGCTCGAAGAGACCGCGCAGCATCATGCGCGGTCCGAAGCCGCCGCGGAAGCGCCCGAACGGACCGTGATGGCCGAAGTGACCGTGCCGCGCGTGACGCAGCACCCTCACGAGCCCGAACAAACACGCGGCACCGACGATGAAACCGAACATGGCCTGGCACTCCTCTCTCGTTTACGTCTTTGGGACGCGCGAGCGACGGGGCTCGCGTGGAGAAGAGCTTTGGGCCGCTGTGTAAACGGCGCGTGAAGCAGACGGTGAAGAAGTGTGAAGTCAGCGCGCGCCAGCCAAGGCGCCAGCGAGGGTGAGCGCTGCGCCGAGGACGCGCTCGCAAACCGCCTCCACCCACGAGAACATCGGGCGCGGCAGCCCGCCGACGTCGGACAGCGGCTCATCGACGACGAGGGACGCGGGACGCCTCTCGGCGGGAACGCTCTCCTCGCGCACCACGCCGGGCGAGCAGAGCGTGGTCTCGAGCGCGGTCACGTGCGCCCACGGCGACACCACGTCGAAGCGCGTCGCGTCGTCGTCATGCACGCGGAGGCGCGTGACGCTGCCGGCGGCGCTCATCGCCGCGTGGTGTGCGGCGAACGGATCCGGGGGCGCGAGCGCGGGGGCCGTGTCCTCGTTGACCTCCGTTCGAAGGGCTCCGCGCGCCGTGTCCGCGCCGAAGCCGTCGTGCGCGCGGGCGCGGCCGGTATCGAACGGGCGGGTAGCGGACTCCGGCGCGTCGTCACCTGCGAATGCGCGAGGCACGGGGAAGGCGTAGACCTTGGTCGCCTCGGCGTCGCGAGCGCGGATCGCCTGCTCGACCTCCGTGAGGCGCACTCCGCTGTGGGGCGTCCTCACCTGCGGGGCAGGGACAGCCTCGTGGCCCTCGGGGAGGACGGAGAGGAACATCGGTCCCACGGCGGTGTGCTCTTCGTGGCTCATGACCACCGTTCAAGCACGGCGCGTGCCGCGACGGATTGGCCAAAATGCCGAGGTAACCTCACGGCCGCCCGTGCCTGTGGGCCCACAATGCGTTGATCATGGACTGCCGCACCCGACATGCCCTCGCCAGGATGCTTTGGGCGCTCATACGCTCTCGTGGAGCCACAACCCGGCGGTCGGCCGCAATTTCCCCCTTAAATGCGAAGCGCCGCCGACCCGAGGGCCGACGGCGCGTTCGTCTCGGTGCGCCGAGCGCTACTTGCCGCCCGTGTCGCTGCCGGCGATCGCCGGGCACTTGGTCGAGAGGGCCTTGCAGCTCGCCGGTTGCTCGTAGCTCGACTTGTCGACGCCGCCGCCGTCCATCTGGAGGCTGTCGCACGCGGTGTCGAACTTCGCGTAGGCCGCCTTGGCCGCCGCGACTTGGTCGGCGACGCAGGTGTTGAGCTCACCAATCGTCGCCGTGCAGTTCTGGAGATCCTTCGTAGCGCTCGAGCAGTTGTCCTGGCTCGTTGCGCCGGCGTCGCCGGTGGTGGCGGCGGGCTTCGACAGGCAGTCCTGGTACGCCGTCTTGCACTTCGACCGGAGCTCGGCGTCGTCCTTCGGCGGGGTGCCGCCCGTGTAGAGCGACGTGACCGCCGTGCTGAAACAGGTCACCTTCTTGGCGTCGGCCTCGGACGTGTTGGCCTTGTTGTAGGCGACGACGTCCTTGCAGTACTGCGTCTTCTCGGCGTCAGACAGGCTGCTCGCCTGCTTGGTCGAGTCGATGGAGCTGACGGAGCCGCTTCCGCCCGACGAAGACGAGCTGGAGCATGCGATGACCGCGGCCGGTCCGTAGAAGCACAAGAGCGCGACGCTGATGATCCCCTTTTTCATCCATCTCTCCTCGGTAAGTCACCTGCGCGACGAGAGGAGATGCCCTCGTTCGCCGCGGCGGGTGAGACGCAAGATCGGAGGACCATATTCGATGGCGCCAGGCAGCCGCCAGTAATCTCGCGCCCTTGTCATGAAATCCCGCAAACTTCGCGTTTGGCTCGGACCGGGGGCAGCCCCTAAGGTGAGCGCGTGGCCGTACATGTCCCCTACCGGTCCGTGCAGCGCGTCTACTTCGACGATCTCGACGCGCTGAACATCCTCCACAACGTTCGCTACCTCCTCTTCATGGAGCGCGCGCGCGGCGAGTTCTTCAACGAGCTCGGCTTCCGCTGGGAGGACGACCTCACTGTGAACCCCGACAAGTTCCACGTGATCGCCGAGCACGCGATCCACTACCTCACGCCGTTTCGCGGTGAAGGTGAGGTCGTGGTGGAGCTCACGCCGACGCATCTCGGACGCTCGAGCCTCAAGATCGCGGGCGAGGTGAAGGGCCTGCACGGGAGCACGGTCTACGCGCACGGCGAGACCCGGCTCGTGCGCCTCGATCCGAAGACGAATCACTCGTGCGCGTGGAGCGATCGCTTCCGCGCGCAGCTCACTCCGCTCGTGCGTGCTCCCCACCCCGCGCCGGCGACGTGAACGCGCCGACGCGGACGATCGCGGGCTTCAGTTGGCGACCATGCCGACCCAGCGGGTGCGGCGCTCGCCGAGTCGCGAGTTGATCATGAACGCGGACGCCTTGTAGGGCGACGCCGCGAGCGCTTTGATCGTCAGGTAGAGCTTCTCCCCGTTCTGACCGCTCTGACGATCGAGCGTGAGGTCGAGGGTCTTGGTGTTGGAGAAGTCGAGGGAGCGAGCCTTCACTTGCCACGGACCGTTCGTGGGACCGTCGCTGAAGAGATCGACTTCGATCGTGCGCGACTCGCCGACCGGGATCTTGATGCCTTTGGTGGCGACGGCGTCGCCGCCGCGGCCGCTGCTCAGCTTGATCGTGTCCGGCAGGACCGGCGCCGCGTTGAAGTACGGGCCGTTGTCGATCGCGGGTACGCACGGGTCGTGACCCGCTTTGGCGGCGGCGTTGGACCACGAGCGCTGCACCGCGACGCCGAGCTCTTTGGGAATGTAGAACGACGTCGGATCCTGCGCGCACATGTCGCCGGTCTCGCTGCCGCCGAGGAAGAACGACCAGACCGCGTGATCGTCGTCGACGGTGGCGAAGGCCGGGTCGGTCGTCGGGTTCGGGTCGGTCACGGCCTCGAGCCACTCGTGACTCGAGGTGGCGGTGATGGCGTCGATCCCCGAGAGGCCGCCGAAGTCCGGGCACTCCGGAATGACCGCGTAGACGATCGTCTTCTTGAAGTCGGCGGTGGTGGTCGAGTCGTGGTAGCCGCCGAACGCGTCGCAGCTCGTCTCCGAGCCGCTCATCCCACCCGAGAGCTCGATGGTGGTCGTGTGGGGGTAGTAGATTGTGTAGATCGTGTTCGGATCCGGTTCGGTTCCGAGGCCGTGCTTTCCGTCGAAGAGGCTGCGCATGTAGAGCGCGACGTCCGCGTCGGAGAGGGTCGCGGCGGGCGTCTCGTCGATCTCGACCGCGTCACCCGCCGAGGCGGCGCCGACGCCGTACTCCGTGGTGTTGGCCGACCAGAACGGCGTCGCGCCGATCTTGCCGGCGAACTCGACGACCTGCGCCTTCATGGCGTCGCCCTTGAAGAAGATGGGGACGATGCGCGGCGTCTTCAGCACGGAGCCACCCGCGCTCACCACCTGCGGCGGGTCCGGGTGCGGCGCGGGGTACACGTCACTCGGGGCGCCGTGATCGACCTCCGGTCCGGCGTCGGCTTGGTCGGCCGTCGCCGGCTGATTGCCCTGCGCGCCCGGAGCGGGCGCCGGTGTCGACGACGTGCCGTCGGTGGTGCTGCCGCATGCGGCGAGGAAGGTGAGGGCGAGGAGGGTGGCGGAGGTGCGGAACATCGGGGCCCCGGTGTAGTCGTCGGCCTCCGAGCGCTCAACGATGAAAGCCCGCGAGGCGCCGTCGAGACGTTTCATCCCGCGCACTTGCAACCGCGTCATGCACGATCCGCAAGTCCCGTTGCACCCCACCACGCGGCCCCACGCCAGATTGCAGCCCAGTTGCGACTATTCTTGGGTGCTCGAGGGGCGGCAGCCCCTCGAACTCAACCGGCCGTCCTGAGACGCGCAGCGGCGAAGGACCGAGCAAGCTTCGCTCGCAGAGCGAAGTTGCGACTCCGGGAGAGACGAGGCGCCGTCCGGTCGCCCGCGCAGCGGCGAAGGACCGAGCAAGCTTCGCTCGCAGAGCGAAGTTGCGACTCCGGGAGAGACGAGGCGCTGTCCGGTCGCCCGCGGCGAAGGACCGAGCAAGCTTCGCTCGCAGAGCGAAGTTGCGACTCCGGGAGAGACGAGGCGCCGTCCGGTCGCCCGCGAAGCGGCGAAGGACCGAGCAAGCTTCGCTCGCAGAGCGAAGTTGCGACTCCGGGAGAGACGAGGCGCTGTCCGGTCGCCCCCGCGCTCACTCGGCGGGCGTGACTTCCGCTGCGGGCGCGACAACGGCGCGGTCGCGTCGACGCGGGATGGCGACGCGGTCGCGGATCTTCTTGGGCGGCGTGTGGATGTCCCAAACCACGCCGAACACCGAGAGGAGGCGGAGCACGTAGTACGTGACGTCGACCTCCCACCAGAAGAAGCCCTGGTTGGTCGCGCGCGGATAGTAGTGGTGGTTGTTGTGCCAACCTTCACCGAGCGTGACGAGCGCGAGGATGAAGCTGTTCTTGCTCTCGTCCGTGGTCGCGTAGCGGCGCCGCCCCATCCAGTGGGTGATGGAGTTGATCGTGAAGGTGCCGTGATAGAGCAGCGTCGTCGAGACGAAGTAGCCCCACACGAGCGCCGGCCAGCTTCCGACGAGCCAGAGTCCGACGGCGAGCACGATGGTCGGGACCACGTGCCAGCGATTGAGCCAGCGGAGCTCGGGGTACTTCGCGAGATCCGGGATCTCCTCCCACGACGTCGCCTCGTGCTTCGTCGAGAGGATCCAACCCATGTGCGACCACCAGAAGCCGTCGAGCTTCATCGAGTGAATGTCGCCCGGCTTGTCGCTCATCTTGTGATGGATGCGGTGATGCGCCGCCCACCAGAGCGCGCCCTTCTGCGTGCTCGACTGCGCGAAGAACGCGAGCAAGAACTGGAACACGCGGCTGGTCTTGTACGTGCGGTGCGCGAAGTAGCGGTGGTACCCCGCCGTCACGAAGAACATCCGCACGTAGTAGAGCGCCATGGCGAGCGCGAACCCGCGCCACGACCACCCGAGGAGGTACACGCCCACGACCGCGAGCACGTGCACCAGGAAGAACGGCGTCGACGTGAGGAGGTGGGCCTTGTGCTCGTGCGGAGCGGCGAGCGCGGAGGACGGCGGAGTGGAGGGCGAGGCGACGGCCGGCGAATCCATACCCGTCGCACGCTACAGAGCCATTGTCAGGATTCGGTCACGAGCCCAACATCTCTTGGAAAGCGTAGGCGTGGCGCGCGGTTGTGGGCATGTGTGCACCCGGCTCCACGGCGAACGTTTTTCGCGAATCCGAGCGGGTCACCACTCCTTGCGTTGGACCACCGGAAGCTGGAGGGCGCGCTCCCGATCCAAGTCGAGGTTGCCGACGTGGAGGCTGAGCGGCGTTTGCACCCATTTGTAGATCGACTGGACGAAGAGGCGACCGAACTTGGTCGCCCACCCTCCGAGCTCCGCGGGAGTGTGCTCGGGGAACATCGACGTGAGGGCCGCGATCACCTCGTCGATCGACATCTTCTCGCCGGCGTAGAGCGCGAAGCATGCGTCGAGGACGGGGAAGGGCATCAGGTCTTTCTCGTCTTCCATGTCCGGCGCGAGCTCGGCCGACGCGGGCTTCTTCAGCGTGGCGCGGATGGCCTCGGAGCCCGTCGTCTCGACGAGGTAATCGAGGATCGTGTTCACCACCGTCTTGGGCACGTTGGCGATCACCGATAGCGCGCCCTCCATGTCGCCCCCGATGGTGGTGTAGCCGGCGGCCTTCTCGCTCATGTTGCTCGTTTGGAGGAAGAGGCCGCCGGCGCTGTTCGCCCACGTCCACATCCGCGCCGCGCGGAGACGCGCCTGGATGTTCTGGCGCGCGAGGCCCGTCAGGGACTCGCCGGGCTGAAGCATCCCCTCCATGGCCGCGGCCTCGCGATCGAACGCGTCTTCGATGGAGACGATCGCGAGCGGCACGCCCAGCTCTCGTGCGGTGATCTCCGCGGCCTCTCGTGTCTCGGCCGAGGAGAAGCGCGTCGGCATGTAGAACGCGCGCAGGACCTCGCCGACTTTGGTGCGGCAAGTCTCGGGGCCGAGGTGCGCGAAGCGTCGCGTGAGGTAGCGATGCGCGATGAGGAGACAAAGCAGGCTGTCGCGCCCGCCCGAGAGCGCGACGCCGATCGTCTTGAACGCGCCGGTCTTCTCGAAATAGTCGCCGACGCCGAGCGAGAGCGCGTCGAGGAGCTCCTCGCAAAACTCGGCGCGCGCAGCGACGCGCGGAACGTCGGCCGGGATGAAGAAGCTGCCCGACGGCGGGCGCGGGAAACGGAGCGCTTCGCGCCCGCGCGTGGGTGTGTCGACGACGACCCGCCGCGGCGACGTGCCGGGCCCGCCTTGGCTCCGCCACGTCTCCTGGTCCGTGCGCCAGGTCGTGTTCTCGGCTCTCAGGCGCCGGGTGCGATCGAGATCGACCGTGACGGCAGAGAAACCTTCGGCGAAGCGGCGTGCATCGAGGACCACGCGGCCGTTCTGCGCGACGAACCCTCCGCCGTCGAAGACGAGGCCGTCGTTGGCGCCGACCATGTTCGCGTAGACCAGCGTGGCTTGGTTGTCGCTCGAGCGCGTGGCGATCATCTCGCGGCGGGTGCCGACGATGCCGACCCGAAACGGTGAGGCCGACACGTTGACCACGAGCTCGGCGCCGGCGTAGCAGCGGCGGCGCATCGGCCCGTCCGGCGACCAAAGGTCCTCGCACACTTCGAGTGCGACCTTGCCGAAGTCGAGCTCGAAGACGAGGTCTCCGAACGGAGCGCCGAGCACGGTGTCGTCGATTCCCGGGCCCCCGCGCGCCATCGTGCGTCCTTCGTAGAAGACGTTGTACGAAGGCAGCTTTTCTTTGGGCACGAGCCCGCGCAGCACGCCGCCATGGATGAGCGCGGCGCAGTTGTAGAGGTGGTCGCCTCGCGGAACGGTCACCCCACACACGATCGCGCAGCCGAGATCTCTCGTGCGCTCGGCGAGGCGTTGGAGCTCACGCCCTTGAGCTTCGACGAAGCTCCGCCACTGCACGAGGTCCTCTTGCATGTAGCCGCCGACGAGCTGCTCCGGGAGCGCCACGAGCGTGGCGCCGTTCTCCGCGGCGGAGCGCACCAGCGCGAGGGCGCGGTCGACGTTGGAGCGGACCGCTCCCACGGTCGTGTTGACGCTGACGACGGCAATGCGGACGAGTCTCATCGTACGCGGGCAAGCATACCGCTTGCGGAGGCGGGCGTCCCCGTGGCCCAATGCCTGCCGCCCTCGGGGCGCTCGATGTCCGAAGACGTCCTCAGCAAGAAGAAGCCCGCCTCAGGCTCTCACGACGTTCGCTCGCGTGCCCCGACGAAGCCGATGCGCCGCTCGCTCGTGGCGCACGCGGAGCACGGACACGGGCCGACCGGCAAGCTCGGCACGCTGACGCTCGCTGCGCTCGGCGTCGTGTACGGCGACATCGGCACGAGCCCGCTCTACACCATCAAGGAGTGCACGAGTGGAGAGCACGGCGCGCGTGCCACGCCGGAGAACATCCTCGGCGTGCTCTCGCTCATCGTGTGGTCGCTCACGATGGTGGTGGCGTTCAAGTATCTCCTCTTCATCGTTCGCGCGCACAACCGCGGTGAGGGCGGCATCCTCGCGCTCCTCGCGCTCGTGCCCGAGAGCCTCCGGCCCAAGCGCGCCACTGCCGTCGGTTGGGTGGCGGTCGCGGTGCTCGCGGGCGCGGGCCTGCTCTACGGCGACGGCATCATCACGCCCGCCATCTCGGTGCTCAGCGCCGTGGAGGGGCTCGAGGTCGCGACGACGAAGCTGAAGGAAGCGGTCATCCCGATCACGTGCCTCATTCTGATCGGCCTCTTCTCCATCCAGAAGCGCGGCACGGCGAACGTCGGTCGCTTCTTCGGGCCGATCATGATCGTGTGGTTCTCCACCCTGGCCGTCCTCGGGATCGTGCAGATCGTGAAGAACCCCATGGTCCTCGCGGCGGTCTCTCCCCACCACGCCGTGGCCTTTTTTCAGCACAACGGCCTGCACGGCTTCTTCGTCCTCGGCTCCGTCGTCTTGGCCGTGACCGGCGGCGAAGCGCTCTACGCCGACATGGGACACTTCGGCGTGAAGGCGATTCGCGTCGGCTGGTTCGCCGTGGCCATGCCGGCGCTGGTCTTGAACTACTTGGGGCAGGGCGCGCTCCTCCTCCGCTCGCCCGAGGCGATCTCGCATCCCTTCTACGCGATGGTGCCGAAGGGAGGGCTGACCTACGCCCTCGTCGCGCTCTCGACCATGGCGACCATCATCGCGTCGCAGGCGCTCATCTCGGGAGCTTTCTCGCTGACGTCGCAGGCCGTGCAGCTCGGGTACTTCCCGCGCGTGACGGTGACCCACACGTCGCACGAGGCCGAAGGGCAGATCTACATCCCGCAGATCAACTGGATGCTGATGATCGCGTGCGTCTTCCTCGTGCTCGGCTTCAAGGAGTCGACCAAGCTCGCGGCGGCGTACGGCATCGCGGTCACGGGAACCATGGCGATCACGTCGATCGTGTTCTACGTGGTGGCGCGCGGCGCGTGGGGCTGGCCGCTTTGGAAGGCGGGGAGCCTCGTTCTCACGTTCCTCGTCTTCGACGTCGCGTTCTTCGGCGCGAACGTGGTGAAGTTCGTCGACGGCGGATGGTTCCCCATCTTCGTGGGCGCGATGTTCTTCGCCGTGATGATCACCTGGAAGATCGGGCGCGGGCACCTCGCGAACTGGTTCGTCGCGCATTCGCTGCCGATGGATGAGTTCTTGGCTTCGCTCTCCGAGCGACTCCACGCGCGCATCCCCGGCGTCGGCGTGGTGATGGCGTCGAACTCGGCGCGCGTCCCCCCCATCCTCGTTCACCACGCCGAGCGCATCCACGTGCTGCCGGAGACGGTGATCCTCTTCACGGCCGTGACCGCGCACGTGCCCTTCGTGCCCAAGGAGCAGCGGCTCGAGACGAGCGCGATCGGCGAGGGCTTCTACCGTGTCATCGCGCACTCCGGATTCATGGAGTCGCCCGACGTCCCCGCGCTCGTGAACGAGGCCATCTCGCGCTTCGAGCTCGATCACGATCCCGAAGACGTCACCTATTACCTCGGTCGCGAGACGTTCCTCGCCACGGGGGAAGGCAAGATGGGCCAGTGGAGCGAGTCTCTCTTCGCGTTCTTGTCGCGGAACGCGCAGCCGGCCACCACCTACTTTGCCATCCCGCCCGACCAAGTCGTCGAGCTCGGGACGCAGATCGACCTCTGACCGTCCTCGAGCGGAGCGGTCGTCAGAGCCCGCGGCAGACGTCGGGGACGGCGCGACCTTTCAGGAGCTGACGCAGCGGTTCGAGCTCGGTGGGCGAACCGCCTGGCGTCCGGCCGAGACCGTTCGCGATGGTCGTGCACGTCGCGGCCACTCCTTGCATCTGCACCTTCTCCGTGGAATTCGGCAGCGCTGCGACGGCGTTCTCCAAGGCTTTGCAGCAGCGGCGGGCGCGGATCTGGTTCGTGTCGAACCGAGCGCCGCTCGTCGCCCCGGCGTCGGGCGCCGCATCGCTCGCGTCGGCGCCCGCGTCGTCCACGAGGACCGGGAGATCCGCGGACGCCGTCGGGGGCGGAGGCGGCGGCGGGACGTTCGCGTCGACGAAGTCGGGGACCTTGTGGCGGTTGCATCCGTCGCACGCGGTCATGCCAGCGAGGGACGCGAGGGAAAGCGTGACGAGGGGGGCTTGGGCGATCGAGCGGATCAGGGTCTTCACGATGGTCTTGCCGTTCGACGGACGAGCGGCCCAGACGATCCAAAGGCAGCGGTGGCCACGCCCGCGCCATCTCGGACGGCTTCCGGGGTGACACGGGGCGCCGGCAGCGGTACCACGTCGCCGATGCTCGCGTTTTCGGAAGGTCCGCTTCGCGATCTCGCGCCCGTCGCCTTGAGGAACGGGGCGCTCTTTGGGCACGAAGCCTGGCAGTGGCTCGGGGTTCTCGTGGCCGCCCTCCTCGCCTATCCGTTGGGGCGCATCGGGAGCGGAATCGCCGTTCGCGTCGGGACGTTCTTCGCCAAGAAGACTTCGCCGCCTTTCGACGACGCCATCGTCCTCGCGGCGCGGCGACCGGTGCGGCTGCTCGTGGGCGCGGTCGCGTTCCGCGAGGCTACGGAGCTCCTCGAGCTCGGGCCGGTCTTCGACAAGGTCTTGGGGCACGTGAGCTTCACGCTCCTCCTCTTCGCGTTCGCGTGGTTCGTGTCGCGCGTGCTCGAGGTCGGCGCCGAATGGGCCGAGCAACGTGCCGACGGAAAGAACGACGAGATCCGAACGCGCGCGCTTCGCACGCAGATCGTCCTCATTCGGCGCATCGCCACCGCCGCGCTCGTCACCGTCACGATCGCGATGTTCCTCCTCCAGTTCGAGGTCGTTCGCAGCGTGGGGATGTCGCTCCTCGCGTCGGCGGGGATCGCCGGCATCGTGCTCGGCCTCGCGGCGCAAAAGACGATCGGCGCCACGATCGCCGGCGTGCAGCTGTCGATCACGCAGCCGATTCGCATCGGCGACACCGTGCTGGTCGACAAGGACTGGGGCGAGATCCAGGAGATCAACCTCACGTACGTCGTCATCAAGCTCTCCGACGGGCGGAGCCAGATCGTTCCGATCCAGCGCTTCCTCGATCAGCCGTTCGAGAACTGGACGCTGCCCGATCCTAAGCTCGTGGGCGCCGTCACCATGCCGGTCGACTTCATGGCGCCGCTCGACAAGATGCGCGCCGAGCTTCGCCGCTTCTGCGAGGCGAGCGCGCTCTGGGACGGTCGACTCGCCGAGCTCCGCGTCGTCGACGTGACCGAGACGGCCATGCTCCTCCGGGCCACGGTCTCCGCGGCCGACCCGGCGTCGGCCGCAAGCCTGCGGCTCGACGTGCGCGAGGCGCTCGTCGTCTTCTTGCGCGAGCTCGACGGCGGCGCCTACTTGCCGAAGGGACCCGGCATCCGCGCGGCGTGAGCGCGCTCTCCGGCTACTTCGTGTGACCGTCGACGCGGAGCGACCAACCGTTGCCCGCGCCGCACGGGCCGGAGACCCACTCGACCTTCACCGACACGAGGCGCGTGTCGATGTTCGGTTGGCTGACTTGGTTGTCGTCCCAGGTGACGCCGACGACGTCATCCATCCCGGCGGCGTTTTGCGACTGACCGCTGACGGTGTTGCACGAACGGCTGGTGGGCGTGCCGCTCGGATCGACGTAGACGAAGAGGTCGTAGTTGGTGCCCGGCGGGTTCGTGAGTGTGAACTTCGCCATGAGGTCGTGCTCGATGACGGAGTTGGAGTCCTCGGTCACGTTCACGACGAGCCACTGGCTGGTGGTGCCGGTGAACGTGATCGTGTTCTGCGACGGATCGGTGTCGCCGCTGACGCTGCCGATGTCCGTGGCCATCGCGCACGAGGAGCCTTGTTGCCCCGTCTGGAAGTCGCACTGCGCGAGCGGGGAGGCGGAGTCCGCCTTGGTCCCGGCGTCGGTCGGCTTGGTGACCCCGGCATCGAACGAGGTGTTGGTGCCCGAGTCGAAGGGATCGTCCTGGCTCGTCACGACGCGCCGCGCACCGCCGTCGCCGGTCCCCGTGCCGGTCGTGGAGTCGTCGGGGATGTCGTTGCCGGAGGCCGCGCATCCGGCCCATGAGGCTACGGATACGCACGCGAGGAGGACGAGCGGCGCGACGCGCATCGGTGGAAGATATCACACACGTGCCGCCTTCGCCGCCCAGACCTCGGTCGCTCCCGCGACGGCCATGGGGATGGCGAAGAGACCGAGGCCCGGGACGAGCGCAACGGCGGCAAACGCGAGGCCGATCGCCACGCACGCCCCAAAGCTCTCGCGCATGAACGCGAGGCGGGCACGGACGCCCATGCCGGCGAGCCCGAACGGCGTGTCGAAAATGTCCCAGGCCGCGAGCACGCCCGCGACGAAGAACTTCGCGGGCACGCTGACGATCGCGAGCGCTGGAACGAAGATGGTGACCAGAGAAAGCGCGGCGATGGTGGGCACACCGACGAGGAGCGCCAGGCCGACGACGCGGATGGATCGGCCCATCGCCGCGAGCGGGCCGACGTCGGCGAAGGCCGTGACGCCGAGCTCGCGCGCGCGACGCTTGGCCAGCGCGTCCAGCGCCGGGGCCGCGAGCGGCTGTGCGAGCGAAATGCCGAGCGCGAGCGCCACGAGGAGCGCGACGAGCGAGAAGAAGATGCGGCCCACGACCGCCACGACGGCCGCCAACCCTTGCGCGGCCACGAGCGGCGCGACGAGTCGTTCGGCGAGGACGAGGCCGCCGGCCGTCGCCGCACCGACGAGCACGAAAGCGATGACGACTGGCACCGCGGCGAGCGGCCACACCGACGGCGAGCCCATCACCCACGCGACGCCACGGAAAAGCGCGCGGAGACCCGCGCCGAAGCCGAGCTTGGGACCGGCCGGGCGCGGCGCGATGGGCGCCGAGCCGGACGGCGCGGGGAGCGGCGTCGTCGCCGGCGCAGGGGCGAGGGGACGGTTCATCGGGCGCGCCTCGTGCGCCTCCGGCGGGTGGCGGCGAGCGCCAACGGAACGACGAACGCGAGCGCGGGCAGGCTGCGCGGCGATGCGCCGATCGAGCAGCCACTCGCGCTCGCTGGCGCGACGCCATCCTCGGGTTCGTCGACGAGCACCGTGCGCGGCGACGGGTCGAGCGGAGGCGCCTCCACGGTGAGTCGGATGCCGTCGTAGATGCCGCTCCGGTCGCCACTGTTTGCAATCTGCACGTATGCGAGGCGAGCGCCGTCCGGGACGGGGATGGACGCGCGGTACTGACCCGCGTCGTTCGCGTCCACCTTCGCCTGCTGGTCGAAGGGCGCGTCGTGCGCGGCGCCGTGCCAGCGGATGGGGGCGTCGAACGCGACGAGGACCTCGGGAGCGAACCCCTTGCCGCCGCTCTCGGCGAAGATGCCGCCGGCCGTACGCTCTTTGCCCGAGAAGCGGACCACGAGCATGCCCGGCGCCACCGCGGTGCGGAAGGTCGCGACGCCGGGCGTGAGCGCCAAGCCGGTCTCGAACGCCCCGGGGGCTTGATAGCCGACGCGTCCCATGAGGTCGCTCGGTGACGCCACCGTGACGCTCGTCGCTTCGACCACGCGCGAGCAGCCGGGCGCGAAC
Source organism: Polyangiaceae bacterium (assembly GCA_044224815.1). Classification (GTDB taxonomy): domain Bacteria; phylum Myxococcota_A; class Polyangia; order Polyangiales; family Polyangiaceae; genus JADJCA01. The sequence goes on from JBGAJR010000001.1 coordinate 429,543, forward strand.
CCGCGCCTCGCGAGCGCTGCGCGGAGAGCGCGCGCGGCGAGCGACGAGCGCCGGTCGAGGGTCGCGTCGAGGAGCGCGATCATGTCCGGGAACGTCGGCGTGTCGAAGCGGGGGTGGGCGAGGAGCGTCTGATAGACGAGCCGGTCGAGCACGATTCGCTCGACCGGCGAGAGCGCCGCGCGCGCCTCCCAGAGCGCGCCCGAGAACGCGGTCGAGTCGAAGTGCACTTCGCCGGTCGACATCCGCACGCAGGTGTCGTCGTTGGCCAGCGTGCGGACGTACGGAAGGCTCGCGTCGAAGTCCTTGGCGGCGTATTCGCCCACGTCGGGGTCGCCGGAGAGCGCGGCCGCGAAGTAGTCGGCGAGGCCTTCGTTGAGCGCGCCGGGCGCGGCGGAGAGGCCTTCGTCGTCGACGACGTAGCTCGCGAGGGACATCGTGGCGTCGACGACCGCGTGCGTGAACTCGTGGTACACGACGTCGCCGTCGTAGGCGTAGTCGCGCTCGGGACCTTGGCCGAACCAAAGCCCGCCGGCCTTGGTGCCGAAGAGCGCGCCGAAGCCGTCGTTCGCCGGCGCGAAGAACGCGTTGGCGAACGGAACGAGCGCGGCGGTCGGATCTCCGGCGCGGGAGAGGTCACCGTGTCCGTCGAGGCCTGGAGCGAGGCGGAGGTTCGCGACCGCCACGAACGGCGCCTTGCCGGCGACGATGCGCGTGGTTCCGGGAGGCGCGAGCCCGCGAAAGAACGCGTAGACGCGCGCGAGGTGCGAGTACATCGACACTTCGGCGAAGGCGTCTTCGTCGCGCGTCGCGCTCTTCGGGTCGTCGTCGGGGGTCTCTTCGTAGGTGCCGCTCGCGCTGGGCCTCGCCACGGAGACCAGATCGCACGTGTGCACACGATCGCTCCCGAAGGTAGCGAGGCGCTTTTGGTCGACGCACGTGCGCGCCGCGATCGCCGCGCTCTCCAGCGTGTCGCCCGCGGGCACGAACTCGTCGGGAAAGGCGACCGACTCGAGGCCGGGCGTGCGCGTCGGGTTGTCGCGATACATGGAGGCGCCGGCCACGCGGACCGCGCGCTCCCGGGCGCGCAGGATTGTCCCGCTCTCCGCGTCGACGAGGATCTCCGGCGCGAACGGGAGGCCGTCCGCCCGTGGGAGAACGCGCCACACGAGTCGCGCCGGTGCGGCGGCCGAGGAGCCGTCGGGGGAAGGCCACACGGCGAGCGACGCGTCGTCACTCGACGCCTGGAGCGTGATCAAGCGGGACGCGGTGCGGGCCGCCGCGCTTCGTTCGAGAAGCGGCAGCGCGCGCGCCGGGAGATTCGGCTCGAGCGCAGCGCGAACGGTCGCGCCGCCGCCCGCGTCGATGTGAACGGTGACGCCACGGCCGAGCACCGGCAGCCCACGCCACCGCTGATCGAATCGCGCGAGTCGCTCTCCATTCGGCAGAGCGACCTCGTCGGTCTTGGTGAGGTCGAGCCGGGCGGCGATCGGGAGTGCGCGGTCGATCGCCGTCCGCGCTTCGCTCGGCGCGCGTTCGATGTGCCGCACATCGAGGTGGCCCGTCGTCACCTCGGCCCTCGCGCTTCCGGCCCATGCGAGTACCGTCGTCACCACGGTGGCGAAGGCGCGTCGCTGCATCGGGATCCATCCTTCCACGGAAGGTGCCGGGCTGGCGCGTCCTTCGTGCCGCGCCGTGCTACAAAGTGTCGGTGAACTGCCCCAACTGCGGCCGCGACGCGCCCGTCGTCTATCGAGGCGCGCTTCCCACGTGCACGGCGTGCGGCAAGATCCGCGCGCCGCTCGCCGGGCCGGCGGTGCACATCACGGGCAAGCCGGCGCGGCTCGGGGGGCAGGTCACTCGTGTCGTGGGCTGGGTCGTGCTCGCGCTCGGCACGATGATCTCCCTCGTCATCGGCGGGTTCTTCCACTGGCTCTTCCCGGCGGCGATCATCGGTTGGGCGCTCGGGATTGGGGGCGAGGCGATCACCCTCATCATCGCCGCGGCGCTTCTCCGCGGCGGCAGCGCGCTGCGCGACAGCGGCGCGCGCGCGGAGGCCCGCACGATCGAGCAGGCCGTCTTCTCGCTCGCCGAGGCGCGTGGTGGCATCCTCTCGACGCTCGACGTCGCGCAGGTGCTGGGCCTCTCGGATCGCGAGGCCGACAAATACCTCACCGATCTGGCCAAGCAGAACCCGGAGCGCGTTCGCGTAGAGCTCGATCCGGCGGGGACGCTCGTCTACCAGTTTCCGCACGCGATGATCGGCACCGCGCACACCATCGCGGCGCCGAGCGTCGACTACGCGACGCTCGACGAGGACGAGCGCGCGGCAGGATCTCAGGGCACGGCAACGCGTCGCTCGCGCTGACGCGCGTCCTTACTCGAGCTCGCGCTCGACCTTGAGCGGACCGACCACGAGGCCAGCGCCCTTGGCCTCGAGAACGATCTCGAAGAGAGAAGACTCGCCGTCTCCGTCGAGATCGCCGCGCGCGCGGACCGTCGCCTTGCGCCGATCGGTCGTGACCGCGACCTCGTATTGGTAACGAAACGGCTCGCTCATCGTGATGCCGAGCTCTTTCCACGTCGGCGCAGAGAAGTCGTCGGCCGTCGGCGCGTGCTCCACGCCGCGCGGCACTTCGGCTGGGACGGGCGGCGCGGCGACGGGAAAGACCGGGCCGCGTGGGCGCGGCGTACCGGCCGCCTTCTTGAGCGCGTCGGCGATCTTCGCGACGGCGGTGCGCGCCTCGGCGGCCTTGTCGCGAAGCGCGTCGTTTTCGGCGGCGTGGCCGAGCCCCGTGCCGAGCGAGATGAGGTACGCGACTTGGGCGAGCGCGTCGCCGGCGGTTCCGAAGCTGACGGTGGCCGTCTTGCCGCTTCCCCCGATGCGCACGCTGCCCACCGCGTCGCGCATGGCCTTCTCTTGGTTCTCGACGGTGCGCTTGGCCCGCTCGTGCCGCGCGCGCAGCGCCGCCAGGCCCTTGTCGTCTTCGTAGGTCACGGCGGCGTCGACCGCGAGCGTGCCCTTGCCCGTGCGCGCCGTCAGGCGGAGGCTCTGTCCGAGGCCGAGCCAAGCGGGAGGTGCGCCGCAGGCAGCGACGACGACGTCGTCGGGCGCGCCCAAGCACTCGGCGAGCGGCGAGTGCGCGCCGTCGAGATCGAGCGCGCGGGCGAGCGGACCTTCGTGACCGACGAGGAGCATTCGCGCCGTGGTGACCGCGAAGACCGGAGGCGCGCCGCCGAGCCGCACCCCTTGGCGCTCTTGGAATTGCGCGGGCGTGCCGTTGAGCGCGTCGGCGATGCAGCGGAGGGCCTGATCTTCCGCGATCCCTAGCTCCGCCGCGACGAGGATGCCGTCGTCCGCTTCGGCGAACACGACGTCTTGGAACGCGTCGACCGGCGCGGTGCCGCACGCGCGGGTGAGCGCGCCGTACGCGGCCCCGCCCGGCGTTTCGTTCACCAAGCTCGGAACGACCGTCGTGAGCTCGGCGGCGCGAAGCTTCCTCAGGTCGACGTGCGCCGCGAACGTCGCGCGCGCCGGGACCGCGTCGGCAGGGCGCGCCGATTTGAGGCGCTCGGCGGCGCGCGCCTCGGGCGATGCCTCACCGCCGCAGCCGGAAGCGCCGAGCGCGAAGAGAGCGAGTGCGACGAGGAGGACGCGCAAGCGAGATCAGGCGTGCGCGGCGGCGCCGTTCTGCGGCACTGCTTGGAGATCGACGCGCGGCGCGTCCTTGGTGGGGCGCGTCGAGCCGTAATACTTGCGCATCTCGTCGCCCATCTTCCCGCGGAGCGCGAGGCCGAGCATCTTGAAGTCGGCGCGCAAAGACCACGTTGGGTAGGTGAACGTCGCGGGGCGATTCTTCTCGATGACGAAGTGCCCAATCCACGCCGGGCCGTAGCCGACGACGGGCGTGAGCAGCAGCCAGCCGGGGTTGAGCGTGAGCGTCGCGGCGGCGACGGTGCCGAGGGCCATCGTGGTCCCGGCGTAGTGGAGGCCGCG
>JBGAJR010000030.1:0-96726 GCA_044224815.1 Polyangiaceae bacterium
GCGAACAGCGTCGCGAGCTCCTCCGAGACCTCGTCGTAGCGCCCCGCGTGACAAACCAGCTTTTGGCCGTCGAGCCAGCACACGCGTTCGCGGCCGAGCGCGACCCAAGGCACGTCGTCGGCCAGTTGCTCGGGGGCGTACTTGGCCGTGCGTGAGTAGACGCCCCAGCACCAAAGCGAGTCGTCCTCCGCGATGCCGCATGTCCCCGAGGGACCGGCGTCGATGCGGCGCATCTTCGGAATGCCTGGCACGAGCGCGGGCGGGTGATAGTCGGTGCCGCACGTCTCCGTTTCGCACGGCGGCATGCGACCGAGGCCTCCGTAAAATGCCGCGCCCCAGCACCGGACGGCGCCGACCGCGTCGAGCGCACACGCGTGCGCCGTGCTGACGACGAGCTGTACGACCGTGGTGAGGTCGAGCCCGGACACGCGCTCGGGATGCGTCGGCGTGTTCGGCGTCGCCGGAGGCTCTTGCGGGATGCCATCACACCAAACCGATCCGTCGATCGTCTTCGCGCACCAGAAGCTCGCGCCCGCGCCGAGACTCACGGCCGGGGGCAGCGGCTGCTTCACGAGGACGAGCCCCTCGAACTGCACCGTCGCTGGGTGAAGGCGCCCGCGTGTTCGTTCGGAGGAGGCGGGGGCTGGCTCCGTGCATCGGACGCCGCCGTCGAGATCGAGCACGCAGAAGCGTCCGTCGGCGATCGCGATCGATCGCACTCCCGTGAGTCCGACGTCGACCGGCGTCGGCGCGCAACGGATCCTGGGATCGTCGGGTGTGCACGCCTCGTTCGGATCGAGATGCACGGCGTTTCCGCCGTTCGGTCCCCAACAGACGACGGTGCCCGATGCCCGAAGCGCGCACGTTCGGTAGCCGTCGGTTTGGACCTGCGTCGCGTCTCGCACGTCGACGACACTCGTCGCTTTGCTCTGGCAGCGCGCGTAGCCCATGCATCCTGCATCGAACGCGTAGTCGCAGCCCCACGGACAATCGAGTTTCGCGGTGTGCCCATCGCCGAGCTGGCCCGCCGTCTTGTTTCCCGCGCAGCGAATGCTGCCGGCAGGATCCAGTAGGCACGCGTGCTCGTATGCGAGCACGAGCGGCGCGGGCGGCACTAGGGGGCCGTCCGCGCTCGGGGTCGATGCTCCGCCGTCGCCTGCAACCATCGACGCTTCGCGGGGAGCTTGGCCGCACGCCACGACGGCGACGAGCAGCGGTAGGCACGCGGCGTGGACGCGCTTCGTTGGTGCGAACCGATTGAGCTCCGCGAGCCGCCCCACGAGCACGAGTCTAGGCGAAGACTCCCATCGCGATCATTCAGGTTCGCGTGGCGCCGAGGTGTGCTCGGACGATCGCACGGTGTCCGCGGGCACAGCTTCGCGTGCGATGGCGTATCGTCGTGGGCCATCGCGAAGGGGAGGGGGAACGATGCGTGAAGCAACAGCCGACGATGCATCGCTCGCGCGCGACCTCATGATTTCTCCCCAGCGGCGTACCCGAAGAGCCCATCGATGAGCTCCGAAGAAGAGGACGATTGGAGCTGGACGGTCGCGCCGGCGATCCCGCGGGACGATGGCAGCGTCGTCGTGAAGGTGCTGGCCTACGACGGCGAATCGCCGACGTCCTATGTCTACGAGCACGCGGACGTCCAGGCGCCGCCGGCGAACGACTACGAGGTCGAGGCTTGGCTGTCGGATCTCTGGATGGCGCCGAACGGCACCCTCTTCGCTCCCGGTGAGGAAGGTCGGCTGCACATCCGGACCAAGTCGAGGTGGACGCTCTCGCAATCGCCCACCGAGGCGCTTCTCACTGCCGCCTGGGCGCCGGACGATCACACCTGCTACGTCGCCAGCGAGCGCGCCGTACCGGCGTGGTCTACGCGGTCGGAGACGACGGCGTGATCGTCCGTGGCGTGCCCGGCGACTGGGAGTTGCTCGCCAGCGGCACAGAGGACCTCCAAGACGTCGTCGAGCTCGGCGGCGCGATCCACGTGGCCAGCGGCGAAGGCGGCGTCTCCCGGCTCGTGGACGGCGCGCTGCAAACCACGCTGGAGAGCGCGGCGCTCCGGCTGAGGACTTCGAGCAGGTTTCTATGCGCGGCAGGCGCGACGGCATTCCACCGCTTCGACGGCCAGGCTTGGCTGACGCGCCAGTACAAGCTGTAGCTGCGCGTCAGCTGGCTCGCCCTGTCATCGCGTCGCGCCCCTCGGGCCGCTTCGTAGGGAGAGAGCGCATCCCGACGCGCGGACGTGCCGATGCGCTAGTTGCGCAAAGCCGCGACTGCCGCCGAATTCAACCGGTCGAGCCCACCATCCACAGAGCCCGCGTTCTCCTCGAGCGCGACGGATCGCCGGGCAGAATCGCGTAGATGGCGATGGCACCGAGCCTGCAAAAGCGCGAGCACCCCTCACGAGGAGTCGCTCCCGATGAAGCTTGCATGGTTCGCGCTGTCCGTTCTCACCGCATTGTCCCTCGGCTGCGCGCGCGGGGAGGCCGAGGCCGCTCCCAGCGCGTCCGAGAGCGCCCTCGGAGAACAGACCGTGCGGAGCGTGGGTTGGCCGTTCGGGGTGCAGGACGGTGTCATCTTCCGGCTCGACGTGACGTCTGATCGACGCGTCGGGGTGCTCGTGGGCAAGGTCGATGACCCGAGCACCGACACCGTCCTCGCCACCCTCCCCCCATGGGATCAGGGAATCGTCGACATCGACGCAGTGCAGGACTTCTTCTCTATGGCGCGCATCGTCGTGCGTCAGGACTACGTCTACGTGTTCGACGACGTGTTCAAGGTGTTCCGGGTGGCGCGCGACACGGGGAGCGTGGACACGATCTTGGCCTGCTCCGAGACACGGACGATGGAAGAGAGTTGGTGGGTGTTCGAGTCCGACGGAGCCCTGCTCGAGCTCAACCTATTCGGCAGAATCACCCGACTCAGGCCTCCCGCGACCACCTGGGAGGAGGCCTACGTCCAAGAGCTAGGTGAGCACCAGAGCGCGTTCGCAATGACGGTCTCCGGCAATCGCCACTACTTTCTCGACCCCTACTGGGGCCCGTACACGCGGGACCTCGCGACGCGCCAGACCAAGCTGTTGGGCGAGCGAGATGAATGGCTCAGCGTCTGTAAGGGAGCGGGAGATGACTACTCCGAGATGCTGGAGCACGGTAACGCACTGCTCGTGCTCTGCAACGGGCGCGAGCTGTCGAAGTGGGACCTCTCGGGGGCTCATCCGGCGAAGCTCCTCGCCAAATTTCCTGGAACGGGAAAGTGGAGCAACCTCCGCGCGGACGGTGGTTTTGCGTACATGCAGTCAACAACCGACGGCGTGATCCTCAAGATGAACCTCACGACGGGCGCCATCACGCGTCTCGTCGAGCGTCATCACCCAGTCCCCAATCCTGACAAGTGGGATGAGGATCCCGTCCGTTGGCAGTTGAAGTCGCCGTTCTCGATCGATGGCCAGTTCCTCTACTACCTCGATGGCGATGCGATCCGCCGCGTCGCCAAGTAGGAGCTCCGATGGGTCGGCGCTGACAGCGTGCGCGCGGTCAGGTGTACTGCCAGAAGGCGACCGCGCTCTTCTCGTCGTCGCGGACGAAGACGTAGATGCAGCCGGAGAGCCCGGCGTCGGGCCATTCCTTCGAGGTCGGGACGTGGTCGAAGTCGAGCTGCGCGACGAGCTTGTGCCGCTTCATCGGCACCTCGTCTTGAAGGAATCGTGGGAGGCCGCCGAGCTTGTCGTGCACGTTCAGGCCCTGCATTCCCTTCGCGCTCCCGAGTCGCTCGAGGGCGGCGCCGAGATCGGGATCGCTCGCGCCGAGCTCTTGCGCGCGCTCTTCGTCGATTTCGATCTTCGGAGCCTCCGCGCGAAGCGGTCGCACGGGGAGCGTGGGCACGCCGTCGGGCGGCGCGTGGCTCTTCGACAGCGCGGCGCGATCGAGGAGCACGACGGCGTTCTCTTCCGGCTCGTTCGTCGCCTCGCCGTCGAGCGCGCAGAAGACCGCGATGCCGGCGTGCTTCTTCAGAAGGTCACCGGTCTCGAGCTGAAAGAGAAATCCCATCGGCTTCTTCCGAACCTTCGGCCACTTCGGGGCCGGCACCGACGGGGCTCCACCGATCCGGCTGGCGGGCGGCGTGCCGGCGCTCGTCGGCTTTCCCACCACGAGCTCGCGGCTGGCCGCGCCCACGAGCGCGATGAGATCGTCCTTCGAGAGATCCGCCGCGCGAACGAAGCCCTCGCGTTCGCGGGTCGCGACTTCGAGCTTGGCAATCGCTCCGGGGTTGATGCGATAGAAGCGCACGGGCGCCGCCGCCTTGGACTTCCCGCTCTTCGGGAGCGTGCGACGGCCGAGGGACTTCGCCTTGTCGAAGAGCGGACCGAGATCGAGGCGGTAGGTCCCGGACGCATCCTCTTTCACTTGTCCGTAGAGCGCGCGCGTCTTCGGATCGAAGCTGAAGGTCTGCGCGAGCGCGCGGAAGGCGGCAGCGTCGTGTTGCTTCTTGGGCGCGAGCTCGGCCGGGTACTCGATGGTGGCGAGCGGCGTGCAGCCTCCCAGATCGAAGCGGAGCACCTGCGCCGGCCGCGACGCCGGCTTCTCCCACGCGCTCGTGCCTTCGAAGTCGAGGAGCAGCGTCTCGCCGCTCTCGGCGTCATGAACCGCGACGTGCCCCCAGTGTCGCGGTCCGACGTTCGCCTTGTAGCCTTTCGGCGCGATCGGCTCCCACACCTCGCCCTCGCCGAGCACCGCCACGTCCTCGAAGCCGAAGCGAACGAAGGTCCCGAGCGTGGTGTCGAAGATCGCGCAGGTGTCGACGTAGACGCCGTCCTTCTTGCTGTGCTTGAAGTCGGCTGGCTGCGGCGAAGCTTTCTTCACGGCGCGCCAGCGACCGTTCTCGAGGAAGTGCGTGTCATTGAGCTTGCGCCCCTTGGCCTCGCCGCCCCACACCATGATGCGGCCGTCCGGATCCGCAGCGATCGCGAAGTCCGTCCGCTCTTTGAACGCGGCGTCCTTCTTCGCCAGCGCGGCCCACTCCTTCCCATCGAATGAGAAGACCGCTCCCGACGCCATGATCGCGTGGAGCCGCCCGCCCGCTTCGACGAGCTTGGAGATCTCCCAGCCGCCGAGTTTTTCGCCGTCCTCCTTCGACGTCACGCACTCCCAATCGCGGCCGGTGTACCGCCAGGTTTGGAGCGAGTGGGTGCCGAGCGCGTACCAAGTTCCGCTTGCGTGGACGACGCGCGGATTGCCGTAAGACGCCTTCGCGATGGGGGAGTGGACGACGGACACGCCCTGCTTCGTCCACGCGTCGCCCTGAAGAACGAAGAAGACGGCGTTGTATTCGCTGCCGCCCGCGCCCTCGTGCTTCCCCGGTCCGAGCACGAACGCGTCGCGCTTGGGATCGAACGCGAGGCGCGCCTTCGTCATCTTGGGCGGGGGATCGCGCGTCTCGGCGAGCGGCGTCCAACCGGAGGCGGTCGGCGCGAAGAGCGTGTTGCCTCCGGCGTGGAGGACGATTCCGTGCTCCGGGTGCCCCGTGATTTCGACGATCGGATCGAACAAGCCGATCGTCAGCTTGGGGAGGCCGGTCATCGGGAGCTTCTCGAGCGTGGTCCCGTTCCACGTGAGGACGACGAGCGCGTACTTGTCGGCCTTGCCCTGGACCATGAAGACGGTGCGACCGCTGCGCGGATCGTAAACGCCGACCCCGCTTTCGTGCTGCCAGCTCTGGGGGATCGGCCCGGTGTCCGCGCGCTTCGTCCACGCCCCGTCGCGATCGAGCTCCCAGACTCCGCGCCTCGTGACGCACACCCAGACCTCACGCCGCCGATCGAACGCGAGCATCGCGTGCTTGTCGAAGGTGCCGAGGTCATCGTCCTCGCTCTCGGGCTCGATCACGGGGTCGTCGCCGTGCGTCGTCACCGGGCTCGCGCCGCCACCGACGAACGCGAGCCCGTTCACGCGCCAGCGATCGGCGCGTCGATCCAACGTGACCGTCCAGCCGACGACCGCCCGGCGACACGAGTCGTAGGCGCCGCCGAGGAAGCCGTGCTCCATGCGGAAGGCCTCCTTGGTCTCGCGATGCCATGCCGCGCCGTCGAACGTGTAGAGCACCGCGGCGTAGGAGCCGTCGTCTGGCTTGCAGAGGTAGAAGATCCGCTCGCTCGCCTCGTCGTAGCCGAGCTCGTACGACTCGATCAGGCTCGGCCGGGGAGGAACTTCGATCGATGTCGCGCGCTCTGGCCCGTAGTGCGTCCAGCAGATCTGCATCGGCGAATGTTATCCGCTCGCGTGGGCGCGGATCGCTCGCGCGCGCGGTGGCGCAGCGGGATCGGAGACGCGCGGCGGCTCGTTCGGCGTGCGGGCGCCGTCTCAGCGCGGTGCGGCGGCTCGTTCGACGAGCGGGCGCGGTGTCAGCGCACGATCATGTAGAACGTCGTCGCGGCGTCGTCGCGCCACGCTGCCGCGATACCGGCCTGGGGCGGCGTGTTCGTCGTGCCGCTGAAGATGGGGGCGTTGGCGAACAGCCACTTGTTGGTGGGGAGCGCCGTCGCGTCGAAGAAGTAGACGTACGGATCGTTCTCGTAGGCCGAGTACTCCGCGAGGTACGTTGACGCATCGGCCTTGAGCGGGTCCCACTTGCGGGCCACCCAACGGAGCTTCTTGGTTCCCTTCGGCGCGCCGTACGGCCCAGGCTCATCGGACAGGGTGACCGTGCTCTCGAACGTGACGACGTCCGCCGCTGTATATGTGTAGAGTACAGCCTTGGGGTTGTCGACGAGCACGAGCTCCTCGACGCCGGTCGTCGGCTGGTTCGGCTGGTGGAAGCAGCCGCGGAAATCGAGGCCGGCCAGCGCGGGAAACACCGAAGTGGTCGCGCGCGGAGCGAGCCATGCGCCGGCGGCGCGCACGTAGAAGCGACCTTCGTCGGTCCAGACGAGGAGCCGGTCGACGTTGTTGAGCTGGGCTACCGCGATGATGCCGCGCGGCGGCGGGGCGTTCGCGCCCGTCCACGCGATGTCGAGCGGGGTGGCGTTCCACTGGTTGGGGAAGCTGTCGGCGCGCGAGTAGAGCTTCCACGCGGGGCCGGCGTCGATGGGGGCCCCCGTATCGGAGGCGTCATCATTCGTCGGCGCGTCACTCGTCGTGCTCGCGTCGCTGGTCGTGCTCGCGTCGGTCGACGCTGCGTCGGCGGGGCCGGCCTCGGCGCGACCGGCGTCGTCTGCGGTGGGGTCGCTCGATCCGAGCGCGCCGAAGTCGACGCACGCCGCCATCCACGCGGATGCGAGGAGGGCGATCGCCCAGTGGCGTGAGCGCGGCATGTCCCAAGGATCTCCCGGTCCGCGCCCCGAAGCTAGCGGGCAGTGACGAATTCACCCGTCGGCTTCACGCGCGCGCTCGGCGTCGCCCTCGCGGTCTCACGCCTACAAGGGCGCTGCTTTGCGGGCGGAGTGTCGACTCGGCGCGCCATGGTCCACGACACGACCACGCGATCGTCACCGCGAACCCCTTTTCTTAGCTCGTTTCGCCATCTCATTCGTCGCACCAGAATGGTTGGCCGCGGGGCGTTCTCTTCGGCGGGCGTACGCCGTACGACACCTCGGAAGATCTGTGGGCGCGGGATGGGGCCGCCTGGTCTCTGGTCGCTCTCCCAATGACGCCGGGAGCTCGCGCCTCGCACGCGATGACCTGGGACGGCGCGCGCTCCGAAATGGTCGTCTACGGAGGGCTCGCAGGCGGGGGCGCTCACGGTGACGCGTTCTCGACCGGAACGTGGACCCTATCGGCGACAGACACGCGCCCTTCGCAATGACCCAGCTCTAGACTGCGCGAGCGTCGCGCGACCCCTTCGCGCGAATGGGATCGTTGCCATGGCAACGATCGTCATTGCGGGGCGGGGCGTAAGCTCGGGAGACCTTAGTCTGCAGACTGCAACGGGAGCGGGCTTGGGCTGGGCGGCGCACCGACGGGGGACCCGATGGACGTCGTCATTTGGGGAAAGTTACGTCCACGGTGTGCGGACGCGAAACGCGAGTTGCCGGGATATTCCCGGCGATTGCCCCGTCGTGCGAGCGCTTGCCGCGTCCCCTTGAATCGCTGCGAGCAAATCCCGCCTTTTGCTCGATGCGACGAGTCGGCACGTGGGGTGCATTCGGGTCGCACACCGCGGGCAAGTGGCGCTCGTCGCGTCGTCTTGCACGACTAAGAAGCCCGCGATTCATCCACCACGTTGGCCGCCACGTTCTGCGCGCGCGGTGTCGCTTCGGCGCTGCTCCTCAGGAAAAGGAACCCCATCATGATTTCTCTGATCATCGGACTCTTGAGCGGTCTCATCTGCGCGGCGCCCTTCATCATCAGCAAGGTGCCGTCGATGAAAGACCACCTCGACAAGGTCGCTCCCTACGCGGGCTGGATCGGCGTATGCGTCCTCTTCTGGGGCATCCGCGAGGTGATCTTCTCGATCCTCGGCATCGCGCTCATGAAGGAGCACTTCCTCACATGGCTCTTCTGGGTGCTCGCCGGCGTGTTCGATCTCGGCGCGGGCTTGCTCCTCGGCTCGGGCCTCGTCCTCAAGTGGACCTTGGGCAAAGACCCTGCGAAGCAGGCGATGCTCTCCGAAAAGGTCGGCAAGCTCGCGCCCTACCAGCTCATGATCGGCATCGGCCAGATCGTGATGAGCGTCCTCTACTTCGTTCTCTGATGATGAGCAGCGAGCGCGGACGACGGACTGACACATGAGGGTGGCCTTCCCTCAGGTCCTCTCCGTGCGCCGCCCGCGGCCGGCCTTCATTCAGTGACGCCTCGCGCCCGAAGAGGCCAGCCTATTGCGCGAGCTCTAGTTGCCCGAGCTCGTCAGCGCGCTCGTCAGCGCGCGGGTGCGACGTTGAGGTGGCGGTTCCCATCGGCTAGGTCACGCGTGGCTCTCGGCCCACGTGACCGGGCGGAGGCGCGCGTAGGTCATCGCGTGGGCGGTGCCGAAGAAGACCGTCGCCGCGATCGCGGCGATCATGGACCCAAGCGCGATGAGCGCAAACGCGAGCGTCCCATCGCCTGGGTTCGACACGTATGGGGCGGGCGCGAAGAACCGGTTCAGCGCCCAGGCGCTGACCACGACACCGAGGCCGACGCCGACCGCGCTGAAGAGCCAAGCGCGATAGAGGCCCGCGTGATCCCGGGTGAGGCGAAAGCTCGCCGTCAGTGCCTCGATCGCGCTCGTTCCATCGAGGACCCAATAGATGGCGAAGGAGCAGCGGAGCAAAATCCATGCGCCGACGAGCGAGAGTCCGGCCACGACCCACACGATCGCGTAGCTCGTCGACACGAACACCGACGAGAGCACCGCGGCGATCCCGATCGGCGCGGCGCTGACGACCGCGGTCAAGACGACGACCACGATCGCAGCACCGACGCGGAGGACTGCGCGATCGAGGGCGACGCTCCGACCGCTCGCACGCGCGAGCAGAATCTCCGCTCCGAAGGTCAGCTCGAGCCCCGCGAGCACGGCGCTCACGGCGAGGCCGACGAGAAGCCCCCCGAGTGGTGCGGCTTCTGCGAGCCATACCGCGATCCACTTGCCGACGAGTTGAGAAAGGCCAATCGCGAGCGAAAGGAGCGCGAGCTTGAACGCGGTGCTCCACCAATGCCCGGCGAGGGCTCTTCGCGTGGCGCGCGTGAGATCGTGGAAGCTCATCGCCGCGAGGCCTCGGTAGCGCGAACGCGAAGCACGCGCGCGCGAAGGGTTTCGGACGTCGGTCGTCGATCCATGCCGAGCGATAGCACCGGCGAGGTGAAGGTCACGGCGTGTTACTTCTCGCGAGCACCCGCGCGCCTCCGCCGCGGTTCGCGCCGTGTCGCACTGCGGATACACGCGAGCGTGTCGCCAGCTCCGAAGACGAAGTGCCTCTCGGGCGCGGCCGCGGCGCCGAGGCGGCGACCCACTCGTGCGTGCGCTCAGCGGGAGGAGCTTCGCACCAAGCTGCGCTGTCCACGCCTCGTCACGGGTCCGCGATGAGCGGCGCGAGCTGCGCAGCGGGCGCGACCGTAACCTCTTCGGCCGGCTCGGCGCCGCCGTAGAGCGCGACTCTGCGCGCATTCGGCGCGCCCACGATCACGACGACGCGGCCGCGAAGATCCTCGCGCACGCGCGCCGACGTGAGCACCTCGTGGATGCCGTAGCGCGTCACGGTGCGCTTCTCGAACGGGATGCCGACGCGGGTGCGCTCGGGGACGAAGTTGCCGGTGCCGTCGTCGGTCCGCGTGTCGAAATTCTTCGCGTGCTTCTGGAGCTTGGCCATCGCTCCGGGGATGCCGTCGGCTCCCGACGTCGCGTGGCGGGCCGCCGCGTCGGTGGCCGCGACGAGCGCAGCCGCGAAGGGTTGCTTGGCTACGTACGAGCCGTCAGGGTCGTCGAGCGGGATGTAGTAACGCCCCTCGGCGCACGATCCATCGGGCGTCAGATCGCACGAGCGACTGATCATGTCGTGCCCCACGATGACGCGCGGCGCGAGGAACTGCGGGTCCGTCGCCTTCGTCACCTGAACCGCGATGGGCGTCGGGAAGCTCACGAAGAGGGACGCGAACTTCTGGCGCATGGGGCTGCCGTCCGCGCCGAAGGTCGCGGCAATCGCGAGCACGGCGGGGCGCGCGTCGGCGCCCTTGAGCGTGTCGAGCAAGCGCACGAAGAGCTCGTTCATGCGCGAGGCGTCGGTCCCGATCGGCCGACCGTCGACGCTCGACGGCTCGTTGGCCAGCCACGCGTTCGTCCCCTCGTCGCGCTGAAGGACCCGCAGCTCGCGGCGGAGCTCGGCGGGGGCCGGCGCGTCTTGGGTCTCGAGCGCGCCCTCGTCCGACTCGTCGCTCGAGGCGTCACTCGCGCTGCAACCTCCCGCGGCGAGCGCGAGGCCCATGAAGATCGTTGAAGCAAGCGTTCGACGAAGCATGTCCAACGAGCTCGCAACCGTTGTGCCGGTCGCGCCGCGCGACCGATCGCCGCGATGGGCGGCTGTTCGGAGCCTATGTCCAAGAGTTTCCTCGGTTTCGGATCCGCGGCGCGGACGATGGGCAGCGGTGTCGTTGGGGGCCGCGGACACCCGCGCTGGATCGCGCGATTCCTCGCGGCGCGGTGAGGGGGGAGCTAGGGCTAGAGCTCGGAAGCCGTGCGGTCCTGCGGGGGCGCGCGGCTGTCGCTCACATCACGAACGTTCGCCGTCCCTCGACGATCACGCGACGCTGAAGGTGCGCGCGCACGGCGCGGGCGAGCACTACGCGCTCCACGTCGCGGCCGACCCGCACGAGCTCCTCGGGGCCCATGTCGTGCGTCACGCGCTCGACGTCCTGCTCGATGATCGGTCCTTCGTCGAGATCCTTGGTGGCGTAGTGCGCGGTCGCGCCGATGAGCTTCACGCCGCGCGCGTGCGCTTGGTGGTACGGCTTGCTGCCCTGGAACGCGGGCAAGAAGCCGTGGTGGATGTTGATGACCGGGGGCGCCTTCTGCAAAAAGTCGTCGCTGAGGACTTGCATGTATCGTGCAAGGACCACGAGCTCGATGTGGTGCCGGCGAACGAGATCCAAGACCCGCGCCTCTTGCTCGGGTTTGGTTTCTCGCGTGACGGGCAGCGCGTAAAACGGGATGCGAAACGCCTGCGCGGCGGCCTCGAGCGTGGGGTGGTTGCTGATGACGAGCGCGATCTCGCACGGGAGCTCGCCCTGACGCTGACGGAGCGCGAGGTCGTAGAGGCACGCCGGATCCTTGGTCACCATGAGCGCGATGCGCGCCACGTGATCGCTGTACCCGATCGACCACTCGCCGCCGAGGGGACCGGCGATGCGCTCTTGGAACGCGGCCTCGAGCGACGCGCGCGTGGCCGAGCCGCCGAGCTTGTCGTGCGCGTCCTTGGAGGTGAGTCCCGCGAGATCGATCGCGATGCGCATGAAGAAGCGCGGGCCGCGCTCGCCGTGCACGTCGGTGAAGTTGGACGCGTCCACGATGTTGAGGCCGAGCTCGGCGAAGAAGCCGGACAAGCGAGCGACGAGCCCGGAGCGATCGGGCGCCGAGAAGAGCAGGGTGGCCAGGTTCGGCAGGGGAGTGGCGTCGGGCATGTCGCGCGATGGTACCGCGCGCCGTGCCCCGAGCGCCCTGGGACGTCATCGACGAGCCGTGCACGGCAGGCCTTGGCCCGACCCTTCCCGCGCCCGGCGCCGTGAACACCCGCGCAGCGTGGGGCGTAGCCGCGTCTCAAGCCGCGCCGCGCCCGTCCCCCGAAAAACCGATCGTTGCCATGGCAACGATCGGCATCGCGACGCACGGTCGCGCCGAGGGAGGCGGAGCGCGAACGGATCTTTGTCATGGCAAAGATCGTCTTCGTGGCGGACCGTCGCGCCGTAGACCACGGGCCGCGAACGGATCTTTGTCATGGCAAAGATCGGTTTTGTGGCGGGCGGTCGAGCGCGCTCTGCCAACGCGCTCTAACGACCCGGGCGCGGCTCGCGGGTGTCCGAAAGACAGCGGAGACTGTCCGCGGACGGAGCGCGCCGAGCGAATCGTCAAGAGATCCGCGCGGCGGCTTCTGGCGCGCGTCGTGCTCAAGCTGCGGTGATGCGGCCGCACGGGGCACCTAGAGAGAGACCAGGTACAATCGCCGGGATGGCGTCGTCGCCGAATCCCGCGACCAAGCTCGCTCACGTCCGCCCCGTGCGGCCGCTCCATTTTCCGGAATCGGAGCCGGAGGAGGAGCACTTGGGCCAGCACCCTCGGCACGAAGATCTGTGCATGTTCCTCAAGCTGATCTTGAGGTCGCTTTGTGGCGAGGCCCACGCGGTCTCGGCGGACATGTTCGTCTACTGGAACGCCACGCTGAACGACGATCGCGGGCGCCGCGCGCCGGACGCGGCCGTGAAGCTTGGCCTGCCCCAAGCGAAGATGTTCGAGCACGGCTCTTGGAAGACGTGGGAGCTCGGCGTGCCGGAGCTCACGGTCGAGATCCTCTCTCTGTCCGACACACGCGAGCGGTGGACCCTCGCGGAGAAGCGCGAAGCGTACGAGGCCATGGGCGTCCGCGAATTCGTCTGCTTCGACGTCGACGCGCCCGAGGGCTCGCGCATCCGAGTGTGGGATCGCGTCGAGGGCGACTTCGTAGAGCGCGTCGTCGAGTCCGAGCGAACGCCGTGCCTCACGCTCTCGGAGGCGTTCGGATGCACGCTCGAGTGGACCGTGGCGTCTGGCGAGCGCTGGCCCGCGGCGCTCCGGCTCCTCCAAGATGGCGCACTCGTCTTGCTTCCGTCGGAGATTGCCGAAGCGGCCCGCGCCAGCGAAGCGACCGCCAAGGCGAGCGAGGCCGCCGCGAAAGCGAGCGAGGCCGATGCGCGCGCCAACGAGGCCGCCGCGAGAGCGAGCGAGGCCGCAGCCAAGGCGAGCGAAGCCGCGGCCCGAGCGCGCGTCGCGGAGCTCGAGGCGCTCCTCGCGCGGAGGTGACGTTCGGACGCCGGCCGTTGGGGGTGGGCGCTTGACCTTCGTCGGGGCTTCGAAGAACGATGCCGTTGCATGGCGACGAAGCGGAGCAGCGCACCCAACCCAGCGACGAAGGTGAAGACGCCGAAGGCCAAGACGCCGGCGACGACCGGCGGCGCCGAGCGGTTCGCCGAGCCTCACGAGGTGCGCACGTTCGTTCATCGAGATGGCCGCCGCTACACGCTCGAGGTCGCGGGCTGTCGAGTCCTCGAGAGCTGGAGCGACAAGCGTGGCGGCAGCAACGTCTCGACGCGGCCGAGTGACGACGAGGCGCATGCCTTCGCACACGAGAAGGCGAAGAAGCTCGTTCGTGAGGGCTACGTCGAGGGGCCGCGGACCAAGAGCGCGGAGCCCGACCTCTCCGTAGACGTCGTCGAGATGTTGCGCGCCGAACGCGACGCGCTCGATGAGATCATCTACGACTTCCAGCCGGTGCCGAAGCGCCAGAACGTCTTTGCGATGGCGAACGTCAGCGTCGCGGAGTGGCTCCTCACCTCGGACGATCGCACCCAGGCGATCCGGCTCACCGCCGTCGTTTGGGGCTCGCCGCTCGACGCCGCGGAGCGTGCGCGGATCGCGGACGCCATTCTCGACGCGCTCGAGCCGCAGCGTCGCGCGGTCCTCGACGATCGGACGACGCCGCTCCGCGTGCTGCCCTTGAAGAAGCCGATCGGGCGCTTCGAGCAGCTCGTCGTGCTCTCGCCCGCAGCGGCCAACGAGGGCGAGGCCTTCCATCGCGTATTCCCCGCGTTCCGATGCGAGGTCATGGGCAACGAGACGGTGGCGCTCGCCGACGCGCGCTGCTCCGGAAGAGGGTGCATTCCCTACGCCAATTGGGCGCGTGCGCCGCACCCCGTGGTCGATCTTGCGCACCTCAAGAAGCCGACCGACGAGCCCAAGTTCCTCGTCTACGACCCGGGCGAGCTCGACCGACACCTCTCGCCCAAGGCGCTGGGCGCCATGAAGGGGGCGGCCATCCTCGCGCGCAACCACGCCGGTGAGGTCCGGCGCTTCGAGCGCGGAGCCGCGCCCCCCGACGCGAAGGAGCTACGAAGATTCTTCGGCTTCGACGACTGACGCCTTCGTGACGGTCGCCACACGAATGAGGCGTAGCCGTTTCGGCCGCGAGGACTCGGTCCGGTCAATCATGGTATCGGCGAATCATGGCGGTGTCGGACCAGTCGACCGATGACGTCTTCGAGTCCGTCGCCACCGCGCTCGATGCGCTGGTTCACGTGCGCGTGGGGGGCGCGATCGTGTGGGTGAACGACGCCTTCGCGCGCACGACGGGACTCTCGGCCGGCGCGGCCATCCCCGCCGATGACGGGCTCGCGAGCGCGGTCGCTGCGCTCTCGGCGTCAGGTGAGAAGGTCTCTCCGCGCGTTACGCACCGCATGCCGTGCGCGAGCGGGGGCGTGCGCCTCGTCGAGTCCGTGGCGCGTCGCGGACGCTGGCGCGGGAACGACGCGTTCGTCATCGTGTCCACGGAGCGTCGCGACGACGCGGCATCGATCGGCGGCGACGACGACCGCCGCCTCCGCCTCATGGTGGAGAACTTCAACGACATCTTGCTCATCATGGACCGCGAGGGCATCGAGCGGTTCGTGAGTCCCTCGTGCGAGCGCATCCTCGGGTTTCGTCCGGACGAGCTCTTGGGCGTGCATGGGCTCACGTACGTGCACCCCGACGACCACGCGTCGATTCGGGACGGGCTCGGGGCTGCGATTCGCGGCGCGCGCCCGAACGTGGTTTTGGAGTTTCGACATCAGCACAAAGGCGGCGGATGGCGCTGGCTCGAAGCGGTCGGCTCGAGCCTCCTCGATGATCCGAGCGTCGCGGGCGTCATGCTCGTCGCGCGCGACGTGACGGCGCGCCGGACCGCGGAGGAGGAGCGCGTTCGGCTCGAGGCGCACCTCCGCCACGCTCAAAAGATGGAGTCGGTGGGCCGTCTCGCCGGAGGCATCGCGCACGACTTCAACAACCTGCTCACGGCCATCCGCGGCAACCTGTCGGTCGCGCTGGAGGAGCTCCCCGCGGCCGATCCGCTGCGAGAAGCCGTGGAAGACGCCGACCGCGCGGCGGACTCCGCCGCCCACCTCACGCGCCAGCTGCTCGGCTTCTCGCGCCGGCAAATGATCGCGCCACGGGTGCTCGATCTGGGCGAAGTGATCGGGCAGATGGAGAAGATGCTGCGCCGTACGTTGGGCGAGCCCATCGCGCTCTCGTCATCCATCGCCTCCGATCTCTGGCGCGTGAAGCTCGATCCGGGGCAGGTCGAGCAGATCTTGGTCAACCTCGCGCTCAACGCGCGCGACGCGATGCCGAGCGGGGGAGCGCTCTCGATCAGCGCGACCAATCGGACGTTGAGCGTCGGCGACGCTGCTGCGCGAAACGTCGCGCCCGGCGACTACGTCGAGATCGAGATCTCCGACACGGGGACCGGGATCTCCGAGGAGGCGCGCCCGCACGTGTTCGAGCCGTTCTTCACCACCAAGGAGGTGGGGAAGGGAACCGGGCTCGGCCTCGCCACCGTCTACGGAGTGGTCAAACAGAACGGTGGCCACATCGATCTCGCGCCGGCGCACGGGACGGGCGCCACGTTCGTCATCCATCTGCCGCGCACCACCGAAGATGCGCGGGCGGGCGAGCCCGGGCGCGGCGTCGTCGGCAAGGGCCGCGAGGTCATCGTCATCGTCGAGGACGACGAGCGCGTGCGCGCGATGGTGGTGCGGCTCCTCGGTCGCGTCGGTTATCGCGTGATGGCGTTCGCGAGCGGGGAGGCGGCGCTCTCTGGGCTCGCGATGCACGCCGGGCCGATCGACCTCTTGCTCTCGGACGTGATCATGCCCGGCATGAATGGGCGCACGTTGGCGGACCGAATGCGGGAGAGCCACCCGGGCCTGAAAGTGCTCTTCACCTCGGGGTACACCGCGGACGTCATCGCGGAGCACGGCGTCCTGGCGCCGGCGGTTCACCTCCTCGAGAAGCCGTACACGTTCGACGCGTTGGCACTCCGTGTGCGCACCGTGCTCGACACGCCCTGAGCGGGGCGCTGGGGCGGCGTTGCGAGCGCCGTGCCACATCGCGACAACGACGCTCGCGAGCGGAAGGCGCCTCGGGAAACGGATCGTTGCCATGGCAAAGATCGCCATCGGGCCAGGTCGGTCGTCGGCGAGGGCGCGTCGAGAAACGGATCGTTGCCATGGCAAAGATCGCAATTGGCGCGGTCGGTCGTCGCGCGGCCGCCTCGAGAAAACCGATCGTTGCCATGGCAAAGATCGCAATTGGCGCGGTCGGTCGTCGCGCGGCCGCCTCGAGAAACCCGATCGTTGCCATGGCAAAGATCGCCATCAGCCATCGGTCGTCGGCCCGGCCGCCTCGAGAAACCGATCGTTGCCATGGCAAAGATCGGTTTTTGGCGGGGTGGGCGGCGCCGAAAAGCGTCGTCAAATCAACATCTCAGACGAGGCGAAACGGGCGTTTCACGCTTCCTTCGGTGAGCCCGCTTCGAAGAGTGCCTTGTAGACGCCGCCCCCGAGCGCGCCACCCAAGAGCGGCGCGACCCAGAAGAGCCAGAGCTGCGAGAGCGCCCAGCCCCCGACGATGAGCGCCGGGCCCGTGCTTCGCGCCGGGTTGACGGAGAGGTTCGTGACCGGGATTCCGATCAGGTGAATCAAGGTGAGCGCGAGCCCGATCGGAATGGGCGCGAACCCCGCGGGCGCGCGCTTGTCGGTGCTGCCCATGATGACGAGCAAGAAGAACGCCGTCAGCACGACCTCGAGGACGAGCGCGGCCACCATCCCGTAGCCGCCGGGGCTGTGCTCACCGAAGCCGTTGGCCGCGAAGCCGCCGACCTCGAAGCCCGGCCGGCCGCTCGCGACTACGTAGAGCACGCCCGCCGCGATCGCCGCGCCGATCGTCTGCGCGACGATGTACGGCACGGCTTCCTTCGCGGGGTGTCGCCCGCCCACGACCAGGCCGACCGTCACCGCCGGGTTCAAGTGACAGCCCGAGATGTGCCCGATCGCATACGCCATCGTGAGTACGGTCAGACCGAACGCGAGCGACACTCCGACGAATCCAATCCCCAGGTTGGACGTGGTCCCGCCGAACGCTGCAGCGAGCACCGCGCTTCCGCATCCTCCGAACACGAGCCAGAAGGTGCCGAACGCCTCCGCGAGCAGTTTCTTGGTCATGCGACGACCCTACGTGCTCGCGCCCGACGTTGAGAAACTTCTGGCGCTCGCGCTCAGGACGCGAGCACGCTCCGTCGAGATCACGCGACGTTGCGCGCCGCCGCGGGCCGCGACGCATCAGCTGACTCTCTACCTACAGCGTCACGCCTCGCGCTCTCACCGCGTTCGCGAGCGCCGCGAGCCCGCCCGGCCGCACGGGATTCCGAAAGATGACGCCGAGCGCCGAGGTGGACACCCAAGCCTCGCCGCTGATCGCGAGTGCCTTCGCGGCTTCGCGCAGCGCCTCGCGCGCGAGGCCCATGTGCATGTAGGCGATCGCCAAATCGACGTGCGGCTGCCCGCGCGTCTTCGCGCCGAGCTCGGCGTCGACCTCGACGAGCATCGACGCGATCGCCTCTTCGCCGGGCGTCACCGGCCTGCGCTCACCCACGGCGAGCGCGCTCACTGTGGCCTCGCCCGGAACCGGCGCGCCGAGGGGCCACTCCGCTTCCGCGATGTCGATCGGTCTCACCTCGAGCCACGCGGAGATCGCTTTCGACGAGGAGGCGAGCAATGTCTCACCAAGCCTCGGCGCGCACGACTGGCAGATCCCGGCGGCCACGCGCCCCAAGCTGACGAGGCCTGACGTCGCCCCGCACACGAAACAGGCGTCGCGCCGCAACGCAGAGTCGAGCGCGACCCGAGCCATCTACCGAGTATGGCACGCGATCGGGGATGCGCGACGCCCTCGACTCCTCGCCCGCCTGCATGAGCCGTATCGCCGATCGAAGGTTCCGGCCCGGCGTGTCTTGCGCAGTCGGGGCGAGCCGGATACGCCGCGCGAGAAGCTGTACACACCAAGGAGATCGCCCATGGCCGTCAATCACGCACTCTTGTTCATCAACAATGGCCCGCGTCAGGGGATGGAGCCCCGCGCCCTCGAGAACTACGAGGCGATCAAGGCGTTTTGGAACCACAAGAAGCAGGCCGGCAAGATCGACAACTTCATGTTCCTGACGCCCCAATCGACGGGCAACAAGAGCATGCCCGCCGCGATGCTCCTCGTCACCGGCGATCGCGCCACGCTCCAAGACATCCGGTGGGCGGACGAGGAGTTCCTCAAGCTCCACACGCAAACGATGATGACCATGAACGACTACGCCTGTCTCGACACCTACGCGGGTGAGGGCCAGGAGAAGCACATGGCCCGCTTCGTCGCGCTCATGAAGAAGTAGCCGCTCCGCACGCGCGCCACGCGCGCCACGCGAAACCGAGGCCGGACCTCCCAGCGAGGCTCCGGCCTCGTCTTTTCTTACCGGCCGAATCGCGTGCACCCCAGCCGCGGCGACAGCGGACACATCGCCAGGCCGCCTCGGATCTGACATCGTGGCTGCGTGAGCGACTCTCTCACCGGTCTCACCGAGCGCTGTCATCCCTTCGCGCCCTACGGCGGTATTGCCGTCGCCGCCCAGTCGGTCGCGCTCGCCCGCTCGCTCGGCGCGTCGTGCGTCCCTCAGCTCGAGGCCGTCCTCGCCGAAGGCTCGGATGCGATGCGCGCCTTCGCGATCGAGATGTTGGCTGCGCTCGCGCCCGACGGCATCGAGGCGCGCGCCCGGACGGTCCTCGCGAACGAGGCCCTCGCCTCCGAGGTGCGCGGCGCCGCGCTCGCAACGCTCGCGAAGGTGACGAGCTCGAAGTCTCTCGACGTCTTGCTGCAATACTTGGCGGGCTCACCGGCGCTTCGCATCGCGAGCGAGCAAGCGCTCGTCCTTCGCGCGGATGACAAGGTCGTGCCGCGCGTGGAGACGCTCCTTCCGACCTTGCGGCCCGGCGACAAGCGCCGCGAAGCGCTCGCGCGCATCCTCGGCTCGCGTGCCGAGCCGCGCGCGGCAGCGCTCCTCGAAGAATGGATCGACGCGGGCGATCCGCTGGCCCGCGAAGCGCTGACGCGGGCCGAGCCGCTCCTCGGTGGCGACGAGGCGCGCGCGCATGCGCTCTGGCTCCGTGCGCTCGGCTCACCGGACGCGCTCCTTCGCCCGATCGCGGTTCGGGCCGTCGCCAACGCGGATCGCGCCTTGTCGCCCGCGGACGAGGAGCGGTTGCGCTCGATGTTCTCGTCGTCTCGGTGGCCCGTGGAGCCGCCCAACGAGACTGCGGGAGCCATCGACGCCGTCACGGGCCGTGTCCTTCGCCAGCTCGCGCCCGACGATGCCGTCGAGTGCATCGCCAGTCGGCTCGATGACGCTGGTCCGGGCTTCGCCAGGGCGCGCGCCGAGGGCGTCCTCCGTCGGCTCTCGCGCGCCTTCGTCGACGCGTGGCGCGGCGGGCGCGACGTCGATCGCTCCGCGCTCCCGTCGCCGCGCTGGGCCGAGCTCTTGCCGTCGCTCACGCTCGGCGCCGACGACGTCTACATGGTCGGCGTTCATCGCGAGAACGTCGCGCGCGCGATTCGGTTCATGCAAGGCGAACGCGATCCGCTGTGGCTCCGCTCGGTCGACCTTCCGACGCAAGAAGGCGAGCCGCTCCCCTTCATGGTGATCGGATGGTGGTGGTACCAAACCGAGCCGCCGACTGTCGGACCCGAGGTCGTGCGTCGCGTGGTCGAGGCGGGGTTCTGGCGCTTTCATCATCAGGTCGGCGGCTTCGCCGTCTTGCAGACGGAGATCCTCGGCGTGCCCGTTCGCGTGCCCACCGCGATCGACGCGGCCGTTCGCGAAGTTTGTGCGGGGTTCGAGACCTCTGGCGAGCCGCTCGACCGAGAGACCCTCGATCGGCTCAACGCGCTCATGAGCGCGGCCGAGCTGCCTCCGTTCGTCGAAGGCGTGGAGGCGCTCGCCGCGAGCGCGCCGGTGACCACCCACGTCCCCGCCCTCGAGCGCGCGACGCGCATCACCCTGAAGAACGAGATCTCTCCTTGGGAAGGCGTCACGTTTATGGACGAGACAATCGTCTCGGACGCCGAGGCGAGCCCTCGCGCGGAGCTCGCGCGCCTCTACACGCTCGGCCGCGAGCACGGCCTCGGCGCGCCGCGCGTGATCTTGCTGTGGGGCAACTCCGACTGAGCGCAGCGTCGGCTACCGCGATTCGTCGCGTGCGTTGGCGGCCGCGATCGCTTTCACCATCACGAGGCACTCGGCGAGCGCGTCGCCGAAGCGCTCGCGAACGCGGGGGTCCGCGTCGAGCGCGGCCTTGAGGTCGGACGCAGACCGAACGCGGCGAAGGCGTGCCGCCGCCGACTCCACGAGCGCGAGGTAGAGCGCGGCCCCTTCGAGCGCGGGCGCGGGCGGCGGCGGCGGGGGTGAGGGTGATGTCGCGGGCACGACCGACACCCGCGGCCCCCAATAGGGCTCGCTCTCGGTGTGGCGCGCGAGCGGTCCAACCCAGGTCGTGACCTCCGAGAGGATGCGCGCGTCGTCTTCGAATGCCACCGAGACGACCGACGACGTCCTCACCGCGCCGATCTGCAACCTCTGCCCGATCCACGCGTTCATCGGCAGCGAGAAGAGGCTCGCCTCGCCGACGCGCGGATCTCCGTCGGTCTCGTGCACCAGCTTTCCGTGCGATTCGCCTCGGAGGACAGCGACGCGTCGACCGTCCACGACACCGTAGGTGACGTGGTAACGCGACGACTCCGTCATGACGCGCATCGTGGTCCAACCCACGAGGCTTCCGGGCACGAAGATCTGAGTCTTGCAGCTCGCCGCCATTTGCATCCTCCTCCGGCCTCGCGTTCGTCCCGGCAGGAGGCCAGGTACGCGCGCGCCGTACACCCCGAAGTGCACGCCGAATCGAAACCGGCTCACGCGCCGTCGATCATGAAACGCGGCCGCAAAATCCGGTCGAGCGCGGCGTCCGGCTGGCGCATCGGGTATGACGCTCGCGATGGTGGGTCGCATTCAGATCGCGCTCGTGGTCGCTCTCAGCGTTGTCTCCGCCGCGCGCACCGCGCGCGCTGACGAACCCGATGACGTCGGCCCGCGCAGACCGGCGCCGTCGCCGGACCGTCAGGTGGTCCAGACCCATTGGTATGGCTGGCAGATCATGGTGAGCGATGGCGTCGCGCTCGGGCTCGGTTTGAGCGCCAACGCGAAGCCAGAGGTGCTCGTGCCCGCGAGCCTCTCCACGTACGCCTTCGGTGGCGCGATCGTCCACGCCATGCACGGGAACGTGGGCCCCGCGTTCGGGAGCGTCGCGCTTCGCGTGGTTACGCCGGTCGTCGGTGTGCTCGGCGGCGCTTTCGTGGAGTGCATCGCAACTCCGGCGAAGTCGCCGCTCGCGCCATGTGAGCCGGGGACCGGCGCCGCAATCGGCGGTGTTCTCGGCGGCGTCACCGCCATCGTGCTCGATGCCGCCGTACTCGGTCGTGAGCGGGAGACGACCACGAAGCGCGAGCCCGCGCGCGGCTTCCTGTCGCCGGGCGTCGCGCCGACGCGCGGCGGCGTCGCGGGGACGGTGACCGGTACCTTCTGACGCCGCGCCGCGCACGAGCATGTAGAACGTGGCGCCGCGTCGGCGCGCAATCGCCGTGCTCGCGGAAGTCGCAGGGCCATTGTGACTACGGCACGTACGACTCGCAGCGCTTTGGACCCCCGTCGCGCGACACGCATCGGACCTTGATCACGCCGCGCGAGGCCGGCGTCTTGCCGTCTTGGGTCGAGAAGCCGTCCATGACGGGGCAGCCGAGCGCGCACGTCTTGGCGTGCGTGGCCTCGCACGCCGCGGCTTCTGCTTCGAACGACTTGGCGACGCCCACGACGGGCTGCCCGCCGCAGTAGCATCCGAGATCGACCAGCGCGCATTCCGACTCCGAGTTGCACGTGGCGTACGTCAGCGGAACGCCGCCGCTCGGACCGCCACCGGCGCTGCAAGGATAGGCGGCGTCGGGCGTGCCGCCGTCGCTCGCCGTGGGGCCATCCGTGATGGCGCCATCACCCGCGGCGCCGCCGTCGCCACTGGCACCGTCGGGTCGACCGCCACCGTCGTTGGATGCGCTGGCGTCGCCGTCGACGGTGCTCGTCGCAACCCCGCCGCACGCGGCCCACAGGCTGAGCGCCACCGCGATCGCCGCCCGTCCGGCGTGGCCCGGACCCGCACGCGATGCCCGCTCGACGTGGACGGGCTCGCGCATCGCTTTCGTGGACCCATTTTGGTCAGTGCACATCTTAATGGGCAGTCTAGCGCTTCTGGTCTTATGGCTCGTCCCTCGCAAGCGCGCGTCGGCCATCGCGACGGCGGTTTCGGTGACCAGTGTATTGTGCAACGATATGACGGTCATGAGCTACCGCGACGCCGATGAAGCCGCGCGCGCCCGCGCCATGGCGGTGCTCGACGTCGTCGAGGGGCTCGGCGGATCGGCGGCGCTCGAAGGGCGGATCGTGCGTGAGGACACCTCGCGCGAGGAGCTGCGCGAGTGGACGGCGTGGGGCGAGGCGTGGATCCGTCGCCACGCGCCGCGCGCGACGGCGGAGGAGCGCGGGCCGAGCCTCGGCGCGCTGCTCGATCGTTTCATGACGCTCTCGAGGCGCGTGCGTGAACGACGCGCGGCGGTCGAGCTCGTCGCCAAGCGAGCCGGCCGCCCGGTCCAAACGCTCATGCCGGCGCGTCCGAAGATCGACGGTGACGTGACGCTCGCGATCGAGGCGCTTCGCATGGAGTGCGAACGCCTCGAGGCGCTCTTGAAAGAGCTCGAGCCCACGCCGACTCCGCCACGGAATGAGCGCGATCCGCTCCCCAGCGAGCCCCCGCCGCGTCGGATCTTCATCGCGCGGAGCCCGCGCGTCGTCACGGAGCCAACGTTGGATGGTCGGTTCTGGTGGCCCTTCCTCCTGTTCGTGGCGCTCCTGGGGATCGCCTCGCGATCGCGCGGGGCGGCATTGGCTGTCGTGTGCGCGGTGGGGGGCGCGTTCTTGTGGCGCAAGCTGAGCCCCACCGACGCGCCCCTGCGCATCGCGCCCAAGCGCGCGCGCTGGGCCATACCGACCGACGAGGCCGTCATCGCTCGCAAGCTCACGCGGTTCGTCGACGAGCTCGGACAGTCTCTGTACTCGGGGAGCGTGACCGTCGTTCGGAGCGGCGTCGTGCTCGACGACGCAGTCTTCTTGCCGTGGGAGGCCATCGGTTCCGTCGAAGACGTCATCGCGGGCAGCGCGCGCGCGATCCTCGTTCGTCATCACGCGACCGATGTCGTCGGCGATCAGCGCATCGCTTACGACGAGGACCTCATGCGCGTCCTGGTCGACACGGCGAGCACGGCCGACGATGCGCGGGCGAGGCTCCTCGAGCCGACGCCCGTTCGCGTGGCACGCGATCGCGTTCGCGTGGAGACTGGAGGGAGTGACGAGGCCGACGGCGCACCGACCGATTCGGCGACCGAACGATCGCGAGGCCGCTCATCGCGAGACGCGTGAGGCCGACGAACGATTGGCCGTCCGCTCTCCGATGGATACGCTCTCGCGCATGAAGCTCGCTCCCGTGGTCATCTTCTCGTTCGTCGCGTGCGGCGGGGCCGCTGCATCCATCGAGGCGCCTCTGGTCGCGACCTCGGACGCGGGTGCGGCCGCAACGGGGAGCGCGACCGCGCCGGCGTCGGCGATCGTGACGGCGCCCCCGCCCGCGAGCGTGAGCGCGCCGCCACCCGAGCGCGAGACCTTCGTCGCGGTGGCGTCACCGGATCCCAGCGAGAGCGAGAGCACGAGCGCGAGCGCGCCGACGCGGGTTGCCTCCAAGAAGTCGCCTCCGAAGAAGGTCGCCTGTCCGGCGACATTCGGGGGAGGGCCGGCGCCCGCGTGCGCAAGCGGCGAGAATCCCGGGCCGTGCACGTATCCGCAAGGAACGTGCGCGTGCGGCACGCCGATCCATTGTGGAGGGGCAGCGCCGGCTCCAACGCCTCCGCAATGGATCTGCACGGCGCCGCGCAAACGTTGTCCCGCCGAGGGGTCCCCGTGCAAGGCCAAGGAGACGTGCCACGACGGCGAGTGCCCCTGGAACGGCGTTCACGAGTGTCAGCAGGGCAAGTGGCGGACGGTGATGGTGCCGCCGCCGCCGTGATCTAGCGTCGGCGAGGCGAGCGCTTGGGCGGTGGCACCGGTCGTCGCTTCAACGCCTCGATCTCGTCGTCGATTGCGCGATGGACGACCGAGGCGTGTTGACTGAGCTCGCGGTCGAGATCGGCGAACGCGCGCGCCGTCTCGGCTCGGTGCTGCGCAGTCTCGGAGCGATGCTCTTTGACGTCGACCTCGAGAGAAGAGAGGCGATCCGTGACTGAGCCTAGTCGAGCGTTCGTCTCGGCGAGCTGAGCATTCGTCTCGGCGAAGCGCTGGACGGTCTCCGCGCGATGCTCTTGGACGCCGACCTCCAGCGATGAGAGGCGATCTGCGACTGAGTCGAGCCGGACGTTCGTCGCGTCGATGCGCGCGTTCGTCTCGTCGAAGCGTCGGGCCATGTCGGACTGCAGCGCCGTGATCGCGACGACGACGGTGGTGAGAGTCGGCTCAGACATGGGCTCCTCATCCTATCCGGACCGCGCTGCGGCGGCCCAATGCGCTGGCTTCGAGCACGTGTCGGGCCAGCCGGCGCACACGACATTCCGCGACGTTCGAAGCGCCGAGGGTGTCCGCGGACACTTTTGACTGGCCAACGGACAGTGCGAGGGCGATGCGCGTCGCTCTGACCGACCGCGCGTGGGCGTCTCGTCACAACGGAGTGATCGGCACCGTGACGATGACAGCGTCGGCGCCGCCCTTGCCGTCCGAGACGGTGACGGTGAAGCTGTCGCTCAGATCGGCGGCGGTCGCGGTGGGCGATGCGGCCGCGGCTCGGGCCGCAGTGGTTGGCGTGTATGTGAAGGCACCCGTCGAAGTGTCGAGGCTCAACGTGCCTTTGGCGGTGGACGCTGGCCCGCTGTAAGAGAGCGTGTCGCCGTCGGGATCGCTGCCTTCCACGGCTCCCGTGACCACGCCGGTCACCGGGTTGGTCCCGCCCAACTTCGCTGCTCCAGTGGGCGGTTGGTTGCCCACGCTGGCGTCGGCGTCCGCCGCGCTGCCGCTGTCGGCGCTCGCGTCCGCCGCGCCGCCGCTGTCGGCGCTCGCGTCCGCCGCGCTGCCGCTGTCGGCGCTCGCGTCCGCCGCGGCGTCCGCCATCGAGCCGTCGTCCGCATCGACCGTGGCGTCCGCGGCGTCCGTTGCCGCGCCGGCTTCGAGCGACGCACCATCGCTCGCGCCGTCGGAGCCGCTGTCATCGAGCGGCTCATCGAGCAGCGCATCGCGCGACGCATCCAGCGGAGCGCCATCGACGCTGGCCTCGCCGCCGCCGTCTGCGGGCGAGCCGCTCGCGTCCGACTGCACGTCTTGCGTGCTGGATGCGTCGAGCTCCGCGCTGCCCGCGCGTCCGACGCCCTCGTCGTCCGAGCACGCGGCGACGAGCCCGGCGACCGCGACGATGAAGGCTACGACGAGACCGGTGGGCCGATGCATCATCGACGATGGTACACGGGCCGGAGGCGATGACCCGAGCCGTCTAGGTGCACCCCTGCGTCACGCGGTCGATGCGCTGCGCGCGATCGACGAGGAGGCGCGCGCTGCCGTCCGGGCTGCGCAGGCAGAGATCGACACCGTCGAGCCCGTCGCGGTTCTTGAACGGGATCCCGAGTGCTCCGCTTGCGCTCGGGTATGAGCGCTGCGTCTGCTTGGCGAAGTCGACGATCGCGATCGCGCCGGAATTGTAGCGAACCACGACCTCCTTTCCTGGGGCGCCGTCCGTGTCAGCCGGCTCGAACGCGGAGACGAACGAGCTGGCCAGCACCGAGGTCCAACGTAGGTATGGACCGGTGCGTGAATCGCGAAGGTGATGAACCTTGTCGCCCGACAGGAACGCGAGGCTGCTGGCCGGAGACCCGTCGAGGTTGGCCACGCCAAGCAGCCGCGCGTTCATTCCTGGCACTGGCGCCGACTGGACGAGCACGCGGTTCGAGTCGGGGTCTAGCTTCGACGAGTAGAGCACTGACTCGGAGCCGGTCATGGGGTTCATGATGGCGAGAACCTCCGCGCCGGGATGATCGACGTCCGTGTCGCCGATGGAGAAGCTGACCCGCGCGCCGTGGGGAATGTCCCAGTGGTAGATGCGCTGGCTGCGATCGTCGACGGCGAACATCTGGATGTTGCCGCCACAGCCTGCGGTGACCAGCACCTCGTCGCCGGGGATGCCATTCATGTTCGCGACGCCGCTGATCTGAGCCACGCAGAGCGTGCCGAAGAGGTTGGGATACGTGTGCTTCGAGCCCGTGACGAGATCCGTGATGGTCAACGTGGCCTTGTTGAGCTCGGGCTTCAGCGGGTGGTTGGTGAACTTCACCAGCGAGGAGCCCTTGATCGGATCGGCTTGAACGAGCTGGGCGACGGCCTTCGCGCCGACGTCGATGCACGCGGGCGCCTTGTTGTCGCCGCTGCACATGCTGGTGGAGATGAGTGCATCCTGCATCGAAGAGAGCTGGCCCCATGCGTAGAGCGGCAGATTGGGGAGCGTGGCGCGCTTGAGATCGCCGATCGCGGCAGCGGTCCACGGGCGCGACGGCGGTGGAAGCGTGTTGTCGACGATCGCCTTGTCGGTGCCGATGGCGAGCCGACCTGCCGCGCCCGGGCTGTGCCACTCGACGACCGAGAGGTCCGCCGTCGTGGCCTCCGCGCCGACGCCGGACGGGACGCGCTGCTTGCCGACCATCAAGCGCGATACCGCGTCGGTGCCGCAATTGACGCCGCAGTTCGGGTGCGATGCCACGCGCGCCTCCAGCATGATCCCGCTCGCGAAGCTGCTCAGCATCCATTGCTGGATCCCGATGGCCTTGAAGGTGTCGGCGCTCGCTGGAAAAACGGCGAGGAGCTTCGTCGCGCTGGGCTCGAAGCCGCTCCCATCGAAAGCTGCCGCGCGTGCGCCAGCGGCGATGCCGTCTCCCGAGGTGTCCGGGTCGAGCTCGTTGACCGGTGCGCAGCCGAGGGCGGCGAGAAACATCGACGCGAGAGCAGCCTTCTTCAAGGTCTTCATCGGAGGGGCCTTTCGTCGGCGCTCAGGGGTCGGGTTGAAGGTTGCAGTACATCTCGTCACCCGTGCAGCCATAGCGGGCGAAGCTCACTCCCTGCGCGACGGGCGTCACTCGTTCGCCGTTGCCGCTGACCCAAAAGCCGACACAAAGGAGGGTAGGCTGCGGCAGGTTGCCGTTCTCGATCGCAGTTCCGAGGCGCATCGCCTGCGCTCCCGAGATCGGGACGACGCGCCCGGTGCATCCGACGACGCGGCTCGGGTTCGCGCCCCAAGCGAGCGCGAGCCGGGCGGTGAGGCTCTGGTCGCCGTACGTGTTGGACTGGGACGCGGAGCACACGCTGAGGACGATCGTCGTTCCGTCCTCGGAGACCGAGGTCATGAGCTGCATGGGCGGGAGCGACTGGAGCATGCCCGAAGCGTCCTCGCCGTTGCCGTGCGTGCCGACGACGAACACTTGTCCGTTCGCCGCCGCGGCGAAGTCTTGCTCGCGCGCGACGATCCTCTGATCGGCGCGAGCGGCCTCTCCGTCCTCGGAGAACTCCGAGTACGCCTCTGCGGTCCCCCAGTAGTGGGGCCCGGTCACGACATCGAGGCCATAGGCGTTCTGATTCACCACGCGGATGCCGTAGTCGGCGTACGCATCCGTCGAGAGCGTCCACACGGGGAGGTCCGGCTCGTCGTCGGCGTTGAAGCGCAGGCCCGGATCGTCGGCGGGGTCGTCGCCCGGTTCTCCGACGACGATCTCCGGCGGTGGGTCATCGCCTTCGAGATGGCTAGAAGACGTCCCGACCGCGCCATCAGGGCTCTGCGCGCTGCAGGCCGTGGCGGCGAGGAGGGTGCCGAGAACGAGGGTGGCTCGGGTGACCATGGCCCTCGTCAAGCGAGCTCCGTGCCAGCGCCGAGCTCCGCGTGGCCTGCGGCGGCGCCGCAAATTCCGCCGCCTTTTTCACTCGACAGGCGGGCGCTCGCGTCCGCGATGAGGCGACGTGCACATCGAGTGCACGTCGCTCGAGCGCACCAAGATCGACCGAGGCCGTGCGCCTCACGCGCTAGCGAGCGAGGTATTTCTTCACGGTGCGTCGATCGAGCCCGGCGCGGCGAGCAACCTCGGCCACCGTGCCGTGGAGCGCGAAGAGGGCGCGCACGTGCCGCGCGAGGGCTAGGGCGGCGTCGGCGCTCGGCGCGCGCGATGCGACGTCGCCGCGGTAGCCGCGCGTCAGGAGCACGCGGCGCACGCACTGCTCGAGCTCGCGCACGTTGCCGGGCCAGTCGTAGTCGCGCGGCAAATCGCGCGCGATGGCCTCCTTCACGAGCGCGCACACCGCGGCCGAGTCCTCGCCGACGATGCGGCGCACGATCACCGTGAGCAGCACGTCGAGCTCGCCGGGCGCCTCGCGCACGCGGACGCGAAGGGGAGGGACCTCGATGACGTCGGCGCACAAGCGATAGAAGAGGTCGTCGCGAAAGCGCCCGCCTTGACGCAGGTCGTCGAGCGACCGATTCGTCGCCGCGATCACGCGGCCCGAAAAGCGCATCGGCTCGCGCGAGCCCACGGGTGAAAACGATCGCTCCTGCAAGACGCGGAGGAGCTTCACCTGCACGGGCTCGCCCACCTCGCCGATCTCGTCCAAGAAGACCGCGCCGTGCGTGCTCACGCGCGCGAGCGCGCCGTCGTAGTCGGCCACCGCGCCGGTGAACGCGCCCTTCTTGTGCCCGAAGAGCTCGGACTCGAGCAGCGTTTCGGGGAACTCGGCGAGGTTCACCGTGGAGAAGACTGCGCTGAAGCTCTCGGTGAACGTCTCGCGGCGCGCGTCGAACGGAATGAAGCACGATCGCCCGAGCGCCGCCGCGCAGGTGCCCTTGCCGGCGCCGGTCTCTCCGAGCAAGAACGTCGAGAAGTCCTCCATCTTGCGCCACAAGAAGCGCGCGTAGAGCCGGAGGTCGTGCGTGAAGATGTTGTTCCAGAGCGCCTCGCGGAGGCGCCGCATCGACGCGCTCTCCCCGACGAGCGCGCGCTCCACGAAGTAGTACGCGCGTCGCACTTGGAACGAGAGCGCCAAGAGTCGCTTGGCCTCTTCGGCGGCGAAGCCGCGCTGCTCGAGCTCGCGCAAGAACGCGCCCGCGAACGGTACGCGAATGGGGCGAGGCCCGGACGCGAGCTGCGCGCGGATGTGCTCGTCGAAGGCGCCCGCGAAGCGATGGAAGAGCTCGAACAGCACCGCCAGCTCGAGGAGCTCGCGCTCGTCCTCCGGGTAGCGCCGCACGTCGGTTGCCGAGACGCGGGACAAGCGCCGCCGAACGAGCTCGACGAGCCGATCGATCGTCTCCGCGCGCGCGGCGCCGCTCCGTGCCCCCACCAGCCGTGCGTCGAGCCGCGCCCGCTCGTCGCCGAACGGGTTGGCTTGAACCGCCGCGGCCACTCCGGCGAAGAACGCCCGATCGTCTCGAGATAGCACGACATGAAATGTACATCGGAGTGCATTCAGTGCCTTCACTGAGTCGGAGCCCGAGCGAAACGCACGGTAATTCGCGGGCCCGGCCCCTGGCACGGTCATTGATGAAGGCCGGGCGCGCCGCCGATAGCGCGACGCGAAAGGAAACCCGCATGGCTCCGCAAGAACCTCCGCACTCCGCGGCCTGGATGGCCCAGGTTTGGATCTCGTTCGTCGCCGCCCTCGCTACGATGAGCGTCGGCATCGTTTACCTGCCCGTCGACGCCTGGACGCGCGCCTTCCTCGGGATGGGCCTCCTCTTCTCGATCGGCTCTACGTTCTCGCTCGCGAAATCGATCCGCGACGATCACGAGGCCAAGCGGCTCCTCACCCGCATCGACGAGGCCAAGGCCGCGCGCATCCTCCGTGACTTCGAGAAGGAGGCGGCGTGATGGGCTTTCAAGAGACCTTCGATCGCGCGATGTGCGGCGGCTTCGACGGCGTCACGAGTGAAGAGCGCGACCGCGCGGTGCGCGATCTCGTCGAGGTGGCGAGCGTGGCCGGTGCCGCCGTGTCGCTGCAGCCGGTGCCGATCCCGTTCCTCGACACCGCGCTCCTCATTCCCATCCACGTCGGCCTCGTGCAGGCCATCGGCCGCGTCTACGGGCACACGCTCGATCGCAAGACCGTCATCGAGATGCTCGGCACCTTCGGCGTCAGCTTGGTGAGCCAACACGTCATTCGCAGCGCCGTCCGCTTGATCCCCGGCCTCGGCTGGGTGGTGGGCGCGTCGATGGGCTACGCGATGACGTATGCCATCGGCGACGTGGCCGACCACTACTTCCGCACCGGACGCGGCGTTACCGCCGCAGAGCTCAAGAGCCGGTTCGAGCGGACGTACCAGGCCAAGCGCACCGAGAAGGAGGCCGCGCACGCCGACGATCGGTCGCTCAAGCGAAAGCTCGAGCAGATCAAAGACGCGTTCGACGGCGGGCTCCTCTCGCCGGAGGAGTACGCGCGCATGAAGGAGCAGATCCTGGCCGGCTTCTGAGGCCGCTCACTGTCTGCGATCTCCCGTCGCGCCCGCGCATCGTGCAGAATGGCGGGACCCGTGCCTGACGCGAGCGAGCTCGCCGCGTGCGCGACGCACGAATCGGAGGCGTGAAGACTCGAGCCCTGAAGTGCTTCCGTGCCCCAACTGCGGCGCGCCCCTCACCGCGGGATCGATGACCCGCGCGCGCGACGGAAAATGGCCGTGCCTCCACTGCGGCGCGATCGTGCGCGTCGCGGAGGGCGCGGCGCCCGTCGTCGATCAGTCGTTGCCGCCAGAGCTCGTGGCGCGCGTGCGGCAGCTCGTCGTCGAAGGCAACACCGACGCCGCGAAGCGCCTCGCGGCCGAAAACCGAATCGATGGCGCGGTCGTCGATCAGCTCGCCGGTGAAGTGATGATCGGCATTCTGTTCTCGCAGAAGCTGAACGCCTTCGGCGCGATCCTCCTCCTCGTCTGGCTTTCGCTCGCGGCCGTGGGCGCGTGGCTCGTAGCGTCCGGATACGTTGCCGGCTGGGCGCTCGTGGTCGTGGGACTGATCTTGCCGATCCCGCTCTTCAAGGCGCTCCTCACCACGCTCAAGATGCTCGGCTCGCCGCAAGGCCTTGCGACGGTGCGGCGCGCGACCCTCATCGGAATGCGTCAGCTCCGCCAGCCGGTGGCCATCTACGCGTTCGACGTGGCCGTCGCGCCCGTCGATCGCTCGCCTGGGTTCGTGGGCACGCTCCTCGTTCCGGTGCGGCAAGAGAGCATGCACAAAGCCGTGGCAGGCGCGCAGTGTTACGTGCGCTTCGATCGCGCCGATCGGAGCTGGCTGCGCTTCGAGAAGCTCAAGACCTGAGCCATTGGGCCTCGCTGGGCTCTCCAGTTGCCACCTGCGCGTGATGTCGTGCTGGGCGCGCCTCGTGGCACACTGGTGCACGCGGGGGCCGCGCCTTTCGAGCCGATTTCGCGCGCTCCCGAGGCACGCACCTTGCGGAGGCATGGGCATGAGCACGAGCAATCGATCACGCGCGCGCGCAGCGATCTTCTTCGGGAGCGCCCTGGCGCTCTCATGGGTGCAGTGCTCGGCGGGCGGTCCGGGCACCCTCGGCGACGCCGGCCTCTCCGGTGACGGCAGCGTCGTTCACGATGGCGGCGGCGACGGCGCGACGGGCGCGTGTCCGAGCACGCCACCGACGAATGGGACGGCGTGCTCACTGCCCGACGGCACCGACTGCACCCAACGCTATCCGCAACCGGGCTGCGAATGCTGCTCGGGCTCGACGTACGTCTGTCGCGGCGGCAAGTGGAGTGTCACGACGGCGGGCGGGCCGCCCAACTACGTGGTCACGTGCCCCACCACCGTGCCGGACGACAACTCGAGCTGCGGCGGCTCGCCGTGCAGCGGCGGCGCCCAAACCCAGTGCCAGTACGACTGCACCACGGGAAAGGGCGCGAACCGCTCGGCGACGTGCATCGGCGGGGTTTGGCACGTGAGCACGTTCGCGACCTCGTGCATCGCGGAGGCTGGCGCCGACGCGCCCGATGGGGGCTGAGGCGATCTCGTTGCCGAGCGCTCCGCGTCGCTGGCGCGCGTCGCCGCATCGGTCGATGATGGTGACATGACGACGCGTCCTCGGATTCGCGCAGGGCTCAGGCTCGCGCTCGTGCTGGCGGGCGTGTTTCCCGCGCTCCTCGCCGGCGCGTGCTCCAGTGAAGAGGAGAACGCGTCGCCAGCGGGGAGCGACGCCGGCCTGCCGGTCGACGGCCTCGACGCGACGAGCGACGATGCCGTCGCGACCGGTGACGCCGCAGTGGCCCCGGACGCAGGCCCGCCCACGCCTCTCGAGGCGTGTCGTGCATACGTGCAGGCTGCATGCGATCGCCGAGCGGAGTGCGGTCTCGGGGGCGCCGGATGCATGAGCGCGGCCGACTTGTGCCCGGACGTCTATCTCAGCCCGGGATCGCCGCGCACCGCGGAGTCGCTCTTCGCGTGCGCGAGCGTGCGCCGCACGCAGCCCTGCGCCGAGGTCATCGCCAACGTCACGCCGTCCTGCGCGCCGCCAGGAACACGCGACGCGGGCGAGCCGTGCTCGTTCGTCTCGCAGTGCGCCTCGTTCGCGTGCTCCGGGTTCGGCAACGGAATCTGCGGCAAGTGCCTTCCGGTTCGTCCGCCCGGGACGGGATGTCCCGGCATCGACGAGACGTGCGGGTACAACATGCGGTGCGTCTCGGCCGAAGCTGGTTGCGCGCCGATCACCGTGTCCACGACGTTGAGCGAAGGTGCGGCGTGCGCGATCGGCGACGCGGGGAGCAGCGCGTGCCCGGCCGACGCGCCGTGCGCGAGCCCGACGCCCGGCGCGGCGACGGGCACCTGCACCAAGCCGCCCTCGAGCGGGCCGTGCATCTTTCGCGTGGGGACGACCACGAGCCTCTGCGCTCCGTCGACCGTGTGCTTCGGTGACGCCGGCGCGGCCACGTGCGTGGGCGCCGGCAACCTCGGCGAGCCGTGTGCGCCGGGCGCGCGCGGGTGCATCGACACCCTGCGCTGCGACGCGACGTCCCACACCTGCCAGCCGCTGGGCCAGGTGAACGATCCGTGCGCCTCCAGCCTCGAGTGCGCCGCCTCGCTCTATTGCACCCCAGGCGTGGGCGGAAAGTGCGCGCCGCGTGCGCTCGCGGGGCAGCCGTGCAGCGCATTCGACGGCGGCTCGCCGCCCCAGTGCGTGAGCGGCGCCACCTGCCAAGGCTTCTCGGCCGACTCGGGCCTACCGCCGTCGTGCGTCGCGCGCGCGCGCCTCGGCGACGAGTGCAGCTTCCCGTTCGCCGCGTGCGTGAGCCCGCTCGTGTGCTCGGCGGGTCACTGCGCCCTCGCACCTTGCCCGGCCGACGCGGGAACGGACTGAGCGGCGCTGCGTGGCGGCGTCCTCGTCGCGCTCGGCGCAGGGACGTTCGTGATAGAGAATCTCGCGTGATGGAAACGGAGAGCACGTCGCTCGAGCTCCGCCCCACGGCGGACCCCAACGTCTTCGTCTCGGCCGACGGCGCGCGTCACCGACCCCCGCTCGGCTGGGTTCGCCTCCCGCCCGGAGACGCCGGCCTCACACGGCGCGTGA
Source organism: Polyangiaceae bacterium (assembly GCA_044224815.1). GTDB lineage: Bacteria > Myxococcota_A > Polyangia > Polyangiales > Polyangiaceae > JADJCA01. The sequence goes on from JBGAJR010000030.1 coordinate 34,286, forward strand.
AGGCCGCCGGACCGTCTTGGACCGTCGTCGAGTGGAAGAAGGGGAAGAAGTTCTCGCTCGGCGTCTGGGCGCCGGCCACCAACATCGAGGCCGCGCGCACCGCGCTCGAGTCCGAGCGCTCCACCGAGGCGTACGCGAAGCGAAAGGTCGCTGATCGCGCGCGTCGCGATCGGGCCCAGGCAGAATACGTCGCGAGCTTCGAGGACGAGGTCTTCGCGTTCTTGCGCTTCTCCAAGGAGTGGAGCGAGCTCGGTCGAGCGCTCGCGCGCCTCGTCGCCGCGCACGCGACTCCGGTGGGCAGCGGCACCGTGGCGCGCACCAAGCGCATCAGCGTGAGCGAGCGCGCGGAGTCGGCCGTCATCGCCTGGATGCGGCACCAGACCACCGACTACGATCGCATGCAGATCGCACGCATCAAGGGCGAGCGCCGCGCCGTTCGTCGCGAGCTCGCGCAGATCTCTCGCGCCCTCATCGACATGCATCGACGCGACGTGCCGCATGGCATCGACGCGTGCTCCTTGTGCGCCGCCATCGTCCGGGCCGTCAAACGCGATCAAGGCGCTACGCGCGACCGCTCGGCCGACTGAGTCGCGCGCCTCATCGAGACTTGGCGGGCGTGGGGGCGCGGGTGGAGCGCCAGCGACGGAATGCACCGAAGCCGAGGAGCGCGGGCGCAGCCACCACGCACACCGGGCACACGGCGCCTCCGATCGCGGCCGACACGACGCCAATGACGCCGATGCCGGCGCCGGTCAACATCATGGCGTTCGCGTCGGCACGCGCCTCCGTGCGCGGCGGGGTGGGCGGCTCAGCGCTCGGATCGTACGGCGCGGTCGGATCGGGCGTTCGGCTCTTCGGGTCGACGGACATGGGGCCTCCAAGGTGAGAGCCAGCGTCGACGCGCAAGGGGGCGCGGGCCGTCTTGCTGCGTTGGCGCCACGCGACGTCGTCACCGCGTCCAGCCGGTCCCAAACGTGAGCAACGACGACGTGGCGTTCGCCCAAGTCGCTCAAATCGAGCCGAATTCGCGCGCGCCAAAGGCGAGTTCACGATTCGCCAGGCGCCGGCCAGGATGCGCCCATGCGTTTCGCCAATCTCCTCGCCTTGCTGATCGTCGTTCTCTCGGGCGCCGCCTGCCAGCGCGAAGCCACCTGCGTGAGCCGCGTGCTCGACCGCTCGAGCGGCGGCCACGTCGTCTTCGTCAGCGGAGCGGAGAGCGCAGACGGCGCCGTGGCGGCGCGGCGGGTGATCGAGACCGAGCGCGCCTCGTTCTCCGAATCGTTGGACGGCCGCCTCGACCTCTTCGCCGACGGCGCGGTCGCGACGTCGGTGGTCGTATCGATGAAGGCGCCGCCGGGACGCGGAGACTTCTCGCTCACGGACCTCGACGCGCACGCGTGTGAGACGTTCTACGGCTCGCCCTCCGACGACACCTTCGCTCACGTGGCCAGCGACGTCGACGCCGCTCCGGTGCACGCAACACGCGCGGTCGGCGCGGGATGCGCGACGCTCGTCGGCACGCTGCACGTCGACGTCTACGACGCCGACTGCGCGACGCGAGAAAACGCGTGCACGCAAGTCTCGGCGCGCCTCGAGGTGCCCGCACCCGCGGTCTTGCCCGACGGGCCGACGATGTTCGGTGAGGTGACCGTCACCCAACGCTACGAGTCGCGCTCGTACGCGTGCGACGTCGGATGCGGCGGCCCGCGCGGCGTGTTCGCTCCCAGCTGATCAGGGCGCGAGGTATCGCGTGGCCAAGACGACGAGCTCGCGCGAGAGCGCCGGGTCGTCGAACAGCGTCGGCTGGTGCAAGAGCGCCGTGAGGATCGTCGCGCGGATCGATTGGACGAGCACATGGGCTGCCACGTCGGGGTCGACGTCGCGAATCCGCCCGGGCGTGTCCTTGAGGCGGCGAATCGATTGCGCGACGCGCGTGGTGGCCTCGCGGTCGACTTCGGCGAGCGCGTCGAGGCTGCCCACGCGCGCGAACCAGGCGACGAGCGCGCGCTCGACGGGCGCGCTCTTCTTGTTCATGCCCAGCGTGCCCTCCACGAGGATGGTCATCACCGCCTCGAGAGACGCGCGCTCCCCGGTCCGTTGCTCTTCGCGTTCGAGCTCGGCGATGAGCTCGAGGATGGCGTCGAAGCGTCGGCGCACGAACCGCGCGATGAGCCCGGTGAGGAGCGACTCCTTGTTGGGGAAGTACTGATAGAGCGAGCCGATGCTGACTCCCGCGGTCTCGGCCACGCGGTTCACGCTGAGCTTGGCCTCGCCGTCGCGCGAGAGCTCCCGGAGCGCGGCCTCGAACACCGCGTCTACGGTCTCCTTCGCGCGCTGTTGAGTGGGGACCCGTCGAACGGTCACGCGCGTTCCCTAGCACGCACCCGCGCTGCCGGCACCGAGGAGCCGGAGACGCGCCCGTCGCGCGTGCCACTCGGATGGCGGGTCACTCGGCGGGGGCGACCTCGAGCCACACCTCGTTGCGCCGCGCGAACCACGGCTTGAACGGAGGGTCGTAGCGGTTCACTTCTGGCTCCGACACCGCGCGGAGACCGCGGGCGCGGATCCATTCGCGCAGCGCAATCTCGCGCTCGCGCATGTTGGCCTCCGTCCATCGACCACTGAACGTCACCACTGCGACCTCGATCGGTGGGCGCTCGCGGAGGACCACGCGCGGGTCGTCGGGGCGTGGGAGCGACGCGAGGGACTCGCCCTCCGGCATCATGAACGCGACGGTCCAAGCACCGCCGGGCTCGGGGCGCTGAGCGACGGGTGCGGTCATCGCGATCTTCGCGCCGCTCTCGCTCGGCCGCTGCGCGACGGGAGCGGTCATGGCGATCTTGGAGCGTCCGCCGTTCTTCCCGAAGATGTAGCCGGCGAGCCTTCGAAAGCCTTCGTTGCCGGACTCGCTCCAGTCGCCGCTCACCAGGGTCTCCGCGACCACACGCGGGCCGTACCGGCGGAGCTCGAAGTCACCGTCGCTCACTCGCGTTACGAACGCGGGCTCTTCGACTCTTGCCACGGCTGCGCATCCTGCGCTGCTCGAGAGCACCGCCGCGAAGAGGCCCCCGAAGAGGAGCCGCCCCCCAACGCCGGCGACCGAAGCTGCGCTCATTGCCAGGAACGTGGGGCTCGACACGAATCCGCGCAAGGGGCCGAGCGGCTCGCACGATCGGAGCTACTCGGCGTCGTGCGCGAACCACGAACGCGGCGCGAGCGTCAGTCGCGAGGCTGGAACACCCCGCGCAGGAGGGCTTCGTCGAAGCCCTGCGGCATCCCGGTGGTCGCGAAGTGATAGAGCGCGGTGTTGAACACCGTCGACGCCAGCGAGAAGAGGAGAGAGACGGTGAGGAATCCCACCACGCCAATCACCACGAGCGGGATCGCGATCTGAGCGACCCCGATCCAGCCCGCCAAGAAGAAGAGCGCGATGAAGGGCAGGGTGCACACGAAGGCGGCGAGCCCCATGCCGTAGTACCGAATGAGGCTCTCACCCCAGGTTTGGCGAAGCGTCTGCGCCGAGTCACGGATCGCGTCGATGGGGCCGAGACCACGGTAGACCATCGCCGGGATCACGAAGACCGTGAGGATGCTCCACGCGCTCGCCAAGATCGCGCGGAGGATCGAAAGCAGGATCTTGCCCACGATGCCCGAGCGCTCGGCGAGTTGGTCCAAGAAGTGGAGGAGCAGTCCGACGCTCGCCGAAACCAGGCTCCAGCCGAGGATCAAATGGAGGCGCGTGAGCGCGAACTTGATGCTCTCGAAGAACGTCGCGTCGCCGCCCGAGAGTCGCACCTTGGTCGTGTAGACGACGCACGTGTTGAAGAACGTCGCGAAGAACGCGAGGCCGAAGTAGCTCGCGAAGATCGCCACGATCCGCAGCGGCTGCGCCAGGTCGGGTGGGAGGAGCTCGACCACGAACGTCGGCACGATCATCGCGATCGAGAAGACGATCGAGAAGAAGCCGGCCAAGAGCGGGAACCAGAGCATCTCCTTGTCGGCGCCGATGACCGCGAAGCTCGCGCGCGTGAGAGCCCAGGAGCGAGACCAGACGTTCATCGGCCGAGCCTACAGCGGTGCTCAGTTGAAGTGATCCTACGATTCGTGCCGCCCGGTCGGGCGAGCGGCACGAATCTCCGGCTCACCGGCACCCGTCTGATCACGCCGTGGGCCGGTTTCAAATCGGCGCAACTGGGTTGCGCTGTAACATCACGCGCTCCGTGATGAGCGGCAGCGGCGCCGTCGGCCGGCTGACTCGTTCGCGGGCTCACAGCCTCCGTAAACCGCCATGTTGCGGGTGCCGGGGGCGCCGATGATCTTCGCGAACACGCGCGGACGTCAGTATCAGCGCCCGACGCAGCTCGAGGGCACCGAGTAGAAGGCGTCGGTGCTCTGGGGAAACCACCAATAGGGGAGGTCTCGCGCATCGCCGCCCGCTTCGACGCGGACCTGAAACATGAAGGTGCTCGCGCGCGGCGTACCGAGCGCGAACGTCGAGGCGCCGTCGATCGAGCGGAGCGTGATGGAGCGATCGTCGATCGTGTAGACGTACGGCGTGTCGACGCCCTTCGCGCGAACCGTCGCGTGTCGTGGCGTCGTCGCCGCGGGCGGGTCTGGCGCGTTCGCGGACCGGTGGCTCAGTCGGTTCACGTTGGGTAGCCTCTCGGGTCACAGGCACTCGAGAGAGCGGGCGCCCGGAAGGAAGAGCGATCGTGCGTTCGGATCAACGGACCGTTCTCTTGGTGATTGCGACGGCCCTCTTCGCCGGATGCCCAAGCGCCGACGACGAGGTCGCAGGCGCGATCGACCGACCGAGCGGAGCCGTCGACGGTGGAGCGACGGGTGACGGGGGCGCGTCCGGCGCCGACGCATCGAGCTCGCTCGACGGTGGCGGCTTCAGCGACGGCGGGGCGGGCGGAGACGCCGGTGCGCCGAGCACCGAAGGCGGCGTCGCGAACAAGGACGGCGGAGCCATCGCCACTGACGGCGGACCGCTCGGCGCGCGCTTCGCCCTCGACTTCCCGAGCAACGTCACCGGCGGCGATCAAACGTCGCCGATGGTGGCGCTCTCGTTCGACGATCCGCAGCTCCACGGCCTCCCGTTCGCGGGGCCGAGCAACGCCGGAGTCACGTACATGTGGCGCGTCGCGCAGCGCGCGCAGACCGGCTACTACGTGACCCTCTGGTGGGCGCAAGGCGACGGCGGCTTCACCCCCGACGCGCAATACGTCGGCGGGCATCCGTATCCGAAGGTGGGCAACAACACCGGCACCACCCATCGATGGGAGATCGCCGCGCCCTCGGGTGGAGACTACTTCGACACGCGCGCCGGGCTCGGCACGTCCAAAGACGTGGTCTACGGCGTGTGGCGGACGCAGGCGCTCCGCGTGGTCCGCAACGCGAACGCATCGAAGACGTACACGTTCTACATGGACCTTCCGTCGGTCGCTCCCGCCGACGTGCTCGAGTGGACCTCGGGCACTGGCGGCGACGTCGCCGAGACTCCGCCGCCGAGCCCCAAGCTCACGATCGGCGACAGCCCTTGGTACGCGAGCTATCAGCACGAGCGGTTGAGCGGCCTCTTCGGCGAGCTCGTGATCGAGGCCGCCGCCAAGAGCGAGGCCGAGATCCTCGCGCAGGCGGCCGACATGAAGCACCTGACGGCGGCCTTCGCTGCGAGCGTGTGGTTCTTCAAGCCCGGCTGGCGGACGGTCGACGACGTGACCTGCGAGGCCGGCACGGGCCACGCCTTCCACTGGGCCGACACGAGCCACAAGGCGACCCTCGGCGCGCTCCCGTGAGCGATGAGCGATGCCCGTCAGAATCGTACGAGCGCTTGCGCGACACGATCGTCGAACAGGATCTCGCTCATGGTGCCCTCTGCGAGCACGAGCGCGTGCTCGGGGTTGTACGTGAACGAGCGCGCGATGGGGCTCCCGGTCGCGTCCGAGTCGTACCACCCGATGACGTCGTTCCAAGGGACGTCACCCTCGCGCGCCACGTCGTCGCGCTCGCGCGAACGCCGATCCAAGACGTAGACCTTTTCTCCAGGACGAACGCGCGCCGTGGCGAGCAGCGCCGGCGTGAGGGGCTGCTCCCCGCGCATGTAGCTCGCATAAAACGCGAGGAACGGGCCGCCTGGACGGAACGTGCTCCACAGCGGCGCGCCACTCGGCATCGAAGCCTCGCCCACGATTGCGCGCGGCGGCAGGGGCGCTCCTTGCGCGTGACCACCGACGGCCACGATCACGACGGGTCGACCTTCACGCTGCGTGCTGAGGATGACGGGGTTCATCGGACTCCCGGGGGAACGTAGTCGGGGTTCTGGATCCAACGAGGCGTGCTCATGCCTGGCGTCACGCGCGCGTACGACTGCACGTTCTGCCACGGGATCGCTTCGGAGAACGCGACCTCGCGGTTCATCATCGCGCCCGGCAGCGGCACCTGGCGGGCCGTCGTTCCGTCCACGATGACGCCGCCACCTTGTTGCACACGATAGATGTATCCCTCTTCCGAGAAGCCGGTCTGACCGCGCAAGGGGAATGGGTTCGTCGCGTACCCGATCGCGACGTCCGGATCGGTGGTCGTGCTCACCCACGGGCTCGCCGGTCGGCCGACGCGCATGTGGGTTTGAAGTGACGTGTCGTTGCTCGGGTCTTGCCCTTGGAAGCCGCCCGCGGCGCGGATCTGTTCGGGCGTTCGCGAGTCACCGCGATAGAGCGGACCGTCCTCATGGCGTGCGTCGGCGGGCGCGTGCCGCTGATCGTAGATCGCTCCCGCGAAGCGTCGCTCCCCGAACGGCGCCTGCTGCGCGACGATCGCGCCGGGCTCGCGCGCTGGCGCGGCGCCGCCGGGACCGCCGCCGCACGTGGCGCACGCACCCGCGGACGCTGCGGCGCGCGCGTTCGAGGGACCCATCCACGGCGGCGTTGTGGTCTGCGCGAGCACCTCGCCGAGCGCCTCGCCGGAGACACCCGGAAGACGACGCTGCCCGTCTCGGCGGGCCGCCTCTTGCGCGCGCTCCTGCTCGTAGCCCGGCGCGTTGTCGGTGATGTATTGGCGCTGCTGCTCGGGCGACATGCGCTCGAACGCACCGGGGCCGCCAGTCTCCTCGGCGCGACTCTGGAGATAGCCGCGGAGGTCTCCCGGCTCGAAGTTTCCGCTGTCCGAGATGTGCGGCGGGAACGCGGTTCGCTGATTGACCTCGTTGATCGCGAGATCGTTCTCGAGGCCTCGATAGCGCGCCTCGGCGGCGGGACCGTAGTCGCCGCCGCTTTCGAGAGCGCGCATGTCGCTTCGAATGCGGGCGTTCTCGTCCGTCAGCGGACGCATCGCCTCGCGTCGTTGGTCGGACCAGTCACCCCATCCCGATTCGGTTTGCGGTCGGGGGATCGCGCTCGGGCCACCAGGGGTACGGGGAGGCGTCGGATCGGCGGGCATCGGCTCCTTCTCGGATCCACATCGAGCAACGTCTGCGCCCGCGCTTTGCCGCTCCGCGCGCGACAAAACCCCAGGAAACGCAGAGCCATGGAGGGGTGCGTCGCTGGATCAGGGGCGCGGCCGTCTCACGCTCCGTGCCCGGATGCTCTCGCCGATCGTGTCCGTGCTGCGCCGCGGCCCGGCCGTCTTTGCCGCGACCGCGGCCGCAGCGACTCGGGCATGAAGACGAGCTCGCGCGCGCGACCGGCGGCGAGCTCCTACCGCGCGCCGGCGGCGTCGAAGGTCGATGCTCGGACGATGATATCGTGCCGGGGTGGGTCGAAGGCTGGGCACCGTCGCAGCGCTGGGAGCCATCGCGTGCGCTCCCGCGTGCTCGCTCTTACTGACGGCGGAGCACGACCAGTGCGGCAGTGACGGCGACTGCGCGCGGCGGGGATTCGCAGGCGCGGCGTGCCTGGATGGCGTGTGCGTCACAGCAGCGCCCGGCACGGAGCCCGACGCATCCGCCGACGCGCCCGTCGATCCCACGTGGGGATGCCTCAACTCGACTCCGCCGGCCCTCCCGGCTCAAGACGATTCGCGGACGCTGCGCATCGAAGCGAAGCTCGTCGAGCTCTTCACCAACGCGCCGGTCGTCGGGATGGATCTTCGCCTTTGCCGCGGGCTCGACGTTCTCTGCCAGAGCCCGCTCGGCAAGACGGCCACGAACGACGCGGGTGTCTACGGCTTCGACGTTCCGTTCGCGTTCCGCGGCTTCGTCGACGGCACTCCACCCGACGGCTCGACGCTGATGCCCATCATCTCGCCGTTCATGCGCCCGCCGACACAAGAGCATCGCTTGGCCGACGACACTCCCTACTCCGTTCCGTCGCAAGCCAACCTCGAGAGCCTGCTCGCGATCATCGGTCGCCAAGTAGCTCCGTCCTCCGGGCACGTGTTCGGGCTGGCGCTGGATTGCGCGGGAAAACCTGCCGTCGGTGTCGTTCTCACGAGTCGGAACACCACGGCCGAGAGCGTGGGCTATTACCTCGACGACAGCCGTCTGCCCAACACGACGCAGGGCGCGACGAGCTCGCAGGGCGAGGTCGGCTACGTGAACCTCCCGCCCGGGCCCGTCACGTTCACGTACGCGAAGGTCGACGGGACACCGATCGGCACCGCGACCGTGCTCGTGCGCGCGGGCACCGTCACTTACGCAGACTTCTCACCGAACGCGACCAGCAATCCGTGAGCCCTCGGCGCGCGCGCTCGTGCGGGATCGCGTGCGGTCAGCAGACCTTCGGTGTCGTCGCGTCTCAGTCGCAGGCCCGCTCTCGCCACGCGCCGCTCTTGCAGACGTAGCGCGCAAAGCAGGTGCGCGAGCCGACGTAGCGACAGTCGGCCGCTTCGGTCGGGCATGGGGAGCCCGGCTCGGGCGCCGGGTCGGGGCACCAGTCGAAGTCGAAGCGAGCCTCGACGCTCGGCGCTTCGTTGGCGCCGGCGTCCTCCGGACCAGGGCCCACTTCGCCGCCGCAGTGGGTTGCGACGACCGCGAGGGTGAAGACGAGCGCGATGAGCGAGCGTGCATGATTCGGCAAGGAGCCTCCCTCCGCATCGCGATGCGATGTCGGTATCTCCCGCATGGCCGGGCTCGCGGCCGTCCGTCATCGACGTCAACGGCGTCAACGGCCGTCGGTCGGCAACGCGGGAGAGGTGGACGGCTCGAGGTGCAGCCCGTACGGCGGCGCGGCGGGCGCGTCGGTGAGCTTGCGCGTCGTTGCGCCCGCGCCGAGCACCACCGAGGCGGCGATGGCCACGGCGAGCGGTCGCTCCCACCAGCGACGTTGGATGGGACCGACGCCGAGCTCCGATGCCACGGCACGACGCAATCGATCGCGCGCGCTTCCGGAGGCGGGGCGCGCGTCCTCGACCGCTGCGAGCTCGCTCGCTTCGATCGCGCGCTTCGTGTCGAGGTACGCGCGGACGCAGCGGGGGCACGTCTCGAGGTGGGCCTCGAACGCGACGCGGGCCTCGCCCGCGAGCGTGCCGAAGTGGTACGCGATGAGCGCGGACTCGAACGCGGTGCAGTCGCCAATAAGCTCGGTCATCGGAGCTCCTCCTCGAGTCGCGTCACCATGTCGTGCATGCGCGACTTCACGGTGCCGACCGGCACACCGAGCGACGTGGCGAGCTCGTCGTACGACAGGCCGGCCACGCGAAGCCGATAGAGCTCGGCAAGGTGGGCCGGCAATCGCGCGACTGCGTTGCGCAGTCGTTCGGTGAGCTCGGCCACCTCGAGCGAGCGATCGGCCGTCTCGGGCTTGGGGCCCAACGCGACCACGGTCGCCACGGCGTCGTGAGCGCGCGCGGCTCGGCTCTGGGAGCGCGCGCGGTTCAAGCAGAGGTTCCTCGCGACCTGGTAGAGCCACGCGCGGAAGCTCCGGACCTCGTGGCGCTCTCCGCGCGCGCGGAGGACGGCCATGAACGTTTCGTGGAGGACGTCCTCCGCGTCGCTCGGGTCCCGGAGCTGGGCGCGAATGAACGCGAGGAGCGGGCGTTCGAATCGCTCGTAGAGCCGGTCGAACGCGCGCATGTCTCCCCGGCAGAGCGCATCGAAGAGCGCCTCGTCGGAGTCCATCGAGCGATCACCGCGCCGCTGTTGCGGTGACGCCAGCCCGCGGAGTGCGGAGCGTGCCCACCGCGGACACGAGCCCGCCGAGGACGACCAAGATCAAGGACAGGATCAGGTTGTGGAGCGACTCCTCGACGCCGAGCGAGAGGATGTGAAACTGATCTTTGGCGTCGACCTTCTCGAGAAAGTGGATCGAGTTGCAAATGCCAGTCGTCGTTCCGAGCACGCCCGCCGCGATCGTGAGCCCCGTGAACGTGAGCACGAGCCGCCGACCGCGATCCTCCGGCCTCAGCACATAGAGGACGCTGGAGACGATCATCATGAACCCGAACACCGCGACCGGCTTCATGCCCCAGCCGCCCGCTTCCCAGAAATTCGACCACATGCGCGACCTCGCTTTCAGAGATGAGGAACCGCTCGCGGAGGCAGGTTCGAAAAAAAGAATCGAGCGCGTCGCTTTTGTCAGCGCCACCCGTCGCCGATCGACGGGCATACCGGAAGGCGCTGAAAAGGCGAAAGAATCGGCGATTTTTAGGGGCCCCGGCCCGCTCGCGTCGCGGGCTCACGAGCCCAAGATGGGCTCGTACTACACGCACTCGTACGTCGACATCGGGTTCCAAGCGCTGCTCGATCAGACGAAGGCCGAGACCGCGGACGTGGCGTTTCGACTGGCGCCCGTCGCCGGCAAGCTCCCTTCGCCGTTGCCGCGGAGGCGTTTGCTCCGGACGCGACGCCGATGACGGAAGGCGAGATCGTCACCGTGTATCCGGTCCAGTACGACTTCGACGACGGCGGGGGGACGATCGTCGGGCCGAGCAGCAACCCGTGGGGCTATGTGACGCGGGCTCACGTGGGGACCGGCAAGCGCTTCCACTACGCCGCCGGTGCGTACGTCTTCGACGCCGACGTCGTCGTGAAGGACGTCGCAGTCGACATCCCGGTGGCTCAGCAGTCGAACGGCTTCGGCAACGTCATCGTCTGTCGCCGCACGCAGCTCCCTGGGGCCGCGGTCCCGGCGTGGGGAAAGCAGATCTTCGATCGACTCCGCGTCGTTGACTGAGTAGCGCGGGCCGCTCTCGCGGGCCGCTCGAGCTTCGGACGGGCCACCGCTCTCTGATAGAGTGGCGACATGGCGTCGGACGAGGCCACCGATCTGCAGCCGCGGCTCGACCTGAACCTCACGACCACGCGCCAAAAGCCGCTGCTCGAGTGGCGGGACGCCGCCGGCGCGCACGCGGTGGAGATCCTCGACCGCGTCACGGTCGGGTCGTCGGAGCAGGTCGCGGCCGTGATCGCCGATCGTGCGGTCTCGCGTCTCCACGCGGAGATCACGCTCGAGGACGGCGCTCTCTGGGTGCGCGATCTGGGCAGCACCAACGGCACGTTCGTGAGCGGCATTCGCGTGCAACATGCACAAATTCCGCTGGGCACGCCGCTCACCCTCGGCAACACGTCGCTCGTCGTGTCGCTCCGCGCCCAGACGCGGCGCGTGCCGCTGTGGCCCGAGGATCACTACGGCCGCCTCTTCGGCGCCTCGGAGGTGATGCGTGAGATGTTCCTGCGCCTCTCGAAGTACGCGGCCACCGACTCGCCTGTCCTCGTGCACGGCGAGACTGGCACTGGCAAGGAGCTCGTCGCACATGCGATCCACGAAGCGTCGTCGCGCCACGAACAGCCGTTCGTCGTCGTCGACTGCGCAGCGCTGCCCGAGACGCTCCTCGAGAGCGAGCTCTTCGGACACGCGCGCGGTTCGTTCACCGGCGCCACCCAGGGCCGGGCGGGCGCGTTCGAGGCCGCGAGCGGCGGCACGGTCTTCATCGACGAGATCGGCGAGCTGCCGCTGTCGATGCAGCCCAAGCTCCTGCGCGTCCTCGAGTCGCAGACCGTGCGGCGCATCGGCGAGCCCGACCATCGGCGCATCGACGTGCGGTTCATCGCGGCGACGCACCGCGATCTCCAGGCGATGGTCGCGGCGGGCACCTTCCGCGAGGATCTCTACTTCCGCCTCGCCGTGCTCCCGGTGTTCGTGCCGCCGCTCCGCGCGCGGCGCGACGACATTCCCGGCCTGCTTGCGCACCTCCTCGCGGACCGGCCCGACGTCGCGCTCCCGGCGGAGCTCGTGCCGCCGCTCGTCCGTCATCCCTGGGTGGGCAACGTGCGCGAGCTCCGGTCGTTCGCCGATCGCGCCGCGGCGATCGGCCCCGAGGCCGCCTGGGCGCTCACGTGCGGCGACGAGACGAAGATGTCCGTGCGGCCGCCGCCGCCGCCGCCGCGCGCGCCGGAGAGCGCGACCGACCTGGTGCTCCCGCCCATCCCAATCGACGTTCCGTTCAAGGCGCTGCGCGATCGCTACGACGAGCACCTCGAGCGGACGTACATGAGTGGGATGATCGAGAAGCTCGGACGCGACGTGCCGACGATCGCCCGCGAATCGGGCCTCGATCCGACGTACGTACGGCGACTGCTGCGCAAGTACGATCTCTGAGCGACCCGCTCACTCGATCGTGATGGTCGTGCCGGTGCGCATGCGGGCTTTCGCGTCGTCCCACGACTGCCCGTGCGCCGCGTCGTTCGCGTTCGCGAAGCGCACGGCCTGGCGCGGATCCGACGCCGTCGACGGCCACACGTCAGGCAAGCTCACGTAGACGTCGTACGTTCCCGGCGCCGCGCCGCTCGGGATCGGCACCGCCACGTCGACGGACGTCGACGCCGAGGCCTGCGAGGGCCAGGTGCGCGCGTCGCCGCCGCTCCCTTTGATCGCGCTGCCCGCGGCGTGGGGATCGAGCGTCACCCAGAGCTTCCGGGCCGAGAAGATCCGCGCCCATCCGACGTCGCGCAGGTCGATGGAGACGGTGGTCGTCGCGCCGCGCGCGACGTTCGCCGCGTGCCGGATCGCGTCGAGCTGAAATCGGTATCCCATCAGGTTGACGACGTCGTCGGAGCAGTTGCCCGGCCCGCGATTGCCGCGGTCGTCGAGGCCACAGCGCGCCCGATCCGCTCCGCCGCGGGCTGGCTTCTTCTTCCGCGGCGCACCCCGCGAGCGCGGCCAAGAGCGACAGCGCCAAGAAGGCTGCGTAGCGAGTGGAACGTTGAAGCGCGGGCACAATCAAGGTGGCGGAGGACGTATCGGTTGGGCGGATGCCGCCGGCCAAGCAGCCCATGTGCCACGGCGGTTTCACGCGCATGCGCGGCACGGTCCCGCGGCTCGCGGGACGGCCGTCCCGGGCCGAGCGAGTGCGTCCACGTGCTATCGTCGCGACGTGCATCGGCTCCGCTGGATCGCAGCGGCGACGGTCGTCGCCACCGGCTGCTTCCTCCGCACCATTCCCGATCTGACGAGCGGTCCCGCGTCCTCGACCGACGCGGGCGTCGACGCGCTATCGCCCGAGAGCGACGCGCTGGTCGATGCGAACGCCGACGCAGCGACGAGCTGCCCGCCGTCCAAGGCTGGCCCCGCGCTCGTCGCGGTGCCGGCGACTCCCCCGTTCTGCATCGACGCGACCGAGGTGACCCTCGCGCAGTACGACAATTGGAAGTCGCGCTCGGTCGCCGAGCTTCCGCAAGGCTGCGCCGCGTTCACGTCGCTCCGCGTGGCGCCTGCCGCGTCGCCCGATCTTCCCGCCACCTTCCCGAGCTGGTGCGAGGCCTACGCGTTTTGCGCGTTCGCAGGCAAGCGACTCTGCACCGAGAGCGAGCTCCGGTTCGCGTGCAGCAAAGGGGGGCGCCAGCGCTATCCGTACGGGGACACCTTCGACCCGAGCGCGTGCAACGTCGCCGAGCAGAGCCCGACCGGTCCCTGGGCCGCCGGCTCGCACGCGTCGTGCGAGGGAGCGTTCCCGGGGATCTTCGACATCGTCGGCAACACCGACGAGTGGACGGCGAGCTGCGCGCTCCCGCCCGACTCGGGCGATCTCAATACGACGTGCAGCGTCTTCGGTGGCTACACCAAGACGACCGGGGCGACGTGCGCGGCGCCGGTGATTCAGACCCGTGACTCCAACGCCGGATTTCGCTGCTGCGCGCCGTGAGTCCCGAGGCCACGGGACAGCTGTCCCGCGCGGGACGGTCGTCCCGCCTCGTGGCCGGCCCGTTCGCGAAAGTTTGCGGGAAAAACGGGCGTCCGCCGTGGCACGTGGAGTGCAGCGAGGCGCGGCATGCAAAGCTCCTCCGCCCGCCCGTCGCTCGCTCCTCGTCCTCGCGCGGTCTCTGCCTCGGCGCTCATGCTCGCCACCGCGCTCATCGTCGGCGCCTGCGCGCCGATGGACGAAGAAGCGGGCGCGCCGCCGAGGCGCACGACTGCGCTCGCGCTCCGCGTGAGCGCGGGGCAGCTGACCATGAACGTGGGCGACAGCGTGCAGGTTCACGTGTCCGTCGCTGCGGCGAGCGAGCGGCTCTTCACCCTCGCGTACGCCACGAGTGACGCGCGCGTCGCAGGCGTCACCGCGGACGGCGTGGTCTCGGGCGTGAGCGCAGGTACGGCGACGATCACCGTCGTCGCGACGTTGCTCGACGATGGCTCGACAGCGTCGGCCGCGGTGCGGGTGGACGTCGCGAACGGAGCGAGCGCCGACGGCGGTGCGCCGGGTGGCGATGGCATCGTCTGGACGCTCTGCGCGCAAGAAGACGAGCGTTGCGAGTTCTCGGGCACGCGTCCGGTGAAATACGGTTACGGCGACAAGACCGTCACCAAGACGTTTACCGACGGCGTCTTGTGCGCGAACTCCGTGTTCGGCGATCCGCTCAAGTACACGCGCAAGGCGTGCTGGGTCGGTCAGGCTTCGGCGCCCACGACCGCGTCGCCACCGCCGCCGGACGCTGGGGCGAGCGGCGCCGACGCAGCCAACGCACCGATGGACAGCGGCCCGGCTGGGAGCCCGAGCACCATCCCGGGTTTCGAGCCCGTGGGCGTTACCGCGCAGATGTGGGCCGAGATCAACGCGCAGCGCGCCGCGTTCGGCGACACGAACGACTGCCAAGCGCGCGTCGCGGCCATCCCGGTCACGCCCGACGTCACGCTCTCACCGGGCGACGACATCGCCGCCGCGCTCGCACAACACTCGGTCGTCTACTTGTCGGGCGGCACCTACGTGCTGCCGCGGCGGCTCGTCGTCCCGGTGGGCAAGAGCCTGATCGGCGCGCCCGGGCAGACGGTCACGCTCGACGCACGCGCCGCCGACTACGGCGTGATCCTCCAGGGCCACGCCACCATCGCCAACTTCGTCATCGACGGCACGGCAGGCGACGGTGTGAACTTCTACGACGACACGACGGGGGAGGGGTCGCAGTCCGCGCTCGTCTACAAGATCGCGTCGCGCCACTCGGGCTACTACGACCCCACGGTCGACAACGCGGCCGGCGTCCGCGTGACGCAAAACGCGGCGTACAACTGCATCGTCTCCACCGAGGCCTCGGACACGTGGAACGAGATCGGCGCGCCCAACGATCACGGCGGCAACGCCGACGGCATCGACAACTCCTTTGGCGCGCACCACAACTCGTTCATCGACGTGTCGTCGTATCGAAACGGCGACGACGGGATCGACATGTGGGAAGGCGGCGTCGCGTTCGTCTACTTCTCCGTGGCGCACGACAACGGCAAGCCGCTCGGCAAGGCAGGCGCGGGCGACGGCAATGGCGTGAAGCTCGGCATCGGGAGCGTCGCGCACAAGCTCTACAAGGTGTCGGCGCTCGACAACCTCGCCGGCGGCTTCAACCTGAACGGCAACACGGTGCAGCCCGTGCTGATCCAGACAACCGCCGGTGGCAACGGCTCGGGCGCCTACATCAACGGGCTCATCGCGCCGTGAGGGCCGCGATCTGGCGGCGAGCGCGCCTCGGCCGTATCTTTTGGGGACATGGTCGCTGCGCGGACGGTGGGCAGATACTCGCTCTTCGGCGAGATCGCGACCGGCGGCATGGCGACCGTCCACTTCGGTTGGAGCGAGGACGAGCGACGCGTCGTCGCGATCAAGCGCCTCCGTCGTGACATCGCCACCGACGACGAAGTCCGCGCGATGCTCCTCGACGAGGCGCGGGTGACGGGCTATCTCGCGCACCGCAACGTCGTCGGCACGCTCGAGGTCATCGGCGAAGACGACGACCTCGTCTTGGTCATGGAGTACGTGGCCGGCGAATCGCTCGCCGAAGCGCTCGCGGTGGCTCGCGAGCGCGGCGAGCGCGTGTCTCCGGACGTCGCGGCGGCCATCATGGTCGACGTGCTATCGGGCGTGCACGCCGCGCACGAGGCGCGCGACGAGAGGGGCGAGCCGCTCGACCTCGTGCACCGTGACTTATCGCCGCACAACGTGCTCATCGCCGAGGACGGCGCGGCGCGCGTGCTCGACTTCGGGATCGCCAAGGCGCGCGGTCGCCTCTCCGCGACGGCGACCGGCGCGCTCAAGGGCAAGGTCGCGTACATGGCGCCCGAGCAGGTGCACGGCGAGACGAGTCGGCGGTCGGATGTGTTCGCGCTCGGGGTCGTCTTTTGGGAGATGCTCGTTGGCGCCCGTCTCTTCGAGGGCCGGAGCCGTGCCGAGACCCTCGCCAACGTGCTCGGCGCGCGCGTGGACAGCCCGCGGCGCCGCGGGGTCCCGATCTCGGACGCCGTCGAAGCCATCGTGATGCGCGCGTTGGCGCACGATCCGGCCGACCGATTCACCACGGCAGACGAGATGCGCCTCGCGATCGAAGCGAGCGAGACGCTCGGCGACCGCGCCGCCATCGCCCGCTGGCTCGACGGGCTCGTCGGAGGGCGCTTGGAGCGGCGACGCGTCGAGGTGCGCGCCATCGCTGCCCACATGGCGGCGCCGGCGTCTCCGTCTGCACCCGCGCCGATCTCGGAACGGTCGCCCCCGGCTCCAGCGCGAGTGTCGCGCGGCCCGATCGTCGCGGTGCTCGCGCTCGGGCTCGCATTCGGCGCGACCGTGGCGATCGTCTCGCGCCGGGCGGCGCCGCCCGAGACCACGGTTGCCTCGAGACCGCCAGCGAGCTTCGCCGCCTCGCCGATCGCGCGTGCGACCCCGGTTCAAGCCGTCGAGTCATCCCCACCGTCCGAGCCAGCCCCGAGCGCCGCCGTCTCCGCCGGCGAAGGGCGACCCGCCGTCGTGCGCGATTCGACGCCGCGGCGGTCGCGGCACGTCGAAGCGCCGCGAGCGGCGACGAGCGGCGTTCGTCCGGAGTGTGACCCGCCGTACCGTCGAGAGGAAAGCGGCCACCTCGTGTGGAAGCGAGCGTGTCTATGATGCGGCCATCGATGGCTCGCAATTGTGTGGGGTCTGCAATGATCGCGACCGTGCTGGCCGTGGCGCTCGTGCCCAAGGCCGCGCTGGCCGCGCCCGCGGTCGATGCGTGCATTTCTGCGTCGGACCAAGGTCAGGTCTCGCGCGACGAAGGCCGCCTCCGGGACGCGCGCGCCGAGTTCACACGCTGCTCCGACGAGCGGTGTCCCGTCGTCGTTCGCACTCAGTGTCACAGCTGGCTCACCGAGCTCGACGCGCTGCAGCCCACCGTCGTGCCCAGCGTCCGTGACGAGACGGGCGCCGACGTCGTCGATGCGCGCGTGCAGATCGACGGCGAGTCGGCGCCTCGTCGGGTCGACGGTTTGCCGGTGCCGCTCGATCCCGGGCGACATTCGCTGCGCTTCGAGGCCGGCGGGCGCGGCGCGACGGTCGTCGTGGTGCTCCGCGCCGGGGAGAAGAACCGCATTGTCGCGGCGGCGCTCGACCCCTCGCCACGGCCGGAGAAGCGAGAGGCGGGCGACGCGGCCCAGACCGCCAGGGGAACCCCAAGTTGGATCCCTTACGCGCTCGCGGGAGTCGGCGTGCTCGGGCTCACGAGCGCGGCGTATTTCGGTGTCACCGGCAACAGCGACCTGACCGCGCTCGAGCGCGCGCCTTGTGCTGGCACTCGGACTTGCTCGTCGAGCGAGGTGTCGTCGATCCGCACGCGATTCGTCGTGGCAGACGTGTCGCTCGCCGTGGCGGTGATCGCTTCCCTCGGCGCCGTGGTTCTTTGGCCGCGGGCTCACGATGGCGGTTCGAGCCGGTAAGAACGCCAGGCACGAGACGCCTTCGACCGAGTGGTGCCAGTGAGACCCGAAACGCGCCGCCGGTGTCCCGTGACAGGTGGTTCGAGGCGTCGCGATCGCGAGGCTCACACCCACGAGATTTCGCGGATTTGACCTCCGCGGAGGCGTCGCCGACGTCGGTGTGCTTGTTGCTACCCATGTCGCATCGAGGGCGGAGCCCGCGGTGAGGGGCGGCGATCAGCCATGCGTCGGGCTCGGATGAGCTCGGTCGCAGCGCGCGCCGCGCGGGCTCCGCTCACGATCTTCATTCGGAGGATGGCAACTTGCGACTTCACGCGTTCGTCACGGTCTCACTTCTCGGCCTACTGGCCTGCGCGACGGAGTCGGTCGGCGTCGACGGTCCGGCAGGCGAAGACGGTGGCGACGGCACGCGCGACGCCGCCGCGACCGACGGCGCGGCCGCCGCCGAAGACGCGCGGTCGCCCGAGGACGCGTCCCCTTCGACGGACGGCGCGGTCACCGACGACGCCGCCCTTGGCGTAGACGCCGGAAGCGATGCCGGCATGGCCGCAGCGGTCGACGCGGCGCTCGACTCCGCCGTCGACGGCCCCCATGACGCCGGCATCGACGCCCCAAAGGACGCCGCTCAAGGCGGCGACGGGGGCGTCGATGGTGGCGGGGCGGACGCGTCGGACGCGTCCGCCTGTTATCCGCACGCGCTGGCGGGGTTCTCTCCGACCTGGCACCCGCCGCCCGCTTTGGGCGCATGCACGATGGTGCAGCTGCAGACGTTCGCGCACTGCATGTTCGACTCGACGCCTGATGCGTCATGCCCCGCCTTCTTCGCGTCCGCAGCCAACGCTGGATGCAACTCGTGCATGAACACTCCGTCGACGGCTGACCATTGGGGCACCTTCGTGAGCTCTCACGGCTTCCTCGATCTCAACGTGGCCGGCTGCATTGCGCGTCTCAGTGGCGACGTGTCGTCGGCCGGGTGCGGCGCCAAGTACGGCGCGCTCATGGAATGTCGCGAAGCCATGTGCGATCCGTACTGCTCTGCCCCGAGCGATCGATACGAGTGCCTCTCGAATGCGTCGGCGTGTACGACCGTGGTCGATCTTGGGAGCTGCAGCACGCTTCCTCAGGCCGCCGAGCCTTGCGATCCCGCCGGGCTCGACGCGGTCGGGGCCACGATACGCTACGGGAACATCTTCTGCCGCAACGGCTCGCCAGACGCCGGCATCTGAGACTGCGTTACGCTCGACCGATGTCGACGCATCGAATCACGGCGCTCGTGTTGGCTCATCTCGGGCTCGTCGTCGGGTGCCGCTCGAGCGAGACGCCGACACAGAACGGCGCGCCGGCGGCAGCGCCGCCGCGTCCGCTGGCGTCCGCACCGTCGACGACCGTCGAGCCGCGTGCGCCCGCGCCCTCGATTGCGAGCGCGTCGGCCGGCGTCGAGCCGGCAGCGTCGACCTCCGCGGCCGTCGCGATCGCGGCGAGCGCCACGCCCACGTCGCCCAAGGCGGCGAGCGGAGCCTTGGGCAAACCATGCGGGCCCGGGAACTCGTGCAGCGCAGGCCTTTACTGTCAGCGCAACTTCACCGGCGCGGGCTTCCTGCCCGGCGGCACCTGCGTCGATCATCCACCCATCTACGAGGGCCGGCCGCTCGTCGTGGACGGCATCGGGCGTCGCGCGCCGGAGATCGGCGCGGCCTGGTCGCCGACCCCCGCGCGCGTCGACGCCGTGGACGCGGTGCTCGCGGAGGAGCTGGCGCGCGGCGCGCTCGAAGAGCACGCGAGCATCGCCGCGTTCGCGCGGACGATCTGCTGCCTCGTGGCGCTCGGCGCGCCCGAGACCTTGCTCACCAAGACCGCGGCGGCGCTCTCGGACGAGATCCGTCACGCGCGCGACGCGTTCGCGCTGGCGAGCGCGCTGGGCGGCGCTCCGGTCGGGCCGGGGCCCTTGCCCGAGGCGGTCGCGCCCCTCGCGGAAGGCCCGGGCTTCGCGCGCACGCTTCTCTTGGACGTGCTTCGGGGGGGATGCGTCGGCGAATCACTCGCCGCGGCCCGCGCTTCGTCGCGCGCGACCGATCCGACGTGCCCATCCGATGTCCGTGCATTTTACATTCGAATCGCCGACGACGAGGCGCGGCACGCCGCGCTCGCGTTCGAGACGGCGCGGTTCTTGGTCGACCGCGACCCCACGCTCATCGACGTGGTGCGTGAGGTTCGCAGCCACCTCGACGCGACCACTCGCATGCTCGTGGGCGAAGTCTTCGCGGCCGTCTTCGGTGCAGACGGAAGCTCCGGCGTGGCGGAGTCGGCGTGAGTCGCCACCGCGCAGCGTTCGTCGCGTTCGGCCTATGCAGCGTGGCGCTCGTGGCCTGCCACGGACCGGGCGCGAGCGGAGCCTCGCCCGCGAACGTGGAAGGGAGCTCGGCACCCGGGCCGACGCCGGGTGGACCCGCGGGGACACCGGGCGACAATCGCGAGGCGCTCTCGGTGGAGGGCGCCGCGAGCGATCGGTACGTGATCGTGCGGGTGGTGCGCCGCGCGGAGTACCAGCCGAAACCGGGATCGTTCGCGCTCGTCGTGGGCGACGCATCGGCGCGCGCCTCGAGCGGTGGGGACGTTCCATTCGACTGCGCGACGACGTCGAGCCAGAGGTGCTTCCTGAAGTTCGATCTCGCCCTCGGTGACGGCTGGGACGGGGAGCACCCGGCGACGTTGACCTACGAGGACGCGCGCGGTGCGACGGCCAGCGTCGCCTTCGTGCTCAACCCGGCGTACGCCGCGGGGAGCTGTGCCTTCTACGGCGGTTACGAATGCCACGATTCATTCGTCGAGGTCGCTGCAAGCCGCGTGCGGATGGCCTGCAACGGCAAGTACTCGCGACGCGCGTGCTCCCCGAAAGGTCGGTCCGGCCGCTGCGCGGTCGACGCGGAACGCGACGAAGAATCGTTCGTCGCCCACTACTACACGCCGGAAGCGGTCGCGAAGCCCGACTGCCTCAAGCGAGGCGGGCGTTGGACGGCGCGCTGAGGCGGCCTCCCTCGATCGTCGCGCTCGCCGGTGGCGCGTTCGCGGGTCTCAAGGTCAGCGCGAAAAGCGAGGCGCTTCGAACGACGCGAGCGAGCCGACGTAATTGGCGCGCTCGAACGCGCTCGCGTCGGGCACGCGCTGGTGGCTCATGCTCCCGCGAAGCTGCGCCACCGAGCGGTACTCGTTGGTCGATAGCCACTCGGCGAGCCCAGCGCGGAGTCGGCCGAGGTGCGACGGCCCGTGCCGCAGGAGCGCGGACGTCGTCATCACCACGTCCGCGCCGGCCATGAGCGCCTTCACGACTTCGAGCGGAGTCTCGACGCCGCTCGAGGCCGCGAGGCTCGCCTTGAGCTTCCCGAAGAGGACCGCGAGCCACAAAAGCGGGATGCGAAGCTCGCGCGGCGACGAGAGCTCGATGGCGCGCGAGACCTCCCGTCTCTCGAGATCGAAGTCCGGCTGATAGAAGCGGTTGAAGAGCACGAGCGCGTCCGCCCCCGCCTCGTCGAGGCGCTTCGCCATGTGGCCGAACGCGCTGAAGAACGGTCCCACCTTGATCGCGACCGGCACGGTCACGTGCGCCTTCACGGCGCGGAGGACGTCGACGTAGCGGTCTTCGACCTCGCGCCCGCTCGTCTCGAGATCGGCCGGCACGTAGTAGACGTTGAGCTCGATGGCCGACGCCCCCGCTTCTTGGAGGAGGCGCGCGTACGAAAGCCAGCCGGCCTCGGTCGTGCCATTGAGGCTGGCGATGATGGGCACGCGTGTCGCCTCGCGCGCTCGGCGCACGAGGTCGAGGTAGCGGTCCGGTCCCACTCGGAAGTCCGCGACCTCGGGGAAGTAGCTCAGCGACTCGGCGAAGCTCTCGGTGCCCGCCGCGCGAAGGCTCTCCGCCATCGCCGCGTCGCGGGCGATCTGCTCCTCGAAGAGCGAAAAGAGCACGATCGCCGCGGCTCCGCCGTCTTCGAGGCGGCGAACGCCGTCGAGATCCTTGGACAGCGGGCCGGCCGAGGCGACGATCGGATGAGCGAGCTCGAGGCCCATGTAGCTCGCTTTGAGATCCACGTGCCCGATCACAGCGCACCTCCTTTGGCTGCCATCTCCGTGTAGGTTGCCCACCGCTGCGCGACCGCGGCTTCGGCCTGCTTCATGAGGTCCTCGGCGTGCGCTGGGTTCGTGTGCGCGAGCATTCGGTACCGGAGCTCGCCGTACGCGTAGTCGCGGAACCGCGTGCGCGGCGCGCCGGAGTCGAGCGAGAAGGGATTTTCGCCACTCACACGAGCCATGGGGTTGTAGCGAATGAGCGGCCAGTGCCCAGAGCTCACGGCGAGCGCTTGCTGATGCAGGCCCTGCCGCATGTCGATGCCGTGCGCGATGCAGTGGCTGTATGCGATGACGATGGAGGGCCCGGGGTAGGCCTCGGCCTCGCGGAGCGCGGTCAGCGTCTGCTGCGGGTTGGCGCCGAACGCGACGCGTGCAACATACACGTTGCCGTAGGCGATCGCCTGGAGCGCGAGATCCTTCTTGGCGGTGGGTTTGCCGCCGGCGGAGAACTTGGCGACGGCCGCGAGGGGCGTCGACTTCGAGGCCTGGCCACCGGTGTTCGAGTAGACCTCGGTGTCGAGCACGAGCACGTTCACGTTGCGCCCGCTCGCGAGGACGTGATCGAGCCCGCCGAATCCGATGTCGTAGGCCCAGCCGTCGCCGCCTACGATCCAGACGCTGCGCCGCACGAGGTGCGCGGCCACCGACAGGAGCTCCTTGGCGCGGGCGTCTCCGCTCGCTAGCGCTTGGGCGCGCCGGCGGAGCTCGTCCACTCGTGCCCGCTGCGCACGAAGCTCGGTCTCGGTGCGCTGCGGCGCCGCGAGCACGGCATCCACCAGCTCCGCTCCGATCGGCTCGCGGAGCGCCGTGGTCAGGGCCCGGGCGCGGTCGAGGTGCGTGTCGGCGGCCAAGCGGAAGCCGAGGCCGAACTCGGCGTTGTCTTCGAAGAGCGAGTTCGCCCACGCGGGGCCGCGCCCCTCGGCGTTCTGCGACCACGGCGTGGTCGGCAGGTTGCCGCCGTAGATCGACGAGCATCCGGTGGCGTTGGCCACGACCATGCGATCGCCGAAGAGCTGTGAGGCCAGCTTGAGGTACGGCGTCTCGCCGCAGCCCTCGCAGGCGCCGGGGAACTCGAAGAGCGGCTCCAAGAACTGCACGCCGCGCACGGTCGAGAAGTCGACGCGCGCGCGGTCGTTCCACAGGAGCGATTCGAAGAACGCGATCTTCGCCCGCTCGCCGGCGTCGCCGTCGCTCGGCTCGAGGCGGCCGGCCTTGGGTGCGAGGTCGATGGCGCGCTTCTTCGCGTCGTGCTTGGCGCGCGCCGGGCAGACCTCGACGCAGAGGCCGCACCCGGTGCAATCCTCGGGATACGTCTGGAGGGTGTAGCGAATCTCGGGGAAGCCGCGCGCATCGATTGGCGCGCTCTTCCAGCCGGCCGGCGCGTCCGCGAGCCGCGACTCGTCGTAGAACTTGGCGCGGATGACCGCGTGCGGACACACGAGCGCGCAGTTGCCGCACTGGATGCAGATGTCCGGCTCCCAAACGGGTGCGAGCGGCGAGACGTTGCGCTTCTCCCATCGCGTCGTCGCCGTCGGGTAGGTGCCGTCGACGGGGAGCGCGCTCACCGGCAGCCGATCCCCGCGCCCTTCCATCATGCGCGCCGTCACTTCACGTACGAACGTTGGCGCTCGCTCCGACACGATCGGGAGACGACGGCGTTCGTGCTTCGCGCTCTCGTCGCGCACCGGCACGCGGAAGAGGCTCGCGAGCGTGAGGTCGACGGCCGCGAAGTTCTTCTCGACGACCTCCTGGCCCTTCTTGCCGTAGGTCTTCTCGATGGCGTGGCGAATGCGCTGTATCGCTTCGTCGCGCGGAAGGACGCCCGAGATCGCGAAGAAGCACGTCTGCATGATCGTGCTCGTGCGGCCGCCGAGCCCAGCGCGTCCGGCGACCTCACGGGCGTCGATGGTCCAGAGCGCGATCTTCTTGTCGTGGATCTCGTCTTGGATCTCGCGCGGGAGCCGAGTCCACACCTCTTCCGGCGGATAGGGTGCGTCGACGAGGAAGGTCGCGCCGTGCGCCGCGCACGCGAGGACATCGGCGCGCTCGAGGAGGCTCCACTGGTGACAGCCCACGAAGCTCGCGCGCTCGATCAAGTACGCCGCGCGGATCGGATCGGGGCCGAAGCGAAGGTGCGAGACCGTCTGCGAGCCCGACTTCTTGGAGTCGTAAACGAAGTAGCCCTGCGCGAAGAGGCCCTCCTCCTCGCCGATCATCTTGATGCTGTTCTTGTTGGCGCCCACGGTGCCGTCGGAGCCGAGGCCGAAGAACACCGCGCGCACGACGCGGTCGGAGCGATCCGCGTCGGTCTCGAACGTGGGATCGAGCGGGAGGCTCGTCTTGGAGACGTCGTCGTTGATGCCGATCGTGAAGTGGTTCTTGGGCGCGGGCTTCTCGAGCTCGGCGAAGACGGCCGCGAGCATGCGCGGCGTGACTTCCTTGGATCCGAGCCCGTAGCGTCCGCCGACGAGGCGCGGCGTCGGGCCGCCCCACGCCTCGAGGAGCGCGGTCGCGACGTCCATGTAGAGCGGCTCGCCGGGCGCGCCTGGCTCTTTGGTGCGATCCAGGACGGCGATCGCCTTCACCGACCGCGGCAGCGCACGGACGAAGCGCGCGGTGTCGAAGGGACGAAACAGTCGCACGACGAGGAGCCCCACGCGCTCTCCGCGCGCGCTGAGCGTCGCGACCGTGTCGCGCGCCGTTTCGGTGGCCGAGCCCATGGCCACGATCACGCGCTCCGCTTCGGGATCTCCCACGTAGTCGAACGGCTGATAGCGGCGCCCGGTGATCTTCGCGAAGGCGTCCATCTCGCCCGCGACCATGTCGGGCACTGCCGCGTAGAAGGGATTCGCGGCCTCGCGCGACTGGAAGAACACGTCGGGGTTCTGCGCCGAGCCGCGCAGGACCGGGTGCTCGGGGCTGAGGGCGCGGGCGCGATGCTCGAGGACGAGCTTCGGATCGACGAGCGCGCGGAGATCGTCGTCGGAGAGGAGGGAGATCTTGGCGACCTCGTGCGACGTCCGGAAGCCGTCGAAGAAGTGGATGAACGGGACGCGCGCGCGAAGCGTCGCGGCTTGGGCGATGGCCGCCATGTCGTGCGCCTCTTGCACCGACGCCGACGCGAGCATCGCGAAGCCGGTCGCGCGCACCGCCATCACGTCCGAGTGATCGCCGAAGATGCTGAGCGCGTGCGTGGCGACGGCGCGCGCCGCCACGTGGAAGACCGCCGGCGTGAGCTCGCCGGCGATCTTGAACATGTTGGGGATCATGAGGAGGAGCCCCTGCGACGCCGTGAACGTCGTCGTGAGCGCGCCGGTCTGGAGCGCGCCGTGCACGGCGCCGGCGGCGCCGCCTTCGCTCTGCATCTCGAGCACCGATGGGACGACGCCCCACACGTTGGGCCGTCGCTCGGTCGACCACTGATCCGCCAGCTCGGCCATCGCCGACGACGGCGTGATCGGATAGATGGCGCACACCTCGTTCAAGCGGTACGCGACCGAGGCCGCGGCCTCGTTGCCGTCGATCGTCGCGAGCTCGGGTTTCGGCGAAGGGCTCATCGCTGCACCTCGGCGCCATGGGCGAGCGCGACGGCGGCGCCCGCGCGCATTTCGATCGCGTGAACGGGGCACTGCTCGGCACAGACCGCGCAGCCGGTGCACCGGTCGTAGTCGAAGCGGTAGCGCTTTCCTTTGCCCAGCTTGATGACGGCGCCGGATGGGCACGCACCGAGGCACCCGTCGCACTCGTAGCAATTGCCGCACGAGAGGCATCGCTTCGCCTCGTAGGTCGCGTCCTGCTCGCTGAGACCGCTCACGACCTCGTCGAACGATTCGGCGCGACGCGACTCCGCCAGCTGCGCCTGCTCGCGCGGCGCGGCGTCGGTGCCGTACCAGATCTTGAGATCGGCGAGGCTCACGCCGGCGTGCTTGGGCCCTCGCCCGGCGTCGTCGACGGGCGCGCGCAGGAAGCGGTCGATCGCGCGTGCGGCCTTCTTGCCGTGACCGACGGCGACCGTCACCGTGCGCTCCGAGGGGACCATGTCGCCGCCGGCGAAGATGCCGGGGTGACCCGTCATGAGATCGGGTCCCACCTTCACGACGCCGTCGCCTCCGATTTCGACGCCGGGGACACGCGCGAGGAAGCTCGTGTCGACGTCTTGGCCGAGCGCGAGGACGAGGGCATCGGCCTCGAGCGTCTCGGTGCGTCCGGTGGGGCGAGCCTTGCCGTGCTCGTCGAGCTCCATCTCCTCGACGATCATCGACGTGCCCTCGATCGCCTTGATGCTGCGGAGCCAGTGGACCTTCACGCCCTCTTCGATGGCTTCGTCGGCCTCGAAGGAGTGCGCGGGCATGTGCGCGCGATCGCGCCGGTAGATGATCATCGGCTCGTACCCGAGACGCTTGACCACGCGAGCCGCGTCCATGGCGGTGTTGCCACCGCCGTACACGGCCACGCGTCGGCCTAGCTTGGGGGGCTCTCCTTTGGCGACGCTCTCGAGGAGCGAGATGGCGTCGAGCATCTTCCCGGCGTCGCGCGACGGAATGGAGGTCTTCTTTCCGATGTGCGCGCCGATCGCGAGAAACACGGCGTCGAACGCCCCGGCGCGCCGCGCGGCCAGCACGTCGTCGACCTTGTGATTGAGCACGATGCGAACGCCCATCGCCTCGATGCGGGCGATCTCGGCCGCGAGGATCGCGCGCGGCAGTCGATACGCTGGAATGCCGAAGATCATCATGCCGCCCGCGATGGGACCGGCGTCGCGGATCTCGACGTCGTGACCGAGGCGCCGCAGGTGATAAGCGGCCGCGAGGCCGCTCGGTCCGGCGCCGACGATGAGCACGCGCTTTCCGGTCGAGAGGGCGAGCGCGCTCTTGGGGACGGTCCAACCTTCGGCGATGGCGCGGTCACCCAGAAATCGCTCCACTGCGTGCACGCGCACCGCCGCGTCGAGCTCGCCTCGGTTACAGGCCGATTCGCACGGGTGGTAACAGACGCGACCGTGCACCGCGGGCATGGGGTTGTCGCGGATGAGCTCCTGGAACGCCTCTTCGTAGCGGCCGGCTTGTGCGAGCGCGAGCCAGGCTTGAATGTTCTCGCCCGCGGGGCATGCGGCATTGCACGGCGGCAAGAGGTCCACGTAGTGCGGCGTCCGCGCTCGGCCCGGCGCCATGGGGCGTCCGTGCGTGAGGTCGGGCAGCTTGGTGAGATCGCCAGTGTGCGGCATGGTCGCGCTCTTCGAGGCAAGGCGCGCGCCGCGCTCACAAGCGGCGCGTCCCCGCGATCGGCGCGCCGCTCGAGCGCAAGAACCGGGGACGCACGCAGATCCTGCAGGCGTACAAGGCACCACACGCCGGGCGACTTCGGAGCGAGAACAGGCAGCGAACGTGACGTCTCCGCGCCGAGCTGGCTGAATAGGGGGTCGTCGTTCCCGTCCGTCCTTGACTCACCCACGCTCGAAGGGGGCTCATCGTGCGCTGCTCCGCGTCTCGCCTCGCCGTCGTCTCGCCGCTCGTCGTCGTCGCGCTTGCCGTCGGATGCAGCGGATCGGAGGCGACCGATTCTCCCGCCGTCGGCGATCCGGCGACGTGCTCGCCCGCGTGCGACGTCGACGCCGCGGGAGCGGCGAACGACGCGAGCGCGTCCGGCGATGCGGCTCTCGACGACGCGACGGTGGGCAGCGACGGCGGCGTCCTCGATGGCGCCGCCGACGTCGGGGTCGGCTCGGACGGTGCGACGAGCGGCGGCGCGCCGACCGCGCAAGACAGCTACGTGGTGACGGAGATCGGCGAGCCCGTCACGAGCGCGATGCACGCGACGGATCCGAACGGTGATCCGCTCACGTTCTCGATCGTGACGCCGCCGACCAAAGGCACGCTCGACAACGTGGACACGTCGACCGGCGCGTTCACGTACACGCCGTCGAGCGTGGGCCCCGGGAGCGACACCTTCAAGTTCCAAGTCAGCGACGGCACGTCGAGCGCACCCAAGGCTGGAACGGTGACCATCACCTTCTCGTCCATCCTCTTCACGGGCCACTGGGACGTCACGTCGATCAAGGACAACGGCGCGAGCTGCTCGGACTCGAGCTTTCGCATCGGGCACGCCACGCCCGTGGGCAACACCGCCGGCTACTTCGCCGTTTCGCAGCACGTCGTCTCCTGCGGCAGCACCACGTACACGTTCCAACCCGCGCGCTTCACCATGGGCGGGGCGAACAACGTCACCGCGATGGGGATGACGTACTCGCAGAGCAAGTACGTGTCCGGCTGCGGCACGGTCACCGATCAATTCCAGCTCACGCGCACGGCGACGGACTTCGACTACCAAGAGACGACCAACGTTCCTTGTTACGGCATCGGGACGCACGTGGTCACCGGCAAGGCCAAGCGCACGCCGTCGGCGTACTTGTTCGCGGAGCCGACCACGACCGACTTCGGTCGGCTTTTCGTGGGCGATCCTGGCGTCAAGGCGAGCGTGCTCCGCAATGTCGGACCGGTCGCAGCGACGAGCGTCGCCGTGGCCGCGCCTTCGGCTCCGTTCTCGTTCGAGGGCGGCGCGTACCCGGGCAGCACTGGCACCTGTGGCGCGCAGATCGCCGGCGGCTCGTCGTGCACGATCGCGTTCGCGCTACCCACCGACAAGGCCGTGGACGCGCCGACGACCTCGTGGAGCGCGACGTACGACGACGGCCTCGGCGGCCAGGTGGAGTCGAGCTCGCTCGTCGGCTCCGTCATTCCCAAGTTCGTGAGCCCCACCGCCGTGGCCGCAGGCAGTGGCTTCCAGTGCGTGATCGACTCCGGGAAAGTCCTCTGTTGGGGGGCGTCCGGTAGCGGGCAGACGACGGTGCCCGCGCTCACGAACCCCACGGCGATCGCGGCCGGGTCGTCACACGCATGCGCCATCGATGACGGCGGCGTGCATTGCTGGGGATCCAACAGCGCCGGGCAGACGACGGTGCCCGCGCTCACCAGCCCCACCGCGATCTCGGCGGGTGGGTCGCATACGTGCGCGCTCGACGCGAGCGGCGTGCACTGCTGGGGCTCGAACGGCTACGGCCAGACGACGGTGCCGGCGCTCACCAACCCCAAAGCCGTATCGGCAGGTGCCGTGCACACGTGCGCGCTGGACGATGCGGGCGTGCACTGCTGGGGCCAGAGCACCTCGGGGGAAACGACGGTGCCCACGCTCACGAACCCGAAGGCCGTCTCGGCGGGGAACGCGTTCTCGTGCGCGCTCGACGACACGGGGGTGCACTGCTGGGGAAGCAACACCTTCAATCGCGCGACGCCACCGGCGCTCACGGGCGTGACTGCGATCGCGGCCGGTGGGATTTACGGGTGCGCGATCAAGAGCGGCGCCACTCTCGGGTGCTGGGGCTTCAACTTGGCGCCGCCGAGCCTGAGCAGCGTGTCGGCGATCTCGACGGGCTACAACAACGCGTGCGCGATCGCCGGCGGTACCGTTCGCTGCTGGGGCTCACAAACCTACCCGTGAGCGCGGCGCGCCCGTTCCAGAGCGAGAGGAGAGCCACGTGCCGCTCAAAGTCGACGGAGTGGTGAAGCGTTTGCGCGAGCTCGGTGCGGACTTCGAACGCGTTCCGGCCAAGGACGTCGCGCGTCTGCGCCGAGCCTTCGCGAAGACGCTGGGCGACCATCCGTACTTCGACTTCCTGGCGCGCATCGGCCGCTTGCACGGCATCAAGAGCGAGATGCTCTCGCCCGAGGAAGTTTTGGCGCAGCACGAGGCGCAGCGCAGGTTCTTCGAGCACGCGTCGTTCGGAGACGAGCCCGAAGACGAGGAGAATCTGCGCATCGAACAGGCGTTTCGCGGGACGCTCGTGCCGTTTCAGTACGTTCGAACGCGCGGCGACTTTTTTTGCTTCGTCACGTCGAACGTCACCCGCGCCGGCCCGCTCATCCTCGACGCCTACCACGACGACTGCGAGCTCGCGCACCCGGGCGACGCGCTCACCAACCCACGACGCAAGACGCCTTACACGCGGAGCTTCACCCAACACCTGGCGTGGATCGCCGAGGGGCTCGCGCACGACAGCGGGCGGTACCCGCCAGAGTGACGCTACCGCGCCGCCCGTCGCCACTTCACTTCGTCGCGCGGAGGCGCTCGAGCGCGAGGGGCGAGCCGAGCGCGCGTTTCGCGAATTGCGCAGAAATCCCACACCCTGATGCTTGGAGTTCCAACGAGTTGGCGGGGGCACGCCGGTTGCTGAACCGAGCGCATGACCCTCGCTCGCTCCCTCGCGCTCGGCATCGTCCTGCTCGGCTCGCTCACGTCATCGGTCGCGCGCGCGGCCCCGCTCCCCGAAGGCGACACCGGGCTCGCCGCCAAGCATCCGAACGACATCGGGCTCGCCTCCGATCCCGACGTCGTCATGACCGAGGACTTCGAGGCCGTCACCGGCAGCGTCCTCACCGTCGGCCCGAAGTGGGACAACGTCTACGGCAAGGTCGCCATCACGCAAACCCCGGCGAACGTGCACGCCGGAGCGCGCGCCGCGGAGATCGTGCATCTCACGCCCGAGAACACGCACGGCGCGTGGCGCGACTTCGGCACGAGCGGCTACGACGAGCTCTACCTCCGCTACTACATGAAGTTCGACGCCGCGTTCCCCGGCGTGCACCACCAAGGCATGGGCATCTTCGGGGGCGCGCCCGGAGTCGACATCGGCTCGTCGACGGGCGTCGCGTCGAACGGCACGAACCACTTCACGGTCCTCCTCGACGACATCGATCCGAACATGGACTGGAGCCCCAGCGGCAACGCCACGCCCGGCTTCCAATACGTCTACTGCTACCACATGGACCAAGGCAGCCAGTGGGGCGACGTGTTCTTGCCCACCGGCGACATCAGCCCGAACCAACGGAAATTCTCCGGCAGCGGCTTCACGTCGCGGCCCAACGTGATCCCACCGCGTGACAAGTGGATCGCCTACGAGCTCATGGTGCACGCCAACACGCCCGGCCAAGCCGACGGTCGGATCGCGTTTTGGATCGACGGCGCGCTCAAGGCCGACTTCCCGGGCCTCCGCTTCCGATCCACGACCGCGCTCAAGGAGAACTTCGTCATTCTGTCGTCGTACGCGTCGACGCAGCGGCCGAATCAGCGACTTTGGTACGACGACATTGTCGTCGCCAAGTCGTACATTGGCCCGCGCACGACGGGCGCACCCAGCGGGTCGGGCTCGGCCGGCTCCGGCGGGTCGGGCGGCGGCAGCCCGAGCGGTGGAAGCGCGGGGAGCGCCGATGCCGGCGCTCACGGCGACGCAGGCATGGTGAGCGGCTCCGGGGCGTCGCCCGACGGTCCCGATCCCTCGGGCGCGGACGCGCGCGCGGACGGCGTCAGCCCGCGTCGCGCATCGAACGCCTCGCTGGATGAGGAGGCCGCGGGCTGCCAAATGGCCACGCGCCGAGGGAACACGGGCTTCGCGTTCGCGCTCGGCGCGCTGATCGCCCTTGGTGGGGCGCGACGTCGGTCGATCAGAAGCGGACGACGCTGCCCGCCCACGTGAAGCCGGCGCCGAAGGCGGCGAAGAGCACGTTGGTTCCCGGCTTGATGCGGCCCTCGCCCCACGACTCGCTGATGCCGATCGGGATCGTCGCCGCGGTGGTGTTTCCGTAGCGCTGGATGTTGTGGACCGTCTTGTCCTCGGGGATGCCGAGGCGCGCGCCCACCATCTGGTTGATGCGCATGTTGGCCTGGTGCGGGATGAAGAGGTCGATGTCCGAGACCTTGAGCTCGGCGCGCGTCAGCGCCTCGTTCGCGACCTCGGGCATCTTCTCGGTCGCGGCACGGAAGACCGCCTTGCCGTCCATCTGCGGGTAGTGACGGCCGGCACCCATCATCTCTTCGGTGAGCCGCGGCATGTTCATGCTCGCCGGCGCTTCGACCCACAGCGATCGCGCGCCCGCGCCGTCGGCGTGGAGCGCGAGCGAGAGGATGCCTTGATCCTCGCGCGTGGCTTCGCCGACGAGCACCGCGCCCGCGCCGTCACCGAAGAGAACGGCCACGTCGCGACCGCGTTCCGAGAAGTCGAGGCCGGTCGAGTGGACCTCGCTCCCGACGACCAGCACGTTCTTGTACACGCCCGCCCGCACCCACGCGTCGGCGACGCTGAGCGAGTAGAGGAAGCCCGAGCATTGGTTTCGCACGTCGAGCGCGGGCACCGGCGCGAGGCCCAGCTTGTCGGCGAGGAAGCAGCCCGCGCCGGGGAAGTAGACGTCGGGCGAGAGCGTGGCGAACACGATGGCGTCGACGTCCTTCATCGATCGCCCGGCGCGCTCCACCGCTTGCTTCGCGGCCGGCACGGCGAGATCGCTGGCGCCGATCCCGGAGGCCTCGATGAAGCGGCGCTCTTTGATCCCCGTGCGCTGCTGGATCCACTCGTCGCTCGTGGGCATCAGCTTGGCGAGATCATCGTTGGTGACGACCTTGCTGGGAACGTAGTGACCGGCTCCGAGGATTGCGCTGCGGCGGTTTCGCATGGCCGGGCTTTTGTCCCGGTTTTGGCCTCGTTTCAAGCGCCGTTCGTCCGATCGTGAACGCGTGCGTGTGACCGTGCGTCACGGTCTCGCTCGGGAGACACGGGTCACGGTGACGCGAAGCTCGCGGAACTCCGCGTGAACAACGGAATGACGCGCTGCGTGAGCCTCGGGTCTTCGGTGGCGTGTCGATTGCTTGGACTCGTGCATGCCGTCCGCGCCAATCCTCGCGCCGCGTGGCCCTCGCCACCGCCGACACGTCGGAGTCGTGCTCGTCCTCGCGCTCGCGGCGCTCTCGCTCACCGAATGCATCGCTCATACGTGCGGCGACGAGTGCCGGCGTGCGTTCGACGCGTGCGTGGAACATCCGCCGCACGGCGGCGCCGCGGAGTGCGCCGCGGCCGATCAATCCTGCAACGCGCGCTGCACGGATTGAGGCGCAGCGTCCGAGCCTGAACGACGAGGGGATTGTGGCATAGTACGCGGCGCATGCCGTCCGAACCGAAGCGCGCCCGGGTCGTCGACCGCGCCGCCGCCGCGAGCGCCATCGACACGTTCCTCCGCGCCATCGGTGTGGACGCCGCCGCCGACCCCGAGCTGGCATCCACCGGTGCGCGCGTCGCGGACGCTTTCATCGACGAGCTCACGTCCGGCTACGACGTCGACGCGCTCGCGCTCGCGCGCGCGGCCGCCATCCCCTCTGCCGAGTTGGCGCCGCTCGTCGTCGTCCGCGGCATCGACCTGACGACGACCTGCCCGCACCATCTGATGTCGGCCATCGGGAAAGCCGACATCGCGTTTGCGCCGGCGGGCCACCTCATCGGCATCGGAGCTGTGGCGGAGATCGCGCGCGCGCTCGCGCGTCGGCTCGTCCTTCAAGAGGCGCTCACCGCGTCCATCGCCGACGCTCTCTTCGTCGGGCTCGCGCCTCGCTGGGCGGCGGTGCGTCTCGAGCTCGCGCATGGATGCATGATCGCCCGCGGCGAGCGCGCGCACGGAGCGCGCGTCGAGACCCTCGTGACGCGCGGGGCGATCAGCGCGACCGAGGCCACCACGATCCTCACGCGCGGCGAGGCCGCGTCGTGAAGGGCGTCGCCGTCGTCACCGGCGCGAGCCGCGGCATCGGTCGAGCGACCGCGCTCGCGCTCGCCGAGCGCGGGCTGGACGTGGCGCTCCTCTCGCGCGAGGTGGAGCCGCTCGAAGAGGTCGCCGCGGCGATCGTCGCCCTCGGCCGGCGCGCGCTCGCGGTTCGCTGCGACGTCGCGAGCACCGCGGAGGTCGAGCACGCGCGCGATCGCACGCTCGCCGAGCTCGGCGCGCCGCTCGTCGTCGTCAACAACGCCGGCATCGTTCGCCGGTCGCTCGTGCACGAAACCAGCGACGCCGATTGGGACGCCGTCATCGCGGTTAACTTGCGCGCTCCGTTCGTGGTCTCGCGCGCGTTCTTGCCGTCGATGCTCGCCGCCGGACGCGGTCGGCTCGTCGTGGTGTCGAGTATCTCGGCCACGCTCGGCACGGCGCGCCAGGCCTCGTACTGCGCGTCCAAGTGGGGCGTCGTCGGGTTCACCAAGTCGCTCGCCGAAGAGCTCCGCGGCACTGGGCTCGCCGCGCTGGCGGTGCTCCCGGGATCGGTGGACACCGAGATGCTGAAGGGGAGTGGGTTCGCCGCGCAAATGCGCCCCGAGGACGTGGCATCGCTCGTCGTCTATGCGGCGCTCGACGCGCCGGCCGCGATGAACGGGAGTGCCGTCGAGATGTTCGGGCCGTGAGCCTCGCGTAGCCGCGCGACCTCAACGACCGAGGTAGGCTTCGAGCGCCGTCGTGAGCGAGCGCGAGGCGTCGACGAGCGCCGCCTCGAGCGCCGCGGCCTCGGTCGTGTCGCCGACGCGCGCCCGCTCTTCGATCTTACGAGCGATCTCTCGGCACACGACGGCGCTGACGGCCGCGAACGATCCTTTGGCTGCGTGCGCCGCGAAGCGCACTTTCTCGGGGTCGGCGCCGAGCACGGCTTCATGGAGCGCGTCGAGGGTCTTCGCTTGCCGCTGGAGGAATCGCGTCGCGATCGCCTTGCTCAAGGTCACGTCGTCGACGCGCTGCTCGAAGTCGCGCACGTCGAATACGGCAGGCTCGCCTGGTGGTGCCTGCGCTGCGGGCGCCGCGGGCGCTTGTTCGGTCGCCGCGGCCGGTACCGGCGGCTCCACGGTACCCCCAGCTTTGGGGATGCTCGCGACGAACTCGCGGAGCTTGGGCGCGGTGATGGGCTTCGCGAGATACCGGTCCATCCCCGCGTCGACGCATGCCCGCTCGTCACCGTGCATGGCGTTGGCGGTCAGAGCGGTGATGAACAAGCGGCCGGACGTCGGATCGTTGGCCTCGCGGGCGCGGATGTGACGCGTGGCCTCGTAGCCATCCATGACCGGCATGTGCACGTCCATGAACACGAGATCGAACGACTCTCGCGCCGTCCGCTCGACGGCGGCCGCGCCGTCGAGGACGTGCACCATTTCGTGACCCGCGCCCCCGAGCGCCTTCATCACGAGGAGCGCGTTCACCTCGTTGTCCTCGACGACAAGAATTCGCATCGGCTCGCGTTCGCTTTCCAATCTTTGGAAACGGTCGGAACCGACGCCCCTTGAGCCGTGCCCGCCCGCGCGGTGGGTAGGCCGAGGTGGGCGAGGTCGCGAAGTGGGTGATTTCTCGAGCGAGCTGGTAATCTTCGTGAGCGGCTCGCCCGCGGCTCGCCATGACCACGCGTCGCATTCCCGAACCCGCGTCCCTGCCGACTCACCGGCTCGCCGACGCCCTGAGCGAGCTTCCGCTCTTCCCCCTGCCGGAGGTCGTGCTCTTCCCCCGCGCGGTGCTCCCGCTTCACGTGTTCGAGCCGCGTTACCGCGCCCTCGTGCGTGACGCGCTCCGCACCCACGGAGCGCTCTCGGTGGTCCAAGTCGCGCCCGATGACGCCGGAGGGGCCGAGGGGCGCATGCCCCGCATCCCGCGCGTCGCCGGAGCCGGAATCATCATCGAGCACGAGCCGCTCTCCGATGGGCGATCGAACATCCTCGTGCACGGTACGGCGCGCGTAGCGCTCGAGGAGCTGCCGTTCGTCGGACCATACCGTCGCGCTCGGGCGACCATCCTCGAGGATCGAGACGAGCTCGTTTCCGACGCCGACGCCGCCGCGCTCATCCACGCCGCCACGTCGTTCGCCGGCGAGGTGCGCCGCCGTGATCCTCGCTTCTCCTTCCGCTTACCCGAGGCGCCCGCGCCCGCCGTACTCGCCGATCTTTGCGCGTTCCATTTGGTCATCGACGCCGCGGCGCGTCAGGCGATCCTCGAGGACCTCGATCCGCGCAGCCGCGTGCTCCGCGTCTTGCGTGAGCTCTCCGCGCAACGCCTCGAGCTCGAGGGTCCGCCCACCGCTGGCAGCGGGACGGCCAACTGATCCTGCGGCCGTTCGGAGCTCGACCCTGAAGCTCGTCGCGCGAGTCCCCAAGTCCGACCTCGAGGGCGGGAAGCTTCTTCGCCTCGAGTACGATCCGTTCGATGTCCTCATCACGCTGGTCGACGGTCAGCCCTATGCGATCGAGGACGCGTGCAACCATGCCGGCGCGAGCCTCGCCGAGGGGTGGCTCGAGGGCGATCGCGTGGTGTGCCCGCTCCACGGCTACGTCTTCTCCATGAAGACCGGCGCGCTGATCGCTCCTTTGGGGTTGTGCGGTCCCCAGCGCACGTACCGCGTCGTCGAAGACGGGGACGACTACGTCGTGTACGACGACTTCAAGCTCATCGTGATCCGGTGAGGCTCGTGACGGTCGCCATCTGAGGGGCGCGGCAGCGGAGCTCACGTCGGCCTCCGCCCGTCACTATGGTGAACGTGACCGGATGATCCGAAGCGCGCCCAGCGGAGGCGCGGTCGAGGGCATCGGTGTCGCCGTCGTACGAAGCGACCAGCCCGGACACGCAAGCGCCTTTCTGTGTATAGTGCATGCGAGCGTAGCCGCTGCGGAGGCCGGCCGGGCGCTGTCCGCCGACCGTGACTCGGATCTCGCGCGGCCCGAGCGGCACGTCCACGACCCACCCACCTTCGTCACCGGAGCACGGGCCGACGGCTCGCCCATCGGAGTCGGCGCCCATCGGCTCGAGATCGAGGATCCGGCCGGTCGTCACGTCGACGGGCAAGACCCAGCGCCGCGGTCCGCGGCCCGGTTCGGCCGGCGGTCCTTCGAGCACGAGGCCGACCAGGCTCTCGCCGACGCGTCGCGCGAGCCGGACGTTGCCGCCGCTCCGCGCCGCCTCCACGCGAGGGGCGCGCGCTATCTCTCGTCCGACACCGGCCTCGATCTCCCACAAGACGGCGGCCGTCGGCTCCGAGGGCGCCGGCTCGGTGACGACGAACCAACGCCCTTCGAGGCGGGTCGCGGCGCTGACGGGGCTCCACGGCTCGCCGTCCGCGCGTCGTGCCTCGACCGGCGCGCGCGCAGCATCGAGGATCGTGATGAAGCTCTCCATTCCGGTCGCGCCGCTTCGGGAGCCGATGAGTAGCCCGCTCTCGGGGTCGTCGCTGGTGGCGAAGGCGAGGCTCGCCATCGAGCGCGTGGGCCCGCCGGCCGCGAAGCGCGCCGCCTCGATGATGGGGCGCGGAGGCGTCGCCGTCGGCGTCGAATACACCGACGACGAGCTCGAAAATGGCGGCGACCAGCGCAAGAGCCATCGCGCCGACGCGTCGAACTCGAGCCCCTTCTGGCCCCACACGTAGACGCGCGCGAGGGCGCCGAGGTTTCGCTGGTGATCGACGAGCTCTTGGATCTCGTACTGACTCTCGATCTCTTCGGCGCGTTTGGTCGGCGGGGCGACGCCGTAGAACGGCGTGAGCTCTCCACCTCCGCGCGGCCCGCTGACGCCCAGTGAAAGCGCCGCGCTCGCTACGCGCCCCACACTCGGGACGACGCGAGGCCGCACGCCAGCCACCATCTGACAATCGAGCTCGAGGGGGGCGAGGCTCGGGGCTCGCGCGATCGGTGCGGCGTGCGCAGGCGGTGCGGTCGGTGCGGCTCCGTCGCCGTACCCGATGCGTAGCCACCCAGCGAGCGCACAGCCGAGCGCGGAGCAGCCATGCGGACCCACCGACGCGCGGTCGCGCTCGAGACGATCGGGGAGCTCGACGTTGCGCCACGTGAGCCCGCCATCGATCGTCTCGAATCCGTGCTGCGACCCGAGCCACGCGAGACCGAAGCGGCCTCCGACCACGACGAGCCCAGGGTCGCGCACGAACTGCCCGTGGCGGGCGTGGCCGTCGGCGCGGATCTCGACGCCGAGCATGGTGCCCGCGTGCTCGACCCACCCGCCGTACACGCCCGGGCCGCGTTCTTCGAAACCATCGAGCCACATACCGCGCGTGAGCACGAGGCGTGCGGTCGGATCGACCTCGTCGAAGATCAAGCTCGCGCTCTTGGGGGCCCCGTCGCTGGTCACCACGGCGAGCTGGCCCAACGAGCCGTCCGTCGGCGGCGAGATGACGACGAGCTTGCCGTCCGCGAGCGGAACGACGCGCGCCGTGTCGCGGATGCCCGTGAGCCGTTGCTCGTGGAGCTCGCCGCCCGCGCTACGCACGCAGTACGTGACCTCGCTCTCGCGCGTACCCGGCACCGGTGATGGGCTCGTCGTCTCTTCGGCGCACGGTCCGCGTACGGCGAGGGCTCCGCTTCCACCGGCGAGGACGACGCGCGGACCTCGGAAAGCGAGCACCGGAGCGAGCGTCCCGTCGGCTTCGCGATAGCGGTACACGTGCGTCGCGCCGCGCGGCTCGGCGCAGACGAATCCGCCGCCGGTCTCGACCGCGATCGCGTGACATCGCGCCCCGCGGAGCGGGAACGCGCCTGGCGCGAGATCGAGCACCGCGCCGTCTTGGAGGCGCAGGCGCGCGAGCGTGCCTGCCGTCGCCACGAGCACCGAGCCGTCCGCAAGCGGGAGACCGTCGGTCACGGCGAGCGCGAGCGGCCTCCGCCCGAGCAGCTTCGTCGCCTCGCTGTCGGGCGCGCGTGCCGCGCTCGGCTCGGCTGGGTCGCTCTTGTTGCGCGCGCTGCTCGTCTTCACGCGCGTGACGTCGCCCTCGGGACGGACTTCGAACGATTGGGTTTCGCGTGCGCTCGTCCCGTTCACGGTGATGGTGCCGTCGGTTACCGTGAGCTCGCGCGGCTCGATCGGCACCGGAAGTGGGCGCCACGTCGCGCCGGCGTCGGTGGTCACGACCACGCCGCGCAGATCCGCGAGCGCAACGGCGCGGAACCCGTCGAGCGCCGCGTACCCGGTGATCCACGGCGAGGTCGGGAGCGCACCCAAATCGAGCGGCGTGCCCGAACGCGGGTCGACCGCGACGAGCATCAACGAAGAGCCCTGCGTCACGCGGAGGACCACGCGGTCGAGGCCGATCCAGAGAGAGCGAATGGCGCCGGGCGCGCGGAAGACGGCGACAGCGGGCGCGAGCCACTTGTCCGCGCGCCACAGCGTATCGCCGAGCGCGAAGAGCACACCGCCGCCCAATCGATCGGGGAGCACCGCCGTCGAGGACGGCGTCTGGGTGAGTCGATCCAGAGACGCCGCGATCGCGCCCGACGGATAGCGAACGACGCGTACGCCGGCAGCGATCCCGCGTAGGCCGCCACCTGGCTCGACGCCGAACGTTCGCTCGAGCTCGATCGCGTCCGGGACGAGGCGTGCCCCGCGGAGCGGCGTCGTCAGCGACGCCGGAGAGGGCGCCGGTGAGAGACGAAGGCTCGCGCCACCGAACGGCTGATCGCCGCCGGGGCGCGCGCCGCAGCCGCCCAAGGCCGCGGCGAAAGCCAGCGGAGCGACGCTGCGGAGCGATCGCGTCATGGAGAGAGCCGCGACCTGGACCAACCGGGCGCGCCCGATATGCGTGTATAGAGCAAGCGATCGTGCAGGCGGCTCGGGCGCCCCTGCCACATCTCGATCGTCGTCGGTCGGAGACGGAAGCCACCCCAGTGGGGCGGGCGCGGCACGTCACCACCGGCGAAGCGCGCCTCGGTTGCGGCGAGCGCGGCCTCGAGCGCGGTCCGCCCTTCGACGGGCGCGCTTTGCCGCGAGGCCCAGGCGCCGAGCCGGCTCCCGAGCGGGCGCGACGCGAAATACGCGTCGCTCTCGGCAGCGGCGATGCGCGAGACGTCGCCGGTGACGCGCACCTGGCGCTCCAGCTCGGGCCAGAAGAAGACGAGCGCCGCGCGCGGGTTTTGGGCGAGCTCACGACCCTTCTGGCTCTCGTAGTTCGTGAAGAAGACGAAGCCGTCGGCGTCGATGCCCTTCAGGAGCACGATGCGCGCCGAGGGCGTTCCGTCCGGGCTCGCCGTCGCCAAGGTCATCGCGTTGGGCTCATGCACGCCGGCGCGCGTCGCGTCGGCAAACCAACGCTCGAATTGCTCGATCGGATCGTCGCTCGCGTCGACTTCGAGGAGGCCGTGTCGTCCGTACTCCGTTCGGAGGTCGGCGAGCGTGGCGTTCGGTTGGTTGGGGACCGGCATGGGGCTACCTCGAGTATCGCACGCGAAGCGTCCGATCGCCGAACGCGCGGCGTGCGTTCCCGTGGTCAGTCCGTGCCCCCGTCTGCGGCCACGTTGGCGCACCACCACATCGCCAGCTCGTGTGCCGCGCTGAAGAAGTCCGCGCCCGGTTGGCAGACCCTGGGCAGCTCGACGTTGGTGTAGCAGGAGCGCCGAGCGTCGACGGCGGCGCGGCACGTCGGGTCGTTCGCTCTGGCCGCGGCGGCGCATGTCTCGTAGGCGTCGTCGCCCTGCGCACGGCAGTGGTCGCAGGCCGCTTCGATGCACACGGCCTCCGCCTCGAGATACCTCGCGCATTGTGGGTTGCCGAGCGCGAGGTCTGCGCAGCCGGCCACGTTGAGCCGAAGGTGATCGTCGTCGACCAGCAGCGCACCACGAACGCTCGCGTCGGCAGAAGACACCGCACAGCGCACGCACTCGGCGTCGACGCCGCCGCCGTCGAGAATGAGCTCACAGAGCGATGGCGCGCGTGGCGGGGCGAGGTAGCAGTTCTGCACGTTGAATAGGTCGGTTTCGGAGCACACCGCGCCGCGGGGCACGGGCGGAAGCCAGTCGACGAGCGCGGACGCGGCGTCCACGACGCGAGGCGGGCAGAATCCGCCCGCCTCGAGGAGGCCTGCTTCCACCGGCGTCGTCGTCACGTCGGCGCCGTCGGCATCGGCGACGCTGGCCATCGAGTCCGCGCCGCCGCCATCGTCGGAGCTCGCGATCGTCGTGCCCTTGCAGCCGACGCCCCAAGCGGCGAGCGTGCCATGAACGAGCAAGACCACGAGGCCCATCGTCCGAAGTCGCATCGACCTCATGGGCACTCCACCGACGCGTCGCAGGGATTGTTGGCGAACGACACGGCGCGCTTGTCCCCGAGGATCGCCGGCACCGCGGCGAACGCCGCGCCGAAGGAGATCGCGTCGCACCCTTCACCGCCGTCCGATGAGAGGTCGGCGAGCTCGCACGCGTGCTGGTGGATGGCGTCGACGAAGTCGGAGTGGCAGATCTGACGAAGCTGGCCGGCCGAGGCGATGGAGAGCGAGTAGATGGTCGCGAGCAGCGGCCGAAGCCGAATGTGCCCACCGATCCGGCCTTTGACGATCGACCAGCTGTCGTCGCTTCGCCGAAGCTCTCCGGCGATGCGCACGTCCTCGAGCGAAAGGACTCCTGTCGCGCCGAGCGGCATGGGGAAGGACGCCGCGCGCCCGACGAGCACGTAGTTGTGCACGTAAGCGTCGGCGATCACGTTCGGAACCCGCGAGCCGTCGTGGACGGTGACCGGATCGATGTACCACTCGCGCCGTGAGCGCCGGTCCCAAATCGGGCCGCCGTCCACTCCGGTGTCGGGCAGCGCGCGCGTGGTGGTGGCGAGGCCCGTGGATCCGAAGATCTGAATCTTGACGTCGTCGTCGTCCGCCTCACCGTCGTACCCCACGATTCGCATGAGCACGTTCCGCGATCCGTTCGCGAGCGCGGCCGTGGGAAGCACGTCATTCGGGTTGACCCCGGGAATGGCCCCGAGGAACGTCGCGTTGGCCACGAGCCCGAACGAGTTGTCGACGCCGCCCGGGCTGTCGCAGTTGGTCTTGAGGTTCGGGTTCTTGCACGACGCTCCCCACGCACATCCACTCGCGTCACCAGGGCATTGCGCGCTCCCCGTCGACTGGCCGGTGTCGTCGATGCACGTGCGCTTCTGATCGAGATCGAAGCCGACGTTGGGGCAGAGATCGACGCCCGCGTCGCCGGCCAGGCTCTTGCCGGAAGGATCGACCTCCAAGTACGCGAGCGCGACGTCGTACGTCGGCCCGATGCCGCCCGCCACCGACGGTGGCGCGAAGGTGGTCTCGTCGCACGCGGTCATGGGGCGGGGCACTTCGTTGGTCGGCCGCACCACGTCGGCCCCTGCGTCGACGAGCGTCGGCTCGGTCGTGACCTCCAGCGTCACGAAAACCTGACACGCGATGGCCCACCCGCCCAGCGCTGCAGCGAGCGGTAGGACCCGACGCATCCGTTCATGGTAGCCCGAGACGCGGCGACTCGGTGGCCTTACGCGCTCGGGGATGAGGCCCCGAGCAGCGATTCACGCACGCGCGCGCGCTCTCGGTCGAGCTGCTCGCCAGTCGCGCCGAGGGCCGTCAAGAGATGCTCGGCCATCGCCAACGCGACCTCGACCTCGGAGGTGACGACGACTTCGGCGCCCGCGCGTACGGCTGCCGAGACCTCGCGCACGTACGCGGCGCGGGCGAGCACCCGGATCTGCGGGTTCAGGGTGCGCGCCGCGCGCACGACGCCGTCCGCCACGGTGCCCGACGCGGCGAAGACGAGGCTCGTGGCGGTCTCCGCACCGGCGAGGCGCAAGACTTCGAGCTGCGCGGCGTCGCCGTAGACCGCGCGAATTCCGCTTCGCGTCAGCGAGGCAACGGTCTCGTGATTGAGCTCGATCACCGTGGGCGCGACGCCGTTTTCGCGCAGCAAACGGGTCACCGTCTGACCCACCGGCCCGTAGCCGACGACGATCGCTCGGAAGCCCGCCTGCGCCGCCGGCACTTCTTCGGCCAGCGCCGCCATGCGCGTTGGCCCGCCGCGGCCTTCGGCGCGGCGGGCGAACGCGCGCGCGCCGCGGTAGATGAACGGGCTCGTGGTGATCGACACGATGGCCGCGATGACGATGGCCTGCATGCTCGCTTCGCTCATTCGTCCGAGCGAACGTCCGAGCGAGGCGATGACGAAGGAGAACTCTCCGATCTGCGCGAGCGAAGCGGCGATCGTGATCGCCATCGCGGAGGGGTACCGGAGGAGCCGCACGACGGCGAGGACGGCGAGGGGCTTGCCCACGAGCACGACGGCGAGGGTCGCCGCTGCGAGGGGGAGGTTCGCGGCGAGCGCGCGCGGATCGAAGAGCATGCCCACCGACACGAAGAAGAGGACCGCGAAGGCGTCGCGCATCGGGAGGGCCTCCGACGCGGCCCGCGCGCTGAAGTCGGACTGACCCACGACCATCCCGGCGAGGAACGCGCCCAGCGCGGTGGAAGCGCCGAAGACTTTGGTCGCGACCACGGCGACACCGAGGGCGAGCACGAGGACGGCGAGGGTGAAGAGCTCGCGCGACTTGGTCTTGGCGATCGACGCGAGCGCCCACGGCACGAAGCGCTTGCCGAGCGCGAACGAGAGACCGACGAGGAGCGCGACCTTGAGGAGCGCCTTGCCGACCGCGGCGAAGATGCCCAATGCGGTGACGTCGGCCCCGCGCGTGCCCACCGCGGGGAGGAGCACGAGCAAAAGCACGGTGAGCAGATCCTCGACGACGAGCCATCCAACCGCGACGTGGCCGGCGCGCGTGGTGAGCGTCCCGGCATCGCTCAGCACGCGGAGGAGGACCACCGTGCTCGTGACCGCGATGGCGAGCCCGAAGACGATCGCGTCGCCAGCGTCGGTGCCGAACGCTCGCGCCACGAGCGCGCCGAGCGCCGTGGCGACGAGGACGCCGAAGATCGCCCCCGGCACCGCGACTTTGCGCACCGCGAGGAGCTCGTGGACGTGAAAGCCCAGCCCTACGCCGAACATGAGGAGGATGACGCCGAGCTCGGCGAGCTCGTGCGCAATGTCCGCATGCGCGACGAAGCCCGGCGTGAAGGGGCCGACCGCGATGCCGGCCGCGAGGTAACCGACGATCGGGGAGAGCCGAAGCCGCTCGGCGACGAGGCCGAGACCCAGCGCGGCCGTGAGACCGCCGGTGAGCGTCAGGATGAGGTCCATGCGGGCGCGCCCCGCACGAAGCTTACTTCGGAACTTCGGGCGGCGGCGCCACCGTCACCGACACTTTGGTGGACACGCACGCGCCCGACCAGCCGTTGGTGAAGGAGAAGCTCTTGGGCAGCGTCTTTCCGCGGCCGGTCTTCGTGTCGACGGAGAGGAGCTCCGGCTCGCCGCTCACAGCCGCCGACGCACGCTGGAAGCCGTAGACCTTGCCCTCCCACGCGCCGAGACCGAAGAGCTCGCCCGCGCCGACGCCCGCACCCTTTCCGGATGAGCTGCCTCCGTAGATGCCGGAGAGGAGCGACGTGGCCGGCTTGCCGCTCGTGAACGCCGCCGCGAGCGCGGTCATGTCGATGCCGGCGAGGTAGTCGTTCGTCGTGGTGCAAGTCGAGCCCTTGCACGAACGGATCGTCGCGAGGCCGGTGGGCTTCTGGTTCGCGTCGACGTAGAAGACGAGATCACCGGAGAGCGCGAAGGTTGCGGTGCTCCCGTCGCGTCCGAAGCTGCCGAGCGATTTGGTGGCGCCCGACTGCGGATCGATCGACCAGAGCTTTCCGTCGCCGTCACCGCCCACGAGACCTTCGCCCGCGCCGAGGACGCCGGCGGGCGCGAACGCGAGCGCGTAGAAGCGCTGGTTGGTGGTGTCCTTGGCGATGGTCGCGACCTTGTCGAGCGTGACCTTGCCCTTGCCGCTGGCCGGGAGCGACGCCTTGTAGATCGTGTCGGAGGTGTT
Source organism: Polyangiaceae bacterium (assembly GCA_044224815.1). GTDB lineage: Bacteria > Myxococcota_A > Polyangia > Polyangiales > Polyangiaceae > JADJCA01. The sequence continues at coordinate 79,056 of JBGAJR010000030.1, forward strand.
CACGTAGACGTCGCCGTCGGCGTTCACCGCGCAATCGGTGACGTTGCCGTTGGCGCCATCGAAGGTGCCGATCAGCGTGAGATTGTCGTTCGTGGGATCGAGCTCGTAGAGGCTGTCGTCGGTGTTGGCGTAGATGATCGACGTCGTGGTGGTCGTGGTGGGCGGTCCGCCGTCCTTGCCCGTGGTGCCGTCGGGGCCAACGACCGTGTCGCCATTGCCGCCGGGCCCGCCGTCAGGGCTGCCGCCGCTCGCGACCGGATCGCGCCCCGAAGCGCTGCATCCCATCCCCAAGGCGCAAAGCGCGAGCCCAAACCACGGTGTCCGCATGCGGGCCTTGCTCTAGCGGGTGGTGCGAGCGCGGGCAAGGCGAGAAGGGCGGGCCCCGCTATCCGAGCTCGCTTTGGGACTCGGCGCGTACGGTCGCGAAGCTCGCGCGGTCCTCCTCCGAGTGGTGAAATTCACCGTCGTCGTTGCGCCGGTCGGCCTCTCGGTTGCACAAGGCGACGATGGCGCGGAGCACGGCGCTGCGTTCGGACCCTTTCGCGAAGACGCGTCGCCACTTCCACGCTGCGAGGTTTTCGGGGGAGCGTGCCGTGACCATCGCGAATGCGCGCGCTTGGAATTCCGCGGCGGGGGGGACCATGACCGGCGCTCCGGCGATCCGTTCCTCGTGCCACGGGATCGCCACGAAGCACGCGTCGCTGCCAGTGTAGGCCTGGTCGAGCGCGGCGCCGAGGAGCGCGAGAGCGTCCTCTTCGCGGCCGAGGAGCACGAGCGCGCGGACGCGGAGCGCGCACACGTCGGAGAGGCTCGCGTAGGTGTGCGCGAGCTGCTTTTTCGCAGCCGCGTCGACGACGTCCCAGCGGCCGAGGCTGGCGGCGAGCTTGGCGGCGTCGGCCCACGCGACGTCCCACTCGCCGTCGTTGGCCACGGCAGCGAAGTCGAGCAGCGCACGGAGCCGCGCGTCGGGCTCGAGCCCGATCATGGCGTCGTGCGCCCGCCCGCGGAGCGCGTCGAGTCGGCGCGTTCGATCGAACGAGCTCGGGTACTCCATCGCGTCGACGAGATCGACGATCGCCTCTCGTGCGCGCGCTCGCTCGCGCGGATCTTCGGTCGCTTCGGCGACGAGCGCCCACGTCTCCACGTCCTTGGGCTGGAGCTCGGTCACGGCCCGGAGCGCGCGGAGGCGAAGCGTCGATGGGATCTCCAACGGTACGAGCCCGGCGCGACGCTCGTTGGGATTCGTGATGCGGGCGAGCCCGGCGCGAAGGACGGCGAGGGCCTCCTCGTCGCGGCCCGTCTCATGGAGCCCGCGGAAAAGGCCGGGAACGTGCGCGTTCTTGTCTCGCGTGGGCGCGAGACGCATCGCGCTCTCGGCCGCGTGGACCACGAGTGACCAGCGTGAGGCGAGGGCCGCGGCCGAAGCCACGCGCGCCCAGAGGAGCTCCTCGGTCGGGTACGCGCGGACGAGCGGGAGAAGGATCGCGATCGCCTCTTCGGCGCTCTTTGCGTCGTCGACGGCCAGGAGCGTCGCTGCCAGCGCGGCGGGCTTCATCTTGGCGAGCCCCACGGAACGCGCTTCGGCGCGCCGCGCGTCGACCTTCTCCGCGTGCTCCTTCCAAGCGTCGAGCGAGAGGAGCCGTTCGTCGGCGAGCGTCGTCAGGAGATCGAGCAAGCCGTCGAACGAGGCGAGCTCACGCGACGCGCCAATCTCGTGATCGAAGAAGAGGACCTGTCCCGGCGCGCCGCCGTAGACCCCACCGGGGTCGACCACGAAGAGCTGACCGTCGCCGTCGGCCATGAAGGGAACCCACCGCGAATCCCAAGTGCGGTTCGTTCGCCAACTCTCGTTCTCGACGAGGATCTCGTTCATCGCGGCGCGCTCCTCGATGAGCTCCGCGACCGAGAGGAGCTGATACGGGCCGAACACCGCGCCGTCGCTTCCGTCGTGAAGAGTGTAGAGTGCACTCATGGCCGCCGGGACCTCGAGGCGGCGCAGCGCTTCGATCGCGTTCGGAGCGGCCGGTGGTCGCATCCTCTCGGCGACAGGCTTGGCTCGCTGGTGCAAGGCCTCGAGGAAGGCCGTCACACCCGGCGCGGTAGACCGAGGACGCGCGGAGGGCTTCTTTTTCGCGCCAGCGGCGACGGTCGCGCGTGCGGCGGGCTTCTTCGCGGCCATGTGCTTTCCGGTTACGCGCGCGTCGGATCCGTCTTCCTCGGGCTCGGTGCGGGGGACGAAGGCCGCGATCCTTAACCTTTCACGAACCGGCGGCCGGCGCGCCGGTACGCGGCTGGGGCAGGAGCGTCCAATGCGCGCTCGAGCTCGGGAAAGCGTTCGACCACCCAGTCGAGGGTCACGATCGCGCGCTCGTCGGGGCGGCCCATGAATCCGTCGCGCTCGACGCCCGCCGTGAAGACCCAGCCGCTGTCGTCGGGGGACGCTGGTGCCATTCGGTCGGCGAAGCGGACGGGCTCGCTTCCGTCGTGCACCGCGCGGCTCACGATCGCGAGCGAGCGAAGCCGAAGGAGGCGCCGTAACGACGTCGCGCGGGCAGCGGTCTCAAGGACGACGCGCACGCGCGCGATCTTGCCCGCTCGGTCGCGGAGCACGACGACGTCGAACGAGCCGTCGCCCCACCGGTTGTCGCAGCCGACGGCGCGCGCCCCGTCGAGCGAGAGGCGCCCGGCGCGCTCGGGGCTCTCGCGGATCTGTGCGTTCAAGCGCTCGAGGTTGCAGTGCGGACGATAGTCGACGACGACCTCGAGCCGCTCGCTCGCGACGCGCTCCTGCGTCGCTCGGGCGTGCGTCCCGATCTCGCTCATCGGCACGTCGCGCCAACCGAACGTCTCTCCGTCGAGTCGGAGCGCGCCGACGCGTGGGGCGAGGAGAGCTGCGTCGCGGCCGAAGAAGACGAAGTCGGCGAGCCCGTCGAGCGAATCCCACATGCGAAACGCGCCCAGGGGTCCCTGACCCACGAAGAGAAGCTCTCCGTGCTCGACGGCCACTTCGCCGATGCGCTCCGGGCGGCGCGAAAAGGAAGCGTTCTGCGGGAGGTCGGTGACGGCACACGCCGATGCCCCGTTGCCGAACGCGATCGATCCTGTCCTGAACTGCTGCGCGTGATCGCCTTCGCGAAATGCGCGCTCGAGCCCCGGGTCGAGGATCACGAGAACGCCTTCCGGTAGATCGACCTCGCCTAGGATGACCGAGCTCATTGGCGGTCGAAGTCGGCGTTCGTCATGCGAGTCCTCGCCGAGCGCCAGTGCTCGACGTCGCGCTCTCCGAACCGGGGGAATCTCATGCTCCTCGATGATCCGAGCCGGCGGGCGGACACGTCAAGCGCTGGACGACGACACGACTGGCGGAGCTTTCGCCGGTTCGTCGACGACGTGACGCTCGCGCCGCGGTGAAGTCGCGAGCGTCGACGCCGTCTGCGGTCAAAGGCTTGCGCTTGCGCCGCCGCGCGTGATGCTCGCGACGAGCTCGTCGAGCCGCGAGTAGCCGTCCTTCATGCCGGCTTCCATGCCGTGCTTGAGGTGACCGTCGCGCCCTTCGAGCGTCTGGTGGACGGTGAGCGTCTTGATGATCGTCTGCGCGCCGGACTCGATGAGCTCCAGCGTCTCCACGGCCTCGGCGTCGGGGAACGCCTCGAAGACGAAGGTGCGGACGATGCGCTCCGGACGCACGACCTCGCGGATCTCGCCCGAGAAGGCGAACTCCGTGCCGTCCGGGCCGCGGTGCACCATGCGCCAACGTCCGCCCGCGCGCATGTCGAGATCGCAGACCACGATGTCGAGGCCGCGCGGCCCCATCCATCGGCGCACGTGCTCGGGCTTGGTGAAGCAGTCCCACACGAGCGCGCGCGGCGCGTTCACTGCACGGCGCGTCTCGATGGTGGGCTTGTCAGCGGCGGCGAAGATTTCGAGCTTGGGCTCGGCCATGGCGATGTTCCTTTCGACGATGGGGTTCGGTTTCGTTACGTGAAGCCTGGGGGGCCGCGGCGTCGGACGCGTTCTTTCGGTCTGGCTGCTGCTGGAGCTCTTCGAGATAGTCGTCGAGGCGGGCGTAGGTCTCTTCGAGCATCGCGCGGTAGCGATCCACCCACGCCGAGACGTCGCGCAGTCGTTCCGCGCGCAACCGACACGGGCGCCGTTGACCATCGCGGGCGCGCTCGATGAGCCCGGCGCGCTCGAGCACGCCGAGGTGCTTGGTCACCGCCGGCTGGGTGATGGTGAAGGGGGCTGCGAGCTCCATGACCGTGGCCTCGCCGCGCGCGAGTCGCGCGACGATCGCGCGGCGCGTGGGGTCGGCGAGGGCAGCGAAGGCGGCGTCGAGCTCGGTTGCGGAAGCGACCATACCCAACGGTTATATTACCAGTTGGTTATGACGGCAAGGGGCGGATCCCCGATTTCGGTCCCTGCGCCACAGCCGTCACTTCAACGGAGCACTGCTACAGCTCAGGGCCAGGTGACGACGGGGCCGCCCGACCACGCGCCGCCCGTCGCATGCACGTAGAGTCGGAAGTGCTGGCCGCTGACGAAGTAGCCGCTCGTCGACGCGACGAGCGTGAGGGCGTGGGAGCCGGGCCCGAGCGACACGCGACCGTTCGCGTCGTTCTTGAGCACGCCGCCTTCGAATACGCCGAGGACCCAAGTCTGTCCGCCCGAAGAGAACGCGAATCCGAGGCCGCTCGGGACGGCATCGGCGCCGACGAGCGTGTCCCACTGCTGGCCGCTCGCGGGCGCGCCGCCGCTGTCGGTCGTCACGAGGATGATGCCGTCGATGGGGCCGGCGACGGTCATCTCGAACGTTCCGTCGGTGGCACCGTCGGGCGTGATGCCGACGTCGCCGGGCGAGACGAGATCGACCTGCGTGGCGGCGACGTTGGAGGTCGGAATGTTGCCGGGCGGGCCCGCATCGAAGCTCGCGTCGTCGGAGGCATCGACGGCTGCATCCGCGGTCGCGTCGTCGGAGGCGTCGGTGCTCGCGTCCTCGGAGGCGTCGACGGCTGCATCCGCGGTCGCGTCGTCGGAGGCGTCGACGGCTGCCTCCGCGGTCGCGTCGGTCGAGGCATCGAACGTCGCGGCGTCGGCGACCGACGTTACGTCGTCGAAAGACCCATCGACCGAGCTCGCGTCGCCGCGCGAGGCGTCGAGCGATGCGTCGAGCTCGCCGCCATCGAGCGCAAAGCTCGGCGCCGGTGTCGTGGTGTCGTCGACGCACGCGACGAAGCTCGTCGCCGCCATGCTCAGGAGCGTTGCGAGCATCGTCCACTTCGAGCGGTCCCGAGTCATCATCGCGCGGAGCTTCGCGCCGCTCGCGAGAGCGCGCAAGAACGACGCTTGGGCTGAGGGGTCGGCGCATGAATCTCGCTCCCCTGCGCGGCTCCGCCGTTAATCGAGCCGACGAGTCCGCGTCCGCGTAACACCGCGAGATCGCGTGACGTCGTCGTCGAACGCGCGCGCGTCGATAGGTGCACCGTCTGCCATTTCAGTCACATGCGCGAGCGCAGTGCAGCACACCCGGAAGCGCTGCCTGTCTCCGTCCAGGCACGGACGATCAATCGCGCGAGACACGCGCCATGAAGCGGTCCATTCTGGGACCTCGCTCGCAGGGCTGCTCACGCAGCTCGGCGCTGCGGGGGGAACCTGAGAAGGAAGGGAGCAACGCCATGGCGAAGGACAGCGGGTTTCGATTCACCACCGTGACCGCGGAGGTCTTGGACGCAAGAGAGCGCGTCATCCACGAGCACGGTCGGTTGCGTGGGCACCTCTTCGCGCTCCAAGCGATCGCGCGCGACGTCGCGCTCGATGGCTCGCGCGAAGACGAGCTGCGCGACGGGGTGCGTCGACTGTGTGTCGAGATGATCCGCCATCTCGAGACCGAGGAGCAGCTCCTCGTGCGGCTGCTCGGGAGTGATCGACCCGAGCGACTCGAGCGCGTGCAAGCCGAGCATGCGCTGCAGCGTCGGTTGCTCGGTCGCACGCTCGAGCGCTCGGTGGCCTCCACGGCGCCCGTCGAGCTCGCGCTGGTGACCAACGAGGTGGTGCTCACGCTGCTCCGCGACATGCGCGAAGAGGAGCGCGAGCTCGTCGCCGACGACGAGGGTCCACTTGGCGGGCCGGTGAGCGGCTCGGTCCGCGTCGGCGCGCCCGTGACGGCGGCGGCGAAGGAGCCCGAGGACGCGTTCGGACGCCGCGCCGGCTGAACGCGTCGCACGTGTGCATCGGCGGGGCACCTGTTGCCCGGCGGCACACTCGTGCGTGCACGAACGGGCGCCTGGCGGCGCGCTCTCGCAGAGATTCGCGTGGAACGGTGATTGCGACTCGTCTCGGCGATGGGTCGCAGGTCGCTCGCGGTCGCACTGGTCGTCGGAGGCTCGTTCGTTTGCAATGTCGCGCGGGCCGAGCCAGTCGCCCCGGACGTCACTGCCGACGCTCTCGTGACCACGCATCTCGAGGGGGCGGTCGACGCGCGACTCGAAGAGCATCTCGACGGTGACGCGTGGCAAACCGTATGCCGTGCGCCGTGCGACGTCCCATTGCGTGTAGATGCCACGTATCGCGTCAACGGCCCTCGCATCAAGGCTTCCGCACCTTTCGTCATCGCGGCGCGTGAGCGCGCGACGATCGAGGTGCGCCCCGCGAGCTCGACGCGCGTGGTGCTCGGCGTCGCGGGCACGAGCGCGGGCGCCGTCCTCACACTCGGCGCGTTGCTCTCGGTGGCGGGCGCGTCGATCCGTTCTGGGACCGCCGCGTGCGCGGGAGACGAGTGCACGAGGTCGCATCGAGTCGATCTCACGCCCGAGGTGATCGCCGCGGTAGGGGGCGGCGTACTGTCGGCGCTCGGGATCGTCGAGACGGTGCTCGCCGTACGAGCCGAGACGCGCGTGTCGTTGATCCTGGACGGCGAACGTCGCGAGTCGGTTCCGGTCGCCCCTTCGGTGCCAGAGCCAGCGCCGACGCCGGTCATGGCTCGCCGCGCGCCCGTGCCTTCGGGTGAGCACGCGTTTCAAGCCCCGCAAGGAGGCCGCGCCGCGCGAACGTTCACGGTCCTCTCGTTTCGCTTCTGAGGTCGCGGAGGCGGCTCAGGGTGGCACAGCTCGACCAGCGGGTTCCCCGTGTTTGTCGTGCGAGCACACTGGCCCACCGGTTGCGTATGGCCGACCCGATGATCGCCTCATCGCGCTTCCTTGCCCTACGCCTTCCTTCTCTTCCGCCTTCTCCGGTCGTCGTGCGTCATCACGCTGGAGCGTCGCTCGGTGGCGCGATCCTCCTGGCCCTGACCGTCACCGCTTGCGGCGGCGCGGTCACGGGCGATGAGGGGAGCCCGAACACGGCGCCGAGCGCGACCGCGTCGAGCGGACCCGCGAAGCCGATCACGCCCGTCTCGGCCGGTACGGCGTCGCCGCATCCGACGCCCAACCCTCCGACACCTCCCGTCGAGGCGTGGTCGATGTCGGCGTCGGGATGCGCGGACTTTGAGATCTACGCGGAGAACGTCGCGAAGACGAAGGTGCTCCACATCGGCGGTCAGCGCGCGACGCTCGGCCTCGATCGCCTCGGCGCGTCGGTCACGGTCTCGCTCACTGCCACGACGCCGGCGCTCTCGGTGACGATGCTCAAGTACTCCGAGCCGCCGCTCACCGAGCAATTCTGCACCGATGTCTTCGCGCCGCCGACCACGCCGCCCACGACCTATTACGCCGTCGCCGGCAGCGTGACGCTCACCGTCGTCGGTCTCGGCCGCGAGGGCGAGTTCTCGCTTTCGGTCGACACGCGCGGTCTGCGTGTTCGCTCCGCCACCGGCCTCACCGACTCGATCCCCGATCGGTCGTTCCAGTCCGTGTCGCTCGGCTGGTTCCCGGGCTGATCGCCCGCACGGCGCAGCTCCTGCGGGCCCGCGCAAGCGCGGCCGAGAGGGCCGCCGTCATGCCCGGCCAATCGAGGCCAAAACGAGCTCGCGCCCTGCGGCGCGCGGAATGCAAGCCGACGCATCGAGCGGAGGCTGTCATGAAGGTCCGCGCACTCTTCGTCGCGATTGCGCTCGCTCTCCCGCTGCTCGTCCCGCGCCCCGCGCGGGCCGAGGTTCGCACGTTCAGCGCCGCCGAGACGTTCAGCCTCAAGAACGTCGGCCCCACGTCGTTCCGAACGCCGCTCGCCGTGCCGGCCACGGGGGCGGGCAAGGCTTCGTGCACCGCCGCGGTCAATGGGAACCAGTTCATGGGTCCCGTTCCTGCACCGGTCTTCGTACGCGTCGACATGTACGCCGGCGACAAGGTCATCGCGACGATGGTCGGCGTGACGCTCGTCGTCGCGTCGACGTCGGTCTCTTCTGCGACGAGCCCGCTCACGTGCGCGGTGACGCTCCCGAGCGGCGCGGCCTTGCCGGCGTTCGCCTCCGGCAAGCTCACGCTCGACGTGCCGACCGAGGTGCAGGCCCCGACGGTGAGCGCCACCTATCTGTACGGCACGCCGACGATCGGCGTCGGCACGGAGGGCTATCACCCCGTCGACTACGCGCCGCCAGGCGCCCGCGTGAAGATCGCCGGCACGTTCCTTCGGCTCGCCTCGGTTCGTATCGCCTCGCTTCGCGCGGACCCGATCTCGCCCTCGGGCGACACGTCTCTCTATTTCGTCATGCCGACGCTCCCGGTCGGCATCTACCAGCTCGTCGTCGAGAACCCGCTCGGTCGCGTCTCGGTTCCGTGGTTCGTGGGCACGCGTCGCCCGGAGATCGACAAGGCCACGATCGATACGTTCGGTCGCATCACCGTGTGGGGGCACGACTTCAGCCCGGTGTTCACGAGTGGCGGCACCATGGTGCGCACCATGATTCGATTCGGCGACGGTGATTGGATGCCGGCGTGGGGCAACGACCGAACGATCACGTACACGTCGCCCAAGGGTGTCTTCCACGCGATGGTTCGCGTGAAGACGTTTGCAGGTGACAGCAACGACGTGTGGTTCTGAGCCTGGTCAATCGGTACAGGCTTCGATCGAGAGAGCGTCGACGATGACCGTGACCCCGGTCGGCGAGACGGCTTCGGCGACTTCGATCCCGGCGTGCACTTCGAGCACGGGCGCTCCGATCTTGGCTGCCGCGTCGAAGTGCGCTCGGGTCGTCCCGATGTTCGAGTCGCCGACCGTGAGGGTGAACGTCGGCGCCGAAGGGGTGGTGCGCTCGAAGTCGAACGTGACGTCGAACCACGAGGCCGACGTGCTTGTACTCACGGAGAGTGGGCCTACGACGGCTTCGTTCCCACCCTCGCGTGACGCGGCTCGGAGCGACATCGACTTGTCGACCCCGATGTCGGCCTGAGCGTAGAGATCGGTGTTGGTCGGCGCGGTGTTTCCGCCGGTACCGAACGCGGTGCGCAAGAAGACCACCGAGAGGAACGGCGAGAGTGGGAGCGATAGCTGGACGGAAGTCTTCACGCGAAGCCAGCGGAGCCCGGCCCACGAGGTGACATCGGAGAGCGGTAGCGTCACGACCGCAATCGAGCTCTGCCCGCTGCTCGTCACGGCGGCGCGGAAGGCCGCGCCGCCATCGCGCCCTGCACCCGGAGCGATGCTCGCGTTGTCCAATGTCAGCGTGCCCGTCAGTTCGTTCGCGCGACTCCACGACACGAGGTGCCCCGTCGCGCACGATGGCGGCGCCGCGGTCGCGGTGTCGCTGGTTCCGCCCACGTCCGGCGCCGGGGCGTCAGGGGCGGTCGGCGAGGCGTCGGCGGGCGCGCCTCCGTCATCCCGAGTCGTCGGGGATTCGAGATCTCCCAAGAGGAGCTGGCACGCCGCGAGTGACATCGTCGTGGCGCCGAGCGCGAGCGCTCCTCCACCGTTCTGGCCCCGCTTGGCGGTCACCCGACGAAGGGTAGCGGACCCCCTCCTTCGCACGAGGTGCAAGTTGTACCGGGACGTCCAATCGCGCGAACGAGAGCCGTACACATTGTCCGCGCCTGGCGGCTGCGCGGCGATTTACCGGGAAAAATGGCGCGCGCGCCGGTGGCACACCCGCTGCAGAGACCGTGTTTGTGGCGACGATGCGAGCCACCCCGAAGGAGCCCCGCCATGAACCTCAAGAAGAACGACCAGGTCCTCATCACCCTCGACGAATCGGCGCTCGAAGCGGTGGCGGGCGGCTACGCCCAGACCGTCGGCGACATCCTGAACGGGATGCCGTGGCCCCAGCCGTCGTACCCGATTCCCAATCCGAACGACCCGGACGCGCCCGCGCCGGACGTCTTCTTCTGATCGAAACCGTCACTCGAAATCGAAGCTGCCTATCTCGAACGACTGCCAAAAAAGGGAGAGTCCCATGAGCACCAAGCACACCACCGAGACGATGACCGAGATCGACGCGACGGCCCTCGAGGGCGTGACCGGCGGAGCCTGGTACGACGGAACCTTCATCGGTGATGCGGTCACCGCCGCGCTCGACGTCGTCTTCGCCGTGCGAGACGGGCTGGGTGGCTATGGGAACGACTCGCGCTCGCAGGTGAGCCCGACGAACTCCGACCCCTGAAGTCGAGTGATCAGAGGCCGTCCACGAACTCGAGCAGCGTGGCGCGGTCGCTCGGCGAGAGCGCCTGAAACCGAGTGACGGCGGCGTGCGCCTCCGAGCCGGGGCTGTCGTGGAGGAGGATCGCCTCCTCCACCGAGTGAGCGCGGCTGTCGTGGAGGAAGGTCTTCATGAAGCGGAGACCGATGAGCGGCGCGGTGCGCCAGTCCGCGGCGTGCGCCTGTCCGTCGACGCCGTCGACCATACCGTCGGAGAGCCCTGGCCCCATGTCGTGGAGCAAGAGGTCGCTGTAGATGGGCGCGTCGATGGCGGCGAGCTGCGCGATCGGATAGTCGGCTCGCGTGCGAAGCGACGGCGTGTGGCACGCGTCGCAGCCGGCGGCCGCGAAGAGCGCGGCGCCGGGGCGCGCCGGATCGCGCCGCGGGATGGCGACGAGACGCATGTAGTTTGCACGCAGGTTGACGGCGTCGTAACCGACGTCGACGCCGGCCTTCCGGTCGTCGACGAGGCCGTCGGGGTTCTCGAGCTCGCCCGGACGGAGGGGGCTCGTGATGCCCATGTCGCCTTGCAGCGCGTCGGCCGTGAAGTCGTCGAGCGTCGCGATGCGCGCCTTCACGCCGAACCGCCCGATCACGAGATCGCCAGGCGCGTGCGCGTGAAACGATCGGTCGCTGTTGGCCTGCGACGCGTACTTCACGCGATTCACGCGGCCGTGCACGCCGTCGGTACGCGCGGCCTGCTCGGCCGCGACGCGCTCGATCTCGCCGTCGGAGATCGCTTCCATGTAGCCGCGCCCGAAGATCGGCGGCCCGACGCGGACCGAGACCCTCACGTGAGCGCCGCCGGCATCGGCCCCAGCGTCACTCGAGGGCGCCAGGATGGGCGTCTTCGCGTCGGCGGCGAGGAGAGGCCGCACCGTATGGCCGAACGGAAGGAGCGACTGGTCGGCGGCGGGGGTCAGGCCGTCGGCCAAGACGACCGACATCTTCTGCACGAGACCGGGGCCGCGACCGCCGCCCTCGTGACAGGCGCTGCATCCGGCGCGCACGTAGAGCGGACCGAGACCGTCGGCTTCGCGGAGCGGCAAGCCGAAAAGCGCGTCGCCGTCGGAGAAGGTCTTGAGTTGCTCGCTCGTGACACCATCGAGCGGGACGTCGACCGGATCGCCCATCGGAACGGCGCTCTCGAGCGCTGCATCGCGCGCGGGCTCGGGCCCGATCGCAGCCGCCTCGCTCCCGGCGTCGACCGCCGCCAGCGTGGCCGCGATCGACTCGTCACACGCGGCGAGCGCCAACGACACCGCGAGGGCTCCGCCGAGGATCGAGGACGCGACGAGACCGCGCATCACGCCGCCTCCAGCGCGACGAAGAGGGCGCGCGCGAGCGACCGTTGCTCCGCGGCGCTCGGGAGCCCCACGCCGGGATCGCTCGGGAGGTGAATGGCCGGAGAGGCCGCAAGAGCGCGCGCAGCGTCACGTCGAGCGCGGTCCACGCGCGCGCGCGTCACGTCATCGAGCTGCGGCTCGGCCCAACGTGCGATGGCCCACGCGAGCGCAGCGTGGCGGAGCTCGTCCTCGGCGATGCGGGCGAGCGCACGGCGAACGTCGTCGTCCTCGGCGTGCGCGGCGTGGTGAGCTGCGAGGAGCGCGCCGAAGGTCTCGTGCACGCATCCTTCGACCGCGTTCTCGAGCGCGAGCGCGGCGAGCGAGAGCGGCGCGGGCCGTCGCCTTTCGAGGCGCGCGCGCGGCGGAACGACACCGCGCTTTCGTGCGAGGCGCGTCGTCACTCGAGCGTGTCGCGATTCGTCGCGCGCGGCCGCGGCCGCAGCTCGGACGAGCGATCTCGGCGCACCGAGCGCCGCGAGATCGCGGCGGAGGAGTCGGAACGCGGCGATCGCCGCCTCTTCGAGCCGGGCCATCGCGGCGAAGAGGGCGCCGCCGCTCGCCGGCGCGGCGACGAACGCGCTCGACTCGTCGAGACCGCGCGGCTTGCGACCCGGACCGCTCAGGCATGTCGCGCAGTCGATGGTGAGCGGGCCACCGCTGTCGCGAACGCCGCCGTCGATGCACGCGTCGTCCCACACGCGGCAGTTGAAGAAGGCGCTCTTGCAGAATCGATCGCAGTCGTTCAGGGTGAGGTAGCAGCCGTCGCGCGGCACGACGTCGGCCGGGAGCCCGCACGGGAGCGTGACGAGGTTGGCGCAGAAGTCGAGCGACGCGACGTCCACGTCGGGACCTGCGTCGTACGGCGTCGGATCGCACGCGCTCGGTGCGGCGTCCGCGTCGGCGTCTACGCCTGCGTCGGCGAGCGGCGTCGTGACGGTGGCATCTTGGGCGCCTGCGTCGGTCACGCCAGCTTCGTACGGCACTGCGGCGATGGTCTCGTCGCACGCGGCGACGGCGCCGGGAAGCACCAGCGAGAGTAGGGCGAGATCGCGAATGACCAAGCGGAGACGATCGACCTCACGACGGATCACGATGAGCCTCTCACTTCTGCGCGAACTGGGGGAAGCCGAGGAGCGACGCGGCGAGGTTCATCTCGTAGACGACGCCACCGTCCTTGGTCGGATCCACCGCCTCGCGGACCTTGGTGTAGAGCTGACCGAACGGCGTCGCGCGATCCGCGTCGGAGGGATTCTCTGCGCTCCACGTGGACGGGGGGGCAGGGATGGCGTCGCCGGGCACCGCCGCGTATGCGGACTTGAGCGCGTCGAACCCGGCGAGGATCTTGGTGTCGATGGTGGGGCCGTCCTTGCTCGGATCGGCGGCGTTCGCCTTGGAGCGAATCCACGGCTGGAAGATGGCGTAGATCGCCGTCGTGCCTTCCAGGTTGAGACGGACGTCGGCCATCGTGCGCTGCGCGTAGCGGGACTCCTCTTCGTTGCTCGCCGCCTTGGTGACCTTCTCGCGCTGCTCGTTCATGAGCGAGATGAGGCCTTGGAATGCGATGGCGATGTTGATCTTGGACGGCGCCCACTGATCGTGGAGCTTGGTCGCGTCGACGACGACGCGGTGCGCGAGCTTCTGCTTGAACGCCGCCGCCTCCGCCTCGGTGGCCGGGAAACGCGCGGCGACGTAGCCCGGCAGTGCCTTCTCGAAGTCGACGACGCGCGTCGGGATCTCGGGCGCGTACAAAATGCGCTCGACGCCGTGGAGGCCGGTCACGCCTTGATCGTCGAACGGATCGGCGTCGCCGCCGCTCGCGAGGAGCTCGGTGAGGAAGTCGTCGTAGCGCGCGTCGATGGCCGTATCGAGATCCGGAAAAATGGGCGCGAACGCGCCTTCGACGTGCTCGTACGCGTTTCGTGCGCGAACCCACGCCGACTTCATGCTCGTGATCGCCGCCGCGTCGGCGGTGGCGTCCCAGCCGCGCGCTTGGCCCGGGGTGTACGGCGCGGCGGCTTCGAGGTCTTTGGCGGCGGACACGAGCGCGACGAGATCCGCGAGGAGCGCGTCGTGCATCGCGCTCGTGATCGCCGCGACGTAGGCGTCGTCGGTGAGGGGCGCGTCCGCGCTCGCATCTGCAGGCGTGGTGTTCACCGCGGCGTCGGCCGTACCTTCGGGGGCGGTGGGCGACGTGCTTCCGCTGCTCGAGCACGCAGCCAGGGCGAGCGGAGCGGTTCCAGCCAGGAAAGCGAGCAAGGGCAAGCCGAAGCGCATGGCGCTTCTCCTTACCGGAGCGACGCAGACGAGGGAACCGCGCGAAGCACGATGACTTTCATGAGACGCGCCGCGCGCGCTTTCGCGCGGGGGCCGCTCAGGGCACGTTGAACGTCGCGCCCGCGCTGCCTGCCGGCGAGCCCGGTGGACCGGCGCCCGGCGCTCCGTAAGCGAGCTGAATGAGCGGCCCAGTCGTCAGCACTTGCGCGCCGCTCGCGGTGACCTGCGCGTACGACGCACCTCCCGCGCCGCCGGTACCACCACCGCCGCCACCGCCCGGGGCGCCCGCGCCACCGGCCGGGCCGCCGTTCGCGGTGTTGGTGCCGATGCCGACGCATCCGCACGTGGGGCCGGGCGAAGTGCTGGGACCATTGTCGGCCGGGCAGCTCACGTTGGCGCCGTTCGTACCCGGCGCGCCGGGCCCGGGCGCACCGCCGGCCGAGCCGGCCGAGCCCTGACCGCCGTCACCTGCGACGAGCGACGTCGCCTCGATCGCGACCTTCGCGCCCGCGCCGCTCACGAAGAGCGCGACGGACGAGCCTCCACCGTGACCGGCGACGCCGCCCAAGCCACCGAGCCCTCCGCAGCCGCACTTACCGGCCGGCGCCGTTCCCTGATTGCTTGCACCATGCACGCATTGGTCGCCGCCGCTCTGGCACTGCCCTTGGCCGGCGGACGCGCACATCTTCACTTGGCCCGGCCCGCCCGGCGCGCCGTTTTGCCCGTTGGTCCCGGGGGCACCGCCGTGACCCTCCCCCGGCGTCCATCCCGCCGTCGTGAAAGCGCCGGGCGCGGCGCCCGCGCCGCCATCACCCACTTTCCCCGTTTGCGGGGAGGCCGTGCATCCCGTGTAGCCGTCGCACGGCACGTTGCCTTGCGCGGCGGGCGCCGAGACGGAGCCGCCGTCGCCGGCGCGCCCCGCGAGCACCTTCACAGTCTTCAGTCGAAAGACGGAGCCTGCCCCGGTGACGAGCACACCGATGCACGTCTCGCCGGGCGCTCCCGCCGCGCTCGCGCACGTCGCCTTGGTCGCGACGGTGAGCGACTCGAGCGCGGTCGGCTGCGTCACGTTGGTCACTCGAACGGCGACGTTGGTGGGAGACGCGACGATCGTCTTCGAACGGAAGCCGAGGGAGCAGTCGCGCGTCCACGCGTCGCCTGCGCGCAGCCAACCGCCGACGACGGTGAGCCCCTGGTGGGTCGTGTCGAACGAGAGCGCTTCTGGGTACGTCCCCTCGGCGAGGTTGATGACCTTCTTTCCGGTCGCGAGCGCGGCCGTCATCGCCGACGCCACCGTCTTGTACGGGAGGAGCTTCGTGCCGTTGCCCGACGCGTCGTTTCCGTCGGTGGAGCTCACGAAGATGCCGTCGGCAGGGGTCTCGCTCGCATCGCACGGAAGCGGCGGATCCGCGGGCCCGTCGGGGATCGAGACGACGTCGCCGCCTCCGTCCGCGGCGGCCTCCGAGCGGTCCCCATCGAGTCCGTCGCTCGCGTCGAGCCCGCTGACGGCCGCGTCGCCGAGCGCGTCGTCGCCGACCTCGAAGGTCCCGAGGATCGACGTGCACGCCGTCGAGCCCACGCCGAACGAGGCGAACAGCGTCGCAACGGCCGCGACACGCGCTCGAGTCCACATGCGCGTCATCGTCTTCGCGCGTCGCCCTTCGGTCAACGACATCGGTCGCGGCTGCGACCAGCGCGGATGTGCGTCTCTACCGCCCGGTCCCCCACTGATTGCGAGCCGCGCTGCCTGGAGGGATGCACCTTGCGGCACCGCGATCCGAGGAGGCCTAACCGAATGCGCTCGAACCTACCTTTCTCTCTTTGGTTCCCGGTCTTGACGGCGAGCGTCGGGCTCGCGGTGGCGTGCGGGAGCACGAGCGACGCGGAGCTCCTCACGCCGCCCGCCGACGGTGGCGCCGACGCCACGACGACGAGCACGCCCGACGGAAGCACGACGACGAACGATGGCGGCACCACGAGTGACTCGGGCGCGATCGGCGATGGCGCGACGCTCGACGCCGGGCCGCTCGTGCCGAGCGACGGCGGTATCACCACCGACGCCGGCCCCGGCGGAACGACCACGTCGCTCTCGTGCGGTGCGGCGAGCTGCACCATCCCAGGACAAGTGTGCTGCGCGTCCCGAGTCGGCGGTGGGACGTTCTCCTTCGCTTGCGAGAACGGCACGAGCTGTCCAGTCGTCGACGCGGGCGGTGGCGGCGGCAACCCGCCGACCGCGCTCGCCTGCACGAGCGCGGCGAACTGCGCCGTCGGCGAGGTGTGCTGCGTGCAGCTCCAAGGAAACACCGCGACCTCGGCGTGCATGACCGACACTGCGTGTCAGAACCTGTCGGGCGACAAGGCCGTACTTTGCGATCCGACGCAGCCCACCGTCGGGTGCCAGGCAGGGCAGCCCTGCAGCTCCAAGAACATCGCCGATTGGCGACTGCCGAACGGCTTCGGAACCTGCGGCGGCCAAGGCAACTGACACGGGCGAGACGGTGGGGCGTGGCCGAGCGCCCCACATCTCGCCATCGTGAGGGTTCGCTGAGCCGCACGAGCCACGCTTCGCTCGCGCGAGCGCGCGCGATAGCTTGAGGCGTGGCCATTCGCACTGGCTTCCTAGCGCTCCTGCTGGCCACGGGCGTCATCGTCGCGTGCGGCGCCCGCACCGACCTCGATGGCGACAATCCCGTGCATGATGCAGGTGATGTCGTCGACGGCGCGCCGCGCGCCGCGTCCATCGATGCGAGCGTGGAGCTCGTCGACGCGACGAGCCCGCACTTGGACGCGAGCGCCCGCGATGCCGCGCGCGACGCCGCCGTGGATGCGGCTGCGGACGCGGCGCGCGTCGATGCGGGTGCCGTCGACGCCAGCGTCTTCGACGCCGGTCCAGTCGACGCCGGCGACGTGTCGCCTCCGCGCCTCCGCGCGCCGCTCTCCAGCTCGACGGCGACCTCGCAGCGACCGACGCTGCGTTGGGTCCTTCCGGCGGGGGCCGATGGCGCGGAGGTCTCGCTCTGTCGTGACCGCGCGTGCGCCTCGCTCGTCACGCGCTTCCGCGCTCTCGGCGAATCGGCGCGCGTGCCGGTCACACTCAGCCGCGGGACGTACTTCTGGCAAGCGCGCGGCACGGCGGGCGCGCGCGTCGGCACGGCCATGAGCGCGACGTGGGAGCTCGCCGTCGGCAAGCGTGACGCCTCCGTGGATACGTCGTGGGGCAGCGCGGTCGATCCGAACGGTGACGGGCACGCCGATCTCGTCGTCGCCGCGCCGTTCTTGACGGGCCTCACCGGCGCGGTCCAAGTCTTCTTGGGCAACGCGAACGGAGCGCTCGGCGCGCCCTACACGTTCACGGGTGGCGATCCGCCATTCCCCGAGATCGGATATTCGGTCGCGAGCGCGGGCGACGTGAACGGCGACGGCTTCGCGGAGATCCTCTTCGCCGCGCCCAACAGCGGCGGCGCGGCTCCGGGCGCGGTGTATCTCTACGC
>JBGAJR010000096.1:0-12805 GCA_044224815.1 Polyangiaceae bacterium
AGCGGCGCGCGGCGTCATGGTACGTTGCAGCCCATCATGGCGACCCGGAAGAAGACGAAGCCCGCGAAGAAGACGACCGCGAAGAAGCCCGCGAAGCCCGCGCCCGCCAAGAAGCCCGCCGCGAAGAAGGCTCCGCCTGCGAAGAAGCCCGCCGCGAAGAAAGCCGCGCCCGCGAAGAGCGCGAAGCCCGCGAAGAAGGCCGCCGCCAAGAGCGCGAAGCCCGCGCCGGCGAAGGCCGCGAAGAAGGCCGCCCCGGCCAAGGCCGCGCCCGCGAAAGCGACCAAGGCGGCGGCCGCCAAGCCCGCGGCGAAGGCACCGGCGCCGAAGAAGGCCGCCAAGCCCGCGGCCACCTACCTCGGTCGCGCCGACGCGATGAACGCGTCAGTCTCGCTCCTCCTCGTCGACGGCGCCGCCGCCGCCGATGCGTGGCGCGGCGTCGACCCCGACGACATCGAAGCCATCGAGAAGATGGCGGAGACGATGGCCGAGCTCGGCAAGGATCTCGACTCGGGCAAGGCCACGACGAGCTTCACCCTCGGCAAGGGCAAGGGCATCGGCTTCCAGCTCAGCGTCGGCAAGGGCATCGCGCACGCGCTCCGCGCGAACGGTCGCGTCGTCATCGCCGAGGGCTTCGTCGACGACGTCGAGCACCCCGACTTCCTCGGCTGGATCGCCGCGCCGCCCGCGCAGGGTGTCGCCGAAGCGGGCAGCTTCGACGTGAAGAGCGGCGTCCTCGCGATGCTCCTCCCCGGCGGCAGCTACGAAGACCTCCCGGCGCGCATCAACGGTTCGCTCGACGAGCAGAAGGCCGCGCGCATCGGCTCCGAGACGCCGGGCCTCCTCGTGAAGGTTCCGCCGGGTCGCTATCGCCTCATCGTCGAGCCGGAGACCACCGCCAACTTCGGGCAGGCCGCGCGCGCGATCGTCGAGCTGGCCTGACGGGAGCCCTCGATGCGCGTCGCGATTCCGCGGGAGCTTCGAGCGGGTGAGCGCCGCGTCGCCGCGACGCCCGAGACGACGGCGCGCCTCATCAAGCTCGGCTTCGAAGTCGTCGTCGAAGCTGGCGCCGGTGAGGCCGCGTCGTTCCGCGACGCCGACTACGTGGCGGTGGGCGCATCGATCGTGACCGACCGCGTCGCCGTCTTCCGTGACGCCGACGTCGTGCTCAAAGTCCAACCGCCGGAGGAGCTCCCGGCGAACGATCCGCGTCGCCCCGAGCACACGCACGAGGTCGACCTTCTTCGTGAAGGCGCCACGCTCGTGTCGTTCGTGTGGCCGGCGAAGAACGGCGCGCTGGTGGAGCGGCTCGCCGCGCGTAAAGCCACCGTCGTCGCGATGGACCAGATCCCGCGGACCACGCGCGCGCAGAAGATGGACGCCCTCTCGTCGATGGCGAACATCGCTGGCTACCGCGCGGTCATCGAGGCCGCGAGCTTCTTCGGGCGCTTCTTCACCGGTCAAATGACCGCGGCCGGCAAAGTGCCGCCCGCGCGCGTGCTCGTCATCGGCGCCGGCGTCGCCGGGCTCGCCGCCATCGGCGCCGCGCGCAGCTTGGGCGCGATCGTTCGCGCGTTCGACACGCGCCGCGAGGTCAAAGAGCAGATCACGAGCATGGGCGCCGAGTTCCTCGAGCTCGTGTTCGACGAAGAGACGTCGGGCGAAGGCGGCTACGCGCGCCAGATGAGCCCGGCCTTCATCGCCGCCGAGATGGCGCTCTTCGCCGCGCAGGCCAAAGAGGTCGACATCATCATCACGACGGCGCTCATCCCCGGAAAGCCCGCGCCCGTCCTCCTCGATCAGCCACTCGTCGAGAGCATGCGACCCGGCAGCGTGATCGTCGATCTCGCCGCCGAGTTCGGTGGCAACTGCGCCGTCACGCGCCCCGGCGAGGTCGTGACGCACACGGGCGTCACCGTCATTGGCTACATCGATCTCCCGAGTCGACTCGCGCCCACCGCGAGCCAGCTCTACGGCTCGAACCTCGCGCACCTCCTCGCCGACATGGGCGGCGCGAAGAGCTGGCACGTCGATCTCGACGACGAGGTCGTGCGCGGTGCCCTCGTCCTCTTGAACGGAGAGAACATGTGGCCGCCGCCGCCGCGCGCGCCGGTGCCGCCGCCGCCGCCGTCACGACGGCCACCGTCGGTCCCCGCGCCAGCCGCCGCCGCCAAGGCCGCCGCGCCCCCGACCGCGGCGCACGGACACGGCGCGACCGCGCGCGGAGGCGTGTCGTCGGGCGTGGTGTTCGCCATCGCGATCTTCCTCGCCGTGAGCGGCGCGTTCGTACCGCGCGGCTTGATCGAGCACCTCACGGTGTTCGTGCTCGCGTGCTTCGTGGGCTGGCAGGTCGTGTGGAACGTGACGCCGGCCTTGCACACGCCGCTCATGAGCGTCACCAACGCGATCAGCGGCATCATCCTCGTCGGCGGCATGCTGCAGCTCTCGGGCGGCGCGAGCTCGCCGCACGTGATCTTGGGCGCGCTCGCGGTGCTCCTCGCCACCATCAACGTCGCCGGCGGGTTCCTCGTGACCCAGCGCATGCTCCGGATGTTCCGCCGATGAACGCGACCGCCCTCTCCACGACCTACCTCGCCGCGGGTCTTCTCTTCATCTTGAGCCTGGGCGGCTTGAGCAAGCAGGAGACCGCGCCGCGCGGGAATCTCTTCGGCATGGTGGGCATGGCGCTCGCGCTCGCCGCGACCGCGCTCGGCGGACGCGTCGACGCGACGGGCGTTCTCGCCGCGTCGGTGACCGTGGGCGCCGCCATCGGCGCCACGCTCGCGGCGCGCGTCGGGATGACGTCGATGCCCGAGCTCGTCGCCGTCCTCCACAGCTTCGTCGGCGCCGCGGCCGTGCTCGTCGGCTACGCGAGCTATATGGGCCCCGTAGGGGCCCATGAGGGCCTCGAGCTCACCATCCACGGCATCGAGACCTTCCTCGGGGTCTTCATCGGAGCGATCACGTTCACGGGCTCGATCATCGCGTTCGGGAAGCTCCGCGGGTCGATCCGCTCGAAGCCGATGCTCCTCCCCGGCCGCCACGTGATCAACGCCGGCATGGTGATCACGTCGCTCGCGCTCCTCGTGCCGTTCCTCGGCGCCAAGGCGCCCGCCGGGCTCACTCCGCTCCTCGGCATGACCGCGCTCGGCTGCCTCCTCGGCGTCCACCTGGTCATGGCCATCGGCGGCGCCGACATGCCCGTCGTCGTCTCGATGCTCAACAGCTACTCGGGCTGGGCGGCCGCCGCGGCCGGCTTCATGCTCGAGAACGATCTCCTCATCATCACCGGCGCCCTGGTCGGCTCGAGCGGCCTCATCCTCAGCATCATCATGTGCCGGGCCATGAACCGCTCCATCGCGAGCGTCATCCTCGGCGGCTTCGGCGCCGACGAAGGCGCCGCCCCCGCCAAGGCCGCGGCCGGCGCGCCTCAGGGCGAGGTCGTGAGCGTCGACGCCGCCGAAACGGCGCGCCTCCTCGCCGAGGCCAAAGAGGTCATCGTCGTCCCGGGCTACGGCATGGCCGTCGCGCACGCGCAGGGCCCGCTCTGGGACGCCGCGCAGATGCTCCGCGCGCGCGGCACCAACGTTCGCTTCGCGATTCACCCCGTCGCCGGACGTTTGCCCGGTCACATGAACGTGCTCCTCGCCGAGGCCCGCGTCCCGTACGACATCGTCTTCGAGATGGAAGAGATCAACGACGACTTCCCCAAGACCGACGTCGTGCTCGTGATCGGCGCCAACGACATCGTGAACCCGAGCGCGCAAGACGACGCAGCCAGCCCCATCTACGGCATGCCGGTGCTCGAAGTGTGGAAGGCCAAGACGACCATCGTCATGAAGCGCGGGATGGCGAGCGGCTACGCCGGCATCGAGAACCCGCTCTTCTTCCGACCGAACACGCGCATGCTCTTCGGCGACGCCAAGAAGACGGTCGACGCGATCGTCGCGTCGCTCCGCGAGCGCCTCACGTCGTCCGCAGCGTAGCGGCGCGCTGGAAGGGCGCTCTCCCGGTCTCACGGCCACGAGCGCCGCGGACTCGTGCGCTCAGTGAACGTCTCGAAACTCTTCGCAGGTCGGATCGTTCATCCGCTGGATCGCATCGTGGCACTGCCGTTCGCGCTCGGCGTCGCTCGGACGCGCGCCGAACGTGGGTCCCAGGAGCAATGCGGCGAGGAGAACGAGGGCAATGGCGAACAAGACGCGGCTTCCATACTCCATGGCTCGGCCCTCATGGAAGGCGCGAAATGCGAAGGCGCGCGTTCGCTTTTGCAACGTTCTCGCGAACGGAGCGCGATTCCCTCGTGGCTAGAGGTTCGCGAGCGCGAGGGTGAGGCGCTCGGCGGGACGCGACGGATCGTCGACGTCGATGACCGCGACGAGCCGGTCCGGCTCACCCGGCACGCAGCTGATCCCTTCGATCTTCTCGGTGAGGAGCGCGCCGCGTTCGTCGCGCACGAGGCCATAGCGCGGCGCTTCGCCGAGGACGCCGACGGCGCACCCCGAGACGGGACCGTCGCGCGTCGCGTCCGGCGACGCCTCTGCGGCGGCCGCGTAGAGCACGCGATCGCGCTCGCGATCGCTCGTGAGATCGGTGAACGTGAGGCGGCCCCCACCCGCCGTGCCGAGATCGTAACGAGTGACGTTGGCGAGCGCCGGCACGGGCGCCCCGCTCGGATCGCGGAGGAACGTGACGAAGGCCGCGAGCTCGAGCTCGACCGTCGCGTCGAGAGGCTCACGCCCATCGCGCGGGGCGCCGTTGCCGCGCGACGCGAGGAGCACGCGATCGCGATGGAGCGTCGCCCCCTCGACGTTGAGCTCGCTCCCCGAGAAGCGGGTCTCGGCGTGGAGCGCGTCGTACAAGCGGCGCGCTTCGAGAACGCGCGGGGCGCGGCCGTCCGCGACGAGCACGATCCGATCGCGCACCGCGCTCGAGCCGGAGCCGAGCGCGACGAGCGTCTCCTCGTCGTCGACGGTGACCGTGAAGCACGCCTCGAGATCGAGCTTCGCGTGCTTGTTGCCGCGGTCCTCGCCGAAGAGGCGAAGGCCGCCTTCGCCACGCGGGAGCGCGATCGCCTGGACCGCGCCCGCGTCGTCCGCGTTGGCGAGCGCCACGAAGAGGGCGTCGTCCTGGACGATGGCGAGCCGACCGCCGAGCCGCGCGACGCCCGACGCCGCGCGCACGTGCGCAGGTCGGTCTTCGTCGAGGTTCGGGCCCTCGCCGTAGAGGAGCGGCGTGCGCGCGATGACACGGATCGAGACGCGAGGATCGAGAAAAGCGCGGCGCATCGGTGCGCTCGCATTCTGTCACGGTGGCGACCGAGACGACGGACGAGTATCCTCCGCGTCCTTCTCGGCGAGGTTTTCAATGGAGACGTTCTCGGTTCGCAAGGTTCTGTCCGGTGAGGTCGCCCCGGGCACGCACGTGCGTGTCCAGGGTTGGGTCCGCACGCGCCGCGACTCCAAGGCCGGCCTGTCGTTCGTGCACGTGAGCGACGGCTCCTGCTTCGATCCGGTGCAGGTCGTCGCGCCGAGCGCCCTCTCCAACTACACGAGCGACGTCCAGCGACTGACGAGCGGCTGCGCGGTCGAGTGCGAGGGAGAGGTCACGGCCTCGCAAGGCCAAGGACAGAAGTTCGAGATCCAAGCCACCTCGATCAAGGTCGTCGGCTGGGTGTCGGATCCGGAGAAGTATCCGATCCAGCCCAAGCCCCACTCGCTCGAGTTCTTGCGCGAGGTCGCGCACCTCCGTCCGCGCACCAACACGTTCGGCGCGGTCTCGCGCGTGCGCCACACCATCGCGCAAGCCATTCACCGCTACTTCCACGAGCGCGGCTTCGTCTGGGTCAACACGCCCATCATCACCGCCAGCGACTGCGAAGGCGCCGGGCAGATGTTCCGCGTGAGCACGCTCGACATGGTCAACCTGCCCAAGACGCAGGAGGGCAAGATCGACTACGCCAAGGACTTCTTCGGCAAGGAGGCGTACCTCACGGTATCTGGCCAGCTCGCCGTCGAGGCGTACTGCCTCGCGCTCAGCAAGGTCTACACGTTCGGCCCCACGTTCCGCGCCGAGAACTCCAACACCGCGCGCCACCTCGCCGAGTTCTGGATGGTCGAGCCGGAGATCGCGTTCGCCGATCTCAAGGCCGACGCGGACCTGGCCGAGGACTTCCTCAAGTACGTCTTCCGAGCGGTCTTGAAGGAGCGGCCCGACGACATGAAGTTCTTCGCCGATCGCATCGAGAAGACGGCCATCGACCGCCTCGAGAAGTTCGTCGACTCGTCGTTCGAGCGCATCGACTACGGCGAGGCGATCAAGATGATCGAGAGCTCGAAGAAGAAGTGGGAGTTCCCGGTCAAGTGGGGCTCCGACCTCCAGACCGAGCACGAGCGCTACCTCGTCGAGGAGAAGATCGGTCGCCCGGTCGTCGTCATGAACTACCCCGAGGAGATCAAGGCGTTCTACATGCGCATGAACGACGACGGGAAGACCGTCGCCGCGATGGACGTCCTCGCGCCCGGCATCGGCGAGATCATCGGCGGCTCTCAGCGCGAGGAGCGCCTGGACGTCCTCGAGGCCCGCATGGACAAGCTCGGGCTGAGCAAGGAAGCGTACAGCTGGTACCTCGACTTCCGTCGCTACGGCACCGTGCCGCACGCCGGCTTCGGCCTCGGGATGGAGCGGCTCGTCGTCTACACGTGCGGCCTCGCCAACATCCGCGACGCGATCCCCTACCCGCGCACCCCCGGTAACGCAGAGTTCTGACGACGGCCCCGGCGCGCGCGGTTGGTCCATGCGTGATCCAGCCCGCCCGTTCCGGTGCGCCAAGCAGGGCCATTTTCCCAGAGCGTGTGCGGTCCTGCTGCGGGAGCCACGCGGCACGAAGCCTGCACGAGACGCGGTCGTGCTCCTGCGGACGCTCCGTTTCATCCCGCTCTTCGCGCTCGGCGCGGCCGCTCTCGGCGGCGCGCTCGCGGCGTGCGCGGGCGATCCGGAGCCCGTCGTGAGCGAAGACCCGCTCGAGGACGCGTATGGCTACGGCTACTCCCCGAGCTACGGGCCGACCGCACCGGTGTTCTCGTGCGAGCCGCTCCCCACGACCGCCAAGTGGCACCCGCCGCAGGGCTTCCATCAGGCGGCGTGCACGCCGGCCCAGATCGAGCGCGTGATTCGCTGCTTCGTGACCTTCGAGGGCGACTGGGACACTTGCCACGCGTTCGCGGTGACCGCGCCCGGGTGCGTGACGTGCGCGATCTCCAAAGAGGGCGCTCAGAAATACGGCGCGCTCTACCGCGATCACTCCGCCACGCTGCACGCCAACGTCGGCGGCTGCGTGGCCCAAGCGACCGGCGACGTCGCCGCGGACAGCTGCGGCGCCCGTGCGGTGCTCGACGAGCAATGCCTGCATGATGCATGCTCTCAGTGCGACTTCGACGACGGAGAGGCGGCGCACTGCCGCGAGGTCGCGCGGGCGGGCGTGTGCTCCCGATACGACGGCGCAAGCGCTTGCATCGACGCCGCGACGGCTGAGGGCGGCGCGGCCACGATGTGCCGCACCTCCGGCGCGCTCGCCGATCAGGCCCGCGTGCTCATCCCGCTCTTCTGCGGGCAGTAGCGACCGCGCGAGCGCTCAGAAGCCGAGCTGGTCGAGCTTGTTGGGCTTTCCAGTCGCGACCGGAGACGCGGGGCGCCCAGACGGAGCGGCAGGGACCGGCAGCGGGATGGCCGCGGCTGTCGCCTGCACGGTCGTGGTCGGCACCGTGTGCGTCTCGGCTTGAAGCTTATCGAGCGCGGTCTCGAGCGTCTTCACGCGCTGCTCGAGTTGTTTCATCCGCTCGCCGACGTTGACCTTGGTCGCGCCTTTGTCGTCGACGATCTCCACGGTCTCGACGCGGAGGGTTCCGATCTGCTCGGTCGACTTTCCACATGCGATCGCGCCGCCAAGGGCGACCGCGGCGATCGTGAACAGCGCTGAACCGCGGATGCTGGAGCGAGGGTGCATGGTCCGCCGAGCGTAGCGCACCCTCACGGGGCCAGCGTGCGGACGTCGAGCGGGCTCCCAGTGAGCTCGGTCGGTGTCGAGTCCTTCACGGCTATCGCCACGTCGGCCACCGGGAAGGAGGTGGCGCTCGATACGACGGGGATGGGCGCGACACCGCCGTCCACCGACGCGCTCGCGTTCTGGTACGTCTGGCTCGACAAGGCCGCGCTCGCGATTGGACTGCCGGGCGGGAGGGTGATCGCCCCGCTCTCCTTGGTCCGCAGGAACCACAAGCTCGAGACCGGGTTCGTGCCGAGCGACGTCGTCGTTCCGCCGAGCAGCACGGTTTTATCGGCGAGATGGCTCACCACGTAGCCGTCGTCGGTGCCCGCCGCGTCGAATCCTCGCGACCAATCGAAGGTCGCGGAGGCATCCGACGCGAGCGACACCTTGAACGCCCAGAGCTGACTCGTGGTGGTGCTCTTACCGTCCCAGATGGATCCGATGCCGAAGTACCCCTCCGACGCGCCGTCCGCGGGCACGAGCCCGTTGACTGCGATCTGCATGAAGTCGTCCTTCACCGGATCGCTCGGCAGATATTGAATCGATCCGAACGTGCCGCCCTTCATGGTGCCGTCGGCGAGCGTGCGGACGAGCCATCCGTGACGACCCGGCCCCTCTTGAATGGTGCCGCCGAGGAGGAGGCCATCCGGCGCCGGCGCGACCGCCGCAAAGCTCTGCACGGTCGTGAGTCCGCCATACTGCCGCTGCCAATCGAGCGCACCGCTCGCGGCGAAGGCCGCCGCAAAGCCTTGCCCATCGCCATTTTCGCCGGCGAGCACCAGGTGCCCGTCGGGCGCCTCGACCGCCGCGTCGGCGTGCTCGATCCCCGCACCGCCGATGCGTTTCGACCACGTGACGTTGCCCGTCGCGTCGAGCTTGAGCGCCCAAGCGTCGGAGTAGCCGGTGGGGCCCTGGACGTCGCCGACGACGAAGAAGCCGCCATCTTTGGTTGCGGCCAGGGCGTGCGCTTCGATGGTCACGCTCGCGGGCGCCGTGAATTGACGCGCGCGAACGATGCTGCCCTGCGCATCGAAGACCACGAAACGATCAGCGCCCACCACGACCGCCGAGCCATCTGCGAGCGCGACCACCGAGCGGGTGTCGCGGAAGTCGACGAACGCGTGCTGCCAAACCAGGTTGCCCTTCGCGTCGACCTTGAAGACGCGGTCGAGCGACCGACCGACGACGACGAAGCCACCATCGGGCGTGGCCGCGACGCGCGCGCCCTCGGGCGACGACGACGGCGCGCTCCACACCTTGGACCAGAACGTGTCCGGTGGGAGCGAGCCTTGGCACGAGCCGCTTGAGATCGGTTGATCGAGGATGGAGACGGTCGTGGCGTAGTCCACGACGTTGGTGCCGAGGAGATCGATCTTCACGCCGAGCCCCGACTCGAGGCCTCCGTGGAGGTTGAAGCACGGGACGCCAGCCAGATCGGCGTCGAGCGCGAGATAGCCCGATACGTTCGCGTACGGTCCGGTGACTCCGTAGAGGAGGAGATCGAGCTCCGGTCCCGCGTAGGTCTTGAGCGCGACCTTGCCGTCGATCGACGGCGGATCGAGCGTCGCAGCGAAGGTGCCCGACTTGGTCGTCCCCCACGCCCCGTCCTTGTAGCCGACGCCGACTTGGAAGCTCGCGGTCTCGGTCGCATCGCTCGAGAGAGCGACCGTGAGCGCTGCCTTGGCGCCGAAGCGCACGTTGACCACCGGGACGACGATCACCGGCACCCCCGCGATCGGCACCGTAATCGGCGCGAACGTGAAAGCGGGAACGACGCGGCTCTCGTCGAACGTGTAGCCCGCGTCGATCGTGGCGCCGAGCGTCGCGGACTCCGCCCCGGTGAACCCGAGCGTGGCCTCCTTCAGCTGGAAGTCGGAGATGTCGACGGTGAGATCGATCGACGGGTGAACCGACACGTTGCCGGTGACGCGCGCCTGATCGTGCGTGGTCTCCGGCTTGCCGTCGAGATCGTAGAGGACGAGATCGTTGACGCCGATCGTGAGCGCGCCGTCGGCCGACACGCCGGCCCCACCGAGCGGGCGCACGTCGAGCGGCCCCACCGACTGAGTCGTGACGGGTGTCTTGAGATCGCCCGCGCCGAGATCGCGATGCAGCGTGATGTGGGCGCGCTCGAAGGCGTCTGCGAGCGTGGCCCCGCTCGTCACGAGGCGGAGCGGCTCGCGCTCGACGCGCACCACCTTGCGAAGGAGCCCGACGGGGGTAGCTGCCGAGACCTTGGCCACGATCACGTCGCCCGCGGCGAGCCCATCGAGCTGGGGGGTGGCTCCCGAGAGCTCGATCGTCGCCCGATCGTCGGACACGCGCACGATGCGCGCGAGCGTCTCGTCGTCGAGCACCTTGGTGTGCGGCCCGACGATGACGTCACCAGCGCCAGGCCCCGCCAGATCCGAGCCACCACACCCCACCACCGCCGCGAGGACGAGCGAGACCCGCGCCAAGTGCTCCCGAAGCCGCGACGTGCGCATCATGACGGTCTCTATAGTCGCACTGGGGGCCATCGACATTCGCGCCCGACGTACTTCGGTCGGAGATCGCTGGCCGGCAGACGTTCGGTCACGCGCGGCTCGTTGCACTCTGCCATCGCCCTTAGCCGTCCGACCGAGGTGATATCCTCTTCGAACGCATGACCCGCTTCGTGACGCGCGGCGCCCGTCCCGAAAGGCTCGATCGCGATGACGTCGCGGCCTTCAAGCTCGAGCGCTGGACGCCGCGAGAGTCGGTGTCGGAGCCGCGGTTGCCGGGCGAGTCCGATTCGGGGTCGTTCCGCCTGAAGTCCTACGGTTACACGTCGCCCCTCGACATGGCCGTGGGCTTCCTGGGCTTGGGGCTGGGCTGCTGGTTCTTCATGTCTTCCGCCACGGCCTTCATCCTCGACTCGCTGCGTGGCATGGCCGGCGTCGTCGCGGCGGTCGTCGCGACGATGAGCGTGATCGCACTCCCTCCGATCGCGTGGCTCACTTGGCTCCGGCGGCGACGCGCGCGCGTCGCGGAGCTCCGGGCCCGCCGCTTCGACGAGGGGATCACGCTGACGGTGGCCGACGATGCGTTCACGTTGTCGACCGACACCGCGGGCGTGCCGCCGTTCTCCGTCCCGCTGCGAGAGGTTCACGGGTTCGAGCTCGATCGGCAGCTCCAACTTCTGCGCCGTGACGGGACCCGCGTCCCGATTCTCGCGCTGCCATCGGTTCGCGAGGGACGCGAGCTCGTCGCGAGCCTGAACGAGGCGCTGGCGAGGGCCCGCGCCGACGCGTCTGGCTACCGAGGCGAGTCGCAGACGGAGAACGACGACGAGCACGCGCCACAGCGCGCCGAGCGTCGACGACACTGACGGCCCAAAAGAAGAAGGCCGATCGAGCTTTCGCTCGAGCCGGCCTGCTTTTCCCGGGTGTTGCGGAGCGGGAGACGGGATTTGAACCCGCGACGTCCACCTTGGCAAGGTGGCACTCTACCACTGAGTTACTCCCGCAACGGGCCGCGGAGAATGCAATGAACCCCGCTCCCTTGTCAACGCGAAATCGTACGCGGTTTCGCGCGACGCCCAGCCGCCCTCTTCTGCCCTCCACCTTCTGCCCGCTCTACTGTCGCCGCCCCACGCCCCGATATTCGAGGTCGCGAGGCGACCGCGAAGCACCCGTCCTGCGTTCTCTCGGACACGTAGACGCCGCACCTGCAGCCCCGCGGGCCGAATCGCCAAGTCCTCTCGCTCATGGCTCACCTTTCCGCCGCGGCTCGCTTGGGAGCGCCCCGACACCCAAAAGCAAGCGGCCAGCAGATGATTGCCTCCAACACAACGTTCCTCGCGCTCCGATAGGCTGAGGCAATCATGGCCTCCCTCGTCGACGTGTCCCTCCGCCAGCTCCAGTACGTCGTGGCCGTCGCCGACACCCTCGGCTTCCACCGCGCGGCCGCGCGCTGTCACGTTTCGCAGCCGAGCTTGAGCGCGCAGGTGAAGCAGCTCGAGGACGTGCTCGGGGTCGCCATCTTCGAGCGCGACCGCCGACGCGTCCTCGTCACGCCCGCGGGCGAAGCCGTCGTCGCCCGCGCGCGGCGCGCGCTCCGTGAGGTCGAGGACCTCGTCGCCACCGTCGCGCACCTCCGCGATCCGCTCGCGGGCCCGGTGCGCCTCGGCGTCATCCCGACCATCGCGCCTTATGCGCTCCCCGAGGTCGTGCCCTCGGTGCACGCCGCGTATCCGGCGCTCAAGCTGATCTTCCGCGAAGAGAAGACCGAGTCCGTGGTCGCCGGCCTCCGCGCCGGCACCCTCGACCTCGGGCTCGTGGCGCTCGAAGCGGACCTCGGCGAGCTCGAGCACGCCATCGTCGCGGTCGATCCGTTCGTGGCCGCGCTGCCGGCCGAGCATCGGCTAGCCAAGAAGAAGACCGTGACCGAGGACGATCTCGACGGCGAGACCGTCCTCTTGCTCGATGATGGGCACTGTTTGCGATCTCAAGCCTTGGCCGTGTGCACGCGCGCCGGCGCGGAAGAGTCCGAGCTCCGCGCCACGAGCCTCTCCACGCTCGCGCAGATGGTCTCCGGCGGCGCCGGCGTCACCTTGCTCCCCGCCATCGCGGTGCCCGTGGAGAACCGTCGCGGGACGCTCGAGATTCGCAAGCTCCGCCCCGTTCCGTCACGCACGCTCGTCGTCGTGTGGCGACCAGGCTCACCGTTCGCCGCGGCTGGCCAGGCCCTCGCAGGCGTCCTCAAGAAGGCGCTCAAGTCGAGCACGACCCACCTGGATTG
>JBGAJR010000031.1:0-96437 GCA_044224815.1 Polyangiaceae bacterium
TCGAGGCCGAAGCTCCAGGTGCCGACGCCGTTGACGTTCTCCAAGAACCCGAACTCGTAGTTGAGCTCGTTGGGCTCGGCCACGGCATCGAAGTCGCAGTGCCTCCCGCCCGTCGGCACGGCGAGATCGACCGATACGCGGCCGTCGCCCCAACGGACATACGCGCCAACGCGGCCCCAGCCGGGCGGCGAAACCCAGTCGAGATAGCAAGGCGAGCCCTTGGCTTTCGGAAAGCGGGCCTCGACGCGGAGCGTCGGCTGGGCACCGCCGTTGAACGACTGCACGACGACGGAGAAGTTCGTCGGGCCGTTGTCGTGCACGCCCACGATGCTGGTCCATGCCGCGGGGCCACCGTTGTCGACGCCCGCTTGGTCTCCCATCTCGACGTCCGCGAGCATGGCGAAGTGCCGAATGGGGCCGACGATCGACGTCGCACCGGCCTTGAGCGCTGGCGGGTTCGAGCCTGACGGATCGTCGAGTGACCCGAACAGGAACGGGCCACCGTCGCTGCCTCCCTGGTTGGAAATGACGAACGCCGCATCGGCGGCCGCGGGTGCCGGCGAGATCGTGAACACCGTGATGTGTGCGTCCGGCAGGAGGGCGCCGTCGACACCAGCGTCGGCTATGGGGAGATCGCTGTCCGACGTGGCGTCGCCGAGCGATGAATCCGAGCCGGGCGGTGCGCCGTCACTCGCCACGCCTCCGTCACCCGCGCTCGCCGCGCCCGGAGGTCCCTCGGCGCTGAGCTCGGCTATGGGGAGATCGCTGTCCGACGTGGCGTCGCCGAGCGATGAATCCGAGCCGGGCGGTGCGCCGTCACTCGCCACGCCTCCGTCACCCGCGCTCGCCGCGCCCGGAGGTCCCTCGGCGCTGAGCAACGCCTGACACGCAACGGCGCCGAGAGCGCTCGCGAGCACGACCCATCGAACGACCGTGACCGCGCGATGGCCGCCCATGCGCGTAGATTACTACCTTCCTCAGCGCGCGCGCACGCGGCTCGCGGGGAGAATACTGCGGTCCTCAGTAGACGCGCACTCGGCTCGGAGGATCCAAGTAGAGGCGCTGACCCGGCTTCACGCTCCACGCGTCGTACCAGGCGTCGACGTTGCGGACCGTGTCGGCGCGGAACTCCGGCGGCGCGTGGCCATCGGTGACGAGCCTTCGACGCGCGGCGGCCTCGCGCAGCTTGGCGCGCCAACCTTGCGCGAACGAGAGGAAGAACTGCTGATCGCCGCGCAAACCGTGCACCGTGGGCCCCTCCGCGCCACCGTTCGCCAACCGGTACGCGTCGAAGGCCGCGGCGAGCCCCGCCACGTCGGCGATGTTCTCGCTCGAGGTGAGCTTGCCGCTCACGTGGATGTCGGGGAACGGCTGGTACGCGTCGTACTGCTTGGCGAGCGCCTCCGACGAAGCGCGAAAGTGCGCAAAGTCGTCGGGCGTCCACCAATCGCGCATCTTGCCCGTCGCGTCGAAGAGCGCCCCCGTGTCGTCGAAGCTGTGACAGATCTCGTGACCGATCATCGCGCCCGCGGATCCGTAGTCCATGGCCTCGGGTCGCGCCGGATCGAAGTCCGGCGGCTGGAGGATCCCGGCCGGAAAATTGAGAGCGTTCATCGCCGGAAGGTTCACCGCGTTGACCACATGCGGATTCATCACCCACTCGCCACGGTCCACCGCGTGACCGAGCTTGGCGAGCGCCGACGTGTACGCGAAGCGTGACGCGCGATCGAAGTTGCCGAAGGCGTCCCCCCGAATCACGTCGAGGCCCGAGTAGTCGCGCCACGTGTCCGGATAGCCGACCGACACCCGGAGCGCGGCGAGCTTGGCTTTGGCTTGGGCCTTGGTCGCCGGCGCCATCCAGGTGAGGGCGTCGAGGCGGCGCGCGAACGCCGCGAGCACGTTCTTGACCATCGCCTCGGCGCGCCGCTTCTCGGACGCGGGGAAATAGCGCTCGACGTAGAGGCGTCCGACGGCCTCACCCATCGCCTCGGTCGTCGCGTCGACGGCGCGCTTCCAACGATCGCGCTCGACTGGCGTGCCGTTCAAGACGGTTCCGTGAAACGCGAACGACTCGGCCGCGAACGCCTTGGGCAATACGGACGCGTGCCGCTCGAGGAAGTGGAACGTGAGGTACTCGCGCCACGCCTGCAGCGGCTCGTTCGCGACCACGCCCGCCATGCCTGCCACCGCGCCCGGCTGCCAAACGACGAAGCCATCGACCTTGTCGAGGCCGGCCGCGCCGAGGAGCTCGTTCCAATCGATCCCCGGCGCGAGCTCCGCGAGCTGGGCGCGCGTCAGATGATTGTTCCCCTTCTTCACGTCCTCGGTGTGCTCGCGAGACACGTGCGCGTTGGCGAGCTTTTTCTCGAGCGCGAAGACGCGCCAAGCGCGCGCGGGCGCGTCGTCGTAGCCCGCCAACGCGAACATGCGTGCGATGTGCGTCTGGTACTTGTCGCGCACGTCGGTCATGCGCGGCGAGCTCGCGAGGTAGTACTCGCGGTCGGGCATCTCGAGCCCTCCTTGCAGGAGGTACGCCGAGTAGCGCGTGGGCGTGTCGAGATCCTGCGCGACCCAAACCCCGAGCAGGTTGTCGGTGTCGAGGTGCGTCGCGTTGAGCACGTCGACGTCGGCGCGCAGGGTCGCGCCGATGGCACGCGCGAGCGCCTTGCGATCCGCGATCGCTTCGATGGCGAGAAGCGCAGCCTTGGCCGGCGCGAGACCGCGCGACTCGATCGCCTTCTCGTCCAAGAACGACGCGTAATAGTCGCCGATCTTGCGGGCGTCGTTCGTCGTGGCCTTGGCGGGATCTTGCGCGATCGCCGCGAGGATCTCCTGCGTACGACGAAGCGTGCGCTCCGAGACCATGGCGCCGATGCCCCACGAGCTGCGGTCAGCGGGGATCTCCTCCTTGTTGAGCCAGGTGCCGTTGGCGAAACGATAGAAGTCGTCGCCAGGCTGCACGGCGCGGTCCATTCCCGCGAAGTCGACCCCCGTCGGATGGGCGCCTTCGGCGGGCTTCGCAGGCGGAGCGCTCGCGGCCGCGGTCGCGCGCCCGCGCGTCTCGACGCCGCCGGCGCACGCGGAGAGGAGAGCGAGGATCGCGAGCGTGGACGGAAGGCCGAGTCTCATCGCCCCGTGCATACCCGCGCCCGGCGACGGCGTCCAAGCCTAGGCGGACGCTCGGGCAGCGCGCGTTCAGGGAAGCGGGTGCGCCTTGAAGAAGGCCATCGCCTCCTCACCCCAATCGAACGCGGTCGGCTGCGTGCATCCGAACGGGAAGAGCTGGCCTTGAACCTTGCCGAGGTCGGTGCTGCCGGGGAAGCAGTGCCCTTGGAGAACGACCGGCGGCGACGTGTACTCGTGCTCGATCATCTCGAAGAGCGCACCGCTGGCGTTCGTGTAACGCGTGCGCGTGAACTGGGAGTCGCTCGCCACGACGGCGCTCGTGCCGAGCCCCCACGCGCGAAGAATCTGGTCACGCTGCGGCGCGGCGCTGACCGCGAACGGAACGATGACGTCTTTCTTGCCGTGCATGTAGAGCATCGGGATCGGCCGCGCGGCGGCCTTGGCGTCGCCTTCGGAGCAGCCGGTCTCGGCGCCGGGCGCCGCCGACGCGATTCGATCCGCGTGCGCGCACGCGAACGTGAACGTCATGCGCCCGCCCTGCGAGAAGCCCATCACGTGCACGCGCTTCGCGTCGATCGCGTACGCGTGGATCACCGCCTCGAAGAACGACCACACCTTGGGGTAGTCGCGCGCCGGCTCCCAAATCGCGGTGGGCGGCGTGCCGGGCGCGCTCGGCTGCACGACCACGTAGCCTTCGCGCGCGCCGATCGCGCGCATGCGCGTGTTGTTCTCCTCCATCGCGGCGTTCATGGTCGCGCCGTGGACGTCGAGCACGATGCCGCAGCCGCCGCCCGCGCACCCGGTGGGCACGCTGACGACGTACGTTACGCCGTCGCACGTAATCGTGTGGAGGCCGTCGGTGGCGGCGCCCACGCACGCGCTCGCGGAGCTCGCAGCGTCACTCGCGTCGCTCGCGTCGACTTGGGGGCTTGCGTCGACCGGCGCCGACGCTGCGTCGGGATCCGCTTTCGTGATCGGACCTGCATCGACGACGCTCGAGGCGGGCGCCGGTGGGACGGGCGACGCGCCCACGCCCGAAGCGTCCCCCGTCGGCGCGCAGGCCGCGAGGCCGGCGACGACGATCGCGGCGATCGACGTGCCGAGGAAGCCCGGAAGCCATCGGGAGCGCATGCCCTCGGCTTAGCGAGCGGGCGGGACGCGGGACCGTAAATTCGGGGGCCGCACCGTGAATCCACCTCACCGAGCGCGCCCTTCGCGCGCGGCCAGGCGTGCCTCGAGCCCGCCGATCATGAGGTCGAGGCCGAGCTCGAACTCGCGCTCCACGTCGTAGCGCGCGAGGACATCAGCGAGCTCGCGCACGCGCGGAAACGCGTCGCGGTCGAGCGACGTGTAGTCGACGGGGGCGGGCGCGTCGGGCGCGAGCGCCGCCGTGCTGCCGAGCGTGTGCCCGACCACGAAGGCGACCAAGACCTGGAAGACGCCGACGGCCTCACCGCGCGCAAAGCCCGCCTCGCGAAGCACCTCGAGCGCGGCCTCGACGTGCGCCAGCGAGGCCAGCGTCACCGCCGGACGCGTCGCGAAGAGGGGCGCGACGTGCGGATGGCGGAGCAGCGCCGCCCGAAACGCGCGGGCGCGATGGCGCAGATCGAGCGACCACGACTTGGAGCGCCGCACAGGCTCGATCTCGGAGAGCACGGCCTCGAAGAGCCCGTCGAGAACCGCCGCCTTGTTGGGCACGTGGTTGTAGAGCGACATCGCCTCGACCCCGAGCGCGTCGCCGAGGCGACGCATGGACACGGCGCCGAGGCCTTCGGCGTCGACGATCTCGAGCGCGGCCGCGAGGATGCGCTCCCGACTGACCGGCTCTCGCACCTTTTTCATCCCGCCTCCTTGACGGACTTACACCATAAACTTACGCTGTAAGTCACGATGTGGATCTTGGAGCGCGCTTCGGTCCCGACCCCTCTCACTCGTCCCTCGGAAGCCGAGCGGCGGCTGCGCGCCGACGTCGAGCGGTGGGCGGTGCCGCGCCACGCCTTCGTCAACCGCGCCGCCAACCGCATGGTGCGCGACGAGATCGCCGGCGCGTTCGCCGCGCTCGATCTCACGGTCGCGCTCGTAGGCCCGCACGAGAACGTGCTGGCCCTTCCGCGCGAGCGCACCGCCGGGCGGCCGCTCACCCTGATCGCGGCCCATTACGACAGCGTCCCGCATTGCCCGGGCGCCGACGACAACGCGAGTGGCGTGGCGATCATGATGGAGTGCGCGCGCTCACTCGCCGGCGCTCACGACGTCGGATTCGTGGCCTTCAATCGCGAGGAGGACGGCCTCGTCGGCAGCCTCGACTTCGTCGCCGAGACGTTTCCCACGCTCGGCTTCCCCCTCCGCGCCGCACACGTGCTCGAGATGGTCGGCTTTCGGAAGCGGGACGGCGCGGCGCAAGCGCTCCCCTTGCCCGGCCTCGGCGCGGCCAAGCGCACGCCCGACTTCATCGGCGTCCTCGGGAAAGGCGCCACCAACGGCGACGTCGCCGAAGCCGTGGGGCAAGACGCGGCGCCGGGCCTCCGCGTGCTCGGCGCCAAGACCTGGGGCCCCATGCATCGCGTGTTTCCCGATCTGACGCAGAGCGATCACTTCGCGTTCTGGCAGCGCGGCCTGCCCGCGACGCTCTGGACGGATACGGCGTACTTCCGCAACCCGAACTATCACCAGCCGACCGACACGCCCGACACGCTCGACTACGCCTTCATGCGCGACGTCGCCGAGCTCTTGGTGGCCGTGGTCCGCGCCCGCGGCGCGCGCTGAGGCTTGCCTTCGCCGCGTGGCGCGAGCGTGAGTCGTCCGGGATCATCATCGCCCAGGCGTGCGGGAGCGATTGACCGTAGCGCGAGAAGGCCCGAGCTTCCCGGCAACCCCCGCGCGCGCTTCGCGGATTGGCCGTTTCGCTCGGCGCGTCAGAGCTTGGGCGGGCCAGCGCCCTCGAAGCCAACCAACGGTCGCTCGGCCTCCCAAGCGGCGAGGAGCTTCTGCGACGCCGGGGCCGCGACGAAGGTGCTGCCGTCGCTCACGAGCTCGAGCCGCTTCGACTCCGGCTTCGGGAGCAGGTTCTCCAAGCGCGGCTTCGCTTGGGCGCATTCGGCGCGGGCGCGGCGATTCAACGCCGTCGAGGGCGCGACATGTGCCCGCTCGACCTCGACGACGAGGTCGACACTCCCGTCGTGGTTGACGTCCGCGAGCGTGGCGCTCGCGACGCGCGCCTTGGTGAAACCGGTCGAGAAAGCGTCGGGGACGAGCTTGAGCACGCTGCAATCGACGTCATCGTCGGCGAATTGCGCGACCGAGTAGGCGCGGCGATCCGTTCGAGCGAAATCGATCGCGAAGAGGGACGTCAGCGTGCCCACCTGGAACGCGCCGAGCGCCTGGTGGCACAGAAGCACGTCCCGCCCGCTCGAGAGGCGGCTCGCTTGACACGCGTCGCCGTGAACGCCGGCCTCGTAGGCCTTCACCTTCCACCGGGTGGGCGAAGGGACCTCCTCGACCAGCAGCACGCTCGTCGAGCTCATCGCGTTCGAGGCAAAGCCATCGCCCGCATCCCAACACTCTCCGAGCACGACGACCGCCTGGCTCGCCCCCGCGCGCGTGAAGGCGCCGCGGATGACGCGTCGGATCTCGCAGTATGCAAAGTCGTCCGGCTTCGCTTCGGTGAGCTTGCCGTCCGGCATCTGCGCGGCGGTCTTGAACGGCGGGTGCGAGCGGCATCCGACCGTGACGCCACGGGTCGTCGTCTGGTAGGCGGCGGCGCAGATCGCGGAGGCGATGGCGAGGTGCTCGCTCGGAGCGTTCTTGGGCGCGTTGGGGATGGGGAACACCGGGACGGCGATCGGCGGCTCGTCGTCCGGTGACGCCGTCGTTGCCGTCGTCGCGGACGTGGCGGTGAGCGGGGCCGCGTCTACCGCCGCGCCATCGCTCGCGCTCGCGGCGTCTTTGACCGCGGTGGGCACCACGACGCCGGCCTCCCGCTTCGCTTCGGGGCGCGAGCAAGCGCTGACCGCGAGAACGACGAGGACGAGCTCTCTTGCGCCGCGGGGAACCAAGGCGCTCATCTTACGGGCGGCCCGCTGGGCGTGCCTAGACGGCAGCGAAGCGCACCGAACGCGGTGGTGCGGCGGTCCATCGCCGCCGGCAGATCTTCAGGCTCGCCTCGGTTCCAAATGCGTCCACGTAGGACGCTCTTGGGCGTGCGGGCACGGTGGTGGCGCCCGCTGGACGAGCGCTGAGGACACAAGGCCCCGAGATCCCGCCGCCGAGTGGCGCGCGCGAGATCCATGGACCGCGGCGGGTCCGCCGCGCTTCCAGGCTGACTGGTGTGTGCGCGTCGAAGACGCCGGCGGCACGTGCGTTGCAGCCGTTCGACTGGCGATGCCGACGTCGAAGCGAGCCCGATCCTGGTTAATTTCCGCGGCGGCGCTGACCGCTCTCGTCGGCTGCGCGGCGCGCGAGGGCGACGACGGCGACGAGGAAAGCCAGGCGCTCTCCTCGAGCGTCGTGACCATCGCGGCCGCCGGCTCACCGGCCAAGGGCGTGTACCCGACCATGGAGCTTCGCGTGGCCGGCAAGACCGTCAAGCGCTGGGACGCGGTCAAGGGCAACCCGTGGACGCGCGCCTTCGAGAGCTTCACGTACGAGCATCCGACGGCGCTCGACCCGTCGGAGGTCGAGGTCGTCTTCACCAACGACTACGCCGACCCGCAGGAGGACCGGAACCTCTTCGTCGACAAGGTCACCATCGGCGCGCGCACCTTCGAGGCCGAAGCGCCCGAGACGCGCACGCTCGCGCCCACGTACTGCGAGAGCGGCTACCTCGAGCGCGAGGCGATGTACTGCCAAGGCTCGATGCGCTTCGTCGATCCCGAGCTCGAGCCGATCATGTCGCGACCGCGCTGCCCGGCGCGCCCCGAGCTCGGCCTCACGGAAGGTGTATTCTGCACGGGAAGCGACTACGAGGCGTCGCGTGACGGCTCGCCCATCTTCGGGCAGCTCGTGGGCTTCATCGACGAGGCGCGCCGCGCGAAGATCAAAGACCCGACGCGCGCCGCGCGCATCACGGCGGCATTCATGTCGTTCTCCGATCCCGCGATCGGCGACGCGATGTGCAAGGCGAGCGCAGCCGGCGTCGAGATCTCGGTCGTGCTCGACAAGGTCTCGGGCGCGTCCATTCCCGACTCGCTCAGGAAGCCGGCCTGCAAGCCGGAGCACGTGCACTACGCCACGCTCGGCGGGCAGACCTCGGGCGCCGACGAGTGGCGCATCTTCCACATCAAGATGCTCGTCGTGGACGACGGCGGGCCCGACCTTCGCTTCGTCTTCGGCTCGCCCAACCTCTACGCCGGCGGGTACTCGACATGGTTCGAGAGCTGGGTCTTCGCGCATCAGCCCAAGACCGCCCATTTTGCTGCGTCGCACCTCTGCGCGGTGAAGGCGCTCGACGCGGCCGTGGCCGCGCCGGCCGGGCAGGACGTCCCGGCGTTTTCGAGCACGTACGCGAGCTGCACTGCGGCGATCGCGGCGCCCGTCGACGCCAAGCACCGCGTCTTCTTCGCGCCCGATCCGTCGGCCAAGGGTCGCGCCGAGCTCTTGGCTCGCATTCAGCACGCCTCGAGCTCGGTCGACGCGGCCGCCTACTTCTTGTCCGACAAGCAGCTCGCCGCCGCGCTCGGCGACGCCGCGCAGGCCGGCAAAGCGACGCGCCTCCTCATGGACGACAGCGTGCTCTACGACACGACCGAAGGCTCGGCGATGGCCTCGCACGCGACGTGGGAGACGAAGCTCCGGCCGCGCATCCCGAGCGCGCGCTTCCTCGCGACCAACGCGCTCGTGTGGCAACTCATGCACCACAAGGCGGTCGTCATCGATCGCAAATCGGTGTTCTTCGGTGGCGGTCACTTCACCACGGCGGCCTTCACCACCAACTACGACGGCTTCTACCTCTTCGACGATCCCAAGCTCACGCGTCCGTTCGCAGAGGAGATCGATCGCATGTACGCGCTCGCCGCTCCGCCAGGAGCGCATCCGGCAGCGAGCACCGTGCGGCTCACGCACGCCGGCGATGGACGCTGCCTCACCATCGACCAGGCCTCCACCGCCGACGATCCCAACGTCGTGGTCGCGCGCGCGTGCGACGCGGCGGCGGCCCATCAACGCTTCGAGCTCCGCCCCGAGTCCACGGGCGGCTATCGCATCGTGGCCAAACACTCCGGCAAGTGCCTCGACGTATGGACCGCGGCGACCGGCGCGGGCGCGGCGGTGGGTCAACACGCGTGCGGCACGCAGCCGAACCAGGTCTTCTTCCTCACGCCCGCCGACGGGGCGTTCCGAATCGTCGCCGCGCACAGCACGCTCGCGCTCGGCCCGACCGGGTCCGGTGACGGCGCGAAGATCGCGCAATCGGCGTTCGCCAGCGGCGCGGCGCTGGAGTGGACGGTCACGGCCGAGTGAGCCGCACGACGCGTGCTTCACGACGGAGTGAGTACGCGACCGTGCTGACCGCAGCTCGAGATGCACGCTACCCTCGTCGTTCGTGCGATCACTTGCGTGCGGGCTGGCGTCTCTATTCGTATGCGTCTCGGCGTGTCGACGCGACGCGGGCTCGAGCGCCGACGGGGCAGCCGCGAGCGGGTCGGCCGCGTCGTCGGCCACCGCATCGCCGTCGCGCGTGACTGGGGCCGCGGCATCGACGCCACCGCGACCGCCGCTCAGCCCGGAGGCCTACGCGAAGTACGTCGCGAGCCTCAGCGCTGGGCGGGCCGCGACCCGCGCCAAGCGTTGGCGATGCGGCGATCGGCGCGTTCGATCAGGCGCTCGTGGCCAAGCCCGGCGATCTGCGCGCGCTCGCCGAGCGCGGGTACGCGCGCCTCCTGTCCGGCGACACGAAGGCGGCGTTGATCGATCTCGACGCGGCCCTCGACGGTCCAGCGGACCCCGTGCTGCGGGCGCAGATTCACTACAATCGCGGGCTCGCCTACGAGAAGCTCGATGATCGGACGCGCGCGGTGCAAGCGTTCGCCGCCTCCGTCGCGCACAACCCCACCGAGGCCGCGAAGGCGAAGCTCGTGAAGCTGACGCTCGCGGGCTTGGACAAGCCCGCTTGCTTCGTCGACGTCGACGCCGCGCCGCGACCGGCCTCGGTGCTCGCCGACTGGCGCGACGCGTACGCGCTCGTCGTCGGGTCACCCGCGCCGTCCGAGAGCGAAGCGAAGGCTTGGTTCCACTTCACGCCCGAGGAGCCGGCGCGCATCATCCAGACGGATCGCGACGTCTTCGCCGTCGTGCCGCGACCCAGGGGCGACGTCATGGTCGTGAAGAACGTGACGCCGCACCTCGCGAACGGATTCAAGTGCCCGGAGTTTGCCCAAGTCACGGCCACGATCGAGCAAGGGTTCCTGCACCTCCAAGCGGTCGAGGATCTGTGCGAGACGGTGCCGGGCATCGGCGGCGCCGCCAACTGGACGAGCACGAGTCACGGCACCAAGCGGACCGACCACGTGTGGGATCTCACGAGCGCCAAACACGTGGTCTCGCTGGTGCGGACGCCGGCGGACGCCCTCCGCATCGAGGCCGACGCCGTGAGCGTCACCGCCGGCCAGTGCGCGAGCTCGTTCCCGCGGCCGAAGCCTTGAGCTGCGCGACCGCACCGACTCACGCGACGCGCGGATCTCTGTCATAGTCGCTGGCGGCGAGAGCTCGCTCGCCGTCGCGCCATGTCTCGTCATCCCTCGCTCGCTCCCGCTATGCGTGTCGCCGCGCTCGTGCGTAGGCCGCTCGAGCGCTTCTTGGCGATCGAGGCGGCGAGCGGCATCGTGCTGCTCGTCAACGCAGCCATCGCGATCGCGTGGGCCAGCTCGCCGTGGGCCGCGACGTACGAGCTCGTTTGGCGGACGCCGATCGCGTTCGGGAAGACCGCCGAGTGGGTCGTGAACGACGGCCTCATGGTGATCTTCTTTTTCGTCGTCGGGATGGAGATCAAACGGGAGCTCGTTCAGGGAGAGCTCTCCGAGTGGCGACGCGCCGCGCTCCCCGCCGGCGCCGCGCTCGGCGGGATGATCGCGCCGGCGCTCGTGTACCTCGGGCTCACGCGCGAGCCGGCCGTCCGCTCCGGATTCGCGGTGCCCACGGCGACCGACATCGCCTTCGCGGTCGGCATCCTCACGCTCGTCGGCAAGCGCGTTCCCGCTGCGCTTCGCGTGCTCCTCCTCGCGCTCGCCGTGATCGACGACCTCGGCGCGATCGTCATCATCGCCTTGTTTTACTCGGGTGGCGTAGCGCCCGCAGGCCTCGCGGTGGGAGCGCTCGGCGTCGCCCTCGTGCTCGCGCTCCAGCGCTTCGCGGTTCGGTCACCGCTCGTATACGTGCTTCCGGGGATCATCACGTGGGCTGGCGTGTACGCCTCCGGGGTGCACCCGACGATCGCCGGAGTCGTCATCGGTCTCTTGACCCCGGTGCGTGGCGACGACGCGCCGGCGGCGCGGCTCATCGCAGCGCTCCACCCGTGGGTCGCGTACGGCATCATGCCGCTCTTCGCGCTCGCGAATGCGGGCGTGACCGTCTCGGGCGTGTCGCTCGCGGGGCACCCGGGTCTCGTCTTCACGGGGGCGGCGGTGGGCCTCGTGATCGGCAAGCCACTCGGTGTGCTCGCGGCCTCTGGCCTCATGCTCCGCGCTCGCGTCGCCACGCTGCCCGTCGGCCTCGGGGCGCGGCATCTCCTCGTCCTCGGTGTGGTCGCAGGGATCGGGTTCACCATGGCCCTCTTCATCGCCCAGCTCGCGTTCGCCGACGCGAGCCTCCTCGCTGCGGCGAAGCTCGGCATCCTGACTGCGAGCGCCGCGGCCGGCGTCCTCGGTGTGCTCTTGGGTCGGCTCCTGCTGCCCGAGCCGACCGCGGGGGCGGCGGAGACCGCCGACGAGGCCGAGGCGAGCACCGAGCGTTGAGCGTCGGAGTCGCGCGCGGCGCGGGGGCGTCGAGCGCTGAGCTCTGAGCGGCGGGCGCAGCCCTGATAGGATGAGGTCCAATGGTCGCTCGTCGCGCTCTTGGCTTGGCGCTGGCTGGTGCCGGCGTCGCGCTCGTCGTCGCCTGCGCGAGCGAGAAGAAGGTCGCGAGCGGCGGGCTGATGTTGATCGTGGTCGAGGACGGGCCGCTCGCGCTCGACCGACTGCACATCGAGGTCGCCTCGCGGGGCGCCGTGCTCAAGTCCGGCGACTATCGCCTACCGAGCGAGGCGACGCTGCCCACGACGCTCGCGATCGCCTCGAACGGTGATCCGACCACGACCGTGGCGATCACCGTCGCTGGCTATCGCGGCGCGGTCCCGCTCGATCGACGCGATCAGATCGTGGAGCAGGTGCCGGTGGACCGCGTGGCGGCGCTGACCGTGATGCTCAGCGCGCGCTGCACTCCGCTCGTGCGGGACGAGGGAGGCGTCGCTACCTCGCTGTGTCCGACCGAACAAACTTGCAGTCCCGTGAGCGGCGCCTGCGTGTCCTCTCATGTGAGCGCCGGCGACTTGCCGACCTATTTGCCGGACCAGGAGCTCGACGCGTCCGGCGGAGCGACCGGCGATGCGACGCCAGAAAACGACGCCGGTGGGGGCGACGGCTCCGTGGGCGTGACGTGCGGGCCGACCGAGAAGCGGTGTGGCGGTGGATGCGTGAGCGTGCTCGATCCCGCATTCGGATGCGGCGCGACGTCGTGCTCACCGTGCTCCGTCGATCCAGTTGCCACGTACACGTGCCTCGCTCAAGCGTGCAAGCTCGCCGGGTGCGCCGCCGGCACCAAAGAGTGCGGAGGCAAGTGCGTCTCGGTCGATGACCCGGCATACGGATGTGGAGCGACTGGATGCGCGCCGGCAGCGTGCCCCGACGCGGGCGCCGGGACCGTGATCTGCCAAGGCGGCGCGTGCGTGGTCGGCGACTGCAGCGCGACGACGAAGGCCTGCAACGGCAAATGCGTCCCGAAAGACCGCAACAACGGCTGCGCGTCCACGAGCTGCGGCGCGTGCGGGGCGAGCGAAGTGTGCAGCGGCACGCCCTCGGTGTGCACGTGCGTGCCGGACCGGAAGACGCCGTGCAACGCGAAGTCGTGCGGTCCGGCGGTCGACAACTGTGGGGCGACCTTCACGTGCGATGACCTCTGCGCGCCGATCGGCAAGGTGTGCACGGGAAACAGCTGCTCGTGCGCCGCGGAGCCGCTCGCCACCACGTGCGCCGGCAAGGCGTGCGGCCCGGCGACCAACAACTGCGGCGATTTCGTCGTGTGCCCCAACACGTGCGCCGGGCAGCTCTGCGGTGTGGGCGGCCCCAACACGTGCGGCTTCCCCCCCAGCTGCAACACATCCGGCGGTCATATCTGTGGCATGGCACAGACCGACGATTGCTGCGCGAGCCCGCTCGTCACGGGCGGCTCGTTCAGCCGCTTCGCCGACAATCGCTTCCCCGGAACCGTGTCGAGCTTCCGTCTCGACAAATACGAGGTCACCGTCGAGCGCTTCCGCGAGTTCGTTTACGCCTGGGTCGGCGGCTGGCGACCGACCGCGGGTTCGGGAAAGCACCTTCACGTGCGAGGCGGCTCGGGCGCCGCCATTCTCGGAGCCGGAGCGTCGGAGGGTGGCTGGACGACGGCGTTCGAGACAGGATTTCCGACGAGCTTGAGTGACTGGACCACGAAGCTCGCGT
This sequence comes from Polyangiaceae bacterium, assembly GCA_044224815.1. Classification (GTDB taxonomy): domain Bacteria; phylum Myxococcota_A; class Polyangia; order Polyangiales; family Polyangiaceae; genus JADJCA01. The sequence continues at coordinate 13,812 of JBGAJR010000031.1, forward strand.
GCTCTGGCGGCGGCTCGTCCACGTGGTCGGAGAGCCCCAACGCGATCGTCGACCGCAAGCCAATCAACTGCGCGTCGTGGGCGGAGGCATATGCGTTCTGCATCTGGGATGGCGGGTTCCTGCCGACCGTCGCCGAATGGAACTACGCTGCGAGCGGCGGGAGCGAGTATCGGATGTATCCGTGGGGGGCGGGGATCGACGCGACGTACGCCAAGTACTGCTTGTCTGGGTCTTGTGGAGGCGACATTCCGATCAAGGTCGGCAGCTACCCGACCGGTGTCGGCAAGTGGGGCCAGCTCGATCTCGCCGGCAACGTCTCGGAGTGGGTCCTCGACCACCACACCTCGGACGACGTCGGGAACACCTGCGTAGACTGCACCGAGGAAGACCCGGTGATCGCGGGGATCAACTACGACCTCGGCGGCGCATATTGGAATGGCGAGCCCGAGGTCACGACAACGCACCAAGGGTCCGGCATTTTCAAGTTCGGGCGCAACACCGGCATCGGCTTCCGCTGCGCGCGGCTCCCGTGATGCGCGACCGCGTTCCGCGACGCCAGGCAGCGCTTCACGTCACCGGCCCACGCGGGTCGTAGAACCTCGGGGGCGGCTTGGGTGGCGGATCGCGATCGCCCGGCACCCAAGAGCGGAAGTCTGTTCGGAGCACCGTGGAGTGCATGTCGCGCAGGAATGCCTCGCGATCATTGTCTGCGTCGAAGGGCGCGAGCGCGAAGCCTTCGCGCTCGGCGCGTGGACTCCAGTGAAGCGCCATCTCGCGCTCGGCGCTCGATTGGATCTCCAGCTCCGGCAGATCGGGGAACTCGGCCTCCCACAAATCAGAGAGCGCAACGAGCGCGCGATCGGTGAGCCAGACGATGCGTTGACGTCGATCGCGATCGTCCTTGAAGCGCCGAACGAGGCCCAAGGCCTCGAGCGCTTTCAGCATCCGTGAGGTCACGGACGGGTGGACGCACATGTCGAGCACGAGCTCACTTTGCCACGCCGGGCGGGCACGCAATCGAAGCAGCAGGTCTAGGCGCGCGGGCGTCAGCCCCGCCACCTCGGCGAGCTTGCGGGCGAGACGCCCAGCAATGAGCACGAATCGCTTGAAGGAGAAAATGAGCGGCCGCATGAACGCCCCCCGAGCACGCCACGTGCCAAATCCCTCAAACAAGCCGACCCGCCCCCACCCCGCGAAAAAAGGGTCTTCGGCATGGCAAAGATCGTCTTTTCGCGGGGTGGGGGTGGCCGCGGACGGAATTTGGGTGTCCGCGGACAGCCCTACTCGCGCGGCTCGAAGTGGCGCGGCGCGGGCGTGGGGTTCGGCCCGTTCGGACGGAGGAGCGGGAACTCGGCAGTGAGGCCGAAGGTCTTCACGAGATCATCGCGTCGCGCGACGAGCTTCTCGGTGTGGAGCGCCGCCGCCGCGTCATCGAACGCGCCCGCGGCCACGGCCGCGAAGATCTGCTCCTCGCTGAGCGACGCGATGCGCGCCACGGCCCACTTGGCGTCGTTGACGGTGGTGCGATCGAACGCCCGAATCGTCGAGACGTTCATGTCCGGATGATTGAAGCCGCCCTTCGGATCGATACCGACCGTGAACCCGAAGTCGTGCGTGAGGTGCCCGACGTCGGGCAGCGCGTGGAAGTACTCGGCTGGGCTGCCATCCTTGGGGCGGAACACGTCGAGGCGCGTGTTGTTGAACTTCACGTCGCTGTTGCCGAGCCACGCGCCGAGCATGATGCTGATCGCGCGGACCTCGCGGTTGTCGACATGCGCGTCGGCATCGAAGTCCCAGAGTCCCACGCCGTCACGCTTCACCGGCGTCGCGACCTCGCCGAACACGCGTCGCACCGTGATGAAGTCCATCGAGTCGAGGTACGGACGATCGTCGGCCGCGTGCTTGATGGCGGAGATGGCGGCATCCCCAGTCTCTTCGTGCCCGTCCTTGAAGTGGATGGTGATGTTCTCGCCACCGGGCGCCTTCTTGATCGGGTTCACGGTGATCGAGAAGCCGATCGGCGGCCGGCCCGGGATGACCTCGTCGTCCTTGGGGCCGAACTTCAAGCCGATGCGCTCGACCGACGTCGAGGCCGCGACGAGCACCCGCGGCTCGATGTCGAGCTCGGGGAGGATGTAGTTGGGATCGGTCTCGTAACCGAAGGCCCACATGAGGCGGGAGTTCGGCCCCTCTTCGAACACCGGCTGCTGGTCGCGGAACTTGAGCTTCACTTCGTCCGAGCCGTTGACGATGTCCACCGACGGGTGCGACCCGTCCGACGCTTGGCTACGGAAGCCCGCGAGCTGCCAGCGCTCACCGGCCTTGGGCCGACGCGGTACGGCTTTCCCGTTGAACCATGGGCCGCGGTAGAGGTTCTCGGGCGTGATCTCGGCCGCCGTGCGCGGGTGCCACGCCGTCGACCCGATCGGATCGCGCTTCCAGAGCTCGCTCTGCGGCCCTGCGCGATCGACGTTCACGGCCTCGCCCTCGATGCCCGTCGCCGGCTTGTCGCGCTGGAGGCCCTTGAAGATCTTTCCGAGCCACGGAAACGTCTTCTGGAGGATGTGCTCGATGCGCGCTGCGAGCTGCCCGCCGAAGCCGGTCTCGTCGGTCAGCTTCATCGCGATCGCCGTCTCGATGTAGCCAGTGCGGAGGTACGCCGCGCGCGCCGACGGCGCTTCGAGCGTGCCTGCGCCACCAGACGTCACGAGCGTGCGCAGCTCCTCGACGAACCGACGCTGCGCACGGGCGCCGTTCAACGCGCGACGCTCGGGTCGATCGAAGATGTCGTCGGCACGCGCGTCGATCGCTTGGTCCTTCTCGTCCTTCCGGAAGTACGAGCGCGCCCACTGCGCCTCGGAGTAGCCCTCGACGTCCTTCTTCGCCTGGTCCTTGGCCGACGACTTCCGCGCCTCGAGATCGGCCACGCGGCCGTCGAGCAGTTGCGCGAGCTGCGTCAGGTCCTCCGCCGAGCCGCCGAGAAGACGCACCTCTTCGTTGAGGTCGTTCGCGGTCGCAAGGGCCGCGTCGTCGCTGCCGCCCGCTTCGTCCGCATCGGCATCGGCAGCGGTCGAACATCCGGTACCCGCAGGCACGGCGAGAGCGACGGCGATCGTGAACGGGACCCACTGCCAGCGACGGAGAAGCATGGCAGCCCCTCCGCAAGGGCCATGCCTCACCGCACGACGAAAAATCGCTGTCGCTTCGGCCCTCCCCTCGCCCTCCCCTCACGCCGAGCGCTTCCTTGGGGGATCCGCGATCCGGTCAACACGCGAGTTGCGGGGGTTTAACCGGACGTGTGACGCCCCCGATCCCAGCGGTTGGGCTGCTCCGCGCGGAGCGACTCGGACCGCGCGTCACGCTCGCGCCGTGGGTCGAATGCCGCGCTGCTCGAGCCACGCCTCGACGCGCTCGGCGTGAGCGATCTCGGTGGCCGAAACATAGGCGCCGATGGCCAGATCGACGTGACCACCACCGCCGCCGCCGCCATCACGCCGAACGCGCACGGACACCGAGCCACCCGCGACCTCGAAGAGGCCGAGATTCGCGCTCGTCCCCGGCACCGCCCCCGACGCTCCGAGCGCCGCGAGAATCGCCGCGATGGATGCCTCGTCCGCGCACGCGATCGACGCATCGAGCGTGTCCCAGTCGCCACCGAAGCCGCCCATCGCCGGCGTGTGCCGAAAGTATCGGAGCCGCTCGAGGCGCGCGCGATCGATCAACGCGAGTGTAGAGTGCACGACGGTGAGCATACGATGCGCGACGTGACTCGGCAGCCCCGCGGGACCGTCCTCGGCGACACGCACAACTTCGGTCGTCACGTCTCGGCGCGCGGAGCGCGGATTCAGAAGCCGCGCCCCGTCTTCTGGGAGTGGCTCTTCCTCTCGGCGAAGAGCCCGCTCCGCCGCGTGCTCGACGACGCAGCCGTCGAAGACGGGCTCGGCCCCAATTCGTTCGGCTTCCTCCCGGATCTCGCGTTCACGAGCCACCCTTCGCTCGCGGGAGGCGCCGTCGAGCGCGTATCGCTCGCGCCGCTCGGACGCCTCGGCGCGCACGATCGCACCGAGCTCGCGCGAATCTTCGGTCGCGCGCTCGCGCTCTTCTCGTGGTTCGGCGTCACCGATCTCCACTGGGAGAACCTCGCGCTCGGGCGCGGTCCGAGAGGCCAGATCGTCTTTACCCCCCTCGACGTCGAGATGATCCTCGACGACTTCGCGCTTCCGACGTCCACCAAGCTCCTCCCCGAAAGCGACGCGGACTACGCGGACACGTACCGGCACGCAGCCGGCGCGCGGCGCGTGCTCCCGTGGCTCGGGAAACCGCTCCGCGGCGACGACCTCGCGGCCATCATCGCGGCCTACCTCGCGACCCTCGATCTGCTCGAACGACATCGCGCCGGCATCGCCCACGTGCTCGCCGCGCTCCCCGAGCTCACGAAGACCCCCATCCGCGTCCTCCTCCGCGCGACCGGCGACTACGTGCGCGCGCGCACCGAGCCGGTGTGGCCGCCCCTCCTCGACGCCGAAGCCGAGCAGCTCGCGCGCGGGGACATCCCCTATTTCTTCCGGCTCTACGGCGCGCCGGGCATCCGTTACTACACGCGCCGCGATCTCACGACGACGGGCCGCCTTCCGCTTCGCGGCGACGTCCCCCAGCTCGCGCCTCTCCTCGACGTCGCGCGCGGCCTGCGACGCGCGCAAGGGCGACACCTCCGCGAAGAAGGGCTCTTCGCCATCCTCGGCGCCTTCGATCACCCGACCCTCCGCGGCGTCTTCGCCGCGTCCGAGCTCTCCCTCTCGCTCACCGCCCGCAAAGCGACGCTCACGCTCCCGGGCGGCGAGGTCCTCGAGGCGCATCGAAACTTCGGCGCGCTCGTGGGAAGCGTCTATTTGCCTTGTCGGTGCGGCGAGGTGTCGACCGCGCTCGTCCCCGCCGTCACGCGTTGCACCCTCGACCGACGGTGACTCGGCGCGCCGCTCGCGCGGCTCGGACCGATGTGCTAACTGCTCGCCCGAGCCGTGTCCGATTCCGCGTGCGAAACTTGCCGAAGGCCGCGCTTCGCGTGCGTGTGCGATCGCGTGGTGCCTTACGAGACGACGCGGCGGGTGCTGATCCTGCAGCACCCACAGGAGCAGGACGCGCTCCTTGGCACCGCGCAACTCCTCGTAGCGAGCTTGCCCAAGGCCGAGCTCGCGATCGGCCTCAGCTGGCGAAACCTCGCGCACGCTCTCGAGGTGGAGTCGGTCGACGTCACCAAGTGGGCGGTGCTCTTCCCCGATCGCGAGGCGCAAGCTCCGCAGGTCGCGACGCGGCGCGGTGAGCTGGTCGACCCCACCTCGCTGGACGGCATCATCGTGATCGACGGCACGTGGTCCAAGGCCAAGACGCTCTATTGGCGCAACCCTTGGCTCGCCAAGCTCCGTCGCATCACGCTCAAGCCGAAGCAGCCCTCGATCTACGGGCGACTCCGCGCCGAGCCGCGACGCGACTACGTCTCGACGCTCGAGTCGGTGGCCGGGGCGCTCACGCTCGTCGGTGAGCCGCCGGAGATCGAGGCCGGGCTCTATCGCCTCTTCCGCACACTCGTTCAGCGAGTGCGCGACGCCGACATCAAGCCCGAGGAGCGGCGCCTTCCGCGACGGACGCGTCCGCCCCGCGAGCCTCGCGGTCCGGCCGGCCACGGCGAGAGCGAGTGACCGCCGCGCACACGCGGCACGGCAGCGCAACGCTTGCGCCGGCGCGCGCGCCCGCCCCCACTCCGCGCCCGAGAAATCCCGCTTCGGCACGAGACTCGCTTCGCGCGCGCGCGTGAGCAAGCGCCCCATCATCGAGCCGTTCCGGATCAAGGTCGTCGAGCCGATCCAGATGACGACGCACGCCGAGCGGCGGCGCATCCTGGAGGCGGCGGGGTACAACCTCTTCGGCATCCACGCCGACGACGTCATCGTCGACCTCCTCACCGACTCCGGAACCGGCGCGATGAGCGCCGAGCAGTGGGCGGCCATGATGCGCGGCGACGAGTCGTACGCCGGCGCCAAGAGCTTCTATCGCTGGGACGCGGTGGTGCGTGACCTCACCGGCATGCCGCTCCTCTATCCGACCCACCAGGGGCGCGCCGCCGAACGGATCCTGTGCGACGTCGTTCCGCTGCAAGGCCGCGTCGTTCTCTCCAACGGTCTCTTCGACACCACGCGCGCCAACGTCGAGGCGGCCGGCGCCACGGGGATCGACCTCTCGTGCGACGACGCGCTCCGCGGCACGCGCGACTTCGGCGGCGACATGGACCTCGAGCGCTTCGAGGAGGCGCTCGCGACCCATCGCGGCAAGGTGGCGATGGTGGTGATGACCGTCACCAACAACGCGGTGGGCGGGCAGGCCGTCTCGCTCGCCAACCTGCGCGCCGTCCGCGCGCGCTGCCTCGCGTTGCCCGCCGCCGAGCGCCCCCTGCTCGTCTTGGACGCGTGCCGCTTCGCCGAAAACTCCTACCGCATCGCGTGCGACGAGCCGAGCGAGCGCGGCCGACCACTCCGCGAGATCGCGCACGAGATGTTCGATCTCGCCGACGCCTTCACCATGAGCGCCAAGAAAGACGCCATCGTGAACATGGGCGGCATCCTCGGCGTACGCGAGCCGGCGCTCGCCGAGCGCATTCGCGTCGACTTGATCCGCACCGAAGGCTTCACCACCTACGGCGGTCTCGCCGGGCGCGATCTCGAGGCCATCGCCCAGGGACTCCTCGAAGTGCTCGACCCCGCATACCTCGAGTATCGGTTCGCTGCGTCGCGGTACCTCGCGGCGTCGCTCGCGAGCGCGGGCTTTCCGGTGATCACGCCCGCCGCCGCGCACGCCGTGTACATCGACGCCGGCGCAGCGCTCCCGCACCTCGGTAAGGACGACTTCCCCGGCCAGTCGCTCGCGTGTGCGCTCTACCTCGCCGGCGGCATCCGCACCTGCGAAATCGGTACGCTCATGTTCGGCGGAGACGGCACGCGGCGTCAGCTCGTGCGCCTCGCGCTCCCGCGCCGCGTCTACACCCAAAGTCACTACGACTACGTCGCGTCCGTTGGGGCCGACGTCGCGCGCGTCAAAGACCGACTGCCGGCGATGCGCATCGTGACCGCGCCGCCGAGCCTGCGGCACTTCACGGCCGCGCTCGCGCCGACGGCGCCCTTCCCGGAGATGAACGGCTGAGACTCAGCCTGGCCCGCCGTCGCCGATCGACGAGTCGACCCCGGCGTCGGTCGGGCACGCGACGTTGGTGTGCGAGACGACCCAGCGGCCCCCCGTGCAGGTCGCCTCCCCGGGATCGTTGTTGCTCGTCGCGCAGGTGTAGCTGCACGTGTGGTTCTGACACGGGTTGCACGAGCTGCCGTCGACCGGCATCGTCGACGGGCAGACGTTGGGCGGCGTGATCCCGCTCGGCGTGGCGAGCTCTTGCCAGCGGCCTCCCTGACAGACGTAGAGCGAGTTGCTGCCGGCCGCGCAGCATTGGCACGCCGGCCCCTCGCCCGGATACGAATATGTGCACTGTACACTCGAGGCCAGCGCACACGTCGCGCCGACCGTCGGCGCGGTCGCCGGACAGGCCCCGCCGCCGCCACCGTCGCGACCACCGTCGCCGCCGATCCCGCCGTCACCATCGAGGCTCCCGGGCCCCCCGCTCGAGCACGCGACCAGCATCGCGAACGCGAGGGGTCCGACACCGCACCAAGCCGCCTTGACGTAGGTCCGACGCATCATGCGCCATCATGTCGCAACCCACGTACCAGACCAAATGGCGCACATTCGGCAGGGATCTCGCGCGCGGTCAGGCGTTCGACCACGACACGATCGTCCGCGCGGCGCGACGTGGCACAAGTTGCGAATCGCCTCGCGCGAGGGTCTCCCGCACCGCGCGGGCGCGCGGCGCGGCGTCACACCGCCCAGCGGGCCATCGCGCCGAGGTCGTGCACGGAGGCGTAGCCGGCGCTCTTCAGCATCGAGGTCGCGGTCGCGCTCCGCATCCCGCTCGCGCAATAAACGACGATGGGCCGAGTCTTGTCGCTACCGACCTCGGAGAGGCGCCCCGAGAGCGCACCCACCGGGATGTTCTTCGCGCCTTCGAGGTGCCCGGACGCGAACTCGCCTTCGGTGCGGACATCGAGCAGGAGCGCCCCGGATTTGACGAGCGCACGCGCCTCGGCGGGCGCCACCTTGAAGGCGAACCGGCGGAAGAGCATGAAGCCGAGGAGCAGGGCGAAGACGAACCAGACGACCGAATTCACGATGCGTCGTCGCTTACCACTTCGCAGCGCCGAATGTCACTGACCCGTCTGCTGGGGCTTGGGATTCGGACTGACGTCGATCGTGAACTTTCCGTAGACGCGCGCGTCGATGATCACATCGAAGCCGCCGTCACTCGGCCGGACTCCGCGAACGTGCTCTGGCCCGACGATCTGCAAATCTCCGCCGCGCCCGCGAGGCTGGTCCTCGAACATGTCGAAGCCGAGCTCGAACGACATCCCTTTCGGCTCGGCGGCCACGAACTCGGGCGGGCCGGCGTCTCGGTCGCGGCCCGGACCGCTGCCGGTCTGCCAAGGCACGCTTCGATCGATGAAGCCCACGCGAGCGGTGATCGAGCCCGGCCGAATGACCGCCCCATGCACGTCGACCGCGTTGCAAGGCGATTCGCAGCCGAGCCTCAGCGTGGGGAGGCCTGCCCCGCGTGCCGGCACGATCGCGTTCGCCGCGTCGACCGCCTTCTGGTTCGACGCAAGGCGCGTGTCCAAACGGAGGACGATCCGCGGATGCGACTTTCCGGGCGCGACGGCGCCGTCCTTGTTCGAGCCGTCCGAATCGGGGACCTTCACTTCGGTGATCAACGCATCGGTGAACGCGCGCGCGACGGGCGCAGCGTTGCCGTAAGAGGCGGCTTGGAGGGTCCCGCTCCGTCGCTTGCCGAACGCGAGCGCGTCGGTGATGAAGCCGGCGCCGACCTCGGTGAGCGCGTCGATCACGAGCTCGGTCTCTTTTCCTTCCGACTCGACCTCGGTGACCGTGCCGGCGAGCGCGCCGTCGACGAAGAGGAGCTCGGCGTGCCGGTGCAGGCCTTCTCGTTCGGCGTCGATGCGCGTGTCCGCATCCACCGTCTTGAAGGCACAACCCGCGAGGAGCGCTGCCCCGACCCCGGCCCAGACCCAAACGCTACGCATGCGCGACTTGGTGCCAGAACCGTGCCCGTCGCGGCCGCGACGAATCCCGGCCTCCCGGAGCCTGCCTGGATCTCGGGTGCACCACACCGCCGGCCCCTCGTGGACGCCGGCCGCGCGCCACGCTAACCGATTCGGTCATGAGCAAGCCCAAGCTGACCTACTTCGATGCCCCCGTGAGCCGCGGCGAAGAGTGCCGCATCGCCCTCCACCTCGCGGGCGTCGACTTCGAAGACCACCGCATCAAGGCCGCCGACTGGCCGGCGCTCAAGCCGAGCACGCCGTTCGGCTCGATGCCGATGTTCGAGGTCGCCGGTCACCCGGTCCTCGCGCAGTCGAACGCCATCCTCATGCTCATCGGTCGCCAACACGACCTCCACCCGAAGGACGTTTGGGAGGCCGCGCGCCACGAGGCCATCCTCGAGTACTGCGAGGAGCTCCGCAATCAGGTGAGCCCGACCCTCCGCATCAAGGACGAGGCCGAGAAGAAGAAGGCGCGCGAAGCGCTCGCGACCACCGTGATGCCCACCTGGGGCGCGAACATGGAGCGGCAGCTCACCGGCGAGGGGCCGTTCCTCTCCGGGACCAAGATCCACGTCGCAGACGTCAAGCTCTTCATCATGGTGCGCTGGTTCGCGAACGGGACGGTCGATCACATCCCGGCGACCGTCTTCGCGGATCACCCCAAGTTGATGCGCCACTACGAGGCGATGCGCGACGACGCGCGCGTCAAGGCGTGGACGAGCCGGTTCTGATCGAGCCGTGACGCTTGAGACCGTGAGCGCGAAGGACCGAAATCCGCAGGCCGAGCAGATGGCCGACGCGTCGATGCTCCGCAACTTGGCGGCGCAGGCGACGGCCATCTGGCCCGAGGAATCTCGGCTCTTCGCGCGCTACGGGCTCACACCCGATGCGCGCATCCTCGATGTCGGCTGCGGCAGCGGGGAGATCACGGCGCGCCTCGCGGCGCTCTATCCGACCGCGACCGTCGTCGGCGTCGATCTCCTCGCCGGGAGCGTCGCGCACGCCGCACGTGTCCACGCCGCGCTCGCGCCGCGGGTCCGCTTCGAAGAGGGCGACGCCTTCGCCCTGACGCACCCCGACGCGTCGTTCGATCTCGCGGTGTGCCGACACCTCACGCAGGCGGTGCCCGAGCCCGAGCGCGTCCTCGCCGAGATGACGCGCGTCGTTCGCCCCGGCGGCGTGGTGCACGTCCTGAGCGAGGACTACTCGATGCTCCACGTCGCGATGGGAGCGCGCGATCCGGACGTGCTCTTTCGTGAGGGCGTGGGCGGCTTCGCACGCGCGACCGGAACCGACGAGCGCGTGGGCCGCCGCACTTGGTCGATGCTGCGCGCGCTCGGCCTCGTCGAGCTCACGGTGGACTACGTGACGGTCGACACCGTGCGGATCGCGCGCCCGGTGTTCGCGGAGATCCTCCGCGCATGGCGTGACGGCTACACGGACGCGCTCGCGGAGAAGAGCGCACTCTCGAAAGGCGACGTCCGCGCGTACTTCGACGACGCGATCGCGTCGATCCTCGACGAATCGCGCTACTCGGTGTGGCACGTGCCGATCGTATCGGGACGCCGGCCCCGGGCGTGACCGCGCGGCTCAGCGCTCGCCCGGTGCTTTGATGGGAATCTGCAAGTAACGACGACCGTTGGCGCGCGGCGCGGGGAGCCGGCCCCCGTCGACGTTGACTTGCACGCTGGGGAAGAGGAGCCGCGGCGCCGCGAGCGTGGCGTCGCGCGCGGTGCGGGCGGCGACGAAGGCCGCGCGCGTGGTCTCGATCCCGAGCTGGATGTTCTGGCGCTTGGACGCGCCGATCGTGGTCTCGGCGCGGAGCGGACGACCGCCGGGCTGATAGTCGTGCCCCACGAAGACGCGCGTGGCGTCCGGGAGCGCGTAGAGCTTCTCGTGGATCGACGTGTAGAGCGCGTCGGCGCTGCCGGCCGGAAAGTCGCAGCGACCCGTGCCCGAGTCCTCGATGAAGAGCGCGTCGCCGGTGAAGACGGCGTCACCGATGCGGTACGTGATGCAAGCCGGCGTGTGTCCGGGCGTCTCGATGACACTGACCGAGAGCGTGCCAGCCTCGAGGACATCTCCTTCGCGGAGCAGGCGATCGAACTGCCGACCGTCGGTCGCGAAGTCGGGCCCGAGATCGAACACCGGCGCGAACGTCTTCTGAACGTCGGTGATGTGCGCACCGATGGCGACGCGCGCGCCGAAGCGTCGTTTGAGCTCCTGCGCACCGGAGAGGTGGTCGGCGTGGGCGTGCGTCTCGAGCGACCAGTGGACGCGAAGCCCTTGCGCCGCGACGAGCGCGGCGATGCGCTCCGCGCTGGCGGTGCTGGTGGCGCCGCCGGCCGGGTCGTAGTCGAGGACGGGATCGATCACGACCGCATCACGGGTCGTCTCGTCCCAAACCACGTAGGTGAGCGTGAAGGTCGCGGGATCGAACAAGGTCTCGACGTGCATGTGGGTTCGAGCCAGCGCGATGCGCGAAGGGTTCGCGCCCGGCCTCGCGAACCCTTTCGACGGGACCCCGGCTCCGACGCGGTGGGCCCAGAAAGGAGCCCGCTACCGATGATGTCCTCCGCTCGCCTCTCTCACGTTTCTGGCCGCGATCTCGTCCGTCAGGGCGCGCTCCTCTTGGACGTTCGCACCCCCGATGAGTTTGCTCAGGCGCACGTCCCGGGCGCCATCAACATCCCCGTCCAGGAGCTGGCCCATCGCATGGGCGAGCTCGGCCCCAAGTCACGCAAGGTGGTCGTGTATTGCCGGAGCGGCGGCCGGAGCGCCACCGCAACCGTGCTCATGCAGCGCGCGGGCTATGAGGTCTTGGACATCGGCCCGATGACGGCGTTCTGAGGCGGCAGACGCTCCGTCACCGGCCGCGCGCGACGCGCTCGAACGTGGCCTTACGGAGCGCCGTCTCGCGGTCCACGTCGTTCGTGTCGCCGGGCGTCGCCGGCTCGGTGCGCCATGCGGCCGATGGCCGCGCCGAGGCGGCCGTCGCGCGACCCCACCGCTCGATCTCGTAGTCGACGGACTCGACCGCTTCCTCCAGCGTCGAGAAGCGCGCGACCGAGCGACCGTCCACCGTCACCTCCCAGCGCATGCCGCGTGTGCCGCGCGCGAGGACGAGCGCCTCCGATGCGCGTCCGGACCGCCGCTCGAAGTGGAGCCCGACGCCGAAGCGGCCGAGAGAGAACCACGCGTTTCCGGAGATCGCGCGGACCTCGGGGTTCACCGCCAAGGTCAAAGGATCGAAGCTCGCAGCGCGCGACTCGATCTCGCGGAGCGTCACCGCACCGGCCTCGAGCTCGAAGCCCGGCACGTCGAGTGAGAGCCGATGAAACAAGCGGCGCGCCTCGCGCACGTCTTCGCCGCCGAGATCGACATCGCGCGGTACCCCGAAGAGCGAGGGAAGGGTGCAAAGCGGGAGCGACGAGACGTCGGCGAAATCGAGGATGAGGCAATCCTTCTTTTCTTCGGCGAGGCGCGTCCCGCGACCGACGCACTGAGCGTAGAGGCCCGCTGAGCGGGTGGGCCGCGCCATGGCCACGCACGAGACTCCCGGATCGTCGAAGCCCTCGGTGAGCACGGCCACGTTGGTGAGCACGCGGGTTTTCCCGGCCCGGAACTCGGCGAGCGCACGCTCGCGCTCCTCCATGGGCATCTCGCCGTACACCGCGACCGCGGACACGCCGAGGACGCGGAGCGCGCGCGCCAGATTGCGTGCATGCTGCACGTTCACGCAGAACGCCACCGTGCGCCGGTCGCGCGCCAGCTCCTGAATCGAGCGCGCGACGAGGGCGTTGCGCTCTTCGATGTCCACCGCCTCCGCGAGCGCGACCTCGTCGAGGTCGCTCCCGCGCGCGAGGACGCGGCTCAGATCGGCGCCGGTCGCGATGCGGAAGCCCCGCAGCGGAACCAGGTAGCCGTCGTCGATCATCTCGGGGAGCGCGCGCGAGTACACGATGCGCTCGAAGGCGGCGTCGAGCCCCTTGCCGTCGCCGCGCTCGGTGGTGGCGGTGAACCCGAGCAGCGTCCCCTCCCACTCCGGCTCGAACGCACCGAGCTGGCGGAGGACGCGCAGGTTGTCGTCCGCGACGGCGTGGTGACACTCGTCGTAGACCACGAGCCCGAACGTGCGCGCGGCGAGAACGCGCGCCAGGCGCTCCTCGTGGAGCGAACGAATGCTGCTCACCACGACCTTGGCGTCGGCCGGTGCGCGGTCCGGGCCGCGCTCGATCGCCACGCGCCCGCCGTCACCGAGGGCGCGCGCGATCTTCTCTCGGGCCTGAGCGAGCAGCTCCTCGCGGTGCGCGATCACCAAGACCGGGCGGCGCGCGAGCTTGGCCAGCTCGGAGAAGATCACCGTCTTCCCCGCCCCGGTGGGCAACGCCACGACCATGCGACGCACGCCCTCGCGCCGCGCGCCGAGAACGGCGGCGACGGCGTCGCGTTGGTAGGGCCGGAGGGCAATCATGCGCGGGGTCGACATAGCATCGGCCGAGCGCGTCGCGGAGTTGCGTAGCGGCGCCCGCGTTTCGGGCTACGCTCGCCACCATGAGCGCTCGTCGTCCTCTCTCCACGCGCAAAGTCTTGATCGCCACCGTCGGCGTGGCCGTCGTGACCGTGGGGACCCTCGCGACGGGATGCCACGACTACCCGGTGGGCAACTTGATGCCCCCGCGCGAGTGGCGCGATCCCGACGGCGGCGACGCCGGGCCGGCCACGACGTCCTTGCCAGCCGACGACGCGGCGCCACCCTCGCGTCCTGCACCGTGACCGTGACCCGACCGTGACCGGTCCACGGTCGTCCGAGGAGACGAAAAGGCCGTAAGTGTGCGATGCCCCGTTCGCTGGGCCTGCGCACGGGGGTTGCCTTATCCTCGCGCGGTTGGAGGTTCCTCGATGAAGCGCGTCGCGATGCTCGTGGGCTTGGGTCTCTTCGGTGTCGGATGCGGCGGGGCCGCGGGCGAGGTCGTCCGGCCTCAAGACTTCACGGGCAACCAAGCATTGAACGCGCCGGCACCGGTTTGCAGCGGCGCGCCGAGCCTCGCCAAGCCGTATGTCGTCGATCTCGACTCCGAGCAGCGCACCGACCTCGAAGCGCGCCTGTCGAAGGATGTCGTGATCGTGGCGTACGACTGCAAGTCGCTGCGGGTCCTCGACCGCTGCCACGTGTCGAAGGTGGGCTACGAGTACGCCGGCGTCCAACGCAAGGAAGACGTCGTGCAGCTCAAGAACCGCGGCGAGGCGAGCGCCAACCTACCGTTCAGCGGCGGCAAGCTCGGCGCGGCCATCGAGAATGGGCGTGCCCTCGATCTCGCGACGGTCCTCGTCGGAAAGCGCTCCACCGTCCTGTCGAAGCCCGCGCGGAGCGATCTCCAAGGCGAGTGTGACGGGGCCACGCACTTCGTAGCGTCGGCGACGATCGGGGCGTTCTCGCTGGCGACGGGCTCGGTCGGCAAGGTCTCCACTGCCGCCGAGGTCTTCGGCGTGGGCGCATCGGCAAAGAGCGACTCCTCGCGCGACGTCGCGCGACACGATGGCTCGCTCGACGCGTGCAAGGCATCCAAGGCCGACGCGACCTCGCCGCCCGATCAATGCGGCGGACCGCTCCGCATCGAGCTCCGTCCGTTCGAGGCGGCACCGGTCGCGATCGCCAAGAAGAAGGACGACAAGGCCGGCACCAAGGACGACCGCAAAGAGGACGCGAAGGGCATCGAGAACCCCTGCCCCGCTGGGCTCGTCCTCTCCAAGGGAGTGTGCGTGACCGAGACCGCGGACGCGCCCCACCTCTGCAACCCGAACGACCTGAAGGAGTGCCGCGCGCAGTGCGAAAAGGGGAGCGCCGAGTCTTGCTACAACGTCGCCGAGCGGCTTCCGGACACGGCGTCCGACGCCGAACGCGCGAGCTTCTACAAGAAGGCGTGCGACCTCGACTTCGGTGATGGCTGCGCCTGGTTCTCCCTCTATGGGCGTCCCAAGAAAGAAGGCCCCGCAACCGAGGCCGGCTGGGTGGCGGCCCGCGCGGCCGCGGAGAAGGGCTGCAAAGAGCTCGGCAGCTCCCAGAGCTGCGAGCTCCTCGGCGACATTTACGACTACTCGTTGGACGGCGTGCCGAGCTTCCGCAACGAAACGGCCTCGACGCTCGCCTACGAGTGGGGCTGCCGCCTCGGCTCCGCGATGTCCTGTTCGAGCGCGGCGGCGAGCTATCGGCGCGGTGACGGGGTTCGCGTGGACATCACCAAGTCACTCAGTCTGCTCCAGCGCTCGTGCGAGGGCGGCGTGACCGACAACTGCGCAGACCTCGCCGACGTCCTCCACGACGGCACCGACGGCGTGCCGAAGGATGAGGCGCGCGCGTTCGAGATCGGCTCGCTCACGTGTCGCCGCACCGGCGGGACGTCCGGCTGCCTCACGGCTGCGGAGGCGGGCATGGCGATCAAGAAGAGCGACGCCGAGGTCTTCGAGCTCCTCAAGTCGGAGTGCGAGCACGGCTCGTTCAACGGCTGCGAGGTGCTCGCGGACTTCTACGCGAACGGGCGCGGCACGCCGAAGAACGTCGAGAAGGCGCGCGCGATCTGGAAGCAGAGCTGCGAGGACTTCTCCAGCGACGAGAGCTGCGCGAAGCTCGGGAAGAAGAGCGCCGCCACCAAGTCGAGCGCTGCGAAGCCTGCGCCGGCGGCCGCCAAGAAGCCGAAGAAGTCGAAGAAGTGATTCGCTCGCGCGAGCGGGCATAGTTCGACGGCTCCAGACAAACTTCGGCTCGGGTGAGGGGCGATCACGCGTCGTCGTCGTATGACGGCGCATGATGTCGCCCTCGCTCGCTCTTCGCTCGTCGTGCGTCTCGCTTCTGGCAGTCACTCTCTTTGCGTGCTCCGCAGGGACGCCCGAGGACATGGTGACCTCCGAGGACAGCCTCTCGGCTTCGGTGGTCGGCTCGATCGCGCTCGGCGAAGACGTCGACGTTGCTGCGACGACGCGGAACGGCATGCGCGCGCTCCAGTTCGTCGCCGATGCCGGCACCGAGGTGCTCGTTCGTGTCTCTTCGGCCGACGGCTCCCCCGTCGCCCGCGTCCTCGACTACCGGCGCGACGTCGTCGCGGCGAGCGACGACGCGGACGCGACGCCGAACAACGCCGAGATCGACACGGTGCTCGCGACGGCGGGCAACCACTACGTCGCGTTCAAGTGGAAGTCGAACGCGCGCGGCACGACGTTCCACGTGCACCTCGAGCGCCGCAACGTGCCCGCACCCGCGCCTCCCGCACCGGTCGCGCCGCTCCCCGAGGTCGCGTGCGACGGTCCGCTCGTGTCGGCGGCGTTCGCCACGGACGCGCTCGGCGGCGCGCTCACGCGCCGTCTCGCCGAGTACACGATGGCCACCGTGTCCCGCACGTGTGACGCGTCCGGCGCGTGCACGACGTGGGCACCCGACACGTACCCGCTCGGCGGCGACGCCGCGGAGTTCATCGTCGGCGGTCCGTGGTCCGGCGCACTCTGGCTCGACGGAGCCTCTCCGCGCCTCGTGACCGGCCGGTGCATCTCGGGCACGCCGTCGTTCCCGCGGAGCTGTCTCGGAACGCGGGCCGAGGTTCCGACCATGGATCGGGGCACGCTCTACGATCTGCCCGACCCGCGACCGATCGCTGTCCTCGGCGCGACGTGCGCCGCGCAGAGCCACGGCGTCTACGACTGCGGCTCGCCCCTCGTCGCGCGAGCCTTCTCGATCTCGACGGACGTCTATCGACTGAAGCCGAAGGGTCAGGGCCCGATCCGGCTCGAGATCCACGAGGGCGGCTGCGCCACCGTGACGACCCGCCGCTCGGTCGAGGACGGCCAGGGCGGTACGCGTGAGACCGTGAGCGGTGCGCGCATCACCTTCTGACGCCCACGCGCGAACGCTCACATCTTGATGCGTGCGTTCTCGGCGTCGTAGAGCGGCTTGATCGAGGCGATCGCCGGGTAGCGCTTGCCGGCGATGTCGACCTCCCACGTGCCCTTCTCGACGTACGCCGCGTCGATCGGCTCGCCGGCTTCGATCATCGCGAGGCCCACCGCACCACCCAGCGTGTGGCCGTAGGAGGCCGCGCGCACGTAGCCGACGGCCTTGCCGTTTCGGTAGACGATCTCGGCGTGGAACATCAGAGGCTCCGGATCCTTCACGAGGATCTGGAGGATGCGCCGCTTGAGCGGGCCCTCGGCCTTCTTGGCCACGACCGCGTCCTTGCCGATGAAGCCGCCGGGCTTCTTGAGATCGACCGCGAAGCCGAGCCCCGCCTCGAGCACCGAGTCGGTGTTGTCGATGTCGTGGCCGTAGTCGCGATAGCCCTTCTCCATGCGAAGGCTCGCAAGGGCTTTGAGGCCCGCGTGCACGAGGCCTACGGTTTGGCCGGCCTTCACGATGCGATCGTAGACGTGCACCGCTTGCTCGGTGGGGATGTAGAGCTCGTAGCCGAGCTCGCCCAAGTAGGTGATGCGCACGCAGAGCGCGCGCGCGAAGCCGATGTCGATCTCCTTGGCGCACCGGAACGGGAAGACCGCGTTCGAGAGATCGGCGCTCGTGATGCTCTGGAGGAGCTCGCGCGAGCGCGGGCCCTGGACGTTGATCTGCGCGTAGCCGCTCGTGACGTCGGTCGCGAACGCGTGCGCGCCCTCGAAGTGACGACGCATCCACGTGTGCACGTGCCGATGCGCGGTGTCCGAGGCCACGACCCAAAAGCGATCGTCCGCGAGCTTGGTGACGGTGAGATCGGCCTGGAGCTTCCCGAGCTCGTCGAGCCACTGGGTGTAGGTGATCTGCCCGGCCGCGCCGTCGACGTTGTTGGCCGAGATGAGGTTCAAGAGGCGGCCCGCGTCACGCCCCTCGACCGAGAACTTCGCCATGAACGACATGTCCATGAGGATCACGCCCTCACGCGTCGCCTTGTGCTCGGCCGCCCAGTACGGGAACCACGGCTGACGACCCCAGGAGAGCTTGTCGACCTTGGGCAGGGCGCCGGGCGGCGCGTACCAGTCCGCGCCCTCCCAGCCGCTCACGTCCTTGAAGTACGCGCGCTGCGCGGCGAGGCGATCGTGGATCGCCGAGCGCTTGGCGTCGCGTGCAGTCTGCATGGACCGCGTCGGGTAGTGGCACTGGTAAACCATGCCCAGCGACTCGACGGTGCGCGTCTTCCGGTACTCCGGATTCGACTGGTAGACGTGCAGGCGGTCGATGTTGAAACCGGTGATGTCGACGTCCGGGTGCCCGGTCGTGATCCAGTGCGCGAGAACGCGCCCGAGCCCGCCGCCGGTGAGGATGCCGATCGAGTTCAAGCCCGCCGCCACGAAGTAGCCGCGGATCTCGGGGGCCTCGCCGACGCACGGCTGGAGATCCGGCGTGAAGCTCTCGGGGCCGCAGAAGAACTTCTTCACGCCCGTCTCGAGCGAGCGCGGGACGCGCTTCATGGCCTTCTCGACGTACGGCCCCATGCGCTCCCAGTCGGGCTCGATCTCACCGAACGAGAAGTCCTGCGGGATGCCCTCGATCTTCCACGGCGCGCAGATCGGCTCGAAGAGGCCGATCATGAGACCCGCGCCCTCTTCGCGGAAGTAGCCGTACGAGCCCGGGTCCTCGAGCACCGGGAACGACTGCGAGATGCCAGGCATGCGCTCGGTGATGAGGTAGTAGTGCTCGGCGGCCTGGAGCGGAATGTTCACGCCCGACCGCGCGCCGAGCTGCCGCGCCCACATGCCGCAGCAGTTGACGACGTACTCACACTCGATGTCGCCGTACGCGGTGCGGACGCCCGTCACGCGGCCGTTCTTGTGGAGCACGTCGACCACCGCCACGTTCTCGAGGATGGTTGCACCCTGCAAGCGTGCGCCGGCGGCCATGGCCATCGTCGCGTCGACCGGGTTCGCGCGGCCGTCTTCCTTCACGTAGAAGCCGGCGAGGAGATCGCTGGTCTCGGCGAGGGGGAAGAGATCCTTGATCTCGCGCGGCGAGATCTCGTGCACGTCGATGCCGCAGTGGCGGTTGAACGCCGAGACGCGCCGGTACTCCTCGAGGCGATCCGCATCGGCCGCGACCTCGATGAAGCCGACCGGCATGAAGCCGGAGGAGAGGCCGGTCTCGGCCTCGAGGCGCGCGTAGAGATCGCGCGTGTATTTCCGCATCTCGGTCGACGTCTCGGACGTCGACCCGAACGTGACCATGAGCCCGGCGGCGTGCCACGTGGTGCCGGACGTCAGACGGTCTCGTTCGAGGAGGACCGTGTCCTTCCAGCCCATGTGGGCGAGGTGGTAGGCGACCGAGGTGCCGATGACGCCGCCGCCGATGACGACGACGCGCGCGCGCTGAGGAAGAACCGGGTCCGACATCGTCCAGCAAGATACCGGACGGGCCCGATTCTCGTCACGAATCGGGCTGTTCGCGCCGCGCGCGCGTCACGCGGCCGGTGACGCGCGACGCACGCAGTTCGGCGCGAGCGGGTCACTTCATCTCGATCTTGTGGCAGCCGCCGCAGCCGAAGCCCTTCGGGTTCGACGGGCTCCACGGCGTCTGACCGAAGAGCGACGCCATCTCCGGAACCACCTTCTCGGCCATGAACTTGGCGAGCTCGGGCTTCTCGGCGAAGGCGGTGATCTTTCCGTCCTTCATGACGAGCTTGGGGAGGAAGTCGTCCGGGTCTTTCCAGTTCGGGCCGTGGCAGGTCTCGCACCCGAAGTTCGCGTACTTGGGCGCGTGAGCCTGAAACAGCTTGGCCATGCGCGGCTGCACGTTGGCCTTCATGAAGGCCGCCTTCTCCTTCTTGGAGAGCTCCTCTTTCCAGGCCGCAGGCGCGGGCGTCTCGGCGGGCGCGGCGCTGGCGGCGGGCGCGGCGCTGGCGGCCGGTGCGGTGCTGCCCGCGGGCGGCGGCGTCTGCGGCTCGGGCGTGCCGCCGCCGCCGCAGGCGACGAGGGAAGAGGCGACGAGGGCGAACGAGAGCGAAAGAACGGGGGCTTTGAACATCACGACTCCTCTACGCAAAGGGCGAACCCTTTTCGCGGAGGCTGGCCGTGACGTCAAGTAACGGTTCCGCCGCTCTCTGCAACCCCGTTGCGATTCGGGGATGCGGTCGCGATATGGCCGCGCGGAACGGCCGCGTCACCGCGCTCCTCAGGAGGCGCTCCCGCCTTGGCCCTTCCACTGATCGGCGGCCCACCCGGTGAGACCGACGTCGCCTTGGCCCTTGCTCTCGAAGTCCAGGTAGCCGGCGCCGTTCATCGAGATGTCGGTGGAGACCGTGCCGCCGTCCAAGAGGTGCTCGCTCACCGAGACGGTGCCGCCGTTATTGGTGATGACGGTGCCGTCGGCCTCGGTCACGGATTGACCGCTGCCGAGCGTCCACGTGCCATGGGCGTCGTGAACGGTGGCCGAGAGCCCGCCGCCTTCACCAGTCGCTTGGACCGACCACGACGCGCCCGTGATGTCGACCTCGCGATTGAACGCGACCGTCGATTCGTCCTGGGCCGTCGTCTGCGTCGAGATGGTGGTGGGTCCACCGGCCGTGAGGTGGAACGTCTCGAAGTTCTGAATCGACGCCGAGTGATCGATCTGGCCGATGTCGCGCCCGTTGACGTTCACGTTCACGTGCGGGTCGCCCCAGTTCTTGATGTCGAACGAGGTGGTGCTCACCGCGCCGGCAGCCGTTGCGAGCTCCTGCGCCGTGGGCGTCACGATCGACGTGCTGCCCGACGCGAACGATTGCGCCTGATTCGACCAGCTGTCGTGACCAATCGGCGCGTGCGCGCCGGTCTGGACGCTGCCCGCGCCCACGCCGTACGGCACGTCGCTCGGCCCGAAGCCGCGCATCGAACCGCTCGCGCCGTTCGGGTGGAATGGATCGACGTTCGACTGGCCGGCGCCCGCGCCCGAGCTCGGATGGAACGGATCGCCGCCCGCGAAGCCGTTCGGTCCGAAGCCCGAGCCGCCGCCTGCGGTCACGCTCCCGGCACCAACGCTCGGGTGCGCGGCCGGCATGACGCCGCCCATGTGGAAGTCCCAACCATCGGCGGAGCCCGCGCCGCCGCCACCGCCGCCGAACCCCAAGCCCGAGCCGAGGCCGGGATGCCCGAAGCTCGGCGTGACCCCGCCGAGGCCGAAGCCGGAGCCGGAGCCGACCGGCGCCGCCACGGGCACTGCGTGGGTCGCGCCGCCGCTCACGAGATCGAGATCCACGTCTTTGTAGACGGGCCGAGACGAGCTGGATCGAGAGTCATGGGACATGAGGCCTCCTTGCGCGAACGCTCGATGGCTCCATTGCGGATTCGATGCCGAAGGCCGGCTCACGATCTCCCACTCACGAAACCCCGCAATTTTCTGCCCTCCGGGGGTGTGTGCTCGGCCGGCGGGGGGGTCCGCGCAGCTGGATCCGCCCTCTGAGCCGAGTCACCCAGGGGCGACGCGAAGATCTTGCCGCCAATTTCGCGCGGCCGCGCACGCTCACCGAACGGTGAGTGGCGGCGCGGTTACCGTGCCGAGCCAAACGTCAGGGATGGCGCGGGCGCGACCCTCGTCGACGCAGCGTGAGGCCCACGAGCGGAAGGAGATCTGGACCACGATCGGCTCGCTCGGGGCGACCCTCACGCTTTGCCCCGCGACGCCGATCGCGAGGCCGTCGACGCGATTCACGTCGGCGTCGACGAGCCAGCGCTCCTCGTCCGGCGCGAGGCGTTGGACGTCCACGCAGTACGTCGCGTTGTCGAACTTCTCGAGCATGTGCAAGTCGTCGATGGGCAAGGCTCCGCCGTCGCGCGCGGCGACCGCAAGGCTCACCCGCGACATCCGCACGTCGTGGTGCACCGACCGGGGTGAGGTCGAGCAGTTCTTGAGCGACACGCGAAGAACGCTCCGCCCTTCGCGCTGGCCAGGTGTCACGCGCAGCTCGAACGGCGCCGACGGAGGAAGCTTGGCGGCGCACGGGGGCGAGTCGTCGATGGTCGGCTCGAACATCGCGTAGGGGCCCGCGTCCTTCTGCTCTCCGCGGGTCGCGCGCACCGGCGGCCAAGACGGCGACGGCGTCGCGCTCGGGATCGCGGTCGGGCGCGCCGCGTCGAGGGCGAGCGTCGCAGCGTCGCTCGACACCATCGGCGACGACGGTCTCGGATCCGAGACGTCGCGGCGCCCGCACGCAAGCGCGAGGGACGCGGACACGAGCGCGCACCGGACGGAGCGATTCACGAGCGCCAGCCTATCAGGGTCTCGCATCACGACCCGAAGCCGGACCGCCGGGTGGATCGTTTGAGCCCCAACGATGTCGCGCGCGAGGCGAAAAATGCGCCGACAAGCGACGAAATGAGGCGCGCGCGATCCATGTGCGAGCGCGACGACGCGACAAAGTTCCGAGCACCGCGGAGAGACGAAGATGTTGCGCGTGGACCTACATGGCGCGGTTCGATCGTGCGCTCACCCTGAACCCGCCCCTCGGAGATCCCCTCATGCTCATGATGCGTGTCACGCGCGAGTGCGTTTGGCTGGGAGTCGTCACGATCGTGTCCGGAGTGCTCGCGTGCAGCGGTCGCGGCGGAGACGGTGTGGACGCGCCGCCGGCGAGCGGTCCGGCGGATCCGACTCACCTCGTCCCCAACCAGACGGGCGGAGCGGTCGATCCCGGCAGCGCGCCCGGCGCCGCGGGAACGGGCGCGAACACGGGCCTGCCGTGCGATGTGCAAGCGATCCTCGAAGACCGATGCATCACCTGTCACTCCGGCACTTACCCGCCGCCGCTCCTCACGTACGAGAACCTCACCGCGCCCGCGCCGTCGGATCCGAAGAAGTCGCTCGCCGCCGCCGCGCTCGAGCGCATGAAGAGCGTCACGGCGCCGATGCCACCACCGCCCGCGGTGGGCCCGGACGCGACGGAGATCACGACCTTCGAAGCGTGGGTCAACGCCGGGACGCCGCGCGCAGCGGCGTGCACGTCGCTACCCGACGGCGGCGCACCGGCGGCCCCGACGGCGAACCCGTACGCGACGCCGACGGTCTGTACGAGCGGCAAGACGTCGACCGCCGACGAAGGCACTTCGATGAAGCCGGGCATGGCGTGCAACGCGTGTCACCAACGCGAAGGTGGACCGAACCTGCGCGTCGCGGGCACGGTCTACAAGACGGCGCACGAGCCCGACAACTGCGTGGGCGCGGCGCCTCCGCCCCAGCTCACCGTGATCATCACCGACGCGCGCGGTCGCAAGATCTCGCTGCCGGTCAACAGCGCCGGCAACTTCTCGACGCGTTCCAAGCTCTCGGCGCCCTACCGCGCCGAGATCACGGACGGCACCAAGACGCGCGCGATGGCCGGCTCGGTGACGACCGGCGACTGCAACTCGTGTCACACCGAGCAGGGCGCGAATGGCGCACCCGGCCGCGTGATGGCGCCTTGAGCGTACGCGCTTCACCGTAGGCGGCCTGCTGGCCCCAGTCGCCGGCAAGGACCTTTTGGTGATTTACCGCGGCGGCCCGGTGACCTTGTTCCCAAGCGCCCGTGCTCGTCGGCGGCGTATACTCGACATGGCGGTGCACGCATACGTCGGCTGCTTCGCGAACGTAGAGCAGAAGTTCCACGGCACGCTGAAGGTCGTGCTGCACGGCTCGGCAAGCCGCGTGGAACGGAGCGTCGGGGTCAGACTCTCCACGAGCCCCGTCGATTCGCACGGACTGCCTCGTTCTCGTGCTCCGACGTGTGTCCGCGTTCCATCCGGAGATGCCGCGAACGCAGTGAAGCGATCCGCCCGGATCGCACCGCCGGGAAGAAATTCGTAGGTGCGGCGTGCGAGCGCGGGTTGGCGCGGATCCCCCTGGTTTCCTGCGGCGCCAGCGGAGGCACGCGCCGTGCAGCGTCGCTCGGGCGCACTGGCTGCGCCGGGAGGGATCAGCGATGAAGACAGCTTTGGCAGGGTCGATTGTGAGCTTCACGGTTGCGTCGGCGGTAGTCGCGTGCGCGCCCGACGTGCCGCAGCCCGAGCCCCGCGCGACGAAGACGACGACCGTAGCGCCTCCTCCGGCGTCGTCGGCCGAGACGTCGCTCGGTGCGCTCCCGCCGCCGGTCGTCGCGGTCCCGGATGCCGGGGCGCCAAAAGCGGACGCGGCGGCGCCACCCAAGCCGAATCTGCCGCCGGCCAACTTCGCCTGCCAAGACCTGACGCGGTGCTGCGCTCAGGTGAGGAACCCCATCGAGAAGGCAGGCTGCCTCGCCATCGTGTCGCAAGGCGCCGGTGTCTGCGCGAACGCGCTCATCGCCTTCCAGGTCGCGGGGGGCTGCGGACGGAAGGGTTCGAGCCTGCTCGACATCTTCAACTCGGACGGCTCGCTCAACGCTTCGAAGGACTGCACCTATCTCGAGCGCGCGTGCCTTCAGGATCCGACGCAGTGCGATGCGGCGTATCGGTGCAACGGAGTGACCGCCGGCGGACGGAGCACGAACCCGGGGGATGCGTGCTCGACCGCAGTGGATCCCTACTGCTGCAGGTATCCGAGCGACATCGCGTGCATGCAACCGACCGATCCGTGTGCCTCCGCGGTAGACCCGTACTGCTGTCGCTATCCGAACGACTTCGACTGCGGCGGTAGCCCGGACCCTTGCGCGACCGCGGCTGACCGATACTGCTGTGAATGGCCGAGCGCGGTCGGCTGCTCGGGCTCCACTTCATCCGACCCTTGCGACTACGATCCCGACCCCGCGTGCTGCCGCGATCCGAACGCTTGCGCGCCGCCGGTCGACCCGTGCCAGATCGATCCCGAGGGTTGCTATGGGTATTGACTAAGGTGACGCGGGTTGGCCGAACGCGCGAGTGACCAACGCGCTCGTTGCGCGGGGCCCGAGCACGAAGACCACGCGCGCGCCGCGAGCGCTGACCTCGAAGGCCTGAGAGCCAGCCGGAAAGCACACACGCGCGCGCGCGACGTCGCTCGCGAAGCGCGCGGCATCGGCGTTCGAGCGCCACGCCGTGAGCCAGACGAGGGTCGTCGGCGCGTCGGCGTGGTCCCGATCGCCGTGGACGACGAAGCGGTCCGCCTCGAAGCCGCGCGTGCCGGCCTCGCCGCGCACGCCGCAGCGCGCGAGCACCATCGCCGTCCTCGCTTCGCCGAGCACGCCTTCGCCGATGCGCGTCGACGCGTCCGCGAGATCGTCGGGGATCGC
This sequence comes from Polyangiaceae bacterium, assembly GCA_044224815.1. Classification (GTDB taxonomy): domain Bacteria; phylum Myxococcota_A; class Polyangia; order Polyangiales; family Polyangiaceae; genus JADJCA01. The sequence continues at coordinate 39,181 of JBGAJR010000031.1, forward strand.
GGCCGACACCTTCGGTGCGCCCGACTCGGGGTGGAGCACCGCACGCGTCGATCGCGGCGGGTCGGCGTAGACCGCGTCGAGCGCCGCGTTGCCACCCGCGAGGTAGCGACGCGCCGCGAATCGGAACCCGGCGACGTACGGGAAGAGGACCTCCGCGCGCACGTCCTTTCGCGCGGAGAGGACGCGCGGGCTCGCTCCGACCGCGCGCGCGATCTCCTCGGCCGGCAGGCGGTCCACGGCGGAGAGCGCGCGCTCGAGGAAGGCGCGCTCGTCTTCTCCGGCCCGCGCCGCCGCGAGGCGCTCTCGCAGGAGCACCGCGTCACCCTCATAGAGCGCCTCGAGCGCGAGCGCCTCGTCGGGCGGCGCGTCCTCGCCCTCGAGTCCGAAGTGCTGATCCTGGAGCGCGTGAACGAGCTCGTGCGCGACGACACCGTCCTCGCGCGCACCGAGATCGTCCCGCACGAGGAGCTCGTGGGTGCGAAAGTCGTAGAGACCGACGTAGCGGCCGCGGGCCACTGCTGCACGAGGTGCTTGCTCCGCAGGCCCGATGCCGAACGCGCGTCGAACGAGGCGGCGCGCCCCGGAGACGGGTGCGCTCGCGGTCGCCGCAGTCACGCGGACGTCGAAGTCGGCGCCCGCGAGTCTTCGCACGGGCACCGGTGTGCGGAAGCGGAGCCCACGAAGCCGTTCGACGACGCCGGCAAGCCCCGCGGCGGGGGCGAGCGGCGCGGCGTGGTTTGCTTCGCGATCGGACGCGGCGTCTTCGCCCAGCGTGACCGCGCGCGGCGTCGCTACGGGCTCGACGTGCACGAGCGGGCCTGCGCACGCGGACGTAGCCACGGCGACGACGACGGCCAGCCTCCGCATCGTGTGGTGGGACAAGCTCGCCCGCCCGAAGTTCCCCGACGAGCGCGCGAGGGTCGAATTTTTGCGCGGGGCCGCTCGACGGCGCGTTAGAGTCTGATAGACTCTAACCATGATCGCCTGGCTTGATCTGTCGAAGCCCTTGCTCTGGACCGTCGACGACGTGCTCGGTCGAGACGAGTGCGCGGCGCTGATCGAGCGCATCGAGGCCGCAGGCTGCTCCCCCGCCCCCATCACGACGGGCGCCGGGTTCGTGATGCGTCCCGACGTCCGTAACAACACGCGGGTCATCATCGACGACGAGGCGCTCGCCGCCGACCTCTTCGAGCGCGTCGCGTCTCGGGTGCCCGTCGACGTGGCGGGGTGGACGGTGGCGGGCGCGAACGAGCGTCTGCGCGGTTACCGCTACGAACGCGGGCAGCGCTTCGCCCCGCACTACGATGGCGCGTTCGAGCGCGGCCCGACCGAGGTGAGCCGTCTCACGTTCCTCATCTACCTGAACGACGACTTTGCCGGCGGGTCGACGGACTTCCCGGAGCTCGGGGAACGGATCACGCCTCGCACCGGGATGGCGCTCTTCTTCCAACACCGCATCCTGCATGAGGGCTGCGCCGTCACGAGTGGCGTCAAATACGTCCTCCGCTCCGACGTGATGTATCGAGCCCCGGACGCGTCGCGAGCGCGAGCTCGGGGCGGATGACCGCTCAGAAGAGGACGGGCGTCGGCGACAGGCGGTAGCGCGAGCCGTCGCCGACCTCTCCATCCGAGTCGTTGCCCCAGCAATGGAGCTCGCCACCCGCGCGGAGCCCGCACGCGTGAGCGAAGCCCGTGGAGACGGCTTCCCAGTCCTTGTGCCCACCCGCGACGTCCACGAAGACCTTGGACGCCGTGTTGTTCGTGCTGCCGTTGCCGAGCGCGCCGTCGCCGTTGTATCCGGAGCCGGCGAGCGAGCCGTCGGCGCGAAGACCGAACATGTTCCCCATGACGGCGATCTTGGTGAGCGTCGTCTCGGTGCCCCACGGTGTCGCCGCGCTCGCGCCCGAGAAGACGAGCTGCATCGTGCCCGCCTCGAGGCCGGCCACGTACTGATCGAAGTAGCTCGCGGAGACGGCGGCCCAATCCGTCGCCGTACCCACCTGCTTCATGGACGAGCCCCCGCCGAAGCAGAAGAGCGCGTGGTCGCTCCGCACCGCGCAGCCTCCGTCTTTGCTCGTCGCGACGTCGAGCCACTTGTCCGTGCCGACCTTGGTTGGCGTCGTCAGGTTGGACGGGCCGGAGAGACCGCCCGCGCGGTAGCTCGTGGTGGAGCCCCAACAATAGAGCGACTGGTCCGTCGCGATCGCGCATGCGTGACCGTCGGATACGGCCACGTCGGTGGCGGTGATGCCGAGCGCAGTCGGCGCCGAAGCTTGGGTCGTCGCGCCGAGACCGAGGTCGCCGCTGTTCCCGAAGCCCCAGCAATACAAGCTGTCGTCGTTTTTGGTGGCGCACGCGTGCTTGCCGAGGCTCACGCTCTTCCAGTCGGTGTCGGTGCCCACGTCGGCGGGCGACGCTTCGATCGGTCCCGACATGAACGGGCTACCCCAGCAGGCGAGCTTGCCCGTCGATCGGACGCCGCACGATCGGCCCTCCGTCACGGCGATGCTCTTCCACGTCGAAGGCGCGTCGATGCGAGTAGGCGTGAGGTGAGCGCGCGGGCCGATGCCGACCTCACCCTCCTTGTTGTCGCCCCAGCAATAGACCTTGCCGTTCTGCTTTCGTGCGCAGGCGCCGATCATGCCCGCGCCGATCTCGGCCCAATCGGTGTCGCTGCCGACTTGGGTCATCGTGGCGCGATTCTGACGCGTGCCGTCGCCGACGGCGCCGAGCACGTTCGAGCCCATGCAGTGCACCGTGCCGCCCGTCTTGCGCGCGCACACGAGCGCGCTGGACACGGAGACCTGGGACCAGTCGGTGGCCGCGTCGATCGCCGTGGGCGTCGCCGGTCCCGCCGAGCCGTAGTAGTCGCCCCAGCAGAAGAGACGACCATCGGTCCGCACGCCGCACGTGCCGCCGCCGCCGGTGGAGACCTGACTCCACTGCCCACCGCCCGCCACCGCGGTCGGCTCGAGCTTGTTCGTCTTCGATCCATCGCCGAGGCGGCCCGTCCCGAGACCATTGCCCCAGCAATACAGATCGCCCGCGCCGCGAATACCGCACGTGTAGAGCTGGTTGGCGGAGACGTACGTCCAATCGGTGGCCGCGCCGACTTGCGTGGGTGCGGTGCGCGGATTCGTGTCACCCACGCCGAGCTGTCCCGATTTGTTGGGACCCCAACAATAGAGCGCGCCCGTCGCCGCGATCGCGCAGCGATGACCGGAGATGTCGCCGATGGCGGGATAGCCGACGGTGATCGATCGATACGCGCGATCGTTCATGACCTCGGCGGGCTGGCCCTCGGACACGCACTCGACGGCGTCGTCCGGGCGGACGCCGCAGAAGTCCATGCGACCGTAGGTGTTGATGTTGGTCGCGATCGACTTCCACGTCTTGCCGGTGGCGTACGGCGACGGCGAGCCGGAGAGGAAGCGACCCCAACAGCGCGCATCCCCGGCCGGAGTGAGGAGGCACGCGTCGAGAAACGTGACCGAGAGCGCGGTCGCGATCCCCGCGCCGCCATCGCCGGGCGTCCCGCCGTCGCTCGGCGTCGCGCCGTCGGTGATGCCGCCATCGGAGGGGGCTCCGTCCACCCCCACGCCACCATCCGCGCCCGCGCCCCCGCCGTCGCCCGTGGGATCGCCGCCGCCGTCGGAGCTCGGTTGGCCCCCGGCGCCGTCGCCACCGTCGCCATCGCTTCCGCACGCAACGGCGCTGGTCAGCGCGGCGATCAGGAGACTCGAGAGGATCCACTGCGCAGTCCCGGCCGTCATCTGTCGCTAGACTCCTGTTCGTCGCCGCCGATGCATCGACCAGCGACGCCGACGCGAAATTCGGTCCGACATTGTCGACCCGAGTCGCATCGCGGGCCAACCGCTCGGCCGCGGCTCCGGCGAGCCTCGCCCACCGTTCCTCGAAGGCTCGAGCCTCCTAGAGCGGCGATCCGCGGTCGTCGGGGGGTGCTTCCTCACCCCCGAGAGCGAAGTGCTGATCTTGGAGCGAGTGCACGAGCTCGTGCGCGACGACACCATCTTCGCGCGCGCCGAGGTCGTTCCGTACGAGGAGCTCGTGGGCGCGGAAGTCATAAAGGCCGACGTAGCGTCCGCGGGCTACCGCCGCGCGTGACGTTCGCTCTCCCGGCCCAAAGCCGAACACGGTTCGAAGGGGTCGACGTGGCGCGGAAAGGTGCGTCTCTGCGGTCGCCGCGGTCACGCGCGCGTCGAAGTCCGCGCCCGCCAGCCGCAGCACCGGGACGGTCGCGCGAAAGCGGAGCCCGCGAAGGTCTTCGACGAGCCCGGCGAGTCCGGCGCGGGCCCCCATCTCGAGCGGCACGTCTCCCGGCGCCGGAGGACTGGGTGCGCGATCGCCGCTTCGCGCCATCACGGGCGGCGCGGGGAGCGGCGTGTTGTAGACGAGTCGGCTCCCGCACCCCCGTGCACCGAGGGAGACGACGAGGGCGAGCCTCCGCCTGGGAAAGGGGCATCCCCGCTCTTCGAAAGTTCCCACGCACGGCAAGCGCGGGGCTCGACTCCCCAGAGGGCTTTTTTTGGACCTGGGCCGCCTGGATCGCGCGCGCGGAGGGCCGGGAGCCTTCGGCATTTCAACGCGATGCCGGGCTCGCGATCGACGTGTGGATGCGCTCTTCGGTCCCGCCTCCCGCTTGGCGCCCCGCTTGCTTGGTGAAGCGCATGCGCTTCAACTTTCTTTCCACCTTGTCCGGCGCGCTGCTCGTCGCGCTCACCGCGATGGGTTGCTCGTCGGCGGCCGAAGAAGAAGAGACGAGCGACGACGCGGCGATCACCCTCGAAGACGGCCACAAGTACTTCGATCGCGTGCAAGGCGATCAGCTCTTTCTGTTTCGCGAGGCCGAGGGCAGCACGTTCCCGTACGCGCCGGAGGAGCTCGTCGGCAAGAACATCGTGATCCATCCGCTCCGCGCAGACGGCACCGATGGCGTCATGGCGCGGGCGACGTCCGTGTCGACCACGAGCACGCACCTCGTGGTGCGGATTCGTCCGCTCGATCTCGCCGAGATGGCACAAGCCACCAAGAACGGTGACGACACGATCACGATCTTTCGGAACCCGCGCGTTCGCGAAGTGAGCCAACTTCCTTCGGCTGGCCAATCTGTTGGCGGCGGCGGCGGCGGCGGCGGCGGCGGCGGCGGGATTCGCACGGCGTCGCGCGGCCCGTTCGACGTCGAGCTTGGGCTGGCCCCGCAGAACGGCACGCCGAGTGGGCTCGAGACCAACTGGCCGCCGGTCTTGAGCGGCTTCGGCACACTCACGGGCAACATCGCCGGCTACGCGATGGGCTACTTCACGGACCAGCACTTCGACTTCACTCCGGGCCTCAAGGCGCAATGGGTCGGCGGTCGCGGGCTCGAGCTGAGCGCAAACTTCAAGCTCGACACCGGCTTCACGCTGGACGTCTACGCGGCAGCGATGGCCGGCGCGCCGGTCTACGAGAAGGTCGCCGGCAAGGACCTCCTGGTGCTCTATCGCGGCGGCCCGGTGACCTTGTTTCAAGCGCCGGTGCTCGTGGGCGGCGTGTACTCGACCGTGGCGGTGCACGCGTACGTCGGCTGCTTCGCGAACGTCGAGCAGAAGTTCCACGGCACCCTCAAGGTCAGCTTGGGCACGACCCTCTCGGGGTCGGTGCTCGTGCAAGCCGGCCTGAGCACGCCCGTCGATCAGTGGGTCGTGCCGGGAAGGACGCCGTTCACGGCGACTGGGCACGCGTCGGGCAGCTTCGATGTCGCCCAGGCCGCGATCACACCGTCGGTCTACTGCGAGCTACCGCGCGTCACGGTGGCCGTGCAGCCAGGCGGCCCGCTCCTCGAGAAGCTCGGCGGGCCGCAGGCCTACGTGGGCGTGGTCGGCCGGTTCTACACCTCGTGGGACGTCGAGCCCGGCTTCCGCGTGCAGGCCGTGGTGGGCGCGAGCGTGAGCCCGTTCGGTCGCTACGTGTCGACCGAAGCGTCGTTTCTCACCTGGCGTCCGTTACGAAACGGCGCGCGCGCGGATCGGCCGACCGCGCGGCGGCGCGCCTTCGACTCCAGTGTGCGACAAGCGCGCCCGGTCCGGGTGCAACAAGCCGCATTTCATGGTCGCGCTCGGCACTCGCCCGGCTACCTTTCGTGAATGGCGCGTCGCTCTGCGAGGACGGTCGCGATCGTCGCGGTGGCGTTTGCTGCCTGCGTGGACGTGAGCGAGCTCTCGAGCGACGACGCGGGCGGTGACGGCACCGACGCCGCCACCGACGCCGCGACCACGGGCGACGTCGGTGCCGATGTCACGTCGAGCGGGGCGGACGGCGGGGAGAAAGCGGACGTCGCGGTCTCGGACGCGCAGCTCGACGTGATCGATCCGTTCGATGCCCCTGACGGTTGGGAGGCGAGCGGGCCGCCGCCTCCCTCGACATGCACGCAGTCCGGGTTCCGCTGCGCCACCACCGCGCCGAACGGGTGGACCGGACCGTTCGGCCTCTACAACGGCAACGTGACCGATGCGCCGAGCTGCGGCACCGTCACGCAGCTCCTCGCGGCGAACGCGTCGCTCAGCCAGCCGGTGCCAGCGGCCCAGTGCCCCGCGTGCACTTGCAACAAGGCCACGGGAACGAGCTGCGGCCAAGTGACGACCTACGGTTCGACCGGAGGGTGCGCCGGCAAGGGCTCGACGTACGTGCTCGACGTCAACGTCTGCCAAAATGTGCCATACGGATACTTGCTGGACCCCGGTAACTTCGCGGCCAACGGCATCGGGTTCGAAGCGTCGAAGGTCATGGGCGGGAGCTGCACGCCCACCGCAGCAAAACCCAGCGCGGTGAAGCCCGCGTTCGGCTGGGACGTCGCTGCCGTGGGTTGCACGACGCTGGTCCCGAAGACGCCCGGATGCAACGCGGGCACGGTCTGCTCCGCGATTCCCGCGCCCCCCTTCGACTCCAAGCTCTGCGTCGCCAAGGACGGCGACGTGGCGGCATGCCCCGGCGCTCCCTATTCGCGCCGAATGCTCTTCTACAAGGGCGCGAGCGACAGCCGCGACTGTGGAACGTGCGCGTGCGGTGCCGTGCCTTCGGCGAACTGCAACGCCACCGCCATCACTTCCGATCAGAGCGACTGCACTCCGAGCTTCAGCGGGACCGTGCCCACGTGCCTCGCGCACACCGGCTACTACTACACCAAGGTGAACGCGACCCCGCCGCCTCTCGATTGTCCCGCCTCCGGCGGCGCGCCCACCGGCACGGTGACCCCGGCGAGCCCGGTGACGGTCTGCTGCGAGCCATGACGCTCGGCGCGCCACCGGTGTGGTGGAGCAGCGGCAGCGCGAGCCGCATCAGACGGCGCCGATGGCGGGGGCCTGGAGGCGTGTGTCGAGCGCGAACCAGAGGACCAGCGCCGGCGCGCTCGACGTCTTCCACATCGCGGGGCCGAGGAAGAGGCCGTCGTCCACCTCGCGCACCTCGTCGTGGATCGCGCGAATGAAGGCCGGATTGTCGGGGCGATCGTAGTCGAGCGCGACGCACGGGCGACCATCGATCACCGACGCCATGACGCGCGTGTGGAACGGAAAGAGCTGATGACGCCCGCCGATGTGCACGCGGTTCGTGCCGTTCCCCGCCGTGCCCTCACCTTGGAAGCTCTTTCCGCCCCACGGGAAGAGCGCGGCGCCGGCCACGCGATGAACGAGCGCGCCGCGGAGGCCCGCGTCGAGGTGGCGCACCGCGAGCATTCGCCCCGTCGGATGACCCGCGAGGCGGTCGACCGAGGTCGGGACGGGCGCGGTGCGGTACAGCTCGCCGAGCGCGCGAACGTCCAGGCTCGCGAGCGCGTCGAGATCGTAGGCGCGTGCGGGCACGTCCACCGAGCGGGGACGCCGACGGATGACGGGTTCGATCGTCGATTGGCTCATGTTCTCCTCTTCTTCTTCGCGGCGCGCGCGCCGGGGTCATGATGGGGCACCGCGAACGCGCGAAAGCACGCGTCGCGCGTCGTTTCGGCGATCGCGCCGGCGAGCCGCAGGTATCCGAGCGTCTCGGCCTTCACGAGGCCGACGAGCGCGCCCCACACGAAGGCGATCACCGCCTCGGCGGGGACGTCGCCTCGGAGGACGCCGCGCGCTTGGAAGTCGACGACCAACGCACGGAGCGGCTCGAGCACCGCGCGCTCGAGCCGCTGGCTTTCGGGATCGAGGTGCGCCGCGTGGTGATGGAGCTCGAGGAAGCGGAACGTCACCGGCTCCTCGGCGGCGAACGCCACGAGCGCGTCCCAGAGCGCATCGAAGGTCGCTCGGGCGCGCGCCGCGTCGTCCGCGTCTCGGGCTCCGGAGAGGAGCGCGGCGGTGAGCGCCACCTCGACGGCCCGCGCCATGCGGCCCTTGGCGTCGCGGAACGCGGCGTTGAAGAGGGCTTCTTTGCTCGGAAAGAGTCGGTAGAGCGAGCCGGCGCCGACGCCCGCGCGTTGCATCACTTCTGGAATGGTCGTTCCTTCGAATCCGGCCGACGCGAAGCTGGCGATGGCGGCCGCCATCACCTTCTCGTACAGCGAATTTCGCCTCGCCTCGCGACGCGTGGGGGACGCCTCGGCCGTCATTGGAATGACTATTCCACTTTTTGCGCGCCGCGCAAGGGCGGCCCTGCGATTCGGCCTCGGGCCGGTGCTACCCTGCGCGGCGTGGAGCCTCCGCGTTCCGGAACCGTCGAGCGTTGGGCGTGGGACTACGTCACGACGACGTCGCTCGCCCACAAGCTCGCGCCGCCGCCGGTGCCCGACGCCTGGCTCGAGGACGGCGTCCCGCGCCGCCTGACGGCGCCCGGGAGGCCGCCCGAGCTCCGCGTCGTCGCGCGCGCGCCCAAGATGCGGGGGCTGGGTGGCGAGGCTGGACGAGCGCGCGCCCTCGCCACGTTCCTGCATCACGAGCTCCAAGCCGCCGAGCTCATGGCCTTCGCGCTCCTTGCCTTCCCCGAGACGCCGCGCGCGTTCCGCGCCGGGCTCGTGCGCATCGCGCTCGACGAGGTTCGGCACATGGGCATGTACGGCGCGCTCCTCGAGGCGCGCGGCCACCGCTACGGCGAAGAGCCGGTGCGGGATTGGTTCTGGGAGCGCGTGGGCAGCGTGCGCTCACCCGCGGAGTTCTTGGCCATCATGGGCCTCGGCGTCGAGAGCGCGAACCTCGAGCACGCCGCCTCGTACGCTGCGCGCTTCCGCGCCGCCGGCGACGACGAAGGCGCGCGCGTGCAAGAGCGCATCGGCCAGGAGGAGATCGCGCACGTGCGCTTCGGCGCGCGCTGGTTCGGCGAGCTCGTCGGCCCGCTCACCTTCGAGGCGTGGACCGCTTCGCTCCCGCCGCCCCTCACTCCGCTCCTCATGCGCGGCGCGATCCTCAACCGAGAGGCGCGGCGCGCGGCCGGGCAACCCGAAGACTTCTTGAACGCGCTCGAACGATGGGAACCGACGACGACGACGAACCGCGCGCCTGGGTCCTGAACCTCGACGCCGATCTGGAGCTCGCCGCGCATCCGCGCGCGTACACGCCGCCGGCGAGCCTCCGCGCGCGGGGCGACGCGATGGCCCGCGTCCTCGCGCCGCTCCTCCTCGGCCCGCGCGACGTCGTAGTGAGCGAGGATGAACGCGCGCGCGGCGCGGCGCGCGGGCTTCCCGGCCGCGCGTACTCCCCCACGCCGAACGCGCTCCGCCTCCTCGCCCGCGCGGGCGCGATCGCCGAGCCGCACCCATCGGTCGACGTCTTGCGACGCGTCAGCTCGCGCGCGTTCGCCGCCGAGCTCGGCGCGACCCTGCCCGGTGAGGGCCTCTTCACCGACGCGGCGCGTGCGCGCGCGAAGCTGCGCGAGACACCGCCGGTGGGAGACGCGTGGCGAATGAAGCGCGCGTTCGGGATGAGCGGCCGCGGGCAACGCGTCGTGGTCCCCGGCACCGAGAGCGACGCCGATCGCAGCATGATCGAAAGCGCGATCGCCGAAGGCGGCGTTCGGATCGAGCCTTCGGTAGCGATCGTGACCGAGTACGGGATGCACGCGCTCCTCCCCGCGGGCGGCGGCGCGCTCCGGGTGGGCGCGCTCGTCCGTCAAACGTGCGACGCGCGCGGCGCGTGGCTCGCGACCGAACGCGTGACGGAGCCCGAGCCGAACGAAGTCGCGATTGGAACGGCGCTGGCGGCCGAGATCGCGCGCGTCGGCGCCGCGCTCGAAGCCGCGGGCTACTTCGGCCCCTTCGGCGTCGACGCGTTCACGTATCGAGACGCACGAGGAGACATCGCGCTCCAGCCGCGGAGCGAGATCAACGCGCGATACAGCATGGGGTTCGGCGTCGGCTTCGGCCGCGCCGCGCGCGCCCGAGCGGTATGATCGAGGGGTGGACCTCCCGTATCCGGACCCGACCGTCTACGCGATCCCATTTTTCGTGGTGACGCTGATCGCGGAGATCTTCGTCCTCCGCAAATGGAAGCGCGAAGGTCGGCCGGTGGCGGGCTACGAGCTGAAGGACACGCTGGCGAGCCTCGCGATGGGCGTGGGATCCATCTTCATCGTCGGGCTCCTCAACTTCCTCACCTACTCGCTCGCGACCGTCCTCGCGCGATACCGCCCCATCGATCTCGGCGAGGGCGCGCTCGGCTGGGCGGTCGCGCTCGTGGGCTGGGATTTTTCGTTCTATTGGCACCACCGCGTCGAGCACGAAAACCGGCTCCTCTGGGCGTGCCACGTCAATCACCACTCGAGCCAGCACTACAACCTGTCGACGGCACTCCGGCAGCCCTGGACGCCCTTCCCAGTCATCCTGTTCTACGCGCCGTGGGCCCTCGTCGGCGTTCGCCCGTGGATGATCCTGACCTCGGGCGGCTTGAACCTCGTCTACCAATACTGGATCCACACCGAGGTGATTCGCGACACGCCGCGCTGGTTCGCGTGGCTCTTCAACACGCCATCGCACCATCGCGTGCATCATGCATCCAACCCCGAGTATCTCGACAAGAACTACGGCGGGGTCCTCATTCTGTGGGATCGTCTCTTCGGCACCTTCACGCCCGAGCGCGCCCCCGTCGTGTACGGCCTGACCAAGAACATCTCGACGTTCAATCCGCTGCGCATCGCGTTCCACGAGTACGCGGCCATCGGCCGGGATCTGCGGCGTGCAGCGAGCTTCCGCGAGCGCGTCGGCATCCTCTGGCACGGCCCGGCGTGGCGCGCGCCGAGCCTCGCCGCGAACGAGCGCGGGTGAGCGCGTGCCGCGCTCTGGCCCCGACCCCGCCCTAGGTCTCAGCACCGACGAGGTGCTCGCGCGGCGCCGCGCGCACGGCTGGAACGAGCTCCCGAGCGCGGAGGCGCGCGGGGTCTTGGCGAGCCTGTTCGCGCTCCTCCGCGAGCCGATGTCGCTCCTCCTCCTCGTGTGCGGCGCCATCTACCTCGCGCTCGGCGACCGACAAGAGGGCGCGATGCTCCTCGGCTTCGTCGTCTTCATCATGGCGCTCACGTTCTTCCAGGAACGCAAGACCGAGAACGCGCTCGCGACGCTACGCGATCTCGCGAGCCCGCGCGCGCTCGTGGTGCGGGGCGGCGCGCGCGCGCGAATCGCCGGGCGTGAGCTCGTGCCGGGTGACATCGTGATCTTGTCGGAGGGCGACCGCGTCCCCGCCGACTGCGCCGTGCTCGAGGCGAGTCACCTCGCCGTCGACGAGTCGCTCCTCTCCGGCGAGTCCGTGCCGGTCACCAAGAGCGTGTGGGACGGCGAGCGCCCGATCGCGCGGCCGGGCGGCGAAGATCTCCCTTTCGTGTACGCCGGCACGCTGGTCACCGCCGGAGCGTCGGTCGCCGAGGTCGTGGCCACCGGCGCCCGTACCGAGGTCGGCCGCATCGGCGCCTCGCTCGGGCAGCGCGAGGATCAGGAGACGCTCCTCCAGAAGGAAGCGCGCGGCCTGGTCGGGCGCTTGGCGTGGGCGGCGGGCGGGCTCTCGCTCCTCGCGGCCGTGGGCTATGGCGTCGTGACCCGGAGCGCGATCGCCGGGCTCCTCGCCGGGCTGACGCTCGCGATGGCGATCTTGCCCAACGAGTTTCCGGTCGTCGTCACCATGTTCCTCGCGCTCGGGGCGTTTCGCCTCTCGCGCATCCGCGTCCTCGCGCGCCGTATCCCCGCGGTCGAAGCGCTGGGCTCGATCACCGCGCTCTGCGTCGACAAGACCGGCACGTTGACCGAAAACCGCATGACGGTGAGCCGCGTCCTCGCCGGCGGCGAATCGTTCGACGTCGAACGATTGCGCGAGAGCGGCCTTCCCGAAGCCATCCACGAGACCGTGGAGGTCGCGATCCTCGCGAGCCGACGCGATCCGTTCGATCCGATGGAGCGTGCCTTCAAAGAGCTCGGGGAGGGCTCGCTCGCCGGCACCGAGCACCTCCACCCCGATTGGACGTTGGTCCGCGAGTATCCGCTGACGCGGGCGCGCCTCGCGGTGGTTCACGTGTGGCGCGGCCGCGAGGAGTCGGCGCTCGTGTGCGCCGCCAAGGGCGCGCCGGAGGCCATCGCGAAGCTCACGAACGCGACACCGGACGAGCGAGTCGCGCTCCTCCGCGACGTCGATAGGCTCGGCGCGGCGGGCCTTCGCGTCCTCGCGATCGCGCGTGGCGCCGCGCCCGAGGGCGCACCGCTCCCCGACGACCCCAGCGCTCTCGGGCTCCGATTGGTCGGCCTCGTCGGCCTCCTCGATCCGGTGCGCGCGAACGTGCCCGCGGCCGTGGCCGAATGCCGCGCGGCCGGCATCCGCGTGGTCATGATCACCGGCGACAACGCGACCACCGCGCGCGCGATCGCCGAGCGCGCCGGCATCGACGCTTCCCAGGTGGTCACGGGGGACGAGCTCACCAAGCTCGACGACGCGGCGCTCGCGGCTCGGGTGTCCGACGTTTCGGTGTTCGCGCGCACGTTGCCCGAGCACAAGCTGCGCCTCGTCCGCGCGCTCGCCGCGCGCGGCGAGATCGTCGGCATGACCGGCGACGGAGTGAACGACGCGCCGGCGCTTCGCGCCGCGCACGTGGGCGTGGCGATGGGCGCGCGCGGCACCGACGTGGCGCGTGAGGCGGCCGCCGTGGTTCTCCTCGAAGACGACTTCGCGGCGCTCGTGCAGGCGGTGCGGACCGGTCGACGCATCGTCGACAACCTCACGAAGGCGCTCGCCTACATCCTCGCGGTGCACCTCCCGATCGTCGGGCTCTCACTCGTGCCGATCGCGCTCCGCTGGCCGCTCGTCCTCTATCCGATCCACATCGCGTTCTTGCACCTGGTGATCGACCCCGCGTGCTCGATCGTGTTCGAGGCGCAGCCCGCCGAGTCCGAAGTGATGGCGCGACCGCCGCGCGATCCGCGGGCGCCGCTCTTCGGTCGGCGCGTCATCTGGCTCAGCGCAGCCCAAGGCGCGGCGGTGCTCGTGGTGGTCATCGGCGTGTACGCGGCCGCGCTGCGCGTGGGTGAGAGCGAAGCCGAAGCGCGCGCGCTCACCTTCGCCACGTTCCTCTTGGCGAACTTGGGGCTCATCTTCACGAACCGCTCGTGGTCGCGCGTCATCGTCGCGTCGTCTCTGCGGGACGGCACGTTGTGGGCCGTGACGCTCGGCGCTCTCGCGTTCTTGGCGCTCGTCCTCTACGTGCCGCGCGTGGCGACCCTCTTCCACTTCGCGGCGCTCGGGGCCTTCGATCTGGCGCTCGCCGGGGGTGCCGCGGCGCTGAGCATCACTTGGTTCGAGATCGTCAAGTGGCGGGGTACGCGCTCGCGCCGGCCGGCGCGTTGATCGCGCGCGACGCGACCTCGCGCAGCGCGCGATCGAGCAAGACGTACGAAAATGGCTTCTCCACGCGGAGATTCGGCACGCGCGCCAAGAAGTCACGCGCCACTTCGGTGAATGCGCCACCGGTCATGAACACCATGCGCCCCTCGAGCCCTGGCCACTGGCCCGCGATGCGCGCGAAGACGTCGGCGCCGGTGAGGCCGGGCATGGAGAGATCGCACAAGATGACGTCGGGCGTGGGACCCGCCGCGAGCCGCGTGAGCGCCTCCAGACCGGAAGCGCTCACTTCGACGTCGTAGTCGTCGGCGAGCAGCGCGTCGACGGTGCGGAGCAGCGCGGGCTCGTCGTCGACGACGAGGACCCGCAGCCGCACGCGCGGTGGAGACAAGAACGGCGCGGACGGCGCCGCGCGCGGAGCCACGTCGTCGGCCCGCGGAAGGCGCACTACCGCCAGGGTGCCGCCGCTCGGTCGACTCTCGAGCGAGATGCGACCCCCAGCCTGCGAGACGAGCGAGTGGCAGAGCCAGAGCCCGAGACCCGTTCCGACACCGGGCTTGGTGGTGAAGAACGGATCGAGCGCGCGCGCGAGCACCGCCTCGCTCATGCCCGAGGCGTTGTCTCGCACGCGGAGGATGATTTCGTCGGCAGAGGCCTCCCCGTCGATGACGACAACGTTGTCACGTCCGAGATCCGGCGTGGCCGGCTCCGCGTAGGCCTGGAGCGCGTTGGTCACCAGGTTCATGAGCACCTGCTCGAGGCGGGTCGACGAAATGCGCGCCGCCGGCAGCCCGTCGACGCGCACGTCGAGGCGCGCCCGAATCGAGAGCGCCGGCGAGAGCATCTTGGCCACGGTGGCGGCGACGCGCACCACCTCGGCGCGGGCGCGAGCGTCGGGCTCGGAGCGCGTGAACGCTTGGAGATCGCGCACGATGGCCGCCACGCGATCGGCACCGCTCCTCGCGTCGGCGACCGCGCTCGCGAGGGCATCCTGCAACGACGACGACGGCACTCCGCTGGCGACGAGCCGCTCGATGCGCTCGAGCGCGAGTGAGGCGAACGCGAGCGGATTCATGATCTCGTGAGCGATGCCCGTCGCGAGCGTGCCCACCGAGGCCAATCGCTCGGCGCGGGCGAGCTCGGCCTCGAGCTTGATGCGCTCGGTCACGTCGCGCGCGAACGCGATGACGGCGTCTTCTCCTTCCCACCGAATGGGGAGCGAGACGATCTCGGCGGCCACCGAGTCGCCGTTGCGACGTCGCGCCGGGTACACCTTGGGCGGGAGGCGAGCCCCGCGCGCGATCGCGACGATGCGATCACGCGGCGCGCTCGTATCCGAGGAGACGGAGCGCCGCGGCGTTGGCGTACTTGACGATGCCGCGCTGCGAAACCACGACGCCGTCCGGAGCGGCCTCGATGAGCAGCTTGTAATCCGCGCTCATGGGGCTGCCATCATACCCGGTCGCGCGCACGGCGGTCGGCACACTGCTTTACGGGGCCGCGCGGTCCGGCTTCAATCGTGGCTCATGCGCCCCGTGGAGAAGGCGCGCGCTCGCCTGCGCGCGATTTGGATCGCAGTCCTGCGGGAGCGGGCCGCGCCACGCCAGATCGGAGTCGCGGTCGGGGTCGGCGTCTTCGTGGGGCTCAGCCCGGCGATTGGCTTCCACGGTGGCTTGGCCGTTGCGGCCGCCACGGTGCTCAAGGTCAATCGCCTCTTCTGCTTCGTGGGCTCGCGCATCTCGAACCCGCTCTTGGGCCCGTTTCTCGTCTTCGCCGAGGTTCAGGTGGCGCACCGCGCGCGGACCGGCGCCTTCATCGCGCTCACGATCGACGAGGTCGCTTCGCACGCGCGCAGCCTCCTCGTCGACTGGCTGCTCGGGATGCTCCTCGTCGGAGCTCCGCTCTCGATCCTCCTCGGCTTCGCCGCGGCGTACTGGGCGCGCTCACGCGCCCATGCGAACCGCGAGCACGAGCAGCGCGACGATGCCGATGCCGATACCGGCCGAGATGCGGGGATCGTCGATCAGATACGGGTAGGCCATGAGCAACGCACCGGCGATGAGGTGCGGGAGGCGGGACGCGCGCTTGCCGTAAACGAAGATGGCGAAGCCGAAGAGCCCGGCAAGAAAAGCGACCACCAGCGAAGTCCCGTCCACGACCCGGGATCCTAGCGCGGTGAGGACTCGAGTCGACAGGCGTTCGGTGCGGCACGCGACCTCACCTCACCTCGAGCCTCTGCACCCGCGGGCCACGCACCTGGGCGCACCGAATTGTGTGTAAGTTGCAGAGTTTTGGAGCGCCGGTCACTCGAGTGACCTAGCTTGAGACTCCCATGAGCCTTCGCATCCGCCGCTTCGGTCGCACCTCGCTCCTCGCCTCCTCGTTCACCCTCGCGGTCGCCGTGGTGGCGTGCGGCGGACAGGACAACGGCGACGGAAACGGCGCCGGGGGCGCTGGTGGGGCCGGCACCGATCCGTTCGCGGCCGATCTCGATGGCTCCGCGGGTGGCGGCGTGGGCGCGGTGGGCGCGGTGACCCCCGGCTCGGCCTGCGCGACCTCCCACGCGGGCACCACGCGACCGCCGGCGTATCTGGTCTTCATGTACGACCAGTCGAAGAGCATGGACGACCCGGTGGGCAACACCACCAAGTGGGCGGCGTGCAAGCTCGGCCTGACGAACTTCTTCGCCGCTGCGTCTTCGGCCGGCATCCACGCCTCGCTGACTTTCTTCGGCAAGGACCTCAACGAGTCGACGGCCGACTGCAGCGCGACGTCGTACGAGACGCCGCGCGTGGCGATGAGCGCGCTGCCCAACGCGACCGCATACGCCGCGGCGATCAACGCGACGAGCCCCTCGACCGATACGCCCACTCTCGCGGCCCTCACCGGAGCGCACACGTACGCGAAGAAGGTGAAGGCGGGGCTCAAGCCGAACGAGCGCGTCGCGGTCGTGCTCGTCACCGACGGCGAGCCGCGCGGGTGCAACGGGAACACGGTCGCCGCGGTGCAGGCCGTGGCCGCCGCCAACAAAGCCACGGTTCCGACGTACGTCGTCGGCATCGGCAACGTGGCCAACCTCTCCGCCATCGCCACGAGCGGTGGCACCAAGGCCATCCAAGTGAGCACGACCTCACCCGCCCAAGTCACCGCGAACCTCGAGGCCGCGCTGGGGCAGATCGCCAGCGCGCAACTCGGTTGCGAGTACGATTTGCCCGCGCCGCCGGCGGGCCAGAAGCTCGACGTCAACTCGGTGAACGTCGACTACACGCCGTCGGGCGGCGCGCAGACGACGCTGCAGTACAGCGCCGACTGCGCCGACCCCAACGGCTGGCACTACGACAACGTGTCGGCGCCCGGCCGCATCATCACCTGCCCGGCGATCTGCGATCGCCTCAAGGCCGACAAGGGCGGCAAGATGGACATCATCTTCGGCTGCTCGACGGCCGTCCCGCCGGGTGGGGCGCCGCCGGCGCCGAAGTGAGCACGCAGCCCGATCCGGGATTACAATCCGCGGCATGCAGTGGTCGCGTCTCGTCCTCGGCTTCTCCTTCATGGTCGCGCCTTCGGCGCTCGGCTGCTCGCGCCCCGAGCTCGCCGAGCCCGACCCGGCCAAGCCGCGAACCGAGACCGCCGCCCAACCGGCCGCCGCGCGCGGCGCGGGGGGCGCAGTGACGACGGCGTGCGGCGCGGCCAAGGCAGCCAAGACCTACGGTGAGAAGCCCAAGGGCGAGGCGCCGCTTCTAGTGACCAAGGTCCTCGACGATCCCGACGGCTTCGAAGGCAAGGAGATCCTCGCCACGGGCCGCGTACGCGCGGCATGCACGGCCAAGGGATGCTGGATGGAGCTGGCGCCCTCGATGGAGAAGGAGGCGCCCGGGTCGCGCGTCACCTTCAAGGACTACGGCTTCTTCGTCCCCACCACGTCGGCCGGCAAGGTCGCGTGCGTCGAGGGTCGGGTCATGACCAAACGCGTGAGCCCCGACGAGGTGAAGCACCTCGAGGGTGAGGGCGCGCGGTTCGCCAAGAAGATGCCCGACGGATCGGCCCGCGAAGTGCGCATCGTGGCCACCGGAGTCGAGCTCTCCGACCCGTCCTGAGCCCCACGCGCTTGACCTATGGCGCCACGTAACTCGTCATCGGGGCGCGGGACGACGCCGATTGCGCACACGGTGCGAGCCTGGGTTCCTTGACCGAACCTCAATCGCGCCGTGTACTCAAACGGGTGCGCCCCGTTCCGTTCCGTCTGCGTGCTTTCTTTCTGTGTTTGATCGCCTGGACCGTTCTCTCGGTCGCCTGCGGGGGCGGTGGGGGCGGCGACGGGTCCGGCGGTGGTGGGACCGACGACGCGGGTGGCAACACCGAGGCGAGCGCGTCCGACACCGGCGCGGTCTCGGACGACGGCGGCGTCGCGGCGGACACGTCGACCACCGATACGAGCGTCGATGACGGCAGCGCCGCTGCGGACGCCGACGATGCGACCACGGACGCCGACGCGAATGACGACACAGGCGACGCAAGCAGCGACGTGAGCGACGCGGCGCCGGACGTGCTCCCGGATGCGCTGCCTTCCCCCGATGGCTCGTCGAATCTCCTCCCCGTCGTCGTGATCACCGGGCCGGAGAACAACACCTTCGCAGCCGCCCCGGCGACGTTCACCATCACCGCGACCGCGAACGACGTCGACGGCACCGTCAGCAAGGTCGAGCTCTTCTCCGGCGCGACGCTCCTCGCGACGTTCGCGTCGGGCAGCGTCTCCTACGATTGGAAGAACGTCCCCGCGGGCACCTACACGATCACCGCGGTCGCCACCGATGACCAGGGCGGCAAGCAAACCTCGGCCGCGATCACGCTCGTGGTCGACGCGCCGCCGACGGTGAGCTTGACCAGCCCGAGCGCGGGCTTCCTCGGCACCGCCGCCACGTCGACCCTTCTCACTGCCGACGCCGCTGACTCGGACGGGACGGTGGTCGCCGTGGACTTCTACGAGGGGACGACCCTCCTCGGGACGGCGACGAGTGCACCCTACACGCTTCCCTGGAACGTCCTCTTGCCGGGGACGTACACGCTCACCGCAAAGGCCACGGACGACCAAGGCGTGACCACCACGTCCGCGCCGGTCACGGTGCTGGTGAACGCCGCGCCCACCGTCGTCCTGACCAGCCCGGCCGCGGGCGCGGTCTCCGTCGCCCCGGGCTCGTTCGCGATCGCCGCGAGCGCGGCCGACACCGACGGCACCATCACCAAGGTCGAGCTCTTCGCGGGCCTCAAGCTCCTCGCGACCAAGAACGCGGCCCCATACACCTTCAACTGGACCAACGTTCCGGCCGGCACCTACGCCATCACGGCCCGCGCGACCGACAACCGCGGCGCGATCGCCGTCTCCACTCCGGTCACGGTGTATTCGAACCTCGCGCCCACCGTGTCGATCACGGCGCCGACGAACGGAACGGTCGTGGTGTCGCCGGGTCCGCTCACGATCACCGCGCAAGGCGCGGACGCCGACGGCTCCATCGCGACCATCGATCTCTACTCCGACGCCACCTTGCTCGGCTCGTTCGTCGGCGGGAACGTGAGCTTCGACGCGACCGGCCTCGTGTCGGGCACCTACAAGCTGACCGCCGTCGCCACCGACAACCGCGGCACCACCACCACGTCGGCGCCGATCACCATCACCGTCAACGACGCGCCGACGGTGGCGATCACGGCACCGTCAGCCGGGCTCGTCGGCAACGCGCCTTACTCGACCACGATCACGGCGAACGCGGCCGACAGTGACGGCACCGTTGCCTCCGTGGCGTTCTACTCGGGCGCGACGCTCCTCGGCACCGACTTCGCGGCCCCTTACACGTTTGCGTGGAACGCCGTTCCCGCCGGCACCTACGTGCTCAAGGCCATCGCGAAGGACAACCTCGGCGCCACCACGACGTCGTCGACGGTGACGGTGACGGTCAACGCACCGCCCACCGTCTCCCTCACGGCGCCGAGCGCCGGCTCGCTCGGCACCGCGCCCGCGTCCACCACCATCACCGCGAACGCGGCCGACGCCGACGGCACGGTCGCGCAGGTGGCGTTCTACGCGGGCGCGACGCTCCTCGGCACCGACTCGACGGCGCCGTACTCGTTTGCGTGGAACAACATCGCGGCCGGCACCTACGTGCTCAAGGCGGTGGCCACCGACAACGACGGCGCGACGACCAATTCGTCGACCGTCACGGTCACGGACCGACCTCACGTCGCCCTATGCGGTGGCTTGGAACAACGTCGCTGCGGGCAGCCACAACTTGACCGCCGTCGCCAAGGACAACAGCGGCGCGACCACCACGTCGTCCACGGTGACGGTCACCATCAACGCCGCCCCCACGGTGAGCATCACCGCGCCCACCGCGGGCACGTACGGACCTGCTCCGTATTCCACCACGATCACCGCCACCGCATCCGATCCCGACGGCACCATCAACAAGGTCGACTTCTACGTCGACGGCGTGCTCCTCGGCACCGACTCCGTCGGTCCGACCTACGGCTTCGCGTGGAACAACGCCGCGGCAGGCGCGCACGCGCTCACCGCCAAGGCCACCGACAACTCCGGCGCGGTCACCACCTCGAGCGCCGTGAACGTCACGGTCAACGCGGCCCCCTCCGTCACCATCACCTCGCCTGCCCAGAGCGCTGTCATCGGCACCGCGCCGTACTCCACGAGCATCACCGCGACGGCATCCGATTCCGACGGCACCGTCAGCAAGGTCGACTTCTACGTCGACGGCGCGTTCCTCGCGACCGACGGCACCGCGCCCTACAGCGTCGCGTGGAACAGCATCCCCGCCGGCTCTCACGCGCTCGTCGCGAAGGCCACGGACAACAACGGCGCCGTCACCACGTCGAGCACCATCACCGTCACCGTCAACGCGGCGCCCTCCGTGAGCGTCACCGCTCCGACCGCTGGCGTCGTCGGCACCGCTCCTTATTCCACCACCATCACCGCGAGTGCCACCGACTCCGACGGCACCATCAGCAAAGTCGACTTCTACGTCGACGGCGTCCTCCTCGGCACCGACTCCGTTGGCCCCACGTACGGCTTTGCGTGGAACAACGCCGCAGCCGGCGGCTACACGCTCACCGCCAAGGCCACCGACAACAATGGCGCCGTCACCACCTCCGCCGCCGTCGTCGTCACCGTCAACGCCGCACCCACGGTGAGCATCACCGCGCCGTCGAACAACGCGTCGTTCACGGCGGGGCTCGACGTCCCCATCACGGCCAACGCCGCCGACTCCGACGGCGCGGTGGTGAAGGTCGAGTTCTACGCGGACGGGGCACTCATCGGGACGGATCTCACGGCGCCCTACGCGTTCACGTGGCTGGCGGTGCCCGCCGGCACCTACGCTCTCACCGCCAAGGCCACCGATGACAACGGCGGGACGACCACCTCGGCCATCGTGAACATCAACGTCTCGCCCCCGTGACCCGCGGCTCCGCATCGTCCGACGCGGGCTCTCCGAGCGCGTCGACGACCGCGTCGGCCGCGCCTTTCAACGCCGCAAAGTCGATCGACGCGTCCAGCATCGCAAGATCGTGCGCCTCTTGGTGGAGCGCGCGGTCGAACGCGATTCGCAGCACGATTGGCGCGACGAGGGTGACGCCGAAGAGCGCGGCGATGATCGATGCCGACGTGTCGAAGAGCCCGAGCAGCCCGAACGCGGCGTAGCCGAGCATGGTGAGGAGCCCGAGGAGCGCGGTGCCCGTGCGGCGGCCGCTCCGAATGCGGCCGACCCACACGAAGAAGAGGACCGGCGGCGTCGCGAAGAAGAGGGCCGCGGCGCCGAGGCGGAGGCCGGTCACCGGCGTCGTGGTGACGAGGAGAACGAGCGGCAGCGTGAGGAAGATCGCCGCGGCGCCGCCCAGGAGTCCGTCGTCACGGCGTGCGCGCACGAGCGCGAGCGCTTCTTGGAGCGGTCCCTTCGGAATGGTGATCGCCGCGCGCGCCACGTCGGAGACCCGGCGAAGGAGCGCACGCGACCGCTCCGCTTCAGCGCGGCGCGCCCAGCCGAGAGACAGCGCGAACGCCGCGGCGGACGACGCGACGACGATGGCCCCGAAGCTCGCGTGCGCGCCGAGCCGCGCCGTCAGCCAAGCGAGTGACACGGTCTCGATGGCCGCCGCCGCGAAGAGCGCGCGGGCTGCGACACGTCGAATCTCACGCCGAAGCGCGACGCGCCCGAGCCGAGCCGCGAGGCCTTCGGTCGCGCGGACCATGGCCTCCGCGCGCGGATCGACGCGGTACGTCAACGGCGCGCTCCCCGCGCCGAGGCGCGGGCGGCTACCCGGCGCAGCGCTTCACTTGCAGGGCGGGATGATCGACGGCGTGAGGTCGTCGCCGTCGTCGCCCTGACTCGCGATGACGAGGATGGCGTTGCTCTTCCCACCCCACTCCTTCCACACGTCGGGAAAGCCGTTCTCGTATTCCGCGTCGCCATCGCCGAAGTGCTTGGCGGTCTTGTAGCGCCACCCGTGAATGATGAGCTGCTCGCTGAACACGGTGGACGCCATCTCGCCGATGAGCGCGATCACCTTGTCCGGAGCGCCCTTGTAGCAGAGCCCCGGAACCTTGCTGCTCTTCGACCAAATCGTGAAGCTGTCTGGCTTCCAAGCCGGCATCGCCTGCGTCTTGGCGTGCACGGCCTCCATGATCTTGTCGTTGAAGTAGTCGCGAAGGTCCGCGTACTTCTGGGCGTCGGCCGCGTTCTTCACCTCGAGCGTCTCGGGCATCTTGTCGAGCCCTTTGGCGACGGCTTGATCGTTGTACCGGGAGAGCAGCTTCTTGTTCTCGTCGATGAACGGCACGACGAGGCTCGCGGGACCGCTCGTCACGAGCGCCGACTCCTCGGCGGCCGGGGGCGCGCTGGTCTGGTCTTCTGCAGAGCCCTGTGCCCCGCAGCCCACGAGGAGGAGCGCGGTGGCGAGGAACCGGACGGCGCAACCCAGTTGCGCCGTCTTTGACCGAACCACCGGCGTGATCAGTCGATTGGCGACGAGCCGGAGGTTCGTGCCGCTCGCCCGATCGGGCGGCACGAATCGTAGGCTCAGTTCATCAGAGCACCGCTGTAACGATCGCGTCGATTGCATGGTGCCGACGCTCCAGCACGAGCCGTACCGAGCGCTCGTCGAGCGCGAGGCCAATGAGATTCGACGCTTTCGCGTCTGGGCCTGGATCGACGCCGCACGAATGGCCCTGTCTGGATGGTGCATCGGTCCCTACGTGGAGGACGAATGAGCTGGACGCTCGAGGCGTTGGCGGAGACTGGGAGCGAGTCGTCGTTCACGACCTTTGGCCCCTTCGTTCCGGCGGTCGACGACGGCGGACGCGTCCTCTTCACCGCGCAGACCGGGAGTGGGCGCGCGGTCTTCGTCCAAGGCGGCGACGAGGTCACGCCCGTGATCGAGACCGGAGACCACGTGACCGAGCTCGTGAGTCACCCTGTCGCAGCAGGCGACGTTTACGCCGTGTACGCCGCGTGCGGCGACCACACCGCGCTGGTGATCGCGCGCGGAGCGGGCGCGCCCGCCGAGCTCGTCGCGGAGGGCGCGGGCCCGCTCGGCCCGACCGTGAACGCACACGGAGACGTCGCGTTCCGCGCAACGGATTCGCAGTCAGTGCCGTCGGTCTTCAAGCGCACGGCGGGCGGCGATCTGACCCTCGTCGCGCGCGCCGACGGCGCGCCGTTCCGCGCGTTCCACGGGCTCCCGGTGATCGACGACGCGGGGCGCGTCGTGTTCCGCGCCGACCACGCGAGCGGCCCGGGCGTCTTCGTCTGCGAAGGCGGGCGCCTCCGTGAGGTCGGGGACGCTTCGCCGTTCGCTGCGCTCGGATTCTTCCCGTCGGCGAACGGCGCGGGGCGCGTCGTGATCGCGGCCCGCACACCGACCGGCGCCTCACTCGTTCTCGCGGCATCGCTCGCCGACACGCGGCGCCGTTGGGAAGTCGCTCACGCAACGGCCGACGCGCTCACCGGCGTCCGTGGGGCGCTGGTCGACGAAAGTGGCGGCCTCATCGTCATCGAAACGCGCGCCGACGGCGGGCTGGCGATCAGCAGCGCTGAGCGACCGATCGTCGCCGTCGGCGACGATGTGCTCGGCTCGCGCGTGCGCGATCTCGCGCTCAACCCAGTATCCGTGCGCGCGGCCGGCATCGTCGCGGTCCGCCTCGTGCTCGAGGACGGACGCGAGATCATCGCGCGCGCGACGAGGCGCTGAGCGCGAGACGGCGGACGTGACTCACTTGCAGGGCGGAATGATCGCCGGCGTGAGATCGTCTCCGCCGTCACCCTGGCTCGCGACGACGAGGAGCGCGTCGCTCTTTCCGCCCCACTCCTTCCACACGTCGGGGAAGTCGTTCTCGTACTCCTGGTCGCCGTCGCCGAAGTGCTTTTGGCTGCGATAGCGCCAGCCGTGCACGATCAGCTGATCGCTGAACACGGTGTCGGTGAGCTGCGTCATGAGCGCGACGACCTTGTCGGGCGCGCCCTTGTAGCAGAGGCCCGGGACCTTGCTGCCCTTGGACCAATTGGTGAAGCTGTCGGGGCCCCACGCGGGCATCGCCTGGGTCTTGGCCTTCACGGCGGGCATGATCTTGTCGTCGAAGTAACTGCGGAGGTCGGCGACCTTCTGCGCGTCCGCTTGGTTCTTCACCTCGACGGTGTTCGGCATCTTGTCGAGGCCCTTGGCGCTCGCCTGCTCGTTGTAACGAGAGAGGAGCTGCTTCTTCTCGTCGATGAGCGGCACGACGAGGCTGGGCGGGCCGCTGGTGACGAGGGCCGATTCGTCGGCCTGCGAAGGAGCGTCGTTGTCACTCGACGCGGACGAAGAGGAGCCGCAACCCGCAAGAAGGACGAGGCCACAGGCGACGCGCGTCGCGCGACTGAAGAGCATCATGGGACGCCGGGTGTGCACGCCCCGTGCCGAGCGACACGAGAGGCAATTTCCGGACGTTCGGCCTCGTGTGCAATGGCCCGACTGGATCGCTGTCGCACGGCGACGCGCGGGCGGGACCACGGTGCAGCCGACCGCGTCGGTCCTCGCTCAGGGGATGAGCTTGCGGACGAACGAGAACGCGCCGAGGCACATCTCGTCCAGGGTCGACTCACCGAGGTGGACCGGAGCCGTCTCGGGGACGCGCGCCTCGGTCATCGCGCGAAGGAGCGCCGGGTTGTCCTTGGTGTTGTCGTAGGTGCAGCGGAAGTCGAAGCGATCACCGGGCACGACCTTGGGCAGGCTCTCGATCGGCGCGTCGAACGCGTAGCCGCGCTGCCAGTCGAAGCTCCACGCCGGCTCGTGCAAAAGGCACACTTCGCCCGAGCCGTCTTTGGGCGTGAGGCTGATGCGCTCGTCGACGCCGACCAAGTGCATGTGCGCGCCCACGCCGAGCACGCGGAGCTCGCCCACCGCCTTGCCCTGGTACGTGGAGGGCACGACGAACTGCATCTTCTCGACGTGACCCTTGGTGTCCTTCGGGACCAAGAACTCGGGGCCGCTCGGCGGATCGTTCGGCCCCGGGAGAAGCCCCGCGCCGTCGGCGTCGACCGGCTGCGCGAAGTTGCCGATCAAGTACGTGAGCACCACGTACGCCGGGATGCCGGTGGCGTAGCTCACCTGAAACGCCGTGCGATCCGGCTCGGGCGACGCGTTCGCGTGCGGGTGATAGTGCACCTGCATGACGAAGCGCGTGCCGGCTTGCACGGGGAGCGCGACGTCCTTCGGGTACACGGTGGGCACGCCGCCCGGCGCCCACGCGGCCACGAGGCTCGCGCCCTTCACGCCCGGCCCACCGAAGCAGTCGTAGACGTCGCCCGGCACCGTCGCGTTCGCGGGGATCGCGTACGCCAGGGCGTGATGCACGACGCTCGGATTCGAAGGCGCGAAGAACGTGCCGCGGATGAAGCGAGTGTCTTGGATCTTGGGGTCGAGCACGAAGCAGCGGAGCGTGTCGGTGTCGCCCGTGGCCGTGAACGCCTGATCGGGCGTCAGCGACACCGGGCTCTCGAAGCCCGGAATCGCGACGGCCGCGCGCGGCGGCGGCGCGTCTTTGGGATCACCCTCGGGCGCGCCCGCGTCGCGCCACGCGGCGAGGAGCGCGAGCTCCGCGTCGGTCAGACTCGGATCGCCGACGTAGCCGTGCGGCGGCTTGCACTCACTCGTCACGCGCGCGCCCCACGGGGGCATACGGCGCGCGCTGGTCTCGGTCACGATGCGCGACGCGTGGCTGCGCGCGTCCTCGTAGGATAGAAGCGAGAAGGGTCCGATGCCGCCCGGCGTATGACAGCTCTGGCAACGTGATTGCAGGAGCGGCTCGACGTCGCGATGAAACGTGACCGCCGCCGTCGACGTCGAGGCGCCAGCGTCCGGCCCGCTGCCGACCGTGCTCGCGCCGTCGTCGCGCGCTCCGCAGGCCGCCCCGATGCCCACGAAGGCGAAAACCCAAAGCAGCCGTCGCACACACAAGACGTAGCAGAAACGCGCGACCCCTGCCGCCGCCGGCGACGTTGCGTGGCGCAGCGCAGCGCGTGACGTGCAGAACCTGCGCCACGGTCGTCGGCGAACTCCGCGTGATCCGCGCACGTTCGCGTGGCCTCTCCTTTGCTGCTGCCGCGACTGTGTCGCGCGAGCCCGATCGTCCTCCCCCGCCGAACGAGCGGCGGCTCTCCCCGAGCCGCGCGGGGATCATGCTGCGCGTGGTCCTCGCCGCGGTCGCCCTGCTCGTGGGCGCGAAGCTCTTCGTCGCGTGCCCCGAGCCGGCCCCAGAGAAAGCCCCGATGAGCGTCGGCCCCTGTGGGCCGATCATCGAGACCGGGGACGCGCAGTGGTTCGCGATCGGTCCGTCGGTCATCCCGACCGGGCTACCCGATTTCTACTCCGCGTGGTTCATGGGCGCGACGCGCCCGGATTGCCCGGCCGATCTCGACGTGGCCATCGAGCCGATGGAGGGGAGCACGCAAGACATTCCCGCGAACCTCCTCACCGCGGACGTGTCGGTCTCGTGCTTCAACCCACCATCCGAATCGAAGACGTTTCCGGTCACCCTGACCGCGCAGGGTCCGCGCCTCCTCACGGGCACGTTCCACATGAACGACGCTCCGAGCTGCATGGACGCCGAGCACCGCGCCGGCGCCGAGTTCTTCGGTCAGCCGTTTTCGTCCGTCACCGTGCAGCTCCTGGTGAAGAAGCGCTTCGACGCCGCGATGCCCAAGATCGTGCAGCTCTTGAGCGGGTCGGCCAGGTTCAGGCATTCGTCGTTCGAGAGCTGGCGCGTAACGCCCGACGCGGGCGATGCGGCGGTCGACGCGGGCCCGAAGCGCGTGCGCTTCACCAAGCCTGCCGATCAGGCCGTCGTCACCAACCCTGTCGCGTTCGCCGTCGCGGTCACCTCCGACGTGGCGAGCGTGGAGCTGGAGGCGGACGGCAAATACCGCTTCGGTGGTCGCTTCGATCCCAAGGTGAAGACCGAGATCTCGTATCCGTTCTCGTCGTTCGGCGAGCGCGTCATCCGCGCGATCGGCTTCGACAGCGCTGGCCGCGAGATCGGCTCGGACACGATCACGATCTTCATCGTGCAGGAGCTCGTCGTCGCGCAAACGTACTTCTACGTCGCGCAAGAAGACGACTACGACGGCGGCGTTCGGTCGCGCACGCTCTCGACGCCGGGCTGCGGGACGATCGCGCTGCCCGACGGCGGGCCGCTCTCACTCCCCATCCCGTTCTTCAACGCGACGTGCATCGAAGGCACCGCCAAGACGCACGACGGGCTCCTCGTGAACTACGTGAACGATTGCCCGAGCTGCACGCTCGCCGATCAGAGCAACGTGTGCCCCAAGCTCGGCGACGCGGGGCTTCGAACGAAGTGCTGGGAGGTGCTCGATCCGAGCGCCTATCCATGGGGCAAGGGCGCGAGCACGGCGTGCCCGCGCGACGCCGGTGCGCCAGCGCGAAGCTGCAGCCTCATGCCGCTCGTGTCTTGGGCCACGGACAAGACGGTGATCCCGCTCGGGACCACGATCTACGCGCCGGATTGGGATGGACGCACCGTGGCGGCGGCGGGCGGCGTTCCTACGATGACGCTCGACGGGTGCTTCCGCGCCGACGACACCGGAGACAAGATCAAGGGAACCCACGTCGACATCTTCGCGGGCTCGAAGGCCATGCAGCTCGCGCTCGAGGGCGTCTTCCGCTCGGTGCCTGAGCCGTACACTCCATGGATGCACGTGATGCTTCGTCACCCGAAGTGCCGCTACCTCGCGGCTCCGTGACGTCGCGGCGGTTGCACGGCTCGATGACGGGCGCTCACGCGATGAGCGGTTCAGTTGTCCTGTACGGCGATTGCCCGTAGAGAGGGGCCATGCGTTCTCTCTCCTTCCTCCTCCCTGCAATCCTCGGCGCTTCGGCTGCGCTCATCGCGTGTGGCGCGGAGCCGCCGCCGCCGCCCCCGCCCCCGCCGCCGCCGCCGCCCGCGCCGGTCGCGCCCGTCGCCACCGCTGCGCCGACGGCCACGGCCACGGCCACGGCAACCGCGCCGGCCGAGCCGCCCGCGCCGCCGCCGCCCACGCCCGTCGTCAAGTGGACGGGCGGGCTCGCCACGCCGGAGAGCGTGCTCTTCGACGAAGCGCGCGACCGCTACTTGGTCTCGAACATCCAGGGCAAGCCCGTCGACGCCGACAACAACGGCTTCATCAGCGAGCTCACGCCCGACGGCAAGATCAAGACGCTCAAGTGGATCGAGGGCGGCAAGAACAAGGTCACGCTCAACGCGCCCAAAGGCATGGCGATCGTGAAGGACGTGCTCTACGTCGCCGATCTCGACACCGTGCGCATGTTCGACGCGAAGAGCGGCGCGCCCAAGGGCGAGGTGAAGCTCGCTGGCGCCACGTTCGCCAACGACGTCGCCGCAGGTGACGACGGCAAGGTCTACGTCTCGGACTCGGGCATGAAAATGGAGGGCGCGGACTTCGTCGGTACCGGCACCGACGCGGTGTGGGTGATCGAGAAGGGCAAGGCCAAGCCGTTCGCCAAGGCCGCCGATCTCTCGCGACCCAACGGCCTCTTCGTCGACGGTAAGACCGTCGTCGTCGCGCCGTTCGCGTCCAACGAGGTCTACCGCGTCGACGACAAGAGCAAGAAGACCGACGGCACCAAGCTCCCCAAGGGCGGCCTCGACGGCATCGTGAAGGTCGGCGACGTGTTCTACGTCTCGAGCTGGGAAGGCTCGGCGATCTTCAAGGGCAAGCTCGGCGGCACCTTCGAGCAGGTGATGGGCTCGCTCAAGGCCCCGGCCGACATCGGCTTCGACAAGAAGCGAAACCGCATCCTCGTCCCGCGCTTCATGGAAGACGCGGTCGAAGCGTACGAAGTGAAGTGAGCGCGAGCGCGCCCCGCGTCGCCGTCGGCGCGGGGCGTTTCAGCGCGGTACGAGCCCGCACGCGACGCCGCGATAGAGCGTGGCGTTGTTGTGCTCGTGACACTCGGCCGCTTGGCCCTTGGGATCGACCTCGACGAACACGTCGTGGGTCTTGCCGCCCAAATCGGCCTGACAGCTCACGGTGAAGCACTCGCTCACCGCAAGGGCGACGGGGACGGGCGTCGTGCACAAGATCGGTCCGGTCGCGTCGGCGCCGTCGTGGAACGCGACCTCGGTGCCCCGCACCATGGGGAGCGTGCCGCGATTGCAGACGCGTGCCTCCACCGACGCGACACCACCGTTGCACTTCACGGCGCCAATCTCGCCGCCGGCGGTGAGGTCTGGCTGGCCGAACGCCTCGAGGCCGCCCTGGACGTTCTGGCGGAAGTTATTGAGCGTGGGGTCGCGCCAGTTGGGCTTCACCGCGCTCGTCTTCGGGATGCTGCCGTTGTCGCCGACGTTGGTGACCGCGTACGCGTGCTGGTTCCAAACCGGACGCGACGGCGCCCAGCGATCCTTCTCGTCGCGGAGCACCGCCACGCCGTGCGACGCCGTGAACTTCGCGGACGGATAGAGCGGGTCGGTGGCCGCGCAGTTGCGGTCGCCGTAGTCGTTCAGAGCCGTGACGATCTCGGTGCGATAGTCGCCGTCGGCGTCGACGATGACCGGGTTCTCGTAGGTCGTGCCGCTCGCGCGGGCGGCGCTGAAGAGCACCTTGCCGGTCGCACCTTCGTAGATGCGGAGGTAGCACTCGTCGGCGTAGACGGCCTCTGCCGAGCCGTTGGCGTCGAAGTCGAACACGCTCGAGCCCGTGACGTTGGAGCTCAGATCCTGCGAAGGCTGCGCCCACAAGACGCCGTCGGTCTTGGATGCTCCACCGCACTTCTTCGGATCGCCACCGGCGACACAATCGAGATCGAAGACGACGTAATTGCCTCCACCGGCGGTGGCGAGCTCACGACGCCCGTCACCGTCGAAGTCGGCGATCGTCGGCGGTCCGCCGCTCCCGCCGCCGGGGATCGCGAACGGCCCGAAGACCACCGTGCCTTCGAGGGTCTGGACGCGCACGTTGCCCGCCGACACGACCACGACTTCTGGGAAGTCCTTTCCGCCGAGCGACGCGAGCGGAAAGTTCCCCATGTCGGCGACCGCGACCTGGCCTTGGGTGAGGGTGCCCGGTACGAAGTACGTCTCGGCGACCCAATCGCCGCCCTTCCATTCGTAGATGCCGTTGCCGGTGACGAGCTCGGCCTTGCCGTCCTCGTCGACGTCGGCGACGACGGGTACGACGCCCGCCGAATAGGCGAGGATGCCGAGCGTCTGCGATTTGAGGCAGCCGTTCGCGCCGCTGTAGACGACACCGCCGTAGATGATCTCGGGTGCGCCATCGTCGTCGAGATCGGCGATCGACGGGCCGCTCCACCGGTTCGAGCCGCCCGTCGCGTCGGGCGTGGCGGGCGGCACGCCGCCCGTGCACGTTCCCGAGCGCCACATCCGGGCGAGCTTCTTCGTCGTGGGATCGAATCGGAACGCGAGCACGCCGCCCTCCGGTCCGGCGGCGACGATCTCCGCCACGCCGTCGCCGTCGAGATCGCCGACCGCAAGGGGCGCGGGCGACATCACGGCGTCGTCGGGGTCGGGCAAGCTGTCTTGCTGGTGGCAGTCCTCGCCCGAGATGACGCGCAAGACGCCGCCCACCTTGTAGCCGCCCCCAGCGGTGAAGCTCGGGAAGACGATCGACGGTGAGAGCGTCTTGGGATCGTGATCGAGATCGAAGTCGACGACGACCGGCGTCGCCATGACCTGCACGTTGTCGGGCTTGGGATCGCCCGCGGGCGGCCCCGACCACTGGCACTGCACCGCGGGGACGATCGCGTCGATGGCGAAGGTGGCCTTGCACGTCGGATCGTTCGTCACCTCGGGCGGCACGCCGTAAGGCGTGCACGTGCCGTTCGCGCAGTAGCTGTCGTGGAGACAGTCGTCTGCGGTCTGGCACGGCTTCTGGATCGGTGTGCAGCGCACACCGTTCGCGCAACGCTCGCCAGCAGCACAGCAAGTGGCGCCGCACTGCACCTCGCACGCGCCGCCGCCTTCACCGAACGGCGACGAGGCATCGGCGTCGGTCGTCGGACCGGGCTCGTTCGCGTCGTTGCCGCCGCCGCACGCGGCCGCGAGCGCCACGCCGAAGAGAACGGAGAGGACGGAACCGATTCTCTTGGTCTTACGCATGACACTCCGCAATTTAGCAGCATCGACGCCGAGCTACATGACGTCGGCGCTGCGGGGGCTGGCGTGCTAGGGTGCGTACCGGCCGGCTCGGGCTACGGGCACGGCCCTCTTCGCCATGTCCTCGACCGTGACCACTCCGCAGCATGATCGGCGCCCGGCGGCGACGGAAGTGACCTCCAACGTCGCGGCCGAAAAGGCCGCGCCGACCGCGCCGTCGCTCGTCGGCTGGGGTCGCATCCCGGCGCCAGGCCGGGAGGTGCTGAGCGAGAACCTCGAGAAGCTGAGCCAAGGTGCGGTCCTCGCGCGCGGGCTCGGCCGCTCGTACGGGGACTCGTCGCTGCCGGCCCGCGCGGACGACAAGGTCATCGCGACGCGCCTCGCGAACCGAATCCTCTCGTTCGACGCGGACACCGGCGTGATTCGCGCCGAGGCGGGCTTGAGCCTCGTCGAGCTCAATCGACTCTTCCTCCGGCGCGGCTGGTTCTCGCCCGTCACGCCTGGCACCAAGTACGTGACGCTCGGCGGGATGGTCGCGAGCGACGTGCACGGCAAGAACCATCACTGCGAGGGCACGTTCGGCAACCACGTGCGCTCGCTCAAGATGCGCCTCGCCGACGACAGCATCGTCACGTGCTCGCCCACCGAGCACTCGGACTTGTTCTACGCGACCATCGGCGGCATGGGCCTCCTCGGCCACATCCTCGAGGTCGAGTTCGTGCTCCATCGCATCCCCTCGCCGTGGGTGTGGATGGACAGCTTGCGCGTCCGCGACATCGACGAGTTCATCACCGGCCTCAACGCCGCCGCGCCGCGCTGGCCCATGACGATGGGCTGGATCGACTGCCTGAGCCAAGGGAGCGCGCTCGGGCGCGGCATCTTGATGGCCGGTCGCTGGGCCACCGCCGAAGAGGCCGAGGGCGCGGAGCTCCCCGCCGAAAAGCAGATCACCTTCCCGATCGAGCTCCCCAACTGGGCCATCAACGAGGTCACGACGCGCGCCTTCAACGCGCTCTACTACTGGAAGCAGCTCGAGACGCGCGAGGCCAAGGTCGTCGGGCCGGAGCCGTTCTTCTACCCGCTCGACGCGATCCTCGAGTGGAACCGCGTCTACGGTCCGCGCGGCTTCACGCAGTACCAGTGCGTCGTCCCGCGCGCGGCCGGCCCCAAGGCCGTGCGCGAGTTCATGGAGCTCTTGACCAAGCTCGGCGGCGCGTCGCCCTTGTGCGTCATCAAGGACTGCGGCCCCGAGGGCAAGGGCCTGCTCAGCTTCCCGATGGAAGGAACCTCCATCGCCGTCGACATGGCGGTGTCGCCCGACATCCAGCGCATCGTCGACGCGCTCAACGAGTTCGTGATCGCCACCGGCGGTCGCATCTACCTCACCAAGGATCGCTTCACGCGACCCGAGCACTACCGCGCCATGGATCCGCGCGTGCCGAGCTTCCTCGCGGCCCGTGAGAAGTGGGACCCGAAGCGCAGGCTCCGGAGCGCGCAGTCGGTCCGCTTGTTCGGAGACAAAGCATAGCGATGAAGGCAGTCGTTCTTGGTGGCACGGCCGGGATGGGTCGCGCCATCGCCCAACGCCTCGCGGCGCGCGGCGACTCGGTGTTCCTGCTCGGCATCGGTGACGAAGATCTCGCGCGGAGCGCGGCCGACTTGAAGGCGCGTCATCCGCGCCAGGAGCAGGTCGGTACGGCGACCTGCGATCTCGAGAAGCCGGAGACGTTCGCCGCCGCGCTCGACGCGGCCGATGCGGCGCTCGGCAACTTCGACGCGGTCATCGTCACGGCCGCGATGTTCGCGACGCAAGACGCGCTCGAGGCCGACATCGAGCTGACGCGGCGCCTGGTGACGGTGAACTTCGCCAACACCGTCGTCTTCTGCGAGCACGCGCGAAAGCGCCTCCTCGCGCGAGGCGGCGGTCACCTCGTGGTCTTCTCGTCCGTCGCCGGCGATCGCGGCCGCAAGCCCGTCGCCATCTACGGCTCCACCAAGGGCGGTCTGTCGGTCTACCTCGAAGCAATGGACCACAAGTTCCACGCCCAAGGCCTGCGCGTTTTGTGCGTGAAGCCGGGCTTCGTGAAGACCGGCATGACCGCCGGCCTCAAGCCCCCGCCGTTCGCTGGTGAGCCCGATCAGGTGGCCAGCGACGTCGTCCGCGCGATGGATGCGGGCAAGCCCATGCTCTACACGCCCGGCATGTGGGCGCTCGTCATGTTCGTGATCCGCGCGCTCCCGCGCTTCGTGATGCGCAAGATCGGCTTCTGAGCGCGGGCGAGAGGTCTCTCCATGACGACGGAGCGACGCTCGACCGCACGTACGCGCATCGGGCTCGCGCTCTTCGTCGGGGTCCTCGCGATCACGATCACCTACGCGGGCCTTCGCGCCGGCGAAGTGCTCTTCCGCCACGAGGCCGCGCCCGATCCGATGATCGTGTCGGGCAACGTCGCCCTCTTCACGCGGCTCGCGGTGGGCGCGTACGTCGCCGGCCCCGCCGCCGCGCTCACCTACTTCGTCGCCGGAGATCTGGAGCGCGGCGAGCGTCTCGCGCGCGCGGTCTTCGCGGTCGCGGCAGCCCTCGCGCTCGTGCAGGGGATCTTCCTCCCGTGACCCTCGAGCTGACACGACTCGTCGCGCACGTACACGGTCACCTCGGTTGGCTGTCGGTCGCTGCGCTCGCGCACCCGGCGCTCCTGCTCCGACGGACCGGCCGCCGCGCGCCGCTCGCGACGACGCTCGCCAGCGCGCTGACCGTCGTCACGGCGCTCGCAGGCGCGTCGATCTACCCGAGCTATCGCGAGGTGATCAAACCCACGCTCTTCCTCGAGCATCCGGCGCTGGGTTGGGCGTTCGAGCGAAAGGAGCACCTCGCCGTCGCCGCCGCGCTCTTCGCGATCGCGGGCGCGATTGCCCACCGGACGGCCGGGACACGGCCCGCGCTCGCGACCCTCGCGCACCGCTCGTTCGTGGTGGCGTTCGTCTGCGCGGCAGCGGCGGGGGTCATCGGGGTCGCCGTGGCCACGACGCGCTCTTTTTGACCCCCTCGATGCGGTAAAGTGCGCGCGATGCAGCGCGTTCTCATCCTCGGAGCCACCTCGGCCATCGCCCGCGAAGTGGCGCTCCTCCACGCCGAGCGGGGCGACCGACTCCACCTCGTGGGCCGCAACGCGTCCAAGCTCGATGAGGTCGCGCGGCTCTGTCACGCGACCGAGGTGAGCACCGAAGTCGCCGACTTCGACGTGCTCGAAGAGAACGAGCGCATCGTGGAGCGGGCCGTCGCGGCGCTCGGTCGACTCGACACCGTGCTCATCGCCCACGGCGATCTCGGCGATCAGCTGGCGAGCGAACGCTCGTTCGACGCAGCGCACGCCACCATCCGCACCAACTTCTTGAGCGCCGTCGCGCTCATCATCCCGATCGCGAACCACATGGAGCGACAGCGGGCCGGTCGGCTCGGCGTGATCACTTCGGTCGCCGGCGATCGCGGTCGACCGCGGAACTACACCTACGGAGCGTCGAAGGGCGCGCTCAACATCTATCTCCAAGGCGTGCGCACGCGGCTCTATGCCGCGGGCGTGAGCGTGACCACGCTGAAGCTCGGCCCGGTCGACACGCCGATGACCAAAGATCACGCCAAGCACTTCCTCTTCGGCAAGCCGCCGGGCGTCGCCGAGGACATCGTCCGCGTGATGGACGATCGCGTGCCCGAGGCGTACGTCCCGTCGTTCTGGCGCGCCATCATGCCGATCGTGAAGAGCACCCCCGAGGCGCTGTTCCAGAAGATCCCGTTCTTCGCCGGGCGGTGAGCTGGAGCCCTGGGCCCACGAGGCCGCCCACGCCAGGGCCGCTCATTTGCTGTTGGCGTCGATCGTGACGTTGTCGAACCGCAGCAGGCCGCCTTCGGCCGCCTGATTCGTTCGCATGCCCAGCCGGACGAAGAGCGGGGCGCCGGTGGGGATGCTGACTGTGTCGACTTTGACCTCGGTCCCGTCAACCCTCACCGTCACCTCGAGGTTCCCGAGCTTGACGTCGGCGACGAGCTTGAACTTGGCCCAGCCCGGGGGCGGCGTGAACGACGATGGCGCGGGTGTCCCAATCAACCCGTTCAGCGCAGACAGCGTCGTGACGTGCCCGCTGGCGAATGCGGCCGCCACGTAGTTCTGGGTCACGTCCGTGTGCGCGATGGCCACCGCCTCGATGACGGTAGGCGGCAATCCTTCTTGGAGTAAGTCGAAGGTGACGTCGGCATGCGTCGCGGTCCCGAGCCTGAGCACCAGATAGTCACCCGCGCCCATTTGCGCTCCCGGCCTCGCCTGTGCGAGGAGCGAGAAGTTGGAGCCGTTTCCTGGCGTCGAGCGAGAGAGCGTCACCCCAGACAGGACGGCGTCGCGATAGCTCCACGCGTTGCGGGGGGGCAGCCCGCCCGCGGGGCCAAGACCTCCAAGCTCGAAGTCGTCGCAGAGGATGAAGGGGCAGCCACCGTCGGCCAATGCCGCGTCGGCAGAGCCACCGTCCGTCACCGAGGCAGGCACCTCGCCGTCTCGATCCGCGCGCGGGTCCGGCGAACCGCTCGCGTCGGGCATGACGCCGGGGCCCTTCTCGTCGATCGAGAGGAACGCCTGGCACGCGAGCGGCGTCGTGAGCAGCACGCACGCGGGCAGGAGCGACCCAGCCGACAAGACACGACCGAACCGGCTCACGAATCTCATCCTACCAAGCGGCCCACCGGCCAAGCCAGCCAACTCCGGCGCGAGTCGTGGGTTACCGTGTGCTCATGGGGATGTTCGATGTCCGCTGCGTCGTCACCGGGCTCTCGATCGCCCGCGGCGAGGCGGGATTCTTCCTCGTCATGCGCGGGCACGACGGCCGCGCGCACGCAGTCTCACTGCCGCTCCTCGGGACCTACGACAGCTACGGCCGCGTCGAGCCGGCTGCCAAAGATCCGGTGAGCGAGCTCTTCGCGACGCGCGCCGTGAGCCTCCTCGCGCTCTCGCCGAAGCCGAAGCGTGGGCTCGCGGGGCTCGTCGCGCGTCTCGCCGCGCTCGACGAAGACGGCGCCACGCTCGACGGATCCCCCGTCGGCATCGCCTACGTCCACGGGCCCACGTACGCGGCACTGGTCGCAGCGGGCGCGCGCGACGCGTCGATCAGCATGAAGATGCGCGGACCGGGGAAGACGGTCGACGGGCTCTTCGACGTCGCGTTCACGCGCGCCGACGTCGCGCGCCTCTTCTACGAAGGCGTGACGGAGAAAGTGGAGAAGCCGCTGCGCCTCGCGCTCACGGCCTTCGCGCGAAGTGGCCTCGGGCATCGCGCGCTGACCCCCGCCACGGAAGCCGACCGCGCCCAGCACGAGCCCGAGGAGCGCGCCGCATGGCTCGCGGAGGCGCGCGCTGCGTTCGCCGACGTTCCCGAGCTGGGCGCGGTGTTCGATGCGTACGCGCGCGATCTCGCGCGCGAGGACGCAGACGACGAAGAGGGCGACAGCGCGGCGAGTGGCTCGAACGACACCGAGCGGTTCGCCCCCGCGCTCCGACGGCGGCTGACCGAGCGCGCGTCCGCGCTCGGCTTCACGCAGACGAGCGACGGTTCCCTCGCGCGAACGGACGCGAGCGGAGAGCGCGTCTCGATCGGCGTCGATGAGCGGACGGAGGTGGTCGAGGTCATCGTCACGTTGCAGCGCCCCAACGGAACGAGCGCGCGAACGACGCTCGGACGCTACTCCGCGGACGTCGACTCGGGTCGCGCACCGAGCGAAGCCGCCGACGCCGTGGAGGGCATCGCCCGCGAGCTGGAGGGCGCGCTCGAGAAGCGCCGCATCGTCGCCGGCGCCGAGGCGCCGATCGAGCGGGTCGTCGCGCTCGTCGCCGAGAGCCACTGGCTGATGCGCGAGATCGCGGAGAGCCCGCACGTCGCGCCCGAGCTCCTCGTCGCGCTCGCCGACCACATGCGCCGCTTCCCGTTCAGCGATCACGTGCGCGAGGCGTGGATCGCGATGCTCCGCCGCCCGGACTGTCCGCTCGCCATCGCGGACCTCCTCGAAGGCACGAAGTCGGCATCGATCAAGGCAGCGATCGCCGAGCGCCGAGCACGCGGCGGGCCCTGACCGAGGCGTCGCCCGCGTGGCGCTGCGCGACGACCCGCGTAACGGCAAGGCGACGGCCTCCGATGGACCTCCTCTGATCCACGCCGCGGGCGCGCGCGCGGAAACGTGGCGGAATCCGTCCGTCGTGAGCGCGGCGGGCAGCCGTTCGCTTGGGCACGGCGCGTGCACGAACGCGGCGCATCATGCGTCGACTCCTCTCGCTCGCGCTCCTCCTGGTCCCGTCTCTCGCGCTCTCGCTGGGCTGCTCCGCGGGCGCAACCGAAGACGGCGCCGGCTCGGCAGACGGCGACGAGATGAGCGAGCTCACGAGCCACGAGGCCGTGTTCCTCGACTTCAGCCTGCGCGGCGAGGTCGTCGCGCCCGCAGGCGTTCCGGCGCGGCAGGCGATCGTCACGCAGCTCTTCTACACCGAGGGTCGGCTCACGCACTTCGGCGGCAACACCCGCCCAGGCTTCGTGCGCGTGAAGGACGTGACGGCCACGCCCGCGGCCGACGGCAGCCAGCGCATCACGTACTCCGCCGTGCTCCCCGTGCTCTGGCCCGCGAACCAGGCGCAGCCGAAGAAGTACCAAATCGCCGTTCCGAAGAAGGTCGACCAAGACTCGCTCGACGCTTTCAACGCCAAGTACGACGGCAAGTGCGGCACCAACGAGTACGGGCAGTCGACCTTCTGGCACGACTTCGATCCCACGGTGGATGGCTGCAAGCTCGAAGCGGACACGTTGCGTACGACGGCGACCGCGAAGCCGAGCAGCGGCGTCGTGGCCGACACGTACCCCGAGTACGACAAGATCTTCGCGGACGGCGCCCTCAAGGTCGTCTCGGTCGTCGGCCTCGACGGCTTTTCTGATCAGCCGACGGATCTGGGCACGCGCGACTTCGAAGCGCTCGTGCGTGACGTGACCGCGCTCTCGAACGGGACCGTCACCGAAGGCGCGAAGACCGACTTCATCTACCGCGACGTCACGATCCGCGGGACGGTCTCCGGCAAGAAATACGAGCACCGCGTCTTTCTCGCTGGCGCGATGGAGATCGCGCCAGCCGAGTTCGAAGCGCGCTTCGGACCTGCGACCGCGGACGCCGATGTCGTCACGTACGACGGCCACTCCGGGCTCGGAAAGAACATCCGCGGCATCACGAGCCGCGGCACGGTCACGCCCGGGCAATATCAGGTGTGGTTCTTGGACGGCTGCAACAGCCTCGGGTACCTCGACGACGACTTCACCGCCAAGCGCCGGCAGGCCAACGGCGGCCAGGACACCAAGTTCGTCGACATCATCGGCAACGGGCTCCCGTCGCTATGGCCGGGCGACGAGACGACGAGCTTCCGACTCATTCGGTCGCTCGCCGATCTCGCCCACCCCAAGACCTACTCGGCGATCCTCGAGGAGTTCCCCGGGAACCAAGTCCCCGCCGTGGTGGGCGACGAGGACAACGCGTTCAAGCCCGGCCACTGAGCTGCGCGATCAGGCAGCGGGCGGCGCTGCGTTGCCGACCGTGGGCGCCGAAGTGATCGGGATCGCGGCATCCTTCTCGAGCGCCTCGGCGAGCACCTGGCTCATGTCCTCGGCGAAGTAGAACGACATCTCTTTGCGTACGTCTTCCGGGACGTCGTCGAGGTCGCGCTCGTTCTTTTTGGGAAGAACCACGCGCGTGAGCCCGGCGCGGTGCGCCGCGAGCACCTTGGACTTGATGCCGCCGACCGGAAGAACGCGGCCGCGGAGCGTGACCTCGCCGGTCATCGCCGTATCGCTCCGCACACGCCGCCCGGTGAGGAGCGACGTGAGCGCAGTGAAGATCGTGACGCCCGCCGACGGACCGTCTTTGGGCACGCCGCCCGCGGGTACGTGCACGTGGATGTCTTGCGACTCGAGGAACGTGGGGTCCACGCCGAGCTTCTCGGCGTTGGATCGCACGTAGGTGAGCGCTGCGCGCGCCGACTCCTTCATCACGTCACCGAGCTGACCGGTGATCTCGAGCCGGCCCTTGCCGAGCATGCGCGAGGTCTCGATGAAGAGGATGTCGCCGCCCACCGGCGTCCAAGCGAGGCCCGTAGCGACGCCGGGGACGTCGGTTCGCTCCGCCACCTCGGCGAAGAAGCGCGGCTTGCCGATCAGCTTGGTGAGCGCGCCCTCGTCGACCGTGAAGTTGGGCGCCTTGCCGTCTTTGGCGCGGGCGACCTCGAGGGCAAGCGCGCGGCAGATCTTGGTGATCTGGCGATTGAGCTGCCGCACGCCGGCCTCGCGCGTGTACGCGCCGATGGTCTCGCGCAGCGCGCCGTCGGTGATGTTGAGCGCCCCGTCCGCCATGGCGTGCTCCTTGAGCTGCTTGGGGATGAGGTGGCTCCGTGCAATGTGCACTTTTTCCTCAAGCGTGTAGCCGCTGAGCTCGATGATCTCGAGTCGATCGCGCAGGGGAGGCGACAAGGTCTCGAGCGTGTTGGCGGTGCAGACGAAGATGACCTCCGAGAGATCGAACGAGATCTCCAGGTAGTGGTCGGTGAACGTCTTGTTCTGCTCGGGATCGAGCACCTCGAGGAGCGCCGCCTCGGGCGAGCCGCTGTAGCCGACCATCAGCTTGTCGATCTCGTCGAGCAAGACGATGGGGTTTTTGACCTTGGCCTTGCGGAGCGCGTGGAGCACGCGGCCCGGGAGCGCGCCCACGTACGTGCGGCGGTGACCGCGCACCTCGGCCTCGTCGCGCACGCCGCCGAGCGCGATGCGCACGAACGGTCGACCGGTGGCGTCGGCGATGGATTGACCGAGCGACGTCTTGCCCACGCCGGGCGGGCCGACGAGGCACATGATGCTGCCGCGCGGGTTGCCCGAGAGCTTGAGCACCGCCATGTGCTCCAAGATCCGCTTCTTCACGTCTTCGAGGCCGTAGTGATCGGCGTCGAGCTTTTGGCCGATGCCGTCGATGTCGTCTTTGGCCTCGGCGCGGCTCGTCCACGGCAGATCCGAGATCCACTCGAGGTAGTTGCGCACCACGTTGAACTCAGCGGACTGCTGCGACATGGTCTCGAGTCGCTTGAGCTCGCGATCGGCGACGGCGCGCGCCTCTTCGGTGAGGCCGGCCTTGTCGAGCTTCTCGCGGAGCTGCGCGACGACGTCGGCCTCTTCGTCACCGAGCTCCTTCTTGATGGCCTTGAGCTGCTCGCGGAGCACCGCGTCGCGCTGGTTTTTGCCGAGCTCCTTGCGGACCTCGCTCTCGATCTTGCGCTTCACGTCGGCCGCGCCCTTGGCCTCGCCGAGGAGCTTGGCCACGAGCTTGAGGCGCTCGATCACGTCGAGCGTCTCGAGAACCTGCATCTCTTTCTCGGTGGTGAGGCCGAGGCTCGACGCGACCTGATCGGCGAAGACGCCGGGCTCGTCGTCGTCGGCGAAGGTGACGTTGGCGAAGAGGCCGCGCGAGCCGAGCTCGGCGACGACGGCGCGAAGCTCTTCGGCGAGGGCGCCGGCCTCGGACGAGTCGTGCGCCGGCTCCTCAACCACGGTGCCTTCGGCGCGCCAGTACGGATCGCGCTCGACGAGCCGCGCGATCTCCACGCGGTTGAGGCCCTCGATCACCAGGCGGAACTCCGAGTCGCCCGTGCGACCCACGTGATGGACGCGCGCCAGCACGCCGAGCTTGAAGAGATCGTCCTCACCCGGATCGACGAGCGCGGCGTCGCGCTGCGTGACCACGGCGACGATCTCGCCCGGATGCACGTTGCGGAGGAGCGCCACCGACTTCTCACGGCCGACCGGCAAGGTGACGCGCGTTCCCGGGAACACGACGCCGTTGCGGAGGGGAAGGAGCGGGAACGGGCCGGAAGGGGCGGCGGCGCCGCCACGAAGCGTAGCCATCGAGGAGGGTCTCTTTCTGTCGCTCGGGGAAGGGAGGCGTTGAGCGATGAACGAAACCTAAGTTCGTTCACGAGCCGGTCAACGGGTCGCCCTTCACTTCTCCGCGCGCGCAGATTTTTCGAGCGGTCAGCGCTTGCGCGGCCGCGAAGCCGCGGGGAGGTCGCGGCGAAGCAGTCCGTAGAGAACGAGGTGATGCATCGCGGACTGCTTCCGCGTGAGCTCGTCCTTGTCCATGCCGAACACGAACGGCGGACCGAACGACGCGTAGGCCATCAAGACGGCGCTCGCGAGATCGCCGCATTGGCGCGAGCCGCAGGCGAACTCGGCCGCGTCGTCGCCGTGCCCGAGGAGCTCCTCGACGAGCTCGAGCTCGGCTTGCTTGAAACGCGCGTGAGCGGACCGGACCGCAGGGCTCACGCAGTGCACGAGATCGCGGGCGTGGTTGCCCTCCGCGTCGAGCCGCAAGAACGCGGCGAGTCGGGCGTCGAACATCGCCCGGAGTCGATCACCGAACGGACGTTCCCCTTCGAGCGCCTGGCGCATTGCGTCGAGGACCGCCTGATGGTGCACGGCGGAGAGCTCCTCGACGATGGCCTCCTTGGAGTCGAACTCGAGGTAGACCGTCCCGACCCCCACGTCGGCCGCCCGCGCGATCTCCGCGATCGTGGTTTTTTGTGGGCCGTAATGCCTGAGGAGCTGTTCGGCGACCTTCAGAATGTGCGCCCGCCGCTGCTCGTCCATGCTCGAATCCGTGGGTGCGACGCGCGGTGCCGTTGCGGTCCGCCACCCGCTTCCCGCGGCTCTGGAATCATGAACGATTTCGAACGACGTTCAAATCCCCTTGGCGAAGCCCTTGCCAGCAAGTCACGCTGTCCCATGCACCTCGGGTGTGGTTGTTTTGAGCGTTGGACGGCGCCCTCGGATGGCGACCTTCGGATGAGCCCAAGAGCCTGAGCAAGAGCTGTACGTCCCATGCGTTCCACTCGGTCGCTCACCGCCTTTCAGGCGCCCAACCCGCACGCCGACGTCGTCGAGCTGCTCGGTGACTGCCACGCGCGCATTCGCTACTTCGCGTCGCTCGCCGTGCGCTTGTCCGACGGCGAGGCGTGCCCGGTGAATGCTTGCGAGGCGGCGGCCCGCATCCTCCGCTACTTCACCGAGGCCTATCCCAAGCACGTCGCCGACGAGGACGAGTCGGTGCTCCCGCGCCTCCTCGCGCGCGCGCCCGAGGTTGCGCCGCTCGTGGAGCGCATGGAGCTCGAGCACCGTCGCCTCGACGCCAAGATCCCCGAGCTCCTCGCGGTGTGCGAAGCGCTCGAGCGTGGCGAGGCCAAGGAGTGCTGCGCGGCGGTCGCCAAGCTCCGCAGCCTCGGCGAGGCGATGCACACGCTCCTCGAGGCGCACATGGAGAACGAAGAGACGCTCATCTTCCCGCTCCTCAAGCAGCACCTGACGCCCGAAGACGTCGACGCGATCCGCGCCGAGTTCCGCGCGCGCCGCGAGCCGCTTCCCACCGCGGTCGCCGCGTCGTCCTGAAGCATGGCGGCGCGCCGACACAGCACGCACACGCCGGCGGCGCGGCGCGCGTGTCATTCGCGGCTCGTGGCCGCGCTGCATCCCAAGCCCACTGGTGACGTTCCGGCGTGCGTGTCGCCGGTCCTGGGATCGTTCGCGTTCCGGTGGACGTTTCTGATGCCCGCCGACGCGCGAAAGGCGCTCACGCCTCATTTGGACGGCGCGCTCGGCACCGCAAAGGAGCCGCGCGTGGAGACCGCGCGCGCCTGGCTCGCGCTCGACTGGCTGGTGCGGACGTGCGGCGCCCGATGCGCGTCGTTGGGCATCGGATCACGTGACCTCGCCGCGCTCCCCGAGCTTGGACCGAAGACCGCGGCCCGCGCGCTTCGCACCGTCCGCGACGTGCGCGCGACCGTGGCCAAG
Source organism: Polyangiaceae bacterium (assembly GCA_044224815.1). GTDB lineage: Bacteria > Myxococcota_A > Polyangia > Polyangiales > Polyangiaceae > JADJCA01. Next base: position 82,525 of record JBGAJR010000031.1, read on the forward strand.
CGGCTCGGCGATCGGCGCCGCGAGCAGCGCGAGATGATGTCGCGACCGGCGTTCTTGAAGGCGCTCGTGGCGCGGCAATCGTTGCCCGCGCGCGCCCCCGCGAAGCGCATCGCCTCGCTCGCCGACGCCGTTCAGACGTCGATCATGGCCGCGAAGATCGGCGATTCGCGCGCCTTCGAGCGCGAGGTGTGGGCCGAGGAGGATGAGGCCCGCACGGCGAAGATCCCGACGGGGAGCGCGGCCGTCGTGGGCGCGCTCCTCGGCGCGCTCGCAACGTTGTCGGAAGAGGCCCTCGATCTGGCCATGACAGCCGACGCCCCGCTCGCGCCCGTGGCGCGCGAGCTCGAGGCGGGCGCGCTCGCGCTCTTCGATCGGCTGGCGGCGCTCGGCGTGTGAGCGAACCGACTTCGCGCTTGGCGGCGGCGGCGAGGCCGCGCTAGAGCGTTGCGCATGTCGAAAACGCTTGGCTTTCGTGGGGTGGCGCTCGGCGCGTTCTTGATCGGGGGCGCTCTCGCCGCCGCTTGCTCCGATGACGCGACAGCCTCGAGCGACGACACGTCGACCACCACCGACGCCGGAACCGATGCGAGCGTTCGATCCGGAAATGATGCGGGTGGCAGCACGAGCAGCGACTCGGGCACCAAGACCGATTCGTCGACGACCACCGACTCGGGCACGACGACCGACGCGAGCGCGACCGACGCGGCGACGGACGCGGCGGTGGAAGCAGGCGCGTGCGGCGACATCGGCAAGACGTGCGATCCCGACGACACGTTCTCGTGTCCGCTCTTCTGGGACTGCGTCCCCGCATGGCAAGCGCCGATCGTCGGCGTCGACGCGGGCGACGCGTCCGCTGACGCGAGCGGAGACGCCGCGGCGGATGCGGGCGCTGACGCCGACGCCGGCGCGCCCGCGTACGTGTGCTTGCCGCTCAACCTCGCGACGGCCGATTGCAACAACGGCGTCGACACGTGCGCGACGGGCTCGTGCCTCCTGGCGGCCGGGCGGTGCTTGTCGCCGCAAGAGACGACGTGCGTTTGCCCGTCGCACGCTGGCGCTTGCTCGCCTTGACCAACGACGCCAGCGTTTCGCCTCTTACGTGGCCGCGCCCGCGATCTAGACTCGCGGCATGAAGACGTGGTCTGAGAAGCCGAGCAACGACGAGGTGCTCGCACTCGTGAAGTCGTTCATCGAGACGCTGGCCGCAGGCAAGATCGAAGAAGCCGAAGCGATGGTGGGCCACGCTTACGAAGACTGGAACGAGAACGTCTACAACCTGTTCCAGGACCACTACCTGATCCACGCCACGCCACCGGACTCGTCGTTCGAGGGCAACTGGTGGAAGACGAACCGCGCGTGGCTCGCCGACCTCTCGATGCAAGGCGGCGAGTGGATGGGCAAGAACAAGAACGTCCTCTGGGTCGACATCCTGTATCGCGGCAAGCCGAGCGGCTACATCGGCGAGTTCCAGGTCGTCGACGAAGAGGGCGGCTTCGCCGTCCAACACAACGCGTTCCGCATGGCGTGACCCGTTCGATCGAGCGCGGGCTGGATTTGCGGAGAGGGCGGGATTCGAAACTGACAGCCAAGTCGACCTTCTCGCCGACTGAGAATGGCCGCAAGCCCGACAAAACAAGCGCGCGCGCGCCCATTGAAGTGTCGGCGCAGTCGACGGAATTGGGCGCCAACTCGACGCGGGAGCCGCAACCGGGCGACCCCGACTCGGCGCTCGCTCGCGCGCTCGATGCAGCCGCCGCCGCGGGGCGGTTCGACGTGGTGGCGCAGCTGGCCGATGAGCTGAAAGCGCGTCGCCTCGCCACCTTGGGGAACGTGATCGAGATCGCAAGCAAGCGGGGGCGCTCGTCCTGAGGCGGGGTTCCGCCTTCGGCTTCGGACCGCCGGGTCCGGGGTCGACGGCGGCATCCGAGCCGCAGAAGGAACGAACCGACCATGAAGCCTTCCAGCGTCAGCAACGAATTGAACGAAGTCGCTCGCAAGCGTGACGAGCGCGAGGTGCAAGCGCGACACGACCGCGAGTCGCTCCACCGTGACGCACCGAGCGCCTACAGCGGCTCGCTCTACGCGCTCATCGCGCAGTTCGTAGCGGGAGAAGCGGCGGGCGCCGATCCGGCCTATCTGGGCGCATGCGCGCTCACGTGGGTAGCGAACGACATCCACGCGATTTGGGCGCTGCACGAGGATTCCAACGTCTCCCCCGAGACTCTGGGCCAACTCATTTTCCAGGCCGAGATGCGCGCCAGGAGCGCGGCGGAGCTCATCGATCGGATCGTTGCCGCGAACCGCCCCACGGACGCTGAGGATGCCGCCGCACCGGACGCCCAGGATGGGAAGGCGGCGGCCGAATGAGCCAGACGCCGGCAGACACCACATTTGCCTCGCAGGAGCTGCGCTCCATCGTCGCGCCCCACCTCGAGCGCATCGCACAGATCTGCGACGCGGGCGGGGTCGCTGTCGTGATTCACGAGCCGAGTGGTCGCGCCCTCTCGTGGCTCCAGGACATGGGCTGGCGCGAAGAGCCGGTCTGCCCAATCAGCCCCATCGGCCGCGCCGCTCTCTCGGCGGTCGGCGGTGAAACCGAAGCGTGGTTGGCTCAGGAGGCGACCGGCATTCATCGCGCCTACGTGATGGTCGGCGATCGGATCGTGCTCGCGAACATCGCCGACGGTCACGTGTGGGAAGTGGGTGACATCGTCTAGCGCGTAGTCGCTAATTCGGTATCAGGCGCGCGCGAATCGACGACACCGCGTGCGCTGGGCCTTGACGGTTCGGCGACGGGATGGCACTCAGTGGAGAGTACGGTCCACCACGCGCAGCGTGGATAGCGCGGACCCGACATGATCGCGTGATGGTGACCGCAGACCTGTCGCCATCACGCAGCGCCCACCCAGGTCGGCCACGAGGCCGTCATGTCGGATACTGCTATCGTCCGCGCGATCCGTGAGATCGCCCAGCGTCATCGCTTGACCTGCGAGGAGCTCGCCGCCGCGATCGGCTCCTCGCACCACGTCGCCCGAGAACTACTCCGAGGCATCCTCCCGCGCGAGCGGCGTCTGCGGGGGCGGATCGAGGCGTTCGCGGCCTCGGCGCCATCGATCGCGAGCCGCGCCGACCTCCGAATGGCGAGCTACTGACCGATGGCCCGCCAGATTGCTCCCGCGTCGGAAGGCGCGGGCGTGGCGCACGTGCGTCACGAGATGGTTACCTCGTTGCGAGCGTCATGCACTTGCACGGCGCCGCTCATGGTCGATCGCGGCCGCGTGGTGTGCGCAACCTGCTCCGCGCCCGTCATCGCGCTCGCGCGAGACTTCGAGCCCGACACGTACACCAGCATCGGCCCGCTGCCGCCAGGTCGGTCGCGCCGCTGGTTCCGAGAGCACGCGCCCGAGATCCCCGGAGCGATCCGCACCGGCGGCGCGCGGGGCCGATCGGTCGTGTGGTCGGTCTCGCGATCCGACTACGACCGTTGGGCGACCACTCCAATGCCAGAAGCCGGCGCGTCGAGCGTGGTCGATGTCGACTCGTGGCTCGCGGCTGCGAACTACCGCGCGACGAGGTCCGCATGACCGCGCCCCGCTACTACTACGACAGCGAGGGCGGCCGACACGTCGCGCGCGATCCGCAGCGGACCGAGCGGATCCAGTCGGTCACCACATGGGCCAGCCTGCTCGACCCGACGCGCCTCGCGGCGCTCGAGGCCGTGGGAGAGGCTCTATACGACGAGCTGATACACGACCGGGTGCTCGCTGATCCGGAGCTCGCACCGATGGCGCACCGCTGGCGCCCGCTCACGGTGCTCCCCATCCTCGTCGGACTGATCCCCGAGTTGCGGGGCGAGGCGGGCGACAGATGAGCATCGCCACCCCAGTCATGGCGCGCACCGCGCTCGCCTATCCCAAGCAGGCGCTCGAGGCGTCTACCCACGTCGAATACCTGCCGCTCGCTGGCGCACTGACGCAAGCGTTCGCGTTCGACGCGCACTTCACGGCGTACTCCCTTCCCGAGGTACCACGCCGGCTGTCTCGCGACATCGAGGGCACGCGCGACGTGCCCATGGTGCTGCTCGTCGCCGACGTCGACCAAGCCGAGACTCACGCGGCCGGCGCCGACGCTGAATCCGCCTGGCGATCGGGGGAGCGCGCCAAGGTCGCTGCTCTACGCGCCGACCATCCCGACGTCGTGTCGTTCGACACGCGCGGCGGGTACCGGTTGATCGCGCGTCTCGCCGAACCGTTCGTGATTCGGTCCACGGATGATCGTGACCGTTGGGTCGCGGCGTACGAAGCGTGGCTCGATGAGCTCGCGTCGACCTACGGCATCGTGGCCGACCGCGCGTGCAAAGACTGGACGCGACTCTACAGGCTCCCGCACGTCGTCCGCGACGGCGTCGGGCGAGTCTCGTCCGCCGTCGAAGGCAACGTGAGCGAGCCAGGCGCGTGGTCGCTCCGCGTGCCCGAGCTGCCGGCCGCTACGCCCGCGCGCGCGCCCAAGTCGGAATGCGCCACGGTGAACGTGCCGAGCTCGGACGTTCCGCTCCGCACGCGCATCCAGCGTGCCCGCGCGTACGTTGCCACCTGCGAGCCCGCGGTGAGCGGAGCGAATGGTCACGATGACGCAATGCGCGTGGCGACGGCGATCGTGCGAGGGTTCTCTCTCGACGAATCGAGCGCGCTCGAAGTGCTCGATCCATGGAACGCGCGATGCGCGCCACCGTGGTCGGACGCCGACCTGCGGCACAAGGTCGAAGAGGCCGCGCGCGTCGGGGACATGGCTTGGGGGGCGAAGCTGGTTGCGGAGCCGTCCGCCGCGACGGCACCGAGACCGAAGCTGCCGAAGCTCGGTGATGCAGTCGCGGCCAGCATCGTTCGCGCCGAACGTCGCGCGAGCGGAAGTGAACGGCCGATCGCGCTCCCATGGCCTACCCTCGCAGAGCACTTCGGCGGCGGGCTCTGGCCGGGCTTCCACGTCATCAACAAGGGGACAGGCTGCGGCGGCACCCAGCTCGCGCTCCAAGTCGCGCTCGGTGCCACCAAGCGAAGTGTCCCCGCTCTGTACGTTGGGCTGGAGCTCGGCGATCTCGATCTTGCGCTGCGTCTCCTAGGCGAAGAGGCGCACGTGCCGTGGTCGTCGCTTTGGACGGGCAAGGCCGGGCCCGAGTACTTGCGGCGTATCCGGGAAGCGGCGCCCGCTCTCGAGTCACTGCCGTTCCACTACGAAGTCGCGCGCCCGATGGGCTTCCCCGCGTCGGCGCTCCTCGAGTCGATCGAAGCGCTGCGTGCGACGTATCCCGAGCAAGACGGGCCGGGCTCCGCGCCGCTGCTTGTGGTCGTGGACTTCTTGCAACTCATCGGCGACGAGCCGCAGAGCGATCAAGAGGTACGGAGCCGCATCGGCCGCGCCTCGTACGTGCTTCGCGATGCGGCGAACCGGTTGGGCGTCGCAGTGATCTGCATCTCGTCGGTGGCACGCGAACGCTACAAGACCCTTGCGGACATCCACGGGGTTGCCGGACTCGCCTACGACACCGATGCGGACGGATGCCCGATCAACCGTCGCATTCTCGACGTGGACGCGATCGTTGGTATGGGCAAGGAGAGCGGCGAGATCGAGTTCTCCGCCGATTCGGTTTCGGTCCTCGCGAGGGTGCCGGCTACTTGGGACGGGCGCGGGTCCGACGTCGTCTTCGCGACGGCCAAGGGGCGTGCCACCGGGGCGACGTGGTCGCCGCTGCACTTCACCGGGTTCCGATACGAGGAGTGCCCGGACCGCGGCGGCCGACTGGTCGAAGCCTGGAATGCAGCCAGCGAGGCTCGCGAGCATGCCAAAGAGGAGCGGCGCTCGGCGAAGGAGCAAGCGAAGCTCTCGGCCGTGACCGCCGATGCCAACGCGGTCCGCGCGTACGTGCTGGCGCACCCGGGGTGCAGCGTCCGGGAGGCACGCATGCATGCGGCAGGCGACAGTTCGGGCCGATGGTCAGCGGCCGTCGCGATGCTCGGGGAGGACCTCGAGAAGCGGAAGCGAGGCAAGGCGGTCGGCCTCTTCGTGCGAACCCACCCGTCTACCGTGGACAGCGTGGACAGCGTGGACGGTCCACGCTCATCCACGCTCCACGGTAGGGCCCCCCAGGGCCCGTCCACCGTGGACGTGGACGGTGGGGGGGTACGGGGGGGAGCGTCCACGTCCACGGTCCCCGTCCACGGTCGAGGGGGACCAGACGGGTTCGTTGAGGAGGCCGCGCAGTGAGCCACCGTCGACCTGAGACGTACCCCGCGCACCCGGGCGCGCGACAAGGGGTCGACGCCCCCGCTCACGCGCATGCGCATGCGCGGCATGAGGTCGCTGCGCCCGTCCGGCCCCCGCGCAAGGCGGACCGACCGCTCTGCGGCGCGCGCTGCCGGTCTCGCGGTGGCGCGCCCTGCCGAGCTCGTGTCGTGGTCGACCGTGACCAAGCGGGACGGGTTCGGGTCCGCACGCGATGTCGGATGCACGGCGGGCTCTCCACGGGGCCCAGGACCGCCGAGGGCCGCGCGCGCGTACGAGCGGCCGCGTCGGCGGCGCAAACGCGTCGGTGGGCCGCCTGGCGCGCCGCACGTGGCACCGCTGCCGAGGCCCGCGATGGGGGCGAACCGAACACCCCGGAGATCCTTCCGGTGACGCCGATGACCGTTGAGACCGGAGGTGACTCGCAATGAATCGTGATCTGCAACCGATCGACCCGCTCGCCGATGAAGAGAACCCGCAGCAGCCGTCGTTCACGAACCAGGCGCCGGGCGGTGGCGCGACTGCACCTGACCCGGCGATGGACGCGTACGCGCAGCAGCTCGCGCAGCAGGCGCGGAACGACGCCGCGTTCGCACCGACCAAGGCCGAGGTGCAGGCCGCGGCTCCGCCCGCGCCGCCCCCGGCGCCGGTCACGACGACGGCTGCGCCTGTTGCGGCTCCCGAGCCGCAGTCGCAGCCGGCACCGCAGCCGGTTGCCGCACCTCCGCGCCAGCCCCCGCCGTTCATCGCGCAGGTCTCGCCCGGCGGTGTCATTCCCGGGCGCGAGGTCGAGCGCGTTGGCCCCACGGGCAAGGCCGCCATCGCGTCCACGATCGAGGCGAACAACGAGCTGGCCAAGGCCGCGAGCGACGCGTCGATCGACAAGCAACTCGCGAATCAGGAGTACCAGGCCGCGGCGCAGGAGCAGCGGCAGGCGCTCGCGCAGCAGCAGGCGCAGATCGAGAAGGACCAGGTTGCGTACCGGCAAGAGGCCGATCGGCGGCAAGCGGAGATCGACAGCGACACGCGCCGGCTCGCGGACATGAAGGTCGACCCGGGCAGGTGGTGGCGGAGTCAGGACGAACTTTCGCTAATGGGGCGCAAGGTCGGCATGATCCTCGGCGGGTTTGCCGCGGGCTACACCAAGGGCGCGGTCAAGGATGACTCGTGGGAGAAGATGCGCGCGGAGATCGCCGACGACGTGCGCCAGCAAGAGGCCGCGTACGACCGGCTCCAGAACACGATCGCCGCGAAGCGCACCGCGTTTGGCCAGCTTGTGCAGCGGTACGGATCGCCCGATGCTGCGCGCAACGCGATGCAGGCGATCCAACTGCGGCAGACGGCGCTCATGGCCGATTCCGCGGCGTCGAAGATCGGGACCGCCGATGCCAAGCTGAAGGCCGCTGAGATCCGCAACAAGGTCGACGCCGAGACCGCGCAGCTCACGGCCAGTGCCGTGGCGTACCAGATGCCCAAGGCCGTCGGCCCGAGCGTCTCGTACATCGATCCGGCCACGGGGCTGCGACTCACGCAGGAGCAGGCGTTCAAGGCCGGCGAGGCGGAGAAGGAGCGGCAGGGGAAGCTGGCGGAGACGCACGCGAAGGATCAGAAGGGCGAAGAAGCGCTCATGGTCCGCATTCCCACGACCGGTGAAGTCGTGCGCGCGCGAACGGATGTGGAAGCACGTCAGCTTTCCAAGGACGCGGCGGACTTCGACCAGACGCGAAACAACCTGCAGGAGGCGAAGCAGCTTAGGGCCAAGTTGCTCTCGTCGGACCCGAAGGTCTCGATCGAGGACCGCAATCAAGCAATGAAGCGCCTCAAGCAACTCGAGGGCGAGCTGATTACGTCGTTCCGAGCGTATGGCGGCCTCGGCGTCATGAGCGAGAGCGATAAGAAGCTTGCGATCGACTCCACCGCGCAGCTCACGTCACTGAACCCAACCGTTCCCGTCACCGACCAGATCGAAGGCTACTACACGCGCGCGGCACACAAATTCGAGGCGCAGCTTCGCACTCTTCCGGGGCGCGCGAACCGAACGCCGCCGGACCTCGAAGCGCCGCCGGAGGGCGGGATGAAGCGGCAGTAAGGAAGCCGGCGTGAACACGAACCGGTCGGTGCGTGTTCACGCGCGGGCTCTCGTGGGTCCGCGATCCAACCCACTCTATTGACAATGATACTTTTGGGATCAAAGATACCTGTATGGGCAAGCGAACCGGCAACGCCAAGATCGCGATCGGCTATCTCCGCGTCTCGACCGAGGGGCAGGACCTTGGTCCCGAGGCTCAACGTGCGGCGATCGAGTCGTGGGCGGCCCGCCAAGGTGTCCAGGTGACCGCCTGGCACACCGACAGGGGCGTCAGCGGGGGTGCCGACCTGGCCGACCGCCCGGCCCTTGTGGCGGCGCTGGGTGAGCTTCGCGCGTGCGGCGCGGGCGTGCTCGTCGTCGCGAAACGTGACCGCCTGGCCCGTGACGTCTACATCGCGGGCGCAATCGAGCGCGCGGTGGGGCAGAGCGGCGCTCGGGTCGTGTGCGCCGACGGCACGGCGAACGGCGACACGCCCGCTGACGCGTTCATGCGCACGATCCTGGACGGCGCTGCCGAGTACGAGCGCGCCCTGATTCGCGCCCGCACCAAGGCGGCGCTCGGTGCGAAGAAGGCGAGGGGCGAGCGCGCGGGCACCGTGGCCTACGGGTTCCGTCTCGCCGCCGATGGCGTCCGCGTCGAGCGCGACGAAGCCGAACAAGGTGTTCTCGCGGTGGTCGCAGAGCTCCGGGCAGCTGGACTCTCGCAGCGCGCGATCGTCGCGTCGCTTGCTGGGCGTGGGCTTGTCTCTCGCTCCGGCGGCGCGTTCAACCAAACGCAGGTGGCGCGGATGCTCGCCAAGTCGAGCGCGTGAGCGTGAGGGGCGCCGTGGACCTCGACCGCGTCCGGAGAGCGCTGGAAGCCCTCGACCGACTCTTGGCGCGCTTTCCCTGGCTTCGGAGCACGGACGCACGGACGCGGTTAGCGATGGCGCTGGACGGCACAGTGACGGAGGCAGATCGTGGACGTGATGGCAGCGAAGAAGAAGCCCAGTGACGAAGGACTCGACCGCCAGATCGGCGTGCGACTCTCGGCGACGGACTACGAGCGCCTCGAGCGTTTGGCGGTGCACCTCTCGGTGGCAACCATCGCGCGCGCGGCCCTCTTGATCGGGCTCGACGTGGTCGAGAACCAGCCCGGTGTCCTCCTCGGAGAGAAGCCGAAGAGGCGCTGAGGCGCGTCCGCAGGCGATGCCGCGCTCCGGCCATGTAGGGGCGCCCGAATGTCCAATGTTCCGAACGAATGGGAGACGCACCATGCCTAGGCCGGCTTCAGGATCGACCCGCTTCGATGCGACCCGCGGCGTTTGGGTCGTGCGGGTCACACTCGCGAACGGAGCGCGTTCGCGGCCCATCCCCATGACCGGGCTCGCGCCGTGCGACGTCACGCCCGCAGCGCCGCTCAAGGGCTGTCCGTGCGCGCCTTGCCATGCCGCCGAGATCGCTGGCCGCAGAGTGAGCGACCGCATGCGCTCGGGCGACCACGTCGATGGCGACACGCGCGAGACGGCGAACGAATGGCACGCGCGCTATCTCGAGCGACACGAAAGCGTTGGGAAGGAAACGCGCGGGATGAGCGGCACGTGGGCGCGTCGCGTCGCGCCCTTCCTTGGGACGCTGCCCATTGCCACCGTGAAGCCGGCGCACATCAAGGCCGTTCGGGATGCGCTGACCGCTGCCGTGGTGTCCGGAGAGATCGGCGCCAAGCGCGCCATGAACCTTTGGAGCGAGCTCGTCGTCGCCCCCTTCTCGCGCGCCTTCACCGACGACGATCCGCAGTACGCAACGGTGCACGTCGGACCGGCATCGGCGAACCCTGCGGCGAGCATCAAGCCGCCGGTCACCAAAGCGCAGCTCGATGAGGATCGGCGCGAGCGGCAGCCAATGTACCCACACGAATTCGCGCAGATCATGAACTCCGCCGCGATCCCAGTTGAAGCGAGGCGGATCTACGCCCTTGCCGCGTTTCTCTACACGCGTCCGCAAGAGTTCTATGCGCTGCGGTGGTCCGACGTGGATTGGCACGCGCGTGAGGTTCGCGTTCGGCGAAAGCTCGATGTGAGAACCGGCGAGGAGAAGCCGGGCGCCAAGAGCGATGCCGGCATTCGTGAAGTGCCGATCCATCCGAACTTGATGCCGCTCCTCGAAGCGATGCACGACGCACGCGAATCCGACGACGAGCGGATCGTGCCTCTCATCGGGAGCGCGCGACTCTTCGAGCGCTTTGCAGATCAAACGCGGCGCCACCTCGTCGCGGCGGGCATCAAGCGGCAAGAGCTCATCGACGGCACGGCCGACCTGATGCCGTTCGACTTTCGAAGCTGGCGCACGACCGGCTGCACCTGGCTCGCGATGCTCGGCACCGACTCCTACGTGATCGCGCTGCAGGCCGGGCACAAGTCACCGGACGTGACGTGGGGCAGCTACATCAAGCGCGGTCCGGACCTTCGCCAGCGCCACGGGGAGCCATTCCCTCCGCTTCCTGCGGCGCTCCTCGAGAAGCCCGATCCGAGTTCTGGTCGGGTTTTGGTACGGACACTACCTAACGGTTCAGAAACACAGCGGAGAGGGCGGGATTCGAACCCGCGGCAGGGTTTTAGCCCTGCGCCCGCTTAGCAAGCGGGTACCTTCGGCCACTCGGTCACCTCTCCTGGCCCCCTAAAAGGGGCGCCGACACTACCCCGCCTTGGCGAGTTGGACAAGCCCCGCCTCTCCCTCTTCTCTCCTGGGGGATCGAAGGGGGTCGAGCTCATAGCGAGGACCCCTTTCGGCGAGAAGCGAAGCGCAGCGGAGGCGAGCGCCGGGCCAAAGGCGGTGCACGAGGGAGCCGCGTGAGGTGCGCGTTCACGCCAGCAACGAAGGCCCCACTCTGTTCTTCTCTCCGCGGGGGATCGAAGGGGGGCCGAGCTCATAGCGAGGACCCCTTTCGGCGAGAAGCGAGCCGCAGTGCAGCGGAGGCGAGCGACGAGCCCAGGGAGGTGCAGGAGGGGACCCCTCCTGCTCTAGACAGACCCGCCTGCTCTAGAACACGCCTTTCACTCGCAAAACGGCGCAGGCGTTGTCGCGGAAGTAGGGCGCGTCGGACGCTTGGAGGGTCGCGCGCACGCCGTCCTTCATCGCGTCCCAGCACGGCCCGGCGGCGATGGCGCGCGCCGCGCCCGCTTCGTCGTACTCGTCGGGGAGCGCGAGCGCGGCCGCGGTCGAGACGCGCAGATCCTCGTCGACGCAGAACGTGCCCGCGCTCGCGCCTGCCGCTCGCTTCTGATCGAGCGCGGCTTTGAAGAGCGGCGCGGCGACGTACGGGCTCTCTCGCTTTCGCACGATGCGCGCGACCTCGAACGTGGTCTCGGCGGCGGTGCTCGGCGCCTTGAGCCAATCCTTCGCGGCCTCGACGCAGCGACGACCGCGCCTTGGATCCTCCAAGCAAGCGTCGACCGCGACGCGGATCGCGCTCGATCGCGCGTCCTCGACGAGTCGCGAGCCCGTGAGGTGCGGATAGCGTCGCATCACCGCTTGCGTGCCGAAGATCGCGTCGAACGCGCTCGTGTCTGCGTAGCGCCGAAGGAGCTCGACCGCCGCGCGCTCCACGATGCGCTCCCACGCCGGACCGCGCTGCGCGGTCGGGATCTCGTCGGCGCGATCGAGGATCTCTTCCCACGCGCCCTTGCGATCGAGCACCGCGAGATCGGCCGCCGTCAGCGCGCTCGACTTCGCGCCGCGCGCGCTCGTCCCGTCGCTCTCACGCGACCCGCGCGCGCTAGGCTGAAGCGACGCGCCCCCGAACGCCTGATCGTCGCGCGCGCCGAGGCGCACCTCGATGACCGGAGCGCCGGCGCAGAGCTCGCGGACCGGGCGCATCGACTTGCTGGTCGTCGTGGTCTGCGCGACCGCCGCGCGCGCGTTCGGCCGCGCGGTCGACGCGCCGCAACCCGCCACGAACGTCATCAGTGAAACGAGCCCCACGCGCAGCCACATACCCACGACAGCCTCCACGCGCGCCACGCGGCGCGCGCGCTCTCGGGATGCAGCCGACGTGCCGCGCCGCGGTGGCGAGTGACCTCGCGTAGATGGCGCGAGGGGATCGCCTGCGCAGCGCCCATCGCTTGCCGTATGGGGCAACGCCCAATTCGCTGTTTTGCCTAGCGTTTCCGGCGGGAGACACGCAATCCGGGGCGCGGTGCCCCCGTCAGCGCGGCGTGCCTGCCGCCCAGTCAGCGTCGAACGCCGACTCCGCAGCGGAGCGCGCCTCGTCGTTGGACACGAACACCGACACGTCACGGCGCGTGTCGAGGGACACGGTGGTGAGGGCGTGCGAGCCCACCATCGCGGCGCGTTCGGTCACGATCATCGACGAGGCGAGCGTGAGCTTTCGGTAGTAGCGGACCTCGGCCCCGGCCGCGGTGAGCGCGTCGCCCGCCGCGGTGTTGGTCTTCACGACGACCGGATCGGCGAGGAGCACGCGCGGATGCACGCCCGCGGCAGCGCGCGCCTTGATCGAGGCGACGAGCTTGTCGTCGGTCGCCTGCTCGAGCTCGAGATCGAGCTTCTCGCTCGCGGAATCGACGAGCTCGGCGAGCCGCGCGCGCGCGTTGACCGGCGAGAGCACGAGCTTGGTGCACGGGAGCGTGGGCGAGGCCGCGGTGCCGTCCCAGTCGTGCGCGACGAGCTTGGAGAGCTGATCGACGTCGGCGGGGTCGCTCACGAACGCGGAGAACGTGCGCGCAGTCTCGGTGTCGACTTGCCCGAGCGCGCCCGAGCCGACGAACGCCTTCGCGCCGTCGACGACCATCACCTTGTCGTGGAGATCCAAGTCGGCGCGCGCCTCGTGGACGACGTCGCCGAGCGCGGCCTTCATGTCGGCGAACGCGGCGTGCGGGACGACGACGCGGAGCGTGACGCCGCGCTTCTTGGCCGCGGCGAGTGACTGCAAGATGGGCTTGGTGCCGATCTCGACGGCCGCCAGATCGATGCGCGTCTTGGCCGCGTCGATGGCGGCGGTCACTGTCTTCTCGAGATCGGTCGGCCCGAGCACGAAGTCGACGGCCGCCGCGCGCGGCTCGAACGCGTTGCACGCCGGATCGTCGGCGCGCACGTCGGCCGCTGCGTCAGCGACGTCGGCGTCGGACGTGACGGTGGGCGTCGTGGCCGGAGCCGCGTCCTTGGACGACGAGCAGGCCACGAGCGAGACCGTGACGGCGAGCGCGCACGCCACGCCGAGGCCGAACGAAGTTCGTTGGTACTGCAAACATCCGCGAGCGCGAGTCAGCCACCCCATGACCGTTCCCGCTAGCATGTTTTGGCGGACGATCGAGGAGAGACTTGGCCCGCGAGACGGCGCGGCTCAGGGCTTCACGAACTTGAGGACGAAGCGATCGCTCTTGCCGCGCCGCTCCCCGGCCGCGCCCGGCGACGGGTTCCAATCACGCGCGTCGGACGGCTCGCGCAAGAAGTCGCCCGAGGCGGCGAGCTTGAAGCCCGCCTTCTCGACCTCCGACCGAACGATCGACTCCTCGATGCGATGCGTGGTGTCGGCCTCGCTCACGCCGGC
>JBGAJR010000097.1:0-12348 GCA_044224815.1 Polyangiaceae bacterium
ACCGTGCGGTGCGCCCGGAGCTCGGTGACGGTCTCACGCACCAGCGCGGCGACGTCCTGTCGCTGGAGGTCGACGGAGGTCTCTTGCTTAGCTGCGCTCGAGAGTCGCCGGTTGAGCGTCACGAGGCGGTTGGCGCTCGCGCGCGCGCCGGCGAGTGGCGCCTCGAGATCGGGTCGCGCGCGTACGGCGAGATCGAGCTCTCCGAGGAGAGCGGTGAGGACGTTGTTGGCGTCGTGCGCGATGGTCGCCGCCATGGTTCCGGCCATCGCTTGGCGCTCGCGTGCTTCGATGAGTCGCCGCTGCCGCGCGAGCTCGTCTCGGGCCGTGGCAGCGCGCCGGAGCGCGATGTACGAAGCGGCGAACACCGCCATCGTCGTCACCGCGACGAAGACCATGCCCTTGATCTGTTCGACGCGATGAAGATCCTCGACGTCGGTCGCGAAGCGCGCGGCGAGCGACGACGACACCGCGATGTACACGACCGCGACCGTTCCGTAGGTGCCGGCGACCGCGAGCGCGCGTTGTGCGGACCGGTCCATGGCTCAGCGATACGAGGTGACGAGCGCCTGCGCCAAGAGGCCCCAGCCATCGACGGCGACGAAGAGGAGAATCTTGAACGGTAGGCTCACCTGGGTCGGGCTGAGCATCTGCATGCCGAGCGCCAAGAGCACGTTGGCCACGACCAGATCGATGACGAGGAACGGGAGGTAGATCAAAAAGCCGATCGCGAAGGCCTCCGAGAGCTCGCTCACCACGAAGGCGGGGACGAGCACCGTAAGGTCGCGCTCCGAAGCCTCGCCGCCGCGCCGCATCTCACGCGCCACCGCCGAGAACCGGGCACGCTCCTTGGGGCTCGCGTGCTTGCCGAGGAACTCGCGCAGCGGCTCGCGCACCACGTCCACGACTCCGAAGACGAGCTGCGTCGTGTCGGTCTTGTCTTGCGCCAAGATGGGGGCGGCGCGCGCCGCGATCGTCTCGCCCACGGGCGCCATCGCGAGCACGGTCAACGCTCCGGCCAGCGCCATCACCACCGTGCTCGACGGCACCGACTGCGCGCCGATGGCGCTCTTGGCGATCTGGAGGACGGTCGAGATCTTCACGAACGCAGTGACGCTCATGAAGACGAACGGAAGGAGCGACACGATCGCCAGCGCGACGACCAGCGCCAGCGGTCGGCCGAGGAGGTCGCCTTCCGCGACGTCCTTCGGCGCCGCCGTCGCCACGGCTGGCGCGAAGACGATGGCCGCGCTTGCGATTACGCCGACCGCGCGCACCACCGGGGGCCGCATCGTCACGAGGCGGCTCCCGAGTCGGACCGCGGTGCGGGCTTCTCGTTGCCGCGGAGGGCACGGGCGAGGACGTCGCTGAACGTCCGTGGCGTGGGGCGCGCCGCCGGAAGCGTCGACGCCGGAACTTCTCCGAGCTTCACGAGCCCGGCCTCGGATGCGCCGACCACGAGGACGCTCTCGCCGAGTCGAACGAGGTAGATCGCGCGGCGCGGCTCTAGCGGGAGCTGCCCGACGAGCTCCGCGCCGCCGAACGCGCGTGCGATGTTCGTGCGGCGTACGAAATACAGGAGCGCGACCGCGATCACGGTCACGACCGCCAGCGTCACCATCGTCTCGAGAAGCGTCCCCGCCGCGCTCATCGTCAAGCGCAGGCACTTACCCTCACTTCGGCGCGCTGTCGACGCGCGCGTGCGAGAACGTCGCGCTTACGGGCAGGCGGTGGCGTCGACCTCGAACCGAACGTCGTCCACCGAGAGCGACGAGGTGGTGTAGTTGTCGGGCGAGTAGGCCTTGAACTTGAGGAGCGCGGGGCCGCCGCCCGGAACGGCGGCGATGCACTGGACCTTGTCGAACGTCCCCTGATCGAGCGCGCCCCCGCCGCCGGGGATCTCGAACGACCAATAGCCCGTACCGGTGCCGTTGCCACCCGCGGTGTAGTGGAACTTGAGCGCCATGTGCGGAACGTCGGGGAGCGAGACAGCGAGGACGGCGGTCTCGGTGACGCCGCTCGGGTAGCCGTTCACGTTGAAGGAGAGCGCGTGGTTGCTCCCGCCCACCGTGCTGATCGGCAGCGCCGCGTTGGTCTCCTCGATGTAGCCGTAGCGCGCCCCGCTCGTGATGGGCTCGAAGTCGCCGCCGAACACCATTCCGTTGCCCGCGCATGCGGGGTCGTCTTCGAGCCGCACGTCGTCGACCTTGAGGGTGCCGGTGCGCGCCGTGCCGCAGTCGCCGACCTTCGGGATCGAGAACACGATGGGCCACGCCATGCCGCGCGCCCACGCCGGCACGCACACGCGAGCGTCGGTGACGGCGTTCGTGCCGGACACTTCGCCGATGAAAGGCGCGCCGGTGGAGGTCGTGCCGAGGCCAACGCGGAGCGGCGGCTTGTTGGGCCCTTCGAGCCGGAACACCAGCGCCTGTCCGCCCGCGCGCGTGACGCTCGCCGCGCCGCCGCGGATGGTCGGGTTGTCGCACGCGGTGTTGCTCGTGAGGATGCCGCGCACGGACGGTCCGTCGGTAGCGACGGACGCGCCCGCGTTCTGCGCGCTCCAAGCCGTGGCAGGTGCGACGCCCTCGAAGTCGCCGTTGGCCACCTTGCCGGGCGCCGGGCAAGCCGGCTCGGCGACGATGCCCGCGTGATCGATGACGACCGTTCCGCACTCGCGAAAGAGCTTCAGCGTCACCGGGCCACCGAACGCGAGCTCGCCGAGGCAGGTGCGCGTGCGCGCGAACGGCTGCGTCACCGGCAGCGGTCCGCGGTAGGCGCCGAGTGAGTAGAACGCGGTGTAGTCGAACGGTGGGTTCGGCTTCGAATAGCTCGGGTTGGCCGCGTTCAGGTCCAGCGCGAGCGGCTCGGCCTCGCCGACGGTCGGCATCGTGAAGGTTTGCGAGATCTGCCCCTGACGGCAGTTGTTCGAGTACGACACTTGGCCGGGATCGACGAGCGCTCCGCCGCTCGCGTCGGGCGCGTACTTGAGGCCGGCGTCGTCGGGGATGGTCCAGACGGGCGGGCTCGCCATGAGCTCGGGATCAAGCGGTCCGCCGGTGAAGACGCAGTCGCCGCTCACGTTCTTCGTGTAGCCGGTGACGCATTCGCACGTGACGTTGTCGCTTCCGCACCGCGTGTGCGGTCCGCACGTCTTGCCGGCGCACGAGCCGACGCACGCTGCGTCGGCGGTTTGGATCTGGCCGGGGCCGCAGCCGGCATCCACGCTGGTGGCGTCGCCCGTCCCGCCGCCGTCGCCCGTCGCTCCGTCCCCGTTCGCACCGTCCGCGAGGTCGGCGCACTGCGAGCCGTCGCAGCCCGCGTCTGGCGAATCGCCTGCAGATTGCAATGAGCTGAAGTCCGGGCACGCGACGAGCGAGATCGGAGCCAGGGCCAAGGCCGCCGCCCACCACCTACGGCGTAAGAGCATCCCCAAAGGATAGCCGGCAGAAACACGAAGGCCCGCCTGGTTTGCGCCAAGCGGGCCTCCGTTTTTACGGTGTGGGACGTTTCGGTCCCTATGGCGAGCGAGTCACCCTCAGGTCACTTCGCCTCGGCGAGCGCGCGGTCGATCACCTTCTTGAACTTGGTGTACGGCTGCGCGCCGTTGATGAAGTAGCCGTTCACGATGAACCCGGGCGTGCCCTGGATGCCGGCGTCCTGGCAGAGCTTTTTGTCCGCGTCGACGCTGGCCTTGTGGGTCTGGTTGTCGAGGGCGGCCTTGAACTTGGTCATGTCGAGGCCAATTTGACCGGCGTACTTCTCGAGCGCGTCGCGCTTGATGCCGCCTTCGGTGCCCTGGTTCTGGAAGAGCAGGTCGTGCATCTTCCAGAAGCCGTCCGAGCCCTTCTGCTTGAACGCCTCGCGCGCCGCCTGCGCGGCGAGCGGAGCGTCCGCGTGGAAGTCGAGCGGGAGGTCACGCCAGACGACCTTGATCTTGTCGCCGTAGTTCTTCATCACCTCGCCGACCGTGTCCTCCGCGCGCTTGCAGAAGGGGCACTGGAAGTCGCTGACGATCTGCATCGTCACCTTGGCGTTGGTCGCGCCCTTCGTGGGGGCGTTGACGGGGAGCGCGAGCGTCTTCTTCTCCGGCTCGGGCGCGCCCTTGCCGTCCTTGATGAGCTCGTCGTAGAGCGCCTCGGGCTTCACGCCCTTGGCGAGCAGGCCCTGGGCCTTGGTGATTTCCTCGTCGATGATCTTCTTGAACTTGTCGAAAGGCTGCGCGCCGACGAGGCGGCGGCCGTTCACGAAGAAGTGCGGGGTGCCCGACGCCTGAACGTCGTCGGCCATCTCGCTGTCGACGTCGATGTCCTTCTTCCACTTCTTGGTCTTGATGGCGTCCTTGACCTTGTCGACGTTGAGGCCGAGGTCCTTGGCCGCCTGCTCGAGATCCGCGTCCTCCAGCTTGGGCTGGATGTCGAAGAGCTTGTCGTGCGCTTCCCAGAAGCCCTTGTCGCCCTTCTGGGCGCGGGCCTCACGGGTCACCTCGGCGGCGGGCTCGGCGCGCGGGTGGAACCCGAGCGGCTCGTCCTTCCACACGAAGCGAACCTTGTCGCCGTACGTCTCGCGGATCTGCTTGAGCGTCGGCTCGACGCGCTTGCAGAAGGGGCACTGGAAGTCGGAGAACTCGACGATCGTGACGAGCGCCTTCTCGTTGCCGAGGATCGGGCTCTTGCCGACCGGCACCTTGAAGACGGAGGTCGTGTCTTCTTTCTCCTCTTCCTCTTCCTTGGGCGCCGGAGCGTTCTTCTTGTTCTCCGTGGACATCGCCACGTAGACCTTGTCCTTCGGCGTGCCGGCCGCGATCTTCGCCTGCGCCTTCTTGAGCTCCTCGTCGATGACCGACTTGAACTTGTCGAAGGGCTGCGCGCCCGAGAGCGAGACGCCGTTGATGTAGAACGCAGGCGTGCCGTTCACGCCGGCCTTCTTGGCCTGCTCGTGATCGGCGTCGACCTTCGCGGCGAACTTCTTCGATGCGATCGCCGCCTTGAACTTGGCAGCGTCGACACCGGCCGAGACGGCCCACTTCTCGAAGTTCTCGGCGTTGAGCGACTTCTGGTTCTTGAAGGCCTCGTCGTGCCACTTCCAGAAGGCGTCGCTGCCCTTCAGGTTGAAGACGGCCACGCCGGCCTCGGCCGCCGGGCGCGCGCTCTGGTGGAACGGGAGGGGCTCGTTCTTCCAAACGACGCGGACCTTGTCCGGGCCGTACTGCTTCTTCACCTGCTCGACGGTGTCGTGCGCGCGAGAGCAGAACGGGCACTCGAAGTCGGAGAACTCGACGATGGTGACGGGCGCGGTGCGCGAGCCCCACATCGGGTCCTTCGAGTCGATCGGAATGGGCGAGTCGTTGTCGCTCCACGCGCCGGGGGCGCTCTTCTCACCACCGCCGTTGTCGGCCGTGATCTCGCCCTTCTTGAACTTGTACGAGTCGTACGCGCTCATCAGGCCGGCGCCGGTGACGAAGCACAGGACGAAGCCGACGACCGCGACGCCAGTGCCCATGCCCGCCTGGACGGCGGCCGCGCTCGGACGCGCGTGGGCTTCTTTTTCCTTCGGTTTATCGCTCATGAGTTCCTCAAGTGATGTGATGTGAGAACGAAGTCGTTCGAAAACGGGGAGGTGCGCCCTTGCGCCCACTGCGGGCGCGAGGCGCGGGACCGAGGTCCGCTGGGTGCCACTCGGGCGACACGGCGAACGCTCGTTTGGGCGTGAGGCGCGGAGCGCCTCGAGAGTGACGGTGACGCGTGCGCCGCCTCACCGGGCCCGCTCACGACGGGCAAACACAGGGGTCGCGCGAGCGCGCGTCAGCGCGGTCGTCGATCGGACCCAGTGCTGCGCGGCTTCAGCGAGGCGGTCGCTCGACCGTGAACGCAACGCCGTCGGGACCGCGCTCGCGATCACCATGGACGCCGACGTGGGTCATCGCCGGGGGGCCGATGCGTACGGATCGGGGAAGCGTCACGTCGATCGACGAGGCCGACCACTCGATGCGCTCTTGCGAGGGCTGCACCGCGTGCTGAGTCCACTCCCCGTCGCAGCCGAATGCGTCGTCGCCCTGCTCGAGGGACGCCTCGCTGGGCATGAAGATCGGCGGGGGCGCAACCTCGCTCGTCCCGCGCTGGCTGCACAAACCCGCGCCCGCGCCCACGCCGGCGCTCGCCCAAGCGGGCAGCGCGACGAGCCACGCCGTCAGCGTGATCGCGGTGAAGAGGAGGGTGCGGAGCAAGCGTCGCATGGAGCGGCCGACGAAATCTGGATCGGAAGGGTGCCCCAGGGCAAGCCCTTGTGCCCAAACGAGGTGGGATACCCGCGTCATCCGTGCACTACGGCGCAACCCAGTTGCGCCGATCTAGAGAGAAAGAACGCGTGATCAGACGAACGGCGATGAGCCGGAGATTCGTGCCGCTCGCCCAACCGGGCGGCACGAATCGTAGGTTCAGTTCAACTCAGCACCGCCTGGCCGAGCGGGTGGCCGCGAGGCAATTCGCTTCATGACGCGAATCGCGACATAGGGATGGGGTGGGGTTAGCTCGACCAAACGCCCGAGATTGCTCGTAAGTCATCCGTGGCGCGGAAGGTGCTTCGAGTCGCCGCGAAACGCGAACAGGAGACTCACACCATGCCGCAAGCCACGGACGGAAAGCAGACGGAGACGACCGAAGCCGAAAAGACCGCGGAGACGCCCCGCAAGCGACGTGGGTTCGCCGCCATGGACCCTCGCCTCGTGAGCGAGCTCGCCAGCCGCGGCGGGAAGGCCGCTCAGCGCGCCGGCACCGCGCATCGGTTCAGCAGTGATGAGGCGCGCGTCGCCGGCCGGAAGGGCGGCATCGCCACCGGCGAGAAACGCCGCCAGAGCAACGACGACGGCGATAAGGCCAACTGAGCAGCCCGAGTCACTGAGACGGTGAGGTCGTCGCGCTGGGAGCGACGATCCCGCCGTCGGCTGCGGAGGCGGTCACGGCTTGCGATGGCGCCGCGGCCGCGCGCTCACGGTCGACGATTGAGCGCCGCGCCGTCGTCAGCCACAAGGTCGCCCCCACCGCGGCGGCCAAGAGCCCGACGAGCATCGCCGTGAAAAGAGGCCGCTGGCGTCGTGGCTCCACATGGGGTGGTACGACCGAGTCGCCGACGGCGACCCCCACGGTGGAGAGCTGGGATGCGCTGTCTCCCGTGTGCATGTCGCCCAAGGCGGCGGCGGGACGGGCGACTTCGCTCGAAGCGGTGCGGCTGCTGCGCGGCACGGTGAGGCTCTCGTCGACCTCCACCTCCGCGTCCGCGCGCGCGTGCAGCGCGGAGATGTCTGCAGACTTCGTCTCCGCGTTTTCGAGCTCGTCGCGGCGCGAGTCGAGCCGCGCACGCGTTTCCACTTCGTCGTCCGTGATCGGCGACGCGGCGAGCACGCGTGCCAAGCTCTCCTTGCCGGGCGGCCTCGCGAGGCCCGCCTCCATCTCGAGCGCCGCGATGCGGGACGCGCGCTCTTCGAGCTCGCTCTTGGCGATGCGCTCGAGCCAGTCGCTCACCTCGGCAGTCGAAGCAACGCCACCCGCGCGTTCGAGCGCGAGCGCCATCTCGCGAGCGGAGCTCCACCTCTTGGTGACGTCGCGGTCGAGGCCCCGGAGCACGATGGCGTCGAGCTCGGGCGGGACCCAGGAGGCCACTTTGCTCGGCGGCGGGACATCCGCGCCGAGCACCTTCATCAACGTGGACGTCTCGGTGGCGCCCTTGAAGAGGCGCGACATGGTGAGCGTCTCCCAGAGGACGACCGCGGTCGCGTAGATGTCGGCCTTCCGATCGATGAAGTCGGACTGGAGCTGCTCGGGCGGCATGTACGCGAGCTTGCCTTTGATGCGGCCTTCTCGCGTGTGCTGCATTCGGCCGGCGGCCTTCGCGACGCCGAAGTCGAGGACGCGCGCGAGCCCGTCGGCGCCGACCATCACGTTCTGCGGCGACACGTCGCGGTGCACGATGTTGAGCACGACGCCGCGCTCGTCGCGCGCTTCGTGCGCGGCGTGGAGCCCTTGGAGGCAGCCGGAGATGATGCTCGTCACGATGCGCGGCGGGATGTGCTCGCCGAGCTTGGTCGCTTGCTTGACGAGCCACGAGAGCGACTGCCCGTGGACGTAATCCATGACGAGGTAGAGTTCGCCGCCGGTGGCCACGACGTCGAGCGTCGAGACCACGTTGGGATGCTGGAACTTGGAGGCGACGCGCGCCTCGTCCAGGAACATCGACACGAACTCGGGATCGCGCGCGTACTCGGGGTGGAGTCGCTTCACCGCGACCATGCGCGAGAAGCCAACGGGGCCGACGAGGCGACCGACGTGCACGGTGGCCATGCCACCCGCGGCGAGCTTGCCGAGGAGCGCGTAGCGCCCTACGAAACGCACGCTGCGAGAGCGCGCGCTGTCCGGCGGCTGTTTGCCTTCGCCGTGCTCCATCCCCTCATTTCATCGTACGCGTCATGCATCACCCGCGCGACGTTTGACTCGACGGTTTCATGTTTCGTCGGCGCGGTGTCGATGGACGGTCGGCCTTCCAGGACCGGACGGGTCCGGTTCGCATTTCGCACGCCGTCGCGGTACGACGACTGCCCCGCACGCGCGTTCGCGCGAAGGAGTCTCGATCATGGCGAATTCGTTCGGAGCCAAAGCCACGCTCACCGTCGACGGCAAGCGCTACGGCTACTTCCGGTTGGAAGCCCTCTACGACAAGTTCCCCGCCGTTCGCACTCTGCCCTACTCGCTGAAGATCTTGCTCGAGAACCTGCTGCGCTCCGAGGACGGCGTTTCGGTACGGCCGGCGGACATCGAGGCGCTCGCTGCGTGGGAGCCCAAGGCCGAGCCTTCGCGCGAGATCGCGTACACGCCCGCGCGAACGCTCCTGCAGGACTTCACGGGGGTGCCGTGCGTCGTCGACCTCGCGGCCATGCGCGACGCGATGCGGAAACTGGGCGGTGACCCGAAAAAGATCAATCCGCTGACGCCAGTGGAGCTCGTCATCGATCACTCGGTGCAGGTCGACGTCTACGGCACGAGAGACGCGCTCCTCCGGAACGCGGCGCTCGAGCTCGAGCGCAACCGGGAGCGCTACCAGTTCCTTCGTTGGGGACAGAAGGCCTTCCGAGACTTCGCCGCCGTGCCGCCCGACACGGGGATCGTTCACCAGGTCAACGTCGAGCACCTCGCGCGCGTTGCGTTCACGCGGACCGTGAACGGCGAGACGCTCGTGTATCCGGACACGCTCGTCGGCACCGACTCGCACACGACCATGGTCAACGGCTTGGGCGTGCTCGCGTGGGGCGTCGGTGGCATCGAGGCCGAGGCGGCGATGCTCGGTCAGCCGGTCAGCATGCTCATCCCGCAGGTGGTCGGCTTCCGGCTCTCGGGCAAGATGGCCGAGGGCGCGACGGCCACGGACCTCGTCCTCACCGTGACCCAGATGCTCCGCAAGAAGGGCGTCGTTGGAAAGTTCGTCGAGTTCTACGGCGAGGGCGTGGGCGCGCTCTCCGTCGCCGACCGCTGCACCATCGCCAACATGGCGCCGGAGTACGGCGCGACGTGCGGCATCTTCCCCGTCGACGAGCAGACGCTCGCCTACCTGCGATTGACCGGCCGCTCCGAGGCGCAGGTCGCGCTCACCGAGGCGTACGCCAAGGCGCAAGGCATGTTCCTCACCAAGGACGCACCGGTTGCAAACTACACGGATACGCTCGAGCTCGATCTCGGCACCGTGAAACCGTGCCTCGCCGGCCCGTCGCGGCCGCAAGATCGCGTGCTCCTCGAGGACGTGAAGCGGAGCTTCGAAGGCGCGCTGCCCACGCTCTTCCCGAAGAAGAAGGCGGGCGCGCCCGCGGCTCCATCCAAGGGCACGGCGTCCGTCACCATGAATGGGCAGACCTTCGACTTGAAGCACGGCTCGGTCGTCATTTGCGCCATCACGAGCTGCACCAACACATCGAACCCGTCGGTGCTCATCGGCGCCGGGCTCGTCGCCAAGAAGGCGCGCGAGAAGGGCCTCACCGCCAAGCCGTGGGTGAAGACCAGCCTCGCGCCCGGGTCCAAGGTGGTCACCGACTACCTCACCGAATCGGGACTCTTGTCCGCGCTCGAGGCGCTCAACTTCTACCTGGTGGGCTACGGCTGCACGACCTGCATCGGTAACTCCGGACCGCTCCCGGAGGAGATCTCGAAGGGCATCGCCGAAGGCGAGCTCGTCGTGGCCTCGGTGCTCTCGGGCAACCGCAACTTCGAAGGTCGCGTACACCCCGAGGTGCGCGCGAACTATCTCGCGTCGCCGCCGCTCGTGGTCGCGTACGCCATCGCGGGGCGCGTCGATCTCGACCTCACGAGCGAGCCGCTCGGCGTCGGGTCGGACGGCAAGCCCGTCTTCTTGAAGGACATCTGGCCGACCAACGCCGAGATCGAGGCGGTCATGCACCAGGTCGTCCGCGCCGAATCCTTCAAGCGGATCTACGCCGACGTCTTCAAGGGGCCGGAGGAGTGGGAGAGCTTGGCGGTCCCGGAGGGCGACCTTTACCAGTGGGACGCCAAGTCGACGTACGTGAAGCACCCGCCGTACTTCGAGGGCATGGCCAAAGAGCCGAGCGCCGTTTCGGACATCGTGGGAGCGCGCGCGCTCGCTGTCTTGGGCGACAGCATTACGACCGATCACATCTCGCCCGCCGGCTCGATCAAGAAGGACGGGCCCGCGGGCAAGTACCTGGCCGACCATGGCGTCGCCGCCAAGGACTGGAACTCGTACGGCTCGCGTCGCGGCAATCACGAGGTGATGGTGCGCGGCACGTTCGCCAACGTTCGCTTGAAGAATCTCCTCGCGCCGGGCACCGAGGGCGGCGTCACGCGCCACGTGCCGAGCGGCGACCCGATGACGATCTTCGACGCGTCGGTGCGCTACGCGAGCGAGAACGTGCCGCTCGTGATCCTCGCGGGCAAGGAGTACGGCTCGGGCTCGTCACGCGACTGGGCGGCCAAGGGGCCGAAGCTCCTCGGCGTGCGCGCGGTCATCGCGGAGAGCTTCGAGCGCATCCACCGCTCGAACCTCGTGGGCATGGGCATCCTGCCCTTGCAGTTCAACGCAGGGGAGAACGCGCAGACGCTCGGCCTTACCGGCGAAGAGTCCTTCTCCATCGAAGGGCTCGCGAGCGTGCTCGATCCGAACGGCTACGCGGCAGGCAAGCGGCTCACGGTCAAGGCGACCAAGGCCGACGGGACGGTGATCACGGTCGACACGACCCTACGCGTCGATACGCCCCAAGAGGTCCACTACTACCGTCACGGTGGCATCCTCCCGTACGTCCTCCGCTCGCTCCTCGCGGGGTGAGCTTTCTCGAGTCGGATCCCGCCGTTTCGCCGATCTCACTGACCGACCGACGCGCCTTCGAACGAGCCGAGCCGCGCACATGGTGCAACCGATTTCGTTGCGTTGTGCATCCATCCCGTGGCTGAGGCGGAGGGCGTTGGTACCTTCCTACTCGAGGGAGGTGTTCATGCTGCCGAACGATCTCGAGCACGACGAGGCGCCTGTGTCACATCCGACGAACGACACGGAGGAGCTCGACGAGTCGAGCTTGGAGGCCGTCACCGGAGGCGCAGGGACGGGAGTCAACCTCAACCCCCTCTATCGCGGCCCCAACTATTGAGCCGATCAGAAGGAGCCGCGAAGCTCCAGTGAGGTGCCCTTCACCCCGACGGTGAGGGGCACGTCCTTTTTGGGGGTCAGCGCGAAGTACGTCGCCAGGCCGGCGGACACGATGCCGACGCCAAGGAAGACGTCTCCGATGAGGAGCTTGGTCTTCGCCGCGTCGACGTCCTTCTGCGCGCACGTCTGCGTCTTCCCGCACGTGTCGCGCAGGTCGTTGATCTCGCCGGTCCCCTTGAGACCGAGAAACGCGAACGCGCCGATCGACGCGACGCCGAGCCCGCCGAAGACGAAGACCAACGGAGACACGCCGCCCGAGCTCGCCTCGCTCGGCCGCTCCGGAGCGCTCGCAGGCGCGGCCGGCGTCGGCGCGGTGGTCGCGGCCTGCGCGGCCGCGCGGAGGGTGAGCCGCACGGGGCGGCTCTTCTCGCCTTCGATGACTACGATCTGCTCTTCGCTGGACTTGCCCGCCGACTCCATCCGCACGCGATGCGGTCCGGGGTTCAGCGCCACCGCGCGCCCGTCGAGACGCTGCGCGACCGTGACGCCGTCGACTTGCACGATGACGTCGACGAGATCGCCGCCGCCTTCGCCCTTGGCGCCGAAAACCACGCTCGGGAGGCGCTTCTCGACCGCGTTGAGATCATCGCGGCATGCCTCGACCACCGGGCGCGGACACGACTCTTGGACGCACAA
>JBGAJR010000032.1:0-95674 GCA_044224815.1 Polyangiaceae bacterium
AGTACGAGGGGTTCACGGCTAGCGCGCGCTTGTAATAGGACTGCGCGCCCGACACGTCGCCTTGCGCCCGGAGCACATCGCCGAGACCCGCGAGCGCCTCGGAGTCGCCACCGTTCTTGGCGATGGCCGCTTCGTAGAGCATCTTGGCGCGGTCGAGGTCACGCTTGCCTTTCGCCGCTTCGGCCATGCGAATGAGCGTGCGCGGATCGGAGGGTAGCCCGGCCGTGCTGGTCGAGCCGCCGCCGGTCGATCCGCCGGTCTCGGGCGGCTTGGGCGTCGCGGCGGTGGCCGTCGTGGGAGTCGTGGTGGGCGGCGTCGCGGTGGGCGGCGTCGGCGCCGTGCCCGCGTTCCCACCGGTGGTGGACGGCGGCGTGGCAGAACCTGGCAGGCTCTTCACGTCGATCGCCGCGACTTGAGCGCCAGCATCTTTGCCAGCAGCCGCGGCGGGCGCGACGCGATCGAGGTAGGCGCGGAGGGCCGGCAACAAGGGATGAACGCGCGGCTGCGACGCGCGACGACGAGCGCGGCGCGGGCGCGGCTGGCCGTTCCTTCTCCGGCAGCAGCCGTGCGCAGGCGCGAGAGCACCACGCTCCACGGCGGATCCTTCTCGGCGAGATCGAGCGCCGCGAGCACGTACGCCGTCTCCGGCTGACTCCCGGTCGCGAGGATCTTGTCGACGAGATCGCGCGCCGCCTTGGTGTCGCCGGAGATGCGAAGCGCGTCGATGCGAGCGCGGACGAGCGCTGCGTTGTCGGGCGCGCCTTTCTGCGCCTCGTCGGCCGCTTTGCGCGCGGCGGCGGCGAGATCGTCGAGCTGCTGCTTGTTCACGCGGGCGTCGTCGCTTCCTTCGACGAGCACCTTCTGGCGCAACCAAGCGAGATCGGCGCGCGACGCCGCGAGGCGCGCGCCGGCGAGCAGCACCTCCGGGTTCTTCTCGGCGAGCGCGCTCGCCTTGTCGAGGTTCTCTTTGGCGAGCTCTAGGTTGCCCTGCGAGAGCGCAGACTCACCGGCCGCGAGGAACGTCGCGACGCGCGGATCGGCCGCCTGTTGCGTCTGCGTCGCCTGCTCGGTGCGCGCGCGCGACACCATGAAGAAGCCGACCGCGCTCACGCCTCCGAGGAGCACGAGACCCACGATCCAGCCGCCCATGCGACGACCGCCCGTCGCGGAGTCGTACATCGACGGGCTCGGTCCGCGGAGCGCATCGCTCGCGGAGATGCGCGCCGGGCGCTCGCTCGTCATCGGGGGGAGCGGCTCGGTGCGCTCCACCGCCGGCTTCGGCCGGGGCGGCGGCGGATCGATGGAGCGACCGCGGCCGTTCTCGGAGGCCTTGGGCTCCTCCTTTTTGGGGGGCGCGTCTTTCTTGGGGGGCGCGTCTTTGACGACGTCCTTGACGTCGGTCTTCGGCTCGTCCTTCTTGGCGGCGACCGGAGGAGGTGCGGCCGCGTCACGGATCAGCGCGTGGGTCGGCGTGTCGTCGCCGGACCACGGACCGTCGGCTTTGGGCAGCGGCGCCAGCGGGCCCGGAGCCGAAGGCGCGCGCGAGGCTCGCGGCGGCAAGGGCGGCGGGATCGAAGGCTGCGAACGCATCTTCTGACGGGGCGGCTGAAGCCCGATCGACGGACCACCCGGCGCGGGGATCGTGTTGCCCGTCTGGGCCGGGATCGCGGCCGCGAGGGAGGTGGTGGGCATCGGAAGCGGCGGCGGCGGCCGCGACGAGGTCGCGAGCATCGGTCGGTTGTCGGGAACCGACGGGTTACGCATGCGCCGCTCTTCGAAGAACGGCTCGAGCTCGGCGATGGATCCCAACGCCTTCGGAGCGGAGCCTGCGCGCGAGAGCTGGTCGTTTCGGGCCACGGTCTTGGCGACGATGGCGCGCTGCAGCTCCTTGAGCGACGAGAACACGAGCGATCGCCCGTCGTTCGTCGTCACCATCCACCGATCACCGTCGCCGGTCGAGGCGCCGGACGCGCGCTTGATCTTGAACTGGTGCCCGCAGCTCGTGCACTTGACGGTGGTGCCGCGCTCGCTCACGAGCGCGTCGTCGAACTCATACTCGGCTTGGCAGCGCTCGCACTGGACGTACATGGCAATTTCGAAAAGCGTCCCCCCTCCCGCTCTCCGGCAGGGTCGGCCCGGGGGAAGCACCCGCCGCGCCTGGTGCGAGAAGGTAGCACGCCCCTTGCTTCGGTGTCCTCTCCCGTGTGAGTCGCGACGGGCGTTGCCCGTGCAGCGTGAACCAGGCTCCACACCCCCCCAGCCGGACCGCGACTTTCTCGGGCAAGCGAGGCTTTGCGCGGGGGCACACGTGTTGCACACTCTCGGCACGTGAACCTCGCCAGCTCTGGAGCGCCCATGAAGCCGTCCACGTCCCGCGTTTCGATCCTTTCCCTCGCTGCGCGCGTCACCGCGCTCGGTGCGTTCTTGGGTGTCGGCGCGGTCCTCGCCGGCTGTCCGATGTATTCGGACGACAACATGCACAGCAGCGGTGGCTGCTACGGCTCCGGCTGCACGAGCACGCCAGCGACGTGCGACACGGCGTACGACTGCCCCAACGGCTACGCGTGCGTGAACCGGACTTGCACGAGCACCGCGCCGTCGTGCACCGCCACCAAGGACTGCGCGTCGGGCAGCGTCTGCGGCGCCGACAATCGTTGCCACACTGGCAACTGCGAGGTCTGGGGCTGCGCCACCGGCACGTGCACCCTCGCCGGCGGAACGCTCCAGTGCGTGACGACGTCCACGCCGGACGGCGGCACGCTGGACGCGGGTCCCGCGCCCGAGTGCAGCGCGGACACGACCTGCACGAGCAAGCTCGGCGCGGGCGCCAAATGCCTCAACGGCTCGTGCGTTCCGCCCAAGGATCAGTGCAACGACGCAACGCAGTGCCTCGGCACCGCGCAGTGCGTCGACGGCGCGTGCACGCCGTCATGCGACGCGTCACACCCTTGCCCCACCGGCTACGCGTGCGACAGCGCCAAGGGCGTCTGCACCGGCAACCCGAACCCGTGCACCACGTCGACCCAGTGCTCGGGCGGCAACGTCTGCGTGAGCGGGCACTGCGTCTCGCCGTGCGGCAACGGCTGCGCGACGGGCCTCGTCTGCACCGCCGGCGGATGCGTCCCCGATCAGAAGCCCATCTTCGTCTGCCAGACCGAGGGCGTTCAGGACGCGTGCGCGCAAGGCAGCATCTGCCTCCACCACAGCTGCTACATCGCGTGCGGCGGACCGGACGCCGGCGCCGACGCGGGCAACACTTGCAAGAGCGCGGACAAGTTCAACGTATGCAAGAGCGTCCCGACGTCGTCGGGCTCGGTCTCGGTCTGCGGGTCCACCTCGAACCTCGGCACCGAGTGCGATCCCACGCAGAACAAGGCGTGCGCGTCGGGCAAGGTCTGCATCGACGGCTTCTGCCGCTGACCGAGTCGGCCGCTACGGCTTGTGGGCCGTGGCGCACGCGATGTTGAGCGACATCTCGAAATCGGCGTCGCTCCAATATTTGTCGATCGCGGCTTTCAGGTACTCGAGCGCCTCCGCGTCGAACTTGGCGTGGAGCGCCGGGAACACCAGGAGGCGCGTGGCCGGGCTCTCGAAGAAGTCGCGCGCGCTCCGAAACGAGAGCGTCGTGGGCCGTAGCTCGACGTCGACGTCGACGAACCCAGCGTCTTCGAGCTCCACCGCGAAGGTCTCGACGGTCGGGCGGAACTCGACGCCGCGCGCCACGATCGCGTCGACCGCGGGCAGCTCGTACTTGAGCCCGTACTCGCGCATGAGGTCGAACACCTCGATGAATGAGCCGCGCACCGGGAGCGCGAACACGAGCTGACCACCTGGCCGGAGGAGCCGCTGGACTTCGGCGTAGAGCGCGTGCCGCTGCGGCGTCGCCGCGAGCGGATGGAGGAGCAGCGCGTGCGTGAACACGCCCTCGGGGAGCGGGCTCGGCAACGTCGCGGAGCACACGTACTCGGCCACGACGTCGAACGCGCTCGCCGCCTTCACGGTGGCGAGCTCCACGGCGTACGGCGACGGATCGAAGCCGTGAATGCGCGCCCCCGGCAGCCGCTGCGCGATCTCGCGATCGGGAAATCCGGTGCGCGAGAGGAGGTGCGCGACCCGTGCATTATGCACGGGCTCGAGCGCGGAGAGCGCGAGCTCCGCGAACGGCGTGAGGTACCCGGGCACCACGAACGTCTCGAAGATCGCGGTCTCGGCGGCGCCCTCGAGGATCGCCGAGGTGATGGACGACGCTCCGGCCGAGAGCGGCGAGAGCTCGAAGGGGACGTTGTCTTCGGACGAGAGCGGCCCCGAAGGCACGCCCGCGCCGGACGAACCGCCGGAGACCGGGGGCTCCGAGCCCACCTCGCCGCCCGATCCGCCCCGCGCGATCATCGCCGTCCGCGCTTGGGCATGGGCGGCGGCGGAGCCTCTTCGTCGATCTCGCCCACGTCGATCGAGTCGAGAAGGTCGAGCGCCTCGGTGGCGAGCTCGCCGATGGTGACGAGCCCCTCCTCGCCCTCTTCGTCCTCCATCTGCACCTTGCGCTTGTCACCGACGAGATTCTCGATCGACGACGCCAGCGACACGTCGCCGGTCTCGACGGCCGCTTCGAGCGCGCCCGCGACGGCTTCGGGATCGGCGTGCTTCAAGAAGAGGCCGAGCAGCTTGGAGACGCCGGGCTCGGGCACCTCCGAGATCACGTAAGGGAGCTCGGCCAGCGCGAGGTTGCCCTTGGGGAGGCGCTGGAGCGCGCGCTCGATCGCGAGCGCGACTTCCTTGAACCGATCGAACGCGTGGGCTTGCAACGCTTCGCCCGCGGCAGCGCGCGGCTCCGCCTCGTCGACGCCCAAGAGATCGATCAAGAGATCGGCCACCTCGGCGCCTTCGAGCTCACCGAGCACGAGCGCGAGCCGCGTGAAGCGCAGCGCCTGCTCGGCGCGATCCGCCGCCGGCGCGGCGATCTCGGCGCGCATCGCCGCGAGCAGCTTGTCTTGCGAGAGCGCGGTGACGTCCCGATGCCGAGCCCGCACGGTGCGTTCGGCGTCGAAGAGTCGGGCGAGGGCGTCTTTGGCGTCGGCGGAGTTGTCCATGAGCGCGCGCTCGAATAGCCGCTCGCCGAAAGCGGTGCAATGCTGGGCGCACATGCTCGCGCGTCCGGTCCTCCTCGCCGCCGCTGGCGTCGCTGCCCTCGTCGCGGGCTCCGCGGGCTCCCCGAGCGCGTGGCAGGCTGGAGCGGGGCCTGCGCGGCGCGGCGCTGGGACGACCGTGCTCGCGATGACCTGCGAGCCCGGCACCGTCGCCGACGGAACGATCTGCGTGCACGTGCCCGACGAGGGCGCGCCAGAGTCCCCGTCGGCCGAAATGGGTCACCACGATCGACGCGGCGCGTGGAACGTCTACGAGCAGATCCCGCGGCGTCCCGATCGCCCGGCCGATTACGAGGCTTACCGGTTCCCCGTCCCCGGCGCGCTCCCAGGCGGGAAGCACGTCGTCAGCGGCTACGACCTCGACCGACCCGACGAATCCCAGCGTCGCGGCCGCCACCTTCGCGCCGTCGGCCACGGAGGGCTCGACATTCCCGACCCTCGCGGAACCCCGGTCCGCGCCCTCGCGCTCGAGGCTCAATCGGGCGACGCCGACGTCGTCTACGTGGGCGCGCTCTTCGGGACTACGGTGGTCACCCGACAGACCATCCGTGAAGGCGGCCGCCTCCGCGACTACCTCGTCCTCTTCGGCCACCTCGATCGCGCGGCCCCCGGCCTCGCCGCGGGCACCCGGCTCAAAGAGGACGACGTCCTCGGGTTCGTCGGAGACACGGGCTCCCCGGAGCTCGTTCACCTCCACCTGGAGACCCGACGCGTTCGCGACGGGGTCGACGTAGCAAAAGTGAGTCCAGCCCAGCTCCTCGACGCGTCGGTCAGCGTCGTTTGTGACCCCCGAAACGTCCTTCCAAGAAAGCCGTGATTTCTACGCTTCGCGCCTTGCACCTCCCCCAGTCACGCGGGAGGATGTGGAGGTCGTGTCGGTGCCCAAGCCCCTCATGTCGGACGAGCACGCTCCCGCGCATCCGTCCAGCGGTGCGGCCGAGGGCGCGCTGTGCCCGCAGTGCGGGCGCAAATTCAAGCCCGGCATCGTAAAACCGACGCATTGTCCCGACGACGGTGCGCTCCTCGTGGCCGACATCGGCGGCGACCGAGCCGACCCGCGCATCGGCCGAACCCTCGCTGGGCGCTTCACACTCCTCGCGCGCCTCGGCGCCGGCTCGATGGGCACGGTGTTCCGCGCGCGCCAAATCCCAGTCGGTCGCGAGGTCGCGATCAAGATTTTGCGCAGTGACCGCGCCGTCGACGAGGCCGCCAAAGCGCGGTTCCTCCGCGAGGCGCGGACGAACAGCCTGCTCACGTCGCCGCATACCGTCACGGTCTTCGACTTCGGAGAGAGCGAGCAAGGCGAGCTCTATTTGGCGATGGAGCTCCTCGAGGGCGAGTCGCTCGGGCAGCGCCTCGCGCGCGAGAAGCGCTTCGGCGCGCACGCCGCGGTCGAGGTGGCGCGCCAAGCGCTCCGCTCGCTCGCCGAGGCGCACGCCAAAGGGATCGTCCACCGCGATCTCAAGCCCGACAACATCTTCTTCAGCCGCGTCATGCACGCGACCACGCCCGAAGAAGTGGTGAAGGTCCTCGACTTCGGCATCGCCAAGATGCTCGGCGAGGGCATGAGCGCGCTGAACGCCGTCGAGACGCAGGCCGGCACCGTGTTCGGAACGCCCCGCTACATGTCGCCGGAGCAAGCGCAGGCGCGCTCGCTCGACGGACGCAGCGACCTCTACGCGCTCGGCGTCATCCTCTACCACATGCTCACGGGGCGCCCGCCCTTCACGGACGACGACGCGATCGTCGTCATGGCGCGCCACATCAAGACGACGCCGCGCCCGCTCCGCGAGGTCGCGCCCGAGGCGAACATCCCGCCCGAGCTCGAGGCCGTCGTCATGCGCGCCCTCGAGAAAGATCCTGAGAAACGCCCGGCCACGGCCGATGCGCTCGCGAGCGAGCTCGCCGCGGCGCTCGAGTCGACGCGCGCGGGTACGAGCGGCGTCCGAGCGGCGATCACCATCCCGCCGGCGCGCCTCCCGCCCGAAGACAGCCTGGTGCGTGGCGGGCTCGGCGCCGCATCGCCCCGCCCACTCTTCGGCATTCCGTCCCGCGCTTGGGTCGCGGGCGGCGCCCTCCTCTTCGTGATGGCGGCGGCCATCGCCGGCGCGTTCGTGCGTGCTACCCGCAGCACGGCGGCCGCCGAAACTCCGGCGCCGCCGAGCACGTCGGCGGCTGCCGTCAACACGGCGCCGGTCGAAACGGCCATCCCGGTCGTCGACGTGAACGCACTCCCCACCGTCGCCAAGCCGGCGCCAACCGCCGTCGTCACCCCGACGCCGGTGACGACCGCGCCACAAACCCATACCGGCACGACGGCCCCGACGGCGAGCGCTGGAGCGCCGAAGCGGGGTGCAAAGTCGAACACCTCCACGTCTGGCGCTGCCGCCGCCCCGGCGTCGCCGAGCGGGCGTTACGGGATCCTCGAGTAAAGCCGCAATTGCTTGGGAAAACCATCGCGTATAGGCTCCCCGCCCGATGGATCCCAGCGAGATGGACGCGCTCGTCCAGCGCCTCGTCGCCAACCCTCACGATGAGGACGCGCTCGCGGCCGCGCACCACTCCGGCCACGCCGATCCGAAGGGCTATGCAGCCCTGCTCGAGAAGGTCGGCAACTTCACCAACGATCCGGGCTACGCCGCGCACTGGTTGAGCGAGGCCGCGAACGTTTGGCTCGTCACGCTCGGCGACGCGCACCGCGCCGCGCGCGTCTTGATGGCGGCGGTCGACAAGGATCCGACGCAGCGGCTGGCCGCCGACCGGCTCGCCTCGCTCTACCGCGACAAGGGAGACCTCAAGGCGCTCGCGGCCCTCCTCGAGCGGCGCGGCAAGGCGCTCGCTCCCCTCGCGGCGGCCAACCCCGAGCTCACTGGCGAGCTCGCCACGCTCCACGAAGAGCTCGGTCGGCTCTGGAAC
This sequence comes from Polyangiaceae bacterium, assembly GCA_044224815.1. Classification (GTDB taxonomy): domain Bacteria; phylum Myxococcota_A; class Polyangia; order Polyangiales; family Polyangiaceae; genus JADJCA01. Next base: position 8,061 of record JBGAJR010000032.1, read on the forward strand.
GAGCCGCCGCTCTCGCAGCCGCGCAAGGCGCTGGAGAGCTTCCGTCGCGCGTTCGAGCTCGATCCGCGAAGCTCGTTCGCCATCTTCCACGCGCGCGAGATCTTGAAGAGCCTCGGCTCGTTCGAAGAGACCTTCCCGCTCTACGAGGCCGAGTATGGGCTCGAGAGCGATCCGGCGCGACGCGTCGCGCTCCTCCGCGACGAAGCGGAGTCCCGTCGCCAAGCGGGAGATCTCGCGGGCGTGTCGCGCACGCTCGCCAAGGCGCGGCAGGACGACCAGCAAGACGCGTCACTCCAACAAGAGTACGCGGCGTCGGTCCTCGACCGCATCCACGCCGGGCACAAGGTCTCCGACCAAGAGCGCACGCTGGCGACCGAGCTCCTCGTGAGCCTCGCCGAGCAGTTCGATGGCGAGCACGGGCTTGCGTACGCAGGTGCCGCGCTCGACGCCGACGCCGGCCACGATCGCGCGCTCCAGCTATTTGTGTATTATGCACGCTCCCTCCGCAAGGACGACGCCGTCGCGACGCGCTTCGCGCGCTACGTCGAGGTGAACCCGCGCGGGGCGATGGCCGGCGAAGCGCGCCAAGCGCTCGCGGCGAGCTATCAGGCGTCGGGCCAGGTCGCGAAGGCCGTCGAGCTGCTCGAGCCGCTCCGCGCGGCCGGCGACGCGTCGGCCGCCACCAAGATCGACGAGCTCATGGCCCAGGGCGCTCCGCCCGGAGCGGCGCGCATTCCGTCGGCGCCGCCGCCACCCGTCGCGATGACTGCGCCGCTGCCGGCGGCGGCACCGCCTCCCCAGCCCCAGATCCAAATCGCCCGGCCGCCCGAGCCCGGGGAGATGACGGGCGCCACGACGATCGACGCGCCGCCCAAGGTTCGCGCGCCGATGGCGCCCGACGCGATCCAGGGCTTGCTCGACGCGGGCCAGATGCTCGCCGGCAAGGGCAAGAAGCCCGAGGCATTTGCAAAGTACAAGGAAGTGCTCGACATCGACGCCGGGCACCCCGAAGCGCTCTCGTGGGCGGAGGACTACCTCCGCTCGAAGCGTGACTACGGTCAGCTCCGCGACGTGCTGGTAGCCAGCGTGCGCGCGATGACGTCGCGCGATCAGAGCGAGACGCGCAAGGAGCGCCTCCGGGAGATCGCTGGCTTGTGCGAGGGGAACCTCCGCGACATCGACGGCGCGATCAACGCCTGGCGGCAGCTCATCGCCATCGATCGCAGCGACGACAGCGCGCGCGCGTCGCTGACGCGGCTCCTCGAGCGGACCCAAAGGTGGAGCGACCTCGCGACCCTCCTCGAGCAAGAGGCCACGGCCACGGCCGATCTCGACACCAAGATCGCGCTCGAGAAGAAGCTCGCCAACCTGAACGAGCAGAAGCTCCGCGACTTCGTGGGCGCTGCCGAAGCGTGGTCGCGCATCGCGCGGCTCACGCCCGACGACGATCGCGCGCTCATCACGGCGGCCAAGCTCTTCGAGAAGGGCAGCCGCGTCGACCTCGCCGCGCAGATCATCTCCGACGGCGCGGCCGGCGTGGAGGACGTCGTCGCCAAGAGCCAGCTCTTCGAGCGCCTCGGCGATCTCCGCGAGCAATTGAACGAGATGGCTGCCGCCGGCGAAGCGTTCGCCGAGGCCGCCAAGGCGCAGGAGGGCGCGAAGCTCTGGGAAAGCGCGGAGCGTTGCTTCGTGGCGTCGGAGCGCTGGGCAGAGGCCGGGAACGCGGCCCAACAGCGAGCGCTCCTCGGCGGTGATCCCAAGCAGCAGTCGCGCGACTATGCACGCGCAGCCGAGCACATCACCAAGGCCGGCGGGAACCAAGACGCTGTCGAGGCGCTCGAGCAGGCGGTGAAGCTCGACCCCACCGCCGACGAGATCGCGACCCAGCTCGCGACGCGCTACGCGAACGCCGGGGCGTGGACCGAGCTCATCGAGCTCCTCTCCAAGCGCAGTCAGTTCATCAGCGACAAGTCGAAGCGCGTCGCGCTGCGGCGAGAGGCCGCGGCGCTGGCCGAGACCAAGCTCGCCGATCGCGATCTCTCACGCGAGCTCTGGCTCCGCGTGCTCGACGACGGCGACGATCGCGAGGCGCTCGAGAAGCTCATCGAGTTCGCGACCGAGCACGGCGACCACACCGAGGCGGCCACGCTCCTCCGGCGCGTCGGCGCCATCGCGGTCGACAAGGCCGACAAGGCGCGCGTCGCGCTCCGCGAAGCCGAGCTCCTCGCCGAGGGCGTGGGCGACGTCGACACCGCCATCGCGCGCTACGAGGCCATCCTCGCCGATCTCGATCCCACCTGCCGCCCGGCGCTCCAAGCGATCGCCGATCTGCAGGAAGCGCGCGAAAACCCCGGCGCCGCCGCCGACGCGCTGGAGCGCGAGCTCAAGCTGGTGGCCGACGCGCACGAGCGCGGCGCGATCGCCGGTCGCCTCGCCCGCCTCTACGAGGCGCTCGAGGACGCGCGCGCCGCGATCCGCGCCTACGACATCGTCCGCAAGTCCGACCCCGACGACTTCGAGGCGCTGGGGAAGCTCTGCAAGCTCTGCGAGAAGATGGAGCAGTGGGACCGCGTCGCCGAGCTCCTCGCCGAGCAGATCGAGATCGAAGGCGACGAGGACGAGGCCGCGGAGATGACGGTCAAGCTCTCCCAGATCCTCGCCGACAAGCTCGACCGCGGCGACGAAGCGCTGGCGACGCTCACCGAGCTTGCGGATCAGGGGAATTCCAAGGTCCGCGGTGTGTACGTCGAGCTCGGCGATCGCCTCGGTTGGAAGGGCCTCGTCGCCTCCAAGCTCGTGGAGTGGTGGTTCGACGCGCGGAGCTCGGCCGAGCGCACGAGCGCGCTCCGCGACGCGTTCGAGCGCTTCTCGGCCGTCGGGCGCGATCAGGACGCGACGCGCGTCGCGATGGAGATCGTGCGCGCGAAGGCCGCCGATCGTGCGCTCGCCGAGCGCCTCGAAGAGCTTGCCGTCAAGACGGGCGACGCGGACGCGCTTCAAGTCGCGCACGAGCTCTTGGCGCGCGATCTCAATGGCGCGGCGCGTGCCACCGAGCTCGTGCGCCAGGCCGAGATCATGGTGCGGGCGCAGATCGCGCGACGTGACGCGATCCAGCACGGCGAGGCAGGCCTCGGGACCCTCCCGCTCGCCGATGTCGAGCCGCTGCTCGATCGACTCTCGGGGATCGCCGAGAGCTCGACCGAGGTCGTCGACCTGTACGAGCGCCAGGTGTCGCGCTCACGCCAGCCGCAAGATCGCGTCCGCGCCCTGGCGCGCGCCGCGCAGGTCGCTGCGGCTCGTGGCCTCATCGATCGGGCACGCTCGTTCTTCGAGCTCGCGTTGGCCGGCGCCTCGCCGCCGGCCATGGAGCTCATCGAGCTCCTCGAGAGCTACGCGGCCGAAGGCGATCGCACCGCAGGAGGCGGCGATCGCTTGCGGCGTGCACTCGCGGCCTCGTTCGCGCAAGGTGGCGGCGGTGCTCGAGACGGCGGCCGCACGCGCGCGATGCTCCTCCGCCGCGCGGCGCGCATCGCGGAGACCGATCTCCACGACGTCGATCAGGCGTTCGCCCTCCTCGGCGACGCGCTCATCTCGCACGTGGAGTCCGACACGCTCGACGCGATCGAGGCGCTCGGCGTCGCGCGCAGCAACGTGAAGCGCGCCGAAGAGGTGGTGTCGCGCGCGCTGGCCGAAGTGTTCGACGGGCCGCTCGTCCGACAGTTGCTCTCACGACGCGCCAAGATCCGTCGCGAGCACCTCGGCGATCTGCCGGGCGCAGCAGCCGACCTCCGCAAGCTGCACGATCTCTCGCCGCACGATCAGAACGTGCTCGACGATCTCTATCTGCTCCTCCGTGACCTCGGTGACTTCCGCGGCATGGTGCAGCTCTACGAAGATCAGATCCTCCGCGGCAAAGACCTCACGACGCGCGCCGACCTCGCGCGCAAGGTCGCGCGCATGTGGGAAGAGCAGCTCGGCGACGCGCGCGAGGCCGCCGACGCGTGGCGACGCGTGCTCCGCATGAAGCAGGGCGATCCCGAGGCCACCGAAGGCCTGGAGCGCGCCAAGGCCAACGCGCTCAAGAAGCCCGATCCCGACGCTGACCCGGACATCTACGCGCCGCCGCGCATCTCCGCGCCGCCGCCCGCGTCGGGCGGGCCGCGCTCCGTTCGCGGCACGAGCACGAGCGGCCCGGCCACGAGCCCGAGCGGGCCGGCCAGCGCCGATTCGCCGAACACGCGTCGGAGCGCGCCTCCCCTCTCCTTCCAAGGAGCAGGCAGCGGTGCGCCGCCGGCGAGCGCGCGACCGCCGCTCCCCGTTCCGCAGAGCCGCCCACCGCTCCCGCCGCCGCCGCCGGTGCGCTCCGGCGGGATGGTGTTCGACAGCGCACCGCCGCCTCCCCCCGTCGTCGGCGCAGTGCCGCCCGTTTTCGCCACGGTCGACGTCGCGGGCGGCGAGGACCAGGTGCTCCACACGACCACGTCCACGAGCTACCACCCGCCCGAAGACGCGACGGCCGCGCACAGCGCGCCGCCGCCTGCCGCGGAGGAAGAGATTCCGCCCGCCGCGGAGAGCCTGCCCGAGAACGAGTTCGCGCTCGACGACGAGGGGGACGGCGACGACATCGTCATCGCCGACGACCTCGCCGAGATCGTCGACGACGAAAAGGATCCCAAGGACACGACGCCGCCCGCGGGTCACTGATCCGCGGCTGCGTCTACGTGAAGCGTAACGTTCCGTGCGCGAGCCGCGCGCGCGCCCCCAGCACGAAGGGCGCGTTGCGCTCGGCGTGCCCGAACGGCGCCCCCGCGCAGACGGGGACGCCCAAATCGCCGAGTCGCTCGGCCAAGACCGACTCGACCGTGACCCCGTCGGGCCCTGGCTCGCAGCGATCGAAATCGCCCACCACGATCGCAGCGGCGCGGCTCAAGTGCCCACCGAGGCGCAGCGCCGTCAGCACGCGATCGATGCGGTACGGGCGCTCGGTCACGTCCTCGAGGAGGAGAATCGCGCCCACCGGAATCTCGAGTCGACCCGCCGCCGCCATCGCCTCGAGCAAGGTCAAATTGCCTCCGTGGACGGGTCCCTCGGCCTCACCAGAGACGAGCGTGCGAAGCCCCGTCCAAGCGTGCCCGGGCGCCCCGCGCTCGAGGATCTCAAGGAGGGCCAATCGCTCGTGCGGCGCGGCCGAAGAGAGCCCGGTCACGTTCGGCGAGTGGACGGACGCGACTCCCGCGCGCGCGAGCTCGACGTGGAGCGCCGTCACGTCGCTGAAGCCGACGACCCAGCGCGGCTGCGCCGCGGCGAGCGCGCGCACGTCGACGAGCTCGAGCGCGCGCATCACGCCGTAGCCGCCGCGCGCCGCGAAGATCGCACCGATGCCCGGCGCGGTCAGGGCCCACGCGAGCTCGCGCGCCCGGCGTTCGTCGTCGCCGGCGAGGTAGCCGTGGCGCGTCAGCGCGCCCGACGCCATCCGGAGCTCGTATCGCGTGCGGAGCCACGCGAGGCCGGAAAAGAGCTCCGTACGCGGCGACGGGCTCGCGGGGGAGACGACAGCCACGAGGTCACCAGGGCGAATCGAGGGCGGGAGGCGCACGGCCACGTGACGCATCATAGGCGGACCGGACGCGGAGCGCGCGTCCGGCTCGCAACGGCGCGCGCGGAGCGTTAGAGTCGCGGCATGCGATCGGGACCGTCCACCGCGCTGACGACCGGCCGCGGCGGCGCGTGGTCGGCGCTCTCCGGCCTGATCTCGCCGCTCAGGGCCCGCGTCACGGCGGCGGCCTCGCGCCGCGTCGAAGACTGGATGACGTCGCTCATGGACGAGGAGTTCTCGGCCCGCCTGGCGCGTGTCCCCGTGCGGCTCGGGAGCGCGGGGGTCGATCCGTTCGGCCTCGATCCGGAGTGGACCAAGTACACGCTCGCCGCGGTCGCCGCGCTCCACCGCAAATATTTCCGCACCGAAGTATTCGGCGCCGAGCACGTTCCCGAAGGGCGCGTCCTCCTCGTCGGCAACCACTCCGGGCAGCTCCCGATCGACGGCGCGATCGTCGGCGCGACGCTCTTCATGGACGTCGAGCCACCGCGCTTCATGCGCGCGATGGTGGAGAAGTGGACGCAGACGCTGCCCTTCGTGGCGGCGTATTTTCCGCGCGTCGGCCAGGTGGTGGGCGTCCCCGAAAACGCCGAGCGATTGCTCCAGCAAGACGAAGCGCTGCTCGTCTTTCCCGAGGGCGTGCGAGGGATCTCGAAGCCCTTCTCGCGGCGCTACCAGCTCGAGGAGTTCGGTCTCGGCTTCATGCGCCTCGCCATGGCCACGGGCACGCCCATCGTCCCGGTGGCGATCATCGGCGCCGAGGAGCAGTACGTGTCGCTCGGGAATCTCGAGACGCTCGCGCGCGTCCTCCGCATGCCGAGCCTGCCGCTCATCCCGCAGATGCTCATTCCGGGCGGGCAGCTCCCCTTGCCCACACGCTACCGAGTCTATTTCGGCGAGCCGATGCGCTTCGCCGGCGACCCCGATGACGACGACACGGCGGTCGGCGACAAGGTGAGCGTCGTGCGCGGCGCGATCCAATCGATGCTGAACCGCGGCCTCAGAGCGCGAAAGAGCGTGTTCTTCTGATGAGCGTCCGCACCGTTCCCCCCAAGCCGCGCGCGCCCGGGTCCCCCGGCCCCGTCGTCGTGACGGGGATCTGCGGGCGACTCGGCAAGCGGCTCGCCCGCGTGCTCCACCGCGAGCGCACGGTGATCGGCGTCGACCGCCGGCCGTTCCCCGACAAGCCCAAGGACGTGGTCCACGCGCAGGTCGACTTGCGCCGCAAGAAGCTGAAGGACGTCCTCCGCGGCGACGGCATCGAGGCCGTGATCCACCTCGGCGTCATGCATGACCCGCGCGCGTCGGCGTCCGACCACCACTCGTGGAACGTGGCCGGCTTCGCGAAGCTCCTCGACTACGTCGCGCAGTTCAACATCCCGAAGCTCGTCGTCCTTTCGAGCGCCAACGTCTACGGGCCGGAGCCCGGCAACGCGCAGTTCCTCACCGAGGACGCTCCCTTGCTCGGCGACGCGCACTTCGGCGAGATACGCGACCTCATCGAGGTCGACATGCTCGCGCAGAGCTTCTTCTGGAAGCAGCCGTCGATCGAGACCGTGGTGCTCCGGCCGGTGCACATCCTCGGAGCCGTCCGAAACGCGCCCTCGAACTTCCTTCGCCTGCCCACCGTGCCGACGCTGCTCGGCTACGACCCGCTCGTGCAGGTCATTCAAGAGCGCGACGTGGTCGAGGCCATTCGCCTCGCGATGCGTCCCGGCGTGCGCGGCATCTTCAACGTCGCCGGGCCGGATCCGATTCCGCTGTCGCGCATGATCCGCGTCCTCGGTCGCCCGACGGTGGCGGTGCCGCACACGGTCGCGAAGATGCTGCTCCAACGACTCTTCTCGCTGCGCCTCAGCACCTTCCCCGCGCCGGAGCTCGACCACATCCGGTACGTGTGCATGGTCGACGATCGCCGCGCCCGCGAGGTCCTCGGCTTCCGCCCCACGAAGTCCCTCGAAGAGACCGTGCTTTCGGTAGACTCGGAGCGTTGATGGACGTCTACGGCCAATTGTTCCGCTCGCTCCTCTGGCCCACGTGGGAGGGCTCGGTCAACAAGCGCCCCACCTTCCCGCTCTTGCGCTTCCTCGAGGAGACGCAGTGGCGCTCGCTCGACGAGCTCACCGCGATCCAGACCGGAGGGCTCCGGCGGCTGCTTCGTCACGCTGCGGAGCACGTCCCGTTCTATCGGCAGCGCTTCGCCGAAGCGGGCGTCGACGTCGCCTCGATTCGCGACGCGCGCGATCTCTTGAGGCTCCCGCCGCTCACGCGCGACGACGCGAGGCGCTTCGTGAAGGAGCGCGAGTCGACGGTCGCGCCCTTCGTCGCGGTGCGGAAGAACACCGGCGGAACGACCGCCGAGCCCCTCCTCTTCGGTTACGACGCCGGGAGCGAAGCGTGGAGGCAAGCCACCAAGCTTCGCGGCTACGCGTGGGCGAGCTATCGGCCCGGCGACGTGTCGATTCATTACTGGGGCGCGCCCATGTCGCGCGTGCCGAACCGCATGACGCGCGCCAAGATCGAGCTCGATCGCCGCGTCCGTCGCGAGCATTACTTCGCGTGCGCGGTCATGAACGAAGAGAACATGATGGAGGTCGTCGATGCCCTCCGGCGGCTCAAGCCGCGCGCGTTCCTCTGTTACACGCAGTCGGGCGCCGAGCTCGCGCGCTTCATCGTGAAGCGCGGCCTCCGCGACTGGCCGGACGTTTCGGTCTTGTGCGGCGCCGAGAAGCTCTACCCGCAAGACCGCGCCTCGCTGAAGGAGGCGTTCGGACCGGGCGTGTTCGAGACCTACGGCTGCCGCGAGTTCATGCTCATGGCGACCGAGTGCGAGCACCACGACGGCCTCCACCAGTCGATCGAGAACCTGGTGCTCGAAGTGCTGGTCGAGGAGAACGGGCGCGTACGTCACGCGGAGCCGGGCGAAGAGGGCGAGCTCGCCATCACCGATCTCCACAACTACGGCATGCCGTTCATCCGCTACGTCACCGGCGATCGCGTCCGGCAAGGCACGAGCGATCGCTGCGCGTGCGGTCGCGCGCTCCCGCGCCTCGGCGGCGTCGAAGGACGCACGGCAGAGCTCCTCCGCGACAAGCACGGAAACGCGGTGAGCGGCCTCGTCTTCAACGTGCTCTTCACGCCGCTCGCGCAGGCCGTGAAGCGCTTCCAGGTCGTGCAGCACAAGGACCTCTCGGTGACGATGAAGGTCATCCGCGGCGAGGACACGACGCAGGGGCCGATCGACGAGGTGAAGCGCATGCTCGTCGACATCTTGAAGGGCGTCCCCGTCACAATCGAAGAGGTCCGAGACCTCCCGGCCACGGCGAGCGGCAAGCGCCGCATCGTCGTCGTCGAGCGCGACTGATCGATCACTCGGGCGGCGGTGCGCATGTCCCGGCGCGACACTTCCCCGCTGCGCCCGCCCAGGTCGCGGCCGGTCCCGGGCCGCATGCCTGTTTCACCGCGCAGTGCGGCCGCCCCGACGCGTCGAGCCTCGCCTGCGCTTGCGCGGCAAAGCGCCGATTGACGGGCGTCGTGTCACAGCACCCGAGGCTCACGTACGTGCACTCGGCGTCGCTCGCGCACGCGGCCCACTCGGCAGGAGCCCCGGGCGAGGCGGACGAAGCCGTGGCCAACGAGGACGCGGGCGACAACGCAGCCGCGGGCGCGGAGCCGGTGCCGATCGGCGACGCGGGCTCGCGCTGCGGCGGCGGGCGTTCACACGCTCCGAGCAGACAGGCGAAGGAGAGCGCGACCCCGTGCGTGAGCGCAGCCATCGCGTCACTCTACACGACGCGCGCGCTCACCCCGCGGGGGAGAACGACGAGCCGATGCGGCGCTCGAAGAAGGCGACGAGCTCGTCGTGCATCGCCCGCGTGTCGGACTGACCGAGCTCGATGAGCTGGCGGCAGAAGTCGCCATCGAAGAGCAGGTACGAGAGGAGGTCGGCCTCGTTGCGCGAGTCCCCCTCCGCCAGCCGCAAGAGGACGCGGCCCACGGCGCCCTTGGCGCGCGGACGAAAGCTCGCCGAGCGCACGTACTCGGCGGCGAGGTGTCCGATGTCCGACGATGACCGAATCAAGAGCGCGCGAAGCGGACGGACGCCGCGCTCGGGCGCCTTGCCGAGCGCCTTGTTGAGCTCGTCGACGAACTCGTCGCCGTAACGCTTCATCCCTGCCTCGAGGATGCGGTTGATCGACTTCAAGCGCGCGAGGTCGGTGTCGATGCGATCCAAGAGGAGCGCGTTCAAGGTCTTGCCGAGCAGGAAGAGCGGGCCCGGAAAGAGGTCCTCCTCCTGCATGTCGGCTGCGAGCGCCTCGCCGCCGACGTGGCGCGGGTTCACGACGATGAGGCCGTCGGCGCCGAGCCGCCGCGCCGGCGACAACGGCACGTTCTGGCGGAGGCCGCCGTCGCAGTGGAACTCGCCGTCGAGCTTCACCGCGGGGAACATGATCGGCAGCGCCGCCGACGCGAGCGCGTGCTCGATGCGGAGCTCGACTGCGCGCGGCTCCACGGTCGGATCGTTGTTCCAAGTGGGGACGCCGCCGCCCCGCCGATCGACGTAGACGATGGTCTTGCCGCTGACGACGTGCGTCGTCGACACGCTGATCGCCTCCAGGTGTCCCGCGGCGATGTTCTTGCGGATGCGACTGAAGTCGATCTCTTTGGCGATGACCTGCTCGACGCCGCGCGGATCGAGGAGGCCGCCTTCGCGAAGGGGCGGCGCACCTTCGAGGAGGGCTTTGGGCGCGCGCCCGACGAGCCGGCCCACCATCCCGAGGAGGCCCCGCGTATCGAAGCGAATGAGATCTTCGATCTTGAGCTGGTTCCAAACGACCTCGAGGCGGCTCGCTCGGGCCTTGGGATCTTCGTCGGCGTAGGCCGCGAGGCCGCACGCGTTGAGCGCGCCCACCGAAGTACCACAGAGGACGTCGAGCGGGACCGCTCGCCCGAGCGCGCGCGAGACGTCCTCGAGGAGGTATTTGACGACCCCGACCTCGTAGGCGCCGCGCGCGGCGCCCCCCGCCAAGACGAGGGCCACCCGTGAGACCGGCCGGCGACTCGAGTCCTGACGCATCGAACAAAAGGTATCAGCCCATTCGTTGGTGGACCAACGAACGGGCTGTTCCCTAGCGATTCAGCGCAGATTTACGCTTCGCGGAGGCGGCTCCGGGCGGGGGCGCGGAGCTTGCGGAGGGCCTGACTCTCGATCTGACGAATGCGTTCGCGCGTGAGCGAGAACGACTGCCCGATCTCCGAGAGCGTGCGCTCTTCTTGACCGTCGAGACCGAAGCGCATGCGGAGGACCTGCTCCTCGCGCTCGGTGAGGTTCTTCAAGAGGGCCCGAGCCTCCTTGAAGATCTCCTTCTTGTTGAACTCCTCGCTGGGGCCGAGGATGCTCTCGTCCACGATGAAGTCGCCCATGCGTGCCTCGCCGTCTTCACCGACGGGCGTCTCGAGGCTCACCGGCTGACGGCCGGTGCGCAGCGCGATCTTCACCTTCTCGATCGGGAGCTCGCTCGCTTCGGCGAGCTCTTCGACCGACGGCTCGCGACCGTAGGCTTGCTCGAGCTGGCGCGAGACCTTGCGCAGCTTGTTGGCGGTCTCGACCATGTGCACCGGCGTGCGGATCGTGCGGCCCTGATCGGCGATGGCGCGCGACACGGCCTGGCGAATCCACCACGTGGCGTACGTGCTGAACTTGTAGCCGCGGCGGTAGTCGAACTTGTCGACCGCGCGCATGAGGCCGATGTTGCCCTCTTGGATCAGATCCACGAGCTGAAGCCCCTGGTTCTGGCCCTTCTTGGCGATGGCCACGACGAGCCGCAGGTTGGCCTCCACGAGGCGCGCCTTGGCCACGTCGGCCGCGCGCTCGCCAGCCCGGATTTGCATGAGGACCTGCTCGAGCTTCTTGGTGCCTTCCCGGCGATACGCCCGACGAATGCGGAGCGTCACTCGATCGATGGCCGATCGACTGAGCCGCACTTGCTCGAGCGCCGTGGTGGCGCGCTCGCGAACCGGGCGAAGCACGTTGGCCGGCGTTCGCTTCTCGAGCAGACTCGCGTACCGGCGCACCGGGGCGAACAGCTTGATGAGCTGCGCGCGCAGCTCGAGCGCGTCGTCCGATGCGTCGTCGTCGCTCGCGCTGCGCGTGACGTCGCGTAGGCGAATGGAACCCTTCTTGATCTCGTCGGCGATCTTGATGAGCTCCGCGAGGGCGATGGGCGAGGCGACGAGCGCGTGAACGACTTGGTTTTCGCCGTCCTCGATTTGACGGGCGATGTCGACTTCCCCCTCACGAGTGAGGAGGGGCACGGTCCGAAGTTTGAGGAAGTACGCTCCGAGCGATTCATCCCCGGACCCGGAAACTGCCGCGGGTTCGGTCTTCATGGTGGTTGGCTTCTCTGACTGTCCGAGCGCACGCGCTCGAGACGTGTTGGTTGCTTCTGAGCGATCTGAGCGATAAGCGGGTGGATTCGAAGGCCGGCGCCCGAGGGCGGAACGCGCGGCGTTTTGCTTGGCGGGTGCGTTCATAAGGTGTGCCGAGAAAAGAACAACGCAAGGGTTCGACGGATTCCGAGACTCGACTTTGGGTGCTGTGTTCGCCCGCTCAAGTCGGGCGATATCCCACCTTTCCGCACGGCTGAGGTCGTCTTTGTCGGGAGTGGAGATAGGATCGAGGCGCCATGTCGGCTACCGGCACTCCCGTCACGATCCCCCCGGAGACGTTGTTGCCGCCGGACGCGAGCCGGTTCGCGCGACTGCGGTCGTCGGTGGTTCGTGGGCTGGCGGCCCAGGCCCTCCCCCACCGAATGGCCTTCATCCATGGTGATCGTCGCGGCCCGAAACGGGTCGCGCTCACCTTCGATGACGGGCCGGATGAGCTGACGCATCGCTACCTCGAGCTCTTGGACGCGTATGGAGTCCGAGCGACCTTTTTTTTGATCGGGTCCCGCGCAGAAAGGCGGCCAGATGCAGTCAAAGCGCTGGTGACGGCGGGGCATGAGGTGGCAGGTCACGGCTTCACCCACAAGGCTTTTCCGGTGCTCGGAGCGGCTGCCCTCAGCGACGAGCTCCTCCACACGAGGGACGTGCTCCCGCCGACGACGACCGCCCGGCCTTTGGTACGCCCGCCCAAAGGCGCGGTTACGGGCGGCTCGCTCTTTCGGACGTTCGCCGCCGGCTTCACGACCGTCCTCTGGTCGCTCGACTCGAACGACTGCCGCACCGTGACGCCCCAGCGGGTCGTCGACGCGGTGCGCCCCGAAGCCGTCCGCCCCGGCGAGGTCGTGCTCCTCCACGAAGGGCAGGAGTGGACGCTCGCGGCGCTTCATACGATCATTCCAAGGTTGCGCGCGTCCGGCTACGAGCTCGTCACCGTCGGTGAGCTACTGAGCGAGGCCTGATGCGAACGTGCACGCGGCGGGCGCGTGCACGAACGTGAGGGCCACGAAGGATGCTTCGAGAGAGAGCGGCGAGCGTGCTGGACGGAGTCGGAGCGTTTCGCGCGCTCCTCAAGGTGCGAAGCATCGCGCCGAGCAGCTTCGTCACGGTGCTCACCTATCACCGCGTCGCCGAGCCCGAGTCGATCGGCGAGCTCGATCCGGGCGTCGTCGACACGCGCGCCGCGGCGTTCGATGCCCAGCTCGCGTTCGTGCGCGAGCGGTGCACGCCCATTTCGATCGATCAGCTCCGCGAGTTCGTCCGCGGCGCTCCCCTTCCCAAGAACCCGGTGCTCGTCACGTTCGACGACGGCTATCGCGACAACCACGACGTCGCCTTCCCGCTCCTCAAGAAGCACGGCATCCCCGGCGTCTTCTTCGTCGCGACGAGCTACGTCACCGAGCGGCGGCTCTTTTGGTGGGACCGCGCGAGCATTCTCCTTCGTCGATGCCGCAAGGAGTCGATCGAGATCACCTACCCGACCAAACGCCACGTCACGCTCGGCACCGACGAGAAGTCGCGCGCGCGCGCGCTGAAGGCTTCGCTCGTGCCCATCAAGTCGCACTTCGGCATCGAGCTCGGTCGGTACATGGAGGAGCTCGAGCGCGCCACGGGCGTCACGCTGTCGCGCGACGAGGAGAAGAAGCTCGCCGACGACACGATCATGACCTGGGAGCAGGTCAAAGCCATGTCCGACGGCGGGATGGCGATCCAGTCGCACACCCAGACGCATCGCATCTTGGGCACGCTCGATCAGAAGGCGCTCGACGAGGAGCTCCGCGGGGCGCGCGAAGTGCTCGAGGCGCGCGTCGGCAAGCCCGTCGCCGCGCTCGCGTACCCGGTGGGCAAGGGCCTCGCGTGCGCCCCGGAGGCGCGGCGCGCGATTCGTCGCGCCGGCTACGAGCTGGGGTTCTCCAACGGCACCGGCCAGAGCAACGTGCTCCAGTTCGACCCGCTCGACGTGCGGCGCCTCTCGCTCGAGGTGGATCTCTCGGACGCGTATTTCCGCGGCATGGTGGCGATGCCGTACTTCGCGTACGAGCCGAACCACGCCTGACGCTGCTCGGCACCGCGCTTGAGCCGACGACTCGAGGACGTTAGCCTCGCGGCATGAACAAGCTCGTTGCGCTCGGTGCATCGACCCTGACGGTTCTGACGAGCGCGAACGCATTCGCACTCGAGCACTACTTGCTCGCGCGGACGGCGACTTCGTTCCAAGGGGCGGCCGTCTCGGCGCCCGACCTCACGCCGTTCGTCGAGCACACCTACGAGGTCGGCGTCGGGGGCGTCGATCCCGCGAGCGTGCACAACCACTCTCAGGTCGGGTCCGACAGCGGGCACTTCGTCGTGACGATGCAAGCCGCCCAAAAAAGCGGGACGGTCACGATCGACCCGAAGGGTTGGGCGCCGGCGACTCGCCTCGAGGAGACGTTTCACAAGCCGGCTGGATCGACGGTGACGAGCGTCCGCGCGTCGTTCACCACGGTCGCGGGCGCGACACTCACGAGCGCGAGTCCCATGACGTTCAAAGCGAACGCCACCTTGGACGTCAACGGCTGTCGCCTCTATCTGTCGCGAACCACCACCACGACCACCGCGGTGCCGGACGAGCTCATCGACAACTGCGCGGGCAACGTCAACGCGATCACCGCGTCGCGCCAAGGCGATGCCCTCGTCATCGAGGTGAAGGTCACCGGCTCCACCGTCAACGTGCAGGCGCAGCTCGACGTGGTCGCCAACTACGGCGGTGGCTTCGTCGGCAGCATCGACGCGAACGCCACGGGCGATCTCGTCGTGCAGGCGATCGGGGGAACGCTCACGCCCGCGTCACCGACGTTCGGCTCGACCGCCGCCGCGCCGGACGGCGGCGCGAGTGACGCCTCGGTAGAGAGTGACTCCGGCGCGAGCGCCGACGCAGCGGTCCCGAGTGGCGGACCGGCCAGTGGAGGCACCGACCCGATCGCCGACGCTGGGCTCGGCGCGTCGCCGACACCGGGACCGAGCGGCTCGAGCGACGGCGGCTGCAACCTGGGCGCCGCGCGGGGATCCGCCCCGGGAGCCATCGGGATCGCGCTCGTCGCGGGTCTCGCCCTCGCCCGCCGTCGCCGTCGCGGCTGATCTCGCACGCGAACAAAACACCGATGGCGGAGCCCGACTTTCGTCGAATGCTCCGCCATCAGTTGTCACTCAAGGCGGGGTGGACGGGACTCGAATCTGCGAGGACCCTCACGATCCGGCGTCTTTTGCGGAGGTTCGTGAAACGGAATCGTCCGACGAGATGCCGGACACGATGGCTAACGTTGCGGATCGTGGTGCCGCTCGGACGATGGGGACGAATCGATCGACGCGAGAAGACGAATCGCACGACCGACCGAAGGTGACCGACGTTGCCGCCGAACCCGAAGAGATCGACGTCCGCGATCTCGCGCCGCCGCGTGGGCTCATGACCAAGGTGGAGGCCCTGGCGCGGGTCGTGGCGGACCTTCTGCGGGCCGGTCTCTCCGAGGAGGCCCAGATGATGGCCGACCAACTCACGAAGCTTGCTGGGGCCGCCGTGGAGGAACAGCGGCAGGAGTTGGTCGACGAGGCGCGGGTTGGGTACCGCGACAGGTCAGATATGCTCGGTCGCGATGGCGCCACCGCCGCTCGTCCTCGACACAAACGTCTTCCGTGGTGAGGCGCTCAGCTGGTTCTCTGACCTCCATGCGAAGGGCTTCACCCTTCGGATCTCAGAGGTCGCCCTGCTCGAGACATGGGCGGCGTCCACCCGGGCGTTCCACGAAGGTTGCACCTTCCGCGCGGCGCGGGGCGTGCTGTTCTCGAGAGCCAAGGCGGTGGCGCCGTATCTCGCGCGCGAAGATCCGGTGCTCGTGGTCGGCCCGCCTGCCCTCGACTCGATCAGGCAACGCGCCTCTGCAGCCTCCGGGCTGCCCGCTCCCTTGGCGCAGACGCGCCGGCAATGGGAGCTCAACGTCTACTGGACCAACCTGATCAAGGAGCGCGTCACCACCGCGCAATGGTTGGAAGGTGGGAGGGTGGCGAACAAGCACTTGGAGGACCTGGACAAGAATGTCATCGGGCTCGCACGCACGGACGCCGACTTCACGGAGAAGCCCCCGCTCCCACCGCTCGACGTAGACACGACTACTCACGAGTACGCCGCAGCTCTCGAGGAGTGGCATGTGCGGAAGCTCCGTGCGCGCCTGCCCGACTTGGTGGGGTTCATCAGTGAAACGTTGGAGCTCCCACCGGAGGCCGCGGAGCGCCTTGACTGCTACGTGCGGGGATTCGCGTTCCGGCTCGCAGCAGCGAGCACCGGCGCGCGGCTACCCAAGAAGAACGACGGCGCGGACCTACGGTTGCCGATGCACATCGCCCAAGGGCACGTGCTCGTCACCAAGGAGCCCGCGCTGCTCGGGATCGTCGATGAGTGCGAAACCAACCAAGCGTGTTGGGTGCGCGCACCAGACGACCTTGACCGGCTGCCGGAGGGCGAGCCCTGGGGCAACGATCTCGCGGCTGCACACGCGGCCTTCACTGCTCGTGGTCGACGGGGCTGACGGCCAAGCTCGAGAAGGTCCCGGAGACGAGCGGGGCCACGCGCAACGAAGGTGGTCCCTCGTGAGACTCTCCACGAACCCGGCCGTCAAATGCGCTGGGGCGTCATGAAGAAGCGGCCCGCCAAGGCAACGCAACCGCCTTCGGCGGGCGTCCGATGGAACCCCCGACCCCACCCAAGCGCGCGGAACGAGAGCGCTCTCGGGCGCTGGCCAAACCCCGGGACAACTTGCAGGACACGTCGCGGGACAAACACGCGATTACTTCAGCTGGTCATTGCTGGCTAAAGAACTAATACTAATGTAATTTTCGCGGACAAGAGGTTGGACATGAGCCACAAATTTGAGGTGACCCACCCGTGGATCAATTTCGAGCTCGACCTCCGTTGGTTGGGCATCGACGGACTTCTCCTACTCGGCGAAGCGCGCTCGAAGTGCGACCACCTTGCCGGCGTACCACTGCTCCCCGAGACGGCGGACCGCCTTCACCGCGTTTACCTCGCGAAGGGGGTGCACGCGACGACGGCGATCGAGGGCAATACGTTGACGCCCGCCCAGATCGAGGAGCAGCTCGTCGGCCAGCTCAAACTCCCGCCGTCGAAGCGCTACCTGCAGGTCGAGACGCAGAACGTGATCGAGGCGATCAACGAGACCGGCCAGCGTGGTCTCGACGGATCCGCCGGGCCGATCGACGTCGCGCAGATCTGCGAGTGGAACAAGAAGGTCCTCAACAACCTCGCCCTGAACGACGAGGTCGTTCCGGGGAAGCTGCGGCAGCACGAGGTAGGAGTGAACCGATACAAGGGCGCGCCGCACGAGGACGTCCCCTACTTGATGGCGCGCCTTGCTGAGTGGCTGAAGGAGCTCCAAGAAAACCTCCCCGATGCGCTCAGTCCAGTGGATCGCGCGGTGCTTGTCGCGATCATGGCGCACCTGTACCTCGCGTGGATTCACCCTTTCGGCGACGGCAACGGCCGTACCGCGCGCTTGATGGAGTTCGCGATCCTGATTCGCAGCGGCGTCCCGACGCCGGCGGCGCACGTGCTGAGCAACTTCTACAACGAGACGCGCAACGAGTATTACCGGCAGCTCCAGCTCGCGAGCGATACGCGGAGCCCGCAATCGTTTCTCCTGTACGCACTCCAGGGCTTCGTCGACGGCCTGAAGGAGCAGATCGAGGAGGTGAGGAAGCAGACTCACGCGATCGTCTGGGAGAGCTTCGTGCACAAGAGCTTCCGTGGCCTGCGCACCGTTGCCGATCTGCGGCGCAGGGAACTGGTCTTGCAAATGTCCGCGGACCCGAGGCCCAAGACGGCGCAGGAGCTGCTCGGGGAATCGCGCCTCGCAGTTGCGTACATCGGAAAGACGCGCAAGACGCTCGTGCGCGATTTGAACGAGGTTGTGGAACTAGATCTCGTCGAACGAGAGGTCTCGTCCGACGGCCAGACACGCTTTCGCGCACGGGTCGACCGAACCGAGGCGTTCATGCCGCAGCGCGTGGTGACGAAGGCACACGAGGGGACCAACTCGAGCCGGCCCTCCAATAAGGCGCAAACGGCAGCGACGACGTCGGCGACATAGCGAACCGTTCGAGTCGCCGCAGCAGCAGAAGGTGGCGAGCTACCGCGCCGGACAACCGCAAAACCACAGGCATTCGAATGCCTGTAGTTTACAACAAAGACCTGGACAGGGAGGCGATCGTGCGTAAGGTATTGGCGTGACCAGGCGCGAGGAGCACCAGATCACCGCCACGAAGCGGAACCCCAACCCGGGCCGGAAGGCCCGAGGGAGTCCGCCCCGGTGTCCGCAGCATCCCACCTAGCGCTAGTAATTCGCTCGACCGCCGACGCGACCGGCATCGCGAGCGTAAGCGACCTGGCGCGCCGGCTCGGCCGCCCGCGCAGTGCGATCTACGCGTACTGCGGCGGCGAGTACCGCGCGCCGGCGGCCGTCGTGCAGCGCACCGCGGAACTACTCCGCATCACGGTCGATGACGCCCGCCGCCTGCTCGGGGGCATGCCGTGAGCCCCGCCGAGCGTCTCCGGGCCCGCGCTGACGCGATCGAGGCCAGCGCCCGCGCGACCGCGAGCGACCTCCGCGCGATGGCCGACGAGATCGATCGCGCCAACGCCACGCCGGTCAGAGATGAGTGGATCCCGATTCGTCGGTGCGGCCTGCCACCCACCACCGCCCGACGACTCGCGCGCGGCGGCGCGCTTCGGTGCGCGCGCGTCGGGCGGGAGCTGCGCGTGCATGCCGGCGACGTCGCGAGCTGGATCGAGTCACGCGCGGCGGCACCGGCGTCCGGCGTGTGCTCCGCGACGGAGGCGGACGAGCTTGACCGCGCGCTGGCACGAGGTCGGAGGAGCGCATGACGAGCACCACCACGAATGCAGTCCTTTTCTCGAGACAAGGCACTCGGGGCACAGATCGTGCTCTAGGTGAGGAAGAGAAGTGGGCGACTGAAGACACGCCGTCGACGCCGAAGGCGGAGACACGCGCGCCCCTTCGGGGCGCGCATCGGATTCCACTGCCCTATGCGACCGCGCGCGCGTACGCCGCACGATTCGGCCTCGCGTACGCGCGCGAATGCGCGATCAAGGCGCATCGGCTCCCCGAGTGGTGCAAGTGGACGCGTCGATTCATCGGCGGCGGGTCGTGGCAACATTTCGCGCGCTCGATCGAATCGTGGGAGATCGCCGCGGCGCTCGCGAACGGCTCCGACCGCGTCGCAGCGCGGAGTATGTCGCGCGTCCGGCACCTCGTGATCGACGTGGACGTGCACGGAGAGCCGCCGCCCTTTTCTCGAGAAAAGGGCGCGAGTGAAGAATCGATCGACGACTACTTGGATCCCCGCCGCGTCCGACGAGCGCAGCGGGAGGGCGCTCGCCGCGCTCGTGAGTGGCGCGCGTCGGTCGCGCGCCCCGTGATCGATCGGCTGGTCGCGCTCGGCGTAGTCGACGCCGTGTGCTCGTCGCCGCGCGGCTACCACGTCGTCGTGATGCTACGTGAGTCGGTCGAGCCCGCGGAGGCCGCGCGCCTCGCGCGGGAGATCGGATCGCGCGTCGGCGAGCTGCCCGAGGGTGTCAACGTGGAGAGCTACCCGCGACTGCGCAGCGACGGCCGGGCGGACCATTGCGCCCTCCCGCTCGTCGGGCCATCGCGGTGGGTCCGTGAGGATCTCGCGACGCCGAGATCGCGACTCCGAGCCGATGACGTTCGCGATCTTCTCGCGCTCCCCGGACGCACGCCCGAGGAAGTTCGCGCGCGGCTCGCTGCCCGCCCCGCGGAGCCCGAGATCGCGCGCGTGCAGGATGCACACACCGAGAAAGCGCGGGCGGAGCCGGTCAACGGCCAGCTTCTCGGGGCGGATTACGTGACCGAGGTCCTGCAACTGATCCAGGGAGGCATGCCGATGGGCGCGAGCTACGACGCGGTTCGGCGAGTGACGGCCGCGGCGAGATACTGCGGCCTCGCCGACGACGAAGCGAGGGGCGCGATCGAACGGTGGATCGAGCTGCCGATCCATCGTGCGAACCACGCACAGACGCGGAGCGGACGCGCACAGCTCCGATCGCTCGTGCGCTCGCAGCTCAGGCACTTCGCGCGCGGCGCCACTGCGGGACGCTGTTACGCGGGCGGGCTCCGGAGTCGAGAGCTGCGCGACGCGTTCGCCGGGCTGGTCGCGGAGTCAGATGCGCGAGACGGCAAGCGTGAACGTGATCGGCTCGTCTGGCTCCCCGCGCGGAACAAAATCGAAAACGTCGTGGTCGTCATGCCGCCGACGCGTGACCGCGTACTTGCCCGAGACCACCAAGCGCCGAAGGTCCGGGACCTCGAAGGCAGTGCAGCTCTCGGACGGCGGTCGCTCGCTCTCGTGATGCATGGCTCCTCCCTCCTCTCAGGGTCGACGCTAGCGCGTGCCGAGCCTCGCGACGAGCACGAGCGACCGCGAGGTGCACCGACCCCGCGCGCCGAGGCGTCGACGTCCCCGGCGTACGAGGCCGGCCGCCGCGACCCCGGAATCGAGCGCGGTCGCGCAGCCTCTTCTCGGGAAAAGGAAGCCGGCCGTCGGACGCGTAACTCCGCGTCGACTCGTCGCGCCGCCGGAGGCGAATCGTCCAGCGACAGCGCCGCACGCGGCGCAGCCCCGGAATCCTCGCGCGATCGGCTCGGAGCGCGCCGGGTCAGCAACCCGATCGCTCCGCCGCCGGAGGCCGCCCGATGAGGCGGAGATCGTTCCTCCGCGCGGGCCACGGCAACGGCAAGGGCGAGCCCCGGATCGAGCTGCCTCCGGCCGACGAGCTGGCGGCCCCGATCCCGGCGGCGCCCGCGCCGCTGAAGCGCCACCAGGACGGCCGCATCGCCGACCGCGAGACCGCCAAGGCCCTGGGGCGCAAGGGAGGCTTCGCGCGGGCCCACAAGGCGCGTCTCGTGGCCGGGTTGGGCCTCGGTGAGCTTGCCGCCGACGCTGCGTTCCGTCCGTTCCAGCTCGCCGCCGAGGAGTTCATGAAGCAGCACGTGGCGACCTTGGCGATGCAAGCCGGGGGCGAGTGCGGCCCCGCGCCGTCAACGATGATCGCGTCGGCGGCGTTGCAGCTGGCGGCGTCCAGGTTCCTGTTCGAGCGCGGCGCCACGACGGGTGAGGTCTCGACGTTGAAGGCCGCCTCGTCCTTGGCGGACGCGAGCCGGCAGAACCTTTTGGCCGCATACGAGCTGGCCACGCGCGAAGCGTCGGCGCGCAAGACCGCGGCGCCCCCGATCGATTGGGCGCACTTCCGCGCGCAGGCCGAACGCGTCGCCGATGCCGACGAAGAGCGAGAACGACTCGAAGAACAGGAAGCGGAGGACGAACGTGGAACCGAATGAAGAACGACCCGACCGACTGCTTCCGCAGCCAGACGCGCGCGCGCTGGTTGTAGAGCTTTTCGCCCTGGACCGGCGCGCGGCGCAGCTCCTCGTCCGCGACGACGAGCTTCGCTTGGCCCTCACGCGTAAGTCGCTCTTCGAGCAGGTGCAGCCGTGAAGCCGAGTGAAAGGGCGCGCCTCGCGCTCACGGAGAGCAACTTCGTGCGCATCACGCTCCGCGGCGGCGGCGTGATGTGCGGCCGCGTTTGCGGTTGCTCGAACGATCGAATCAACTTGCGCACCCAGTCGGGGCGCACGCACGCGATCGAGATCGTCGACGTCGCGCACGTCGAACAGCTGCGGGAGGGCTCGCGATGATCGTACCGGTCCCCTTCTCGTTGTTCGTCGGCCTGCTCGCGTTCTTCCTCGTCGGCGTGCTCGGGGTCTTCGCGCGGCAACAAGAGCTGACGGCCGTGGCGCTCGCGGAGCGCGAAGCGAGCGCGCGCAAGGCGACCACGCCGGCGATCGACTGGGCCAGCGCCATCCGCGAGGCGCAGCTGGCCAGTGCGGACGACGACGAGCCCGCGGCGACCGCCGCGCAGGAGGAAACGAACGATGACTGACCTTCGCTTTTCCCGAGAAAAGGACCGACGCCCCGACTGCGAGGTCCACCCGTCGGACGTCGGGCGCGACTTGCTTTGGGTGATGGCACGCGCACACCGACGCGAGGCCGCGATCCTTTGCATCGCCGACGAGGTGCGATTGTGACGGCGCCCATGACCTCGCTCGATCTCTTCGACCGATTGCTCGCGCTCGACGCGGCCCTCGCTGCACGCGGCTTTCCTCGGTTGAGCGCGTGGTGGCGTCGCACGCTCCGTGCGTTCCTTCGGTCGGGCAAGCGGCGCCTGGTTCTGAGGGTCGGTCGCCGCGGAGGCAAGTCGCTCACGCTGGCGAAGCTCGCCGTCGTGCTCGCGCTGTACGCGCCGTGCCCCGTCCCGCCGGGTGAGCGCGCGTTGATTCCGTGGCTCTCCGTCGACCTACGCGAAGCCTCGTCGCGCCTAGCGCAGCTCCGAGCGATGCTCGACGCGATCGGAGCGAGGTACGAGGCACGCGGCGACGAGATCGCACTGGTCGATCGGGCGGTGACTTTTCGCGTCTACCCTGCCAGTTTCCGCGCGGTCGTCGGCTTCTCGGCGCTCGCAGTCTTCGCCGACGAGGTCTCCCGCTGGCGCGACTCGGAGAGCGGAGCGAACCCCGCCGCGAGCGTTGTGTCGAGCATCGCGCCGACTCTCGCCACGACGCGCGGCGTGCTGATCTTGGCCAGCGCGCCGTGGTCCGACTCCGACTTTCACGCGGAGCAATTCGACCTCGGCACGACGTCCGAGCAGATGACCGGCCACGCCGCGAGCTGGGAGGCGAACGACACGCTGGACCGCACGGAGTTGCGTCGGCTGTGCGCGACCGAACGTGACTTCCTCCGCGACTTCGGCGCCGTGCCGTCGGGCGAAGTGTCGAACCCCTTCGAGCCGGGCGAGGTCGACGCGCTTGTGACCGCAGGCGTGGAGGAGCGGCCTCCGCGTCCCGAGCGAACCTACGCGGCCGCGTTCGACGCGGGCATGCGCAAGGACCGCTCCGCGCTTCTCATCTTTCACCGCGAGTGGACCGACGGGCCTTTCGGCGCGGAAGATGTGCTCGTCGTCGACCGCATCGTGCACCTGGTTCCCCGCTTCATGCGCCCGCTCGATCCGGAAGGCATCGCGCGCGAGATCGTACCCGTTCTTCGGCGGTACCGCGTCGACCGCCTCCACTCGGATCGGCACTACGCGGACAGCTTCCGTCCGATTCTCGAGCGCGTCGGTGTTCGCCTTGTAGAGCTGCCCGTAGACCTCAAGGCCCAAACCGCACGTGTCGAGGCGTTTCAGGCGCGGGTCACGGCCGGCCGGCTTCGACTTCTCGCGCACGCCGAGCTGCTCCGCGAGATCAAGGAGGCGCAGCTCCACCATCGTGCGGGCGGGCAGCTCACCTTGAGCGCGCCGGAGCGCCGCGGGCGTCACGACGACTTGCTCGACGCGCTCTTGCTCGCGCATGACGCGACCGTGCTCCGCGAGCTTCCGGTGAGCGGCGGTGGAGGGATCGAGTTCAAGTGCGACGGCCATCGCTTCGACGATGACGGGTTGCACTCGATCAACCCGCGCTGGGTCCGCGTGCGCGCCGACGGAACCGAGGAGCGGGTCGGCTGGCCGAGCTGGGATCCGGGATTCGAGGACCACGTCCGCGAGTTGGCGCGGCAGGGAATCACGACGCGCGAGAGCGAAGCGTACTTCCGCGATCAAGGCATCGACCCCGCCAGCTTCTCAGGGCTGACCGCCCCGATCCGCGATCACGACTGACGAACAACGGAGAACGAACCATGAGCCGCATGAACATGCAGACCGCAAACATCCCCACCGTGCCGCCGACCGATCAAGGCCGACGAGCCGGCCTCAACCCCGTGCACGACAGCGCCGGCGATCGTCTCGCCGCCATCGTCCACGCCGCGGAGCCCTTCGCCGCCGATGCCCTCGGCGCCGCGGTCCTCCGCGCCTGCGAGGCCGGCCGCGCAGCCTACGATCACGTCTTCGTGTTCGCGACGCGCAAGGACGCCGCCTCGAACGGTCTCCGACCGTCGGTCGCTTTCGCAAAAGACAACGTGTCGCCGCCCGTCATCGCTCCCGGATTCGGCGTGGCCGACGAGTTCCGCGCCCGACAAGAGACCGCGCACGCCGCGATCGATCGCGACTTCGACCTCCGCGCCGCGGCCATCGCCGACCAGGACCTCCGCTCGCTCACCGATGCGATCTCGACTCGGTTCGGCGACGAGGTCCGTGCGCTCGAGACGGCCGTGGCGTCGCGTGAGGCGGCCGAGGTGGCGGGCCCTGCGCTCCGCGGCACCATCGGCGGGCAGCGCGTCGGGCTCGACTACTTGGCCCGAGAGGAGAGTCTCGGCGCGGAGCTGGCGCTACAGCGCGCCGCCGAGATTGCGAGCGCGCTCCGGGGCTACATCGTTCGCCGCGAGGACGCGCAAGCGGAGATGCTCGCTTCCGTTGCGCGGCGGGTCGCCGTGCGCCGGCTCTCCAAGGCCGGCGTTCGCGCGCGAGAGATCGAAGACCTCGTGACGCCTGCCTTGGCTTCCGGGCCGCAGGCGGGGGCGATCGAAGCGGAACGGCGCGACTGCGCGGAGCTACTCGCGATCGTCGACGCCTACCGGGAGTCGCGGATCTCTCCGGCGCTCGGCTTCGCCAAGAGCGCGCTGGCTTCGCTTGGCCAGGTCTTCGTCGACTTGTGCGGTCCGAGCGCGCACTACATGGATCGGGCGACGTTCGCTCGCGAGTTCCTCTCGGACTCGGGCCGGCGCCGCGACCCCCTCGAGATCGATCCGCGCTGGGCCATCCGGACCGTCCTCCCCATCCGTCGTTGAAAGGAGTCGAGATCATGACCACGAAGAGAGAACCCGGCACGGCGCCCTTGAGCCATCGCAAGTCAGCGGAGCCAAGCCCGCTCGACAAGAACTTGGACCCGCGCGCGAAAGCGATCTTCGACGCGGCGCACGCGCGCGGCTTGGTCGCAGCGAACGCCCGCGCCAAGTTTCCCGGTGGCACCGGCGAGAACGAAGTGGAGGACGACGACGCGATCGCGACGACCGGCGGCAATCCGGGCAACGCCGCGTTGCCGAGTAACTACGGTTTGAGAAACCCGCCGCCGCGGAAGGGATGACCGACAACCTGCTCAGAACGGCGACCTTGTGCGGTTGCCGACTCGTGCGCCCTTTTCTCAAGAAAAGGCGCGAGCCGTTTCCCAAGCACCAAGGCACTCCGTCGAGGGGCACCCATGCGAGCTGACCTCTCCGTCCCGACCCCTGACCGCGCGAAGGCCCCGCGCGGCTCCATATGGACCTGGAGACGCGTTTGCGGGCTCGGTGGCGGGGACCCTAGCCTCGGCGGGCGCGGACGCGTCTCCGTGTCCATTAGGCGGTCGGAGCGATAAGGGTGCCCCCGCACCGCGCCAGTGATCGCGGCCGGGGGCTGGCCGACGTGACCGACGTCGACCAAGTAGAAGTAGCAGCGAAGCGGGAGGAGACACGTCATGGCGCGAGAAGGAACGGGCACGATCGCGTGGTGCGAAGCGAACCCCGTGAAGGGTGAGACGCAAGGGCACTGGAAGGTGCGCATCACGGTCCAGGGTGGCCGGCCCTGGATTCACTGCGATCCGTCGCCGCGGTCGAAGCAGACGGAGGATCGCGCCCGCGAGAAGGCGAAGCACTGGACCGAGCGCGCGAAGCGTGAGGGGCTGACGATCAAGGACTTCAAGACCGCGAACCGTCGTCCCCCGCCCTCCTCGTCGTCGACCACCGAGGACAAGTGGTTCAACGCCTGGATCGCGGAACGGAAGGCCAAGGGCCTCACAAGCGCCGGCGACAACGTGTCGCACTGGAAGGAACACATCCGAGACGTGCTCGGTCCCGACGTCACGCGCTGGACGAGCGAAGACCTCCGTCGCCTCTGCCGCGTACTGGACGAGAAGGTCCGCGCCGGTGACATGCGGTGGAAGACCGCGCTCAACGTCTGGGCGACGGCGCGGAAGATCTGCTCGGACGCGTGCGGCTCCAAGGTCGACGCGCTTCGCGTTCGCACCGACAACCCCGCGGCGAGCGTGCCCGGCCCCGACCGCGGCGAGGAGACCGCGAAGCAGTACATCTTCCCGTCCGAGTTCCTCCGCTTCGCGGAGTGCGCGGAGGTGCCGCTCGCGTGGCGGAGACTCGTCGCGGTGGCGATCTACACGTACACGCGCGCCGGCGAGCTTCGCGCGCTTCGGTGGGAAGACGTCGACCTCGAACATGGGACCATGCACGTGCACCGCGCGGCCGAGCGCGGGACCTCGAAGGACAAGGGCACGAAGACCGGTAGCGCGCGCCGCTTCTCGATCGAGCCCAACTTGCGCCCGCTCCTCGAAGCGATGCACAAGGAGTCCGGGGGCCGCGGCCACGTGATCCCGATGCAGTCGGTCCGGACGATGGCGCGGGCGCTACGTCGGTGGCTACTCCGCGCCGGCGTGAAGCGGACGGAGCTTCATGTCGCGACGCCGACGCGGAAGCAGATCACCTTCCACGACCTCCGCGCGACGGCGTGCACGTGGATGGCGATCCGAGGCGACGACCCGCTTCGCATCCAGCAACGCGCCGGGCACGAAGACTTCGACACGACGCAGATCTACGTCCGCGAAGCCGAGCCCGTTCGCGAGGGCTTCGGCTCGCCGTTCCCTCCGCTGCCCGCTTCGCTCCTCACCCGCGACGCAGTTGCAGAAGCACAAAGCACAAATCCCGAAGACGGCATTCGTCTTCGGGATTCGTCCAGCGTCACTTTTTCGAGGCTAACTGCGCGTAACTACAGCGGGGTGGACGGGACTCGAACCCGCGGCCTCCGGCGTGACAGGCCGGCGTTATAACCGACTTAACTACCACCCCAAACGGGAGAAACTTTCTATCCCAGGCGCCGCTCGGCTTGCAAGCCCAACCCGCCGGAGCGCCTCAAAAAAATCTCGGGCCCTCGAGATCGGCTCGCCCTCCGCGTCGTCGCGCGGGTGCCGAGGGCGCGCGCTACGCTCGCCGCGATGCTCTCCACCGTCACGCTGGCCGCAGAAGCACACGCGCTCCGGCCCCGCGCTCGCCTCCTCGGCCATGCGGGCGTGCACGTCTTCGTCGCCATGGAGGACGCCGTAGAGATCGTTCCGCTCGGCGGCGGCGAGCGCATCACGCTCCCAGGCATCCGCCGCCGCTCGCTCAGCGGCGAGTGCCTCGTCGGAGGGACGCTCGTCGTTCCGCGCGAAGGCGGCTGGGGCGTGCTTCGTCCGCAAGACGGTGAACGTGAGGCGCGGCCGCTCGCCGTCTCCGCGGATGACCATCCCCTCGCCCGCACCACCATCGACGGACGCGCGACGCTCTTGTTCGGTCGTCCGGGCGAGCTCGTCCTCGTCGACGAGCAGAGCGGCGTCGTCACGCACACGATGCCGCGCGCACCGGGCCCGACCACGTTCGACGAGGCCGGCATCGCGTACGCCGTCGAGCGCCGCGAAGTCGTGGCGCGCGATCTCGCGACCGGCGCCTTGCTCTGGCGCGCTCCGGCGTTCAAGAACGTGAAGACGGACGCTCCGTGCGCACCCGTCGTCGTCGACGGAGAGATCCACGTGCGCGCCGGGACGGTGGGGCCAGCCGGCCACGGCGCCCTCGTCGCACGGCTCGCGCGGGCGACCGGCGCCGTGCTCGCACAGCGCGCGGGCGACGACGTGGACCCGTGGCTCCCCGATCTGCCGGGCGCGCTCGAAGCTCGCCTCGTCGCGATCGACGCGAAGCTCGTGCATGCGGCGCGCGGGCTCGTGTTCGCGGCGGTGGGAGACGGCGCGCAAGGTGTCGTGTTCCGCGTGGCCGCACCGGACAGCACCCTGCGCGTCGCGTTCGCGCCGGAGCTCGCGACGGACGAGCACTTGGTCGGCACGGTCCACGACGCGCGCGGCGCGTGGCTCGTCGCGGTGCGCCTCGCCGACTTGCCGCTGGGTAGCGCGACCTGCAGCCTCGCCGCTCGAGTCGCGACCGCGCCGTCGGTCAGGGGTGAGATGGCGACGGTGGCGATGGCGCTCACCGCGGTCCCCTTCTTCATCGCCGAGCATCCCGTGCATGGCCGCATCAACGTCCCCGTGCGAGAAGACCGCGGACGCCCCGCCAAGGGCGAGACCGTGCTCCTCGAGGCGGTCACCGTGCGCGCCGGCGGTGTCGTCAGCGTCGAGGGCTATCGGCGCGCCGGCGCCGCCGAATCGAGCGAAGGGTCGTTCGTGATCGCCGCTCCGACGGGTGACATACCGCTCCGTCGCGCGAGCGCGCCGCCGCTGTCGATCGCGCCGGAGATGCTCCTCCGCGCGAGCGAGGCGGGCGTCGCGCTCCCGGCCGAGCTCCTCGCCGTCGTCCGCGCGGCCGAGGCCGACGCCACGTTCCGCGAGGCGCTGGTGTCGCTCGGCTTCGACTTCACGATACCTGCACGTTACACAGAGATTGACGCGGTGCAGGACGCGCTCCCTAACGCGTTCCCGCTGTGGACCAACGAGTACGGCGAGACGCTCGGCTTCCTGCGCGACGGCACGCTCCATCACGCGTGGCTCGATGCGCCCATCACGCCGCGCGCGCTCGGCCGAGAGCTCGCGGGCGCGATCCGCGCGGCCATCGCCGACCGCCGCCAAGACGATGACGAGGGAGAGTCGGATGCGACCTTCGGCTACGTCGAGGGCGTCTTGGCTCGGCTCGATTCACGGCACAGCCGTGCCCCAATCGACCGTTAGATCGACGCGCGGCGTATGGAACGCGACCCGCAATCCGCTAAGTTGTCGGGAGATGACGCGCGCGCTCTCGTCGGCGGTGTTGGTCGTGGTGCTGGCTTGCGGCAGCAGCGGGACGAGTGAGCTCGAGAGTGGCCCGCCCGGTCCGAGCGGCGGGCAGGATGGCGGCACGGGCTCGTCCGTCGACGGATCGGCCTTCACGAACGGTGACGCGCGCGCCACGACCGGCTCACCCGAGGTGTGCAACGGGGTCGACGACGATCACGACGGGCTCATCGACAACGTCGACGTCGGTCACGACGGCGTCTGCGACTGCCTCAAGATCGCCACCCTCGGCGCCGTCGGCACGGCGGGCGTTGGCAACGTGTTCGCCGCGTGGCTCTCGGCGCGCAGCACTGCGGGCGCGGTGAACCTCGGCTCGCAGACGCTCACGCCGGCGCTCCTCGCGCCGTACCAAGTCATCGTGGCCC
Source organism: Polyangiaceae bacterium (assembly GCA_044224815.1). Taxonomy (GTDB): domain Bacteria; phylum Myxococcota_A; class Polyangia; order Polyangiales; family Polyangiaceae; genus JADJCA01. The sequence continues at coordinate 37,334 of JBGAJR010000032.1, forward strand.
AAGACGTCCACGCGATCGGACACGACTACGCGCCGGAAGAAGTGAAGGCGCTCGCGGATTGGATCGCGGCGGGCGGCGGGTTCATGACGCTCACCGGCTACTCCGACTCGAGCGAGGTCGTGAACGTCAACCGGCTGCTCGCGCCGCACGGCATCCAATACGGCTCGACGCCGATTCTCTTCGTCGGCGGGTACACGGTGCCTGTGACCGGATGGGTTCCGCATCCCGTCACGCAAGGGATCAGCAAGATCGGCGTCGACAACGGCTACGCGGTGACGGGCGGCGGTACGGTGCTCGCCACCGAGCAAGGGTTCGACGTCCTCCGCGTGGCCGACTCGGGCAAGGGCCACGTCCTCGTGTGGGGCGACGAGTGGATCACCTACGACAGCGAGTGGACGGGGCACCCCGACTATCAGGTGCAGCTCTTCTGGGTGAACGTCATCAAGTGGCTCACGACCGCCGCGCAATGCCAGGTGCCGATTCCGCCCGATCTCAAGTGATCAAGGCGCGTCACGGAATCGCGCACGCGGTGCGGATCGAAGTCGTCGCGCGATAGAGCTCGAGCACCTCCGCGCGCGACAGCATGCGGCTCCACACCGCGACCTCGTCGACGTCGGCGGTCGGCGCGGTGGTGAGATTTCCGCCGATGCGCAGCGAGGTGAACGGCGCGTACGGCGGCATCGTCCCGGTCCGGCGCACCGCGTACGGCAAGCGGTAGTTCCCCGCGTCGTCGGGTGACGCGTCGAGTGACGCTGCGTCGTAGCCCGCATCGTGGAAGACCTCCGCGGTGCCGCCGTTGACGACCACCTCCACGATGTCAGGCCCGCCGTCGTTGGCCCGCCACTCGGCCACGAAATGGTCGAAGTCGTTACCGCGCAAGTAGGGCGTGAGCTGGCCCACCGGGAGCGTGGCGAGAGGCCCTGCGATGAACTGGGCGAAGAGGCCGAAGGTGCCGGAGCCATACCCGACCGACGGGCCGCCCGGCGTGAGCAGCTGCGCGTTGGCGAGTGGACGCGCGACCGCGGTGTTGGAGTCGAGCGGAGCGCGGGCGCGAAGCCAATACGCGATGGTTCCTTCGCTCTGCGCGAAGATGGGCGGGCCGCCGTCGACCTGATCGTAGAAGACCATCGACGCGTCGAGCGCTGCGGCGTCTGGGCGGAACTCGGCGGCGCTCCCGAAGCGGCCCGTCGTCGTGCCGACCTCGCCGATCTGTCGCGTCGCTGCGCCACCGAACGACGGTGCCACACCTTGGTCGTACGCGAGGTAAAGGCTCAGACCTTGGCAGTAACTCGGTGGCGTCGGCGCGACGACGGCCCCGTCGTTCACGGCGCCGTCTCCCCCGGTTGGATCGACCGCGCCGTCCCCGCCGAGCAGCGACCCGTCCGGATCGAGGACACCATCGGGGCCCGTCGTGGCACCGCTCGGAGGCTCGTTGTGCTTCGACGCGCAAGCGAGCGCGCGGAGGCCGAGCGACGCGATGACGAACGTAAGGAGCATCGTCTGCCGACGGTTCATCGGCTCATCTTAGAAGACGTCCGGCCAACACGCCGCCCGCTCGCGTGAGGGGCACGTTCGGTCAAGGGCGGCTCCGGAGCGGCAGCCTCGCACCGGCGGGTCACGCCGTCGGGTCACGTGACCGTGATGGCTCACGGTCGCGCCGACCGGCGCCGACACGCGAAAAGCCCGTAAAACACCCGGCGGTACGACGCTCGACCACGCGGTCGCACTCGGCCCAGCCCTTGCGACCGGTGGATCCATGGACCGTCGCACCGCTCCGTGGTCGCTCGTTGGCTCTCTCGGGCTCACGCTCCTCGTCGTCGGATGCAAGACGTCCGGCGCCGCATCCGACACCGAGCCGACTGGGGATCCCGACGGCGGCGCAGGGCTGCCCGTTACCATCGCGAGCGGGAGCGCGACGACTCCGCCGCCAGCGATCGTGGCCGCCGACGCGAGCACCCCCGGCGCGGAGCGCTGCGGGAACGGCCTCGACGACGACAAGAACGGGCTGGTGGACGAGGGCTGTACGTGCACTCTACATGATTGGCAGCGGTGCTTCGTCGGCGACCCGGCGCTCGCCGGCGTGGGCGCGTGCGCGTGGGGTCGGCAGGATTGCGGCAAGAACGGCGAGTTCGCGACCTTCGGCGCGTGTGAAGGGTCGGGCGCGCCGTCCGCGGAGATCTGCGGCAACGCCATCGACGACGACTGCAACGGCACGGTCGACGAAGGCTGCGAATGCGTGCCCGGCAAGACGCGACCGTGCTTCGGTGGTCCGTCCGAGGCGGCGGACAAGGGGACCTGCAAGAGCGGAACGCAGACCTGCGACGCGTCCGGAAACTGGGGCACGTGCGACGGGCAAGTCCTCCCCCAAAGCTCCGATGCGTGCAACGGCCTGGACGACGACTGCGACGCGGTCGTCGACAACGGCTGCGCGTGCATGCCCGGCGCGACCGAGACTTGCTACACCGGCGCGAGCGGCACGCTGAACGTCGGCGCGTGCAAGGCGGGACAGCGCACGTGCGCGGCGCTCCCCGGCGGCGGATCGGCGTGGGGCGCGTGCGACGGGATGGTCCTCCCGAGCACGGAGACGTGCAACGCCGTCGACGACGACTGCGACGGCAAGATCGATCAGACGTGCGACTGCGTCCCCGGGACCACGCGCGACTGTTACGGCGGTCCGCAAGGGACCGCGGGCATCGGGCGTTGCAAAGCCGGCACGCAAAGCTGCAACGCGGGTGGGACCTGGGACGCGTGCAACGGCGACGTGCTCCCCACCGTCGAGACGTGCGGCAACGGCGTCGACGACGACTGCAGCGGCGCCATCGACAACGGCTGCGACTGCGTGCCGGGCGCGACGAGCGCCTGCTACTCCGGCCCGCCCGGGACGGCCGGCGTGGGTCAGTGCAAGGCCGGATCGAAGAAGTGCGCGGCCAAGGCCGAAGGCGGCTCGGCGTGGGGCGCGTGCACGGGCTCGGTGCTCCCCGCGACCGAGACCTGCAACACGCTCGACGACGACTGCGACGGCAAGGTCGATCAGACGTGCGACTGCATCCCCGGCACGACGCGCTCTTGCTACGGCGGCCCGCAGGGCACGGCCGGCATCGGTCGCTGCAGCGCGGGCGTGCAGACTTGCGGCGCGGCGGGCACGTGGGGGACGTGCGTGGGCGACGTCCTCCCCGCCCCCGAGGTCTGCGGCAACGCGACCGACGACGACTGCAGCGGCGCAGTCGACAACGGCTGCGAGTGCGCGCCGGGCACGACCGCGTCTTGCTACTCGGGCCCGACCGGAACGGCCGGCGTGGGCGCGTGCAAAGCGGGCTCGAAGTCGTGCAGCGCGAAGCCCGAAGGCGGCTCTTCGTGGGGCGCGTGCTCAGGGATGGTCCTGCCCGTCACCGAGACGTGCAACACGATCGACGACGACTGCGACGGCAAGATCGATCAGACGTGCGAGTGCATCCCCGGCGCGACGCGCTCTTGCTACGGCGGGCCGACGGGGACCGCGGGCGTCGGGCGCTGCGTTTCCGGCTCGCAGACCTGCAGCGCGGCGGGCACCTGGGGCGCGTGCGCGGGTGACGTCCTCCCCGCCCCCGAGGCGTGCGGCAACGGCGTCGATGACGACTGCAGCGGCGTCGTCGACAACGGCTGCGAGTGCGTGCCCGGTGCGACGACCACTTGCTACTCGGGGCCGCCCGGCACCCAGGGCGTAGGCGCGTGCAAGGCTGGCTCGAAGAAGTGCAGCGCGAAGGCCGACGGAGGCTCGAGCTGGGGCGCGTGCACGGGCATGGTGGTCCCGACGACCGAGGTGTGTAACGGCGTCGACGACGACTGCGACGGGGTCACGGATCGCTCGTCGCTCCGCGGGACCGCGGCGGTGCTGGGGACCGTCACTTGGACCGGCACGATGAAGGTCCAGAGCGAGCGCGTCGTCGGCGGCAAGCTCTATGTCGGCGACTACGACGGGATCGTCAGCTTGGATCTCACGAACCCCGCGGCGCCAGTGCCGACGCGCCTCGTCGCGGCGAGCTTCACGGCGCAGCGCGACATTCTCCCCACCGGAACGACGATCTACACGGGTGAGAACTACGACGGGATGGCCACCTGGGATCTCAGCGCTTCGACGCCCACCAGGAAATCCTTGCTCGGCTTCGACAAGGCGCAGGTCTACGGGCTCGCGTTCCTCTCCGGCAGTCGCATCGTCGCCGCCAACGGCCCCGGCACGGGAAGCGACGTCGACCTCGTGATCTTCGATCGCTCCGCGCCGCTCGCGCCCACGGTGAAGACGCTCTTCTCGGCGGGCAAGACGCTCGGTGACCGCGCGACCGGCGTGGCAGCGTACGGAAACACCGCGTATCTGAACTTCATCGTGGGCCCGAACAAGGTCTACGACCTCACGACCAACACGCCGGTCGAAACGGCGTCGTTGGCGATGCCGGGCCCGGCGCACGACTACGACTACCAGTGCTACGGCAGCGTGCACGCACCGTTCGTCGACACGACGAACAAGCGGCTGTTCGTCCCGCGCTGCGGAACCGGCATCTACGCCTTCAGCGTGGCCACGCCGACCAGCCCGAGCGCCCTCGGCTCGACGCGCGATCTCTCGTGCGGAACCTTCCACCCCCAATCGCTCGACGCGCGCGCCGGCGTCGGCGTGGAGCTCTCCGGAAACGTCCTCCGCGTCACCGACCTCAGCAATCCGAGCTCGCCGGTGCTCACGAGCGAGGTCCCGCTCGGTCCGTTCCCGTCGCCCATCTCCACGCAGACGGTTCGTCTGAGCGCGGACGGCAACTACGCCTACGTCGCGCTCTGGCAAGGCGGGGTCCTCGTCGTGAAGACGCGCTGACGCGAGCGGCGCGCGCTCGCTCAGCGCGCGCGGAGCTGGGTGACGAGCCCGGCGACCGCGCGCACGAGCGACGACGGCGACGCGAGACCCGCGTGACCGCGCTCGCCGAACATCGCGGGAAGGATCGGCGCCGAGCGCGGATCCGCTGCGAGCGCGAAGATGTCCACCCGCGCTTGCTTGGCCTCGCGCACCGCCTGGCGCACGTCCCCGATCCCGTGGCGGCCCTCGTACCGATCGGCGTCGGTGGGCTTTCCGTCCGACAGAAGAACGACGACCCGCCGTTCGGCCTCGGTCGCGACGAGCGCCTCGATGGAGTGACGCAGCGCGGGCCCGATGCGCGTGTAGCCGCGGGGAGTCACGCCCGCGAGTCGGGCGAGCCCCACCGAAACCGGCTCGGCGAAGCCCTTGAGCGGCGTGTAGCGGCAGTCGTCGTGCGAGAAGGAGCAGAAGCTGGCGATCGCCAGCTCCACGAAGCCCTCGGTCGCGAGGGCGAGCGCCGCGGCCGCGTCGCGCTCGGTGTCGAGCACGCGACGATCGGCGACGTAGGCGTCCGTCGACATGCTCGCGTCCACGAGGAGCAGCATGGCGAGCGACGGACCGCGCCGGCGCTTGGAGACGTAGAGGCGCGCGCCGCCGTCGTGCCCGGCGCGCACCGAGGTCGCGCGATCGATCACGGCGTCGAGGTCGACCGCGGGCCCGTCGAGCTGGCGCGTGTGCCAGCGGAGCTCGCCTTCGAGCCGCAAGAACTCGGCGCGCGTCGCGGCGATGGCGCGACGCTCGTCCCGCGCGATCCGCTGGAGAAGCGCACCGCGGTCACCGCGATCCGGCTCGCCGTTCGCTTCGACCGTGAGTCGACAGTGGCGCCGGAGATAGCGGCGCTTCGCCGCCTCCCACTCGTCGTACGCGAGCACGCCCTCCGCGCCCGCCTCGTGCGCCGAATCGCCACCCGAGAGCACCAGGTCCGCGTGATACACCGAGCGCGTCGTCTCGTTGGAGATGACGACGGTGTCGAGCTCGAGCTCGTCGAGCGCTTCGGCGTGATCGCCGAGCTCGTCTTCGCCGTCGACCTGCTTTCGTCCGCCTTGGTAGTCCTCGGCGGTGTGAACCTTCTCGAACGAGTGAGTGAGCGGGTTCTCCCCTTTGCGATCCTGCTCGAGGACGCGACGCTTCTCGGGCGGCGGTCTCCGGCGCGCGGCCCGCTCGGTCGTCACGTCCTGGGGCAGCGCGCTCGGGTCGATCGCCGACGCCGCCAGCGCCGGACCGCTCGTGCCGGGACGCGGGCGTCCGGCAAGGAGCCGAACGAGCGCGACGCCGTCGATTCCGAGCGACGCGGCGAGCGCGTCGCGCCTCGCCGGCCACGACGCGAACTCCGAGGAGAGGCGCGCGTCGATCGACGGCGCGCGCTCCGCGACCGTCGCCTCGTCGATGATTCGTGCCCCCACGATCGCGCCACCCACGAGCGCACGCAGGAGGAGCAGCTCTTCGTTCTCGGCCTGCGTCGCGAGGTCATGGACCTCGGTGGGGACGAGAACCGTGCGGCCCGCCGTACCGGGATCACGATCCACGAGCGCGACCTCGATCGGACCGCCAGCGGCGGCGCTGGCGAGCACCTCCAGCCGCGCCCGGTGTGGTGTGGCCTCGACGCGAGCGAGCCGCTCGTGCGCGCTCTCGCGATGCGTGAATCCCCGCACCTTGCGAGCGAACCAGCCGAAGAGCGCCTCGTCGACCGACATGCTCGCCTCCAGCCCTCAGAACGAGAGCGACACCAAGTCGCGGAGGGGTTTCCGAACCTCGTCGTCGTCGGAGAGCGGCTCCACGATGGCGACGTTGGCCGCCTCGCGCGCGCCGAGCCCTGCGCCGACCAGTCGCGCCGCGTGAACGAGGAGGCGGGTCGAGACGGTCTCGGGGAGCGCGAGCTCATCGAGCCCCCGCACCTTCTTGGCGAACGCGACGAGCCGCCGCGCGAGCGCCGCCTCCGCCGGCCCCTCGCGAACGAGGATGTCGGCCTCGACGTCGGGCGGCGGATACGTCACCGCGACGGCGACGAAGCGCTGCCGCGTCGACGGCTTCAGATCCTTGGCGCCGCGGCGGTAGCCCGGGTTGAAGCTCGCGACGAGCTGGAAGCCGGCGGCGGCGACGAGCCGCTCGTTGAGCCGATCGACGTAGAGCTCACGTCTGTGATCGGCGAGCGAGTGGAGAACGACGAGGATGTCGTCGCGCGCTTCGGCCACCTCGTCGAGGTACAGCACCGCGCCCTCGCGGACGGCGCGCGTGGCAGGGCCGTCCTGCCACACGGTGTCACCGCCCTTCACGAGCCAGCGACCGAGGAGGTCGGCCGCGCTCGTCTCGTCGTTGCATGCGACCGTGTAGAGCGGCCGCTCGAGCTCCCACGCGAGGCGCTCCACGAGGCGCGATTTGCCGCATCCCGTGGGCCCCTTGAGGAGGAGCGGCAGCCCGGCGCGAGCGGCGGCGCGGCTCTCACCGAGCTCCGCCGCCACTTCGCGGTAGAAGGGCTCGCGCCCGCGGCCGCCGGCGCCGTCAAACATGGCTCGGCAGCGCCTCCGGCGCGGAGACCGGCTTGGGCGTCTCCTCCGCGTCGGACGCCGTCACCGGGATGCGCGCGACGGGGAGGCCAGAGCGGATGAAGACCACGATGAAGGCGCCGATGCCGAGCGTGAAGAGCGACGCGGCGAGGATGAGACCGATGAAGTGGACCTCGATCTCCTTCTGCACGGCGAGGAAGTCCATGCCCATCCGGCGCTCGAGCACGACCTGGGTCACACCGGCGACGGCGAAGGCGAGCGTCATGGCCGTCATGCCGATGTTCGACGCCCAGAACGCGAAGCTCGACGCCGCGCTGTCGTAGAGGTTGCGGCCCGTGAGGTGCGGCAGCGTGTAGGCGATGATCGCGAGGACGAGCATCGCGTACGCGCCCCAGAAGGCCATGTGCCCGTGCATCGCCGTCACCAGCGTGCCGTGCGTGTAGAGGTTCACCTGCGGGATCGTGTGCGCGAAGCCGAGGAAGCCGGCGCCCACGAAGGACATGACCGCGCAGCCGAGGCTCCAGAGGAGCGCGATGCGGTTCGGGTGATTGCGCCCGCCGCGCTTGGCCATGGTGAGCGCGTAGATGGCCATGCCGAGGAACGCCAGCGGCTCGAGCGCGCTGAAAATGCCGCCGATGGCGAGCCAGTACTTGGGCGTGCCGATCCAATAGTAGTGGTGGCCCGTGCCGAGGATGCCGGAGAGGAACGTGAAGCCGACGATCACGTAGAGCCACTTCTCGATGACCTCGCGGTCGACGCCGGTGAGCTTGATGAGCAGGTAAGCGAGGATCGCGCCCATGATGAGCTCCCAGACGCCCTCGACCCAGAGGTGAACCACCCACCAGCGCCAGTAAGAGTCGTGCGTTTGGTTGGTGGTCGGGATCATGCCGGGCAAGTAGAGGAGCGCGGCCATGAGGAGACCGAAGAAGAGGACCATCGACGTGGTCGTCATGCGTTTGCCCTTCCACACCGTCATGCCGATGTTGGCGATGAAGGCGAGGACGTCGACCACCACGAGGAAGTCGAGCGGACGCGGAATCTCGAGAAACTTTCGACCCTCCCACCAGTTGAAGTGGAAGCCGATGATCGCGGTCACGCCGACCACGACGAACGCCGCGAGCTGCACCTTGGCGAGCCAGGGCCACGCGAGCTCACGTTCCGACTCCTCCGGGATGATGTAATAGGCCGCGCCCATGAAGCCGGCGAGGAGCCACATGACGAGGAGGTTCGTGTGCGTCGCGCGCGCCGCGTTGAACGGGATGATCGCGTGCAGCGGCTCGTAGCCGGCGTGCGCGAAGCCCATGATGAAGCCGTAGATGAGCTGCAGCGTCAGAAGGAGCATGCACGTGGCGAAGAACCACCACGCAATTCGTTGGGATTCGTATCGCATGGTCGTCCTCACTTCTTCGTCCCGAGGAACGAGACGAGCTCCTCGACTTGCCCGTCGGACAGGCCGAGCGCAGGCATCTTGGCGTCGGACTTCACCGACGCCGGGTTCTTGAGCCACTTGCGCAGGTAGTCGGCGTCGAGCCGCGTGGCGACGTGGTCGAGCACCGGGCCCACGTTGCCGCCGCGCCCGTCGAGCGAGTGGCACGCCGAGCAGATCTGGTTGAACGCGGCCGGGCGCGCCGAGGCGGTCGCGCCGGACGGCTCGGCATTGGGCGGTGTGCTCGGGAGCGCGAGCGTCGGCTTGGCCGGGAAGCCGTTCAGATCGACCGAGCCCGCCCACTTGAAGAACGCGACGAGCGCGTCGATCTGCTCAGGCGAAAAATCGTATTTTCGCATCTGCCGCTGCCCCGGATACATCGAGGCCGGGTCCTTGAGCATGGCGCGGATGAAGGTCTCCCCTCGCCGCTCGTAGACCTTGGTCAGCTCGGGCGCGTAGTACGCCCCCTCGCCGAACAGGGTGTGGCAGCCCATGCAGTTGTTGTGGTCCCAGAGGTCTTTGCCGTGGGCCACCTCGGCGGTGATCGCGTCGGCGTGGGTCTGCGCCGGAATGCGTTGGAATGAGTCGAACGTGAGCCCGACGAAGGCAACCGAGCAGAGGCCGGTGCCGGCTAAAAAGAACGCGCGCGCTTGCGACTTGCTGAGCATGGGGTCCTCTTCACGCTGGTGTAGAGGACCGCGGAAGGCCGCGCGATGATCTGGATCAGCTCACCCGCGAGCGGCGCGGACGAGCTCGGGTCCGCTCACGAAGACCTCCGCGACGGACTCGTGATCGAGGAGGAGCTCCTCCACGTCGGCGGCGTCGGGCGGGGGCTCGCGGGCGAAGAGATCCGCGAGGGCGTCGACGAGTGTGGCGCGCGCGGCGCCGTCGGCGAGCTCGACGAGCCCACCTGCGAGCCAGGCGTCGAGGGCGCGATTCGCGAGGGTCTCCCACGGAGTCGTCGCGCCGCCACCGGGGAGCGCGACGGGCGCGCGCTCCTCGTCGGTGCGACCGTCTTCGTCGACGTGCACGAGATCGCTCGTCTGCCCGGCCGCGCGCGCGCGGGCGGCGTAGTCGTACGCGAACCACGCGGTGCGCGGGAGCCGGAGGCGCTCGGCCAGGGTGGTCCCGGGGATTGCATACTGCAACCATTGCGCGACGTCCTCGGCGCCTTCCGGCGTGAGGAGCCCACGCGACAGGAACGCCTCGCGCTCGAAGGACGCGCGGCGTGACTCGAACGACACGCGGATGCGCCCGACGCGCGCCCCACCTTCGTAGAGCGTGGCCGTGCAGCCGTGGTCGGCCGCGTAGTCCCAGTGGAGCAGGGTTCGCGCCCCGGCAGCCCGCAGCACGGCGTCGAAATGCGCGCGGCCGGGAGGCTCGTCGGCCTCGTACGCGAACGACACCCAGCCCGCCGCCGCAGGCGCGATATAGCCCGCCACGCCGGCCGCACGGAGGAGCGCCACCGCGTCGTCGACGGCGCCGCCCCGGAGATGGAAGCTCTCGCTGAACTCGCTCACGCGGCCGCAGAGTCTACCGGACCGGAGGGGTCACGCGCGAGGGCCGAGGTCAGCCATTGGTGACGCTCGCTTTGCACGGAAAGGACCGCTACGGTGGTCGGACTTTGGTGACCCACGCTCCCATGACGCGCTCCGCAGAATCCAAGATCGCCGACGACGCCGCCGCCGGCTCCAGCGATCCGATGGCGCTCCTCGACGGCATCATCCGTGAGCTCGAGGACACGCGCGAAGCCGCGCGCCGCACCGCCGCGAGCGCCAACGCCGCCGACCGCGCCGCGATCCTGGCCGCGCTCAAGGAGCTCGAGGCCAAGCTCGAAGAGGCCCGGTTGAAGCGCGACGAAGTGCGCGATCGCATGGCCCGCACGACGCGCATCCGCGCGCTCGTCGCCGAGATGGCGAACCTCACGGCCGAGTCCGCCACCCTCGACGGCCCGGCTGGCGCCGCCCGCGGGGCCGAGATCAAGGCGCGCATCGAAGAGATTCGCGCCGAGGCCGAGTCGCTCAAGAAGAAGAGCACCTGAGCCCGTCGGCCGCGCCGCGGCCGACCCACCGCGACGCCGTACCGCCGCGAAGTTGGCCCGTCTGGTCCGCCCATGCCTAATGGGTGGGCGCGGGCGCGTTGCTCGCGCGAGCGAAAGGTTCTCGCGTGCTCGCAGCCCGCCTCCCGAAGCCCCCGCCCCTCTCCGTCGATGGTCCGATCTCGGTCGTTCGGAAGCGCGCCGCCGAGCCGGCGTCGGAGCCGGTTCTCGAAGTCGGCGAGGAGCGTCCGCTCTCGCCGGGAGAGCTCGCGCTGGCGTGCCGTGAGGCGGGTTTGGCGTTCCTCGACGGCGTCGCGACCGGATGGGGCAAGCTCGACCTCGTCGAGTGGCTCGAAGAGGCCTATCGGCCCCTCACCGTCGACGCGCGCGACGAGAGCAATCTCGGACCCGAGTCCTCGGGTCCGGTCGCCACGGACACGCTCGATCGGATCATGCAGCGCGCGCATGACGCGGTCATCGCCTCGCTGGTCCGCCTCGCGGACGGAGACTGGGAAGCCGTGATGCGCGCGATGCAGCGCGAGCACGTCGTCTCGACGCGGATCGCCGACGCGCTGGTGTGGGTCCCGGCCGACCGCGCCCGCATGTCGCTCGAGGCGCGCGTCCTCTCTCTGTTCCTCGCCGACTACCTCGTCGCCGATACCCACTTCGACGACCTCCGCGTCGCGCCTTGCTGCTCGGCCGTCTCGTTCGAAAAGGACGGATCCGACGCCCCGTGCCACTGCCGGCGGGCGGCGCGCCCGAGCCACATCCGCGATCTCGCCCCGCGCTGAATCGCGGCCGAGACCGGGCGCCGCGCTTCGTGCGAACATGGCCCGGCACATGAACTTCAACCGCGCCCTCGCTGCGTTCGTCGTCGTCGTCTTCCTCGGGATCTGCGCCTTCGCGCTGTTTCGGCGCGGTAGCGGCGACGGCACGTCGCCCACGCCTTCCGGTGTGCCCGCACCGCTCGTGAGCGGCGGCCCCGGCCCGGCCGCGCCCGGCACCCTGCCGATCTTGCTCTCGTCGTCCAACGCGAAGCAGACCTTCATCGACAAGGCGGTCGACGACTTCAACAAGCTGCGGATCGAGGTCGGCGGAAAGGCCGTCGTCGTGAAGGTGGAGCACGTCAACAGCGGCGACAGCTGGAACGAGATCAAGGAAGGCCGCTCGAAGCCCGACCTCTGGTCGCCGGGCGACGAGTCGTGGATCCGCATCGCGAACGACACCTGGAAGGGCATGCACTCGAAGCCGCTCTTCGACAAATCCGAGCCCCTCGTGAACGTGCCGTTGTGCATCGCGATGTGGGAGCCCATGGCGCAAGCGCTCGGCTACCCGAAGCCGATCGGCTGGAACGACATCGCCAAGATCAGCGCCGATCCGCAGGGCTGGGGCCGCTACGGCCACCCCGAGTGGGGTCCGTTCAAGTGGGGGCACGCGCACGTCGACGCGAACAGCGGGTTCTTGACGGTCGTGTCCGAGGTGTACGCGACGACCGGCAAGACCAAGGGCCTCACCGTCGATGACCTGAAGAAGAAGGAGGTCCTCGCGGCGGTGACGCAGATGGAGCAGTCCGTCGCTCACTATGGATTGAGCTCGGTCTGGATCGACAACTTCATGCGCGAGAAGGGCCCGGCGTACCTTTCGGCGGCGGTGCAGTACGAGAACGCGATCGTCGAGGGGAACAAGAAGACGCAGAACAAGCCGTTCCGCGTCATCGCCATCTATCCCAAAGAGGGCACGGTGCTGAATCAGCACCCGATCGCCGTCGCGCAGGGCGACTGGATGAACGACGACCGCAAGGCCGCCGCCCAGAAGTTCATCGACTACCTGCTCAAGCCCGAGACGCAGACCCTCGCCATGTCGCTCGGCCTCCGGCCCATCTCCAAGGCCGTGCGCATCGCCGAGCCGTTCACGGCCGAGTGGGGCGTGCAGGCCGACCTGCCTGCCATTCCGACCTACGAGGTCCCGAACGAGGACATCCTCCGCCGCGTCACCGATCTGTGGCTCGACGCGAAGAAGCCGGCGAGCGTGATGATGCTGATCGACATCTCGGGCAGCATGTCGGGCGAGCCGATGGAGAAGGCCAAGGAGGGTGCGGTGGGATTCATCGAGCGCATGCACGCGCGCGACGAGCTCGAGATCCGAACCTTCAACAACAACATCGTGACGCTGCTCCCCACCGCGCCCGTCGCGACGGCCGGCGAGGAAGCCAAGACCAAGGTGCGTGGCCTCTTCGCCAACGGCGGCACGCACCTCTACGAGGTCCTCCGCGACGCGACTTTGGCGTGGAACGACAAGAAGAAGAAGAACCCGAATCGCCACTACGGCATCGTCATCCTCACCGACGGGCAAGACGAAGGAAGCCGCATTTCGCGCGCCGATCTCATGGACGTCCTCCCCAAGGGCGACAACCCCGAGACGGTGAAGATCTTCAGCATCGCCTACGGCCAGAAGGCCGATAAAACGTTCCTCCAAGAGGTCTCGAACAAGAGCAACGCCCGCATCTTCGAGAGCACGTCCAAGAACATCGCGCGCGTCTACCAAGAGCTCAGCGCGAACTTCTGAGGCACCCCGAGCCGTGGATCCCCGCATCAAGCGCGTCGTCGACGCGGTCCTCTCACCGGTATCGATCGCCGTCGGCGCGGCCGGCGGCGCGACGTTCGCTCTCTCCGGTGCATGGTGGGTCTTGCCGCTGACCGGCGTTGCGTGGGGCGTCCTGTCGGCCACGCAGCTCAAGGCACCGGGAAGCGAGGCGGCCCTCCCCGGCCCTTACGCGACGCGCCTCCACGTTCTTCGAACGCTCATCGGCCGCATCGAGAAGGCCGTATCGACCGGCTCTGCGACCTTGCAGACCTGCCTCGGCGACATCCCCGTCACTCTCGTCGAGTCGAGCGCCAAGGTCGAAGACCTCCTGCGACGACAAGCCAAGATCGACGCGTATCTCGCCGAGGTGCACCCGCAGGTCGCGGCCGCCGAGCTCTCGCGGCTCGAGGCGTCGCTGGCGGGCGCCGAGAGCCCGGCGACGCGCGCCAAGTGGGCTTCGGCCGTGGAGAACAAGCGCGCCGAGATCGCCGCGCGCGCGCAGCTCAAAGACACCTCGGAGAGGCTCGCCGCCGAGCTCGCCGAGATCGAGTCGGCGCTCGAGACCACCCTCTCCAAGATCATCTCGCTCGAGCACGCCGAAGGCGAGGCCACGGCCGAGCTCCAAGCCGGCATCGCGGGTGGGCTCTCGGACGTGCTCGTCAAGGTGAGCGCCCTGGAGCAAGCCCTCGCGGAGACGAGCCCTCGCGGCGCCCGCGTGGGCTGAGAAGGTGCCCGAGGTGGCTATCGGGGCTGGATCGAAAACGTCCGCTCTGCCGCTCCGCGCACGCAATTCGCCTCGAAATCGACCGGATGCCGAGCGGCACGCGCTTCGCTTGTCACCGCCCCCATGAAGCGCGCCGCTCTCCTCGTTCTCTTAACCGGTCTCGCCGCGTGTAGCCCATCGAGCCCGGACGAGGGCGCGTCGAGTGACTCGGACGAGGAGGCTCTCTCCATCAAGTCCATGTGCGACTCGACGGGAATGGAGACCTTCGCGGGCGTCGACGGAACCTACGTGCGCAAGGGCGCAAAGCGCTCGGACGAGCTCGAGCGGCTGGTCGTATCCGGCGCGGCGCCGAGCGCAGACCCGCGCACCGCTCGGTACGAACGAACTCTCACGCGCGCCTGCTCCGGCGTCGGCTGCAACGTTGAGTCGGGCGACATGACGCTCCTCGCGGACAACGCTGCCTTCTCGAACAACTTCTCGTTCGTTCTCCCCGGCAGCACGCCGGCGAACCCGCACCTCGACATGTACTACGTGCTCGGTGCAAGGCGGACGGGCGCCGCGGTGGACACGCTCTGCGTCGCCCACGTGATCTCGGCGACCGACGTGCGCAAGCCCTTCCTCCTCGTACGGAGCCCCTGAGTCGACCAAGCGCACCAGCGAACGCGCCGACGAAGCCGAGACGGTTGGATGCCGGGGCGCGACCGCGCGTTCATCCGTGCGTCTCGAGACCCCCGCTCCCACCAAAATCGACGGTCGATTGATCGTTCACCCCCGCGGTCCGCACCGGATCAAGCGAGGTGCTCGTCGTGAACGCTCAGAAGTCCGCCCCAAGTCTCGCCGCCCTGGTTGCTCTCGTCGTCGTCGCCTTCCCCCGCACGGCCACCGCCGAAGACGACCGGCCACTCCCGGAGGACAGCGCTCTCACGCCCGCCGCGCCGGCCGCGACGCGAGATGCGCCGAGCGAGGAGAAGAAGCCCGACGACGGCGACGATGAGACGCTCCGCGTGGGCGTCCTCGGCGGCATCGGCTTCCCACGGCCGCTCTCGATCGAGGGCATGGTGAAGGTGAAGCGCACCTTGGGCCTCGGCGTGGAGTACAGCTTGATGCCGAAGATCGCAGTGAGCGGCGTCGAAGCGACGTTCAACGCGATCGCGGCCGACGCCCGCTACTTTCCGTTCAAGGGCGCGTTCTTCATCGGTCTCCGCGCGGGCCACCAGCGGATGAACGCGACGAGCACGGTCACCGTCGCCTCTTACTCGATCACCGAATCGGCGACCGCAGAGGCCACCTTCATCAACCCGCGCATCGGGTTCCTCTTCACTGGGAAAGAGGGCTTCACCATCGGCATCGACGCTGGCGTGCAAGTGCCGCTCTCCTCGTCGCTCACGACCACGCTACCGAAGAACTTGCCGACCCAGCTCCAGGTGGACTCGTCGATGAGCAAGGTGGCCGGCACGTTCGGCAACGACGTGACGCCGACCGTCGATCTGCTGAAAGTGGGAATGCTGTTCTGAGCGAAATCGTCGACCCAGAGAGCGGGGGCCGACCCGCGGCCCCCGCCCGTCGTGCCGCGCGTCAGCGGTACACGCAGTGGCCCGGGCTCGTGCAGTACCCGATGTTGATGCAGTAGCCTCCGCTGCAGTACGCCTTGCAGGTGGCGCTCGACGAGAACGTCTGCCCGGTCTTCGTGCACTCGTAAAGCGTGTACGACTGCGTCTCGATCTTCTCGGACACCTCGACGTCAACGTCGTCGGTCTCGGGCGACGGTGCGGTGCCGCACGCGAAGGCAAAGCAAGCAAGGGTTGCGGTGAGAGCGATAGCGAGCTTGTTCATTGGAACTCCTTGGTTCGAAGACAGCCGCACAATCGCGAGGGCGTCTGGCCAGTCGCCCCCCGTCTTCAGCGGCACGAGCGTCTTACGGCAAGCTTCGGTCACCTGCGAAGCACATAAACACATCATCGTTTTTATCCCCCTCAGCGGGCGCGAGCGCGCTCGCGTAGGCTCGGGCGATGCAGACGACCAGTCGCGCCTTCCTCGACCAATGGAACGTACGCTGCGGAGCGGCGCTCCACGACGCGCTCGCCTTCCTGGCAGGGCACGACGCCGCGCCGTACCCCGACGGCGTCCTCGGCGACTGGGTCGCGACGCTCCGCGCGCTGCACTTCGAGGAGCGGCACGTACCACTCGTGCTCTCACTCCTCGAGAAACGAGATCCGTGGCTGATGGAGGCAGGTCTTCGCCTCACGGCGCGAGCGCTCGCGCTCCACGAGGACCCGGCCGCGTTCGAGTCCCGGATCGTGCGCATCCTGGGCGACGACGCACTCGAGCCCTGGGTGCTCCTTTCGGTCGTCGAGCTGCTCGAGCGCTGCATCGGCCCGAGCGAACCTTCCTTCACCGAGGTCTACCGAGCCCTCGCAACGCTGACGCCGCCGCGAGGGCGGCGGATCGCACGGAATCGACACATCGATCCCATGGCGAGGCTCGTACCGCTCTACGAGCAGCTACTGCTACAGGCGCGACAGCCGAGCGTTCGCGATCTCGTGATTCTTCCGGCGGTCGAGGCGCGACACGGCACGCGCGGCTTCCGCGCGACCGTCGAAAGCATCCTCGCCCGGATGGGCCTCGATCCTGACCAGCACTGGAAAGCGCTGGGCTGATCAGACCTGCGACGTCAGCCGCAAATTTGGTCAATCACCACCGCATCGTCGTGGAGGAGCGCCTCGTCGAGGAGCTCGGCCTCCTCGTCGCGCATGTCGTGAAAGATGCGGAGCACGAGGCCGTCGACCTCGACCGCGAGATCGTTCGGCGTGAGGCTGCGCTCTTCGAGACGGCGGAACATCCGCCGGAGGAGCGCGCGCTGGACGCGGTGCTCCTCGCGCATGCGCGCCGCGCGCTCGTCACCCCACGCGTCGACCCGCGCCACCAGCGGGAGCAGCAGCTCCTCTTCCGAGTCGAGGTGGAGCGCAAACTCGACGATGAGCACTCTGAGCGCGCTGCGGAGCGCCTCGTCGCGCGAGGCGTCGATCGTCACTTCGCGCGCCAACGTCTGAAGACCGGCCAAGAGAACGCGCAAGCGGCGATGCTCGTCGACGACGCGCGCGCGCACTTCGGCGGGAGACAGCTCGTCACGGCGGACGCTCTTCTGGGGGATGACGTGGTGCATGGGTCCCTCCTCCTCGTGTGGCACCGAGACTCGCTTCGTCGCGCTTGCCATGATTGGAGCATGCCTCGCCTTGTGCACGACGTCGCGCGCACTGATCGCGCGTGCCGCTCACGAGACAACCCGAATCGCACGCGCTGGCGCATCGCGCTCGAGCGCGCACGATTCACCGCCATACGACACGCTCTCGAGCGCGCGAGCGCAATTTACGCGCGACGAGGCGCGCGCTTGAAGAGTCGGTAAAGGTAGGCGAGCGACGGCACGAGCAATACGCTGCCGAGTGCGAGCGCCACCAAGATGGGACGAGACGTGTCGACCGTGCCGATCGAGGCGCGCGTCGAGAGCGCGCCGAGGAGGAGATCGCCGCGCATCGCGAGCCCGAAGCCACCGACGACGAGCGCGACCTGTAAAATCACGAGCGCACGCGCAAGCTCGAACCGACGCGCCCAGAGCGACGCCATCACGGCCATCGCCGACGCGGCCGTCGCCAGCTCGACCAGCGCGAACGCGCCGCCTTCGACGAGGCGCGCGCGCAGGAGCGGCGCGTCGCGCTCCGCTGCGAAATAGACGACGTAAGCGAGGGCGCCAGCGACGATCTCGGCGCCGAGCGCGCGAGCGCGAAACGACTCGGCCACGGCCGCCGGCGCATCACGTGTAAGGTACACAGACGCGAGCAGCGCGAAGAGCGACAGCGTGAAGAGGCCGGTCGCGATCGCAAACAGCGAAGTCCAGCCGGCGAAGAAGCCGCTCGTGACGCGCACCACGCTCCCGGAGGCGTCGACCGTGATGGATCCCGAAGCGATGGCGGCGAGCACGAGGCCGAGCGCCACCGGTGTCAATGCGCTCGCGGTCCCGAAGACGCGACCGTAGCGTGCACGCTCCGAGGCGCCCCCGAGCCCGTACGACCCGAACACGAACGCCGACCCGCGAAGGACGACGCCGACGAGCGCGAGGGCGATCGGCACGTGGCACGCAATCGCGATCGCGGCGAAGGCGCGCGGATAGGCGGTGAAGAGCACGACGATCATGAAGATCAGCCAGACGTGGTTGGCTTCCCAGATGGGCGCGATGGCGTGCTCGATCGCCGCGCGCTCGTCGCGCGCGCGGGGGCCTCGCGCGACGAGGTGCCAGAGGCCACCCCCGAAGTCCGCGCCAGCGGTGAGCACGTAGAGCACGAGCCCGGCCCCGAGGATCCACCACGCGACGTCATGCATGGGCAGGCAGCGCTCCCTCGCCCTTCGAAGACGGTGGCCCATCGGCCGCGAACACGTGCGCGCGAAGCATGGCGATCACGATGAGGCCGAGGACCACGTAGAGCAGCGTGAAGACGACGAGCGGAACGACCAGCCCCGGCATGGGCGTCACGGCGTCCGCGGTCCGAAGGATCCCGTGGACGACGAACGGCTGCCGACCGACCTCGGTCACGGTCCAGCCGGCCTCCACGGCGACGAGGCCGAGCGGAGATGCGAGCGCGGCGATGCGGAGAAATCTCGGCGACGTCCAGAATCCGCCACGCCTCCACCAGAGGAACGCGCCGGCGCCGAAAATGGACAGCATCGCCATCCCCGCGCCCACCATGATTTGGAACGAGACGTGGACGACGGGAACCGGCGGCCAATCCGCGCGGGGCACCTCGTCGAGCCCGACCACGTGGCCGTCCGGATCGCCGGTGGCGAGGATGCTGAGACCGTAAGGGAGCTCGATCGCGTAGCGAAGCTCGCCGCGCGCTTCGTCGGGCCAGCCGCCGATGGCCACCGGCGCTGCGTCGCGCGAGTGAAAGAGCGACTCCATCGCGGCGAGCTTCGCGGGTTGGTGATGCCCCAAGTGCTCGCCAGCGAGGTGACCGCTCGCGATCTGGAGCGGCAGCGCGATCGCGCCGACCGCGAGCGCGATCTTCGCGCCGGCGCGGTGGAAGGCCGGATCGCCCGCCCCAGCGCGGAGGCGCCACGCGTGCACGCCGAGCACGAGCGCCGCGACGCTCGCGTACGCGGCGAGCACCATGTGCAGCGCTTGCGTGGGGAAGGCGGGACTGAAGAACGCATCGCGGAGGTCCACGGCCGTGATGCGCCCAGCGGCATCGACCGTGATCCCACTCGGCGTGTTCATCCACGCATTCACGGCGACGACGAAGACGCCGCTCGCGAGGCCGGACACCGCCACGACGGCGCCGCTCGCAAGGTGCGCGCGCGGCGAGATGCGGTCCCATCCGTAGAGGTAGACGCCGATGAAGATGGCTTCGAGGAAGAACGCGAAGCCCTCCATGCTGAAGGGCATGCCGATGACCGGCCCGGCCCGCTCCATGAACGCCGGCCAGAGGAGGCCTAGCTCGAAGCTGAGGACGGTGCCGCTCACGGCGCCGACCGCGAAAAGGATCGCCGTCCCGCGCGCCCAGCGCTTGGCGAGCGCGAGGTACGTGGGATCGGCGGTGCGGAGATGCATCCACTCGGCGATCGCCATGAGGAGCGGCATCGCCATTCCGACTACCGCGAAGACGATGTGGAACGCGAGCGAGATGGCCATCTGCGCGCGCGCGGCGAAGAGGTTCTCCATGGCTCGAGGACGTTCATAGGCTGACCCTCGGGCGGCGGCGACTGTGAACAGCGGACCACGCCGGTCGGGGTCGGGATGTCGGTCGGCGCACCCCACGATCGCGCCAAATTTGCGGGACTTCGTGGCCTGCGCGGGTTGGTCCAGGCGATGCAGAAGGGGCCGCATGCTGAAGAAGGACCTCGCCCTCTCGTTCACCTGCGGCGCCGACTGGAGCGCGATGAAGGCCAAGGGCGCGAGCGCGCGCCTCTGCGCCGAATGCGACAAGATCGTTCACGACCTGAGCGCCATGGCGGAGGACGAGGCCCGTCAGGTCCTCACCGAGCAGCGCCAAGGGCTCTGCGTTCGCTATCTCTACGATCCGCGGACGGGTGAGGTCGCGTTCCGACCGTCTAACCTCGTTCCGAGCGCCAACCTCGCGCGGCGCCCGGGATGGAAGAAGGCGCTCACCCTCGCCGCGCCCATGTTCCTCCAAGCGTGCATGGGCGCCCTTCCGAACGAGGCCATCGACACGACGTCGGTCAACGACGGCGGTGGCGACGAACGGTCGACGGCTCACCCGGGCGTCATCGAGACAGATGGTGGTGACGCCGGGAATGCCCACGACGCGGCCACCCCCGATGCCCAGCTCGACGGCGGCGCGGCCGACGACGGGGCCGCCAAGGGAGACTGAAGCGCTTGCCAACCGATCGGACGATGCGCATCTCTTAGGGAGGCGCATGTGGACCTCCGATCGCAGACCCGAAGCCGTCGCCGGCACGTTCTATCCGGGCCGGGCCGACGATCTCGCGCGCACGATCGACGACTTCATGGCGAGCGCCCGCGGGCGCGAGGCCGCGAGCGAGCCGGCACCCAAAGCCATCGTCGTTCCCCACGCCGGCTATGTGTTCTCGGGCCCCATCGCCGCGAGCGCGTTCGCGCGCGTGGCGCCGCACGCCGACGTCATTCGCCGCGTGATCTTGGTCGGCCCGCTCCACCGCGCTTACGCGCGCGGGCTCGTATGGCCGGGCGCAAAAGCGCTCGCCACGCCACTCGGTGACGTCGCGGTCGACGGGGTCGCGCTCGCGTTGGTTCCCGAGGTGCGCGTCGACGCGCACGCGCACGCCGCGGAGCACTCGCTCGAGGTCGAGCTTCCGTTCATCAAGCGCCTCCTGCCGCGCGCCACCGTCGTTCCCATCGGCGCGAGCGTCGCGACGGCCGCCGAGGTGGGGCGCACGCTCCTCGCGCTCTACGGCGGCCCCGAGACCCTCATCGTCATCAGCACCGACCTCTCGCACTACTTGCCGTACGGCGAGGCCAAGCGCGTGGACCAAGAGACCATTCAGCGCGTCCTCACGCTCGACGTCGACGCCGTCGATCACGATCGCGCCTGCGGCGCCACGGGCCTCACCGGGCTCATGTGGCTCGCGCGCGAGAAGGGCCTCGTGCCGCGCGTTTACGATCTCCGGAGCTCGGGAGACACCGCCGGCGATCACCGGCGCGTCGTCGGATACGCCGCGCTCGGCTTCTACGAGCGCGCCACCCGCTCCCACGAGGTGCCGTCATGATTCAGATAGACGAGCGCAAGGGCCGCGCGCTCGCGCGGTACGCGCGCGAAGCCATCACGGAGGCGCTCGGCGGGCCGCCCGCCAACGCACCGCGCGAAGACGGCTTCGACGTTCCCGCCGCCACTTTCGTCACGCTCCGTCGCGGGGGGGAGCTTCACGGTTGTGTGGGCGCGCTCGAGGCGCGACGCCCGCTCGTAGCCGACGTCGGCGAGAACGCCGTCGCCGCGGCCCTCCGCGATCCGCGCGCGCCGGTGATTCACCGGAGCGACGTGCCGAGCCTCGACGTGGAGGTGTCGCTCCTCTCACCGCTCGAGAAGATCGACTACGACGGCACCGAAGAGGGCGCGGCGCGCGCGCTCGTTCCTTTCAAAGACGGCGTGGTCCTCCGTCGCGGGTACCGCCGCGGCACCTACCTGCCACAAGTCTGGGAGTCGTTCTCGTCGCCTCGGGAGTTCTTGCAGAGCCTCATGCTCAAGGCCGGCGTGTACGGCCCGTGGACTCCGGACATCGAGCTCTTTCGCTACTCGGTTCGCAAGTGGCGGGATCCGGCGCCGAGGCCGTCGTGACCCATCCCGCCCGCTGGTTCCACACCGAGAGCGACGGTCGCGTTCGCTGCGATCTCTGCCCGCGTGATTGCACCCTCAAAGACGGGCAGCGCGGCCTCTGCTTCGTTCGCATGAACGAGGGCGGCAAGATGGTGCTCACCACCTACGGTCGCTCTTCGGGCTTCGCGCTCGACCCCATCGAGAAGAAGCCCCTCGCCCACTTCTATCCGGGCTCGAGCGTGCTCTCGTTCGGCACGGCGGGATGCAACCTTGCGTGCAAGTTCTGTCAGAACTGGGACATGTCGAAGTCGCGCGACATGGACACGCTCCAGGCCAGCGCCACGCCCGAGGCCATCGCCCGCGCGGCCGCCGAGAGCGGCGCCCGCAGCGTGGCGTTCACGTACAACGATCCCACCATCTTCGCCGAGTACGCCATGGACGTGGCCGACGCTTGCCACGCGCTCGGCATCAAGACCGTGGCTGTCACCGCCGGGTACATCTACCCCGAGCCACGTCGCGATTTCTTCGCCAAGATCGACGCCGCCAATGTCGACCTCAAGGCCTTCACCGAAGACTTCTACTTCAAGGTCACGGCGGCGCACCTCGCACCGGTGCTCGACACGCTCCGCTACCTCGTCCACGAGACCAAGGTCTGGACCGAGATCACGACGCTGCTCATCCCCGGCCACAACGACTCCGAGCGCGAGGTCACGGAGCTCTCGGAGTGGGTGGCGCGCGAGCTCGGCCCGCACGTCCCCTTGCACTTCAGCGCGTTCCATCCCGACTACAAGATGACCGACGTTCCGAAGACGCCGCTCGCCACGCTTCGCCGCTCGCGCGAGATCGCGATGAAGGCCGGCCTCCGCTACGTCTACACCGGCAACGTGCGAAACACCGAGGGGGACACCACGTTCTGTCCGGGGTGCAAGGCGCCCGTCATCGTGCGCGACGGCTACGTGATCCACGACTATCGACTCGACGCCGACGGGCGCTGTCTCGCGTGCAAGACCGCGATCGACGGGCGCTTTGGCCCGTCGGCCGGGAGCTTCGGCGGGCGTCGGTACAGACTCGCGATCGCGTGAGCTGCTAGCATTCGCGCATGTCGATCCTTCGCGCGACCCTCGCGATCGCGCTCGCGGGCGCACTCGCCGGCGCGGCCCAGGTGGCGTGCGGCAAGAGCGAGGACGATGCGAGCGCGACCGGCACGACGGACGCGAGCACCGCCGGTGACGGGGCCGCTGAAGACGCCGACCGCCGCGATGACGTCGTCCTCGGTCCACCCGTCGACGCGGCGCTCCCTCGCCCGCCGTCGAGGATCTGGGCCCACACGGCGAGTGAGCTCTATCGCTTCGATCCGGAGGCGAAGACCCTGACGCGGGTCGGCGCGTTCACGGGGCTCGACACCACGCCGCTCGACCTCGCAGAGGCTCGTGACGGTGGCCTCTACGTGAGCACGTACACCGGACTCTTCCGTGTCGATCCGGCGACCGCGGCGGCGACCCGCCTCTCGCCCGACAGCGGCGTCGTGACGTTTCTGAACAGCCTCGCGTTCGTGCCCGCCGGCACGCTCGACCCCAACGACGAGACCCTCGTCGGCTACGTCCAAGGCGATGGCGGGCTGGTCGACCGCTACGTGCGTGTCGACCGCGTGACCGGTGCGCTCACCCCGGTGGGCTCGCTCAACGCGCCGGACGCCGCCGTGACGTACACGCTCTCGGGCGACCTCGTCTCCCTCGCTCGCGATCATGGTCGCACCTTCATCGCGGCGTCGCAGTCGTCGCCGCCGCGCGCGCCCGACGCGGGCTTCGATCAGGTCGTGGAGATCGATCCAGTGAGCGGCCGCGCGATCGGCGTCGTCGGCAATTTCTCCGAGCCGTACATCTGGGGCCTGGGCTACTGGAACGGCACGTTCTACGGCTTCGCCATGAGCGGGAACGTGATCGCGGTCCCCTCTCCCACCCCCGACGCGAGCGTCGCGTCGCTGTCCGCGCTCGACGGCGGCATGTGGTTCGGCGCCGGCGTGACCAACGACGCGCCTCTCAGCCCATGACGTCCCGAAACCATCCCGCCCTCCCCCTGACCTTCGCGCTCTTCGCGTTGGCGCTGGCGGCGTCATGCCGTCGGGCCCCGCCGGAGGAGCTCGCTGCCGCGCGCGCCGAGCTTCGCGCGCACGCCGAGGCGATCTGCGCCGCACCCGGCCCTCGACCGTCCCATCGCACGCCGCCCGCCGTGCCCTCGTCGGACGCCGCGCTCCGCAGCGCGCTCCTCGCCGTATGCGAGCAGGGCCGCCGGGAAAGCGCTGGCGCCACGGGTCCCGCGCTCGGCGCTTGCACGGACGCCAACGCTACGAGCGAACGCTGCCGCGCTTTGGTCGCGGCAAGCGCCGAACATGTGCAAATTACACGTGACCGCCTGACGGACGCCCGCCCCACGGTCGCGGAGCTTCGTCGCAACCAGATGTTGGTCTCGAGCCCCACCTTCGACCTCGCGCACGC
This sequence comes from Polyangiaceae bacterium, assembly GCA_044224815.1. Taxonomy (GTDB): domain Bacteria; phylum Myxococcota_A; class Polyangia; order Polyangiales; family Polyangiaceae; genus JADJCA01. The sequence goes on from JBGAJR010000032.1 coordinate 61,779, forward strand.
CGACCTCGACGCGGCGAAGGCAGCCGTCGCCGCGGAGCCCGAGCGACCGTGCGATCCGTCGACGCCGTGGCTCGAGACGGTGATGCTCGCGGCGGCACGCCAGGCCTCAAGCTCCCACGACGACGCGCGGGCGATGGCGCTCTGCGCCGACGTCGCCGCGATGGAGGGAGACCGATTTCTCGTCGGTAACCTGACGGACGCCTTGCTCGGAGTGTCCGGCCTAGAGCGGCTGGAGGTCGCGTGCCGCCCCCTCGCCGAGGCAGCGCCGGATGCGGCGGTCGAGCCCCTGCGCGCAGCGATGGCGATCGTGCGAAAGCGCGTGCCCGCGAGCCTCGACGACGTCATGCGTCGCGACGTCGACGAGGTCTTCGTGCTCACGATGGGGCCGCTCCGCGACGACGCGCTCACGCCGTCCTGCGATCGCGCGAAGCGGCTCCTCGAGCGTGGCGCGCGCCCGTCCACGGCAGCCGAAGAGCGCGCCCTCGTCGATGGCTATCGCAACTGGAAGCGCGCGCCTCCGCCCGAGCGCGAACGGTACGACGCCCAGTACGGAAGGGCGCTCGCGATCCTGGACCGATTCGTCACGCTGAGAGGCCGTTGAGGGCTCCGCCCCGATGACGGGGCGCGCGACGCTCACGCTATCGGGGTTTCCCAATCGCCGCCGGCCACGTCCGCGAGCTCTTCCTCATCGAGCGGCGTGAGCTCGGTCTCGCCGTCACGCCCATCCACCAAACGCGCCAAGGTCTCTTCGTCCATGCTCGGTGGGAAGCAACGACCGGGCCCGCGCCGGGGCATCGAGTTCTCGCGGGATTTTGGCTGGATCTGAGTCACGGCGAGGGCAACCGCTTGCCTCAAGCGACGCGATGGGTGGGGCTCGCTCAGCGCTCGGCGACGCGCTTGTCGACCAGGATCCAGTCGGCGCCCCGCCGCTCGAAGCGGGCCATGCCGACGACGCCTTCGATCGGGTATCGAAACTCGATCGTGACGCGGTCCGGTGCGGCGTCGACGCGCGTCACCTCCAACGAAGCGCCCGCGTCCTTCGTTCCTGCCTCGACCCAGACGACGTCGGTCCCGTGTTTGACGAGTCGCGGCGCGTCCGAGACGGGCGCGGTGCGCACGATCCGGAGCGGCGACCGCCCCGCCCGCTCCGCGTGCCAAAACGGCGCGAGCGCATCCAGATCCAGAACGCGCTGCAAGAGCTTGGCGCGGTCGGCTCGCGCGACACCCTCGGTACCATCCCCGCTCGCCGAGGCCACGGCCGGCGCGGGTGGAGCGCCCGGCCCGGATGCGGTCGCGTCGGCTCCGCTCGGGCCGGTCCGCACGGCAGGCGTACACGCGACGAGGAGACCGAAGACGACGAGCGCATGCCTCATCTCTCCTCCTACGGGCGACACCGGCATTCGATTCATTCGCGGCGCGCTTCGTCACGCCGCCAGCAACACAATCTCGGTAGGCGGGACCGGCGCGCCGAGTCAAGCGCCCCTCGTGGTGAGCGCGGGCGGCCGCGTGGGGCTTCGTCACTGAGGCTCGCCTCTCGCCCTCTGGCCTCGTCTTCGCGGACGGGGCGAGTAGGCGGGATGCGACCCGCAGAAAGCGACGAACCATGAAGCCACGCACACCGACGAACCACGAAGACGCGACGCAAGGCCGCGGCCTCGGCGGGCATTCAGGAGACCGCGCTCGCCGAGCTCGCGCTCGCGACGTGGGAGGCGCTCTGAATCGTATCGACGAGCGACGCGCTCTCGGCCACGCACGCTGTCACGCTGCGAGTCGCCCACCGTCACCTCATCCAGTCCGACCGCATCCTCCGCATGCTGCTCGCCGCCGCGAGAGGCGGCGCCAAGTGAAGCCGCGTGAGGCAGAAGACGCCGCCCTCCGCCTCCTCGCGGAAGCGCTCGACCGGCGAGACTTCCCGCTCGCTCACCGAGCGCTCGTGGCCCTCGAGAAGCTCACGACCGGCGAGCTCCCGGACGTCGCCACGCTCTGCCGACCGCGGGAGGTCGGACGATGAGCGCGCTACTCGTCTCGGACGATCGGCATCGGTGGGACGCGGAGCGCACGAATGGCGACGATCTCCGCTTCGTTCGCCTTGTACCAAAGCCAGAGGTTGCGCCCCGGGACGCGGCGCACGAGCGCGCGACCGGTGGGCGGGATGAGGGCTTCGGTGTCGAGGAGCCCGGGGAGCTCCGACGCTTCGGCGAGCGCTGCGAGGGTGGCACCGACCGCGGCCGATGCCTCCGAGCCGCGAGTCACTCCGCACGCGCGGAGGCCTTCGATGAACCGTGGTGTCAGGCGGACGGTTCGGGCCACTCGCCGGTCTCCGCCCAGCGCTTCAACTGCTCAGGCGTGAGCGCAACACCCTCGCCGCGTTCCGCTTCCTCGAGCCCGGCGCGAACGTCGGCGAGGTCGTCGGAGTGCGGCTGGAACCGCGGGGGCGCCGACGCTTCGGCGGTCGCGGGTTTCCTCGGCGGCGTCATGGGAGGCAGTGTAGCTCCATGGCCACCCACAGGCCCATTTCGGCCAAAAACACCGGCAAAGCGCTACCCTAAGAAGCCGGACGCCCCCGCGGGAAACAAGGGACTCGGGGAGCCTCACGTGGTGCGTGCACCCGAGACGAGCATCCCGGCGACAGACGCTCGTGGGAGGACTTGTCTAACGCGCTGTCTAAGCTGGCCGGGGCCGACGAGGCAGCCGCGCGTTATTGCAACACAATCTCGGTAGGCGGGACAGGGATTGAACCTGCGACATCCGGCTTGTAAGGCCAGCGCTCTGCCACTGAGCTACCCGCCCGAGTGAGGCCCACGGTCGCACCGTGAGCCTCGTCAGGTCAACGATTCACTCCGCGGGCGGGGGCGCCGGCGAGCCGGCGGGCGCGGCCGGCGGGGGCGCCGGCGAGCCGGGCTCGCCACCCGAGCGGGTCACGAGCTCTCCGTCCACGTACTCCATCACGTCCGTCGGCGGGCCGAAGACCGCGTCGGGATCCGGCCAAGCGAGCGCCTCGCGCAAGACGTCGTCCATGTGCTCCACGAGCACGATGCGCGTCGACTTCAGCACGCGGCGCGGAACCTCGCGAAGGTCCTTCCGGTTCTCACGCGGCACGATCACGGTGGTGATCCCGCTGCGATGCGCAGCGAGGAGCTTCTCCTTGAGACCACCGATCGGCATCACGCGACCGCGGAGCGTGATCTCGCCAGTCATCGCGAGATCGCGCTTCACGGGCACGCGCGTCAGCGCGCTCGCGAGCGACGTCGCCATGGTCACGCCCGCGCTCGGCCCGTCTTTGCGGACGAACTCCGGGAAGTGAACGTGGACGTCGAGCTTTTGGTAGAAATCCTCGGTCAGCGAGAGCTTGGCCGCCCGCGAGCGGACGTAGCTCATCGCCGCCTGCGCGCTCTCCTCCATCCCCTTCTCGAGGAGGCCGGTGATCTGCATCTTGCCCTTGCCGGGCACGATCGCCACTTCGCACGCGAGGAGCTCGCCGCCGCCGCTCGACGTGACCGAGAGCCCGTTGGTGAGGCCCACCTCGTCGTGCTCCTCCTTGCGACCCAAGCGGAACTTGGGAACGCCGAGGTACTTCGGCACGTGCTTGGCCTCGACGACGATGGGCTTCTCTTTCCCTTCGGCGACGACCTGGCGCGCGACCTTGCGGCACACGCTGGCGATCTCGCGATCGAGCGAGCGGACGCCGGCCTCGCGCGTGTAGTGGTGGATGATGGTGCGGAGCGCGCCCTCGGAGAGCGTGAACGGCACGTCCTCGAGCCCGCACTCCTTCACGTTGCGCGGCACGAGGTACTTCACGGCGATGTTGAGCTTCTCGAACTCGGTGTAGCCGGAGAGCTGGATGATCTCCATGCGGTCTTGGAGCGGCACCGGGATCGACGAGAGCGTGTTCGCGGTCGTGATGAACATCACGTCCGAGAGGTCGTAGTCGAGATCGAGGTAGTGATCGCCGAACGAGTGATTCTGCTCGCTGTCGAGCACCTCGAGGAGCGCCGCCGCGGGATCGCCGCGGAAGTCGCTCGACATCTTGTCGACCTCGTCGAGCAAGAAGACCGGGTTGCTCGTCCCGGCCTTCTTGAGCGACTGCACGATCTTGCCGGGCATCGCGCCGATGTACGTGCGGCGGTGGCCGCGGATCTCGGCCTCGTCGCGCACGCCGCCGAGCGCGATGCGCACGAACTTGCGGCCGGTCGACCGAGCGATGCTCTTGCAGAGGCTGGTCTTGCCGACGCCGGGCGGCCCCACGAAGCAGAGGACCGGGCCGCGGAGCTTCTTGGTGAGCGCCTGCACCGCGAGGTACTCGAGAATGCGCTCTTTGATGCGGCGGAGGCCGTAGTGATCCTCGTCGAGGATCTGTTCGGCCACCTTGAGATCGAAGTTCTCTTCGCTCTTGTCGCCCCAGGGGAGCGTGACGATCCAGTCGATGTAGTTGCGCACGACGGTCGCTTCCGCGCTCGTCGGATGCATCATCTTGAGCTTCTTCAGCTCCTTTTTGATCTTCTGCTGCGCTTCTTTCGAGAGCTTCTTGGCTTTGACCTGCTCTTCGATTTCCTGAATCTCGTTCTTGAACTCATCGCGCTCGCCGCCACCCAGCTCCTTCTGGATCGCCTGCATCTGCTCGTTGAGGTAGTACTCCTTCTGCGTCTTCTCCATCTGCTTCTTGACGCGGGAGCGGATCTTCTTCTCCACCTGGAGAATCTCGATCTCGGCCTGCATGAGCTCGTGGAGACGCTCGAGGCGCTTCTGCGCGTCGTCCATCTCGAGCAAGCCCTGACGGTCGGCGAGCTTGATGGTCGGCAGGTTGGCGACGATGGTGTCGGAGAGGCGCGCCGGATCGTCGATCGTCTGCACGCTCATCAAGACTTCGGGCTGAACCTTCTTGTTCAGCTTCACGTACATCTCGAACGACGACTGCACGCTGCGCATGAGCGCTTCGGTCTCGACCGTGCGCGCCGACGTTTCGACGATGTCCTCGACCTCGACCAAGAGGTACTCGTCGGTCTGCACGAACTTCTTGGTCTTCGCGCGGCGCTTGCCCTCGACGAGCACCTTCACCGTGCCGTCGGGCAAGCGGAGGAGCTGCATCACGGTGCCCACGGTGCCGACGACGAAGATGTCTTCCGGCGTGGGCTCGTTGGTCTTCGCGTTCTTCTGCGCGGCGAGGAAGATCTCCTTGTCGCGCGTCATGGCCGCGTCGAGCGCGTTGATCGAGCGCTCGCGCCCGACGAACAGCTGGCTCACCATGTGCGGGAAGACGATGATGTCGCGGAGCGGGAGGAGCGGAACCACGCGCTTTTTCGCGTTCGGCTGAGCCTTCCCATCCCCTTCGTTCTTGAAAAACATGTGCGGTGGCTCGTTTTGCCATTGCGAGGGCGCGGGGGCAATGGCCGCGAGCAGCGCCAAGCCCGCGAGATTCCTGGCACTCGGCCGAATTTTCCACCACGAGCCCACCTTCGTCAGGCGCATCCGCGAGGCATGGCGAAGCAAATCCGTTCCGCGATAGCTTCCGCCGATGCGCATCTACCGCGTCGCGTTCGTCTCGTCGCTCCTCTGCCTTTGGAACTGCTCGGGCTGCGGCTCCGAGATCGCGGCCACCGACGGCGACGCGAGCGCCCCCACCGACGGCGGGGGCGACGGCGCAAGCAAGACCGACGCGACGACGCCGACGGACGCCGGCGGCGGCACCGACGCTACGAGCGTCGACGCGGCGCCGACGGACGCGAGCACCATCGACGCGGCGCTCGACGCGAGCCTGCCATGCGTGCCCGGCGTCGCGTGCAACACCAATCCCGGCGCGCCGTGCAGCGCTGGTTTCGTCCTCTGCGGCCCAGACGGCGGTGTCAGTTGCAACGACGGGCCGGCGACCAACGACGGCGTTGCGTGCACGACGGCGCTCGACGGCGGCGCGGGAGATGCCGGCACTGCGGTCTGCGCCAACGGCACCTGCATGCCCCCCATGGTGCTCGGCGGTGACGTCAACCTCTCGACCGCCTCGCTCACGCCGGGCCGCGCGTGCGCGGCAGAGTCACCCGCCTTCAGTGTGACCGGGCTCACCGCGACCACGGCCACGCTCGCGAGCGCCCCCACGGGCGACTGCCTCGCGAACGGCGACGAGGTGCTCCTCGTGAGCCTCCAAGGCACGCCCTCGGCGAACGGCAACGTCGGCCACTTCGATCTCCTCAAGGTCGCCAACATTTCGGGCGCGACGGTGACCTTCACGACCGCCAAGACACAGAGCTACGGCGCCGGCGGCGACGCGGGCGCCGACGATGGCATCGGCACCGGAGCGACGGACCAGAAGGTCGCGCTCCTCCGCGTGCCGCAGCTCGGCGAGCTCACGGTGCCCGCGGGCGTGACCGTAAAGGCGGCTGGGTGGGACGGCACGACGGGCGGCATCGTCGCGCTTCGTGCGCACAAGATCGTGATCAACGGGACCGTCACCGCCAGCGGCCTCGGCTATCGGTCGGGCCGCTGGAGCCGCGACGACGGCTCCTGCTCGGACAGCGTGCAGACCGAATCAGGCGAGTCGTTCACCGGCCCCGCGCTCGCACAGACCGCCAACAACGGCGGAGCGGCGGGCGGGCTCGGCGCGGCGACCGGTGTCTCGTACAACGGGAACACGCCGCTCTGCGCGGGCGCTGGCCACGCGACGGTGGGCGAAGATGGCAAGAACCCCAACGGGCACACGCTCGGCACGGCTGGCGCCGCCTACGGGACGAACGACGGAAGCTCGCTCACCATGGGGTCGGGCAACGCCGGCAACCTCACTTGCGAGACTGGATTCCCCGGCCCCGCGCTGATCAACCCGTTCGGCACGACGGCCGGCGGCGTCGTCGTGCTTCTCGCGAGCGACGTCGAGGTCGGCGCGACGGGCGTCATCTCCGCGCGCGCCATCGACGAAGGACGTGACACCGCAGCGTCCGGCGGGACTGTGTACATCAAGGGGGCGACCGTGAGCCTCGGGACGAACCGCGTCACCGCGATCGGCGCGACGGGGACGTCGACGAACGGCCCCTTCGTCGGTCAAACCGTCAAGGCGTCCGACGGCTACATCATCGTGTCGAGCGCCAACGCGACGGGCACGACGACGCCGACGGCGCACGTCATTCCGTGATTCGGCGCGCTGTTTCGCCCGCGTGACACGCCGCGCGGGCGGGGCATCTCCGATCCAGTGCGGACCGTCGACAGCAGGCGCGACGTCGCATCGGAGCGGAACGTGAGGAGCGAGAGCGCACGAACCGCGGCCGCGCGCGCCGCGCGCGTATCCGACCCGTGACAACCGGACCGCGAGCGTCACGAATCAGCGACAAAACAAGGAGATCCGGCAACGTGGCGGAGACGTGCGACAACGTGTGCACGTCATAGATTCGCTTCATGCGAAGCGCACATCGTTGGGTCGGAGCCGTGATGTTGTGTCTTGCCGTCGCCGGCTGCAGCGCGGGCGCCGACGACGAGGAGTCGATCGGTGACGAGTCCGCGGCCCTCACCGGCCCGTCGCTCACCGCGGGCGCGCAGGCGCTCACGACGTCGAAGCTGCGCCTGCGCGAAGAGCCGTCGACGAGCGCGCGCGTGCTCACCGTGCTCGACTTCCACGCGGCGCTCACCATCGTCGACGGTCCGGACAACGGCTTCTACCAAGTGAAGACGGCGGACGGCCAAGAGGGCTACTGCCACGGCGCGTACCTCCGCCCCGCGAGCGGCAACGCGAACACGGGTGGTGGCGGTAACCAGCAGCAGCAGTCGGGCGCCTTCCCCACCGAGAACGTGTTCCGTTCGCGCGGCACGGGCTACTACCCCGCCAACAACGCGATGGAGGGCGGCTTCAACGATCGGCGCGGCGCGCGCCTCCGCACCCTCCAGCAGTACTTGAACGGGAGCGCGGAGTACGTGTCGGTCGCCATGGACTCGAACGCGTTCAACTACGGCCAGAAGCTCCGCATCAAGGAGCTCGAGCAGAAGTACGGTCGGCAGATCGAGTTCCGCGTCGTCGACACCGGCGGCGCGTTCCAAGGCCGCGGCCGCTCGCGCATCGACATCTGCACCGCGAGCTCGTCGGCATCGGTCGACCCGACCATCAACGGCATGCTCACGATCGCCGTCGTGCGCTGAGGCACGAGCGGCCGCGACCGCGGCGCGCGAACCATCAGCGAAACGCGCCGATCGCGATCTCGTCGGTCGAGTTGAGCTGCCCGTCGAGGGCGCCGCCGACCGAGTACACCCGATCGGCGAAGATCGGGAGGTGATGCACGTGCGCGCGCGCGGTGGGGAGCGGCGCGACGGATTGCCACGCGCCGAGCGAATGATCGCTTTGGATCGGCGCGCGCCACGCCCGCCGCTCGTGCTTGTACGCGGCGCCGCTCAGGCCGCCCACCACGTAGAGGTAGCCGCCGTAGACGAAGCTCGCATGCGTGCACAGTGCAACTGGCAGCTTGGGCATCGGCGTCCAGTCACCGAGCGAGCCGTCCTCGCCGATGCGTCCGAGCGAGACGTCGGCGAGCGGGGGCGGGCTACCGTTCGCGGACTGATCGAGGCCGCCCGATAGATAGACGGCGCCGTCGACGTAGGTCAGGCCGAAGTGCGACCGCGGGCTGGGGAGCTTGCCGGCGGGGCGCCAATCGGAGAGCGATCCGTCGGGGCTCACGTCGCTCCGCACGACGTCGTCCCAAACGGACGCCGCATCGAAGCCGCCCACGACGTAGAGGGCCGAGTCTTTCACGAACGCACCCGGATGCATGCGCGGATGCGCCACCGAGCCGCCTTGCTTCCAGCTCCCGAGCGATCCGTCGTCGCCTACGACGGCGCTCCAGCTCTTGTCGGTCGTGCCCTGCATCGTCATGCCGCCGGCGACGACGACGACGTTGCCGACGAGGCCTCCCGCGAGCCCACCCACCGGCACCGGCAGCGCGGGCCCCGCCGACCAAGCGCCGAGCGCGCCGTCCGCGCCGATGGGCGCGCGGTCGACGTTGTTCAAGGTCACGTCCAGGTTGGCGCCACCAATGGCGTAAAGAAACGCGCCGGCTTTGGTCGAGGCGACGAGCGTGACGTGATGGTTCCGGAGACGGGACTGCACGGGGCTTTTTTCCCACGCGAGCGTGCCGCAGCTCATGTCGGACGTCGCGCGCGCGTCGGCGCACGTGAGCGGCGCCTCTACTGCAGGCGGCGTTGCCGCGTCGGCGGTCGGCGACGATGACGGCGGCGCGGAAGAACCGCTGCTCGAGCAGCCGACGACCACACCGAGGCACGCGCGAGCAAGCTCACGAAGACGAAGCATGCGTGCGCCGTACGCAAGCCACGTGCCCAGCGACTCTGGCTCGAAAACCCTCGCGCTTCTGCCCTGCCCCCTCCGCACGTTAGCGGGCTGACGCCGTGCCCCCAGCCGATCGTCGTGGCTTGCTCACGCATAGAAGAAGCGGAGGGCGGCGGGCATGCGGCGGCGCCATGTGCGCTCGTTGTGGCCGCCCTTGCGATCGATGCGGAGACGAACGCGATCGGTCGCGTAGCCGCGCTCACGGAGCAGGCCCACCATGCGCTCCGCGAGGCGCGCACCGCCACCGCCGCCCTCTTGCGCGCCCGTGTCGACGTAGATCTGCGACGTCCACGGCTTCGATTGAGCAGCCACGAAGTCGAAGATGCGCGGCGCGCCGAGCCAATACGACGGCGACATCGCGAGCGTGCCGCCGAACGTCTCGGGCCATTTGAAATGCCCGTACGTCGCTGCGAGGCCGCCCAGCGACGAGCCCGCGAGGAGCACGCCGGCCGGCCCGGGCACGACGTGATACCGAGAGCGCAAGTGCGGCACGAGCCGATCGGCGACCCAACCGACGAAGGTGTCGGCGCGGCCGTGACCACCGCGCCGGCCCCAAGGCGCGAGCTCGTCGATGCGCCCCGCGCCCGCGTGATCGATGCCGACGACGATGGGACGCGTTCGCTTCTTGCCGAGCTTCTCCACCGCGTGATGCACGAACATCCCGCCGGCGAACGAGCCCGCGTCGTCGAACACGTTTTGCCCGTCGAACATGACGAGGAGCGGGAACGCAGACGACCCGTCGTAGGCCTTGGGCACGTAGACGCGGACGCGCCGGTCGCCGTGATGCGGAATCGCGAAATGCTCGGTGTGGAGCACGACGACCAGGTTTAGGGCGACCCGGCGCCGATTTCCAGGGCCCTACTCTCCCCAGACGGCCATGGTGAACGCGCTCGTGCCGTCGTCGGTCACCGCGGTCTTCCAAGCGAGACCGTCGTCGCTGGCGAGGCGCGTCGCGACCCAGCCGAAGCCCACGAACGCGCTCTTCCCCGACGGACGCCCCACCGCGATCGAGCTCGCGCCCTGGCCACCGTGGCTCGTCCAGCTCGCGCCGTCGGTCGACGTGACGACCGCGCCGCCTTGCGCGGTCGCGTAGAACTGGCCGTTCGCGAACACGACCGACTCGGTGTCGTCGCTGGTCACGTCGCTCTGCCACGTCGCGCCGTCGTCGGCCGATCGCACGCGCCGGCCACCGTAGCCCGAGGCGACCCACACACCGTTGCCGTACGCGAGCGCGTGGAGATCGCTCCCGCCGCTCGTCGCGTCGACCCACGTCAGGCCGTCTTGGCTGCGCTTGCGGCGACCGCCGTCACCGACCGCGACGAACCATCCATTCGCGAACCGCATGTTGCGGATGCGACCGTCCGCCACGTCGGTGGGAGTCCACGTGACGCCGTCCGGGCTGCGAAGGACGCGCGAGAAGCCCCCGGTCGTCACCCAGGTGCCGTTTCCGTACGCGACGCCCCCGAGCCAGTTGTCCGCGCTCGCGGGCGCCACGTCCTTCCAGGAAACGCCGTCCTTGGTGATGGCGATCCGCCCCTTGCAGCCGCCGTCGCAGCCGCCGCCGACGGCGACGAAGAGCCCGTTCGCGAAGCCGATGTCGCGAAAGAGCTGCGGCCCGTCGACGTTGCCGTTCCCGTCGCGCGCGTCGGCGGTCCACGTCTTTCCGTCGAGCGACATTGCGCGCCGGCCGTCGTATCCGACGGCCACGAAGCGACCCGGCTGCGCCGGCGGACCGGCCTCGGGCGGAGTCAGGCTCCCCGCGTCCGCGCCCACCGGCGACGCTCCGCTGTCGCTCGCGGACGGCCCGACGGTATTCGTGCCGCCATCGCCTGTAGCCGTCGCGTTCGGTGCACCGGGCGCCCCAGCCCCGGGCGCGACGCCGGCCGAAGGACGACCGGCCGCCTCGTCTTCGACCTCGCAGGCCCCGAGCGTCGCCGCCGCCGCCAAGACCCCAACCATGCAGAATGCACGCTTCATGCTCAAGCCTTCAGGAACGGGAGGACTTCGCCGGCGACGTTCCAGACCGCGTCGGGGTAGAAGTGCTCGGGCGGGTTGTTGGTGAAGAAGGTGCCGACGTATTTGTGCGTCGGGTACCCGCGCACGCCGTTGGCCTCGTATTCGGTGGGCGAGAGGCCCATGGCCTGAAGGGCCGTCGCGAGCCACTGGTGCCACAAGAGGCCCGCGTACGTCGACGCGGGCGCACCGCTGCCGCCCTGGATGAGGACGCCTTGGTTGCGGTAGTCGCAGTAGTTGCCCGTCTTGAGGAAGCCGCCCGCGCTGCCGGCGGTGATGACCGGCACGCTCTGCGCGTCGTGCGTGTACTCGCCGGACTCCTGCGTCCACACGAGGAGCGAGTCGTCGAGGTACGTCCGACCGTTGCCCGCGTCGACGTCGAGCTTGGAGGCCAGATCCAAGAAGACCGCCGCGAAGCAGGCGCGGTGCGCGTCGGCGATCGTCCGCTGCGCGGCGCCATCGGAATCCGCAGCATGGTGCGCGATGTCTTGGTGCCAATCGCCCGCGTAGCTCGAGAAGGTCTCGTCGATGTTGAGGGTCGCGATGCGGCTCGTGTCGCAAATGATGGCGGCCACGATGACGTCGTTCAGCGCGGCGTACGCCTGAGCCTGCGCCGACGGGTCGATGCCGTAGCTCGACCGACCGTAGAGCGCGTTGGTGTCGGCCGGCGCGGGCTGGCTGCCGCACGTGACGTGGACGTTCAGGCGGCGCTCGAGCTCGGACAACCGCTGCAGGTGATCGTCGAGGCGCTGGCGATCCGACGACGACAGCCGGCGGTTGGACGTCCGAAGCCGCTTGTAGTCCTCGAGCACGCGGTCGACGACCGGCGGGAGCTTCTGCGCGGCGGAGTCGTCCCCAGGGACGAAGATCTTCTTGAAGAGGGCGCGGGCGTCGTTGTCGCCAGCGATCTCCTGGATGGTGCCGCTCCGGTTCGACGGGTTCGACCAACCGTAAGACACGCGGCGACCGATGACGAGCGAGCGCTCACGGATGCTCGTGAGCGCGCCGTAGAAGCTCGGCGAGTAGGCCATGAGCTGATCGATGGTCGGCGTCGGAAACGCCTGCATGGTCTGACCGTCGCCGCCGTTCCCGTCGTTGCGCGCGAAGTTCCCGAGGTGACCGCCGGTGTGATGCCCGAGGTAGAACGGCACGTCGAGCCCGCGAAGAACGTTCATCTTGGCGGCGAGCCCGCTCGTGAGGCGCGCGGACGGTCCGCGGAGCACGCTACTGAGCGAAGCGTCGCTGCCGCTCTGCGAGAGCGAGAGCGCCCCTTGCTTCACGGTGTGCCCGCCGTAGCTCATCGTTTGGGTGAGCGTCGCGTCGGCCGGATACATGTTCGATCCCCAGATGCCGCCGTGCTGCGTGCACATCTGGATGAAGCGCTTCGGCGCGGCCGGCGGGCCGGCGGCCGCGGTGCGGGGCGCGGCGATCGACTCGAGGAACGGGAGCGCGAGCGTGAAGCCACCGATGCCGCGCAGGATCTGACGACGGGACAGCATGCTCATCGAACGAACCTCTCCTTGAACTCGGGGCGGAGCGCGATCTTCTTCATGACGTCGAGGAGCGGCGCGCCGCTCTTGGCGACGCTCGCCACGTCGTCGATGACGGGTGCATCGTTCGGCCCATCCAGCCTGCGGAACGCGAATCGGAAGTACTTGCGCGCGAGGCAGGCCTCGACCTTTCCGCTCTCGGCGACGAGCCGCGCGACGTCGGCGATGCCGCTCGACGGCTGCGTGTCGCCGATGACCACGCCCGGCACCGAGCTCGTGTTCACCGGCTTCTGCCCGGCCGCGTGGCCCGTGGCGTCGAACAGCGTCTGCGCCGTGCGGAAGCGACCGAGACCGTCGAAGCTCTCCGACGCGAAGCCGAGCGGGTTGATGTAGCGCTGGTGGCAGCCCGAGCATCCGGTGCTCGGCTGCTCCGTCACCTGCTCGACGACCTCGCGCGTCGTCATGTTGGGCGCGAGGTTGATGGCGATGTTGGCGGCGTTGTTCGGCGGCGCGGGGATCTCGTCACAGAGGAGCGTCGTGCGAATGAAGACGCCCTTCATCACCGGACGCGTGTTCGCCGTTCCGGTGGTCAGGAACGCGGCGCGCGTCAGGAGCCCCACGCGCTCGGCCGGGAGCGGCCCGGGCTCGCTCTTTCCGTCCCAAGGCGCGACGCCGTAGATGGCAGCGAGCGTCGGATCTTTGGCGAACGCACGACGCTCACCGAGGAAGTCCTTCACCGTGCCGCCGCGCTTCAGGGTGTAGGTCGCCGTGTCGAGCACCTCGTCGACCATCGCTCCGCGGAGGGCCGGCGTCGGGCGGTTCGCGCCGGCGAACGCATCGAACACCGGATCGCCCACGCGGCTGTCGAGCGCCGGCAGCTCGAGGAGGGGCCAAAGCCAATCAAGGAAGAAGGTTTGGAGGATCTTGTCGGCGCGCGGGTCGCGCGCGAGGCGGTCGACCTCCTTCGCATAGGCCGCATCGTCGAGGAGCGCGCCCGAGCGCGCCGCGTCGCGGAGCGACTTGTCGGGCATCGTGCCGGTGAAGTGATACGCCAAGCGTGAGGCGAGCTCCCACGCGTCGAGGGAGACCTTGGTGACGCCTGCCCCCGCATCGGCGCTGCCTGCGGGACCGCTCGACTCTCCACCACTCTCGACGTGATAGAGGAACCAAGGCGACGCGAGCATGAGCGTGATCGCTTGGCCGATCGCGTCGAACGGCACGTCGGCCGCCGGCATGTCCTTCGCGTAGAAGGCGAGGTCCTCCGCGGTGGGCGGACGACGGAGCGCGAGCTCGCCGAGGCGCGTCATGAACGCATCGACGCACGCGCGCGGCACGGTCGACGTCACGCCCGCGGCGCATGCGCCGAGCGCCTCGGCGACGCGCGACGACGACTTGGTGAGCTCGCCGCCGATTTGGTACGCGATCGTGAACGGCGCGTCGGCGTAGGCCTGCTGCACGGACTGATCGAGCCGCTCGAAGCCGCCGTGCTTCTCGTTCGGGCCGCCGACGCGCTGGTCGGCGCCGAGCGTCGTGAGCACGGGCGCGACCGCGCTCATGATCGCGCTCGCCGACGTCGGAGCGATCTCGCGAAGGAGGTCGGACAGCGTCGCTTCGTATTCGTCCCGCGAGAGACGCGCGAGGGCGATCTCGTCGGGCGGACCGAGGGGACCGCCCGGGCCACCGTCGGCCCACGCGCCCGGACCGCCCGCGCCGTTCCGCGAGCGCGCTGGGTCTTCTTCTTCTTCTGCGCAACCGACCGCGCCGTGAATCGCGAAGGCCACGGCCACGGCGGACAAGAGCCATCGAGGGGATCGCATGTACGCGACGTAGAAGAGCAACCGGGATGCCTGGCTCGAGGCGCCCCGGGCGGCTCGAAAACGAGGGATAAATGGGTATTTCTGCGCACTCTTCCAGCTCCACTGGACGCGCCCGGCGAAGTGTTTCGACACGTGTTTCGAAACACCGTTTCGGTCGCTCTCGTCCGCGGCCCGCGCGCCGCTTGGACCACAAAGGGCGCCTCCGGTATCGTCGCCGCCATGAGCCGCTCCTCCGCGGAGGCCACCGCCACCGCAGCCCGCGAACCGTCGCAGGGAGCGGCGCGCGCGGCAGGCACGAGCGCGATGCTCTTCCTCGCGCTCGCGTGCGACGCCCCCACGTCGGGTGGCGCGGCGCACGCGCTCCGACGGCTCGATCGCATCCTCGTCGGCCGGGGCCCCGAGCGGAGCGGCCGGCGCGCGAGCGGCCCCGACGGGCGCGTCCTCACCATCGAGCTTCCGAGCGCCCTCGTCTCGCGCGCTCACGCGCGCTTCGAACGCGTCCTAGGCGATTGGCTCGTGGTCGACGAGGGCTCGCGCAACGGCACGTTCGTCAACGGCGAGCGCGTCACCAAGCACACGCTCTCGGACGGCGACGTCATCGAGTGCGGTCAGAATCTCTTCGTGTACCGAAGCGCGATCGTGCTCGGTGAAGGCGACGACGACCAAGACATCGATCCGCGCCGCGGGGCGCCCCTCCTCGCAACGCTCCTGCCCGAGCTTCGCGACGAGGCGCGTGTGCTCGCCCGCGTGGCGGCCGCGCGGATCCCCGTCCTCCTTCTCGGGGAGTCCGGGAGCGGCAAGGAGATCGCGGCCCGCGCGATCCACGAGCTCTCGGGGCGCGCCGGCGCGCTCGTGCCCGTGAACTGCGGCGCCATCCCCGACGGGCTCGTGGAGAGCCAACTCTTCGGCCACGTGCGCGGCGCATTCTCGGGCGCGACGCGCGACGAGCCCGGCGTCTTTCGCGCCGCCGATCGCGGGACGCTCTTCCTCGACGAGATCGGGGACCTCCCCCTCGCCTCTCAGGTCGCGTTGCTTCGCTGCCTCGAAGACGGCGTCGTGACGCCGGTCGGCACGACGCGCGGCCTCGCCGTCGACACGCGCGTAGTCGCCGCGACGAACCGCCCTCTCGAAGCCCTCGTCGACGCGGGCACGTTCCGCGCAGACCTCTTGGCGCGCCTCTCGGGCTACGTGCATCGGCTGACGCCACTCCGCGAGCGACGGGAGGACCTCGGGATCCTGATCGCCGCGCTGCTGCCGCAGCTCACCACCGCGCCCGTCACGTTCACCCCCGCGGCGGGCTTGCGCCTCCTCGCCCACGACTGGCCGCTCAACGTGCGCGAGCTCCGCGCTTGCCTCGCCGCAGCCCTCGTCACCGCCGGCGACCGTCCCATCGACGCCGACCATCTCCACTTCCCGTTCGCATCACGGCCGAAGGCACGCACCCTCGAGCCGACCCCGTCCCCGACGCCCGAAGTGCCCGCCCGCGGACCGGCCCTCACCGAGGCCGAGCTCGTGACCGAGCTCACGCGGCTCCTCACCGAGCATCAGGGCAACGTCGCGGCGGTCGCGCGTGCGATGGGCAAAGCGCCCTACCAGATCCATCGCTGGCTGAAGCAGCTCGGCCTCGATCTGGCCGCGTTTCGGCCGCCGCGCTGAGCACGCCGCGCGGCGGCGCGCGCTTTTGGCTATCATAGAGGGTCATGGGCGCGGGGCCGGCGACGGGCGACGTGATCGCCGACAAGTACCGCCTCGAGAGCGAGATCGGAGTGGGAGCGATGGGGCGCGTGTTCCGCGCGAAGCACGTCCTCCTCGGTCAGACCGTGGCCATCAAGTTCCTCCACGATCACGTCGACCGCGAGGACCTCCGCACGCGCTTCCTTCGCGAGGCGCGCGCCCTGATGGAGCTCCGAAGTGAGCACGTGGTTCGCGTGTTCGACTTCGGCGTTTTGCCGTCCGAAATTCCGTACATCGTTCTCGAGCATCTCGTGGGCACGGATCTGCGCGCGCACCTTCAGGAGCGCGGCGGAAAGCTCCCCGTGCCGCTCGCCGTCGATCTCGTGCTCCAAGCGTGCGTCGGCCTCGCCGAGGCGCACGGCGCGGGGATCGTGCACCGCGATCTGAAGCCGCAGAATCTCTTCTTGACCACGCGCAAGAGCGGCGCGCCGTCGGTGAAGATCCTCGACTTCGGCGTATCGAAGCTCGATTCGCGGAGCGAGAGCCTGCACGAGCTCACGGCCACCGACGTCCTCATCGGCTCGCCGGCCTTCGTCTCGCCCGAGCAGATCCGCGACGCACGCACAGTCGACGAGCGCGCCGACGTGTGGTCGCTGGGCGTCGTGCTCTACATGCTCGTCGGCGGCGGCAAGCCGTTCGACGGGGAGAGCGTCGGCGCACTCTGCGCATCGATCGTCGTCGATCCGCCGCACCCGCTGCGCGCGCGCGTGCCCGGGGTACCCGAGGGCCTCGAGGCCGTGATCCTGCGCTGCCTCGAGAAAAAGCGTGACGCGCGCACCCCGAACGTCGCCGCGCTCGCGGCCGAGCTCGCTCCGTTCGCGTCGACCGATGGGCGCGCCGCCGCCGGGCAAGCCGCCGCGCTCTACGTCCCGCACGCCTCGGTGGTGGCGGAGGTCACGAGCACGAGAGAGAGACCGCTCGGGGCGGCCGACGCAGCGCTCGTCGCCACGGCGACCGCGTCCGCGCCCGCGCGAACGAGCGAGCCCGATGGCGCGCGCGTCGACCGCCACGACGTCGACCCGACGGGCAGCGAAGCGACGCGCACCACCGCTGAGCGCGCGCGCGCGCGGCGCGGGCTCCTTGCGGGCGCGCTCTTCGCGAGCGCCGTGGCCGGCGCCTTCTTCTTCGTGCGTCTCAGCGCGCACGGCCCCGCGCACGCCGACGCTGCGCCGGCCACGCTATCCGCGGAGGTCCCGAAGGCGAGCGCCGCGCCTTCAGCGATCCCCGCGCCAACGACGACGGCGACCGCGATCGAGACGAGCTCGCCGCTCCCGTCCGCCACGCCGTCAGCGACGCCGACTCCCGCGCCCGTGGCAGCTCCAGCCACGAATCGGAAGCGCCCGCCGGCTCGCCCGAATGGCACCAAACCGAAGCGTCCCGTGGTCGACAAAAATGGCGTACCGATCCTCGACTGACGCCCGCCGATTCATGCGGCGCCTCTTCGGCGCGGCCGTGCTCGTCGCTTTCGCGAGCGCGCCGCTCCGCGCCGGCGCGACCGGTCCCGCGGACGAGGCCGAGGCGCTGCTGAAGAGCGGCGTGGAGCTCCGCAAATCGGGCCGCGACGCCGAGGCGCTCGATGCGTTTCGACGCGCCCTCGCGCTCGCGCCGACGCCGCGCGCGCGCGCCCAGACCGCGCTCGCGGCGCAAGCGCTCAACCTTTGGATCGAGGCCGAAGAGAACCTCAAGCTCGCCCTCGCGGCGGACGACGATCCGTGGATTCGCCAGAACCGCGCCGCGCTCGATCGCGCCGCGCGTCTCATCGCCGGCAAGCTCGCGTGGGTTCGTGTTCGCTCGAACGTTCCTACGGCCACGGTGCTCGTGAACGGGCGCAGCGTGGGGCGCGTCGCGGAGCTCGGCGAGCTGCGGGTCGTGGGCGGTCCCACCGTGATCGAGCTCCGCGACGACGCGTACACTCCGCAGACGAAGAGCGTGACGGTGGTCCCGGAGACCCACGTGGCGATCGACGTCGACCTCGCCTCTGCGCCGCCGCGCGCTTCCGCGCCCGCGGCCGCGACGGCAGCCCCCGAAGACGACGATCAAGGCCGGGGCACGCTCCGCCTCGTCGGCTGGAGCGGCGTCGCGCTCGGCGCGATCGGCACGGGCATGGGCGCAGTGTTCGGGGTCCGAGCGATGGATCTCAAGCGCCAGCGCGATCGCGAGTGCACGGCCGCGGGTTGCACCCAAGCGGGCGTCGAACACGATCGTGACGGCCGCGACGCGGCCCTCGTCTCCACGATTTCGATCGCCGGCGGCCTCGCCGTTGCCACCGCGGGCGTGGTCCTCGTCGTGCTCAGCCCGAAGTCGACCCACGCGATGTCGGCCTCGATCGGTCCACGCTCGATTGCTCTCGAAGGCCGCTTCTGAGCCTCGACGGCGGCGCTCAGCGAAGGTCGAACGCGACGTCGTCGAAGGACACGGTCCAAACGTCGGCCGCCGCGCTCGTGTAGTCGATCTGGAGCGCCATCCCCGGCATGCCGGTTCCGGGCGCCAACGCGAGCGAAGTGTCGAGCGCGAGCTTGTCGTCGACGTACGCCTTCACCGTGTTGGCGGCGGACGCCGCGCCCGACGCGAGCACGAGCTCGACGCGAACCCGCGCCCATGCGCTGCGCGTGATCGGTGAAGCGAACGGGTGCTCCCGCCCCGCGCTCGTGGCGTTCTCGACCTCGTTGAGCGCGAGGACCACGCCGCCGCCCGGCGCGCTCCGCGCGGTGAGTTGCAGGAGGTAGAGCGGCGGGGACGACGGGACCATGGTGAGATACGCGAGCCCGATGACGGCCGATCCATCGACCGGCGCCTCGTCGACGCGGATCGCCATCCACTCGCGCATCGTGAGCCCCGTCTTGCCCTCGAAGCTCGGCGCATCGAGCCCGACCCCGACGACCGGCGCGCCCGCGCCCGTCGTGTGGAGTCGGAGACAGGCCGGCGCCGAGAGCGGCGCATCGGTGCTCCGCGAGAAGTCACCGTTCTCGCGGCTCTGATCGGTGAACCCTTGATCGAAGGTTGGGCCGTCGAAGCTCGTGCAGAAGAGCGGCTTGTCGGCCAACGACTCGCAGAACGCCTTGCTCGCGTCGATGCTCGCCTCGGGCGCGCCCGCATCGGGGGTCGCTCCCGCCTCCGCCACCGCCCCGCCGTCGACGGACGCGAGCGACACCGGATCGCCGTAGCCGAGCACGGTCGCGCAGGCTGCCACGCCGAGACACAAAACGACGAGCCCGGCGCGCCGGGCCATGAACTGGACCTCGGACCTCACCGGGCTCACGGACGGGCTCGAATCGGGGTCGATCCGTGTCAGCCGGCCTCCGCTTCCTTTTGATAAACGATGAGCGGCGGCTCCTTCTTCGTGATCACCTCTTCGTTGATCACGACTTCCTTGATGCCGGTGCGCGACGGGACGTCGTACATGATGTCGAGCATCGCGCTCTCGAGGATGGCGCGGAGACCGCGGGCTCCCGAGTTACGCGCGAGCGACTCGCGCGCGACCGCGCTGAGGGCGCCCTTGGTGAACTTGAGCTTCACGCCGTCCATCTCGAAGAGCTTCTGGAACTGCTTCACGATGGCGTTCTTGGGCTTGGTGAGGATGTCGACGAGCGCGTCCTCGTTGAGCTCGTGCAGCGTCGCCACGACGGGCAAGCGGCCGATGAACTCGGGGATGAGGCCGAATTTGAGGAGGTCCTCGGGCTGCACCTGCTCCAAGAGCTCGCCCAGCTTGAAGTCCTTCTTGCTCTTGATCTCGGCGCCGAAGCCGAGCGTCTGCTGGCCGATGCGCCGCTGCACGATCTGATCGAGACCGACGAAGGCGCCGCCGCAGATGAAGAGGATGTTGGTCGTGTCGACCTGCAGGAAATCCTGCTGCGGGTGCTTGCGGCCACCCTTCGGCGGGACGTTGGCGACGGTGCCCTCGATGATCTTGAGGAGCGCCTGCTGCACGCCTTCGCCGGAGACGTCGCGCGTGATGCTCGGGTTGTCGCTCTTGCGGGAGATCTTGTCGATCTCGTCGATGTAGACGATGCCGCGCTGCGCGCGCTCGACGTCGTGGTCGGCGTTCTGGAGGAGCTGAACGATGATGTTCTCGACGTCCTCGCCGACGTAGCCGGCCTCGGTCAGCGTCGTCGCGTCCGCGATGGCGAACGGCACGTGGAGGATCTTGGCGAGCGTTTGCGCGAGCAGGGTCTTGCCCGAGCCCGTCGGCCCGAGGAGGAGGATGTTGCTCTTCTGGAGCTCGACGTCTTCTTGGGCGACGCGCGAGTCGATGCGCTTGTAGTGATTGTGCACGGCGACGGAGAGCGTCTTCTTGGCGCGCTCCTGACCGACGACGTACTCATCGAGGATCGTCTTGATCTCCGAGGGCTTGGGGATCGGGGTAGAGCCACCGTACGGCTCCTCCTTCTCCACCTCCTCGGCGATGATGTCGTTGCATAGACCGATGCACTCGTCGCAGATGTAGACGGTGGGGCCGGCAATGAGCTTCTTCACTTCCTTCTGCGATTTCCCGCAGAAGGAGCAGTTGAGGTTGCCGCTCGTGTGATCGTCTCGCCTGCGCTCCACCACTCTCTCCGCCTAACCTCGCCCAGCCGGGGCGACCGCTGCATCACATGTTCCGCGCCTCATCGGTGATGAGGCTCTGAGCCACGTTCGCGAGGGTGCGAACCGAAGCAAGCTTAGAGGCGCCTCCCGGCGATCGCAAGCTTGCGGGCCCATGGGATCCCACGCCGGTGGCGTGCTCCCACACCCTCGTGAACGGTCGATTTCTTCCAGTCCGTAGAAAGGCGACGCGCCGAGCCTCGTAACGAGACCCGGCGCGCTTCGGCTGCGAGAAAAATTCGCGGGACTACTTGTCCTTGGGCGCGTTCTTCGTGCGGGCCGGGATGACCTCGTCGATGAGGCCGTAGTCCTTGGCCTGCTGCGAGCCCATCCAGAAGTCGCGATCGATGTCCTTGTGGATGGTGTCCTTGTCCTTGCCGGTGGCGTTGGACAGGATGGCCGTGAGGGTGTCCTTCAAGTGACGCGTCTCGCGGGCCTGGATCTCGATGTCGGTCGCCTGACCACGCGCGCCGCCGTGCGGCTGGTGGATCATGATGCGCGCGTTGGGGAGCGCGCCGCGGCGGCCCTTGGCGCCAGCGCCGAGGAGCACGGCCGACATCGACGCCGCCATGCCGAGGCACGTCGTGGCCACCGGGCAACGCACGTACTGCATGGTGTCGAAGATCGCGAGACCGCTCGTCACCACTCCGCCGGGGGAGTTGATGTAGAGCATGATGTCCTTGTCCGGATCCTCGCTCTCCAAGAAGAGGAACTGGGCAATGATGATGTTCGCCACGTCGTCGTTGACCTCGGTGCCGAGGAAGACGATGCGGTCCTTGAGGAGGCGGCTGAAGATGTCCCAGTTCCGCTCGCCGCGGTGCGTCGTCTCGACGACCGTGGGGTACGGAATGAAGGCCTGGTCGCGCTCAGCGCGCTCGAGCGTGTGAATCGCCTGCGTGCGGTTCTCGGGACGCTTCATCCTTCTTCCTCGCCTTTCTTGCTCTTCTTCTTGGCCTTGGCGGGCTTCTCGCCCTCGCCTTCGCTCTTCGCTTCGGCCGCCTCGCCGCCGGATTTCCCGGCCTGGGCCTTCTGGGCCTCTTCGAGGGTGCCTTCGGTGATCTTCGACTTGCTCTCGATAAGGTCGAGGATCTTGTCCTCCAAGATCATCCCGATGAGCATGTCGCGCTTCGACTTCTCACGGTACTCGACACGCAGCTTGGCGACGTTCTTCCCGGTCTCTTGCGCGAGCTCCTGGACGCCCTTCTCGATGTCGTCGTCGGTGATCTTCATCTCGAGCTTCTGAGCGATCGCCGCCATCAAAAGCCCAGCGCGAACCTTGCGTTCCGCGTCGACCTTGATGCGACCGAACACCTCTTGCGCCTGCGCTTGGGTGAAGCGCTGACCGAGGCGACGGGCCTGCATCACGACCTCTTGCTCCATGATGCGCGACTGTTGCTCGACGAGGCTCGGCGGCACGTCGACCGTGTTCGACTCGTTGAGCTTGGTGACGATCTGCTCGGCGACCGCGATCTCGGTCTGGTCCTTGGCCTGCTTGGAGAGCTTGTCGTGCACGTCGGCGCGGAGCTCGACGATGGTCTGGAATTGGCCCATGTCCTTGGCGAAGTCGTCGTCGAGCTTGGGGAGGACCTTCTCCTTGATCTCGGTAACGGTGATCGCGAACTTGCCCGTCTTGCCCTTGAAGTCGGCGCGGGGGTGCTCGTCGGGGAACTTCGCGTCGACGTCGGCCTTGTCGCCGACCTTCTTGCCCGGGAGGGCCGCGTCGAGCTCGGGGAGGATCTGGCCCGCGCCGAGCTCGAGCTGCACGCCCTGCCCGCCGCCGTCCTTGATCTCCTTACCGTCGATCGAGAGCGTGAAGTCGATGGTCATGACGTCGCCGGCCTTGGCGGCGCGCGCCGGCTCGGGCGCCTTGAGGGTGGCCATCCCCGTGCGGAGGCGCTCCAAGTAGTCGTCGACTTCTTTGTCGGCGACCTCGATCTTCGGGCGGACGAGCTCGAAGCCCTCCCAGACCACGTCCTTGATCTCGGGCGAGACCTCGAAGCGCGCCTTGTAGGTGAACGCGGTGGCCGCGTTGACCGCGCCCGGCTCGACCTGGGGCGTGCTCACCGGCGTGACGTTCTTCTCGGTGAGGATGTTGGGGAGCGTGCTGTTGACGAGCACGTTCGCGACGTCGTTCTGGACCTGCGGCCCAAAGAGGTGCGTCAGCACGTTGCGCGGCGCTTTGCCCGGGCGGAAGCCCTTGATGTGCGCCTTGCGCGCGAGGTTGGTGTAGGCCTTCTCGATTTCCGTCTTCACGGACTCGACGGGGACCTCGACGGAAAGCTCCATCACGACGGGCGAAATACGCTGGACGCTGACTTGCATGGGGACGCGCACGATATCTTGCCGTCTTTCCCCGTCAAGACCTGTGGGGCCGCATCGGACCGCTCCCGAGGCCCAAATGCGCCGTCGGCACCGTCCCTCCGATCTTTACGCCGGGCCTCGGCCGGGCGAGAGGGTCGCCCCATGCCCGAGCTCTCCCTCATCCGCGCGAGCGCGATCTCGCTCACGGTGCACCTCTTCTTCGGGGTGATCACCCTCTTCGTCGGGGCGGTGGCCATCAAGGCCGTCGACAAGTACGTGCTCAAGCAGATCGACCTCGAGGCCGAAATCGCGCGCGGGAACCTCGCCGCCGCCATCATGGCGGGCGCGCTCTGGATCGCCCTCGCCATGATCCTCACCAAGGGCTGAGCAGGCACGCCACGCGAACACCATGAGCGACACCGGCCCCATCCCGGCGCGACCCGTGCCGAAGAAGCGGACCTTCGGGGCGGCGCTCACGTTGGTCTTCATCGCGCTCCCGGTGCTCGGGCTCTCGTGGCTCCTCTATTCGAGCATCATCCTCCCGCGGGCCATCACGCGAGAGCTCCTCGACCTCCTCGCGCAAGAACGCGTCGCCGAAGTCACGGCCAAGCTCGAGCCGACGAGCCGTGCAAACTACAACGATGCCAAGATCCGCGAGTGGTCGGCGGCCGTGAAGGGCTACCGCTCCGTGGATTGGGGTCGAAAGAGCTCGCTCGGGACGACGCGCGGCGGAAAGACCGTCGCCTCCGCCAGCGGATACCTCAAGTACGAGGGCACGAACGCCGAGCGCTCGTTCAGCCTGTCGGTCGTGAAGGTCGACGGCGAGTGGTACGTGTCGAGCTTCTCGGTCGGTCGCCTCGCCGAACCGTACTGAGCGCGCGCTTCATGAGCCGACGAGACAACACCGCGCAGCGTTGCCCGGGCTGCCACATGCACCGCGCCCTCTGCGTGTGCACGATCGTCCCGCGCATCGAGACGCGGACCCGGCTCGTGCTCGTCATTCATCGCTACGAGGATCGCAAGCCGACCAACACCGGCCGCATCGCGACCGCGTGCCTTCCGAACAGCGAGGTCCTCGTCCGCGGCCACGAAGGCGACGACGCCGCGGTCACGTTCGCGGGCGACGCCGAGCCCGTGCTCCTCTTCCCGCACGAGGACGCTGAGCCGCTCGATCGCTTCGTCGCCTCGGCGCGTCCCGTGACCCTCGTCGTGCCCGACGGCACGTGGCGGCAAGCGTCCAAGATGCGGCGTCGCGTCCCGGGCCTCGCGAACGTTCGCTGCG
This sequence comes from Polyangiaceae bacterium, assembly GCA_044224815.1. Classification (GTDB taxonomy): domain Bacteria; phylum Myxococcota_A; class Polyangia; order Polyangiales; family Polyangiaceae; genus JADJCA01. The sequence continues at coordinate 86,304 of JBGAJR010000032.1, forward strand.
TCGCGCTCCCGGCGAGCGCCGACCGCACACCGCTTCGCTTGCGCGCCGAGGCCCACGCGCACGGCCTCTCGACGCTCGAGGCGATCGCGCGCGCGCTCGGCGTCCTCGAGGGACCGGCCGTGCAAGCCGCCCTCGAGCTCCTCTACCTCACCATCGTCGAGCGCACGCTCTGGATGCGCGGTGCCCTCGCCACGCACGAGGTGACGACCGGCATCCCCGAGGACGCGCGCCGCGAGAGCCCGCGCGGCGGGATTCCGTCGCCGCCCCGTTGATCGTCACGGCATCACGAAGCCTGCGCCGCCGGTCTTCGCACGGTCGACGCTGAGGCCGCGGGCGACGGCGCGCTTCGCCGCCGGCGTGGTGGCCGCGTCGAACGCTTGCACGATGCTCGCCGCCGAGGTCCCCACCGGACCGACGTCCGAGGTCGTGTCGACGAGGCTCGTGTCGAAGCTCCCCGAGGTGCTGGAGTAGATCGCGTCGTGGGGATTGCCGCGACAGACGTCGTGGGCGAGGCGCGCCGGGTCGAGCGTGCTGCCGTCGTAGGCGACGACGCACGCGCCGTACTGTGGGCCCGCGGTGTCGCTTCGCCCGTTGACGATGACGTTGGCGCTCACCTGGTTCGACGGGAAAATCGGCAAAATCACGCCGCCCTGATGACAGCCGACGATCGTGTTGTGGGTGACGATGTCGCTGACGTCGGTGGGCTTGTAGCCGTGCACGCAGAAGCCGCCGTAGTGGTCGACGATCAAGTTGTCGTCGACGAGCGTCTGGTGCTGCACGTAGACCGCCTGGAAGTTGATGCACGTCGTGAGCGACGACGAGCCGCGGATCGGATCGGTCCCGCTCCGCTGACCGGTGCGGTAGACGACGCTGTTCACGAGATCGGTGTCGACCAGGTCGAGCACACCTTGTTGGACGCAGTTTCCGTAAGTCGACGAGTACTCCTGACTCTCGAGGTTCACGTCGTGGACGAGGACATCGACGATGCGCGAGCGCGCGGTGGCGGTCGCCGCGAACGAGTCGACGGCAGACCACCGCCCGGGCGCGGTGATCTCGAGGCCCATCAAGGTTCCGTGGAGGCCGAAGCCAAAGCCGGAGCCGTCGGAGCACGGGCCGTCCTCGTCGCCGCTCGTGTCGGCGTTGCCTTGGAACGCGACGTGCGCGGCCCACGGGTGCTCGGCACGCACGGTCTTCCCGTCGCGCACGCAGAACACCTGACCGGCCGGGATCGTGTATGTGCCGTCGGTGAGGATGATCTGCGCTTCGCCGTGATGCATGGCGGTCTTCCAGTCGCAGGGCGCGGCGCGCGTGCACGGCGCGCTCGCGCTCCCGGTCGGTGACGCGAACGCACCGACCAGCGGCGGCTCGGGCGCGGCGGCGTCGGGCACCGCGGCGTCAGCCGAAGGCGGCGACGCAGTCGCGCTTGCCTCGCCCGCGCCACCGTCGACGCCTCCCGCGCCCAGGTTCGGTCCCGGGGTCGCGACGGCGGGCGCGAACGCCCGACCTGGCGCCTCGTCCTCCGCCCCGCAATGGATGACCCCGAGGACGGCGAGCGAGACGACGAACGCGGATCGCGACATTGGCCCGTGCGATGCGAATCGCGGGCCAGCCGAAAAACCAGGAGAATCACGCGCGCGCGGGGTGCGTCTTCACCGTCGCTGCGACCTCGACGTCGCAGGCGCTATTTGACGTCGAACGGGTACGGGCGGGGCGGCGGGGCGTTGAGCCAGCCCACGGCGAAGGCCGTGGCGTCGCCGACCTGGGCCTTCAAGAATCCCGTGCAGTATTCACCCATCACGTCGTCGTTGTCGCGCTTGTCCACGTTCTTCACGCGGTAGAGATCGTCCGCGCCGAAGAGGTGCATGCCCTCGTGCGCCATCGTCACCGCGAAGTGGCCGAAGTCGTTCTGCGGAACGAAGAGGTACGCCGCCTCGGGGTAATCCTTGGGCGCGCTCCGATACGAAGGCACCGCGAAGCTCCGCGCGCTCGTCTTGACCGGCAAGAAGACGAAGATGGCGACGTTCTCGTAACCGTCTTTGCGGAGCGTCGAGATCACGCGATCGAGCTTCGCGCCCAGCGCGCCCTCGATGGCCGCGCGCGAGCCGTCGCGGATCGCATCCATCGTGTCGCTCGGCAGCCTTTGGTTCGCGTCGAGCGCGAGCGACGGGAGCGCGTACGCCGTCTTGAGCTCCCACGGCACGACGTCGAACTGGAGGGGGACGCCGCGCTTTTTCGCTTGCGTGAGGTAGAAGCGCTGCGCCATGAGCGACGCGCGATCGACGCTGAGCTCGGTCGACTTGGTCCACGCGAGCGCGGGCGCGTGGAGCTTGATGACGAGGCCGATCGTCTTTCCTTTGAGCGCTTGGGCCGAGCCCGAGTTTCGACCGGCTTGGTAGGCCGGGAGATCGCGCTCCTTGGAGAAGTCGCCGCACGTGCCAGAGGTCCACGCGCCCTCGGCGACCTTGTCGGGCTTCTGCGTCATCGGCGTCACCGCCGGGATCGCCACGGGCTGATCGGGAAGCACGACTGGCAGGTCCTCCTCGTCGACGAGCCCTTGCCGACTGGCGATGGCGATGACGACGAAGGCGGCGCCCGCGAGCAGGACGAGCACGCTGAAGAACGAGAAGAGCCACGAGACGACGCGACGACCGAGGCTCGGACCGCGCGGCGCGACGTGGTGATGCGCGCGCCCCGCGGCGTGCGCCGCCGCGGGCGCGGGGGCGTGATGACGCGGCCGATGATGCGGGGCCGGAACGGCTGGCGCTGCCCACGAAGGCCCGATCGCCGACGGGTCCGGGCGCGCGCCTCCCGCGTACGGATAGGGCGCCGGCGCGGTGTACGCAACGGGCGGCATATAGACCGTCTTCGGCTCTTGGCGCGGCGGCGCTGGCACGTACCCGTAGGGCGGCGGATGGGGAGGACGGCCCAAGCGGAGAGATTGTACGCCGGGGCGTCCGCCGCCGGGGCGCAAAGCCACGCCGGCGCGTGCGGTGCGCGTTTCCCGCGAGGCGACGCCGGGTTGATTTACGCTCGCCGCCCATGTCGATGGGCCCGCTCTCGATCGCCGTAGTGGCTGCGCTCCTCTTCTTGCTCGTGCTCGCGATCCACGATCGCCTGCAGAAGCGTCACACGATCATCGCGAACTTCCCGATCGTGGGGCGGTTCCGGTTTTGGTTCGAGTCGCTCGGCGGCCCGCTCCGCCAATACATCGTCACCGGCAACGATGAAGAGCGGCCGTTCAGCCGCGATCAGCGCCGCTGGATCTACGCGTCGGCCAAGAAGGAGAACAACTACTTCGGCTTCGGCACCGACAACGATCTCGAGCTCACGCCCGGCTACCTCGTGATTCGCCACGCGGCGTTCCCGGTCTCGTCGCCGCACGAAGGCGAGCCTGGCTACGATCCCAAGTACCCCTGCCCTGCGGCCAAGGTCCTCGGCGGTGCGCGCGGACGGAAGAAGGCGTTTCGTCCGGACTCGATCGTGAACACGTCGGCCATGAGCTTCGGCTCGCTCTCGGCCGCCGCCGTCGAGGCCATCAACCGCGGCGTGGCGATCGCGGGCGCGATGCAGAACACCGGCGAAGGCGGCATCGCGCCGCCGCACCGTCACGGCGGCGATCTCGTCTGGCAAATCGGAACTGGCTACTTCGGGTGCCGCGACGAGAAGGGTCGCTTCTCGATGGACCGCCTGAAGGAGACGCTCGCGAGCGCCAAGGTGCGCGCGCTCGAGATCAAGCTCAGTCAGGGCGCGAAGCCGGGCCTGGGCGGCGTCCTCCCGGCCGCCAAGATCACGCCGGAGATCGCCAAGATTCGACTCATTCCCCTCGGGCAGGATTGCATCAGCCCGGCGTCGCACGCCGCGTTCCACGACGTCTCGTCGATGCTCGACTTCATCGAGCGCCTCGCCGACGAGACCGGGCTCCCCGTCGGCATCAAGTCGGCCGTCGGCCAAATGGATTTCTGGGAGGAGCTCGCGCGCCTCATCGACACGAGCGGGCGCGCGCCCGACTTCATCACCATCGACGGCGGCGAAGGCGGCACCGGCGCGGCGCCGCTCGTGTTCACCGATCACGTGGCCTTGCCCTTCAAGCTCGGGTTCACGTCGGTCTACAAGACCTTCGCCGAGCGCGGCGTCGCCGAGAAGGTGGTCTTCATCGGCTCGGGCAAGCTCGGCTTCCCGGAGCAAGGCATGCTCGCCCTCGCCCTCGGCTGCGACATGATCAACGTCGCGCGCGAGGCGCTCCTCTCCATCGGCTGCATTCAGGCGCAGCAGTGCCACACCGGTCACTGCCCGACGGGCGTCGCGACGCAAACGCCGTGGCTCGCGGGCGGCCTCGATCCCACGCTCAAGTCCGCGCGCCTCGCGAACTACCTCATGACGCTGCGTAAAGAGCTCGTGCAGCTCGCGCACGCGTGCGGCGCCGAGCACCCCGCGCTCGTGTCGCTCGATCGCTTCGCCATCCTCGAGGGCCTCTCGCAGCGCGCGGCCGCCGAGGTCTTCGGCTACCAGCCCCGCTGGGGCCTCCCCACCGAAGAAGAGCGCGCGGCCATTCGCGAGATCATGTCCAAGGGCACGGCGCGCGCGGCCTGACGCGCGCACGCACAAAAGTGAGAAGCCCGCGGCCGAGGCGAGGCAGCGGGCTAAGGGGCGTGTCCCGGGAGAGGGACTGAAGTTAGTAGAGCGGCGCCCACGTGGACGCCGCTAAGGATCACCTGCTGAGACGAGGACTGTTCCCGGGCGAGGCGCGCGGCCTCGCTCCGGCCGGGGGCTCAATAGCCGTCGTCGTCGTCAGCGGCGTCGGGATCGTATTCGTCGTGCTGATCGTCGAAGAGGAGGTCGGTCTGCCCTTCGAAGGTGGTCTCTTGCATCAAGTCTTCGAAGCTGAAGCCCACCTTGAAATGGGGGCGGAGCTCTTCACGCTCGAACTCCTCGATGGAGTTGTAGTTCTTACGGGCCATGTGGGTCCTCTCCGTTCCTCTTCGTTCGTCAACGTGGTCAGGCGTCGCGAGCGGACGAGCCGCGCGCGCGCCGAGAAGTGCGTTCGGTCACTCGCCGATGAGGCCGGCGATCGCGCGGGGGTCGGCGTGGAGAGCGAGCGGGGTCTTCGACCAGAACGCGCGCACCATCGAGCGCTGGATGCCCGGGGCGAGCGTCGGCTCGCCTTCGAGCGCGCGCATCAACCGGCTCTTTTGGTCGCTCGCGGCCGACACGCGTCCGGCCGCGGCGGCCTGACTTTGCGTCTGGCCCCGCATTGCTCTGTCCTTCCCCGATGCGAAGTGGGCAGCGGGGCGGTCCGCTCTCGGGCCTTCGGTTTCTCGTCGAGGCCCGAAGATTCCCCTTGACCGCCACCGTTTGCCTACATCTGGGCACACCATACTACGTGTGCGGTGGAGGTCAAAAAAGCACGCCTCTATCGTCGCGCATCGGTTAGGAAGTCGGACCAGAAGCCATGGCGCGCAGCACGGAAGACCAAGCCAAGGGGCGACGCGCCCCGCGTGTGCTCGCGGTCGTCAATCAAAAGGGCGGTGTCGGAAAGACCACGACGGCGGTGAACCTCGCCGCGAGCGTGGCCGCCGCCGAGAAGCGAACCCTGATCGTCGACCTCGATCCGCAAGGCAACGCGTCGAGCGGCGTCGGCATCCGGCCGCGCACCGTCGAGCGGAGCGTCTACGACGTCATCATCGGTCGCGCGACGCTCGCCGACGTGGTGAAGCCCACCGAGATCCCTACCCTCTTCATCGCGCCGGCCACGCAAGATTTGGTGGCCGCCGAGATCGAGCTCGTCGACGAGACGGATCGCGCGCAGCGCTTGAAGTCCGCGCTCGCCGTCTACCTCGCGGACAACGCCTTCGACTACGTGTTCATCGACTGCGCGCCGTCGCTCGGGCTCCTCACCGTCAACGCGCTCACCGCCGCGACGCACGTGCTCGTCCCCTTGCAGTGCGAGTACTACGCGCTCGAAGGGCTCACGCACCTGATGGCGACGATCGATCGCATCAAGAAGGGCGTGAACCCAACGCTCGAGGTCGAAGGCATCGTGCTCACGATGTTCGATCCGCGAAACAACCTCGCGCACCAAGTCGCCGACGAAGTGAAGAAGCACTTCCGCGTGTTCGAGTCGGTCATCCCGCGCAACGTGCGTTTGTCCGAGGCGCCCAGCCACGGTCGCCCCGCGCTCTTGTACGACGCTCAATCGAAGGGCTCGCAAGGCTACCTCTCGCTCGCGCGCGAGCTCCTCGAGTCGCACGGCGCGGTGAAGGTCGCGCGCGGGCGCGGTGAGAAGGGCGCCGCTGCGCGCGGAGGCGCCGCGTGACGGAGAAGCCGAAGCGCGGCCTCGGTCGCGGTCTCGACGCGCTCCTCCCCGTCGCCGCTCCTCCGCCGTCCTACGGCGAGAAGAGCGTCTTCTCGTGCGCGGTCGAGAAGATCCGTCCGCAGAAGGGCCAGCCGCGCCAGCACTTCGACGGCCTCGCGCTCGACGAGCTCGCGCTCTCCATCGAGCAGCACGGCCTCCTCGAGCCGCTCGTCGTGCGGCGCGTCGCGCCCGGCAAGGACGAGTTCGAGCTCATCGCCGGCGAGCGTCGCTGGCGCGCCGCGCAGAAGGCGGGCCTCCGCGAGGTGATGGTCGTCGTCAAAGACGTCTCGCCGAAGGCGGCCTTCGAGCTCGCCATCATCGAGAACGTCCAGCGCGAGGATCTCAACCCGATCGAGCTCGCCGAAGCGTACGCGCGCCTCATCAAAGAGCACGCGTATACGCAAGAGACGTTGGCCGAGCGCGTCGGCAAAGATCGCACGACCGTCGCCAACGCGCTCCGCCTCCTCAAGCTCCCCGATCGCGTGCGCCAGAAGGTCGTGAGCGGCGAGCTCACCGAAGGCCACGCCCGCGCGCTCTTGGGCGCGCCCGACGAGAAATCCCTCGAAGAGCTCTCCGACAAGGTGCTGCGCGGCAAGCTCAGCGTGCGCGCCACCGAGGAGCTCGTGCGCAAGGCGCGCGCGAAGAAGCAGGGCGAAAAGCCGGGCGAGAAGGCCGCCGCCGCCACCAAGTCGGCCGGCATCAAGGATCTCGAAGGGCGCCTCACCCGCGCGCTCGGCACCGTCGTCGAGGTCCGCGACCGCGGAAACCAAGGCGAGATCGTGATCCCCTACAAGGATCTCGACGCGCTCGATCGCTTGCTCGACAAGATCCTCTGACGAGCGTCAGCGCACGCGGCCTTCGCGGAGGCGGGCTGCGACGAGCGTGTTCTCGAGGAGACACGCGATGGTCATCGGCCCGACGCCGCCGGGCACGGGCGTGATCGCGCTGGCCACGGCGCGCGCCTCTTCGAAGGCCACGTCGCCCACGAGCTTGGTCTGCCCCTCGCCCTTCTCGGGTGCGGGCACGCGGTTGATGCCGACGTCGATGACGATCGCGCCCGGCTTGATCATGTCGCCGCGAATGAGCTCGGCCTTGCCGACCGCCGCGACGAGCACGTCGGCCTGGCGGCACATCGCGCCGAGATCGCGCGTGCGCGAGTGGGCGATGGTAACCGTGGCGTGCTCGGCCAAGAGAAGCTGGGCCATCGGCTTGCCCACGATGTTGCTGCGCCCGACCACGACGGCGTGCGCGCCCACCAGGGACTTTCCGGTGGTCGCGAGGAGGCGCATCGAGCCGCGCGGCGTGCACGGAACGAGCGCGGGGCGCCCCGACGCGAGGAGCCCGGCATTGATGGGGTGGAAGCCGTCGACGTCCTTCTGGGGAGAGACGGCGTCGAGCACTACGAGCTCGCGAATGTGCTTGGGGAGCGGGAGCTGAACGAGGATGCCGTCGACGGCGGCGTCGGCGTTGAGCGTTTGGATCAGCGCGAGGACATCGGCCTCCGGGGTCTCGGCCGGGAGGCGATGCAAGACGCCGTGCATGCCGACCTCGCGCGAGGCCTTCTCCTTGTTGCGCGTGTAGACGACGCTCGCCGGGTCCTCGCCCACGAGGATCACGTGGAGGCCAGGCACGCGGCCGGTCTCGGCCCGGAAGGCGTCGACGCCGGCCTTCACCTCGGCGCGAACCGCTTCGGCGAGCTTCTTTCCGTCGAGGATCGATGCAGACATGGGGCGGATGCTGGCCGCGCGGCCCGGCCGCGTCAAACGGCGCAGCGCCGTCAGGTGTAACGGCCCAAATAACGGTCTCTAACGCCCGCGCATGCCAGCGTCCGCGCATGCCGCGTGCGCTGATTCTCGTCTCGCTCCTCGTCGCCGTCTCGGCGTGCTCCGCCCACGCGGAGAAGGAGGCGAGCCCCGCCCCCACCAAAGCTCCGGCTGCGTGCGGCGTCGACGCATGCACGGCAGGCGCAGCGAGGTGCTCCGAGGACGGTCACGTCGAGCGATGCAGTGGCGGCGCCGATGGGTGCGGCGCGTGGACGACCGAAGCGGCGTGCGGCGCAGGCGAAGGCTGTCACGACGGCGCGTGCGCGGCGCTCTCGGCGCGGCAGCTCGAGCACTCGGCGGACCTCCAGACGTTCGTGGACCGACTCGCCTCGACGAGCGGCTCGTTCTTGGATCTCGGCCGCGATCCGGCCGACATCCTCGCGCGCGCGCGGGCCACGCTGGCCGCCGGCGACGACGACGATCGCGCCTACTATCGCGCGACGCGCCGCGCGCTCACGCTCTTCGAGGACGGCCACGTCGATCTCTTCTCGCCGACGAAGTGCGGCACCCCCGAGCTCCCCGAGCTCTTCACGTCACTCGTCGGCGCGTGCACGCAGCCCTACCAAGACCACGCGGTGGTGTCGTTCGTCGGGAGCGACAACCCGCTCGGCCTCGCGCCCGGCGATCGCATCGTCGGCGTCGACGGCAAGGCGGGCCAAGCGATGATGGACGCTGCCTTCTTGCACGGCTTCTGCGGCGTCGGCTCGTCGTCCACGGAGAACCGTCGGTTCGCGGCCGGGACGTCGCTCCTCGCGACCGTGCACACCGGGAGCACCGTCACGATCACGCACGTCGACGGGACGACGGAAGAGAAGAGCGTGTCGCGCCTCGCCGCTCCCCTCGCCTGCCGCTATCCGCACGCCGGCGCGCACGCCTATCCGGCCAAGGCGACGCGCCGCAGCGACGGCGTCGCCGTCATCGAGATCCCGACGTTTCTTCTGCCCACGTCACCGGCGCTCACCGAGGAACAGCTCGCGCAAAAGATCGGTGAGGTAGTCGACTCGGTGAAGGACGCGCCCGGCGTCGTGTGGGATCTCCGCGGAAACCCGGGTGGGGCTGACCTGACACCCGAAGTTGGTCCACCGATTCTCGGTTAGTTGACTTCAATTCGGTTCACTACCTCGTGACGAGCACGATGGCGAGCAAGTGGCTCTTCGTGCTCCTCAAGGATGGCGGCGGCAGCCCCCGCCGAAGGC
>JBGAJR010000098.1:0-12386 GCA_044224815.1 Polyangiaceae bacterium
CGCGCGGTGCATCGAGAAAGATCTCACGAAGCGAATGCCGTCGGTCGCGGATCTCGCGGATGCGATCGCGCCCTACGCCCCGCAGGGCACGACGTCGTCGGAACGCATCCGACGCTTGTCGGGTCGACCGCCCGCCCCCGCCGCGTCGTCGCAGCCAGCGATCGTCATTACGTCGAGCCCGACGAGCACCGGCGACGACAAGACGGTTGCCGTGACGTCGGCTCCATCGAGCAGCCGTGTGAGTCGCGTGGTGTGGGGGGCGCTCTTGCTCGCGGGCGTATCGACCGCGGCCTTCGTTGCCGCGCGACGGACGCCGGCGCACGTCGACCGGGTCCCGGCTACGAACGCGCCTCCAAGCGAAAGCGCGCTCGACACGACAAGCGTTACGGCCGCACCCAAGCCGCCATCGACGGCGGTGCCTCCTGCGGTCGCCACGGCCGAGGCTCCCACCGCCGAAGCGAAGACGATCGGCGCCCAGAGCTCGGAGCCGAAGAGTGCGGACGTACGAGGAGCACGCGCGCGCAAGAACGGTGTCGGGCTCGGCCTCCCGACCGTGAAACCGGCGGCGCCGCTCACGGGAGACACGCCTGCGCCCACGCCGTCGGCGCTCTTGGTGGTCACGCCGCCGCCGCCACCGACCCCGAGCGCGACCCAAGCGGCCGCGCCCACACCGCCTCCTCCGCCGAAGCCGAACGTGTGGGAAGAGATGGACGTCGATAAGGGCGCGAAGAAGAAGTAGCATCGTCTCGTGCGCCGCCTGCTCTTCGCAGCTGCTCTCGTGTCATCGTTGGTGCCAGGGACCGTGCGCGCCGACGAGCCGCCCCCGCAGGGCGCGCCAAGCGCCGAGGTCGCCTCGCCGGAGGGGAGCGAGGCCGATCCGGTGTTGTGGCGGCGCCTCTTCATCGAGGGTCGCGTCGCGGCGGCGCGCCACGACTACGCCGCGGCGTGCGCGAACTTCGAGGCCAGCCTCAAGCTCGAGCCAAACGCGACCGGGACCGTGCTGAACCTTGCACTGTGCAATGAAAACCTCGGCCGCTTCGCGACCGCGCTGCGGCACTACCGCACGGTGATCGAGCGCTCGCGGCCGTCACGGCCCGATCGCGCCGAGGTGGCCGAAGCCAAGGTGCGGGAGATAGAGCCGCGGGTCTCCTCGCTCCGGGTCGTCGTCCCCGAAGCCGTGAGTCAGACCCCCGGCCTCGCGGTCACGGTCGACGGTGTCGCCTTGGATCTCAACCAGTGGGGTAAGGACGTCCCGATCGACGGTGGTAACCACGTCGTGGAAGCGCGCGCGCCGAACAAGCGCACGGCCAAGCTCGAGGTGCCCGTCGACGTCGAGCGCGCGCGGGCGGTCGTGAGCGTGCCCCCGCTGGCGGACGCGCCGAGCTCGTCGCTCGGCTGGGTGATCGGCGGAGCGGGCGCGGCAGCGTTCGTGCTCGGCACGGGCTTCGGCGTCGCCGTCGCCGCCCAGTGTGGCGGATTCTTCCGCGAAACCTGCAAGGCAGCGGACGAACAGCCGCCGTCCGACCGCGCCTCTCGCTTGAGCAGCATCAAGACACAAGCGTGGATCGCGGACATTGGCCTCGGTCTCGGAGTCATCGGCCTCGGCGTGGGCGGGTACATCCTCCTGACGGCCGACAAGGGTGGGGACGACGCGAAGCGCGCTGCACCGCGCGACGGTCAGACGGCCAGCGTTCGATTCGTGCCGTTCGCATCACCGAACGGTGGTGGTGGTGCGCTCCGTGGGACGTTCTAAGGCACACGCGCGACTCGTCTCGGCGCTGGCACTCACTGGCGCTGCGGTTGGGCTCTCGTGCCAGGTGCTCGTGCCACTCGTGACGCAGGACGAGCCCTCCCTCGTCGCGTTCGACGCGAGCCCGACCGACCTAGACGCGCCAGTCGACGACGCAGGGTCGGTGGATCCTTGCCTCGAGACGCTCGATGCCGCGCCCCCCTCCGGAACGAGCCGCACGCTCAACCAAATCGTGCTCGCCGTCTACCGATGGCGATTCGATCAGGCCGACGATACGCCCACTACAGACGACCTCTGCGGGTCGCCTGGCTTCGATCTCGACAACAAGGACACTCACGGCGACTGCGCCAACGGCGGTACCTGCGCGCCGCGGATAGGCAAAGGCGTCTGCGACTTGCGGCGCGGCGTAGACGACAGCCTTTCGGGCATTCTCGACATGCTCCGCGCGCTTTCGGCGAGGCCACTCCTCGACCCGAATGTGCTCCTGCGAAGCGCGACGGCTGGCCTCATTTTCAAGATCGACAACTACAACGGTGAGGCGAACGACGAAGACGTCCAACTCACCATCTTCGTGGCTGCTGGGCTCTCAGGTCTCGTCCCGGACGCTGGCGCCGGGCAGGTTTTCTCCATCAACGACGTCGACCGTCTGCCACAAGTGTGGGACGGCGGCCCCGTCGACAGCGGATGGATCGTCGACGAGCGGTCGTACACGACGACGCGGGACGGTGGCGGCCTCGGAGTTCCGACGGATACCACCGCGGACGCCTTCGTACGGGACTACGTGCTCTACGCGAGGCTGCATGACGGCATCTTCCCGATCGGCGTGCCGGGCGCGAACACGCGCTACAGGGCCGGTGAGCTGATCGCCAAGCTGGTGCCGGGAGAACGAGGCGTCCGCCCTTGGAAGCTGACGCGCGGACGCATCGGCGTGCGAAGCTCGAGCTCCGCGCTCCTCACCAGCTTGGGCGCCGCCCACACCCCGACCTCGGGCACCGGCCAGCTCTGCGACCCTACGAACGAAGGGACATACGGTCAGTTGCGCGCCCTAGCCTGTGGGTCCCTCGATCTCACTCCCGGCGACAACGGCGCGCCCTGCGACGAGCTCAGCGCAGCGTTCACGTTCGCAGCGGTCGAGACGATGATGACCGTCGACCCCGACTCCCCATCGCGGTACCCGACCATGCCCAGCGTGTTCGGCGCCTCCCTGCCGTGTGCGGAAGGCGGCACCATCGCTTGCGACGACTGCGCGTGGGACGCGCCCAAGCGTTGCGCTTTCGACGGGGACGGCGCCACGGACTGAGAAACGGCCGCGACCCTCGAGTCAGTCGAGCGAAGCCGCCAGCGTGATGCCTGCGCGTGCAACCTCTGCGACGAGGTAGCCGGCACGCCACACCTCGAAAAACGGCGCCACGGGAGATCGGAGGCCAGAAATCCCCAGCACGGCAGCGCCATCGTGGAGCGCGTCGATGAAGGCGGCGTCCCCAACCTCACGAGAGAGCCGGTGGCCCGTAGTGCGATTCGAGAGCGTGCGAAGCTTGCGTGAGACCTCCCTTCGCAAGCCGATCGCCCTGCGCGCGACGAGCGGCCACGCGTCGGTCGGGCGGAGCGCGGCCAGCACGCGCGCACGCGCGCTGGCGAAGAGCACGCGATTCGACGTGACGATGCGCGGTGACGGCTCTACGCGCCAGGTGACGCGCGCTCCGACGGTGATGCCCTCGGTGCGCGCGTAGCAGGCGATCGCACGGGCGGCGCGCTCGGCGCGCTCGACGCCTTCCGGGTCCGACGCCAGGAGCACCGCGGCCGCGGCCCGGACTTCGGGCGCGCTCTCGCGATAGCGCGGGTGATCGGTCCACGCGGGCGGGGCGATGGCCGCCCAGAGATCACGCAGCGGTCCCTCGTCGTGGCGGTTGGCCTTGGCGAGGGTCCGCCACTCGCGCTCGAGCGTGGTCATGCGCGCGCCGACGACGCCGTCGCCGTGCGCGAACACCTCCGCGCGCGCCGCCTCGATGCGTCGTTCACAATCACGGCGCGCCTCAACGCGCGCGGCCGCATGCGCCGCGAGGGCCGCCAACGTGGGACGAGCACGCTCCGCGCACCACGCGAGCCGTGGCCGCGACGGAGAGAGGAGCCCCACCACCCAAGCTTCCGAACTGCCGCTCACCCTTCGAGAGTAGTGGTCCGGGCGGCGCCGTCCAGTCGGGCCTGGACAACGGGGCACATAGTTACTATGTAACTACGTCATGAGCCGTCGGGCCCGTGGGTACGCCGCCGACCATGTCTTCCTCACCGTCGGGCGGGACATCCTCCGGGGCGCGATCGCGCCCGGCGATCCCGTGCCGACCGAGGCAGAGCTAAGCCAACGCTTCGACGTCTCGAAGGTCATCGTGCGCCAAGCGCTCCATCGCCTCGCCGCCGCCGGCCTCATCCGCGTCAGGCAAGGCGACGTGAGCCGCGCGCTCGACCCGCGGGCTGCGGTGAGCCTCGGCGTGATCGAGCTCTACTACCACGTCGCACCGCGCACCGACGCCGCGCGCGAGCTCGTGCGTCACGTGCTCGAGAAGCAATACACGCAGGGCTTATCGGTCCTCGACGTCTTCGTGCGCCGCGCGCGCTCGGAGGCGAAGGTCGCCCTCGCGGTAGCCGCGCAAGCATTCACCGACCTAGCGGACGAAACCGCATTCGCCGCCGCCGAAGAAGCGTTCTGGCGCGCCGCCGCGGCAGGGGGCGGCAACCGGGTCCTCGAGACCGAAGTGCGCTGGTGGTACGAGGTCCTCCCCGAGCGACCGCGCCGCGCAGACGTTCCGCCGCTCGTGCTTCGCGCTGCGTTCTATCGAGAGCTCGCGCGTCGCCTCGTCGAAGCGGACGACGCCGTCGGGTACTACGCGAGAACGCTCGGTCCGACGATGACGGCGCTCTTCGCGGACGAAGCGGCCAGCGCCACGCCGCAGAAGGCCAGTGAACGACCTACGCCGCGTGCGCGGCCGAGGAGAGAGCGATGAGCAGTGTATTGAGCGCGTTCGGTGGGCGACTGCGGCGAATCATTTCGGGGAGCGTGGTTGCGACGTGCGCCCTGGCGAGCGGCGCGGCGGCCTGTGCGCCGACGATGTCGTCGCCGCCGGAGTATGCCGACACGCCGATCTCGGAGCAGGCGGGCGCCAAGTATTTTCTCGAAACGGGCGGCGGCGATCCCTACGCGACCGGCATCGCCTATCCGCTCTTCTTGGCGATGATGGAGGCGTATCCGAACGAGCTCGGGCGCGACTGGAACGAATTCGCCGACAAGTTCGGCTTCATTCGCGACCCAGCGGCCAAGGGCGACCCCAAAGCGCCCCCGATCGGGTTCCATCTCACGACCGATCCGAACACGCACGTCCCTTGGCTCGTGGCGAACTGCCAGATGTGCCATGCAGAGCGCATCCGACTCGAAGGGGGCGACGTCGTCGTGCCGGGCCTGGGTAACAAGCGCGCTCGCCCACACGCGTACGCGAACGCCATCGCGCGCATCGGAGCCGATCCCGCGCTCGACGTCGACCGGCTGAACGAAATTGCGACGCGGCGCGCACGCGACTGGCGCGTCCCGTGGAACTACGGCGCCGCCATCACCAAGGCGACGCTCGACGTCTTCGTGCCGACGTCCAAGGCGCGGCTCCCATGGATCCGGCGGTTCGACGCTGCGCTTCCCGGCCGCATGGCGACCATCGAGTCGTTCGCGCTCGCCGTGGGCGCCGCGGTGAAGCGACCGATTCCGATGCCTGACGCCATCGGTTGGACCAAGGTCCCCGACGTGAACAGCTTCCCGTTTCGCGACACGTTCTCCTACGACGCGTCCGGCTACGGCTCGCCGCAGGCGCTCGTCCTCGAGGCCGACTTCCTCTTCGGCACGCGCCCCGAGTGGTACCTCTCGCATCCGCACATCGCGACGAGCATGTACCTCTACCTGCGGAGCTTCCGGCGAACGCTCCCCTACCCGCGCCCGGTCGATGCGGCGCTCGCTGCGCGCGGGGAGAGCGCGTTCAACGCGCAGTGCGCACGATGCCATGGCGTCTACGTGCACCAAGGCAAGGAGACGCGGGTCGCCTACAAAGAGCAGGTGATCCCACTCGAGATGGTCGGGACCGATCCGGTGCGCATGCAGAACGTCACGCCGGCGTTCGTCGACGCGTCCAACGCGTACCCTCTCACCAAGGGCTATACGCGCGTCCGCAATACGGGCGGCTATGTGCCGCCGGTTCTCCTCGACGTCTGGGCGCGCGGAGTGCTCGGTCATGCGGGACAGTGGCCCAGCTTGGAAGCGCTCGCGACGCCGCCCGAGACGCGCCCCGTGATCTTCGATGTCGACACCGACGGGCTCTACGATCTCGATCGCGTGGGCGTCCGGTACGAGGTGCTCACGGCGCCGCGCGCGGCCGCGCCGCACCACTACGTGTACGACGGACGCGTTCCAGGTCTCGGCGTCGGCGGGCACGCGTTCCTCGCCAACTTGCCCGCCGACGATCGGCGCGCCGTGATCGAGTATCTGAAGACGCTCTGAGCCCTCACCGTAGAGCTCAGCGCCGCTCCGGCTCGACCGCGAAGAACAGGGCGGCGATCCCGAACCAAACCGCGAGGCTCACGCCGTCGAGCCATCCAGCCGGAAACACGGCGCGCTGAAGCACGCCCGCGAGCGACGCGCGCGCGCCGCCAGGCTCGGGCGGGTCGATGACCAACATGACGAGGCCGCTCAAGAGATCCGCTCCGAAGAGGATGAGCCACGCGAGCGCGCCGACCCAAACCGGCGAACGTGCGGTCGACTCACCTTCGACGCCGCGACGATCGAGCCACCGATGCGTCATGAGGTGCACCGCGGAGGCCATCGGCCACGGTGACAAGAGGAGCGCGAGGAGGCCGACCATCGCGAGCCGCGGTGACCGCTCGAGCAGATCGAACAAATAGGGAAGCACGGCCGCGGCGAGCGCGCCGAACGCGAACCGAAGTCCGAGGAGACTGCCCGCGCGAAACGCGGTAACCGTCGTGCGACCCATCGGATGGAGCGTAGCGCCGCGCGCCCGAGATCCGAAGCGCGCTCCTCAGGGCGCGAGCGCGCGCGCGACGCGCGACGCTGACGGAAGCGGCTGGTCGTCGGCCGGGGCCTCGACGACCTCGTGGTAGCGACACTCCGTGAGGAGACGCGCCGCTTCCGCCGCATCGATCACGAGGAGCGCGTCGGTGCCGATGTTGATCTCGTGGCGGAGCTGCAGTCGCTCCCCGGCCGCCAGCGTGAACACCCGGTCTTCTGCGTCGGTTCCACCGCCGAGCGAGACGCGGTGACGCCCGGGCTCGGCGAGCCAGCAGAAGTACGTGTACGCCTCGGTGACCCCGACGAGCAGGCCATCGTCGCGAACGGGAATCGTGAGCGCTGTCCCGATGTGAGTCGGGCGGTAGAGGCAGACCGTGGCTACGTCCGAACGCGACGCGCCGAGCGGAGCGATCGGTGGCGCGGTCACGGCGGCGGTGCGGTAGCCACTGCAGCCGACGAGCATCGCCGCAGCGACGCCGAGAGCGAAGGACGAGGACGGCATGGTCGCGACGCATAGCACTCGGTGTGCCATCGGAACTACGTCGGTATCGCCTCGTGCGGCGGCCGCCCACGTCGCCGAGGGTGAACGCGAGTCCACACGCGCTCGCCAACGCGCGTTGGCGTACGCTCCGCGCATGAGCGACACCTCCGGGCATCGACACCACTCCATCGACTACATCGAGCTCGTCGCGCGCGACCTCACGAAGACCAGGGCGTTCTACGCCGCAGCGTTCGGCTGGACGTTCAACGACTACGGGCCCGAGTACGCCGGCTTCGTCGACGGCGCCTCGGGCAAGGAAGCGGGCGGCTTCCGCGTGGGCGACGAAATCGTGCGCGGCGGCCCGCTGGTGGTTCTCTACTCGGACGAGCTCGACGCGACGCATCGACGCGTCCGCGAGGCGGGAGGCGAGATCGTGAAGGACACGTTCGAGTTCCCCGGCGGCCGACGATTCCACTTCCGCGATCCGAGCGGCAACGAGCTGGCCGTCTGGTCGACGGTTTGACGTCGCGCCACCCACGACAAAGCGCGCAAAGCAAAACGGGGAGCCCGTTTGGGGCTCCCCGCTTCACATCAATCGCAACTGGATTGCGATCTCAGCAGCTCACTCCTCGTTGACCGCGGTGAGCGACTCCGCCGCGCGCGGGATCGGCGGGGCCGGCTCGCGCTCGGGGATGTAGCCACCCTCCTGGCCTTCGACGATGACGTTGAGCGCCTTGTACGCCGGGAGGCCGGTGCCGGCCGGGATGAGGCGACCCATGATGACGTTTTCCTTGAGGCCGCGGAGGTAGTCGACCTTGCCGCTGATGGCGGCCTCGGTGAGGACCTTCGTGGTCTCCTGGAAGCTCGAGGCCGAGATGAAGCTCTCGGTCGAGAGCGAGGCCTTGGTGATGCCGAGGAGGAGGGACTCGGCCATCGCCGGCTTGCCGCCCTTCTCGATCACGCGCTGGTTCTCGCGCTCGTACATGTGCTTCTCGACCTGCTCGTCGATGAGGAAGTTCGTGTCACCCACGTCGGTGATGCGCACGCGGCGCATCATCTGGCGAACGATGACTTCGATGTGCTTGTCGTTGATGGCGACGCCCTGGAGGCGATACACCTGCTGGATTTCGTTCACGAGCCAAGCCGCGAGCTCGTCGACGCCCTTCACGCGGAGGATGTCGTGCGGGTTCGCCGGACCGTCCATCAAGGGCTCGCCCGCGCGGACGCGGTCGCCAGGCTGGACCTGGATGTGCTTGCCCTTGGGGATCAGGTACTCGCGCGTGTCGTCGGTCATCAGGTTGCCGTTCAGATCGAACGGCGTGATGACGACCTTGCGCTTGCCCTTCGTGTCCTTGCCGAACGACACCTCGCCATCGACTTCCGCGATGATCGAGTGATCCTTCGGCTTGCGGGCCTCGAAGAGCTCGGCGACGCGCGGGAGACCGCCCGTGATGTCCTGCGTCTTCGTGGTCTCGCGCGGCATCTTCGAGATGGCCTCGCCGGCCTCGATGATGTCGCCGTCTTGGACGACGATGTTGGCGCCGACCGGGAGGAGGTAGCGCGCGTCGAGCACGCCGCCCGAGAGCTTCAAGGTCTCGCCCGTCTCCGGGTGCTTGATCGTGACGCGCGGGCGGAGGTCCGCGGCGCGCGACTCGATGACGACCTTGCGCGAGAGGCCGGTGACCTCGTCGAGCTTCTCGACCATCGTGACGCCTTCGACGATGTCGCCGAACTTCACGACGCCCGCGACCTCGGTGAGGATCGGCACGGCGAACGCGTCCCACTCCGCGAGGAGCTGGGCCGGCTTCACCTTCTCACCTTCGGTGACCTTCAAGAGGGCGCCGTAGACGAGGCGGTGGTGCTCGCGCTCGCGACCGGTGTCGTCGACGATGACGACCTCGCCGTGGCGGTTCATGACCACGACGCTGCCGTCCTTCTTCTTGGCGAGGTTCGCGCCGCGGATGCGGACGAAGCCTTCGCTGCGCGCCTCGAGCGAGCTCTGCTCGATCTTGCCACGCGCGGCCGCACCACCGATGTGGAACGTACGCATCGTGAGCTGCGTGCCGGGCTCGCCGATCGACTGGCTGGCGATGATGCCGACAGCCTCGCCGATGTTGACCTTGTACCCGCGCGCGAGATCGCGCCCGTAGCACTTGGCGCAGATGCCGCGCCGGGTCTGGCACATGAGCACCGAGCGGATGTTGACCTCCTCGATGCCGGCCTCGACGATCGAACGGACCTTGTCCTCGTCGAGCTCGGTGTTGAACGCGACGATGACCTCGCCCGTGACGGGGTCGACGACGTCTTCGAGGGTGACGCGACCGAGGATGCGATCCTCGAGCGGCTGGATGACCTCGCCCGCGTCCTCGAGCTTGGTGACGCGGATGCCCGTGAGGGTGCCGCAGTCGAACTCGGTGACGACGGCGTCCTGAGCGACGTCGACGAGGCGGCGGGTGAGATAGCCGGAGTTGGCCGTCTTGAGCGCCGTGTCGGCGAGGCCCTTACGGGCGCCGTGGGTCGAGATGAAGTACTGGAGAACGGTGAGACCCTCGCGGAAGTTCGCGGTGATCGGCGTCTCGATGATTTCGCCGGACGGCTTGGCCATGAGGCCACGCATCGCGGCGAGCTGGCGGATCTGCTGGGTCGAGCCGCGGGCGCCCGAGTCGGCCATGATGTAGATGGGGTTGAAGCTCGGCTCGATGATCTCTTTGCCCGTCTCCGGGTCGACCATCTTCTCCTTGCCGATCCCCATCATCATTTCCTGCGTGACCTTGTCGGCAACGCCGGCCCAGATGTCGACGATCTTGTTGTAGCGCTCGCCGTCGGTGATCAGACCCTCTTGGTACTGGTCGATGACCTTTTGGACCTCGTCCTGCGCCTCGCCGAGGAGCGTCTTCTTCGCGTCCGGGATCACCATGTGATCCATGCAGATCGAAGCGCCGCTGCGGGTGGCGAAGTCATAGCCGAGCGAACGGAGGCGGTCGGCCAGGAGGACCGTCGCCTTGTTGCGGTGCTTGCGGTAGCAGGCATCGATGAGGGCCGAGAGCGCCTTCTTGTCGAGCGTCTTGTTGATGAGCTCGAACGGAAGACCCTCGGGGAGCACCTCGGAGATGATGCAGCGACCGACCGTCGTGTTGACGATGCGGCGCTTGCCCGTCTCCGGATCGATGATGCGGACGCGGATGCCCGTGTGGAGCAGGACCTCGTCGTTGTCGTAGGCCATGCGGACCTCTTCCGGCGACGAGTAGACGCCCTGGAGGTGACCTTCGACGTTGCCGCTCTTCGTCGCCTTGAGGGCGCTCGGGCGGTAGTAGCCCTTGGCGAACTTGCGCTCGCGCGTGGCGTAGTAGAGCCCGAGGACGATGTCCTGCGTCGGGTTGATGATCGGCTTGCCGTTGGCGGGCGAGAGGATGTTGTTCGTGCTCATCATGAGCACGCGCGCTTCCATCTGCGCCTCGACGCTGAGCGGCACGTGAACGGCCATCTGGTCGCCGTCGAAGTCGGCGTTGAACGCCGCGCAGACGAGCGGGTGGAGCTGGATGGCCTTGCCCTCGATGAGCACCGGCTCGAACGCCTGGATGCCGAGGCGGTGGAGGGTGGGCGCGCGGTTCAGGAGAACCGGGTGCTCCTTCACGACCTCTTCGAGGATCTCGAAGACCTCGGGGCGCTCCTTCTCCACCATCTTCTTCGCAGACTTGATGGTGTTGACGTGGCCGCGCTCTTCGAGCTTGTTGTAGATGAACGGCTTGAACAGCTCGAGCGCCATCTTGATCGGCAGACCGCACTGGTGGAGGCGGAGCTGCGGACCGACGACGATGACGGAGCGGCCGGAGTAGTCGACGCGCTTGCCGAGCAGGTTCTGGCGGAAGCGACCCTGCTTGCCCTTCAGCATGTCGCTGAGGGACTTGAGGGGACGCTTGTTGGGGCCAGTGATGGTCTTGCCGCGACGGCCGTTGTCGAAGAGGGCGTCGACCGCCTCTTGGAGCATGCGGCGCTCGTTGCGGATGATGATCTCCGGAGCGTTGAGCTCGAGGAGGCGCTTCAACCGGTTGTTGCGGTTGATGACGCGGCGGTAGAGGTCGTTGAGATCGCTCGTGGCGAAGCGACCGCCATCGAGGGGAACGAGCGGGCGGAGGTCCGGCGGAAGAACCGGAATCACCGTCAGCATCATCCACTCGGGACGGTTGCCGCTCTCACGGAAGGCCTCGGTGACCTTGAGGCGCTTGACGATCTTCTTGCGCTTGGCCTCGCTGGTGGCGGCGCGCATCTCCTGACGGAGCTCCTCGGAGAGCTTGTGCACGTCGACGTGCTTGAGCATCTCGAGGACCGCCTCGCCGCCCATGCCGGCCGAGAACTTCTCGTCCCCGTACTCCTCGAGGAGCTGCGCGTAGCGGTCCTCGCTGAGGAGCTCACCGCGCGTGAGCGGAGTCTCCTTGGGGTCGATGACGACGTAGGCTTCGCAATAGAGGACCTTCTCGAGGTCCTTGAGCGTGATGTCGAGCATCGCGCCGATGCGGCTCGGGAGGCTCTTCAAGAACCAGATGTGGGCGACGGGCGTGGCCAGGTTGATGTGGCCGAGGCGCTCGCGGCGAACCTTGCTCTGAATGACCTCGACGCCGCACTTCTCGCACACGATGCCACGGTGCTTCATGCGCTTGTACTTGCCGCAGTTGCACTCGTAGTCCTTCACCGGGCCGAAGATCTTGGCGCAGAAGAGGCCGTCGCGCTCCGGCTTGAAGGTGCGGTAGTTGATGGTCTCCGGCTTCTTGACCTCGCCGTGGGACCATTCACGAATCTTTTCCGGGCTCGCGAGCGAGATGCGGATCGCGCTGAACGAGAGCGGATCCTTGGGCTTCTCGAAGAAGCTGAAAATGTCGCGCATCGGATATGCCTTTCGGTAGCTGACTGAGAAGGAATCTTGGGGGTGGAAGAGGCTCAGCCGGCGGGGCGCGCGCTCGCTGCACGCGCCCCGCGGCGAGTCACTCTTCGGCGGCCTGGTCGGAGGCCTTGAGCGCGCCAGCCTCGAGGAGCTCGACGTTCAAGCAGAGCGCCTGAAGCTCCTTGATGAGGACGTTGAAGCTCTCCGGGAGACCCGGCTC
>JBGAJR010000033.1:0-94492 GCA_044224815.1 Polyangiaceae bacterium
TCAGCCCTTCGTGCCCACGAACGCGCGCGACACGACGTACTTCACGCGCCCGGCGTCGCGCCAGAACGTGACGATGATGCTCGTCCCCCACGGCTCGTACGGGAACGAGTAGGTGTCGCGCCAGATGGGCGTCAGCGTCTCTGTCTTGCCCGCGATGGTGATGGTCGGATTCGAGCCCGCGGTCGCGACGGTGATCGGACCGAACGCCGCGCTCTGATAAGTGCCGGCGTGCTCGGCGGCCGTCGCGGTCTCGAACGGCGCGGCGTTCGGCGGGGGGAGGGGCGCGCCGGTGAAGGTCTGCACGGCGCTCGTGTACGTCGTCGGCGGGCCGGATTCGTCGGAGTTGAGCAAGATGACGCTCGCGAACCCGCGCGACGGCACGATCGTGAGATCGGATTGGTAGCCGGTGTTGTCGCCGGGGTGGCTCCACACCGCGGTGCCGCCCATGTCGGCGACGAACATCCCGAGCGCGTAGCCTTGCCCCGGATCTTCGGTCGGCGTCCGCTGCGTCGTCATCTTGGTGACCGACGCCGGCGAGAGCATCGCGCCGCCGCCGTGCATCAGCGTGTGCGCGAAGTGCGCGAGGTCGGCGGCGCTCGCGAACGCGCCCGTGTCGGGGCCCATCGCGGGCGTCACGACGTCGGTGGGGCGGTACGGGCCGGCGCCGGCCGGATAGGCGCTCGCGAAGTTCCCCTCGCGCTCGACCACCGCCGGATCCATGCGCGCGTCGGTCATCCCAGCCGGCGCGAAGACCAGGCTCTCGATCAGCGAGGCGAACGGCGCCTGCGCCGCGCGCTGCATGATGAGCCCGGCGAGCTCGAAGCCGATGTTGTTGTAGTTGAAGACCACGCCCGGCGGAGACCACAACGGCTGCGGGCCCATGCCTTGGATGAAGGCTTCGAGCTCGCTCGCTTGGTTCGAGTCGGGCGGCGTCGTCGAGTAGCCCGACACGTGCGAGAGGAGCTCGCCGAACGTGAACGATCGAGCGTACGGCGCCTGTGTGTTCACGCCGCTCACGCCCGCGACCCACTTGCTCGCCGGATCTTCGAGCGCGACCTTGCCTTGCTCGATGAGGCGCAGCGCGGCCACCGCGGTGAGTGACTTCTGCGTGGAGCCGATGTTGAAGCGCGTGTGCGCGTCGACGGGCTTGCCGCCCGCGGCTGCAGTCACGCCCATGCCAGAGGCGAAGATCGTGTCGCCGCACACGACCGCGACGCTGCCGCCCGTCACGCGCTGGCCGGCGAGCTCGGTCGCCACCTTCTTCACCCACGCGTCGAACACCGACTGATTGCAGTTTGCAGGTGTCGGGACGGCGCTCGCGCTGGCCGGCCCGCCGCCGGCGTCCGCCCCGGGGGCCGCGGTGATGGGTGCTGCGCTCTTGGTCGCGGGCGCGTCGCTGCAAGCCGAGAGGAGGGCGAGGGCGAGCGAGAGCCGGGTGAGCGAGCGCATGGACCCGCGTGGAGCAGCAATCGACGTACCGCGGGGTTTGAGGAGGTGCGCCACGCTCCAGCAGCGCGGCTTTCGGGGCCTTGGCGAGTGGGGTCCGGATCGACGCCGATCCCAGGTGTCGCCCGCGGATCGCGCCGCGCCGGGTACGCAACGCGTTGCCGGTCCCTGATCCGCCTGGCACAGGACGGCACGCGGAGCGCCGCGAAATTCGCCGATTTACCGTTGGCACTGGCAGTGCATGATGCGGGCCATGGTGTCCCTCGTCTCGTGCCCGTCCTGCCACCGCCACATTCGCGTCGATCACGACCGCTGCCCGTTCTGCGCGTCCGCCGTTCCGTCGGACTTCGCCAGGCGCGCGGTGCCGGGTGCGGGTGGGCGTCGCCTCGATCGCCTCGCGACCTTCACGTTCGCGGCGTCGCTCACGGTGGCCGCGTGCAGCGGCTCCACGACCGCAGACGACACGACGACGAGCCACACCGACGCCGGCGGCCTCACCGACGGTGGCGGTCAGACGAGCGATGGCTCCGTGAGCGACGGCGGCAAGATCGTCGACGGTAGCCCCGTCGACGATGGGAGCGCGGTCGCGATGTACGGGCTGCCCTTGCCGCCCGATGCGAGCGACGACGGGAGCGCGGTCCCCATGTACGGATTGCCCCAGGTCGACGCTGGCCTCGACGCCGCGGAGGGCGGCAGCGTGAAGGACGGCGGCGGCGTGCAGCCGCTCTACGGTCTCCCGCCCAGCGACGGCGGCCTCTGAGCCGTCGCTTTACGAAGCGGTCGACGCGCCGCTTCGGCGCTTGCGCGTAGAGAGCGCGAGGGCGCCGAACGCCGCGATCGTGATCGTGGCGACGAGTCCCCAGCGGGCAGGATTCGCCACGAGCCAGGCCCACGACGCCGGCGGCGCTTGCTTGGCCAGGATGCCTACACCGATCACGAGCACGAACCACGCGAACCCGCGCCGCAAGGCCGCGGCCGGCACTCGCGCGCCGACGCGAGCGCCCACGAGGCTTCCGACGATCGCTGCGGCGGTGACGGCGCCGGCGATGCGCCAGTCGATGACGGCGTGTCCGAGGTTGCCGAAGAAGCCGGCGAACGATTGCAGCGTGATCACGAAGAGCGACGTGCCCACGGCCTCGGCCATACCCAAGCCCGTGAGCACCACGAGCGCAGGCACGATGAGGAAGCCGCCGCCCGCACCGAGGAGGCCGGCGAGCGAGCCCACGACGAGACCGACGCCGAGCACGCGTATCGCCGGGACGTGGGCGACCGGCGCGCTCTCCGTCTTTTCGGCGCGCCGACGCATCATCGCGAGCGACGCCGCGAGCATCACGAGCCCGAACCCCACGAGGAGGATCGTTGCCGGGATCGTGCGCCCGACGAGGCCGCCGCCGTACGCGCCGAGCATGCCGGCGCCGCCGAAGTAGGCGCCGACGCGCCACCGCACGCACCCGCGCTGCGCGTGCGTGATGAGCGCGCTCGCGCTCGTGAAGCCGACGACGAGAAGGGAGGTGGCGATGGCGTCTTTGGGCGCGATGCCCACGACGTAAACCAGCACGGGCAGCGTCAGGATCGAGCCGCCGCCGCCGAGTAGGCCGAGCGAGACCCCGATGAGGAGGGCGAGAATGGCGGCGACGAAGATCATGAGACGAGCGGACGCGCGCGCTAGCGTGCTCGCCATTTCTCGGCGAACGCGGCTCGCGCAATGGATAGGAGCCAGCTTCGAGGAGAGAGGGTTCTCCGCTCGTGGCTGGGCGCGCCGCGCTGAGAGGGATGCCTTCAAAGGACCGTGTTCGCGTAGAGCCGCGATCCTGCCTTCGGCCTCTCGGTCTTTCTCTACGCGGGAGAGTCGAACACGGACGACAACTACCAAGCCAACCTCGACGTCATCGAGTTCCACGCGGCGACGTTTCCGCGCGTCTCGCGCGCCGACACGCCCGTGCCGTGCCGCCTCGTGATCGCGGACGCGGGCAATCCGACGCCCAACGCCCCATGGCGGCGGCAGTTCGCCGCGGCGAACGCGAAGATCCCGCCACCCACGTACTGCGCGTTCACGACGTCGTCGGCGCTCGTTCGAGGCGCAATGCAGGCCATCCAGTGGCTGCGTCCACTCCCGTACGACATCTCGTTCCACGCCACCCTCGCACAAGCCGTGGCTTGGCTGGAGTTGCGGCGCCGTCACCGTCGGCGCTTCAATCCCCAGAGGCGATTGAATCGCTCGAAGACCGCGTCGAGATCGAGCGGTGGCTCGTCTACGCGAAGGACGGCGGCGAGCTCGCGTACCACCGCTGCCTCCAGCGCCCTCCGGCGCCGTCCGTCCGCGAAGCCGAAGGATGCGGCCTGCTCGCGGAGCGGCGGCGCGGCGAGCTCCGCGAGCTTGGCGTTCACGAGCCGCACGAAGTCCGGGGAGCGGAGATCGGCCCCGGCCCGAGCCAGCTGTTCGAGATCGTAAAGGTCGCGAATCGCGTCGCGCGTGAACGTCGCCCGCACCTTCTCGGCGCGAGCTTCGTCGGCGTCGAGCGCATGGCAGAAGGCGCCCGCGTAGTCGCCGACGAGTGGATCGACGAGGAGTTGCGCGAGGGATACGCGTCGTTCGGGACGCATCGCCGGACGCAGCGAGACCTCAAGCTTGATCGCTTGGGATCCGAAGGCCGACTCGTACGGCAGATCCCATTGTCGATGGGCGCCTTGTTCGAAGTGCGTGCCGTCAGGGAGCGGCAGGGTGAGCCCGACCTCGGCGACCACCGCCCGGAGCACGCTCCGGACTTCGTTCAGTAAGAGCACGTTGTCACGTTTGCGTGCGGACGGTCGTCGCGGCATCACGAGGTCGACGTCCTCGGACATTCGCTTGAACCCGAGGTCGACTTTGCTGAGCAGCGTGCCGCCCTTGAGGAGCACACGCGCGCCGAGGGTCTGACCGAGCGCCCAGAGCAGGCGCGTCAGATAGAAATCCTTCTCGATGACCTGAGGCTGGAGCCGCTCTCGTTCGGCCGCCTCGCGGCAGAGGTCCGCCAGGAGATCCTTCGCGGGAAGGGGAGGCAGTGAAACTCCGACGCTCATCGGTCGTTCTCGACGACGCGCCAGCGCGTGTTGACCGACCCGCGTCGCGAGGCGCCGGGCACCATCGACGTGAGCGAACGGGTCTCCGCCACGCGTCGACGCAGCGGGGTGAGGCGCGCCGGCGCGACGCCCCGACGCTCGAGGAGGACGCCGAGACGCTGGCAGGTGGAAGCGCGTGAGATCCGAGCGGCGAGGCGCACGAGCTCGCCGACGTCGATCTTCTCGAGGGCGATTACGACGAAGCCGAGCGCCGCGCGCATCGTGCCCGCCAGGTCCGGGTAGTCGAGCAAATCGAGCAGCGAGCCCTCGCGCGAGCTCACACGGACGGAGACGCCTTCGACGGGGGCGGGCGTGGAGACGTCGTCGATGCGCGCCGCTGGCACTCGGTGGAATCGCACCCGCGCGTTGGCCAGCGTTCGAGGTTGGTGGCTCCGATCGACGAACGCATCCAGCTGGGCGGTGTACTGCTGCTCCGAGAGCCGCCAGTGGGTGAGGGCCCACAGGCCACCCAAGTAGTAGGGCTCGTCGTGAAGGAGTGCCGCCGCCGCGACGACCGCGGATGATGCCCTCGGTCGAGCCTGCGCCCGGAGCGGCACGACCAGAAAGATCCCCGGGCCGACTCGACGTAGCGCTCCTTTGCGAGCCAAGGCCGAGGTGATCTTGTCGGCCTTGTCGTCACCCCAGCGCGCGGCGACCTCAGCGCGAGTAACACGGCTCACGCGCGCGCGTTCCCATTCGGCGAGCACGAGCCGCTCGCGCGCAGACAGGGGCGCCATGTAACTCTATATCTCCGAGCTGCCAAAAATCAGCATATTGGTAGGACAGATTACAACGAACGGTCCGTCCCTCCAAGTCAAGATGGGGTCAGGGGACACAAGATGAGGACAGCGCCACAGCGCCGGCGGCGCCCGAAATTGCTCCCATGCCCGAAGAGCTCTTGCAGCGATGCAGCCAGCGGAGCTGCGTCCGGACTCGTTCCGCGTAACCCGAGCTGGCCTGCGATGAGCTCGGCGACGAGTCGGCGCGGATCGACGCGGTCCCGCTGAAGCGGTCCGAGTTGCCACGCGACTTCGAGATCGGCCCAAGCGATCGTCGCGGGTCGACGAAGTCCGATGTGGCAATCGCCAAGGCTCGTCGGGAGCTCGACCGAGCGTTGCAGATGCGCTCTCGGGCGGGTTGTGGCGACGTAGCGTCGTGTAGGTACCCTAGCTGGACACCACGGAGAGCGTGGTCACAATGGTCAAATGAGGCAAACGTCGCTGGCGCAGGCGAAAGCCCATCTCTCGGAGCTCGTCGACGAGGCAGAGCATCACGGAAAGCGCATCATGATCCTGCGTCATGGCAAGCCGGCGGCGGCCATCGTTCCCGTGGCCGTGGCGGCGCCGCTCAAGTCAAAGGCACCGATGACGCTCGCGGCGGCGAGAGCGTTTCTCCGTGAGCTGGGCGAGCAGGGCGACGCGAACCAGTCGCCGGTCGAGGATCTGCTCGACGGCCGTCGTGAGATTTGTCCACGACGCGTCAGTGGTGATAGCCGCCGCCCGGGCCCAAGAGCCTAGCTACCGGGCTGCCTTTGCTCGCGTGACTCGGGTACTCGCGGGGCTCGACTCGATCGTCGTGCCGTCGCTCTTCCAGATCGAGGTTGCCTCCGCTCTATCGCGGACGGGGTTCGATGCGCATTGGGTCAACGCCCACATCGAGCATCTTCTGGCGTCGGCCACGGTGGTCGTTCTCGGCCCGGTGCGCGCGAAGAAGATTCAACGTGTCGCGATGAGCACGAAGCTGCGCGCTGCCGATGCGACGTACGTATGGCTTGCCGGGCGGGAGGAGATCCCGCTCGTAACCTTGGACGCCGAAGTCGTGCGACGTGGCGCGTCGGTGTGCTCAGTCGAGGCACCTTGACCCCCGCTCGCGAGGGTTCGACCGTCATTCTTGCCCGCGTGGCGTCGCGCCCAAAGACGAACGTCACCAGCCCGTTCCTCGTTACGTTCCTCGCGAGTCGCGCAGCTTTGCGCGCGGCATCGCCACGGACGTCGTGATGCATCAGCGTGGGATGCGTCGCTGAGCTCACCACGTGGCTGCCGACGGCGCCACGAGAGCATCGAAGACGGTTGCGTCCTCCTGCGCGTGACGCGGTCGGAGCACACCGCACACTGAAGCCCAACGCTTGGACACCGGCTCAACCATCGCCCGCGGTGCGAGCCATCGATGGGGCAGGCCACGTCGCGCCGTCGGGCGGCGTGCGGTGTCAGTCCACGTCGAGGGTGATGTCGGCGCTCGCGGAACGGTCATTCCAGCGCGTCTGAACAGGCCGTGAGCGTGAGGGAAGCTTCCTCGAGATAAGCGAGCGTGTCCGGGCGGAAACGCTCGCCCGCTCGTCATGGCGCCGCGCATTCGCGCCGACGCAGGGCCGGGGCGCAGCTCAGTCGCTGGTGGCGCTGGCGCCGACGCGGCTCAGGATCGCGGTGACCTTGTCCTTGGCGACCCCGGCGGCCTTGCCGAGCGCGTGGACGATGGTCGCTTCCTTCTTGTCGATGCCGCCCGACGCGTGCGCGACGAACGCCGCGAAGAGGAGCGCCGACTTTCTTGCCGTCGGCCTTGGCGCGCGCCGCGCAGTCGTCGAGGAAGCTCTCGAGCTCCCACTCGATGACCGAGCCCTTGGAGAGCGCTTCGATCGCCTGAATCATCGCCGCGCGCTCGTCGTCGTCGACCTTGTCGTCGGCGAGCGCCGTGAGGTAGCCGGCCTCGGTGGCCACGCGGAAGAGGCGCTCTTGATCGGGCACGTTGAGCTCCTTGCGAATGGCCTCAGCGTGCTTCGCGATCACGTCCATCGTTCCGCTCATGACTCTCCTCCATCGGCGCCGAGGCGAAAAGTGCCCGGCGCGGGTGAACGAGCATTCTCTACGGCATCGACGGGCTTCTCAAGCCTTCTCGGGGACGGCCCGAAACACGCTCGAAACAAGGTGCTCCCTAGCATCGATCCTCGTGAGTGACGGAGCCGCCGAGACCTCTTCCGCCCTGACGACCGCCGCCGCTGCCGCGCCCACCGTGAGCGCCGGAGACACCGCGTGGCTCCTCGTGAGCGCCGCGCTCGTGCTCCTCATGGTGCCGGCGCTCGCGCTCTTCTACGGCGGCATGGTGCGCAAGAAGAACGTCCTCTCGACGCTCATGCACTCCATGGCTGCGCTCCCGCTGGTGAGCGTCCAGTGGATCCTCATCGGCTTCACGCTCGCTTTCGGCACGACGCACGGCGGGCTCGTCGGCGGGCTCGACTTCGCCGGCCTCGCGCACCTCCCCGAGCTCAAGGGCACGGTGCCTTCGCTCGCCTTCGTCGCCTTTCAGATGATGTTCGCCGCCATCACGCCGGCGCTCATCTCGGGCGCGTTCGCCGAGCGCATGAAGTTCTCCGCCTTCATCGTGTTCGCGCTCGCCTGGAGCACGCTCGTCTACGATCCGGTCGCGCACTGGGTGTGGGCCGACGGCGGCTGGCTCCTCAAGCTCGGCGCGCTCGACTTCGCGGGCGGCACCGTCGTGCACATCACGGCGGGCGTCTCCGCGCTCGTCTGCGCGCTCGTGATCGGCAAGCGCCTCAAGTACCCGCAAGAGCGCCCGCTCCCGCACGACCTCACGATGACGATCACCGGCGCGGGCCTCCTGTGGTTCGGCTGGTTCGGCTTCAACGCCGGGAGCGCGCTCGCCGCCTCCGGCCTCGGCGCGCTCGCCTTCGTCACGACGCACGCGGGCGCCGCGGGCGGCGCGCTCGGCTGGCTCTTCGTCGAGTGGGCGCACCGGAAGAAGCCCACTGCGCTCGGCGTCGCGTCCGGTCTCGTGGCCGGCCTCGTCGCGGTGACCCCGGCCGCGGGCTACGTGCAGCCGTGGGCGGCCATCGTCATCGGCGCGGTGGGCGCGAGCGCCTGCTACCTGGGTGTGCTTGCAAAGTACAAGTATGGCTACGACGACTCGCTCGACGCCTTCGGCGTGCACGGCGTGGGCGGCCTCGTGGGCGCGCTCCTCACTGGCGTCTTCTCCGACAAGCGCCTGAACGCGGCCGGCGCCGACGGCCTCTTCTACGGCGGCGGGCTCCGCCAGCTCGGGCTCCAGGCCCTCGCGTGCGTCGCGTCGGCGGCGTACGCCGCGCTCGTCACCTTCGTGCTCCTCAAGATCATCGACAAGGCGCTCGGCCTCCGCGTCGCCGCGAGCGACGAGCGCGAGGGCCTCGACACGACGCAGCACGGCGAAGAGGCCTACGCCGGCTGACGCGCCGGCAGCGCTTGCGCGCGGTGCAGTTCGTCGTATGTATTAAGTACTAATGAAACGAAAGCTCGTTCAAGCCGGCGCTTCGCTCGCCGTCACGCTACCCGCGGAGGTGGTCGCCGAGTTCGGGCTCCGGAAGGGCATGTCCGTGGACGTCTCCGTGCACCCGCAGACGGGCGCGGTCACCATTCGTCCGGGTGTCCGTTTCGTCGAGGATGGCAAGCCGACCAAGCGGTTCGAGCGGCTCGCCGAGTCCATCGCCGATCGCTACGCGGAGGCGTTCGAAGAGCTCGCCAAGTGATCGTCTACTTGTCCGTGCAGCAGGTGCTCGCGCTGCACGCGCTGCAAATCCGTCGATTCGGAGGGGCGAAGGGGCTCCGCGATCGGGGCCTCTTGGAAGCGGCCGTCGCGCGTCCGCAAGCGACCTTCGGTGGCGAGGATCTGTACCCCGACGTCCACAGCAAGGCGGGCGCGCTCGCGCACTCGCTCGTGCAGAACCATCCGTTCGTGGACGGGAACAAGCGCGTCGGCGCGCACGCCCTGATCCTCTTCTTGGTCGCGAACGGATTCGAGCCAGAGTTCTCGCCGCGCGAGCTGGTCGAGATGACGCTCGGCCTCGCGAGCGGCGCGCTCGGGCCCGAGGCGGCGAGCGTGTGGCTGCGCCAACGATCACGCGCGCGGTGACGCCAAGGGATGGGCGCGACCTCAAGGGATCGCGCCTCCCGGGTGGTTGCCCTTGTACCGGCAGCCGCCGAAGGTCGCCGACGTCGGGTACGCGGGCGCGGGCACGTCGAGCTCGTGATCGCAGCCGATGCCGGCGTAGCCCGCGAGGAGCGCGCCGCACTCGGCGTCGTTCTTCGCGTTCGCGACCCTCCGGCAGGCCGAGATCTCGGCCGTGCAGGTCACCATGATTGGGCAGCACGACGTCGCGAGCTCCGTGCACTTTGCACCCATTGCGGCGTCGCTCGGAGCGTCGGCGCTCGCCGCCGCGTCGCTCGGGCGCGCGCCGGCGTCGGCGGGGGCGCTGGACGCCGCGCCCAGATCGGTCGCCGTCTCGGCCACGGCCACCGGCGAGGGGGCCTCGGTCGGAGGGGGGACATTTTCGTCGAGCGATTCGGTCGGCGCCTGGCCGCAGCCGACGAGGACGAGCACGACGGAAGCGAAGGTGAAGCGGAGCATGGACGTCATCTTTCACGACGCGTACCGCACGCTCTTGGTGGCTTTGGACCCCACGCACCTTGACCCGAGGTTCGTGCGCTCTACACTGAACGTCGGTCGAAATGGTCCCCCGCCACGAAGAGCCCGCCTCGCTCTGGACGAGCGACGCCCCGGAGAGCGCGGGCGACGACGCCGATCTCGCGATCGACGCGTCGGTCGAGGACGGTGCCATCCGCGCCGCCGTGGCGTCGAGGAGCGGCGTGGCCAAGGCGTTCACGATCGCGGTCGACGTCGACTCCCTGCGCCACGCCATCGACTGACGAGCGATCTGGTGGCCCTTCGGATCCACGCCTTCGGCGACGGAGACCCGCTCGCGCGGATCGCCGGTGGCGATCGGGGCGCCGCGCACGCGGCCTACGTCCGCGCCTACCTCGCCGATCTCGGCGCCGCCTCGATCCTCGAGGAGACGGACTACTTCGATCGCGACTACCTCGCCGAGTTCGGCGCCTTCTACGCGAAGGGCGTCCGTCCGCTCCCGAACACCTGCCGCCGCCTCCATTTCTTCGCCGGGCCGCCGCTCACCGACGAGCGCTTCGACGCGGCGCTCGGCGCCGACGAGGCCGCGGTCGCCGAGCTCCGCGCCGCCTACCTCGGCTTCGCGGTCATCCGCCCCATTCCCCACGCGCCGTGGGGCCGCACCGTGCTCCGCTGGTACGGCGAGCACACGCCGCGCCTCCCGCGCGTGACGGCGCCATCGCGCACGTACGCGTGTCACGTGGCCGGCCTTCGGCTCACCGTCGAAGGCCTCGCGTGGCAGTCGCAAGATCGAGGCGTCTCGGCGTGTGCGACCGTCGCGCTCTGGTCGATGTTCCACTCGTCCGCGTTCGACGAGCACCACGCCATCCCGACGACCGTCGAGGTCACGCGCGCGGCCGGCGATTTCTTGAAGACGCGGGTCTTCCCTTCGACGGGCCTCACCAAATGGCACCTCCTCCAAGCCGTGAAGACGCTCGGCCTCTCGCCGGTCGTGCTCACCGGCGACGGCGCGCCGATCGCCGACGGCGAGAACGCGTTCTCGGTGGCCCGCTTCACGAGCTCTTGCGCGGCCTTCGTGCGCTCCGGCTACCCGGTCCTCGTGGGCGGCGTCATGCGCGGCGCCGGGATGGACGACGCGCGCCACGCCGTCACCGCGGTCGGCTTTCGTGAGTGCGAGGCGCCGCGACCGACGCCCGGCGAGTGGAGGCTCCAAGACGCGGGCATCCGCACGGTCTACCTCCACGACGACAACATCGGACCGAGCGTCCGCTTCGCGGTAGCGCAGGATCAGTTCGGCCACGCCGTCCTCTCACGCGAGGCGCCGAGCACGCGCCCACTCGGCGCGGAGCCGAGCTCGCCCCACTTCATCCCGACGCTCCTCCTCGCGGCGGTGCACGACGATCTGCATCTCCATCCCGACGCACTCCACGAGCAAGCGATCGCGATCGCGCAAGGGATCATCTCCGCCACCGGCTGGCGCGTCGGCCTCAGCGTGTCGTCGCGCTTCATCGCCGCGCGCGCGTATCAATCCACCGAGCTCTCGCGCATGCTCGGCGCGAGCCCGGCGCTCCTCGCGCGCGTGCGTCGCTCCCTCGCGACCGACGTCGCGCGAAAGAGCCTCCACCTCGGGGTGGCGCGCATCGGGCACCAAGGTCGGCCGGCGCTCGACGTGCTCTACGACACGACGGTGCCGGACGGCGAGCTCGTTCCGCTGTGTCATCTGGCGTTCGTCCCCGAGGCCGAGGCCATCGCGGCGAAGCTCGCGGTCTCGGGCGCGCTCCCGCTCGGCGTGGCCGTCGCTGCATACCGCGGGCGGGCCTGATCGTCCCGAGTGGTCGCGTCGCGACCCAGGTGTTAGAGCAAGCTCCGATGCGCGCGCTCGCGAGTCTCGCTCTCTTCGGAACCGTGCTCACGGCTTGCGCGAGCGCGCCGCCGGCCGGCGCCGCTGCGGCACCGCCGAGCGCGGCGAACGAAGCGCCGTCGGCCGCGCCCGCGCGCGTCGACGTCGGCGCGCTCGTTCGCGAGGTCGAGGCCCGTGGGCTCTCGGTCTTCGGGGAGCGCGAGCTGGAGGGCGCCTTCGCGAAGAAAGGGAACGTCGCGGTGTCTTGGTTCGCGGCCGGTCTCACCGCCATCGTCGCCGATGCCGCGGTCGCGCCCGATCCGAATGCGTTCCGCCGGTTTGCGCCCGTCGTCTCGACGGCGGCCGCGTGCTTCGGCGCGGCGCTGATCGAGCACCGCGTGGTACTCCCCGAGAGCGCTCCACCGAGTCGGGACGCGACCGCCGTGACGGCGCTCCTCACGCCCGGTCAGCACCGCGGGGTCGACGACGATCCATCGGCAGCGATGGTGTGCGCCGCGGCCTACAGTCCGATTCGCTCGGTCGCGACGCCCTCCATGGGAGACCTTCGTCCCGTATCCGCGAGCGAGAAGGCGTGGCCGCACATCGAGGGCACCCGGCTCGTTCAATCGACGGCGTTCATCCATCCGAGGTTCGCGCGGTGCGCCGACGTTTCGGTCGACTTTCACGCCTGCGGCGAGCCTCCGCCGAACACCGCTGACCTCCTCGCGCGCGCCGCATCCGGGGATGCCGGCGCCCCGCCCGGCATCGAGATCACCGCGCGCGCCCACGTCGAGCGAGCGGCGGACGCCACGCTCTTCGCGGTGGGCGTGGATCAGCCCGGCGTGCCGCTGCGCGGGCGGAGGGCGCAGACCCTCGTCCTCGCGCTCCCCAAGAGCTCGTGCGATGGCTCGCTCGAGCGACTCGCCGGCTCCCTCGCCGCGCGTGCGCGCGACGTGGTCGCGAAGCCGCGCGACGAAGACGTGCGCGTTCGCATCCCCGACATCGCGACGAAGAGCGACTTTGCCGCAAAGGTCGCGGCGCCGGTGGACGCGATGCTCGTCTCGGCGACCGTCCATACGCAGGTGTGCCCATCCCGCCAGGTGCCTTCGGCTGGCCCGACGCGCGTCGTCTTCGATCGGCCGTTCGCCTACGCCGTCGTCGACGACGAGACGCGCGCCGTCCTCGTCGTCGGACGCTTCTCCGAGCTCGATCGCACGCGCCGCGAGGCCGCGACGGGGTCGGCCGGAAAGGGCGGCGCGGGCCGCTTGGCTCCGATCGGGGGAGGCCGGTAGTCATGACGCGCCCCCTCGGGATCGCGCGGTCGTGTCTCGTCGTCGCGCTTGCGACATCGCTCTTCGCGGCCTCGCTAGGTCATGCGGAGGACGCGCGGCCGGCGCCGCGGACGTCGTCGCTCAGTTGGATTCGCCTCCCGAGCGCGGACGCCTGCGTGTCGACGCAAGATCTCGCGCGGGACGTCGAGGCGCGCCTCGGCCGTGCGGTGTTCGTGTCACCGTCGCGCGCGGACGTCTCGGTCGAAGGCCGCATCGAGCGGAGCGCGACGGGCTACGTCGCGACGATCACGCTCCGCGATGCGAGCGGCGCGCTCAAAGGAACGCGCGAGCTCCGTCGCGACGGCGCGTCGTGCGACGGGATGCGTGAGCCGCTCGCGCTCGTCGTCTCGGTCATGATCGATCCCGACGCAGCGCTCCGGCCGCCGCCCGCGCCGTCGGCCTCGTCCGCGCCGGCTCCGCCGAGCGCGTCTGCCGCGCCGCCACCACCGACCGCGGCGCCACCACCGACCGCGAGCGCGCCCCGGCCACCGCCGCCGCCGCCCGAGCCCGCAAAGCCGCGCGCGCCGTTTCGCTTCGACGCGGGCGCATCCGTCGCCGGTGGCGCCGGGCTCTTGCCGGGGATCTCCTTGGGGCTCGGCGTCGATGGGATCCTCGAGCCGCCGGATTTCATCGGCCTCCGCGCGTTCGGCTCGGTGTGGCTCGACGACAGCGTCGCCGTGCCGCCCGGCGCAGGCCGCGCCACGTTCTCGCTCCTCCTCGCGGGCGCCGGGCTCTGTCCGATCGCCCTCCGGAACGAACGGGTCGCGTTCTACGCGTGCGCGTCCGGCGAGCTCGGGCGGCTCACGAGCCGCGGCGCGGGCTTCGATCTCGCGAGCCCGGACGGCCAATCGTGGCTCTTCGCGGCCTCCGTCGACGCGCGCGTCTCGGTCCGCGTGGGCGGCCCGTTCGTGCTTCGGGCCGGTTTGTCCGGTCTCGCGCCGCTCGTCCGCGATCGCTTCGTCGCGCGTCTCTCGAGTGGTGCGGAGACCGAGATTTTCCGTGTTTCGCCGGTCGCCGGCACCGGCGATGTCGGCTTCGGCGTCGCCTTCCCGTGACCGAAAGGCCGAGAAATCGAGAAATCGTCGCGGTCACTTCATAATGCGCGGGGCGGACGGCCACTCACGACGAGGAGGCCCGCCCGTGCTCGCGACGCTCACCCTGACGAACGCCCGCGACGCATTGGGATCCCCCACTCCAAGCGATGGATACGGCGGCGCTCTTTCGCGAACACGGGCCCTACATTTATCGGGTGCTCCGTCGCTTGGGCGTCGACGAGAGCGACGTGCCCGACGCGTGTCAGGAAGTCTTCGTGGTCGTGCACCGTCGCGACGCCGACTTCGAAGGTCGGTCTTCGGTGCGCACGTGGCTCTACGGCATCGCGGCGCGCGTCGCGTCCGAGCAGAGGCGCCGGGTTCGGCGCCGGCGCGAGCTCGTGACCGACGTTCCGCCCGAGCTCTTGGCCGAGGGGGCGCCCGACGAGGCCACGCTCATGCGGCAAGCGCGAGACCTGCTCGATGGCATCTTGGAGACCCTCGACGACGACAAACGCGCCGTCTTCGTCCTCTACGAGATCGAAGAGCTCTCGATGGCTGAGGTCGCGGCTGCGCTCGAGTGTCCGCTCCAGACCGCGTATTCGCGGCTCCACGCGGCGCGTGCGCTCGTCGAAGCCGGCATTCGTCGCGTTCGCGGGGGAGGCGAGGCGTCATGAGTCACGACGTTCCGCCGTCGTCGCCGCCGCCGCTTCGTGAGTCGGCTGGCGATCCGCTCCTTCGTAATCTGCTCCGCGCCGCGTCGGTGGATCGGCCCACCGAAGCGGAGCTCGCCGTCGTCGCGGCCAAGCTCGGGCCGATCCTCGCCGGACCGGGTGGGGCGCCGCCGGCATCTCCCGCAGGCGGAGGCGCACCGAGCGCGGGCGCGGGAGCGGCGAAGGCCGGGCTCTCGGGGCTCAAGCTCGCGGCGATCGGCGCGGCGTCGGTCGCGGTGATCGCGGGCGGCATCTTCGCGACGCGCTCGACCCCGGCGCCCGCTCCCGTCATCGCGCCGCCCACCGTGAGCGCGCCCATCGTGATCACACCTCCGATCGCGTCAGAGATGGCCCCGCCCACCCCGCCGCCGACGGTCGCCTCGAGCGCCGCGCCTCCGATCGCGACCGCGCGCCCGCGCGCGAGCGAAGCGGCGCCGTTCGACGATCCCGACGCCGAGGTGAAGCTCCTCCAG
Organism: Polyangiaceae bacterium; assembly: GCA_044224815.1. GTDB lineage: Bacteria > Myxococcota_A > Polyangia > Polyangiales > Polyangiaceae > JADJCA01. The sequence goes on from JBGAJR010000033.1 coordinate 15,340, forward strand.
CGCGCGCAAGATGCCCTGCGATCGCGGCCCGCCGAAGCGCTCGCCCTCGCGGACGCGCACGCGCGCCGCGCGCCCCGCGGCCTCTTGGCGGAGGAGCGCGAGGTCATCGCCATCGACGCCCTCGTGAGGCTCGGTCGGACGAGTGAAGCGCGCAATCGCGCGGCACGATTCCGGTCTGCCTGGCCGGAGTCGAGCCACTTAACACGCATCGCCTCGTTAATCGGCGGGGCGCCGTAATTTATCCCTCGAGCGAGTCATAAAACGCCGTGCGCGGGGGCCACTCACGGGGCAACACGAGGTCGCGCGCGAGCGCGGTCCCACGCTTTCGTGAGGTCGTTCGATGAAGAGCTTCTCCAATCTTTCGCTCCTTGGGTCGGTTGCGGCGGTCGTCGCTTTCGCAGCGGGGTGCAGCGGCAGCACGGTCGATGTCGGCGGTTACTCGGCAGACGCGGGGGGCGCCGCGCCCACGACGGACGGCGGTGGAACCACCATCACGGGCGCCAAGGTCGAAATCCACGTTCGCGCGTCGACGGCGGCGGTCCCGCACAACGACGGGCTCTCCGGGCAGACGCCGAGCGACCAACAGATCGGGATCCGCTCGCTTCGTCTCCTCAAGGACGCCGCCGACAAGTCGCCGCTCCTCGTCTTCGATCACGGAGGCGATGCCGTCCTCGCCGGCCTCAACGACAAGGACGACACCGTCGTCGCCACCGTGGCCGCCAAGTCGCTCGCCGCCGGGCGCTACACGGTCGCGCGCGTCGGGATCGGCTACGTGAAGTACCGCGTGAACGCGACCATGCACGCGATGAGTCAGACCGTCGCCGGCACGTTCGACAACGTGCAGGTGCTGTCGAACGGCACCGTCGTCGACGGCAAGACGTTCGACAAAGGTCACTACAGCTTCACGTTCTCGGTGGGCGGGAGCCCGCTCGCGACCCAGCCCGGCGAGGGCGGTCCCGTGCCCCAGATCCCCGCTGGCGGCGGCATCTCGCTCGACGTCTCGGGCGACGAGAGCGCGTACGTCTTTCCGGTCGACGTGCCCGTCGATCCGAACGTCGCGAACGACGTGAAGATGATCTTCGAGCTCAACACGCACGAAAACTTCCGCTGGGAGGATCAGAAGATCGCGGGCTACGCGGCCGGCGTCTTCGACGTGACCCCGACGACCTACGAGCCCGTGATGCGCTTCGGCGCCAACTCGTTCCGGCTCGTCGCCGATCTCTCGTCGCTCTGATCGAACGGAGGTGTCGCCGTGAAGAGCCCTCGCTTCGCCGCCGCGCTCACAGCGCTGGGGATCGCGCTCGTCGCGTGCATCAACCACGACTACGAGCCGTGCGCCGGAAAACCCGCCGGCGCGCCGTGCCGCGTCTGCCCGCAGAACGACCCGAGCTGCGTGGAGACCATGGAGGTCAAGGCGTGCGACGGCGCGGGCGCGTGCCGTGGCACGGGGACGTCGTCGACCGCGAAGATCGACACCCGCAACGACGGCCACGCGTGGATCGTCGATCAAGGCGGCGGTTTCTGCCTCGGCTCGTCGGGCGTCGCCGACGCGCCGACGGACGGGGACCTCTGGTACGGCGGGGCGCGCGGCGTCTTCCGCGTGTCGTCGCGCGATCCGGGCGCTGCCTACGCGTTCGACGCCAAGCCCATCGAAGCCGGCACGGTCACGTGGCTCGCGAGCGTTCGCGGCTCCACGTACGCCGAGCTCGAAGGGACCGAGATCGTCGCGTTCGACGCGTCGGGCGGTCGGCGCAGCCTGGGAAAGGGCACGGCGCACCCGATCGCCGCCACCGCGAACGGCTGCGTCGCCGTGAAGAAGGATGAGGACCTCTCGGTGCTGGTGCCCGGCGCGAGTGAGCTCCGGTCCGCCGGGCTCCCGCGGCCGACCGGGGGAGGCGCGCCGCTCGTCGACGCCGCGGTCGGCCTCGACGACGCGCTCCTCGTGCGCGCCTATCGGGCCGCGGACGCCGCCGTCGGCGTCTTCTATCGGGTGGCGTGCCCGAGCTTGGCCGTGAAGGAGCTCGGCCGCGGCGCGTCGGTCGCGAACCTCACGGATCTCACGCGCACCGAGAGTGGTCGCCTCTTCGCGGTCGATCGCCTGAACGCCGACGTGCGGCGCTATCGCCTCATGCAGAGCGACGACGATGGCGTCACCTGGACCGTGACCCCCGTGCCGGCCGGCTTCGAGGCGCAGCGCATCGCGACCCGCGGCCAGCGCGTCGTCGTCGCGGCCCCCAAGGTCGCCGCGATCCTCTCTTCGGCCGACGGCGGGAAGACGTTCACCCTCGACCCCGTCGACGCGTATGCCGGCAAGGACCTCACGGTCTCGAGCGTCCACGTGTCGGCCGACGGGGTCGTCACGATGGGTGCGGAGTGCAACTATCTCTTCCACCGCCGCGAACGTCTGCCCTGAGCCTCCGCGGGCGCCGCCGCGTGTGATACGCCAGCGGAACGATGCATCGCGGCACGACGGTCCTCCTCGGCACCTTCGCCCTCGGTCTGGCGTTCGTCGCCTGTCGTGACGTGCCGGTGAGCGCCCCGAGCGCGAGCGTCTCGGCCGCGCCGTCGGCGGCGCGAGTGACGGCCGACGCGGGCATGCTCGTCCCCGAGCTCGATGGCCGCGCGATGTGCGCGCTCGCCGTGAGCGCCCGGAGCGAGCTCGTCGCGGCGCGGCCGTTCGCGCCGAACTATCCGCACTGCCCCGACAGCGATCATTTCTGCGACACGATCGACACGCCGCCCGATCCCAAGGACACGTGCTTCGTCGCCAACCGCAACATCGCGGCCGCGGAGCGAGAGAGCCGCGCGGGTCGGGCGCGCGCAGGCGGCGGCGCGTCTCCGTGGAATCGCACCACCGTCCCGAAGTACCTCGACCGCGTCCAATCCCACTTTCACCTGAACGCGGCCGAGATCGCCAAGCTTCGCGAGAACGGCTTCGTGGTGCTCGATCGGCTGGCGTACGCGGACTACGCGAGCGCGTTCCACGACGTCTTCCAGGAGGAGCTCCCGCTCTGGGTCAGCCTCGACGCCGCGTTCCACGCCGTCTTTCGCGGCACCGAGCTCGTCTTGGAGCGCGTCGAACGGGCCAGGCTCGAGCCCGCGCTCGGCTCACTCCTGAAGAAGCTCCGCGCGGGGCTCTCAGCCAAAAAAGCGCGGCTCCCCGCCGACACGGCGCGCGATCTCGATCTCTACCTGGGCGTCGCGCTCGGCCTCGCGGATCCGGAGCGGGCCGAGAAGCCCGGGCTCTCGCTCGTGGGCCGCGACGAAGAGATCCGCGCCATGCTCACGCTCGCGCGCGCCGGCGAGATGACCGATCCCGAGCGCGGCGTCGAGATGTTCGGGCGAGCGCGCGTCGTCGACTTCTCGCAGCTCGTCCCGCGCGGTCACTACGAGCAAGCGCCGCTCACCGGCGGCAAGTCCCTCGCGTCGTACTTCCAGGCCATGATGTGGCTCTCGCGCCTCGAGCTCAACCTGGTGTCGCGCTCGTGTCGGAGCTCGCATCCCGGGACGGCGCCGGATCCCTCCGAGACGCCCCGCGAGGCGACGATGGCGCTCGCGCTCGCCGAGATCGCCCGCGACAGCGGCGCGCTCGTCGAGCTCGGTGCGTTCGAAGAGATCTACGGGACGTTTGCCGGGAAGCGCGAAGACGTGTCGGTGCCCGATCTCCTCGCGCTCGAGAAGCGCGGCGCCTTCTCTCTGGCGGATCGCGACGCACCCGCACGCCTTCGCGCGGCCATCGGCGCGGATTTTCAGCGCACGGCGCGCACCCACTTCATGCCCGAGGGCGCCAAGGTCCTCCCCGCGATCGCGACGCTCATGGGCCCGCGCATCGTCCCCGACGTCGCGCCCCTCACGCGGCTCGTCCACGATCGGACGCCGGGACGCTTCGAGCTCGGCGCGGCCGACGTCGGCTACGTCCTGGGGCACGATCGCGCCAAGGCGCACCTCGCCGCGGACCTCGGAAAATTCCCGGCGCTCGGGGCCGAGCTCACGCGCGCGCGCGAAGAGCTCGCGAAGGGCGCCGGAGGGCGTGACGTGTACGCGCACTGGCTGCGCGCGATCCTCGCGCTCGGCGCGGAGCCGGTGGGCGTCGTTCCGTCGTTCTTCACCAAGGACGCGTATCGCGATCGACGGCTCGAGTCGGCCCTCGTCGGCTTCGGTCAGCTTCGGCATGCGTTCGTCCTCCTCGCCGCGCAGGGCTACGACGCCTACGGCTGCGAGATCCCGGACGCGTTCGTCGAGCCCGCGCTCCCCGCGTGGGACGCGCTCCTCGCGCACGTCCGGAGCGTGCGCAAGGTGGCCAAGGGCTTCGCCGGGCTCGAGCGCGTCATCGCGATGCTTCGCGACATCGCGTTCACCGAGAGCACGGGCGCGGAGCTCTCGGACGCGCAGCGTCGCTGGCTCGGGATGGTGTCCGAGCACGTGCCCAACGGCGGCTACGGCGACACCACCGAGCCGCCCAAGTGGACCGGGTGGTGGTTCGACATGTTCGAGGATCGCGAGATCGGCGCCGGCGCGACGTCGGCCTTCGTCGCCGACGTGTTCACCCTCACGAACGCGGGGAAGGTGAAGTACCTCGGCGCCGAGGGCCCGCGCCTCGGCGTCTTCGTCGTCGACGTGAACGGCGCGCCGCGCGCGATGGTGGGCCCGGTCGCCAAGGGCTACGAGACCGAGACGCCGATCGCCGGCCGGCTCGACGAGGAGCGCGCGCTCGCGGTGACCCACAAAGCCGCACCGTGGCGCGAGAGCTTCGCCGCCGCCGCGCCGCCGCCTCCGACGATTGGCCTCCGCGGCGACGTCGTCGACTGCTCGGTGGACGGCGGACCGATCGAGCGTCGCGTCGTGCTCCGCGCCGAAAAGCCCGTCGGCAAGGTCTCCGTCACGCTCCTCGATCATCATGGCGATCCGCTCGGCCCTGCGGCGACGGTCGACGTCGACGCGTCGTGGAAGGCGTTGGCGTTCGCGCTCCCCGCGTCGTTCGCGTCGGCGCCGTACGGCGTCGAGGCGCTCCACGTGCGCGTCCATGAGCTCGCCGTGTCGGGCGCGGGCAACGGGCCGTTCGACGCCACGAGCAGCCCGAGCGTGTTCGCGTGGAAGGACCCGCCGAGCGAGCACTTGCCGCGCCGCTGGAAGGGCGTGACCGCGTTTTCCTTCGGCGTCCCCGACGCGGGCGCGCCGCCCGGCCCCTGAGCCGTCGCGGTTCAGCCGGCCGCGCGCGCGCGCTCGACGTCGTCGTAGAGCGAGAAGAAGACTTCGCGCGTGTTTCCCTGATGCTGCGCGAGGAGGGTTGCGAGCGCGCCTTCTTCGGGCGCGGCGCTCGGATCGAGGAGCGTGACCAACTTGGTCAGCGTCGTCACGTCCATGCGTCGCTCAGTGAGGGTGGGCATTCCGAGATCCCGGTGCGCGGTCATCACGAGCGCCGTCGCGCACGCGCGGAGGACGCCGCGACCGATCGCACCGAGCTCCTCCGCCTCGTCGGCCAAGACGAGGGCGCCGCGCGGCGGAAGCACGAAGCCGCGCGATCCGCGGAAGCGCATGACCGGAAATCCGCGCCGCTCGGCGCCGCGCTCGAGGTGCGTGAGGAGCGTGGTCTTCCCGCTCCCTTGGGGCCCGACGATCTGGTAGCGCGCGCCGCGCACGCAGACCATGTCGAGAAACCGATCCAGCTCGCTGTCTCCGATCCACGGGAGCGTGCCGGGCGCGAAGCGGGCGGCCGAGAACGGGTTCACGAGCGTCATGCGATCGCGACCACCGTGAAGGGCTCGTCGACGGTCTGGTCGCCGCGGCGCACCCGCACGAACCAGCCGATGACGAGGATTCTCCCCACGTAGTTGAGCGGGAGGAGCGGGAGCTGAACCTTGAAGCGGTGCTCGCCGCGGTTCTCGATCTTGGCGAAATGGACCACCCCGATGTCGGTGTCTCCCTTGCCCGATGTCTCCCAGAGGATGGATAGCTCGGTGGTCGCGTCGCCGCGCTCGCCGCGGTCGAACACGACGCGGCCCTCGACGACACCACCCGCCTCGATCGTGGCCCGCGCGAGCTCGATCGAGATCACGCTCCGCTCTCCTTGGTGACGCGCGGGACGACGCGCAGCTCGAAGGACTCCTCGTAGTCGGGCCACTGATCGATGTCGGCCTTCACGAGGATGGTCCACGCGATCTCGTTGCTCTCCGACTTGAATGACGGCGGTCCGTCGGGGAGCGTGACCGTGGTGCGCCGCTGCCACGGGAGCCCGCGAGGGATGACGAAAGGGCCCTCGTCGACGAGCGATTGCTCGAACACGGTGTGGGCCTCGGTCCTGCTGCTGGTGCCGACCCGGTAGGTCGCGCGCTCTTGGCAACGAAGCGTCGCCTCGAAGCGGTTGATCGTCGCGGGGCCCGGTTGGCTGACGAAGATCTCGAGCGGTGCGCCCGCGAACGCCGGCTCCGCGTCGATCTCGATCGAGCCGAGCTTCCTTCGCCCGAGGATCTTGTGGAGCGCAAACCAAGTCACCACCACGCCCGCCAGCACGAACGGAACCATGAATAGAATGGTAACGGTCTTGCCGCTCGCGATCGCCGCGCCGCCCCCGATGAGCGTGATCGCGTTCCAGATCACGCCGAAGACGAGCAGGATCCAGCCCACGCCGCGGTCCTGGATGCGGAGGCTGTAGCGCAGCATCCTCCCCGGCGTCTCCGGCAGGAGCCGCAGCGGGAGCGTGGGGAGGGCGCTCGCATACACCTCGCGCGCCGACGCTCGCGCACCGAGGGGCGGCGCGCGGTAGGCGAGCGCAGGCGCGACCGGTCGCCCCATGGCCAGGCGTCCGACGCGGAGCCGCTTGGCACGTGACTCCGGCGACAGGAAGCGCTCGCGTGCGCCAGCGACGATGATCACCACCGCGATGGCCCCGAAAATCAGCCAGGGCGCGCGCGGACCGGTCGCGCCCGGTCGGCCGACCCCCCACGCACCGGCGACGCTCATGGCCAGCATGAGCACGCCCATGATGATCGGCGGGATGCGTCCCGATCCGCTGCGACTCATCGATCCGAGGCTCGCGCGGCGCTCACTGGCACTTCGCGGGATCGACGAGCGCGCACTTCCCGTCGACGCACGTCGCGCCGGCACCGCAGTAAGGGCCGTTCGTGAGGTCGCACGCCGCGCCGTCCTCGGCCGCAGCGATGCACGTACCTTGGTAGCTCGGCGCCTTGGCGCCCTTGCAGAAACCGCTCCCCGCGCAGAGCTCGAGGCCGCTCGGGACGAGGCCGCATGCGGCGTTGGTGGCGCCGTAGGTCACGGTCACGCACTTCTTGGACACGACCGAGCACACGACGCCGTGGAGCTCGTCACATCCTTCGCCGTCCGCGCACGCGGTGCCCGCGGTGACCGGCGCCGCGCAGGCGCCGCCGCGACACACGAAGTCGGGCCGACAGGGCGCCGTCGCGCTGCACGCGCTCCCGCTCGTGCCAGCCTTGGCGCAGACGCCGTTCACGCACGTGAGGCCCGCGGCGCAGTCGGTGGCCGCCACGCACGTGCCGGCGACTTCGGCGCGGGCCGCGCACGTGCCGCACGTCTTTCCGGCCGCCAGCTTGCAGTGCTTGGTCGCGCACTGCGCGTCGACCCCGCACGCGGCACCGTCGGCCAGCGTGCCCGCGGGCGGCGTGCAAGCGTCCGGCAGTCGATTCGAGAGGAGATCACCGCAGCTCGCAGCCGGGAGCGCGGCCGCGCACGCGTTGAGCTCGGTCGCCGTCACGGCCGAGCCCTTGGCCGAGAGGCCCGGCGCGAACGTCGCGGTGACGCGCGTGACGCAGGTGCCCACGTCGCCGTAGAGCCCTTGCAGAAGCGCCGGCGCGCACGCTTGCGTGCGGTCGCACAAAGCTTGAGCCACGGCTTGCGCCGCCGTCGTCGCCGAGGAGCCGTTTCCTCCCGCGGGCGTCACGCTCGACGACGAAGAGCAGCCCACGATCACGAGCGCGAGCCACGAGGCCCGAGAGATGCGCGCCAGAGTTCCCATGACCAACGCCTATCACGGTCCGAGGAAAAGCCCCACGCACCCGATGGCGCCGTCGCGTGGGATCAGGTCGGGTCCACGACCCGACCGGCGAAGAGCGTCGCCCCGGACGCCTTGTCGACGATGAAGAACAAGAAGGGCCGATCGACTTGGAAGGCGATCGCCTTCCGAGGCATCCCTCCGCCCTCCGCCATCACGACGGCCGTCGCCGCCGCCGCCTCGGTGCCCTTCTCGTCGACCTTCACGAACGCCTTGTGGAAGACCTGCGACACGAAGAGGCGCTTCTGCGGGTCGGGCGGAACGCCGATGCCGGAGAAGTCGGCGCGCTCGGCGTCGAACGCCTGGACCATGCCGAGCTTCTTCAGCTCGTCGCCGAGCACCATCGGCGCCGTCGGCTCGAGGGTCAGCTTGGGCAGCGCGACGTCGACCTCCTCGACCGGCTTCTTCGCGAGCGCGGCTTGCCACTCGTCGAGCTTCGCGCCGGTGAGCTTGGCTTCGAGCGCGGCGAGACCGTTCGGTGCGTCGGGCAGGGCGATGATCATCGACGCCTCGCCGCCCTTGTACGCGAGCTCGAGGAAGCGTGAGCCGCCGTCCTCGACGACCGCGCCCGTGATGCGTTGATGCATCGTGGGGACGCTCTTTTCGCCGCTCGGCGTCTTGAACGGCTGCGGGAAGGTGGACTCCTTCTTGAAGGGCTCGCGCCACTCGGCGAGGAAGTAGAGCGCGTTGACGAGCACCATCCGCGTCGTCGCGTCGAGCGAGCGAGGCGGGAGGAGATCCTTGATGCGGCGCGCGGTCTTCTCCTCGACCCACTGGTTGATGCGGCCGCGCTCCTTGTCGGCCGAGCCGAGAAAATCCGCGCCCTCCATCGGGGCGTCGAAGTCGGCGCGCGTGCGGTCGATGAAGTCTTGCTTGAACGTGAACGTCTTCTCGCCGAAGAGGCGATTCGCGACGTTCAGCGTCAGCGTCTTGCCGGGCGAGCCGAGCGCGCGGAGGAGCTTCGCGACCACGGCGTCGTCGCCGCCTTCGAGCTTGAGCACCGATCGCATCTCGGTCGCGGTCGAGCCCTTGGCACCGCCGAGCGTCATCGCGAGCGCGGCCTCGATGCTCGTCGGCGAAAACGCGAAGTTGCCTGGCTTCTTCGCGAGGCCGGCGTAGAGGCTGGCTCCGAAGGCGTTGATGGCGCGTCCTGCGCGTACGGCGTCGGCTTTTTCGGGCATGGGCACCTTGGGACCGACCGGTGCGGCCGGCGTCGTCGTCGCGATTGGGGGAGGGGCACCCTGCCGCGCTGCGCTCGGAATCGCGGTCGCGGTCGCGGTCGTGGGCGGGCTCGGCTTCGCGCCGCTGCTCTCGCACGCTGCGAGCGAGCCGGCGAGCACGGCGAAGAGCACGGGAGCGGCGAGGGGAGCGAGGAGCCTCATCGCCCCAGTAGTACTACGCGTCGCCGCTCGGCGTGAACGATGTGCGCCGCGCTCGGCGTCACCCGATGCGGAGGGACCGCGCGAGGGCTTCGACCGCGCTCTTCGCGTCCAGCAGCGACGACTTGGTCTTCAGTCGATAGAGGCGGATGGCCTCGATGGTGTTGCCGCGCCGGAGGCTCTCGACGATCTCTGGATCCACACCCGCCGGAGCGGCAGGCGCGCCCGCGGCTGCGGGCTCATCGAACGAAACGCGGCAATACGCGCACGACGTCGCGCCCGCCATCACCGGCGCACCGCACCGCCCGCACACCCGAGGGGTCACCATGCCCCGAGCCTATTCAATCCGCCCCCGAAGCGCATCGGCCACGCGCCCGAGCGCCTCCGGTCGACTCCACTCCGGCGAGAGCTCAATCACTCCGCGCGTGGCGCCATGCCGACCCGGTAGGTCGGCCAACGGAGCGTGACGCCGAGGCGCGCGAGCGCACGCGTGCCGTCGACGCGTCGATCGCCGCGCAAGGTCTCGTGCGCGGTCTCGAGCGGCGCGTGCGGCGGCAGCGGGACTTCGTAGGCGCCGCACACGAAGCGCACCACGTCGATGTGCGCGGCCGGCTCCAGATCGCCGACGACGAAGGTCTCGCCCGGCGCGGCGGGCGTGGCGATGAGGAGCGCGGCCAGATCCTCGACGTGGATGCGGGACACGAAGCCTGCGCCGTCCCCGGGGATCCGATGCTTCCCCGAGAGCACGCGCACGTGAAGCCCGCGGTCGGTGCCGTAGATCGCGGGCGCGCGAAGGATGGTCGCGCCGCGCCAGATCGCCTCGGCCTCGAGGCGCGCGCGGCCTGCGGGCGCGCTGGGCGCGGTCGGCGTGCGGTCGTCGATGACGCCGCGCGCGTCCCCGTACACCGAGGTCGAGCTCACGTACGCGACCGTCGGCGCCGTGCCGCTCGCGTCGATGGCGCGGCGCGCGCGGGCGTCGGTCGCGCCGTCCGGTGGAAACGTCACGATGACGCTCGCCGCGTCGCGGACGAAAGGCGCGAGCGCGTCGTCGAACGACGGCACCGCGACGACGTCGAACCCCTCGCCGCGCAGCGCCGCCGCGGCCTCCGCGCGTCGAACGACGCCGCGCGCGTCATGCCCGCGCGCCCGCGCGAGGGCGAGGACGGCGCGCCCCGTGTAGCCGACGCCGAGCACGAGGAGGCTCACGCCGCGATGGTAGCGTGCAGGCGTGGCGAGGCCGGGCGGGATTCCTCGTGTGGCTACTTGAGGAGCTTCCGCGCGATCGCGGTGGCCGCCTTCGGCGAGAGCGCGAAGCCGTCCTTCTTTCGGGCGAGCGCACCGGACTTCACGCGCGCGTCGAACCACTTCGTGACGAAGTCGGGCGCGTAGCCGCCGGTCGAGAATTCGCCCGCGAGCGCGAGGATCTTCTCGTAGTCGGAGAGGAACTTCGCGCGGGTGAAGACCGGATTCTTCTTGGCGTAGAGCCAGAGCACCGCGTCGTACATCTCGCGGGACACGGCATCCCCGTGGAGCGCGAAGAAGCCCTTCTCGCGCACGACCTTCTCGGCAAGCACTCGGATCGCCTCCTCGGACCCGGGTGCGGCCGCGCACAGGCGACGGAGGAGCGGCGAGAGCTTTCCCTTGCGGACCTTGGCCAGGTCCTCCTCTTCGCGGTCGTCTTCGTCCTCTTCGTACTCGGAGGCGTCGACGAGACCGCGGATGAAGGTTTCGAAGTCCTTCGCGAGCGGCGTGATGCGGTAGTCGTGCTCTTGATCCACGTGCACGACCGAGGGCTCACCGCGTGGCCCGCACGCACGGTAATCGAGCATGATGAGGTCGTGGCCCGCGGAGGGACACGTCGCGATGACGAGGCCGATCGGCGGGTACTGCCAGTGGCCGATCCAGAACTTGGTGCCCGCTTCGCCCGACAGCGAGTAGCGCTTCTTGCGTCCAATCCCGGCGAGCCCGGTGATCGCGACGTGGTCGGGCGCCCACGAGGTGGCCGCCTTGGTCGGAAAGCACGTCCGCGCCGGCGTCCCGCCGTTATGGCGCGTCATGAGCCACACGTACGAGCGGGGAAGGGCGTAGCCGAGCTCCTCTTCGATCGAGGCGACGAGCGCCGCGCTCGGCTTCGCCTCCACGTAGCTCTTCTTGGCCCAGTCCGAGTCGCGCCAGAAGCCGCGCAGCGAGAAGCCTTCGAACGGAGTGCGTCCCTTCATCCCCGCAGTCTAACCGCGCCCGGTCGCTCAGTCGCTCGACGGCGGCGGCGCCTTGGCGAGGATGGCCTCGAGGATGGCGCGTCCCTCCGGAGCGAGCGTCTTCCCGCGACCGGCGAGCGCGCGCGACACGACGCGGAAGACCTCGACCTTGACCTTGCGGCTCACGTCCGCGTCGAGCACGCGGTGGAGCGCCGGCGCGTGTCGCTCGACGATGCGGAACCCCATCGCGTCGACCGACGCTTGCCGCACGGTCTCGGAGCCGTCGGTCGTCGCCGCGGCGTCGAGCATCACGTCGGCCTCGCCGAGCGGCAAGAACCGGAGCGCCTGCATCGCGGCCTCGCGGAGGGGCTCGCTCTCGCTCGTCATCGCCTCCTTCGCGATCGGAAGCACCTCGAGGCTGCCGCTGTTGCCGAGCGCGTGGAGAAACGAGATGCGCTCGTCCTCGTCCCGCGCCTCGCGCATCCCGTGCACCAGCTCGCTCACCAGCGCCGGGTCACCGCCGAGCTCGCGCGCCACGTTGCCGAGCGCGAGGGTCGCGCTCGTTCGCACGTCGCGCGAGGAGTCTCCCATCGCTTGGAGGAGCGCGTCCTTGGCCTCGCCCGCGAGCGGCCCCGCGAAGGCGAGCGCGGTAGCCGCTTGGGCGCGCACGTCGACGGCCAACTCCTTCTGGTTCGCGATCGCGCCCATCGCGCGGACGGCTTCCGGCGTCTTCGCGCTGGCGAGCGCCGAAGTGACGAGCTGCGCATCTTTCGCCGGCAGCTTTCCGACGAGGCCCGCCGCGTTCTCCGTGTCGCTCGGCGTCAGGCGAAATCGCGCCGCCAACTGCTCTCCGAGGAGCGCACGTGGCGACACCCCCTCGGTGCCGCGCGCGGCCGCGACGAGGTCATCCAGCGACCGCTGCCCGACGAGGCGCTCGTCGGCGAGGCGCGCCGACGCGGCGTCGTCGGCGATCCCGAACGGCCCCGCGTGAACGAGCTCACCGGCCTCGCGCTCGAAGCGACCCGCGAGCGAGCCGTCGACGCGCCGCGCGGTCTCTTTCATCTCGACCTCGATGCGCGTCGAGGCCGTCGGCATCTGGTCGCCGAGCGAGGCCACCTTGGTCTCCTTCGAGGTGAGCGTGACCACCCAGCCGCTCTCGTCGAGCGTGGCCGAGCTCTCGCCGTGCGTTTCGACGCGCGCGCTCTTGTCCGGGCTCTCGCTCCCTCCCGCGGTCGCGATACGCGTGTATTGTCCCTTCTTCTTGTCCAGTCGTCCGCCGGCCGCGCGCGTGTACGACGCGCCGTAGCTCCCGTGGATGTCGTCCTCTTGGGTCTCGTACGACGCACCGGGCCGCGACGCGATCTGGGTCTGCCCGAGGACGGCGCGCAGCATGTTCGCCGCCAACGGCGAGATCCCACGCGCGAAGGCGTAGCCGCGCACGAGCCCGTCGGCGTCGGTGGACACGTAGAAGGGCTTCTCGAGCTCCGCCGCGAGGGTCGCCGTGTCGGCGCCGTTCATCGAGACCTTCACGTTCGCGAGCTGCCCGAAGAGTCGATGGCGCTCGCCGTCCGCGCCGACGAACGCGAGGCGCAGCTCCGCGCCGAGACCGAGCTTCACCGTCTCGGAGTCCGGCCGCGCCCGGTCGGCCTGCTTGGCCACGAACCCGAGCTCCTGGCTCATCGTGAGCGCGTAGACATGAAGGAGCCCTGGCGCTTCCGCGCGCCCACGTCCGCGCGCCGCTGCGCTCGGGTGTGAGGTCGCTTGCGCGCCACCGCGTTCGACGGTCTCGCTCGTCGTTCCGGTCTCGCCTCCGAGGTGGCAGCCGGCGCCGAACGCGGCGACGCCGGCGCCCGTCGCGACGAGCGCGAGGACGGCGGCACTGACGGTGAGCTTGCGCGAAAGAGCCAGGGTCTTCATGGGATCAGGTCCTCAAACGATGCGTGGACGACGATGCGCGTTCACAGGTTGGTGCAGAGCCACGGCTTCGAGTTGCAGTAGATGGGAAGCGGCGGCTCGTCGCTCGGTGGCACCGGCGGGGGCGCGACGCAGTCCGACGGGCAGTTCGTGTACGACTCGCCCGAGGCGCAGACGGCGTCGCCGCACACGGGGCGCACGATCGGATTCTGGCAGCCGAGGACGTGCACGATCGGGTAGGTGCCTTGGTAGAGCGGGCTCCAGTTGGCGAGGTTCAACCGCCAGGTCTTGCCGGGAATGTGCGCCCAGGCGTCGATGCGACCGGAGAGCGAGGTGAGTCGCAGATCGGCGTCGAGCGAGTAGCTGACGCTGTTCGGGGCCACGACGGCGGCGGCGCGCGCCGGGACGCCCGCCTTGACCAGCGACAGCGTGCCCGTCACGCCCGCGCTCGCGAGGTACACGTCGATGCTCGCCGACGCGACGGCCGAGAGCTCTGCGCTCGGCGTCGCGGTGACCGACAGGGTGCTCGTCGCGTATTGCGCCAAGTAGTTGATGCCCACGTTGCCCTTCACGGCACCGGTGAACTTCACCGGCAACGGGCCCAACCAGATGGTGGTCGAAGCCGAGAAGAGCGCGGCGTCGACGAGGGCTTCGTTCCCGGAGAGGTTGCCCGTCACCGACTTCGAGCGGACGTTCACGCCCATGAGGCGGACGTAGTAGCTCGACGTGCCTTGGCTGCCCGTCATCGAGGCCTTGCCGCTGATGCGCGCGACTTCGCGATCGCTGCCGAAGACCGTGACGTAGCCGCTGAGGAGCCCTTCGCCGGTGAAGGTGTCGCGCTCGTTGCCACGACCGGCGCGGCTCGTGAACGTGAGGCCCGCCGAGTAGCCGGCGCCGAAGGTGCCGTTGCCGAACTCGTCCTGCTTCACGTAAGCGCGCTCCCAATCATAGGTGGCCGAGGGCGCGGGGCAGTTCGCGCTGCTCAGCGTCACCATCGGCAGCGCGCTGATGGCGTAAGCGGGGTGCTTGCTGGTCGTCGTGTCGTAGCTGCCGAGATCGACGACGGTGTCGACCTCGACGGTCGCGAGCTTCGTCTGCGCGTGAGCGACGCTGGGCACGAGCGCGACGGCGGCGAGCACGATGGGGGTGAGGGTTACGGCGACCTTGCGGGCGCCAAGAGGGTTGCGTGAGCGGTTCATGGGTGCGCCCCTCAGCAGGCCGCGTGCCAGCGCGGCGCCGGCCCTTTGCCGCGCTTTTCCTCGCTCGGCGCTGCGCGCGCGCGCGCACACCGCGCGCTCGCTCGGTCTTCGACGCCGTGGCGAGGTCTGTTAGGTTCCTCCGCGATGCCGATCTCCGGTCACACGACGCTCAAGGGCTCGCCGCGGCGCCGCGAGGACGACGACGAGCCGGAGGACATGCGCCTCGGGCTCGCGGTCATCTGGGCCGGTGAGGAGCCCTCACGCCTCGGGGAGGTCCTGTTCCCGACGACGGGCTCGGTCTTCGGGCGCGCCACCGGCGACGACGAGGCGCGCATCGGGTTCATTCGTCAGCGGCCGGACCGGAACCTGAAGGCCAGCCCCGTCGAAAACCCGTTTCTCTCCCGACGCCACCTGAGCTTCGAGACGACCCTCGACGCGATCGAGATTCAGAGCCTGGGTCAACGTCCGCTCCGGTTCGCCGACGCCGAGGTCACGTCGGCCACCGTGCGCGAGGGCGACATCGTCGAGGTCACCGACCTCTACGCGTTTCTTTGCGTCCGCCGCCCCGCGTTTCTTCCGGTCGGCGGCGAAGACCTCGCGCCCGAGACGTTCGGCGACGCCGACGCTCAAGGCGTCGTCGGCGAGAGCGCGGCGGCCTGGTCGCTCCGTCGCCAGCTCTCGTTCATCGGCAAGCGCAACGCGCACGTGCTCGTGACCGGGCCGTCGGGCACCGGTAAGGAGCTCGTCGCCCAAGCCATTCACAGGCTCTCGTCACGCTCCAAGAAGGAGATCGTCTCGCGCAACGCGGCGACCTTCCCGAGCGGCCTCATCGACGCCGAGCTCTTCGGCAACCTCGCCAACTACCCGAACGTCGGCATGCCCGAGCGCCTCGGCCTCATCGGTCAAGCCGACGGATCGACGCTCTTTCTCGACGAAATCGGCGAGCTGCCCTCGGAGATGCAGGCCCACCTCTTGCGCGTCCTCGACGGCGGCGAGTTCCAGAGGCTCGGCGATCCCCGTCGTCGCTTCGCGGACATTCGCCTCGTCGCGGCCACCAACCGCGCGCCCGAGGAGCTCAAGGAGGACCTGGCGGCGCGACTGGCGCTCCGGGTACACGTCCCCGGGCTCGACGAGCGACGCGAGGACATCGCGCTCCTCGCCAGGCACATGCTGAAGAAGACGGCGGCGCGCGATCCGGAGTTCCGGGCGCAGTTCTGCGAGAACGGCGAGCCGCGCGTGTCGGCCGAGCTGATTCGCGCCCTGACCCAGCACGCCTTCTCGACCCACGTCCGCGAGTTGGACGGCCTGCTCATGCGCGCCGCCGGTTCCAGTCGCGGGCGAGAGATCGAGCTCTCCAAGGAAGCGCGCGCGATCCTCAAGCCCGTCGCTCGCCCGAGTCAACGGGAGCTCGGGGCGGACGAGATTCGCGCCGCGCTGGCGCGCCACGGAGGCGTGAAAGACAAGGCCTGGCGCGAGCTTGGGCTCGCGAGCCGCCACGCGCTCCACCGCCTGATGAAGAAGCTTAACATCGACGACTGAGCGGCCGCGCGCGCCCTGCACGGACCATTTCCCTCTACTTTCGTAGGGAGCGCGCCGGCCTCCGCGGGCCTAGGCTAAAGCCCTCGTGTCCCCCGCGCGTGATCGACGTTCGGGCGCGTCTTTGGCGTTTGACGCGATGCCCAAAGGCTGCAAAGAACCCCCTCGGAGAATCGACAGAAGCCATGACGCTGCGCGCTCTCATTGCCCTCGTTCCCGCTGTTTGCCTCGTCGGTCTGGTCGCCTGTTCGGCCGACTCGCGCAACGATGAGTCCGAGGTCGGCTCGTCCGCGCAGGCCCTGTGCAGCCGCGCCGACCCGAGCGCGTGCGGTACGCTCGAGACGATCGGCACGGAGGTCAAGTCGTTCAGCTGTCCGTGCGGTCAATTGGCGCCAGGCGGTGGCTTCTTCTCCGTCATCAACGGCGTCTGCAAGATCGTCACGAAGCCGTGCTGCCCCGACGCGAAGACGGGCGTGATGCCGAACTGCCCGCCGAGCACCACCATCAGCGCCTACAACCCCTGCCGCTACAACGTCTCGGCGCCCTACCAGCGCTGCAACACGTTCGGCCAGTGCTGGTGCTCCGCGTATCCCTGACGCTGCGCGGCTCGTGAGGGCTTCCGCGTTTCGCGTGTCGGCCAGCGTGACCTTGGCGCTGGCGCTCTCCTTCGTGCTCGTCGTCGCGTGCAGCGACAAGGCGGACACGCGCGCGGCCGTCGCCGCGCCGGACGCGGGCGCCGACGCAGATGCCGACGCGAGCGTCATCGTCGCGGACGCCGACGGCGCTGCGTGCGCCTTGCCAGCGTCGTACGGCTCGCGGTCGTGCAACGCGTGCATGGTGGCCCACTGCTGCGACGTCATCACGGCGTGTGAGGGCGAAGCGACCTGCAAGCCGCTGGAGAAGTGCGTCACCGACTGCCTCAGCGTCCCCGACGCGGGCGCCTGCCGCACGGCGTGCCTGGCGCAGCACCCGGACGGCGAGACCACCTGGTTGAAGGTCGAAGCCTGCTGGTTCAACGACCCACCGCGCTGCGGCGTCGCTTGCACCTGAGGACCGGCTCCGTCTCGGTCTGAGCGGGCGGACCGAGCGACGGCGATTTCGGTGATCGCCGCGTGGCAAAGGACGCTTTACGCTCGTGCCACATGGACCCGCTCGAGGCTGCACCGGTTCTGCCGGGCGAGACGCTCGCCGGGAAGTACCGCGTCGAGCGCGTTCTCGGGCAAGGCGGCATGGGCATCGTGGTGGCTGCGCGCCACCTCGAGCTCGAGCAGCGGGTGGCCATCAAGTTCCTCCTCGGCGCCCGCGCGCGCGCGGAGGAGTCGATGGACCGCTTCCTCCGCGAGGCGCGCGCGGCGGCCCAGGTGAAGAGCGAGCACGTCTGCCAGGTGCACGACGTGGCGCGCCTCGAGAGCGGTGAGCCCTACATCGTGATGGAGTACCTCGAGGGGAGAGATCTCGCGCACAAGCTGAAGAGCGAAGGTCCCTTCTCCGTGCAGACCGCAACGAGTTGGATCATCGAAGCGTGCGCCGCGCTCTCCGAGGCGCACGCCAGGCGCATCGTTCACCGCGATCTCAAGCCGGCCAACTTGTTCCTGGCCGAGCGAGCGAGCGGCACCACCTGCATCAAGGTGCTCGACTTCGGCATCTCCAAGCTCCCCGACCTCAACGACATCACGGCGACGTCGACCATGATGGGGTCGCCGGTCTACATGTCCCCGGAGCAGATGGAGTCGGCGCGCGACGTCGACGCGCGCACCGACATCTGGAGCCTCGGCGTCATCCTCCACGAGCTCGTGGCGGGAGAGCCGCCCTTCGCCGCGAGCAACATGATCCAGCTCACCGTGAAGGTGCGCGAAGAGCCGGCGCCGTCGCTCGCGAGCTCGGCAAAAGGCGTCGACGCCGAGCTCGACGCCATCGTCGCCAAGTGTCTGGCGAAGCGCCCCGCGGATCGGTACGCGACCGTGGCGGAGCTCGCCGCGGATCTGGCCCGATTCGCGAGCGAGGACGCCGCGCACCTCGCAGCGCGCCTCTCGCGCGGCCGCTCTGTCGAGCCGACCGCGCTCGCTCCGGTGAGCGTGCCACCGCCGAGCGTGCTCGCGAAGAGCGTGGGCCCGCCGCCCTCCCGCGAGGCGCCCGCGGCCTTCGGCGTCGCGCCAGTGAGCGCGCTCGCTCCGGGCCAGGCTACGTTCGCGCCGCTCAACACGACCGCACGCGCCGCCGAGCGGGGAGGGGCGCGCGGCTCGTGGTGGCCGTGGGGCGTCGTGCTGGTGGGCCTCGTGGTCGGCGGCGCTTGGATCGCGCGGGGCGTGGGCAGCGACGCCTCGCCCACGGCCAGCAGCGTCTCCGCTCCCACGACGTCCGCGAGCGCGCCGCCCGTCGAAACGACCACCACGACGTCCCCTCCGCCGTCGGCCCCCGCTCCGTCTCCGCCGCTCGTCGCGAGCGCGCCCTCCGCGGCGCCTCCGCGTCCATCGCCTCGCACCCCGCCGCCATCGCCGCCGCCGAGAGACGTCGCACCCAGCGCTTCGCCGACCGCGAGCGGCACAGTGTCCGCGGCGGCGCCGCCTCCGCCGCCGCCGAGCGCGACGGGGGGACGCCGACGGCCGCTCGATCGCGACGATCCGTTCTGAGCCGGTCAGCGTCGTGCCGTAACGCGCCGCCGAATCAGGAAGATCGCGAGCAGCGTCGCGAGGACGAGGCCGCGCTCCGGACCGCGCGCGACGCCGACGCGGCAGCCTTCTCCGACCGGCGCTGAGGCCACCGCGGCGACGCACAGGCCGGCGTCACATCGCTGATCCGGTGCGCACGAGCGATCGGAAGAACACGTCGTGACGCACCGCCACGAGCGACGATCGTCGAGCGACGCGCACGCCGCGCGCGGCCCGCACACCGAGGCATCGAGACAGAGCTCTCCCTCGCGTGCGGACGCGGGGAAGAGGGATGAGGCCCACGCGGGAGCGCCGCCCTGCGGAGCGGCTTCGAGGATCGTCTTGGCCACCAGCCAGGCCCACACGTCCGTGCGCTCGAAGACGCCCTCGCCACACCCGCGCGCGAGCTTGCCGCGCGACAAGAGCCCGAACACGGTCGGCGACGATCCGATGGAGAGGGCACCGGCTCCCGAGTCGCCGCTGCACGGGCCGCTCCCGGCGGTGAACTCGAGGGCATCGATGACGCTGAGCTCGGGACCGCACGAGTAGCCGGGTTCGCCGGGCAAGCACCGGAGGGGAATGTCTCCGCGAACGCGGCGAGTGCCGACCCCGGCGCCGGAGGCGTCGTCGGCGCCGAACCCGCTGACGGTGATGACGCCGGCCTTCGCGGCTTCGTGGAACGCGTCCACCGAGACGGCGATGCGCACCGGCGTCGCGGCGCTCTCCGGTACCGGCGAATCGAGCACGAGGAGCGCGACGTCGTCGCCGCACGCCTTCCGCGTCTCGGGAACGACGACGCGGGCGACCTTGTGCCAGCCCGACCCCGGCTGCACCCACGGTGACGTGCCGACCCAGAGCTGGCCTTCCGGTGCGCCGAGCTCGGCGGCGCAGTCCCCCTCGCGCGAGGCCGCCGGACCCACGCAGTGGCGAACCGTGAGGACGACGTTGGCGCTGACGAGGTTGCCGGTGCACCGCATCTCGGGCGCGCCCGGTCCGCCCGCCACGATGGCCACCGCGAAGCCGTGGGTCCGATCGAGCGCGCCACCCTCGATCGCCGCCGCTGGCCGCGCGAGCAGCGTCACCGCGAGCGCCGCCGCGGACGACTGCGCCCATCCGCTCATGGGCAGGCGTAGGTGCCGGTCACGGCGCCGGTCGCGTCGGAGAAGCTGACGCCGGCGTCGGTGTCGACGAAGAGCTCTCCGGCGCCGTCGCGACCGAAACAGAACATGGTGCGGTCGGTGTGCACCTCTCGCGTCAACTTGTCCCAATCGAGCGTCGACCACATCCCGCGGAGATCGATGCTGCCCTTCGCGGAGAGGAGCCCGAGCGCCGTGCTCGCTTGGCCCGGCCCGACGTCGATCAGGCTGCCGGCCACGAGGCTCTCGAAGCCGGTCGAGATGTGAGGCCCGTCCATCATCGACTGCTGGCTCGCCGCGGCCATGGCGTAGGCGAGCGCGTAGAACGCCTCGTAGCCGCTGTGATTCGAGTCCGGCGCTTGGTTGTTGTACTCCTGCCGATAGCGGAGGACGTACGCGTCGACGTTGGCCTGGAGCTCCCGCGAAATCGCCGGCCGTGTGCCGCTGAAGCGCTTTCGCAGCTCGTCGTCCAGCCCGATCACGGGCGCGTACGGCGTGACCTCGTGGCTCAAGTTGGAGAGCACGTAATACGGTCGCGGCGCGCCGACGGGCCACTCGTCCTCGATCGTCCGGACGTAGTACGTCGGAAAATCCTGCCCCATCGCCACGACGATGACGTGCGGATGCTCGGCGGCGATCTTCTGCGCGTATCCGATGTGATCGACGGTCACGTCGCGCGGGTTCTCCGCTTGAACGACGACGAAGCTCGCGCCGTTGGCGAGGGCCCCCTTGCCGTTGAAGGTGACGGAAGCGGCGAACGACTCGGCGAACGCCTTGGCCGTAGCGGTGCCTTCGGCCAAGCTCACCACCTTGATGTCGGCCGACGGCGCGAGGTCGAGGTCGGCGCGGATCTTGGTCTCCAGTTGGCCGACGCGCCAGGCGGCGAGCCTTCCCTCCGGCGCGATGGGCGGCTGCGTTCGCCACACGAGCGGGCCGTCGGGCGCCTTCACCTGCGAGTCCGACGACACGAGGACGATCTTCTTGCGCGCCGCCTTCTCGGCGACCCGCGCGACGTCCTCCGCGGTCGTGACGATGACGGCCTGCGCGCCGACGGTGTCCACGAGATGATCGAACATCGCGTCGGCGTGCGCGGGGTCGTCCCACGAGTCGCAGTGCACGACCGCGAGCGGGCGTCGATCCAACCCCACCGAGAGCCCGAGGCCGAGGCTCTCGTTGAGCTCGAGCATCGCCAGGTTCACCCCGCGGATGTAGCGCTGGATGTAGGGGACCTTGAGGAGCGACTTGTTGTGCTGAAGCACGCTGAGCGGCGTGAGCACGCCGACCACGAGCGCGTTCGGGTTGTCCCACGCGCCGGCGACCACCGGGCAGTCGGGGGTCTCCCAAGGGACGCACGGCTCTCCCGTGCGTGGGCAGCGCGACGGTCGATTGCTGTTCGCTTGCGTGCAAAGCGCGGTGCTGACGCAGCCGCTGCCGCCATCGGCGGCCACCGGCGTGAAGGCCGTCTGCGGATTGACGCAGAAGCCTTCCGCGCACACGCGATTGCGCAGCGCCGGGCGGCTTTCGCAATCGGCGGTGGTGGTGCACTGGCGCGGCTCGGGCGTGTCGAGGAGGAGCGTGCAGCCGACGAGACCCGCGGCGAGCGCGAGACCCGCGAGGCGAAGGACGGGCGCCATCAGAACCTCACCGACCAGGCGGCGCCTCGGGAGAGTGGACGAGCCGGCGCGGTCGCGGTGGGCTTGCCGCGCAGCGTGAGGTAGAGCGAGACGCCGACACCGACCACGGTCGTCACGATGAGCGCGTCGGTCGTGATGGCGAGGCCGGTCACCAAGCTTCGACGGCGCTCCAGATCGGCGGAAGCCTCCGCCGGCGAGCCGTCGATCGGCGACGCGAGCTTGTCCTCGTAGCGGTTCTTCGCGCCGTTCGCGGCCACGCCGAAGCCGACGGCGGCGGCGGCCAGCGCGCCGGTCGCGATCCACGAGCCCGTGGCCACCGCGCTCATGCGGTCGGTCGTCACGACCACGTCCGCGGTCGCCTTTTCGAGCTCGATCTGGACCACGGCCGAGTCCCCACCCGCGAGCTTCACGACGCGGGTCGCGGTGACGTAGCCCGGACGGGACGCCTGGACCTTCAACGTGCCGGCGTCCACGAGGGCGCGGTCGAGAGGCGCGCGGCCGAGCGGCTGATCGTTCAGCGCGAGCTCGGCGCCGTCGACGTTGACGCGAACGCTCAGCGTTCCGACGCGGGTCCGAAGCGTCGCGAGGTCGGCCTCGACCTCCGCGCGGCGCGACGCGGCGACCTCGGCGCCCCCTTCCTTGAGATATTGCTCGAACGCGGTGAGCGCCTTTGCGTACTCGCCGAGTTGGTAGTGGACCTGCGCGATGTTGTAGAGGACGCGGTAGCTCGGGTGGAGGGCGTAGGCGCGCTCGAGCTCGAGCAACGCGAGGCGAAAGTCCCCCTCGTCGAAGAGCTGGATGCCGCGTCGGTGGCGAGCCCTCGCCTCGTCGGCGGCGGGGTCGGCCACCTCGCTCGGCGGGGGCGGCGGCTCGGGGCTCGTCGTGGGCGGGCTCGCGGGCGGCGCGCCGGTCGGCCCTTCGTCCGCGCGGGCAAGCGAGCTCTCGACGGTGATGGCGGCCGCGAGGAGCGCCACCCACCGTCTGCCGAGCTGCCTGCCCGAAGAGCCCATCATCCCGACTTTCCCACGCGCTCGACCAGCGCCACGAGCGCGGTTCGGCTCGAGACGCCACACTGCTGAAAGAGCTCGGAAAGGTACACCTTGATGGTCGATTCCGCGAGCCGCAGCTCGACGGCGATCTCGCGGTTGCTGAGGCCCTGCCGCACGAGCTGCGCCAACTGGAAGCCGCGCAGCGTCACGCCGAATCGTTGCTTCATTCGTTCGTAGAGCTCGCCGTCGCGAACGAGCTCCTCGCGGAGCCACAGCAGCACGTGCGCTGGCGCCGCGTCGTGCAAGACGGCGAGGTCGACCTGGACGCCGCCGATGCCGATGCCTCCCGTCAGGGGGAAGCGCTCGCTGCGCACGCTCTCGGTTCCGAGCCGCTCCACGGCCGCGATCATGATCGGGGGAAGGCGACCGGCCACGGGGGCGGCGAGGCGCTCGAGCACCCGCGCGCCGCGGGGGGTCGAAAAGAGAATCTGGTGGTCCACACCGCAGACGAGGAGTCCTTCGTCGCTGCGCGCCAAGCTTCGGAGCACGATCGCGCGCCACGCTCTCGCGTCCAATCGATCGGCGGGGTCGTTCATCGTGAAGTTCATGGCGATGGGCCGGAGCATCATCGAAGGACGATCGCTGCGAGCCGCATGCCAGCCTGTGCGCGGGCGCGCCCGTCGTTCACCCCACGCTTCGAGGCGCGCGCGCTCGGTCGGCGCGCGCGCGCGCGCGGCCCGCAGGATGGCGAAAGAGCGCTCGGCGGGCCGGCCGATCGTTGGCATCAAAGCTGCGAGCGCGGGCGGCACCCCACCGAAAGGCAACCACCATGTCCGTCCTCAAGAGCTTCGTCAGCGTGTCCGTCTTCTCGAGCTTCGCCCTCACCGTCGCGGCTGGATGCTCCTCCAATGTCGACGGCCCGGAGGAGGTCGTTGCCCCGGTCGAGCCCAGCGTTGCGCCACAAGCCATCACGACCGGAAGCACGGACGGAGCCGGTACGACGACCGGCACCGTCGTCGAGAAGCCCCGCTGCGATCAGGCGTGCGTCTACAACGGCTGCATGAGCACGTGCCGGAAGGACCACATCAGCAACGGCTGGTGCGACGCATACTGCTTCTGCCGCGCCGTCATCCGGGGCAGCGCGTCGGACTGCTCGAGCGTCGCGAGCGACAGCTTCATCGACATCTGAGCGCCGCTCCTTCAGGGGAGGCAGCACACCGTCGTCGCGCCGGACGGGGTGAACGCGCCGGTGGCCTGCCCGCCGGACAGCGCGCAGGACCCACCGGAAGGCGCCACCGTGATCGACATTCCCATCGGCGCGGTGGTGAGCGACGTGCACGCCGACGTGAGCGGGTACGCGCCGGTCTCCACCATGCAGCTCGCGCTGTCGAACGTGTGGAAGCTGCCGGCGCACGTGGTGCCGGTCGCGGCCGCGCAGCTACACCCCGTGCAGGCGCGCGTGTCGCTCCCCCCGGTGAAGTACACGTGCTGCACCGAATACGCGCTCCCCGCCGGGCACGCCATCTCACCGGTCGCGAGCACGCAGAGCCGCGGGAGGAAGGGCGCGCGCGGCGGCGCGACGCACACCTCTCCTGCGACGCACGAGTCTTCCTTCCCGAGCGCGGTCGTCGAACCGCAAACCCGCGCCGAGCGCTCCCACGTCACGGCCGGGACGTCGTTCGTCGTCAGTTGGGTGGTGCACGTGCCCATGTCGGTCGGAGCGGGCGGGGTCGAAATCACGCCGCGCGCGCTCGCTCCGCCCACGTTCCAGCAGGACGCGCTCATCGGCTGATCCGAGTAGGCGATGGTGCACGAGGTCTGCTGATGCAGCTTCACGGTGAAGTTGTTCGGACACGTCTGCCCCGTTGGGGCGGAGCACGGGGCGCAGGCGCATTGCGCGGGCGGCACGAGGGGCGAACCCGTGCCGGCGAACCGCTCGTCTCCATAGTCACCCGAGCACGCGGGCGCGGCGCCCTTCAGCGATTCCGCGAGCACGACCGGTCCTTGCCAGCCGGGGGGCGCAGGCTGCGCGCAAAGGCAACCTCCGTCCGGCACGTCCGGGTACAGCGCCGCATCGGTCGGTCCCGAATCGGTACCCGCCTCTGCGCTCGAGCCCGTCTCCGTCTCGGCGATGGCGTCGGCGGCATCGGCAGCCTCGGTTCGGCCGGTGAGCCCGTCGACCGACGTGATCAGCGAACAGTGCATCAGCATCGCCGCCAACACCGCTGGCGAGAGAACCGCCGCTCTCCGAACCATCGACGCACCCTATCAGAAGTGCGCGTGGGGCCCGACCCAAGCGGGCCCACGGCTCAGCTCGCGCCCGCGCTGAAGGTCACCCGCCGTGCGTGGGTGCGCGACGACGCGCCGCTGCACTCCCTGCTTCTCAGTACGCCCGACAGGACTTGAACCTGTAACCCTCGGCTTCGAAGGCCGATGCTCTATCCAATTGAGCTACGAGCGCGAAAACGTGGTCGAAGGAGTACACCGCATCCCCCGCGCGATCAACGGCCCCCTCTCTTTGATACGCTCCCGCGCATGCGCTCTCGGTCCCTCCTCGGCGCGGCGCTCGCGCCCGCCGTCTCGCTCGTCCTCATCGCTTGCGGCGGGGCTGCGCCTGATGCGCCTCCCCCCGTCGCTCCGTCGAGCCCCGCGCCGGCCGCTGCCGCACCGCCCGCGCCGGCGGCGAGCGACGAGGAGCGCGCGCCCACTCACGCCCAGAAGCGGCCGCTCGAGATCACGAGTCAGTGCGATCGCGCTGTGGCGTACTTCGTCGGCGACGATCCCAAGGCTGGCCCCGCCGACGGCAAGCGCACGGTCGACCCGCTCGCGGTCCTCCCCGTCGAGCGGCGCCGTGACGGCACCCAGACCGTGTGGCTCCTCGACGAGAAGTCCGAGCCGCTCATCAAGGTGTCGATCACACGCGGGATGAAGAAGATCGAGGTCGGCCGGAGCTGCCGCACCCTCGACGCACGCTGAACGCCCGGGCCCCCTTCGCCCAAGGCCGCTTGCGCCCGGCCCAGGCCCCGCTTAGCGTCTCGCCACCTTGAAAGAAGAGCGCAAGCGCGCCGCCGCGAGCGGCCCCAAGAGCGATCGAAGCGCGCGCCGCTTTCTGAGCGTCGCCGCCGCCCGTCCAGCGTCGTTCAACGCGTCGGAGATCTTCGGCCGCGAGGCGCTGCGTCGCATCGCCCGCGCGCTCCCGCTCGTCGAGCGCGCGTACGCGGAGATTCGCTTCACCATCCTCCGGCCGAAGCTCTTGAGCGTCATGGACCTCCTCCTCCCGGACGAGGGGCGCATCCTCGACGTCGGGTGCGGCTTCGGCCTCTTCGCCGCGTATTTCGGCCAGACCGAGCCCGGGCGCCGCATCGTCGGCGTCGATCCCAACGCGCGCCGCATCGACCTCGCGCGCCACGTCGCCAAGGAGCTCGGTCTCCTGCGCCACGAGTTCCGCGTCGGCGACGTGCGCGACGCCGCGCTCGAAGGAACCTTCCAGGGCGCGTACGTGCTCGACGTGATGCACCACATTCCTGCCGGCGAGCAGGAGGCCGTGCTCGCGCACATGCGCGATCTGCTCGTCCCCGGCGGCGTGCTCCTCATCAAGGACATCACCACCGAGCCCCACGCGGGCCTCCTCTTCACCGAGGCGCTCGATCGGCTCATGGTCGGCATGAAAGAGCCGCTCGCGTATCGCCATCACGGCGCGTGGGGTGAGATGCTGACGCGCCTCGGCTTCAAGGTCCGCATCGTGCGCGTCCCGGACATCCTCCCGTACCCGCACGTCGTCATCGCCGCCACCAAGCAATGACGTCGCTCCGCGGGCTCCCGATCGTCCTCGCGACGCCCGCCGTCGTGCTCTTCGTGCTCGCTGCGCATCCCGCGCGCCTCTACGCCGAGGCCGCGCCGGCGCCGCTCCCGTGCGGTGCGCCCGAGATCCTCGCGTGCAGCGGGCTCGACGCGGGGAGCGCGTGCACGCTCGAGGCCGGCGCCGGCGCATGCCAAGTCGACCTCTGCTCCGATCTCGACAGCGGCTTCAACGTGCAATCGCTCCGCTGCCGATTGCCTTTCGTTCAGCCGGAGCCGCAGCCAGAAGCCGGCCCCGACGCCAACACCGACGACGCGAGCGCGGCCGATGGCTCGGCAGGCGACGCGTCGGTCGACGCGACCGCGAGCGCGGACGCCGCGGCGCCTCCGAGCGGTGGCTCGCCGTCTCTCGCGGGCGGTGGTGGCTGCGATTTGGGCGGTCACGACGAGGCGCGCGCCGGCGCCGCCGTACTAGGGCTCGCCCTCGCGGTCGCCTTCGCGACGCGCCGCCGTCGCCGCTGTCCGCACTGCCGCTGACGGTTCAGCGCGGTCAGCGCGGTGCGCGCGCGTCGGCCACGAACGCGAAGTTCTTCCGCACGCGCTCGAGCTCACCGGCCGGGAGCCGCCCCTCGGTGAGGAGCCGCGCCGACGCCGCCGCGGAGCGGTCGAAGCGATTGGTGTAGAATGCAGCGATTGCGAGCTCGTCGAGGGCGCGCCACGCGTACACCGATTCGTCCACGAAGAGCACGTCGCGCGGGCGCGGTATCGCCGCCGCCGCGTCCGCGAAGACGAACGCCAGCGCGAGCTCACCGGCGAGCCGGCAGTAGCGCGCGAGCGCCGCGAGCGCCTCGGCGCGCTCGGGGCGGCTTTGGTGGGCTTTGAGGTAGGCGCTCCACACGGTCTCTCGCGGCTGGCCGAGCAGCTCGCGGAGCGCTGCGGCTTGGAGGAGCGAGTAGAAGACCTCCTCGCCCCAGCCCCCCATCGTCGCGCGCCGTTCGTAGGCGGCGATCGCACGCTCGTGGTCGCCGGCGTCGCGGTAACTCTGACCGAGATAGAAAGCGTACCGCGCATGGGTCGGATCTTTGGCGAGCTCGCGCTCGAGGAGCTCGGCGTCTTTTCGATAGCGATCCGGATCGCGCGAACGCGCGCCGCCACCCACGATGCGGTACACGATGCCCTCGAGCGTCGCGGGCTCGAATGGTGCGTCGCACGCCGGGGCCTCGTGCACCACGCCCTCGTAGCGCCACGGGAGCGAGGCCTTGAGGAGCTGGGTCCGATAGAACGTGGTGCCGTCGTACTCGACGCGGAGCGCGTACGCGTCGTGGGTGAGCGTCGGGAGCGCGATCGCGGGAGGCACCACGAGCACGTCGTCTGCGTCGACCACCAAGACGTAGTCCGCGCCGCCCTTCTCGCGCGCGAGCGCGAGCGCCTCGGTGCGGTTCGTCGCGAAGTCGACCCACGGCCTTTCGAAGAGCTCGCCCGGCACGTCGGCGAGCGCTTTCCGCACGAGATCTTGCGTCCCGTCGGTCGACCCCGTGTCGACGATCACCCAGTGCGAGAGGAGCGGCTTCACCGAGGCGAGGCAGCGCGCGATGACGTGCGCCTCGTTCTTCACGATCATCGAGAGGCAGATCGTGGTCACGGGAGCTCCATGGTCACGCTCACGCTCACCGCTCGACCCGGCGCCTCGATCTCGATGGGAGACGCGAGGCCGCGCAAGCAATTGCCCACGTCGGTGCGCGCGTCCGCGCCGAACGCGACCTCGCCGATGCCGCGGGCCCGCTCTTTCCCCTGCGCGTCGAACGCGAGGTTGAACGTGAAGCTCGCGTGCGCGGGCTCGGGGGTCTTCGCCGCGGCGGGCGCCCAACACTTCCGAACGAAGTCGCCCCGCATCCTCTCGAGCGCGGCGCGCGCGAGGTCCGCGTTCTTGTCGTGGGTCGCTGGAATCGGGACCTCGAACGGCATCATCGGCGGGGGCGCGACCGCTTTGTCGACGCCCGTCGGCACCGCCGGTGGTGTCGCCGTGTTGGCGACGGACGTGCGCTTCTGGGATGGCGATGTCGCCAAGGCCTCTGCGCTCGTGGCCGGGGCCGCGTCCGCGCCGCCTCGCGCGCGGAGGCCGAAATAAAGCCCCGCCGCGATGATCACCGCGGCGGCGACGATGGCGGCCGGGATCGCTCGGCCGCCGACTTCGTGTCCGCTGTCGCTCACTGCAAGAGGACGACGGTCGTCTTCGCGTAGCCGATGAGGTTCCACGTGCCGCCCGAGCCGCCTTGCGAGCTGCGCGCGCAGAGCGCGACGTCGGTCGTGCCGGTCACGGTGAGAGCCGTGTAGCCTGCACGCGAAATCGGTACGCGGTAGGACTCGAAGGTGCCGATCTCGAGGCGCGGGATCCGAAGGCGCGCTGAATCCGCCGCGCTCATGCCCGGCGCTTCGTCATCGAACGCCTGCCACGGCGCGGTCGATGACGTGCGGTAACACATGATCGGAAGGATCCCTCCGCCGCCGGATCCGTTGGGACCGATGTCGGCCGTGGCGCTCACGTAGACCTTCTGCCCAGCGGCCGTGACCGTGATGCTCACCGGCGGCGAGATGTTTCCCATCGTCGCCGAGAGGAGATCGCTGTTGGCGGTGCCGATCGGAGGCGCCGTCGCCGGGCCGTTCGCGAAGACCACGCTGTTGATCCCCGACGCACCCGTCGCGCCGGTCGCGCCCGTAGCACCTGCGGCGCCCGGAGCGCCGGTCGCACCCGTCGCGCCCGCGGGACCGGTCCCGCCCGTGGCGCCCGAAGGCCCCGTAGCGCCGGTCGGACCGACCGGCCCGATGTTGCCGGTGGCGCCCGTCGCTCCAGTCGCACCTGTCGGACCGGTCGAGCCCGTCGCGCCCTTCGGACCCGTGGCACCCGTTGCACCGATCGCGCCGGTGGCTCCAGTCGGACCTGCGGGGCCCGCGTTGCCCGTCGGACCGATGGGGCCGATCCCACCGGTGCTGCCCGTCGGACCAACCGGCCCGATCCCACCGGTCGCGCCGGTCGGGCCGGCGGGACCTGCGTTGCCCGTGGGGCCGATCGGGCCGATTCCGCCGGTGGGGCCTGCGGGGCCTGCGTTGCCCGTCGGGCCGATGGGCCCAATCCCGCCGGTGGCGCCGGTTGGGCCTGCCGGCCCTGCGTTGCCGGTGGGCCCGATGGGGCCCGTCGGTCCCGCGGCACCAGTCGCACCAGCGGCTCCAGTCGCACCAGCGGCACCGGTCGCACCAGCGGCGCCGGTCGCGCCCGCAGCACCGGTGGGTCCAGCCGCACCAGTCGCACCAGCGGCGCCGGTCGCGCCCGCCGGCCCGGTCGCGCCCGTCGGTCCCACAGGACCCGTCGCGCCGCCCGCGCCTCCGTCGATCGGCGGTCCAATCCAGTTGCCCTGGCTGTCGATGACCGGGACTCCTCCCACGGTCACGCTCTTCGGGTGAATGTCGCCGACCACGTCTTCGGCGACGAGCGCGTAGGGCACGCTGCTCAGCGTCTCACGCGGCGTCATCTCGGAGTCGTTACCCACGCGCACGCCGAGGAAGCGCGCCGCGCCCGAGAACACGCTCAGCGGGATCGGGGTCACCGATCCGAGCTGCGTCGAGAAGTAACCGGCGTCGACGGCCACCGTCTGCTGCTCGCTCCAGAGCGGCGTGCCTCCCGAAGCGACGTCGTAGATCGAGTAGACGACCGTGAGCTGCGCGGTCACGGGCGCGCCCGCCGAATCGGTGAGGTAGCCGACTTGCGTGAGCGTGCTCGGCACCGACGCGCGCGCGTCTCCTTGCGCGACTGCGAAGAAGAATCCGACGAGCGCGGCGAGCGTCCCGCTTCGCAGCTTGCTTCGAAGGCTTCGCGTCTCTCTCCGGTTCATCGTCATGGCTTCGCGCTCCCCGCTCCCGCAACCGGCGGCTTGGTCTTGAACGACGGTGACGCGCCGACGCCGCTGCCCGGCGATCCGCCCGTCCTCGTCACCAATCGATAGTGCTCGCTCTTCGACACGACGCTGCCCGACACGGTGGCCGTGACGGACACGCCTCCGTCGGCCGACGCGCTCGCGTCGATGGGCGGCGGCGGGGGCGGCGCGCCGCTGTCGACGACCGGGATCTCGAGCGACGCATCAGGCGTCGCGATCACCGGCTTCGGTGAATCGTCATTGATGCAGCCAGCCGAAAAGACGGCCGCTGCGATCACGCCTCCGAACAGAGCTCCCCGCAACACGGCGCGCACTATGGCAGCGAAGTTTGGCATCAGCAACGGACGGCGTCGTTTCCTTTGGCGGAGCGCTTGGTGCGCGAAATGATTGCGAATAGCGAGCACTGACGAACGCGGGTAGAAAATGGCGCGGGCCCCTCCGTCCCGCCGAAGCGGGGCGCGAGGGGCCCAACGTGCGATCCGTCGTCGGATCGGATCAGTAGCCGTAGCCGTAGGATCCGCCGGACGAGCCCCCCGTCGTGCTCGACGCGACCGCGTCGAGGCGACCGAAGAGCCCGTTCTTCTCGCCGTTCGGACCAGCCGTGAAGTAGAGCGCGTCGTTCTGGAAGACGAGGCCCCAGAGGCCCGGCACCTTGAGCTGCTTGCCCGACTCGTTCTTGAGCGCGCCGAGGGCCTTGATCGTGAAGCCGTGTGCGGCGTCGGCGAGCTGGTACGCGTTCACCTTGCCGTCTCCGAAGTTGCCGACGAGGAGCGTGTCCTTCGCGAGCGCACCGAACGGCGACTCGGCGACCGCCATGCCCCACGGCGAGTTGAGCGGACCGCCCGACACGAGGCGCTGCACGAAGCGGCCTTCTTGATCGAACACGTTGATGAAGCCGTTGCCCACGCCGGCCACGTCGTCGTCGCCCTTGTCGTCCTGCTTGGCGTACGAGACGAAGAGGAACTCGTCGTAGTTCCAGACATTGAACGGCGCGAAGCCCGCGGGCATCGTGGGATCGGAGAAGTCGCCGGCCGTCGTCGCGTCGTCGTAGCTCGCGTCGTAGACGTGGATCTTCGCGTTGCGGAAGTCGGCGAGGTAGAGGCGGTGCGCGACGAGGGCGCCGCCCTTGTAGTTCGCGTTCTCGTCCGAGCTGTCGTGACGCATCGCGAAGTCGGTGCCCGACTTCCAGCCGAAGATGCCGCCCTCTTCGGTCACGGCGATGAACTTGTCGCCGCCGAAGTCGTTCGCGTCGGCGTTGAACAGCTGGCCGGTCGGCGCCTGGCCGCCCGGGATCGTCGTCGTGAGCATCAGCTTTCCTTCGGTCGAGTAGACCGTGACCGT
The DNA here is from genome assembly GCA_044224815.1 of Polyangiaceae bacterium. GTDB lineage: Bacteria > Myxococcota_A > Polyangia > Polyangiales > Polyangiaceae > JADJCA01. The sequence goes on from JBGAJR010000033.1 coordinate 47,067, forward strand.
GCTCGTCTCCGCGTTCGAGACCCACGCCGCGCCAGTCGCGCCGAACGCGAGGCCCCAGGCGTTCTTGAGGTTCGTGTCGCGCGTCGCCGCGCCGGTGCGATCCGACACCAGGTCGACGCGCTTGATCTTCTGCGGCGCGAGCTTCGACTTGAGCGCGTCGTCGGACTCGCCGTCCTGCGAGGTGGGGTCGGTCGCAGCCGCGCTGCAAGCGACGGACGCGAAGGCGAGGGCAGTGGCGGCGAAGAGGATTCCGAAGTTGAGTTTCATGATTGGCGCGAGCTCCTTGGTGAGGCGGGGTGTGACGTCCACCACGGCCGCGCGCCATGTCCGTTTCGGAAAGCCCCCTTCGCCGGATCGGCGAAGCCCATTTCGCGCGGTAATTCTCGGTGTGTCGTGAGCTCGAGAACAATTTATCCGCGCAACATCCGACCCGCTCTACTTCGGAGCCGGCGGCCTCGGCGGCACCGCGAAGCCGCGCACCGCGACGATGCGATCGGCCTGCGCGCTCGTCCCGCGCCACGTCGCGAACAAGAAGTCTCCCGTGATGGGCTCGAAGAACGCACCCCACGGCCGCGGGAACTGCGTGAAGAACGGTCGACGTGTCTCGGGCTTGGGATCGCCTGCCGCGTCGACCTCGTACGCCGCTACGCCTTGCGGCGCGCCGTCGGGGGCGTCGTCGAGCGACGGATCCCACGTGCCGATGAACCACTCGGTCACGACCATCGACGCGGCTGCGAAGCCCGGCGAGCCCTCCGGGACGTACGCGATGCCGCCGGGCCCGTTCGGCACCGTCGTGCGCTTGCTCACCGCCGTCGCGGTGATGGTGCCGCCCGCGAGCGTGGTCGTGATGTGGAAGAAGTCGCCGTTCGGATAGGTGCTCGCGACGAGCTCGCCCGCGGTCGCGAACGCGGCGGGCACGACGGCGAGACCGGTGGCCGTGCTGCCGGGGTTGCCGACCTTCTCGGTGAAGGGGCCGGGGACACCCAGCTTGGTGAGATCGGACGCGGCCGGCGCGCCACCGATCGGCAAGTGACCGAGGTGGGCCATCGGCGTCATCGGGTAGATCCAACCGAGCGGCGAGAGCACGATGTTCGCGTCGGCGAACGGCATCGACGCGATCCGCTGCGCGACGCCGTCGTAGCCCACGATGTGTCGGCAGGCGTCGCGCTTGATCGCGATCCGATAGAGCGCGGCCTTCTCGTTCTCCGAAGAGCCGACGACGTAGAGCGCGCTCGGTTCGTCCGCGTTCACGTATACGGCGCCGAGTGACTGCCCGCGTGCGCCTGGGACTCCGGGGATCGAGCCCAGATCGAACGCGGCGTAGCGCCCGGCGAACTCGGGGGAAAGGACGGCGCCCTGCATCGGTGTCACGACCGCGCTCGGGTCGACGCACCCGGCATCGGGCGTGTCGGGGGGAGCGACCACCGTCGGCGGCGCTTCGGGGGGCCGCGGGGCGGGCGAGCTCTCCGCGCCGCTAGCCGGGTCGATCGTCGAAGCTTGTGTCGTCCCGCTCGCCGCGCCGCCGTTGCACGCGAAGAACAGGGCCGAGAGGGGGAGGAGACGGAGGGGCGAGATTCCCATGACGCCGCGCCTCGCACACGACGTGCCGTGGGCCGCGCGCAGCAGTGGCGCCGTAACACGCGGTAACCTATCGACGCGCGCGCTGAACCACGCAACGTCCAGCACACCCTCTGCCGTTCGGAGGGAATGTGGGTGCACGCGCCGACTACATCGTGCCGCGCATCGAGTCGATGCGGAGCTTCCAGACGACGCCGATGGCCTCGAGGAAGATCTTGCGGCTCATCTTGGACGCGCCCGCCGTGCGGTCGACGAAGATGATCGGCACTTCCTTCACGCGCATCCCTTTGAGGAGCGCGCGGAAGGTCATCTCGATCTGGAACGAGTAGCCGTTGGACTTCACGCGATCGAGCTCGATCGCCTCGAGGGCGCGGCGCGTGAACGCCTTGTAGCCGCTCGTGAGGTCGCGCACGTCGAGACCGAGAATGGTGCGCGAGTAGAGGCTTCCGCCCTTCGAGATGAAGTGGCGACCGAGGCCCCAGCCCTCGACGTTGCCGCCCGGGATGTTGCGCGAGCCGATGATGACGTCGTAGCCCTCTTCGAGCGCGCGGAAGAAGTCCGCGAGGTACTTCGGATCGTGCGAGAGATCCGCGTCCATCTCGAAGAACCAGTCGTAGCCCTCGCCCAAGCCCTTCTGGAACGCCTGGATGTAGGCCGTACCGAGGCCCTGCTTGCCGGCGCGGTGCATGACGCGCACGTGCGGATCCTTGGCCGCCATGTCGTCGGCCATTTTCCCGGTCCCGTCGGGCGAGTTGTCGTCGACGACGAGGATGTCCGCGTCAGGCGCGGCCTTGCGCACGGCCTCGATGAACCGCGGGAGGTTGTCCTTCTCGTTGTACGTCGGCGTGACGATGAGGGTCTTCGGCATCGGAGCCCGGGTCCTATAGCGCCGTCGGCCCGGCTCCGGAAGCCCGAACCGCGCGGCCCCCTTCCGGGCGCGCGTGGGGTCCCGCGACCCTGATAGGCTACGGCCGTGCCCCCCAAGAGCGAGCGCGAGCCCACGACGTCGCTGGAGCGACGCCTCGCCGAGGTGGAGGAGGCGCTCGCCCACGAGCGGCGGGTCTCGCAGGCCTTGCGGGACGTGGGCCTCGCCCTCGGCACGACCCTCGATCTCGATCAGGTCCTCGAGCTCATTCTCACCAAGATCACCGAGGCCCTCGAGGCCGACCGTGCCACCCTCTACCTGGTCGACGAGGCCAACGACGAGCTCGTCTCGCAGATCGTCCAGGGCGACGAGGTCCGATCGATCCGCCTGAAAAACGGGCAGGGGATCGCCGGCCACGTCGCGCGCACCGGCAAGCTCCTCCACGTGAAGGACGCCTACAAGGACCCGCGCTTCAACCCAGCCTGGGACATGGCGTCGGGTTACCGCACGCGATCGATTCTGGCCGCGCCCCTCAAGAACCACCTCGGGCGCACGGTGGGCGTCGTTCAAGTGTTGAACAAGCTCCGGGGTGAGTTCACGCAAGAGGACATCGCGCTCCTCTCCGCGCTCGCCACGCAGGCCGCAGTGAGCATCGACAACTCACGCCTCTTTTTATCGGCCATCCAGAAGAACATGCAGCTCCTCGAGACCAAGGAGCAGCTCGAGCATCGCGTACGCGATCTCAAGCTCCTCTTCGGGCTCGAGAGCGCGATGGCCCGCGCCGCTTCTCTCGAGGAGCTCTTCATCGCCGTCCTCGGCGAGGCCATGCGCTCGTGCGAAGCGCGCGCGGCTGGCGTTGCCCTGCGCGATGCGCAGAGTGGCGAGATCGCGCTTTTCCTCGTCGACGATCGGCACAAGAAGTTGCGGCGCTTCCCGCTCCGCGAGGGCCAAGGGCTCGTCGGCCACTCGATGCGGTACAACGAGATCGTCCTCTCCAACACCGCCGAGACCGATCGCCGCACCGATCGCTCGCTCGACGAGATGATGGGCTTCGCGGCGACCTCGGCGCTGGCCGTCCCGCTCGAAGGCGAGGAGAGCCGCCCGATGGGCGCGCTCGCCCTCTACAACAAGCGCCACGACGACGGCTTCACCGACGAGGACCGGGGCCTCCTCTTGCTCGTCGCCGCCAACGCCTCGACGGCGATTCGCCTCCAGCAATCACGCGAGGCGCGCGAGCGCGAGGAACGCCTCACCACCATCGGCCGTCTCCTCTCGGGCGTCATCCACGACCTCAAGACTCCGCTCACCGTCATCAGCGGCTACGTGCAGCTCATGCAAAACGAGCAGAACGCCGACAAGCGCAAGCAGATGGCGAGCGTGACGCTCAACCAGTTCGACCTCATCGCCTCCATGCAGCGTGAGGTCCTCGAGTTCGCGCGCGGCGAGCGGAGCATCCTCGTTCGAAAGGTGTATCTTCAAGCTTTCTTCGAGTCGGTCAGGGAGCAGCTCGAGCCCACGTTGGGCCGGAGTGGCGTCGAGCTCGTCATGGACATCGCCGATCGCGGCACCGCGCGCTTCGACGAAGGCAAGATGCTCCGCGTCCTCCACAACCTCGCGCGCAACGCGTCCGAGGCCCTGGCCGACAAGAAGAAGGGCCGCGTCACCATTCGCGCGGCGCGCGAGAAGGACGACCTGGTCATCACGGTCGCCGACAACGGGCCCGGTATCCCCAAGGACATCGAGCACCGGCTCTTCCAATCGTTCGTCACGAGCGGCAAAAAGGGCGGCACCGGGCTCGGTTTGGCGATCGTGAAGAAGATCGTGGAGGAGCACGACGGGGCCGTGTCCGTGCGCTCGACCGCCAAGGGCGCCACGTTCGAGATTCGGCTGCCCCAAGCCAAGAAGAAGGAGTGATCGCCGCTTCCTGCGGGTTCATCCTGTCGCGGACCTCGATGCGCGTCGCTCGCTCTCTCAACGTTCTCGCCTTGGTTGCGCTCGCGGTCGCGTCGCCCGCGTCGTCGTCCGCGGAGCTCCCGCCGTGGACCGATCCCACCGACGTGCCGCTTCCGCCCGACCTTCGATCCATCGCGCCCAAGCAAGACGAGCTCGCGGTCTTCGCCGAGCCGGGGCGCTCGCAACCCACGCGACGTGGGACCATTCCGCGCGGCTCGCGCGTTCCGCTCTTCGCCACCAAGCGCGGCGCCGGGTGTCTCGGCCGCTGGCTCAACGTGGGGCCCCTCGCGTGGGTTTGCTCGGACCAGACCGCGTACTCCGACGAGCCGCCCGCGCCCTCGCCGATGCTCTCGCGCGAGATCGACGGTGCGTTGCCCTATCGCTACTTCTTCGTCGGCAAGGCGGGCGCCTACGCATGGGATCGGATCGATCACGCCGAAGACGATCAGCCCGACGCCGAGCTCGATCCGGGCTTCGCAGTCGCCAGCGTCGAGGAGCGGAGCGCGCTCGGCGAGCGTTGGGTGCGCACCACCAAGGGCAAATGGGTCGCGGCGCGCGAGCTCGCCGCCGCGCACCCGAGCGGGTTCGAGGGGGAGCACCTCGCCGAGGGGGCGCGGCTCGACTTCGGGTGGGTCGTCGTCGATCGCGTCAACGCGCGCGCGAAGGCCGCGGGCGGCGCCAAGTCCGCGGGGCTCCGCACGCGCTTCGAGCGCGTGCCCGTCGTCGAGGTGCGAGGCACCGGGCCCGGCGCTTGGGTGCGCATCTCGCCCGACGGCGAGCCCGAGGCATGGCTCCTCGCGCGCGAGATTGCGCGTCCGACCATGGCGCCGCGCCCGACCGACGTCGATCCGGACGAGCGCTGGATCGACGTCGAGCTCGCCTCGCAAACCCTCGTCGCCTACGAGGGAGATCGCGCCGTGTTCGCGACGCTCGTCTCCACGGGCCGCGGCCCGCAAGGCAGCGAGACCGCGACGCCGCGCGGATCGAATCGCATCTGGGTGAAGCTCCACTCGTCGACGATGGACAACTTGGAGCGGCGCGATGACGCCGACAGCGCGGACCCCGATGCGGACACGCGCCTCTACTCGCTCGACGACGTGCCGTACGTGCAGTTCTTCAACAAGGCCGTCGCGCTCCACGGCGTCTTCTGGCATCGCAACTTCGGTCGCGTGCAGAGCCACGGCTGCGTGAACCTCTCGCCCAAGGACGCGCGCTTCCTCTTTGGCTTCACGGGCCCGCACCTCCCCCGGGGCTGGTCGGCCGCGCTCCCCACCCCGCTCGAGAAGGGCACGCTCATCCGCGTTCGGTGAGCGGCGGTACGCGCTCGGTGCGCGCGCGTACGAGTTGTACCGTCGCGAACAACCCGAACGCAGGCGGCGTGGATCTTCCCGTCCCCCCCAACGCGAAACCCGCGGAAATTTCAGCGCCCCGTCAAAACGACCGCGCGGTGCAACCGCGGCACGAGCCCTGCTCGTAGCTAGGGCATGCTCCGCTCGATCGCCCTCCTCGCTGCGCTCTCCTCGCTCTCCATCGCCTGCTCGGCGCCCGAGGCGCTCGGTGAGGCCTCCTCCGCGCTCGACGACGGACCGCCGCCCGCGGGCACGAGCAGCGGCGGCATCGTGCTCCCCGCGCCGTCGCCGGCCGCCGCCAAGCTCGACTACGCCAACCCGCAGATCCGCGCGATCTCGGCGCCGGAGAACATCACGTCGCTGGCGACGGGAACGTACGGCCACGGACGTTTCCGCTCCGCGCAGCAGTTCTATCCGTCGCCCTTCGTCGACGGCTTCATGATGCTCGTGAACAACGTGGGCGGCACGTGCGGTCGACCCGAGTCGATCAACGCCGGATGCTTCCAGACCACGTTCGCGACGGATTTCGAGACGCGTTGGGACGCGGGGAGCTTCACCGGCTTCCGTCCGCCCCAGGGCTTTCAGTACGGCTATCTCGACGTGACCGGCGCGCCCTCGCTCACCACCGCGCAGCCCGCCTATCAGCTCTACGGCACCGAGGCCGGCATCCTCATCAACACCCGCACCTTCGATCACCTCGCCGATCTCGGCTCGCCGCCGAGCGCCGAGCTCCGCGTCGCGTATGGCAACCCGGAGACGCCGTTTCGTCACGAGACGAGTGAGCTCACGCTCCAGTCGCTCGTACGAGTGCCTTCGTCCATCCCCTCCAATGGCGGCGCGGGGCAGATCTCGTTCGTCTTCCTCCTCCGCGACACGAAGAGCGGCGAGGGAATCGAGTTCGTCGCCAAGGTCATGGACAGCCGCTCCGACGACGGCGTGCATGAAGCGATCGGCGACCGCGTGAACGGCGTGACCACCGTGCGAACCACGCTCGTCTCGGGTGGCCGCTACGCCACCGTGTCTCCCTTCTCGAATCAGACCCGCTACGCGAGCTCCTGGGGCTCGCTCGACTTCTTCCGCGTTCACGTCTCGGGCGCGCAGCTCGCCGACGTGGCCCGCGTCGTTCGCGCAAACAGTGGCAGCGAGGTCTCCACACGACCGAGCGATTGGGTCCTCGCCCGCGCCGGCATCCGCCAAGAGGCGATCGTCGGCACGACCGGTGGTCGCGAGATGCTCCTCGGCGCCTCGTACCGCGAGCTCTCGGTCTACGAGTTCTTCTGATCGCGTCAGCGCCGACGCTTCGCAGTAGATTGCGCGGATGGCCTACCAAGTGGACTTCGCGAACGTGTCGACCGTGGGGCTCGAGTCGTCGCCCGTGGCGCCCGCCCTCGCGGGGCTTCGCGCCAACGAGGCGCGCTACTTCAAGAACAAATACGGTCACGACTTCACGGTCGAGCCGGCGAGCAAGGCGAAGAAGATCATCGCGCGCGTGCACCGCATCCTGAAGGAGGAGCGCGACATCGTCATCGCATCACCGCCGCTCCAGGCGACCGAGTTCCAAGTCGAGGACATCCGCTGGTCGCACGTGTTCTACGAGAGCGGGCTCGCAATCAACGTGCTCTACACCCTCGGCGACAAGAAGAAGCGCGCGGTCGGCTTCAAGCTCTCCGACGGAATGGAGATCCCCGAGGAGCTCGCGTCGCGCTTCAAGTTCGCGCGGCAAAAGTCGAAGCTCGCCGGCACGATTCGCGGCTCGTTCTTCGTGATCAAAGGCGAGTACTGAGCGACCGGCGCGCGCGCGCGTCGGATCATCGCTTCGCGAGGAGGGCCTCGAGCTCCGCGACACGCGCGTTGGCGGCGGCCTCGCGCGCCTTGGCCTCGGCCTCGCGCGCCTTGGCCTCGGCCTCGCGCGCCTTGGCGACCGCTTCTGCGGAGCGGGCGGCGTCGACGAGCTCGGAAGGCAAGGGGACAAGCGCTCCGTCCTCGAGGAGTCGGAGCGCCGCGGGCCAGCGCTCGCCAGGCGCGACGGTCCACTCGAGCGTGCGTCCGAAGGCCTCGGAGAGCGTGAGGGACGGCGTTCGCTCGGACTCGACGATGCGCTCGACGAAGTCGCCCTCGACGCGATCCCACACGCGGATGCGCGAGCCCTCGGGGGCGTCGACGTCGAAGCAAACGAATTCGCGAACGCCCATCGCCTCGTACGCTTCGCGCTTCTCCGCGAGAGTCCATCGCTCCTTCGTGTCCGAGAGGGAGAGGATCTCGACCGTGAGCTCCGGCACGCCGAGCTCCCACGTCTTCCAGGAGCCGTGCTCGAACATCTCCGCTTGCGGGAGCCCGAGCTTCACCGCGGCGTCGGGCGCGCGCCGACCGCGGTCGTCGTTCACGGTCGCGTTCCAGTAGACGAACATGTCCGCCGAGACCGCGTGCGCTTCGCCGCACAGCGATCGCAGGAGCAGCTTCAGGAACATGCACAGGTCTTCGTGCCGCGGGTGCTGGCCCAAGTGCTCCTCCTCCGGCTCCGACTCCGGAAAGTGAAGCGGCCGCACGGGGCGGACATGAGCGAGCTTGGTCGCGGGATTCGGCAACGACGCCATCGTCGCGATTGTAACCGGTCTCGCTCTAGGTGCCCCGTGCGGTCGCATCACGGCACCTTCAGCAGGACGTAGGCCACGATCGGCGTCGCAGAACTCTTCAGCAATCGGGTGGAGTCACCCGTCCGCGGACACTTTTGGCTGTCCGCGGACACCCCCGGGATGGTCGCACTCGTTCAGAAGAAGCGCTTCAGCGTCGCGGCCGTGACGGCGAACTTCGTCATCGGCTCGCTGCCCAGCGTGAGCGTGGCCGAGCGGCACGACGTTCCACCGCTCCCCACGTCCTTCGAGCCCGCGTGGAAGGTGAGGCCGTAGTGAGGCTCGGTGTAGCTGCAGGTGGCCTTCGCATCGTCGTCCTCCACGAACGCGGCCAGGATGTCTTCGATGTCGCCCTTGGCCTTCACGGTCTTGCGATCGGTGTGCGGCGGGACCGTCTGCGAGAGCTCGATCTCGGTCACCTTGTTGGGCCCCCACAAGAAGTCGCCTGCCGTGCGCGGCATCTTCGCGACCGCCTTCACCGGCGTCGCATTGAAGCGCACGGTCGTCGTTTTCCCGCCGCTGCGCATGGTGCCGTAACCGGCGCAGGTCCCCTTCACGCTGCCGACGCTCTTCCCGTCCGCCCCGAGGAGCTCCAACGAGAGCGCGTCGGGAGCTGACTCGCAAGTGGCGGTCGGCTTACCGGGCGTGATCGCATCGAGGACGCGCTTCACCTTCTCGGGTGCGGCGATGGTGCGCGCGTCGGAGCCGCTGCCGATGGTCACCGCGACGATCTTCGCGGTGCCGGTGACGAGCGCACCCTCGCTCTCGCCGTCCTCTGCCTCAGGGCCGTCTTGGATGCCCACGCTCTCTCCCGCGCTGCAGGCGACGAGGGCGGCCAAGGAAGCAAGGAAGGCGAAGGAAGCGAGTCGCGGCAATCCGTGGGTACGCATGACCGGGGAGGCTGCATCGGTCGTTCCATCCTGCGCGCCGATGTCGTTTCGTGCGCTTGGGGCCATGGGCGGCCTTTTCGGGGCCGGTGTGATCGGACTCGCCTGGTCGGCCTTCCCTGGACGATCGTCCACGCCCCGCCGGACGTCCCCGCGTTCACCCTTAGATTCGCCTCGAAAGTGCGAATCCCGACCCCCGCGGTCCAGCCGTGTCGCACTGCACAACGGCCCTCGCCTGCCGTTCATCTTGAGGTTTTCCGGGGGTTTGATTATGAGCGTGTGCCCCGTCCTCTGTCGGGCTTTTCCGAAGGGACGGCCTTGGAGTTACGCACCGTGAAGCTCGCCACGCTCAGGAAGACGCTCATCACCGCCTGCGGTGTCATCGGATCGCTCTCGGTTCTGGTCGTGGGCTGCAGCTCGAAGGACGAAGCCACGTCCAACGCGTCGATCGACGGCGGGCCCTTCTGCCCGTCGAGCCTCGCGACCGCGCTGGACTCGAAGTCGACGTGCCAGGGCGAGGGCTTCGAGTGCCCCATCGGGTACAGCTGCGGCGCGTTCGCCCAGCAGGCCTACTGCACGTGCACCAAGGGGAAGTGGGCGTGCAAGTCGAGCCGCGGCGAAGTCGTCGACGACGCGGCCAAGGCGCCCTGCAACTCGCCCGGCTCCGGCTCCGACAAGGAGTGCCCGCAGTCGCAGAACGGCACCGAGGGCCAGTCGTGCAAGACGCCGGGCCTCCAGTGCTTCTACAAGGGCTTCACCTGCCCCGAGTCGCCCGATTCGCCGAAGCAGGACGTCTGCCAGTGCGTCACCCAGCCGCTCCCGGATGGTGGCCCCACGCTCCAGTTCCGCTGCGAGATCCAGTACTGCAACCCGCGCGCGGACGCGTCGATCAGCAAGGGATGAGTGATCGGCGTCGTCTCGGCCGTCCGTGATCTGGCGCGGCTGCGGGAGATCTCCGCAGTCCTCGTCCGTCATGGCTTCGGCGAGTTCGTCGCCCGCGCCGGCCTCGGCCGTCGCAAGAAGGAGCGCGCCCTCGAGGCGAGCACCGGCACCTCCGACGCGCCGCCCGAGTTCTCCGCCGAGGAGGAAGCGCGCGGCGAAGAGGAGCGCGCGCGCGTGTCGCTCCCCGAGCGTCTGCGCCTCGTGCTCCAAGATCTCGGTCCGAGCTTCATCAAGCTCGGGCAGATCGCATCCACGCGCACCGACCTTTTGCCGCCCGACGTCATCGCCGAGCTGAAGAAGCTCCAAGACAACGTTCCGGCCGTCGCCTACGCGGAGATCAAGCACGTCGTCGAGGACAACCTCGGCGCGCCCATCGATCAGCTCTTCGTTCGCTTCGACGAGAAGCCGCTCGCGACGGCGTCGATCGGCCAAGTGCACCGCGCGGTCCTGCGCACCGACGCCGGCGACGTCGACGTCGTGGTGAAGGTGCAGCGTCCCGGCGTGGGCGAGACGGTGGTCCGCGATCTCGACCTCTTGCACATCCTCGCCGCCACGCTCGAGCGCACCATCCCCGAGACCAAGATCTACTCGCCCAAGGCGCTCGTGCAGCAGTTCGACGCGTCGATCACTAGCGAGCTCAACTTCCTCGTCGAGGCCGACAACGCCGAGCGCTTCGCCAAGAACTTCGCCAACGTCGACTACGTGCGCTTCCCGCGCGTCTACCGGCAGGCGACCGCCAAGCGCGTCCTCGCCCTCGAGTTCTTCGACGGCAAGAAGATCGATCGCGCCGTCGAGGCCGGCGCCGACGGACCGACCATCGCCAAGAAGGCCGTGGGCGTGGTCGTGAAGATGATCTTCGAGGACGGCTTCTTCCACGCCGATCCGCACCCGGGGAACATCTTCATCCTCGGCGACGTCGACGCGCCGATCATCGGCCTCATCGACGTCGGGATGGTGGGCCGCCTCAGCCCCGAGCTCCGCGAGCTCACCATCGACCTCATGGTCGCGGCCGTGCGCAAGGACGCGAACGCCGTGGCCGACGCGCTCTACGCCATCGGTCGACCGACCAAGAAGGTCGACATGCGCGCGTACCGCGCCGAGGTCGCCGTCCTCGCCGAGAAGTACCTCGGTCGACCGCTCAACGAGATCGATCTCTCGGCCATGATCCGCGACCTCGTGCAAGGCGCGATGAAGTACGGCATCGAGATCCCGGCCGACTTCCTCCTCGTGGGCAAAGCGCTCATGACCATCGAGGGCATCGGCAAGTCGCTCGACCCGAACCTCGACGTCTTCGGCGAGGCGAGCCCGCACTTCATGGCGCTCCTCAAGAAGCGCTACTCACCGGAGCGACTCGGCATGGAGGCGTGGCGCCTCGCCGAGCAGATGTCGCGCGTCGGCTACGACGTTCCGATGCACCTCCGCGAGGTGCTCGACGATCTTCGCCTCGGCCGGCTCGCGATTCGTACCGCCGACCCGGCCCTCCCCACCGCCGCCGATCGACTCGGCCGCCGCATCTTCTCCGCGCTCACGCTGGCGGCGCTCCTCGCGAGCGGCACCGTGCTCCTCGCGCGCGGCACCCACGAAGCGCTTGGCATCACGATGCTGATCTTCGCAGTCATCGTTTGGGCCGTGCACACGGTGGCCGATCTCCGCCGCGCCGCGAAGAAATCCTGAGCGCGAACGCGGCTCACTTCTCGAGCGGAATGCCGAGCGCGAAGGCGATCGCCACCGCGCCCATGCGCACGAACGCCGACCCGCCTTGGACGCTCAGCGAGAGAAGGCGCTTGCGCCGCGGCACGAGCTCGCTTTGCCAAACGACGCGCGCGAGCGGGTCGTAGCCAGTCATGTCCGTCAGATCCCATACGACGTGACGCGGCGTCTCGTCGAGGCAGTCGCACACCGCGTTGATCGCCTTTCGCGACTCGTCGGCCGACAACCGTCCCGTGAACGCGATGAAGAGCCGCTCCGGCTCCGCCGTCACGGTCCATCCTTCGCCGTGACGTTGCATCTCATCAGTCTATCGCGCGCGCACCCCGCGCAGCGACGCGCTTTGTCGGCTGTGCTGTCGTCACGCCAACCGCGCGCGGGCGCGCGTCGCCACATCGCGGTGCTCAGGACCGAGGTAACGCACTCCAGACGACTCCATGGTGAGCGGCTCGTTTGCCCGCGCGTTGGTGGGCTCCGATCCGCCTCCGGCGGCGCGGCCGCCGGTACCGGTGGACGGCACGCCGACCGGACCGGGTGGCTTCGGCAGCGACAGTCGCTCTTCGGGGGCGAGGCGATCGGCGAGCGCGAGGAGCAGCTCACGCCGGGTCGCTGCGAGCGAAGCGGCGGCGCGCGCCAGCGACGCCAGGACGTCCGGTCGCTGCGCGTCGATGAAGGTCATCGCGTCGATGGTCCCCGCCCAAAGGAGACGCGCGCTCGCCACGCCCTCGGCGATCTTGAGCTCGCCGAGCACGGATAGGAGGTGCGCGGCCAGCGGCGAAGGCGCGATGTCGAAGCTCGCCTCGCCGCGTCGCCCGTCGCGGAGGAGCGTCGCGAGCTCGGGGTCGGGCGCGATCTCGACCCGCGCCGGCGGAAGGAAGCTCTCGAGGCGCGCCTTCTTGCCGCGACTCGCCAGCGCGCCCATCACGTACTGGAGCGGGAGATCACCGCCGGTCGCGAGACAGATCGATTCGATGAGGGCGATCGCGTAGAGCTTCACGCGCAGGTAGCGGACGGCGAGCGCGATGTTGCGACGGGTGTTGTGCACGCGTCGGGCATGCTCGGCCGACGAGGGCTCGGCGCCGAACGTGTGGAAGACGCGCTCGGCAGGGAGGCGCTCCAAGAACGTCTCCATCTTCATGAGCGCGATGCGGTAGTCGCTCACCGTGTAGCGCGACGGAACGTTCAGCGAGGGGTTGGTCTCGGGGAGGAGCTTCCACGTGTTCGCCAAGAACTCGGCCGGGTCCTCGTCCGCGAAGTTGGCGACGTCGCGGTTCGCGACGCGCATCGCGCGCTCGACGTGCTCGATGACACGCGCCGGTCCGAGCCCCATCGCGGTAAGGCGCGCCGCGAGCTCGGCACCCGGATCGACGCGAAACGGGATCGTCGCTTCGATGCACGCAGCGACTGCGATGACGGTCTCTTCGTCGAGGGCGCGACCGAGGTGCTCCGCAAAGGCCAGCGCGCTCGCGAGCTCGTTCAGCCCCGACATCGGGCCGAGCACGTTGCCCGGCACGAGCCCGAACACGGCGAGGATGGCGCGGGCGGGCGCGGACGCGGCGGCCTCGGCGCGGATCTGCCAACCGCCGTTCACCGGCGCGAGGAGCGGCGCGAGGAGGAGCTCCATCGAGGCCGGGAGTCGTCCGTCCACCTGCACGTACACGACGTCGTGGTAGAGCGCGGCGATCGTCTCGATCGGCGACGCGCCTTCGCAAAGCTCGATGACGTGCTCGTGCGAGTGGAACTGACGCGCGGTCGAGGAGAGCGCGCAGTGAATCGAGAGGGCCCACTCTTCGATCGCAGCCGGGGGGGGATTCACCCCGAGCGCGCGGAGCGAGCTCCAAAGCGACCGGACGATCTCATGCACGGGGGAGTGATGCGCGTCGGCCATGGGGCGTCCGACGAGAGCTTCCTGACGGGCTTCACCTTTTCTTCCGTCTCAATGCGGGATCAACACGCAAAGCCCCGGACACCACCCTGGCCAGTCCCCGATTTCACGCTGCAGACGCTGGTGCGCGCGGTTCCCGGGGGGCGTGCGCGCGGGCCGTCGTGCCTCGCTCGCGTGTGCCCATCAGGACGTCGAACCAGGGCTTGGTGACGCACCAGTTGGCGTCCTGATTCGGCCCCATGTGGTGGTCGACGTGCCACGGCAGATTCGCCTTGGCCCACTCGGGGTCGAGGTGCGCCCGGCGATGCACCCGGTAGTAGTTGAGGCCGGCGTACGCCAAGCCCGCGTAGAACCAGGGCGCGACAGGGATGAGCGGCGCGTGGAGAACGCCGATGCCCACGAGGCTCAGGATCTCCTTGTTCTGCGCGTCGAGCTTGGGCCCACCGTCGCGCCAGCTGAAGATCGGGCGCTCGTAGGCGGCGTCGCGCATCGCGTTCTTGCGCGAGGCGCGGTGATGCTCGTGGAAGTGAAAAGCGAAGAAGCTCGAGCGTTTACGGCCGAGACCGTGGAGCACCCAACGATGGAGCGCCCACTCGAGCGCGTTGGCGTACAAGAGAGCGAGCGGGAAACCGATCATGGGCGCCTCCAAAAAGATGACCAAACAGTCATTGTTTGTACCGCGCCGGGACCCCGCGTCAAGCTCGCGGGGAGCTCTTCCAAGCCCCAGCGTGCGTCCTGGGCCGGATGACGGCGTCCGCGCCCGCAATCGCCGGGAGAAGACGAAGGCCCTCGGCGAGGCTGCGCTCCGGCTCTTCCTCGAGCGCGGCGTCGAGGGCGTGACCGTCGATGCGGTGGTGGAGGCTGCGGCGATCGCCAAGGGCAGCTTCTATCGCTACTTCCCTGATCTCGAGGCGCTCGTACGCCATCTGCTCGAGCCGCTCGCGGTCGCGGTCGCCCGAGCCTTCGACGCGTGCGACGCGGCGCTCGCGGCGGCCAGGTCGCGTGAGGACCTCGTGCGCGCATACGAGACGCTCGCGGCTTCGCTCGCGATGAGCATCCTCGGCGCGCCCGACGTGGTGCGCCTCTATCTCCAAGAGTCGCGCGGGCCCGCGAGCGGCGCGCGCCGCCCCATCGCCGAGGTGGCGCGCGACATCCGCGCGCGCGCCGTGCGCCTCACCGAGACCGCGCACGCCCACGAGCTCTTGAAGCCCATCCCGGCTGCCATCACCGCGCACGCGGTCGTCGGCGCTGCCGAGGAGCTCGTGTTCTTGGGCCTCACGGCACCCGCGACGCTCGGTGGGCCGGAGCTCGTCGGCGCGAGCCTCGTCGAGCTCGTGCTCGACGGCCTGCGTCGTCGCTGAGTCGCGCCCACAAAGCGCGAAAGGCGCGCCCCGCGAGGGACACGCCTTTCGAATGGATCGTCGCGCCGCGAACGGCGGGACGAACGCGACTCAGATCTTGCCGAGGATGAACAGCGAGACGACGAGCGCGAAGAGCACGAGCGACTCGATGAGGGCGAGACCGAGAATCATCGGGGTCTGGATCTTGGCAGCCGCGCCCGGGTTACGGGCGATGCCCTCGAGCGCGGAGCTCGCGGCGCGGCCCTGGCCCATCGTGCCGCCGAGGACGCCGAGGCCGATCGCGATGCCGGCGCCGATGGCCGCCCACATCTTCACGTCCATCTCGTTCGAGGGGACGCCCTTCTCCTGCGCGAACGCGACGGAGGACCAGAAAAACGTGAGCAGGGTGGCTGCGAGGGTCGAGGTGGCCAGCTTCTTCGAGAGCGACATCGTCCAAAACTCCTGTGCGAGGAAAGGTTCTAAAAGCTTCCCAGGCGTTTCATCGGCGCCGGGACCCCGCTTACCGGGCCCCGTTTAGTCAGATTTTCGCTGCCTGGCCAGCGAGATCTTTTCGTTTCGTCAAAGGCCCGGCAAAGCCGCGCCAAAACACTCGTTCAAATCAGGCGTGGGCCTTGTGGCCGTCGCCGTGCGCGTGATCGTGGCCGTGCGCGTGGCCTTCGCCGTGGTCTTCGTGCTCGGTGGCGAGCGCGATGTAGATCGAAGTGAGCAGGCAGAACACGTACGTCTGCACCAAAACGACCAGCGTCCCGAGGATCATGACCGGGATGGGCAGAAGGAACATGAACAGCCCAAGGAAGATCGTGAGCAGCAGGTGGTCGACCGCCATGTTGAGCATGAGACGGACCGACAACGTGATCGGGCGCACGATGAGGCTCATCACTTCGATGACGAAGATGAGCGGCGCGAGGTACCAAACGGGCCCGGCGAGGTGCTTGAAGTACCCGGCGCCGTTCTCTTTGATGCCCCAGTAGTTGAAGGCGACGAACACGATCAGCGCGCACGCGAGCGTGATGTTCCACGACGACGTGGGCGGGCTGAAGCCCGGGATCATGCCGAGCACGTTCGAGAAGAAGATGAAGAGCGCCAACGTTCCGATGAGCGGGAAGTAGCGCTTGGCCTTCTTGGCCCCCATCACGTCCTTCACCGTGTTGTAGAAGGCGCCGATGAAGACCTCCATGAAGGTCCGGAGCGAGAGCTTGTCGTCGGGGACGACGGCCTTGTCGTGGTTCTCGATCTCTTTGCGCGTCATCGACGCGAGGAGGATGACGAGGAGGACGACGAAGGCGCTCGCGACGAGCGGCTCGGCCTTGTGCGCGTCGACGGGCTTGCCGAAGACGGTGTGACCAAGGGCGTGCATGTTCTGGCCGAGGGCCGGGAACATCGCGATGAGGTAGCTGAAAAACGAGGTGTGCTCGGGCATGGGCAGCTCGGGGCGGGCGCCCTTCGCGCCCGCGCGGCTCACGATGACCTTCTAGGGTCGGTTCGCGATCCGGGCCTGCCGTCTACACCAATCCGGATGACCCGGCGAATGGATTCTGGTGTCTGGGCTCGGTCGCCCGCGTCACCAGGGATTTCGCGGGGGTTCACTCTTCGTCGGTGCTGCGGTGGAGGAGCGCGCCGAGCGCGATCCCGACCGGCAACGAGACGTACCCGAACAAGAACGGAACGGCCGGCGCGACCCCGCGAACGAGGAGAAGCGCGACGCCGACCAAGAGGGCGAAGAGCTTCACGACGGCGATCGTGCCCCAGGCCTTGCCGCGGCCGAGGTCCCCTTCGGCCGTGCCCGACACGAGCGAGGCGACGATGCGTCGCATCGCCATGAGATTGAGAATGGCCGCGGCACCTCCGAGCATCGCTCCCAGCGCAGAGTGCGCGCCGCCTCGGAAGAGGGAGATCGCGGTGAAGAAGATCGCGACCCCGGCCACCGAACGGAGCGTGACCCGGAACGCCTGATCAGCTCGGTGCGTCGCCACGCTTGGTGCCTCGCGCGTTCACGCCGGGGATCTGGGCGAGGTCGACGGGGACGTCCACCGTGCCGGGCTTGGGGGTCTGCTTCGGCTCCGCGGCCTCGGACTTCGGCTCCGCCTTCGGGGGCGAAGCGCTCTCTCCGGCTTCGCGATCGTGCTCGCGGAACCGTCGGTCGCGTTCCGCCGCCGCCTCGGTCGCCGCGCGTTCGCGCGCCTCTTCTTCGTCGGCCAGCTCGGCTTCGCGCTGCATGAATTGGGCGGCGCGGACGAGGTTGCGGAACCCCGCGTAGACACCCACGAGGAGCCCGACGAGCGCCAAGAACTTCGTGCCCATCTTGCCGTCGGCCCAGCGGCCGAGGCCGTAGCCGATCGCCATCGACAGGACCAGCTCGAGTCCTACCGTGCCGTACCTACCGATTTGCTTCCAGGGCCGCACGACCTCTATGGCTTATCATGCAGGGAGGCGTGAGGCTTCCCGAGGCCGACGATCGGCCTCGGGCACGGCGCCCGACGAGGCTTCCTTGAAACGCGCGCTGAAGCTCTTGTTCCTTCCAGGTGGTTTGGGCGTCGCGCTCGCCTGGACGCTCACCAGCGGGGCGGCGCTGGCGCAAGGCGCGTTGCCTGCGCTTCCGCCCGGTCCGTCCGCTTCGGCGTCGGCCGCCCCAGCACTTCCGCCCCCGGCGGCACCTCCTGCCAGCTCGCCGTCCGCGAGTGGGGCGCCCGCGAGCGCGCCGGTCGAGAGCGCGCCATCTCCACCTCCTGCGAGCGCGCCTCCGCCGTTCGTCTACGAGCCCGCGCCGCTGCCCGTGCACGCACCGCACACGGCCTTTTGGCTCGGCGCGCAGGTCGGTGCGATCGGCTACGGCGGCGCGTTCTTCTTGAATCAGCGCAACAAGGAGGAGACGAGCGGCAATTTCGTCGGCGCGGGCGGCGCGCTCGAGCTCGACGTCGGTGCACGCCTCAATCGCCGCTACATCCCGTACGTGCTCGTCGAGTACGCCGCGCTCGCGCCCGGCCATCGCTTCGATCGCGACACGCAAGCCGCCAGCAGCCTTCTCGGCGTCGGCTTTCGGTTCGTCCTCGGCAACGTCGATCGCGCCGGTTTCCTCGCCGATCTCTCACTCGCGCAGCGCACCATCGCCGTTCGTCGCGGTGGTCAGGAATTTCAGATGCGCGGGCCAGAGCTTTTCCGTCTCTCGCTGGGCGCCGAGGTACGCCTCACCAACTTGGTGACGCTCAGCCCGATCATGCACCTCTCCGGCGGCAGCATGGCGCAGTCCGACGGCAGCGTGACCTACGTCAGCGGGCAAGGCGACGGCGAGACGCAGCCGAGCTTCCAGGACACGAACATCTCGGGGTCGCAGCGCTCGTACCTCGTCGTCGGCATCGGCTGCGGCGTGCACTTCGATCTCTTCGGGCGCTGAGCCTCGCGCGGCAGATCAGGCGAAGAGGCGCGCGACGCGCTCGGCGCGGGCCGCGACGACGTGTGCGAGGTGCGGGCGCATCGCCACGATCGCGCGGCCGCGGTGGCTCACCGCGTTCTTCTCCTCGTGCGAGAGCTCGGCCATCGTGCGCGTTCCGCCGACCACGACGAAGAGCGGGTCGTAGCCGAAGCCGCCGGCTCCGCGGCCGGTGCGCGTGATGGAGCCTTCGCACGTGCCGTCCGCTTCGTACACGCTCATCTCGGCCATCGGATCGACGAGCGCGAGCGAGCAACGGAAGCGCGCGGTGAGCTCGGAGCCGGCCTTCCCCGCGAACGACTCGGGGCCGACGTTCCGAATCGAAATCGGGTCGTCCATCCCGAGCGCGTCGAGCGCGGCGAGGAGCGCCGCGCGGTTCTCACCATCGGTCGCGCGCTCGTGCGCGTAGCGCGCCGAGCGCACGCCGGGCGCACCGCCGAGCGCGTCGACCTCGAGCCCCGAGTCGTCGGCGAGCGTCAGGAGACCACTGGCGCGCGCCAGCGAGACGGCCTTCTTGCGCGCGTTCTCGGCGAAGGTCACGCCGTCTTCGACCACGGTCGGCGGCGCGCGCCACACGTCGGTCGGCGCGATCAGATCGAGCGGCAAGTCGGCGAGGAGCTGACGCAGCTCGCCGAGCTTGTGCGTGTTGGTTGTCGCGACGAGCAGCGTGTGACGCATCGGGAGATCAGTCCTTGGCGAAGAGCGACGCCGCCGAGATCCCCGCCTTCTCGAGCGTCGCGAGCTGGATCTTGGTGAGCTCGATCACGCCGCGAAGACCGAGGTCGAGCATCGCATCCATCTTGGCCCGCGGCGCGGGCGCGCCTTCGGCGGTCCCCTGGATTTCGATGACGTCACCGCGCGCGGTGCCGACGACGTTCATGTCGACTTCTGCCGCGGAGTCCTCGACGTACGCGAGATCGAGGATGACCTCGCCGTCCTTGGTCATGCCCGCGCTCACCGCCGCGACGGGCTCGCGGAGCACGGGCGCCGTGAGGTCGCCCTTGGCGGTGAGCTTGGCCATCGCGAGCGCGAGGGCCACGAAGCCGCCGGTGATGGATGCGGTGCGCGTCCCGCCGTCGGCCTCGAGCACGTCGCAATCGACGGTGAGCGTGCGCTCCCCGACCCGATCGAGGTGAACGGCCGCCCGCAACGCGCGCCCGATCAGCCGTTGGATCTCGTGGCTGCGACCGCCGAGGGGCTTCACACGGCCGTCACGGTTCTCGCGACGCGGGTTCGCGCGCGGGTGCATCTGGTACTCGGCCGTGAGCCAGCCCTTGCCCTTGCCCTCCAGGAAGGCCGGCACCTTGGCCTCGACGGACGCCGTGCACAACACGACGGTGCCGCCGGCCCGGTAGAGCACCGACCCTTCGGAGGGACGGTGGAAGCCAGGGAGAATCTCCACGGGACGAAGCGCGTCACGCGCGCGGCCATCGAAACGCATGGCCCGCTTGTATCGCAACTCACCCCGAAGTCGAAGCCCGGGGGCGCGAGCGCGGCGCGGCCGTGAGCCCCACCGAGGTCGCGCGCGCCGGCGCGAGCGGCAAACCGATGCGGAACGAGGTGCCGCCGCCCTCCCGCGGCTCGCAGTCGAGCGTCCCTCCGTGCGCGAGGACGATCTGACGCGTGATCGCCAGACCGAGCCCGGTGCCTTCGCCCTTGGTCGAGAAGAACGGATCGAACACGTGGGCGCGGATCTCCTCGGGGATGCCGCCGCCGCGATCGTCGACGCGGATGACGACGCTCATGCCTTCGGCGAGCACCCGCACCGACACCTCGCCGCCCTGCGGCATCGCCTCGCGCGCGTTGCGGAGGAGGTTCTGGAGCGCTTGGCGGATCTGCGACTCGTCGAACACCACCGGTGGGAGGTCGGGCTCCACCGCGACCGAGATCGTGACGCTGGAGCGCTCGAGCTCGGCGCGAGAAAAGTCCGCGACGTCGCGCACGGTGCCGGCGATGTCCTCGGCCTCCATGCGCGGGGAGGGGAGCCGCGCGAGGCGCAGGTACTCTTCGGAGAGGAGCTCGAGCCGGTTCACTTCGCGACTCACCGCGCGGAGGAGCGCGCTCGCGTCGTCGTGCGGTCCGAGCTTCTGGAGCTCTTCGTCGAGGAGCTCCAGGTTGAGGCCGATCGACGAGAGCGGATTTCGGATCTCGTGCGTGACGTGCGCGGCCATCTTGCCGATCGCCGCGAAACGCTCGTTGGCGACGGCCTTCTCTTGCGCGCTGGCGACGCCGGCGACCATGCGCTCGAACGCTTGCGCGAGCTGTCCGATTTCGTCGTCGCCGGGCGATACGGCGCGCGGGACGAGATCGCCTCGCGCGACCGCGGTCGCGCGCTCGGTGACTCCTTGGAGCGGCGCCAAAAGCCGCCTCGTGTGGATCGAAACCGCGACGCCGACTCCGAGAGTGAGCACGGCCAGCGCGACGAGCGCCACGATCGCGCGCCGTTCGCGCACGCGCGCGTCTTCGGAGAGCACGGTCATCCATTGCGAGACGTCGTCCGCCGCTTGATGGAGCCGCCGCTCCGCGTCGTGCTCGGTGGCGCCCACGATCGTGCGCACGCGCTCGGCCTCGCCGCGATCGCCGGCCGCGATGGCCGCGAACAGACGATCGAAGTCCGCGAGGTCGCCGTCGAGCGACTGCTCCACCGTCTTGAGCTCGCCGGAGAGTCGCGCCGCGAGCGCGGTGGCCTGGGCGCTGCCCACGCTGCCGAGCCCTTGCTCCACGGCCACGCGCGTATCGAGGAACTTCGTGCGCCGCGCGGCCACCAGCGTCTGGAGCACGGTGCGCATCGCGATCGGGTTTCGCTCGTCGGGAATACCGTCGATGAGCGTCGACAGCGTGGCCTGCGTCGCGCGGAGCTGGCCGAGCTTGAGCGCCACTGGCACGTAGCCGGTCGCGAGCTCCTCCGAGTGCTGCGCGGCCGCGCGCTGCGTGACGACGCTCCACCCGACGGTCACCGCGAACGCGACGACCGTGATGGTGAAAGACATGAGGACGCGACCGGCGATGGACCGACGCGGTCTCCCCGGTCGGGGCTCGCTGACGGGCGCGCTCGGTCCGCTCACGTGGCCTCTGAATCGCGCCGCGTGAGCGCGCGCGCGAGGAGCTCGAAGAGGTCGAACGCGTTCTTTTCGTCGCGCCGGAACCGGCGGAGGCTCGAGGCGCACGCGGTGACGATCGGTCGATCCCCCGCAGCGGCAGCGCGCGCGGCGCCGATGCGCGCGCTCACCTCGGGCATGGTCCGCGGAAGGAGCCCACCCGCGCCCGAGCAAACCGCGCGCTCGCGCGCCTCGGCGAATTCTTCCGCGGGCTCGCCGAGCACGTGCGCGAGCAGGCGTCGCGGCTCGTCGTAGCGACCCAAGCCGCGTCCGAGCGCGCACGGGTCGTGATAGACGGCGCCGCGCGCGTCTTGTGCCCCGCCGTAGGCAAACGTCGGGAGCGTTCGCGCCGCGAGATCGATCAGGAGCTCGTGCTCGACTCCGGCTTCGCGAAGCGCGAGCGCGCAGCCGGGATCCATCACCACGAGAGGTGCGCTTCCTCGCGCTCGGGCGAGCGCGGCCCGCGCGCGGACGGCGCCCTCGCGATCTCCGGCGAGCGCGAAGGAGAGCCCACAGCAGCCGTCGATCACGCGGAGCGACCCTCCACGGTCGCCGAGCACGGCGCGCGCGACCGCCTCTCCCTGCGCGGCCACGTCGGGGAGCTTCTTGGCGTAGCCGCAGCCAACGAGAAGGAGCGGCCCGTGGCCGTCGCCACGCACGCGCGGTTCGCTCGCGTCGTCGCTCGCGAGCGCGCGCGTGAGCCCCGCCAGCGATTCGGGCGCGAGCCCCGCCGCTGCGTACGCGGCCCGCGCATCGCCGAGCGTCTGTGCGACGGGGTTTCCGTGATCGCACGCCTCGCGGCACGCGAGGCATCCGGTGCACGCCCACGCGAGCGCTGCGGCGTCGGCCGTCATCGGCTCGTCGCCGAGGGCCGCTTGATACGTCGCCGTCATCTTGCCCCAAGGGATGAGCGCCTCACGCGGCTCCGCGTTGGAGACGGGGCACTTGGTACGGCAAAGCTTGGGGCAGAACGCGCACGTCTCGAGCTCGGCCCGGCGCGACTCGAGCGTCGGCAGCTTGGTGAGCGCTCGCTCTCCCGGACGCGTCATGGCATCGCTCGCAGTCGGCGCGCGAGCGACTCGAGGGCCGTGGCTGGCAAGCCGCGCGTGCGCGCAAGGGTCGCGATCGCTTCGGCCATCACCACGTTCTGAGCGTGCATCTTCGTGCCGAAGTGCATCTCGACGTAGCGCACGGCCTCCTTGGAGCGGCGCTCGGCGAGGCCCACGCCGATCTTGAGCATCGTCGGGCCCACGAACGAGGTGAGCATCTCCGCCCAAGGTGCTGGCGTTCCGAGCATCCGTCCGAGCTCGCGCCCTTCGCGTGCGCCGTCGAGCGCGAGCGCCAGGAGCGCGCGATCGCCGAGCAGCGCGCTCGCCGAGCCGGCGACGTCGAGCGCGAAGGCGAGGGGAAGGAACGTCACGGTCGTCGCGGCGTTGATACCGAACGTTCCGATCTGGAAGCGCGTCGGGATGCCCGCCTCGTGCATCGCGCGCACGAGCGTGTCCACGGCCGCGACGAGCGGCCGCGGCTCTTCGATCAGCGTCGTCGCGACCTTCGGGAGCCAGTAGCGAACGACGCCGGCGTCGTTCGTGTACCCGGCGACGCTGGGCATCGCCGGGAGCAGTCGCTTCTCGAAGGTGCGCGACATGCGCTCGAAGTCATCGGGGAGGAGCGGCGTCAGAACGACGATCGCCGCTTCACTCGCGCGGAGCGCTGCCAAGAGCGCGTCGTCGAGGTCGTTCACGCTCACCGCCAGGAGCACGACGTCGGCGTCGCCGGGGACGGCTGCGACGCGCACGGGGGCGCTCAGCGTGATGCGGTCTTGGGGATGATCCACGCGCTCGAGCACGATCGGGCGGGCGTCGGTCACTCGGCTCGGTCGAACCACGAACGAGACCCGGACGTCGCGGGCGCGCGTCGCGATGCGTGCGCCATACACGGAGCCGAGAGCGCCGGCACCCACCACCGCGACGTGCATGTCGGATTCGTAGCACGCCTCGGCGCTGCCCGCGCGCCTGCGACCTTCGCGCCGTCGACGGTCAGGCGAGCTTCGCCGCGCGGAGGACGCCGCGGAGCACGTAGTCGAGGTAGGTCTCGTCGCCTTGGGTGTAGAGCACGATCGGTTGGACGAGGGCGCCCGCGTCGTCGACGGCGGCGAGCGCCTCCACCGGACCAATCGCGCTGAGCTCGTGGAGCGTGGGCACCGGCGGGACGGCCGACGCCTCCTCGAACCGCGCTGCCTCGAAGAAGATGGGCTCGTCGTACGCCTCGATCGCGCCGCGATGTTTCTCCGGGTCGAGCTCGCGGAGCGCGAGAAGCTCCCAGCCGGCGTCGACGAAGAGAGGGTGGTCTTCGTCGTTGGCCTCGTCGAAGGGCGTGCGGGCTCCGAGATCGCGGGGCAAGAGATCGTGACGCACGAGGAACGCTTCGAGCCGTCCGCGCGCTGCCGCGCCATCGACGCTCCACAGCGCCTCGAGCGTCGCCGCGACCTCGCGCTCGGTGGCGGCGCGAAGGAGTCGCGGATCGCGAGAGCCGGCGTCGACGTCCAGCGACGCGAGGACGTCGCGCGCCCACGCGAGCGCGTTCGCGAGCGTGGCGGCGCCTTCGGGCGCGAGACCGTCAGCGACCGCGTCGACGAGCGCCGCGTGGAGGTGGACGCCGCGGCCAGCGACGTAACGATGCGAGCCGAGCGCGCGAACCACCCGCGCGACCTCGGCCCCGGTACGGCAGGGGAGCTCGATGCCAATCATCGTGGGGCGCGCATCCTACTCGATCGCGCGCACCGATCGATGGAGCGCGCGCTCAGCGATACGTGAAGAGAATGTCGTGATCGCAGATGCGGAAGACGTCGCCTTCGTTGATCTGCTTGCGCGCGATGCGTTGGCCGTTGAACTCGATGCCGTTCGTCGAGCCCATGTCGACCATGAAGTAGAGGCCGTTCTGGAACTCGACCATCGCGTGTTGGCGCGACACGTTCGGGTCTTTGAGCGTGAGATCGCTCGACTGCTTGCCGCGGCCGATGACGAAGCGATCCTTCGACACCGTGACCTTCTCGCCGTTGTAGACGAGCGCGAGCGCGCCCGGACCGGCGGCGGCCGCGGGCTCGTAGCCGCCGTTCTGCGGGACGCCGACCGGCATCGCCGCGGTGCGCGGGATCGGCGGCGGCACGCTGCGCGGCGGCACTGGCGGCACGCTGCGCGGGGGCACTGGCGGAAGACCGAGCCCACCGACCGAGCGCGGCGGCGGCGCCGGAAGCCCGCCTCCGCCCATCTGCGGACCGCCCATGCCGCCCATTTGCGGGCCGCCCATTCCGCCGCCCATCATTCCGGGCCCAGCGCTGGCCGGAGAGCCCATCGGACGACCGGGTGGAGGCGCCGGGAGGGGCGCACGACTACCCATACCGCCCATCCCCATGCCTGGTCCCATGCCTTGCATGCCCTGCATGCCGGGGGGCGGCGCGGGGGCAGGACGGACCGGCGGCGGCGGCCCGGTGCGCGGGGCCGACGAGGGCACGGACGGCGGCGGGAACGTCCCACCGGCTTCGCGCCCACCACCACCAGGGAACGGCGTGCGCGTGCCGTAGCTGCGCTGCCGCGCGTACTGCTTCATCGATTCGTTGATGAGGTAGTCGACGCTGCACTCGAGCTCGCGCGCCATCTGCTCGAACGTCTCCCAGAGGACGTCGCGGCACTGGAAGGTGCGTGCGCTCTTCTTGTTCGGATCCGAGCTCATCTCCGCGTCTTCTCCTCCGGCTGACCCCGCGTCATTCCGTCATCGACGGGATGACACAATACTTGGCGAAATCGCCGACGGTCTTGATCTCCTTCGATTCCTTCTCTTGCGAGCCCGGCTTGGGCACGTCGCACGACCAGCCGCACTCGTCGGCGGCTTCGCACTTCGAGACCGGCGTCGCGTCGGCTTCGTGCTTCTGAACGAGCGCGAGGTCGGCCTTCTTGCCGCCGTAGAAGAAGCCGAGCGCGACGAGGCGCGCGCCCATGTCCTTGGACTCGAGGTAAGGAGCGACCGCGTCCTTGGGCTTCTTCGGGCCCTCCATCTTGCGGATGAGATCGCCGTAGGTGACCGGTTCCGAGAGACCCATCTTCACCGTCGGCACCTTCGGCAGCTTGCTCATGAAGCCGTCGAGGTCCTTGGTGGTGATCGTCTTCAAGACGAGCGAGGCGGCGACCCAGCGGACCTTCCACTTTTGGCTCGCCTCGAAGAGCTCGTACATGCGCGCGGTGACTTGCTCCTTGGGGAGCTCGCCGAAGCGCGCGAAGACGAGGTCTCGCACGGAGTCCGGCGTCGAGTCGTCTTTGGCGATGGCCGTGAGCTTGTCGATGTCGGCCTTGTTGTTCTTGTCGACGCGGCCTTCGAGCGCGGCGAGCGACGCCTTGCGACGCTCCTCGCTGTTGTTCTTGTCGGCCGAGTACTTGAACAGGTAGTCGACGACCGGGCGGCCACCGACCTTCTTCATCGCGGTGAAGACGCGAATGAGCTCCTGCTCCTGGTACTTCTTCACCTGCTCGGTGAGCTGCTCGTCAGTGACCTTGAGGTTCGCGCGCTTGTTGGCTTCCGCGACCGCCGGCTTCTGCTTGGCGATCCATGCGGGGGAGTCGAGGCTCTGCGCGAGCTTCACGAGCGACTCGGAGCCCTTGGCCTTCGTGTCGGCGTCGCCGATTTCGGCGATGAGGGAGGCGAGTCGATCGATCTTGCTCGAGCTCTCGCTGATCATGGCCGGAAGCGCCTTGACCGCAGACGGGCCGAGGAAGCGGAGCATCTGCTCGATGCCGAACTGCTGCGCGGTGTAGTCGATGCGCGACTCGAAGTCGGCCTGCGCCCAGTGCGTGAGCGCCGCGCCGATGTCGGCCTTGACCTTGTCGTCGGTGACCAGCGGCGGGTCGTGCGAGAGGATCGCGAACGCCGCGTCCTTGTACGCCGTCGACGGATCCACGGGGCGCGTACCGTCGGGGTTCTTCGCCGGCGGCGGCTCCTTGATCTTCGCGACGAGCTCCGGGGCCATCGCCTCGATCATCTTCTTGCGGGCTTCGGGCGGGAGCGCGACGAGCGCGCCCTCGCGCACCTCACCGCCCTCGTCCTTGTAGCCGTCGAGCAAGTACGGGATGCCCCAGCTCTTGCCTTGGCGCGGCTTCATGCGGATGAGCGACAGCGCCGCTTCGACGCGGAGCGGCCAGGCGAACTTGTCGTGCGTGACTACGGCGTAGAGCTTGCGCGGCCCCTGCTCCGTCGTTTCCCAGCGGTGCACGTCGCTCTCGCTCACGGCACAGCCGGCGATCGAGGTCACGCCGAGCGCGAGCGAAAGGATCGCCGCCGCCTTCATTTGGATGATCCGCATTCCCGTCGTTCCCGGCCTTCGCGATGAGGCCCTCAGAGTGTACGGCATTGCACGAAACTCACGCTCACGTGGCGCGAGCGGGCGAACGACGCGCGGTGCACCGCGGGCGTCCGACAAAGACAAGCGTGCCTGCCTCGGAGAAGAGGGCGAAAGCGACAGGCGAGCCCTCGCACCCAAGCGGTTCGAACGAAAGACAAAGTCGCGGACCCTTGCGAGACCGCGGGGCCATCGTACGCCGGCTCTCGAACTTTCCCAAGTACCAGTGCAGACGGCCGGCCGGGCGGTCTCCTGGGCCGTGCTTCGCAATTTTGACCGAGGCCCGGGGATCGGCTCCTATGTGGGACAACGTCGTATGGCGCTCCCCCTCTTTGCTCCCCGCAGGGCTCCCGAGCCCGAGGCCGCCGAGGCCTCGCAGCCGGTGACGGCCCCCAAGCCTCTCCCCGCCAACCTCCGCATGGTCGGCGGCGCCACGCATGGCAGCGTGAGCGGCGTCATCGGCGGCGCGCGTGTTCTTCGGAACAACGTCCACGCGCTTCGCAACGTGGTCGGCCCGAACGTCGCGCCGTCGCACGCCCGCGGCCGCGAAGCGATCGCGCTCATCCTGTGGACCGCCGCGCTCTTCGTGTCGCTCGCGCTTTGGTCCTTCGCGGGCGACCCGGCGGCGACGCCCCCCACGAGCACCGGCCCGAACTGGGTCGGTCCGGTCGGCGAGGCCGTGGCGCGGGTCCTCGTTTCCGGCATCGGCCTCACCGCGTGGGCGCTCCCGCTCGAGATGATGTTCCTCGGCATCCCGCTCGTGCGGAGCAAGCCGAGCGTCCTCACGCCGGCGCGCTTCGCCGGCGACATGCTCATCGTCCTCACGACGTCGGCGCTCATTCAAGTCGGCTGGCCGACGCTGCGCGCGTTCGGCGCGCACCCCGCGGCGGGGCTGGTCGGCGAGCTATTCGGTGAGCTCTCGCGCTCGCTCTTCTCCACCGTCGGTAGCTTCATCGTCGGCTTCGCGATCCTCGGCCTCATCCTCATCGGTCGCGCCGCGTTCTCGTTCATTGCGCTCATGCGCTACCTCGCCGACTTCGGCGCGCGCGGCGCGCGTGGCACGGCGGCAGGTGCGCGCTCCGTCGCGGACGCGTGGCGCACCGCGCGCGAGATCGAGCGCGAGCGCGCCGAGAAGGAGCGCTTGGCGGCGCAGCCGCGGATCGATCTCGGATCGCACGACGAGGAAGCCACGATCGCGGTTCTTCCGGAGGACGACGTGCTCTCGGAGGCGCTTACCGACGCGGAGCCCGCGCCGGCGCTCGGGGTCGACCCAGCGCCGAGCGAGACGCGGCGCAAGAAGGAGCGCGACGTCGCAGCCCCGGTGGACGGGAAGCGTCCGTTCGTCGTCCGCGCGGCTCCGGCCACCAAAGACGAGACGAGCGTCGAGGTCGACGACCCCACGGCACCGAGCGAGGACGCGCCATCCCCGTCCCGTCGTCGTCGTAAGCCTGCGGCCGCCACCGAGGAAACCGCGGCCGTCGCGCCGGCCGCGAAGGAAGACGACGGCGACGACACGAAAGCCACGACGCGCACGCGTCCGGGAAAGAAGCCCGTTCAGCTCCCGCTCCCGAAGCCGATCGGCGACGGTGACGTCGAAGCCGGTGCGTCGACGGACGACGCCGCGCTGGCCCAAGCCGAGGCGCGCGAGTTCGAGGCGGTCGCGGACGACGACGGCGGCGAGGACGACGAGAGCGACGAAGCGTCCTTGGAAGACGCGGAGAGCGAAGGCGACGAGGCCGACGTCGAAGCGAACGAGGCGTCTGCGGCGCCGGCTCGTGCGCCGCGCGGCAAGAAGGTCTCGGTTCCGACGATCGTCGACACGTCTGCCGTGCTCATGAAGGAGCCGGTGCGCGAGCGCGAGAAGCCCAAGACGCCCACCGACTTCAAGCTCCCGAGCTCGGAGTTCCTCGTGCCGATGAAGATCGACCCTTCGATCAACGTCGACA
This sequence comes from Polyangiaceae bacterium, assembly GCA_044224815.1. Classification (GTDB taxonomy): domain Bacteria; phylum Myxococcota_A; class Polyangia; order Polyangiales; family Polyangiaceae; genus JADJCA01. The sequence goes on from JBGAJR010000033.1 coordinate 76,084, forward strand.
AGGACACCCTCTTCAAGAACGCCGAGCTCCTCGTGAAGACGCTCGCCGACTACGGCGTGAGCGGCAAGGTCGAGGACATCCTGCCCGGCCCGACCGTCACCACCTTCGAGGTCTCGCCCGCGGCCGGCACCAAGGTGTCGAAGGTCGCGTCCCTCGCCGACGATCTCGCGCTCGCCCTCGCGCGCAAGGTCCGCATCGTCGCGCCCATTCCGGGCAAGAACCGCATCGGCTTCGAGCTCCCCAACGAGCGTCGCGTGCCGGTGTCGCTGCGCGATCTCATCGAGGACCGCCGCTTCCAGACGCTCGACGCGCCGCTCCCCGTGGTGCTCGGCCGCGACATCGTCGGCGCGCCCGTCTACGCCGATCTCGCGAGCATGCCCCACGTGATCGTCGCCGGCGCGACCGGCGCCGGTAAGAGCGTCGGCTTGAACGTGATGCTCACGTCGCTCCTCTTCCGGCGCACGCCCGAAGAGCTGCGCCTCCTCATGATCGACCCCAAGGTCGTCGAGCTCGCGCCGTTCGATCGCATTCCGCACATGCTCCTGCCCGTCGTCACCGACATGAAGCAGGCGTCGAACGCGCTCAAGTGGGCCGTCGACGAGATGGAGCGGCGCTACCAACTCTTCGCCGACGCCGGCACGAAGAACATCAGCACCTACAACAACTGGGCGGATCGCGTGGCGCGCGGGGAGATCAAGAACCCCAACGCCAAGGTCGTCGTCGCCAAGGACTTCAACGGATTCGAGGACGCGGTCCCCGCCGAGGCCGGCTCCGACGAGGGCACGGCGCCGCTCCCCGAGAAGCTCCCGTTCATCGTCATCGTCGTCGACGAGTTCGCCGACTTGATGATGCAGCAAGGCAAAGAGGTCGAGGCCGCCGTCGCCCGGCTCGCGCAGAAGGCGCGCGCCGCGGGCATGCACGTCATCCTCGCGACGCAGCGCCCGAGCGTCGACGTCATCACCGGCATGATCAAAGCGAACTTCCCCACCCGCATCGCGTATCGCGTCGCGCAGAAGGTCGACTCGCGCACCATCTTGGACGAGCAAGGCGCCGAGCACCTCTTGGGTCGCGGCGACATGCTCATCAAGTTGAACGGCACCAACGAGACCAAGCGCGTCCAGTGCCCCATGGTCTCCGAAGAAGAAGTGCAGGCCGTCACCGACTTCCTCCGCGCGCAAGGCGAGCCCGTCTACGACGAGAACATCTTGAAGCCGCGCGACGAAGACGCGCCGGCCGACGCGGACGACGACGCCGAGCAAGACCCGCTCTACGACGATGCAGTTCGCCTCGTCGCCGACACGCGCCGCTGCTCGACGTCGTGGCTCCAACGAAAGCTCGGCCTCGGCTACAACCGTGCCGCGCGCATCGTGGAGATGATGGAGCGTCGGGGCCTGGTCGGCCCCGCCAACGGCGCCAAAGACCGCGAGGTGCTCATCGACCCGATTTAGTGGGGCTGGCCGCCCCCTCGGCGAGTTGACACTCGCCGAGCCTCCCCGGCTCTCATTCCGCGAACCTTCGCCCTCTCGCGAGAGGTGGCGTCGACGCATCGAGCAGCGTGCTCCAGACCCGGCAAGCGACATGCCTTGGGTGCTCGAGGGGCGGAGCCCCTCGAACGGAACCGGCCGTCCTGAGGAGCTCCCGACGAAGGACCGAGCAAGCTCCGCTCGCCAGAGCGGAGTTGCGACTCCGGAAGAGACCAGACGCTCCCGAGCAGGGGCGGGCACGTCGCCCGCCTGGTAGGTGGAGCGACCATGCGAGTGGCATGCCTGGAAAATTCACAAGGAAATTCGCTTTAGGCTCATTTTGCTTGCAAACTCTTTGGGGTCTGCTTCTGCATAGGCGTGCTCGGCCAATCCTTTGGAGGTTCTGTGGCTGCTGACGAGACGGCGAGGGCGAGGATGATCGAGGACATCTCGAATCTCCTCCGCGAGACGAAAGTCCCGGATGACACTCGCTGCGCCGGTCTTGCGCTCATCGGTTGGCTCGCCCGTCGGATGCCCGGTGAGGTGCCGCACGCCCTCGGCGTCGAAGAGGCGCGCCTCCAATCCGAGAAGCGTATCAAGGTCGCCGCGCGCCGTCGCGCGCGCTGATCGCTCGCGCCAACGACATGCGAGGGGGAAGGGCTCGCGCGGCGCTCTCGGCCGCGCCGCTCGTCGTGCTGTCCGTCACCGTGCTCGCGCTCGCGCTCGCCAAAGTGCGCGCCGCGCGTGCGCCTCGCGCGCCATCGAGCACCACCGCGGCGGCCGTCGTCTCGCTCGGCGCGAGCTCGGCGGCGTCTCCCCCCATCGGTGTCGACGAGCCGCTGGGGCCGGCACCGGTGAGTGAAGACGTGACGACGTTCCATGGCGACGCGGCGCGCACGCACCGTGCGCGCGGTCGCGCCCCGCGCGCCCCCCGCGAAAAGTGGCGGGCCACGCTCGGCGGGCCGGTGGTCGCGCAGCCCGTGCTCTCGCGCGATCAGTCCACCGTGTTCGTCACCTCGCTCGACGGCAAGCTCTACGCGGTCGAACGTGGCTCGGGCGCCATCAAGTGGCGTGTCGATCTCGGCGACCGCGCGTACGGGACGCCGCTCGTGGACGAGATCGATCGCGTCTACGTCGGAAGTGACGCCAAGAAGCTCTCTTGCGTTCGTGGTGGCACGATCGCCTGGACGCTCGATCTCGACGGTGAAGCCGACACCGCTCCGCTCTTGGTCTCGCGCGACCGCATCGCGATCACGGCTGGCGCTTCGATCTCGTTCGTCACGCTCAGCGGCGAAGTGAAGGCCCGCTTCCGGGCCAAGCGGAAGATCTTCACGTCACCCGCGCTCGGGAGCGTGGACGGCGCGCCGGTCGTGTTCTTCGGGAGCCAAGACCACCGCGCCTACGCGGTGCGTTTCGACGGCACGCTCGCCTGGAGCACCGATCTCGGCGCCGACGTCGACGGCGGTCCGGTCGTGACGGCCAGCGGTGTGGTCTTCGGCACCGACGCGGGCAACGTCGTCGCGCTCGACCTCGCCCGTGGGGAGCGCGTCTGGTCCACGCCGCTCGGCGGCTTCGTCCGTGGTGGCCTCACGGTCGGTCGCGACGGATCCGTCTTGGCGGGCGTCTACGGACCGACCCCTGGCGTGGTGCGACTCGCGGGCGCGACCGGCGCGATTCGCGGAAAGTTCTCCGTACCGGGCACCGGCTCGAGGGACTTCGGCGTCCACGGCAGCCCACTCGAGGACGACGACGGCACCCTGGTTTTCGGCGCCGAAGACGACCGGGTCTATGCCCTCGAGCGCTCCGGGCGCCTCAGGTTCGCCGTTCCGCGGGGTGGCGACGTCGACGCCCCGGTGACCCTCACCCGCGATGGTGCGCTCATCATCGGCGCCGACGATGGTACAGTAGCCGAGTTGTCCGACTGAGCGCCGCCGCCCCCCGGCGGATTGCTTGTACTGTGCAAGCGTCATCCGGCGCGTCACGAACCCACGCCTCTCCGAACGTCATGCGCGGGATTCCCCCCGTCCAAGAAACCGATAGCGAGGATGTCGCCTGGGCGCTCCAGACGGCCGACGCGCTCTGGCAGCGCGGCGAGCGCGTGGACGCGCTCGTGTGGCTGCGGCGCGCGGCGCAGGCGGCCGGAGACGCCGACGACAACGACCGCGCGCTCGGCCTCGCCCGCGGAGCGGCCGAGCTGTCCGATTGGATGAACCAATCTGCCGCGGCCACGCCGCCCAGCGAGCCGCCGCCGGCCGCACGAATCAACGACTCGATCGAGGAGCTCCTCGCCGTTTCGCGCGAGCCCGACATCGTTCGATCGCCCGCGCCCTCCGCGGCGGAGATCCACGCGGGCATGCTCCATCCGTGGACCGACGAGGAGACTCGCGAGTTCCGGCAGCCCGCCTCCGAGCCGCGCCTCGACCGCCCGCTCGTCGACGACCAAGAGGAGCTCACCGAGACCGTGACGGCGATCGCCGCGCGCACCGGGCGCAGCGCGCTCTCGAGCCCACCAGCCGCGCCGCCGCCCGAGCTCTTCGACGACGACGTGATCACGAGCGCGAAAGGTCACGTCATCCGCGTTCCGCCTGCCGTGGCCCCGCCGGTGATCGTTCCGCCAGCCGCGCCCGCGCCGCAAGCGAGCCCACCCAAAGCCGCGCCCGCGGCGCCCACGCCGCAGAAGCCCGCGCAGAAGCCGCTCCCTCCGCGGCCGCCACCGCCCGCGCGCAAGCTGCCCGCCGCCGCGCCTCCGCCGCCGACGCCGCCCGCGCCCGAGCCGCTGGGCCGCGTGTCCGAGACCGAGTTCTTGAGCGACGCCGATCTGGTGACGGTGCCGCCCGCGCCGCTCGCCGACTCGCAGACGATTCACCTGCCGGCGCGAGATGGCGGCCCGCAAGACAGCGTGACGACGCGCGTCGCCAACGCCCCGCTCCCGCCGGAGACGTCGGCCGACTCGGTGGTGTCGCTCGACGAAGGCGTCGACGATTCGGTCGAGACTTCGATCAGTGCGCGTCCTGATCTCGGCCGGACTCCCGCGCCGGCCGCACCGCCGGCGGAGCAGCCCGACGATGCGCCCACCGGGCTCTTCGCGACGATCTCCTCGGACGACGAAGCGACCCAAGACATCGCCCTTCTCGTCCACGAGAGCGGAACCCTCACCACGACCACGAGCAGCGTCCGCGCCGCAGCGCCCGCCGACTCGGTGGAAGACTTGTCGCAGCTCGCCGCGGATCCGTCGGTCCTCGATGCGATGCCCTCGGTCGCGCCGCGCACGACCGATCGCCCCGTGGCGGTGCAGGCCGTCGGTGGGCGTGAGATCGTCGATCTGTCGGCGGTCGACGCGCTGAGCGACATCCCCGACGACGAGCGCGAGGCGTTCGCTGCACAGGCGTCGTTCCACGATCTCGCGACGGACGAAGACGTGCATGGCTTCGCGCTCGCGCTCGTGATCTCCGGCGAGGTCGACGTGGTCGCCACGGTGCTCGACGCCGCCGAGCACATCGCGCCCGGCACGGTCCTTCGCGCGCGCGGCACCAACGAAAAGGGTTTCGAGCTCCGTCTCGTGTGTCGATCTGCGTCGGCGCGCGTCGCCACGTGGCCCGCCGCACCGGTGGCGGCCGCGTTCGCGTCGTGCCCTTGGGTGGAAGACGACCTTCGCATCGCCACCGATCGCTTGCAGGCGCTCGTCGGCATCACCTCCGGACCGCTCGCCGATCGCCTCGACGAGTCGCTCCGTCAGGAGGTCGTGAAGAAGATGACCACGCGTGCGCTCGCTCCGCACGAAGTGCTCGTGAAGAAGGGCGAGCCGGTGCCCGGCGCGTTCCTCGTCGGCGTGGGCGGTCTCGAGACCGTCGAAGGCGAAGCGGTCACGGGCGATATCGAAGTCGGCGACTTCGTCTTCCCGACCGCGGTCCTTGGCGCAGGTGCCGCGCCCGCGACCGTGCGGGCGCCCATCGACGGTGCCGTCATCCTGTACGCCGATCGCAAAGCGACGCAGGAGCTCTTGGTCACCTGTCCGCCGCTCCTCGAGATCCTCGCCGGGATGTGAGCGGCGTCAGCCGGGCGGTGGGCCCGAGGCCACCGCGCGTGCGCCGACACCGTCGCGCTCGACCTCCCAACGAAGCTCTTGGTTGCCTTCGGCTCCGGCGAACCTGAGCCCGAACCACCGCGCGCTCTCGGCGATGGTCATGCGTCCTTCGGTGGCGCGAGGGAAGTGGACGCGGAAGACCTGTCGCCACGGCGTCGTGTACGGGAAGTACGTTCGCTCGAGCGCGCCGGGCTTGGCGATGGCCTCGATGCTGCTCGGCGCGGTCTCGTTGCCTTGATCGTCGATCAACCGAACGATCCACGAGCTGTTCGGCCGCGTGAGATCGGTCCACCGACGATTGGAGCCGTAGAGCGCTACGTAGAACGAGTGCTCGCCGCGCGTTTCTGCGAGCGTCGCGTCGAGGAGCTTGCGGCGTTGCTCCACGGTCAGGCGGTAGTCCTGCGCGTAGCGAACGACGTACGCCCATCGGAAGTCCCACGACTCGTACGTGGCGCTGACGCTCAATAGATCGTCGAGCTGCGCGATCGCGACCAAGCTCCCGCTTCGGGTCCAGCGCTTCAGCACCTCGGGGTAGTCGGTGGCCACGTACTCGCGCGGACCGGTTTGCAGCGACACCTGCGGCTCGCTGCAGCCCGTCGCGCAGGCGAGCGCGATCGACGCGATCCCGAGAAAATGCCGCTCCACGCCCGCAATGTAGGCCAAGACCCATGCCGACGTCATGACCTGGCAACCTTTCCCACCGCCAGGCGGACGCCTGACGCGACTGTCATGCGAACGCCCCGACGCGGGATCCGTGGAGAAAACCGCGCGCACCGAGCTTTGTCGTGCGCATGCGAGGGCTTGCGGCTCGACCGTACGGCGCGGCACACGATCGAGTTCCAGCCCCATCGGATGGCACGACGACTGCACCGATTGGGGGTGAGGAGCGCAGTACCCTTGCTCGACAAGATCGATTTTCTCGTCCGTTTCTGGGAGCTCCGCGCCCGCCACGATCACCTCGGCGCGCCGCTCCTTCCGAGCGAGCAGCGCGAGCTCCTCTCGCTCCTCCAGCTCGTCACCGACGACCTTCGTTTGCCCCAGGTCGGCCCCGCTCCTCTCTCCGCGGCGCCCGCATGTCCCGCACAGGCGATCGGCGAAGGGCAGGTGGTCGCCATCGACGTGCGCATCGTCTCGGCCGCGGGCCTGCTCGTCACGTCGGCTCGTCGCCTCGGCGCGCACGCGCAGGTCATCGTCCGAGCGACCGACGCCATCGCCGGCGTCGAGTATTCGCTCCCGTGTCGCGTCCTCTGGGTGCACCCAGGCACTCCGGTGACGATGGCGCTCGCCGTCGACGGAGTCCCGACGCGTGCCTCGTTCGACACCGACGACGACGCGCACGCCGCGCTCGCACCCCATAGCCGCGGCTTCTTCGGTCACGGCTTCGTTCGCGCGTCACGCGCGTCAAGCGCCAGCGTACGCCGTCACTAACCGACGGGCGGCGCCTCGCGCCGGCGCTTTTCGGAACCGAAGCGAGGCGACGTCGGCGATACTCACCGGCGGATGCGGGCGGGACCGAGCACGAGGCGCGCGGTGTCGCACCTCCGGGGACGTGGAAGCGCCGCGGCACGCGCGTTCGCCGCCATGTCGCTCGTCGCGATCACGCTCGCGCCCGTCCTCGCGTTCGCGAGCGATCCTGCGTCGGGGCCCGCGCCGGAGCCGTCGCGCCAGTCGGCGCTCGTTCGCGTCGTCGTCGGCCTGGCCGCGGCCACGGCGCTCGCGGTCGCTGCGGCGCACCCGTTCGTTCGTCGCGTCGAGCGCCGCCTCGGTCTCACCGTCCTCGTCTCGAGCGGCGTTCCGTTCTTGATCCTCGGCTACGTGTTTCACCACGCGCGTGTCGGTGTGCTCACCGACTCCGTCGTGAACGATCTGCGGCCCGCGCTCGAGTTTGCGTTCGGGCTCATGGGCTTCGCCGTCGGGCTCCAGTTCGACGTGCGCGAGCTCGACGTCATGCCCGAGAAGACCGGCTCGGTGATCTTCGCCGAGACGAGCATCCCGATGATCACGACCACGGTCGCGTGCGCGGCCGTTCTCTTCGCCCTCGATCCCGCGTGGTCGTTCGCGAGCTTCGGCTCCGTGCGCGAAGGCGTCTCCGCGCTCGCCGCACGCCCGGCGTTCCGCGATGCGCTCGCTCTCGGTGCTTGCGCGGCGCAGGCGGCGCCCGTCGCCGCGGTCGCGATCGCCGGACGCTCCGGGTCCACCACGGCGCGCCTGATCGCCGCCGTGACGCGGCTCGACGATGCGGCGGGAGTCTTCCTCCTCGCGATCATCTGCGCGTTCTTTCGCCCCACCGATGCCGTCGCCGCCTGGAAGCTCCCGCACATCGCGTGGCTCTTCGTCACGCTCGGTATGGGCGGGCTCTTCGGCCTCCTCACCTACGTGCTCCTCCGCGGCTCCAAGACGCCCACCGAGCGTTTCACGTCGCTCCTCGGCGCGGTCGGGCTCTCCGCCGGCATGAGCGGCTATCTCGCCATCTCGCCGATCGTGTCGTGCGCGATCGCCGGCGCCCTGCTCATCAACCTGCCGTTCAAGCACATGGCCGACTTGAAGCAGAGCATCACCGAGCTCGAGCGGCCCCTCTACATGATCTTCCTCCTCATCGCGGGCGCGATGTGGGAGCCGACCGCGTGGGAAGGGTGGCTCCTCGTTCCGGTCTTCGTGCTCGCGCGCGTCGGCGGAAAGTTGGTCGGCGCCCACGTCGCCAAGTCGGTCGGCCCGGCCGAGCTCCCCGATCCCACGACGCTCGGCCTCGCGCTCTCGCCGCAGGCGCCGATCACGATCGTCACCATCGTGAGCTACGCCGTCGTGTTCGCGCCCTACGACGGCGTCCTCTCGCGCATGCCGTGGCTCACCACGGCCATCATCGGTAGCGCCGTCCTCACCGAGGTCACCATTCAAGTGATCGTGCGCATGCGCGGCGATCTTCGCTTCGACGACGCCCACCTCTCCAAGCCCTCGATGCATCCGCCGGGGCTCTCCTCGCTGCCGCCGCCGCGCCCCTCACTCCCCGAAGACGGAGCCCACTGAACGATGCCGCGCGCCCTGTTCTTGCTCGTGCTCGTGCTCGTGCTCATCGCCGCTGCGCGGTCGTTCCTGCCGCAGGAGACGTCGCTGGTCGGGTCGGGCGGTGCGCTCGCGTTCGGCTTCGTGCTCCTCGCGGCGCTCGAGTCGGGGACCATCGTGAGCGGCTTTCGGATGCCGCGCCTCACCGGCTACTTGGCGTGCGGTTTCTTGGCGGGGCCGAGCGTCGCGAACTTCGTCACCGAGCGCATGCTCGTCGACCTGAAGCTCGTGAACAACGTGGCGATCGCGCTCATCGCGCTCGCCGCCGGCAGCGAGCTCAACTTGAAGAAGCTCCGGCCGCGCCTCCGCGCCATCCTCTCCACCGGCACCATCTCACTCGTGCTCGCCGTCATCTTGATCGCGGTCGGCGCGTTCCTGCTGTCGCGCTTCCTCCCATTCATGGATGGCATGTCGCTCAAGGAGCGCGCGGTCGTTTCGCTCGTGATGGGCGTCGTTCTGGCTGCGCTCTCGCCCACCGTCGTGCTCGCCATCCTCGGTGAAACTGGCGCGGCCGGCCCCATCTCGGAGACGATCCTCGGGCTCGTCGTCCTCGGCGATCTCGTGATCATCTTCGCGTTCGCCGGCGTCTCTGCGCTCGCCAACGCCACCTTCGCGACCGCGGGCGCCGGTGGCGGCGGCGTCACCGAGCTCTTCGTCCACATCTTCGGATCGATCGCCGTCGGCCTCGTGCTCGGCGTCGTGTTCTGGGCGTACTTGAAGCGCGTCACGCAGCGCGTCGCGCTCTTCGTCTTCGCGATCTGCTTCGTGAGCGCGGAGGTGGGGACGCGCCTCCATCTCGATCCGCTCCTCATGTGCCTCGCGGCGGGCCTCTTCATCGAGAACTTCACCGACATCGAAGGTCAGAAGCTCATTCACGACATCGAGATCGCGTCCGTCCCGGTGTTCGCGCTCTTCTTCGCCGTCGCCGGCGCGGGTCTCCACTGGCACGTGTTCCGCGAGGTCGCGCCGATCGCGCTCGTCCTCGCCACGATTCGCGCGATCGCGCTCGTCGTGGGCTCGCGCATCGGGATGGCGTTGGGGCAGGTCCCGCCCGAGCACCGCAAGACGATCCCCTACGGGCTCCTCTCGCAATCCGGCATCGCGATCGGTCTCGCCATCTTGGTGAAGAAGACCTTCCCCGGATGGGGGGACGGCGCGTCGGCGTGCCTCCTCGGCGGCGTCATGTTGAACGAGGTGGTGGGCCCGGTGCTCTTCCGCATGGCGATGATGCGCACCGACGAAGCGGGCCGTCGCGCCGTGGTCGCTGGCGGTCACTGACGATGGCGAAGAAGCGCGCGAGCCTCTTTCTTCCCGCAGTCGGGCTCGGGCTCGTCGGCACGGTCGCCGTCGGCTGGTTCTTCGTGCTTCCCGGCGTCGTCTCGCGCCGCGTCGTCGAAGAGGCCGCCGCGCGCGGCGTCGCGCTCACGATCGGGCAGGTGTCGCTCTCGCCCACGCACGTCACGCTCGAGCGCCTCGCGGCGACGGTGCCGTCGGTGCCGGGGGTGACGGCCGACGTCGAGGCGGCGGTGATCGAGCTCTCGGGTTTCGCGCCCGCGCGCGTCGTCGTGCGGCTCCCAGCGGTTCGTGTGCCGAGCTTCGGCGCGCTCGGTGCGCTCGCCGATCTCGCCGAGCGCGCGCGCACCGGGAAGGGGAGCGCTGTCGGAACGGCGCCCACGACACCCGCACAATCCACCCTGGAGCGGATCTCGGTCGTCGAAGGGCGCGTCTCGATTGGCGACGCGAGCACTGGGTCGAGCATCGAGCTGACTGCCCTCGCCGGTGATGTCGGTCGCGACGCGGCGGATGCCTTCGTCGGCGCCACCGTCGACGGTTCGTGCCAGGTGTCGTTCGCGTTCGATGCGGCCCATCGCGGCGGGCCGTGGCTGCTCGCCGTTCACAAGACGCGAGCTGGGACCGAACGAACCATCGACATGCTTCCCGCAGCACCGGGCTCTGCGTTCGTGCGCATGACCGAGAGCCAAGACGGCTCGAGCAAGCTCGTCGCGAAGGTCGCCCACAAGACGTTGACGGAGCTCGTCGCGCCCGGCCTCACGACCGTCGCCCCGGCAAACGCCGCGCTCGACGTCGACGTCGACCACCACGCAACGACGGCCCGGGCCACGGGCCACGTGAAGCTGGGGCTCTCTCGGTTCGTGTTCGCCGCCGCCGCGAGCCCGGCCCCGCTCGCCGTGAGCTTCGACTACGACGGGCAGCCGAACGCGGCGCGCCTGTCGAACGGCGCGTTCTCGCTGGGGCCGATGCGCGGCACCCTCTCTGGCGCGCTCGACGTCGCGACGCCGCCGCCCAAAGGCCAGCTCACGTTTGCTGCCGGCAAGGTGCCGTGCGCGAGCCTCGCGCGCTCGCTTGCGGAAGAGGCGCTCCCTGGGGTCGGAGCTGCGCTCGGTGCGCTCGGCCTCGACAAAGCGGCCGGCGAGCTCGTCACGGGCGAGGTCGGCGTCTCCGGTGAGGTCACGTTCGATCTCGGCGACACCGGCAAGACACGCCTCGTCGCGCGCCCCGACGGCGGGTGCAGCGTCGACCTTCCGTTCTTGCCGAAGACGCGCTGACGCATCCAGCGGTCGGTCGTTTCGGATGGGGCTCGTGGTCGAGCCGGCCATCGCGCCCACAATCCCCTTTACCGGCGGCTTCACCGCCGTGTAAGCAAGATCCCACGATGTCCCTCGATATTTCCATCCGTGCGGCCCAAGTGACCGATGAACCCGGCGATCTCCTCGTCGTTGGCCTTTGGGCCTTCACCCTCGGAAAGAAGGGGAACTACCCCGCTCCGATCGAGGTGCTCGACAAGGCGCTCGGTGGCGGCCTCAAGGCCGCGCTCGCGAAGGAAGAGTTCACCGGCAAGCGCGATCAGAGCGTGAGCGTCGCGACGCTCGGCCGAATCGGCGCGCCGCGCGTCGTTCTCTGCGGCCTAGGTGATCGTGCTGGCACGCGCGACGCGGAAGCGCGCACGTTCGCAGCGAAGGTTGCGCGCATGGCCAACGGGGACAAGGCGAAGAAGGTCGTCGTCGCGCTCCCCGACGGGCTCGAGGGCAAGGCCCGCGCGCTCGGCGAAGGCTTCGAGCTCGGCGCGTACCGCTTCACCAAGTACCTCACCGGCGATCGCAAGCCCAAGGAGTCGCTGGCCCAGGTCGCGCTCCTCACCACCAAGAAGCCGCTCGCTTCGGCCAAGAAGGAGCTCACGACCGGTCAGGACGTCGCCGCGGGCGTGAACCTCGCGCGCGATCTTTCGAACGAGCCGCCGAACAAGCTCTTCCCGGCCACGCTCGCCCAGGCCGCCGTCGACATGGCCAAGGGCAAGGCGCTCAAGGTCACTGTCTTCGACTACAAAGAGATCCAGAAGCGCGGCATGCACCTGATCGACGCCGTCGGTCGCGGCAGCGTCAACAAGCCGTGCCTCGTGCACATCGCTTACGTGCCGTCCAAGAAGCCCAAGAAGACGATCGTCTTCGTCGGCAAGGGCATCACGTTCGACACCGGCGGCATCAGCATCAAGCCCGCGCAGGGCATGCAAGAGATGAAGCACGACATGTCGGGCGCGGCGAACGTCGTCGGCCTCATGCAGGCCGTCGCGGCGCTCAAGCCCAACGTCGCGGTGCACGGCATCATCGCCGCCGCCGAGAACATGCCGGACGGCGACGCGTACCGTCCCGGCGACATCTGGGGCTCGCTCGACGGCAAGAGCGTCGAGATCGTCAACACCGACGCCGAAGGTCGCCTCATCCTCGCCGACGCGCTCGCGTACGCGCGCGAGCTCCAGCCCGACCTCCTCGTCGACAACGCCACGCTCACCGGTGCGTGCGTCGTCGCGCTCGGCACGACGTGCAGCGGCTACTACGCGACCGACAGCGCGAACTCGGCCTTCGCAGCGGCGCTCAAGGCGTCGGGCGAGACCATGTGGCGCATGCCGCTCCTCGAGGACCTCAAGGACCAGCTGAAGAGCGACGTCGCCGACATCAAGCACACCGGCGATCGCTGGGGCGGCTCGATCTCCGCGGCGCTCTTCCTCCGCGAGTTCATCGGCACGACCAAGAACTGGGTCCACGTCGACATCGCTGGCCCCGCGTCGACCGAGCGCGTGTACGGCTGGAACGGCAAGGGCGCCACCGGCCACGGCGTGCTCACGTTCCTGAATCTGGTAAGTGGGGCTTAGCCAGCCCCCTCGCGGCGTTGACACGCCGCGAGCCTCCCCTGGCTCTCAGGTTCGTTGAACCTTCGACCGCCTCCGACCTCACGGGTCGGAGGCGGTTTGCGTTGATGCGTCAGGCAAGGTCTTCGGGACCTGGCAGCCGACGTGTCTTGGGGGCGTGACGCGTTTGGGCGCCGTCTTCCGACCTGGCAGCCGAGATGTCTTGGGTGCTCGAGGGGCGGAGCCCCGCGAACGAAACCGGCCGTCCTGAGACGCGCAGCGGCGAAGGACCGAGCAAGCTCCGCTCGCTAGAGCGGAGTTGCGACTCCGGAAGAGACCTGACGGCCGACGCCCGCGAGAGGGGGCCCGCCAAGGGCCCCACTAGGCAAGAACGTGCTAAGAGCCGGGCGTGACGTTGGCGGCGGCGGTGCGGGACAAGAACGGGGCGGAGGCGCTCGAGAAGCGGCTCACGCGCGCGGCGGGGCGCGCCATCGCGGACTTCGAGATGATCGAAGCCGGCGACCGCGTGCTCGTCGCCGTGAGCGGCGGCAAGGACAGCTACACGTTGCTCCACGTGCTCCGCGCGCTCCAGCGCAAGGCTGCGGTGCCGTTCGAGCTCAAGGTCGTCAACATCGACCAGGGACACCCGGGATATCCGGGCCACCTCCTCCGCGAGTACATGGCGCGCGAGGGCTACGACTTCACGATGATCGACGAGGACACGTACTCGATCGTCAAAGAGAAGATCCCCGAAGGAAAGACGTACTGCTCGCTCTGCTCGCGGCTCCGTCGCGGCATTCTCTACCGCGTCGCTGCCGAGTGGGGCTGCACCAAGATCGCGCTCGGCCACCATCGCGACGACGTCCTCCAGACGTTCATGCTCAACCTGCTCTTCGCGGGCCAGCTCGGCGCGATGCCGCCCAAGCTCGTCGCCGACGACGGAAAGAACGTCGTCATTCGGCCGCTGCTCTACTGCGTCGAGGACGACATTCGCGCGTTCGCCGAGGCGATGGCGTTCCCGATCCTTCCCTGTGATCTGTGCGGATCGCAGGAGAATTTGCAGCGAAAAGTCGTCGGTCGCATGCTCGACGATCTCGAGGCGCAGCGTCCCGGCACCAAGACCATCATGCTGACCGCGCTCGGCAACGTCCGCCCGAGTCAGCTCCTCGACGTCTCGCTCTGGCAGCGGCTCGGATTGGCCGCCGCGCCCGCCGCCACGAGTGGCGCGCTCGGCCCAAGCGAAGCTTCGACGTCGCCGGACGCAGAGCTACTGCTCCCCGTTCGGTCGCTGCTACGCTCCGCGACCTAGCGCCGATGGCCGACGTCGACGAGAGCCCGACCTCACTGCGCCCGGACGAAGGCCCCGAGCCGTCCCCGGGGATCTTCGCTCGCCTCGCCGATCTCGGTGGCGTGACGCAGGCCAGCGTCCCCGGCCTTTACGCGTGGGCAGTGACCGTCGCACCCGTCGCGCTCGCCAAGGAGAGCGGGTTTTTGGCGCGCGGCGCTGCTGGGCTCGGGATCGTCGCGCTCCTCGTCGCCATCCTCCTCGAGCGGCGCGCACCGGATGCCGAGTCGCGCGATGCGCGCGTCGCCCGACTGGTCTCGGTCTGGGGGCTCGTCGCGGCGAGCGCGATCGTGTGGCTCGCTGCGCCCGCGTCGGTGCAGCTCGGCCGCATGGATGCAGCGCGCGGCATCAGCGGAATGCTCGGCTGGGGCCTCTTCGCGTACGCGTCGGCCGCGCCCGCGTACCGCCGCTCGCCCGCTCGCCCGCTCTTCGAAGGCGACGAGCTCCGGCCGCGCGCCGAGTCGCCGCGTGGCGATTGGATCTATCTCGCGCTCGCCTCCGTCGCCGCGGTTGCCCTCCAGATCATCGGCTGGCTGGAGCGCTCGGAAGAGCGTGCGCTGCTCGTCCGGCTCGTGACCCTCGCCGCGTCGGTCGCGATCGTGTCTCACGCAGCCGATGTCGCGCTCGCCCGCCACAAGCGCGCGCGCGCGGCGGCGAGCGCATCGCGGCGCGCGTCCGTCTTCACGGCGCTCGGCGCGGTCGCCGTGGTGCTCGTCGTCGGCGCAGTCATCGTCTTGCTCCGCTGACCTGCGGCGCGAGTCGGGGTAGGATCCCGGCGCCGACATGCATGCCTACGACATCGTCGCGATCGTCCTGCTCGTCGTGGCGACGATCGCGTTCGTGATGGGAAGCCTCGCGCTCGCGCGATCCGAGGATCTCCTCGGCCTCTATTGGCTCGTCGCGGGCGCGGTCGTGACTCGATCCGCGGTGCACATCGCGCGGTCGGCGGTGAAGCGGTGAGCGGGGCCCGTCGTTGAACGCTCGAATGGCGCTCCTTCTGGCGTTCGCGAGCGGCCTCGCCGGCATCGTCGGCTGCCGTGGCGAAGAAGGTCGCGAGGAGGCCGCGCGGGTCGTCGGTGACGTCCGTGGAGGCGTCGTCGTCGCGCGGGTCGGTGCGCTCACGATCACCGCCGATCAAGTGCGCGACGTGGCCAAAAGCCGGCGAATCGAGCCGCGCGCCGCGCTCGACGCGCTCGTCGACGATGCGCTCGTGGCCGCGTATGCGTCGTCACGCAAGCTCGATCGGTCACCGGAGGTGCGCCGTGCGCTCGATGCGGCGCGCGCGCGGCAAGTGGTGCGCGGGCTACGCGCGCGCGCGATCGCCGAAGGACCGGTGAACGACGCCGAGCTCGCCGAGCTCACGCGCCTCCACTGGAAGGACGTCGCGCTCCCGGAGCGCGTGCGCGTGGTGCACGCCATCGTGCTTCGACCCAAAGACGCTTCGCCCGACGCCCTCACCCGAGCGCGGCGCGTCGC
The DNA here is from genome assembly GCA_044224815.1 of Polyangiaceae bacterium. Classification (GTDB taxonomy): domain Bacteria; phylum Myxococcota_A; class Polyangia; order Polyangiales; family Polyangiaceae; genus JADJCA01. Next base: position 91,656 of record JBGAJR010000033.1, read on the forward strand.
GGAAGCGCTCCACGATCGCGTCGCTGCCGAGCCCACCGTCGAGGCCTTCGAAAATGCGGCAAAAACCGCGGAAAAAGGCGGGTTCGAGCTGCGCACCGAGCGTCTCCCGCCGTTCGCCGCCGATGGCCGCATCGTCGAGCGCGACGCCGACGGGTCGATGGACGCGACCTTCGCGACGGCCGCCTTCGCGCTCGCGCCCCTCGCGACGAGCGGAGTCGTCGAGACGTCGTTCGGATGGCACGTGATCCGGGTGATCGAACGCCTTCCCGCCGACGAGGTGTCCGCTTCGCGTCGGCGCGAGATGTTCGAGGCCGAGTGCGTCGCGAACCGCGCGCGCCGCGCGTACGTAGCGCTGGTCGACCAGCTCGAGAAGGCCACGCCGCCTTCGATCGAGACCTACGCCGAGGCGGCACTCGCCTCACTGCCTCCCGAGCTCGTGCAAGCCGGCCTCGCGCCGCGAAAGTCGACGCCATGAAGAGCCCCAGCGACGGAAGCGGCCTCCGCGAGCGCCGCGTCGGACGCGCGCGCAAGCCTTCTCGCGACCAAGCGTCGAGCGCCTTCACGACCATCCTCGAGGACCTCGTCGCCCGTGTCCCCGGCGCGATCGCAGCCGGTCTCGTCGACGCGGAAGGAGAGTCGGTCGACTACGCGGGCTGGCTCGAGCCCTTCGACATCAAGGTCGCGTGTGCGCATTGGCGCATCATTCTCCACCAGCTCGCGCAGCTCTCGTGGATGGGGGCGACGCGAACGCTCGTGGTTCGCGGGAGCGTGCGCAGCACCATCGTGCGGGCGCTCAGCGACGGCTACGCCGTCGTTTTGGTGCTGACCCGACGGGCGGGCTTCGTGCAGACCGAGCGCGCGTTCTCGGCCTGCGAGGTGGCGTTGTCCATCGAGGCGGGTTGGCCGATCTCGAGCGCACAGGCGCGATGGTTCCCCGTCCTCGTCGAGGTCGATGCGAAGCGTCGCCCGGCAAACATCGTCTACGGCGGCCTCGCCGAGCCGCTCGAGGTCCTCGGCCGCATCGTAGGCACCGCCGAGACCGAGCAGGCCTTCCGGGTTCGGCTCGCGTCCGGCCCGGAGATCACGCTGGTTCGCGAGCAGGGCGGCTTCTGGTACGCGGAGGAGCCCGTGGGGCCTCCGGGAACGCATGCAGATCGCAAGTAGTTCCGCCGCGCTTACGCTCTGAAATCCCCGAAAATTCCCGGGCCGGAGCACAATCGACACGCCCCCGATTTTTTTGTCGTTGACTCCATCTGGGGCGCATGTAGATTCCGCCGCCCCTGGACGCGGTGGCTGTTCCGCCGGCGCAGGGACGCGAGGCGCTAGCCCCGCGTGCTGACAGGGAAACCTGTGGAAAACTCGCCCGAGCCGAAAGGCCGGTCGAGTCGCGGAGCCTCAACGATATCGAGGCCCCACGCACTCCGCTCCCGAGCCGATCCACCCTGTGGATAACTCGTGAGGGGAGCGGCGCCGCATCGCTGTCCCCAAGACACCGAACGGTTCCGAAAGTTTTCGCACAAATCCCTACAGCTTCGGGTGAGACCTGTGATAGGGTTCCACCCCCGATGCGAGAGCATCGACGGCGACTCTCCTTCGCCAGCCGCTTCAAAAAAAAGAAACGGCGAACGAAGAAAAAGAGTTGACGGTTCGGATGGGGCGACTAAGATTCGCCTCCCCTTCGACGGAGCGGGTCAGCTCCCTCGGTCCTTGAAAACTGAATCGTACGCTCACTTTGATAGAAGTGGGCTCCTAGGAGTGCGCGAAGCACCGATCGGCATCTCGCCGACGCGTAGCCGAAGCGACACTCCAACCGATGCACACACTCGGGCAACCGAGAGCGTGCACGGTAATTCCAAATTCGAGCCGGAGCTCGGGGTTGACCCATCCTTTGGGGCAGCCACGAACTCCAGTCAGCTCACCAGATTCAACTGGAGAGTTTGATCCTGGCTCAGAACGAACGTTAGCGGCGCGCCTAACACATGCAAGTCGCACGAGAAAGGGCTTCGGCCCCAGTAAAGTGGCGCACGGGTGAGTAACACGTGGGTAACCTTCCCTTGAGCGGGGGATAACATTCCGAAAGGAGTGCTAATACCGCATAAGACCACGGCCTCGAAAGAGGCTGAGGTCAAAGCAGGCCTCTTCATGAAAGCTTGCACTCGAGGATGGGCCCGCGTCCCATCAGCTAGTTGGTAGGGTAATGGCCTACCAAGGCGAAGACGGGTAGCTGGTCTGAGAGGATGATCAGCCACACTGGAACTGAGACACGGTCCAGACTCCTACGGGAGGCAGCAGTGGGGAATCTTGCGCAATGGACGAAAGTCTGACGCAGCGACGCCGCGTGGGTGATGAAGGCCTTCGGGTTGTAAAGCCCTGTGGGGAGAGAAGAATTAGTACTGGCTAACATCCAGTATGATGACGGTATCTCCTTAGCAAGCACCGGCTAACTCTGTGCCAGCAGCCGCGGTAAGACAGAGGGTGCAAACGTTGTTCGGAATTACTGGGCGTAAAGCGTGTGTAGGCGGCCACGTAAGTCGGATGTGAAAGCCCCGGGCTCAACCCGGGAAGTGCACTCGATACTGCGTGGCTTGAGTACTGGAGAGGTTGGTGGAATTCTCGGTGTAGAGGTGAAATTCGTAGATATCGAGAGGAACACCGGTGGCGAAGGCGGCCAACTGGACAGATACTGACGCTGAGACACGAAAGCGTGGGGAGCAAACAGGATTAGATACCCTGGTAGTCCACGCCGTAAACGATGGGTGCTAGGTGTCGCGGGCTTTGACTCCCGCGGTGCCGTAGCTAACGCATTAAGCACCCCGCCTGGGAAGTACGGCCGCAAG
>JBGAJR010000034.1:0-92394 GCA_044224815.1 Polyangiaceae bacterium
CTCGCGACCCGTGTGGTCGCGAGCGGCGAAGGTTCAACGAACCTGAGCGCGGGGGAGGCTCGATTCGTGTCAACGAATCGAGGGGGCCGCTGGCCCCGCAAGTGGGGCACATTCTTTAGCTGGAAATTGGGAATCAGTCCTTTGTGCGACTTACCCTTTTCATCCGCGGATCTCGATCTCGAGCGCGGGGAGCGAAGGCACATGAAGCGAGGCCCTATGGCAGTCCGTCGAGTCAAGCGTCAGGTGGGAGGAGTCGCGCTAGCGATTGCGCTCTCCGGCGCCGGCGCTCTCTTTGGCGGCACTGCGTACGCCGGCGGCGTTCCGAACCACGTCCGTGACGTGAAGATCGAGAGCGCGTCGGGCGCGCAAGAGATCGTCGTGCAAGGCACGACGGCGCCCACGTACAGCGCGCGCGTCGAAGCGAACGGTAAGCGGATCGTGATCGATCTCGCGAGCACCGATCTGGTGAAGCCGATCGACGCGCTCACGGCGCAAGTCGGCGTGGTCGGTGGCGTGCTCACGCAGACGTTCCCCGGTGAAGGCGGGACGACGCTCACGCGCCTCACGGTCCACCTCCGCGAGAAGGCGACCTACCGGATTCGCGTCGACGGCTCGAGCCTCCGCATCGCGCTCACGCCGAGTGCAGCGTCGTCGGCCGCGCCGGGAAGCGTCCAGGCCAAGTCGGGCCCTGGCGACGAGCCGGCCGTCACGGACGTCTCCTTCGACAAGCACGTCGGCAACCAGCCCGAGCGCATCGTCATTCGCGTCTCCGGCACGCCGACGTACTCGCTCTCCGCGCTTCCCAACGGAAAGCTCCGCCTCGAGCTCAAGAAGACCCACGTGCCCGACGCGCAGCGCCGCACGCTCGACGTGTCGGCCATGAAGGGCAACGTGAAGAGCGTCAGCGTCTTCGAGGATCCGGTGAACGGCGGGGCCATCTTGGAGGTCGCGCGCGAAGGCGACTCGCAGGGCACCGTGAGCCTCGACGGCGATCGGCTCGTGTGGTCGTTCGCGGAGGACCGCGCCACGGGGCGCGCCATTCGTCGCACCGTCACGGTTTCGCGCGACGACGCGCCGGCGAACATTCCCAAGATCGAGACCTCGATCGTCCCCGAGATCCACGTGGAGACGAGCGACGGCGCCCAAGCTGGTTTCACCGGCACCGTCGCCGCGCAGGCCGGACGGCAGTTCTCCAACCGCCGCATCGACCTCGATCTCAAAGACGCCGACATCCACAACATCCTCCGGCTCCTCGCCGACGTCGGCCGCGTGAACATCGTGACCGCCGACGACGTCTCGGGCCAGATCACGATCCGCATGCGGAACGTGCCGTGGGACCAGGCGCTCGAGGTCGTCCTCCAGGCCAAGGGCCTCGGCATGGTGCGCTCGGGCAACCTGATCCGCGTGGCGCCCATGGCCACGCTGCAAAAGGAGCGCGAGCTCAAGCTCACGCAGCAAAAGCAGGAGCTCGATCTCGCGCCGCTCGAGACGCGCCTCATCCCCGTCAGCTACGCGAGCGCCGAGGAGCTCCAGTCGCGCGCGAAGGACTTCCTCTCGCCGCGCGGCTCGCTCGCCGTCGACAACCGCACCAACGTGCTCATCGCGCGCGACGTCGCGGGCAACTTGAACCACATCGAGGAGCTCGTTCGCTCGCTCGACACGCAGACGCCGCAGGTCCTCGTCGAGGCGCGCATCGTCGAAGCCACGAGCCGCTATCTTCGCGACGTCGGTATCCAGTGGGGTGGTGACGCGACCTTCAGCGACGCGACCGGCAACCCCACCGGCGTGGCCTTTCCGTCCAAGGTCGGCGTCTCCGGCGGTAACTACGACAACCTGACGCCCACGGCCGGTATCTCGCCGTTCCAGCGCAACATCCCCAACCCGAACTTCGCGGTCAACCTCCCGGCGACCGTCGGTACGGGACAAGGCGGCGCGCTCGGCCTGTCGTTCGGGTCGATCGACTCGAACTTCAACTTGAACGTGCGCCTCTCGGCGGCGGAGGCGAGCGGCATGCTCCGCATCGTGTCGAGCCCGCGCATTTTGACGCTCGACAACCGCGACGCGCGCATCAGCCAGGGCACGCTCATCCCGTTCTCGCAGGTCAGCGCGCAGGGCGTTCAGACCACGTTCCAAGAGGCCAAGCTCCAGCTCCTCGTAAAGCCGCACGTCACGGCCGACGGCTCAGTCGCGATGCACGTGAAGATCAACCGCGACGAGCCCGACTTCAACCAGACCTCGGCCCGTGGCGACCCGACCATCCTGAAGCGCGAAGCGGAGACCGACCTTCTCGTGATGGACGGACACACCGCGGTCATCGGCGGCATCTTCACGCGCAACACCGGCCGCAACCTCGACCAGGTCCCGTTCTTCGGCGACATCCCGATCTTGGGCGTCCTCTTCCAACGCCGCCGCGCCAGCGACTCGCGCAACGAGCTCGTGATCTTCCTCACGCCGCGGATCGTGAACCGCGCCGAGGCGCTCGGGCGCTGAGAGGCGGCGCGCGCTATCCTGATTCGGGATGCGCGCACTCGCCGCAACTACCGTCTTCGCGCTCCTCGCGTGCGCGTGCGGGTCGACGAAGTTCGTCGACGCGGCGCCCGCCGACGCGTCGTTCGACGGCTCGTTCGACGCCTCCGGTGACGCCCGATCGAGTGATGCCGGGGTGAGCGCCGCGGACGCGGCGAGCGTCGGCGTCGGCGTCTTCACGTGCGAGCCCTTCGAAAGCGAGTGCATCGCCGGGCAGGAGACGTGCTGCTACGCGGAGAGCGTCGCGAATCGGTGCGTCCCGCGAGAGAAAGCGTGCGACCCCGGCTTCTTGCCCATCGAGTGCGGCTCCAACGCGAACTGCGGACCTGGGAGCGTCTGCTGTGTCGACGGGGCCGCCGGGAGCTTTCGTGGTGCGCGCTGCACCGCGCCGGGGGCGTGCACCGGCACCGGCGCCCCGGCGTGCACGGGCCCCGCGGACTGTCCTGCGCCACGCACGTGCTCCCTCGTCACTATCGTTTCGGCGTGTCGATGAGCGCGGAATCCCGCTCGCGGCGTCGTCGTTCCGTCGTGGTGCAAGTTCGTCGCGCGCTCGCCTCGATCGTCTTCGCCGTCGTCGCGACCAATGTCGCCGTGTGGGCCATCGGGCGACGCGCCATCGATCGCGCCTCGGATGCCGGCGCGGCCGGGCTCTCCGGCGACGCCATCGTGGTCCTCGGCGCCGGTGTCTGGTCCTCGGGACCGAGCCCGGTCTTGGAGGATCGCTTGCGCGAGGCGCTCGCGCTGTACGAAGCAGGGGTCGCACCGCGCATCGTCGTGACCGGCGATCACGTGCGACCCGAGTACGACGAGCCGGGCGCGATGGAGCGCTGGCTCGTCGCGCACGGCGTGCCGGCCGAGCGCATCACGCTCGATCCGGCCGGCGTCGACACGTACACGTCGATGTTTCGCGCGCGGGAGGTGTTCCACCTCGAGCGACCGATCGTGGTGACGCAGGACTTCCATCTACCGCGCGCGCTCTTCATCGCGCGTTACCTTGGCCTCGCCGCCCGTGGACGCGAGGCGACGCATCGACGCTACTCGGGGAATCCGCTCCACGCAGCGAGAGAGATCGTTTCGCGCCCCGCGTCGTTGCTCGATTGCGTGCGGCGTCGCACCCCGCATCCGGTCGTCGTCACCGCTTCTTCTTCTTGAGGGCGGGCTTCGCGGGCTTCTTCCCCGCGCTCTTCGCGGCCTTGGCCGGGGCCGCGGGCTTCTTCGCCGCGGGTTTCTTCGCCGCCTTCGCGGGCGCGCTGGGTTTCTTCGCGGCCGGCGTCTTCGCGGAGGCGGCCTTCGTGGGCGCGCTCTTCGCGGGCTTCGCCGTGGTGGCCTTCGCCGGTGCGGCCTTGGCGGGGGCGGACTTCACGGGCGCGGTCTTCGCCGGAGAGGATTTGGCCTTGGGGCGTGCGCCGCCAGCGCGGAGGAACGGCTGCGCGAACGCGGCGATGCGTGAGAGCGGGCGGAAGTCGACGCGGTGCACACCAAAGTCGGCTCGCTTGTCCTCAGCGAGCAGCGCGCGCTCGTCGGCGAGCCCTTCGAGCGTCAGGTAGTCGTCGTCGTCGATCGCGACGTCTTCGAAGTCGAACCAGTGCTTCATGGCGTTCTCGCCGATCACGCACCCGTGGTTCTTGGCGACACCGAGCGTCCCGGAGAGCGTCTTGCCGACGCGGAGCTCGCCGACCGTGTCGTAAACGAAGAGGAGGTCAGCCTTGAGGCTTCCGCGGACCCAGAGCCAGCCGGCCCCGCTCACGACGCGTGCCTCGAGCGAGCCGCCCACGACGAGGACGCCCGTTTCGCCGACGTTCACGGCGTTGGCCTTCAGGTTTCCGGTGACGAGCGTCGCTCCGGTCACCGTCAGCGCGCCCTCCACGACGAGATCACCGACGATCACCTGGCGGCCCGAGAGCGCGCCGCCGGGACGCCGGAGGCCAGGGCCACCTTCGAACGGCACCACCGACACGAGCGCGTAATCCGCGTACCCGTTTCCGTCTTTTGCCGTCGTCGCGGCGATCGCGGTCAGGTCGTCCGCTGTCGCCGCGCGGAGCGCCGCTTTGAGTGACGTGAGGCCGCCCCAAACGAAGGCCGGATCGCCGAGCTTGATCTTCTTGTTTTCGATCTTGTCGATGGTCGCGAGGGCCTGGGCGCGGTCGATCTGCATGGGGCGGCAGCGTAAACCGGTGGGCCCCTACGGATCCACGTCGACCCCGCGTTTGACCGCGATTTGCCGGGGCCGCGCGAGTTTTGGGGGCGGCACGCGGTTTGCTCGGGCGCCGTCGCCATGCTCCGCAGCCGCTCACTCGTCTTCGCCCTCCTCGGACTCTTGTCCGCGGGATGCAGCGCCGCCGATCGGGGCGAGGACGATGGCGTCGAAATCGTCGACTCGAGCCCGCTCTCGCTCGACGCCTCGCCGCTCGTCGGGAACTGGCGCTCGCGTCGAGATCTCTACACGACGGGGCTCGCGCTCGCCGACGACGGGACCTTCACGGGCGACCTTCGCCGCGCGCTCGTCGACGGGGAGTCGTGCGACGGAGACCGTGCCACGAAGGATCGCGCGCCGTGCGTCGTCGCCGTGCACGGCCGCTGGCGCCTCGTGGGCGAGGACTTGCAGCTTCGCGTGCTCGCGTCGGGCTACGTGTCCGCGGCGAAGACGGTCACCTTGCCGATCGGTTTTTCGCGTCAGCCGCGCGTCCTCACCCTGCGCGGCGACGACGGCGAGCAGGCGCTCGCCGAGCACTATGGATGCGACGGCGTGACGTGCGCCAGCGGTAGCCGGTGCGAGGAGTCGGACGACGGCGCTGCCCGCTGCGTCGCGTCCAAGCGCTAGGCCCGCCGGCTCGCGCTAACGCCGCGGCCTTCGGCGCGCGAGGCCGACGAGGAACGTGCCGCCGAGCACGAAGAGCCAGGTGGCTTGTCCGGCGCCGCTCCCGCCGAGCGCGCACCCATCGTCCGCGACCTCGGCCTTGCGAGGTCCGACCGCGCCGCCATCGCCGGAGGAGCCGACCGCGCCGGCGTCGCCCGAGGCGGCCGGGGGCGTCGACGACGCGGGCGGCGTCGTGCTCGCGTCGGCGCCGGCCGACGACGTGCCGGTGCCGATCGAGATCGTGGCGCAGTGGTGGTAGAAGCACGGCGCGCCGTGGCTCGACATGAATTCGAGCACCTGCAGAGTGCAATGGCTGCAGGTTACATTCGTCGGTAGCTTCACCGAGAAGGTCTGCGGACCGGAGAAGGCTTTCGTGTGATCGAGCTGGCCGTCCGCCAAAATCGGAAACGCCGGTGGGTCCTGTACGACGGTGGTCCCGCACGCGCTCGCGCCCGGAGTGACCGGGGGCTCCGCGGGGAGCTCGCTCGGGTCGTTCACGGCGAGCGCCACCCGGTAGTGGCCAGGGTGGAACACGGTTTCGTCGACGGTGATCGTCACCGTGTCTCCGGGTTGGTAAGCGGTGATCGCTCCGGTCGCCGTGCCGCCGCCTTCTTCGCCGCAGGGGCCGGTCTTCTGCGGGTTGCCCAGCGAGTCTTGAGATTTCGAGGCCGGTGGCGCGGAGAGGATGAAGTGCGCGCGCGCCGGGGACGTGGCGGCGACGGTGAGTGCGAGCGTGGTGACGGCGAGCGCGCTCGCGCGCGCGAACGAGGACTGCATGAGTGCTCATTGTATCCGACCGACTCGTGGTGCGCCCGCGCGTCACGCGCCTTGACCTTCGTTCTCCGAGGTCGTCCCATGACGGTGGAATGATGCACGCATCGAAGGCGCGCTCGCGCGTCGTGCTCGTGATCGCTGGCGCGCTGCTCGTCGTCGCGTGTGGGCCGCGCGAGCCGGAGCGCCCGCCCCCCGCGCAGGCGTACCCCTATCCGTACGCCAACGTCCCTCCGCCCGTGTACGGGCCGGCGCCCGCACCGCCTCCGCAACCCGCGAACGTGGGCGTGCAACCCGCGGTCGGGTTTCCCTGCGTGAGCGACGGCGATCTGCAATGCGCGTTCGGACGCTGCGTGCAAGGTCGGTGCGGCGGGTGTCGGCAAGCGAGCGATTGCAAGCCGGGAGCGGCGTGCATCCCGTCGGTCTTCGGCGCGAGCTGCTGGCCAGGGGGCGCCAACGCGGGCGCGCCTTCGCCGCCGCCGCCGTCGCGGCCTCCGGTGGTGGTGGCGCCCGTGCCCGCGCCGCCCGTCGTTCGTGCTCCGACCGCGAACCCGGGGGATCCGTTCGCGGCCGCGCGCGACCGATGCGTGCAGCTTACCAACATGTATCGTGCACGCGTCGGGGCGCCGCCGGTCGCGCGCGATCCGGCGACCGAGGGGTGCGTCGATCGGCAAGCGGCGGCAGACGCGCGGCGGAGCGCGGCGCACGCGAACTTCGGACAGTGCAACGAGTTCGCGCAGAACACGTGCCCGAACTATCCGGGGGCGACGGTCGACGAGGTGATGACGCGCTGCTTCGAGCAGATGTTCGCCGAGGGGCCGGGCGGTGGGCACTACGACAACATGACGAGCCGTCGCTACACGCAGGTCTTCTGTGGCTTCGCCGACCTCGGCGGCGGCACGTTCTGGGTGAATCAGGACTTTCGCTGAGGCTCGACGCGCCACTTGGCGGCGGCGGTCGGCGTCGATGGCAGGCGAGGTGGGAGCGCGATCGCGGGATGCGCTCCCCCGCGCGAATGGAACGGGGATACCTTCGTCGAAAGTAGACGCGGCCGAGCTGGCGCGCGGTGGCGGTTCGCGGAGAGGAATGGCGCATGACGGGGTCGAAGATCGGAGCGGTTGCGGCGTTGGTTTCGCTTTCGGCGCTCGGCTCCACGCTGGCGTACGCGGACAACAAGCCGGCGGGGTGGAAGCCCGCGCCGAGCGCGACGCCGGCACCGATCGCCGCTGCGCCTTCGTCGACGTGGAAGCCTGCTGCGAGCGGCGCACCGGCAGCCGCGGCGGCGAGCGGCGGCTGGAAGCCGGCGCCGAGCGCGACGCCTGCGCCGAGCTCCACGTGGGGACAGCCCGCCGCCGCGGCGAGCTCCGCCCGCCCGTGGGGGCAACCAGCGCCGGCGAGCTCGTCGCCGTGGGGTCAGCCTGCGGCAGCGAGCGCGAACCCGCCCAGTCCCTGGGGTCAGCCTGCGGCAGCGAGCGCGACGCCGCCCGGTGGCTGGGGCGCGAACCGGCTTGGCTCGGATCCGATTGCCGCGCCTCCGAGGAACGATCCGAAGCCCGAGGTGAAGGTCAACGCGCTCAAGGCGCCGACCAAACCGGCGGCGTCTGCCGCGCCCGTCGCAGCAGCCGAGCCCGCCGGGCCTCCTGCTCCGCCGCCGCCCCCGCAAGCCGCGCCTCCGCCCGAAGAAGAGAAGCGCTGGTGGAAGTTCTGGACTTGGTTTCGGTGAACGGTGAGCGCCTCGCGTTCCGCGCGGCGTGACCGTGTCGGAACCGCGGGCGCGTCGTCAGCGCATGGGGCCGCGCGGGTCTTCGAAGACGCGCGCGCGACTTCTTGGTGGGTCGCGGTCTCCAGGAATCCAGCCGCGGTAGTCGGTACGGAGCACCGTCGAGTGCATGTCACGAAGGAACGCTTCGCGATCGTTGTCGGCGTCGAAGGGCGCGAGCGCGAAGCCTTCGTTCTGGGCGCGGGGGTTCCAGTGAAGTGCGATCTCGTGCTCGGCGCTCGATTGGATCTCCAGCTCCGGCAGATCGGGGAACTCGGCTTCCCACAAATCGGAGAGCGCGATGAGCGCGTGGTCGGTGAGCCAGACGATGCGCTGGCGTCGGTCACGCTCGTCTTTGAAACGCCGAACCAGGCCGAGCGCCTCGAGCGCTTTGAGCATGCGCGACGTGACGGATGGATGGACGCACATGTCCAGTACGAGCTCGCTCTGCCACGCGGGACGCGCGCGCAGTCGAAGAAGGAGGTCGAGCCGCGCCGGCGTCAGCCCGGCGACCTCGGCGAGCTTCCTCGCGAGGCGTCCAGCCATGAGCACGAATCGTTTGAACGAGAAGATGAGTGGCCGCATCCGCGCCTCAAGTGCACGCCCCGCGCCAAATCCTCACCAATCCGCACCACGCGCCCACCCCCACGAAAAAATGGGTCTTCGGCATGACACAGATCCAGTTTTCGCGGGGTGGGGGCGTGGCCGCGGACGAAATTTGGGTGTCCGCGGACAGGCAGCTAAGCGGTTGCGCTGAAGAGTCCGCCCGATGGGTGACAGAACGTTCTACCCGGTGGGGTGACAGGTTCTATCCGCGCAGAGCTGAAGAGTCCGCCCGATGGGTGACAGAACGTTCTACCCGGTGGGGTGACAGTTTCTATCCACGCAGAGCGACAAGCCGTGGCTTTTCGTGTCGCTCATCACAAGGTGAAGAGTCCACCCGAAGGGGGCGCTCTGCGGACAGTTCCTACTTGCGCAGCGCAACCGGTCGGCGCCCAGTCGAGCCGCGCGCTGGCTCGGGTGGGCCCGATAGTGCTAGGACCCTGCCGTGCAACGCGAGTGGCTCGGCATTCCGGTTTGGATCGTCCTCGGCGTCATCGGGGCGTGGATCGCGACGTCGAAGGGGCGGGGCGGCTGCTTCTGGTTCCTCCTGTGCGCCGCGCTCGGCCCCATCGGCCTGATCCTCGCGGCGGTCGTCCCGCGGATCGACCGCCGCTGAGGATCACTCAACCGAGCTTCGCGCCCGAGCGGATCGCGCTCACGAGCTCGGCGACGCCGCCGGTCACGGAGAGCGAGCCGATCTTCTCGGCGATGCGCTCGGTCACCTCGAGCTCCTTCAAACGAAGCAGCGTCGGGTTCTCGTCCAAGAGGCGCGCCGTGTTGAGCAAGCTGCGCGTCGCCGCGGTCTCCTCGCGTCGCGCGATGCCGTTCGCCTGAGCGCGCTTCTCGGCCTCGATCACCTGATTGAAGAGCGCTCGCATGTCGCCCGGGAGGATGACGTCGCGAAGACCCGCGGAAAGGATCTCCATGCCGCGCGCCTCGACCACGCCCCGAAGGCGCGCCACCACGGTCTCGCCGAGCGACGCCTTCTTCTCGAGCAGCTCGTCGAGCGTGAGACCCGCGATCTCCTCACGGAGCGCGAGCTGCACGTCGCGGTAGAGCGTCTCCTTCGGATCGGCGTTCGCGGTCGCCGCCGTGCTCGCGTCGGTCACGCGGTAGCGCACGGACAAGTTCGCGCGCAGCGAGACCTTGTCCTTGGTCATGATCTCCTGGCCCACGACCTCGAGGAGCTGCTGGCGCGCGTCGAAGCTCACGACCTTCACGTCGACGAGGCCCTTCCAGAACGCGTGGCGACCCGGCGGGAGCTCGCTCAACATGATGCCGTCGACGAACAGCACGCCGACGTGCCCCTCGGCCACGTCGACCAAGTGCAAATGCGTCGCAGCGTCGGCGGCGCGCGAAATGACGCCGCGGAGCTCGTGCGTGAGCTCGAGCTCGGTCGCGTCGACCATCGTCACGGTGAGCGAATCGCCCGGCGGACGCAGAAAGACGTGCACGCCCGGCGCGAGGAACGACACGAAGTTTCCGCGATCGAACACGAGGCCGCGCTCCGCGTCTCCGACGTGGGTCACGATCACGTGCGGCGCGAGCACCGCGCTCTCGGCGAGCACGCGCGCATCCGCGAGCGCGATCGCCGGACGGAGCACGCTCAAACGCTCGAAGCGATCGACCTTGGACCACGACCACTCGCGGTGTCGGCCCGGGCCGAGGAAGCGCTCGAGGCGCCCGTTCTTGAAGAGGAGGCCGCGTTCGTGCTCGAGGAGGGTGACGTCGAAGAGGTGCATGGCGAAGAGCTCCGAGATTTTTTTCGAAGAGGGAATGCGTGAAGCGAAGAGCGGCGGAAGAGAGCGGATCGAGCCGCGCGCGAAGTTCGCGGGCCTCACCTGTTCCGTCGGGAGGCGGCGGCGCACGTTCGCGAGCGCGCGTCCGAGGACGCGGGCCGCACGAAGGCGACGACGGCTGCAGCGACCGAGCAGGGTCGGTCGAGCCACGCGCTGCTCCCGCTCTCGCGGGCGCGACGCGTCTCTCGCACCGAAGGCTCTCGTCATTCGCGCGCGACTCTCTCCTTGGCCAAAGGCGACAACACCATGTCGGGTGGGGAATCGAACCCCGAATGACGCGGCGTGCGGTCGTTCGACCCGACGCGAGAACCGAACCGAGCAGGGCTCGATCGGTTCGCGGCGGCGCCGCTTCCGTGTCGCCGGAAAGGAGTGCAGCGCGCGTGCCACGCGCGAGCCTCTGCCAAGTCCATGACGCGACGTGGGCCGGCACCGAGGTCGCGGCCCCCGATCGATACAAGAAGATAATGGTTATCCCAAAGAATCAGAGCCGGTCATCGCCGCGGTTCTCTACCATTCGAGCCGTGCTCGCCCACGACTGCCCCACGCCCTGCATGGCCTCGGCCGGCGCCGGCAACGCCGCGCCCGCGCGCTCGGGGATGACGATGCCGCTCTGCGCGATCGACGACGAAGAGGGCGAGCGCGTCGACCCCGCGCTGCCGGCGGTCATCGACGCGCACGTGCACCTCTTCCCACCGGGCGTGTTCGAGGCGATCTGGCGCTGGTTCGATCGCTACGGCTGGCCGATTCGCTACAAGCTCCATGCTCGCGAGGTCGTTCGCTTCCTCCTCTCGCGCGGCGTCGAGCGCATCGTGGCCCTCCACTACGCGCACAAGCCGGGGATGGCGCGTGCCCTCAACGCTTTCATGGCCGAGCTCGTTCGCGACGAGCCCCGAGTGACGGGCCTCGCCACGGTGTTCCCAGGCGAAGACGGCGCGGTCGACATCCTCCGCGACGCCTTCGCCGCGGGGCTCGCCGGCGTGAAGCTCCACTGCCACGTCCAAGCGATGGCCCCCGACGATCCGAGCCTCCACGACGTGTACGCGACGTGTCAGGCCGAGGGCCGCGTCGTCGTCATTCACGCCGGGCGCGAGCCCCGCAGCGACGCCCTCCCGCGCGACCCGCGCGACTTCTGCGACGCCGGTCGCGTCGATGCGGTGCTCCGAGCGTTCCCGCGCCTTCGCTTGTGCGTGCCGCACCTCGGCGCCGACGAGTTCGGCGCCTACGCCGCGCTCCTCGAGAAGCACGACAACCTATGGCTCGACACCACGATGGTGCTCGCCGACTACTTCGCCGTGCCATCGCCGCGCTTCGTCCTCGACGTACGACCGGAGCGCATCCTCTACGGCACCGACTTCCCGAACCTCCCGTACGCGTGGGATCGCGAGCTAAGGCGCGTCGCGGGCGCGCGCCTCTCCGACGCGCGCCTCGAGACCTTGCTCAGCGGCGCCGCGCGCGCCCTCTACGGTCTCCAACCTCCGTCGTGATGTAGGCAGAGCGCGCACCCCGCGGGCGACGACACAAAGACCCGCGCGAGACGCGCTAAATCGCTCGCGGCCCTCGAGTTTCGCCGCGTCCGAGTGGTGCGGGGCTCGAGTTCGTCGTAAGAAGCGCGGCGATGACGCCTCGGTCGTTCCGTCTCCTCGGGCTCTTCGGGGCCGCGCTGCTCGCCGTCCCGGCCGCGTGCGGCTCGTCTGCCAGCGACACGTCGACGACGGTGACGCCGCGCGAGGCCGGCGCAGACGTCACCACGTCCGAGGGCGGCGCCGTCACGCTCGACTCCGGCACCGACGACGCGACGACGACCACCGAAGACGCAGGCGTCGACGCGGCGCCGCTCAAGACGCCGATCAAGCACGTCGTCGTCATCGTCAAAGAGAACCACACCTTCGACAATTTCTTCGGCAGCTTCCCGGGCGCCGAAGGCACGACCACGTGCCACTCCAAGGAGCAGGGCGACTTCCCGTGCCCGCAAGCGCCCGACAAGCCGCACGACCTCTGTCACTCGCACGAGTGCGCGCTCGACGATTGGAACGGCGGCGCGATGGACGGCTTCGACAAGTCGAAGGGCAACTACTCCGACAACCTGGCGTATGCACAATACAAGGAACAGGACATTCCGAACTATTGGGCCTACGCGCGCCACTTCGGTCTCGGTGACCACTTCTTCGCCAACACGCTCGGGCCGAGCTTCCCCGGCCACATGTTCGTGCTCGCCGCGCAGGCCGGCTGGGCCGTCGGCAATCCGCCCACGGACATCGGCGCGTTCCCGCCCAAGGTCCACCCGTTCTGGGGCTGCGACAACGCGCCCGGCGACACCTGCCCGGTGATGGACCAGACGAGCTGCAGCATCGTCGGGAAGTTCCCGTGCTTCGACATCCCGTCGATCCCCGACGTGCTCCCGCCCGGCGTGGATTGGAAGTTCTACGGGTCGAACTGGTACCTGCTCACCGAGATCTGGTCGATGTTCGACGGGATCAAGAGCATCCGGAACGGCCCGGGCTGGGCCAACGTCGTCCACTACGACAACTTCGAGAAGGACATCGACCAAGGCACGCTCCCCGCCGTGAGCTGGCTCGTGAACCAGGACCTCGGAGACGAGCACCCGGGCTTCGGCATCAGCCTGTGCAAGGGCGAGAACTGGACGGTCACGCGCATCAACAAGCTGATGCAGAGCCAGTACTGGAAGGACACCGTCATCCTCTTCACGATGGATGACTTCGGCGGTTGGTACGACCACGTCCCGCCCCCGCGTCAGTACGGCTGCAGCACCACGCAGCCTTACGGCCTCGGCTTTCGTTTGCCGCTCCTCATCATCTCGCCGTACGTGAAGCCGCACTCGATCTTCTCCGAGGTGGCCGAGCAAGCGAGCATCCCGCGCTTCATCGAGAAGATCTTCGGCGCGACCAAGACGCTCGCCGACATCGATCCCGCCGCGCAGGACAAGCAGGCCAACGATCTGATGAACGCGTTCGACTGGAATCAGACGCCGCTCTCGCCCGTCATCCTGAACACGCGCACTTGTCCATGAGCGCCAGCGGGCCGGCGGCTCTTGCTGCCCGCCCGCGCCCGTGGAATCGGCGGTCGTGGCTCGAGCGTTCGACCGCCGAGCCCTCTTGCCATGACCACGCTCGCCATCGACTCTGCGCCGCCGTCCGCCGCTCGCTCGGTGACCGACGACGATCTCGTGCTGGCCCTCACCCGCGTCGCCGCCGGCGAGCCCCTCGGCCCCTCCCTCGCCGCGCGTCTCGGGGCGTTCGCGCGCGCTCGGGCCAGCGTCCACTTCGGCGCGACGCCGTACGGCCGCGTCGTCGTGCATTCGAGCGCGGCCGGCGAGGTGATGGTCGCGTCTTGGCAGAAGGGCGGAGCGTCTGCGCCGCACGATCACGGCGCGGCGCGTGGGGTGGTCCTCGTCGCTCGCGGGCGCTTCCACGAGCGCCGGCTCGTGCTCCGAGAAGGAGCGCTCTCGGTGGTCGAAGAGCGCTCGCTCGATGCGGGGGCCGTCCTCGAGATCGGCCAGGCCGAGATCCACGAGATGGAGTCCGTGGCTGGCGACGACGCCGTCACGATTCACCTCTACGCGCCCATGCCCGGTCCGACGCGCCTCTACGATCGCGCCGGCCGGCGCACGGTGCTCGTCGCTGACGGCGCCGGCGCGTGGCTCCCGCCGCGCGCGCGCCACGTCCTCGGCGTCACCGCCTGGAAGACCGCGCCCGGCGCTCGGCGCACGATCTGGGTCGGCTACACGACGCTCTATCGCGACGGCGGTCCCAAGTTCGCGCGCGTCGCCAAGACCATGGGCCGCGACCTCCGCGGGGCGCAAGGCGCGGACGTCGAAGTCGTCGTCGAGGCCGTCGAGTCCAAGGCCGACTTCGCTGCCGCGATGGCGCGCGTGGCCGCCGGCGGCGGCGTCCTCACCGAGCTCCACTTCGTCGGCCACTCCGGCATGTACGGTCCGATGTTCCGCACGACCGCCGTGCCCGAGCAGTTCAGCCCGCACGAGTGGCGGAGCCTCCACATCCCGTTCGCGGACGGCGCGGTGGCGACGTTCCACTGCTGTCGGAGCGCGCGCTGGTTCGCGCCGTTCTTCGCGCGCACGTTCGGCGTCGCCGCCCGCGGCTACCACCTCTACACGACGTTTTCGCGGCGCCCCGATCGCTTCGTGTGGGATCCGCCGGCGCTCTCGGGCGCGGACGACCCGCTCTACGTCGTGGCCCTCCCCGGAAAGAAGTCGCACGGGCTCTTGGCCTCGCTCGCCAAGTACTCGCACCTCGCGCCCGTCGAGCGGCTCGGCCGCTTCGAGCCGCCCTCGGCGGCGCCGGACGACGCGGGGACCGCCGCCGCCGTCGCGGTGGACGGCTCGTACGACAATGTGGCCGACCTCTACGATCGCGCGTTCGCCGACATCGGCGTTCGCCGCGCCGAGGTCGGGTTCATCGAGCGGCATCTGCCGCGCACGAACGCATCGGGCGAGCTCCCGCGCGTCGTGGAGATCGGCGCCGGCAACGGCGCGCTCTTGGCGCGCCTCGCTCCGCGCATCGCCTCGGGGGTCGGGGTCGACGCCTCACGCGGGATGGTCGCGCGCGCCGAACGCCGCTTCGGTCACGTGCCGAACCTGCGCTTCGCCGAGATCGACGGGCCGACGCTCCCGCTCGCCGACGCCTCCGTCGACGTCGTCGTGTCGATGCTCTCGTGGCGTTACCTCGATTGGGACCCGATGATGGCCGAGATCCGACGGGTTCTTGCGCCGGGCGGACGGCTCCTCGTCGTCGACATGGTCGCGCTGCCGCTCGGGGCGCGCGACGCGGCTCGCTTCGTCAAGGACAAGGTCGAGCAGACGCGGCTTCATGTGCAAAATGCACGCTTCCGTCGAGACCTCCGCGCGCTCGTCGCGCATCCGTCGTGGGGCAAGATGCTCACGCACAACCCGATTCGCGCCGAGCACGAATACCGCTGGTACTTCGAGAGCCGCTTCCCCGGGCGAAAGCTCGAGCTGCTCACCGTCGCCTACGCGTCGCGCGTGGTCGCCTTCGACTCTGGCCCGCTCGCGCGCGGCTTCTCGCTGCCGCAGAGCTATCCGTGAAGCGGGCTGCGTCGACCGAGACGATCGGTGTCCTCGATTGGGGCATCGGCGGCTTCGGCGTCGTCCGGGAGATTCTTCGCCGCGCGCCTGGCCAGCCGATTCTCTATTTCTCCGACGCCGGGACGACTCCGTATGGGCTCGTGCCGGCGCCCGCTCTGGCCGCGCGCGTCGCGAATGCCGCGGCCTGGTTCATGTCGCGCGGCGTCGCTCGCCTCGTGATCGCGTGCAACGCGGCGAGCAGCGTCGTCCCGCGCGCGCCCTTTCCGGACGGGATGACGGTGCAGGGCGTCATCGTCCCCGGCGTCGAGCTCGTACGCGCCGCGGGGCTCGAGCGCATTGGCCTCGTCGGCGGGCGACGCACGGTCCGCTCCGGGCTTCACCGCCGCCTCCTCGCGCCGTCTGGAGTGCAGGTCCACGCGCGCGTCGCGCAGCCGCTCTCGGCCTTCATCGAGGCCGGCGACCACGGCTCGCGTGAGCTCCGCGCGACGCTCGAGGCCATCGTCGCTCCGCTCCGCGACGAGCCGGCCGTCCTCCTCGCGTGCACGCACTACCCGGCCATCGCCGATCGGTTCCGTGAGGTCCTCCCGCGCGCCGCGCTCTTGGACCCGGCGCCGAGCGTCGCGGAGGCCCTCGTCGGCGCGCGGGTCCGCTCGGGGGCCGTCGACGCGTCCCGCATCGACGCGACCACCAGCGGGGACCCGCGAGCGATGGTGCGAGCGGCCGCCGCGGCCTTTGGGGTGGAGATCGCGCGCGCACGCCGCCTCCGTCACGACTTCTCCAATTGAGATCTCAACGCGGGAGGCGCTCCCCCCACGAGGCACGAGCACCGCGGAAAAATGCGCTCACGGTGCGCGGCACGACCCGTGCTCGATCCCCAGCGTGCCGTTCGCTTCGCTTCGCCTCCTCTTGGCTTTCTGTGGCCTCGCGTTCGCCGTCCTCACGGTGGGCTGCGCCGACGCCGAGTCGAACGACGACGGCATCCGCGTGGGCCAGGCCGCGGCCCTCCAAGCGGGGGAGGAGCGAGCCACGGTTCCCGCCGAAGTGCTGGTCGGGATCGATGCGATCCTCGTCGACGACCTGTCGGCGCGCGTGTCGACGCTCGTCGCCGGCGCCCGCGACGTCGGCCAGCTCATGGGGGCGCTCGACGATCGCCGCCTCGACGCCAACGCGCCGGAGCGCACGTGCCCGGCCAGCCTCCAGCTCACGTTCCTCCGCGGCGGAGAGGTCGTGGCCGGCGCCTCCGTCGTCTGCCCGAACGTACCGACGCCCGAGCGCGTGACCGTGCACTTCGTCCGTCCGAGCGCCAACACGAACGCCTCGCCCCCGCTCGATGGCTACACGGCGATGGACACGATGGCGCTCCGCCGCGCTCTCGCCAGCGCCGCCCGCTGAGCCACCTTCCCGTCGCCGCCCTTTTTCGGCAAGCTACCGCCCATGCCGTTCGAGACGCGGGTCCACGCCCGCTGTGGTTGTGGGATTCAGGGCTCTTCCGTGGAGCACGAGCACGAGCGGGGCGCCCACGCGGCCGCGCGGCCGTTCGCGCTTCCCACCTCGACGCGCCACTTCGAGCGCGACCGCCCCTTCGCGGTCGAGCACCTCGCGGCCGATCTGACCCTCGATTTCGACAAGAAGCGCGTCGTCGGAAGCGCCAGCGTGCGCATTCGTCGCGTGGACCCCGAAGCCGAGGCCCTCGTGCTCGACGCGGTGGGCTTCGACGTGACTGCGGTCACGTTCGACGGCAAGGAGGCGCGCTTCCGAAACGACGGCAAGACCCTCGACATCCACCTCGGCAAGGCGGCCAACGCCGGCACCGTCACCATTCGCTACGCCGCGACGCCGCGACGCGGCCTCTACTTCCTCGAGCCCGACGCGCACGTCACGACGCGCCCACGCCAAGCGTGGACGCAGTGCCAAGAGGAAGACGCGCGTCACTTCGTTCCGTGCCACGACAAGCCGCACGTCAAGATGACGACCGAGATGCGCGTGACCGTGCCGCACGGGTTCAGCGTGCTCTCCAACGGTGCGCTCGTGTCCAAGGACACGCCGGCGCAGGGGCCGTGGACGTTCCACTGGAAGATGGACGCGCCGCACCCGAGCTATCTGCTCACGCTCGTCGCCGGTGAGTTTCACGAGTCGGCCGACGAGGCCGATGGCGTCCCGCTCACGTACTTGGTGCCCAAGGAGAGAGCCGCCGACGTCCCGCGCACGTTCGGTCGGACGCCGGAGATGGTCCGCTTCTTCGGGCAGCTCTTGGGCGTCAAATTCCCCTGGAACAAGTACGCGCAGGTCGTCGTCAGCGACTTCATCTTCGGCGGGATGGAGAACACCACCGCGACCACGCTCTACGAGCACACGCTCCTCGACGAGCGCGCGGCGATCGACGTCACGAGCGACGATCTCATCGCGCACGAGCTCGCGCACCAGTGGTTCGGCGACTACGTGACGTGCCGCGACTGGTCGGAGGGGTGGCTCAACGAGGGCTTCGCCACCTTCATGGAGCATGTCTGGCGCGAGAAGATGCTGGGCCGTGACGAATACGACGTCGGCGTGCGCAACGATCTCGAGGCCTACGTGGGCGAAGCGCACGGCCGCTACCGTCGCCCGATCGTGTGCCAGACGTACGACGCGCCGCTCGATCTCTTCGACCGCCACCTCTACGAGAAGGGCGGGCTCGTCCTTCATCTGCTCCGCACCGAGCTCGGTGACGCGCTCTTTTGGAAGGGCGTGTCGACCTACCTCCAGCGCCACGCGAACGGCGTCGTCGAGACGCGCGATCTCATGCGCGCGCTCGAAGAGGTGAGCGGGCGCAGCCTGGGGAAGATCTTCGACCAGTTCGTCTTCCGCCCCGGGCACCCCGAGATCGAGCTCTCGCTCTCGTGGGACAAGGGCGTCCTCGTGGTGGCGTCCAAGCAAACGCACTCGCACGCCGACGACGTGCCGAACGTCTTCGACATCGGCTTCTTCATCGAGATCGTCGGGGCCGACGGGACGAGCCGCCGCGAGCGTCTCTCGCTCGGCGCGCGCGCCGAGACCTTCGCGCTCCCGTGCGCGGAGCGCCCCGCGTTCGTGGTCGTCGATCCCGACGCGCGCATTCTCGGTGAAGTCACCGTGAAGGCGCCCGACGACATGCTCCACGCGCAGCTCGCGCGCGCGAAGACCGGACGCGGCCGCTGGCTGGCCGCGCACGCGCTCGCGCGGAGTGACACGCCGGCCACCATCGCCGCGCTCTCGGCGACGCTCATGAACGATTCGGAGTTTTGGGGCGTTCGCTCGGCTGCCGCCGAAGCGCTCGGCAAGCTGCGCGGGCGCGAGCCGGAGAGCGTCCTCGCGCGCGCCGCGGACGTGGCCCACCCGAAGGTGCGACGCGCGGTCATCGCCGCGCTCGGAAGCTTCCGAACGACGACCGCCGCCGAGGCCGTGAAGGCGAAGGCGCTCAAGGATCCGAGCTATCTCGTCGAGGCCGAGGCCGCGCGTTCGCTCGGTCGCACCAAGCAAACGAGCGGGTTCGAAACGCTCGTCGATCTGCTCGAGCGCGACTCGTGGGCCGACGTCGTGAAGAGCGCGGCCATCGACGGCCTCGCCGCGTTGCGCGACGATCGGGCCACGCCGCACCTCATCGCCCGCACGCGCTATGGCCACCCCACGCGCGCGCGCCGTTCGGCGATCATGGCGGTGCCGAAGCTCATGAGCGATCGGCGCGGGCGCGAGACGCTCGAGGAGCTCCTCGACGACTCGGATCCCCATCTCCGCATCGACGTCGCGCGCGCGCTCGCCGAGTACGGCGACATCAAGGCGCGGGGCGCGCTCCGGGCGCGGCTCGACGTCGATCTCGATCCGCGCGTGCGACGCCGCCTGCGCGAGACGTTGCGCGACCTCGGCGGGGAAGGGAAGCGCGCGGTCGAGCAGCTCCGCGAGGAATTCGACAAGCTGCAAGGCGAGCACGCCGAGCTCAAGGCGCGGCTCGCGACGCTCGAAGCCCGCGGCGCGGCGTCGCCGCCGTCCGGCGCGAAGGCCGCGGCCACGAAGCCGACCGAGAAGCCCGCCGCCAAGACCCAGAAAAAGACGCAGGGGAAGAAGCGATGAGTGAGCCGGTGATTTTGGCGGAGCGACGCGGAAGAGTCGCAGTTTGGACCATCAACCGAGAGGCGCGCGCCAACGCCCTGTCTCGCGAAGTGCTCTTCGAGTTCGGTCGGCTCGCGCGCGCCGCGGTCATCGACCCGGAGGTGCGCGCGATCGTCATCACCGGGCGCGGGGACAAGGCGTTTTGCGCCGGCGCCGATCTCAAAGAGCGGCAAGGAATGTCGGAGAACGACATCCGCGTGCAGGTCGAGCTCTATCGGAGCGAGCTCGGTCCGATCGATCGATCTCCCAAGCCCGTCATCGCGGCCCTGAACGGCGTCGCGCTCGGCGGCGGGCTCGAGCTCGCGCTCGTTTGCGACATGCGCGTCGCCGTCGAGAGCGCGGTCCTCGCTCTGCCCGAGACCACGCTCGGCATCATTCCGGGCGCGGGCGGAACGCAGCGCCTCACGCGCCTCGTCGGGGCGGCGCGCGCCAAGGAGATGATCCTCCTCGGCCGTCGGCTCGCCGCCGAGGAGGCGCGCGAGTGGGGCCTCGTCAACCGTGTCGTCCCGAAAGGCGTCAGCCTCCTCGACGACGTGCTCGCGTGGATCGAGCCGATCACGAGCGGCGCGCCCATCGCGCAGGCCGCGGCGCTCGAGGCGATCGATCGCGCCGAGGACACGTCGCTCGAGATGGGGCTCGAGCTCGAGAAGGTCAGCTACGACAAGGTCCTCGTGAGCGCCGATCGACGCGAGGCGCTTCAGGCGTTCGCCGAGAAGCGAAAGCCCGAGTTCCGCGGCCAATAACGGCGGCCGCGCGCGTTAAAAGCCCGCGTACGGCCGCGCGCGCTGCACTCTTCCAGTCTCGACGCGCGCAAAGCGCGTTTGACGGATTGCGACGAGTGACGTGGGTGCTACGCCGCTCGCATGACTTGGCGCGCCGCGGGTTGGGTGGTCGTCGACAAATCTCCGGCCGAGCTTCGACAGGCCGTGGAGGACACGCTCGACGAGATCGGTCCGATGTCCGGATATCGCCCCACGGGTTTCGGGGACGTGTCGTTCGCGCTGGGCGACACCAAGGGCGGAGCGGCGCTCTGGGATCCGATCGGCAAGCTCGCGTTCGGTCCGCGCGGCGAGGATTTGCGTCGCGCCCTCTCGCGGGGCACCCGGCTCGTCGCGTTCCAAGTGAACAGCGAGAGCGAGAAGCACGGCGTGCGCGTCTACGAAGATGGCGAGCCGGTGCGCGTCGTCGAAATCGAGTCCGGGCGCGTCGTGCGCGAGAGCGGCGACGTGCTCCCGGTCGAAGCCGGCATCCCGCCGCGCATCGTCGGGCGTGACGAGGATTGGGTGTTCGATCTCCTCGAGAAGGCCACCGGCGTCGCCTTCTCGGACCTGGGCAACGCCCGCTACGAGCTCTTCGATCTCGCCTGACGCGTCACCGTCGCGCTGACGACGCTCTTCTCGCTCACGGCAGTGGGTGCGCAGCGAAGAACTGGAGCATGCGCTGCGTGGCGTCGACGTCCTTGCTCGTCTTGCCGAACGGGATGGGATTTCCGCCTGGCCAGGTGTGACCACCGCCCGCGATGGTGCAGAGCTGGAGATCGGCGCTGCACCCGTCGTACGCAATGCACGTCGCGTCCCCGTTTTGAAACGCTTGCGTCCCGGACGCGTTCGCGCAGCCGTACTTCTTCTTGAACGCGTTCATCGACGCCGGCGCGCCGTACGTCGGGCCCGCGTCGTAAGGCACGATGGGATCGGCATCGCCGTGGAAGTGGAGGACCGGGATCGGCCGGGCGGGGTTGCACGCGCTCTCCGTCACGCTGAGGACGCCCGCGACGGATGCGACGGCGCCGAACGTGTCGGCCATCTCGCACGCGAGGCGGTAGGCCATGTGGCCGCCGTTGGAGAGCCCGGTGGCGAAGACTCGCTTCTTGTCGATACACGCGTCCGCTTCGATCCGCGCGACGAGCGCGCGCGTGAACGCGACGTCATCGACGCCGTCTTGGGTCGCTTGTCCGCAGCAGCGTCCGGCGTTGAAGCTGTGTCCGATGCCGACGGGATACGCGACGACGAAGCCTTGCGCGTCGCTCGCGCTCGTCATCTTGCTGATCCACTCCTCTTGGAACGCATCGCTCTGGAGGCCGTGGAAGTTCACGATGAGCGACGTCGGCTTGTTCGCGTCGTACGACGGCGGGACGTGGAGGCGGAACGAGCGCGTCGTCGACCCGACGCTCACGTTCACGTCACGCGTGCCTTTGGCGAGCGCCGCTCCACACCCGCTCGCGGGTGCTGGCGGCGAGCCGGCATCGGGAGCGCTGCTCGTCCCTGGCGTCGACGTGGTCGGACTCGCGGCGCCGCTCCCTGCGACGTCGCTCGTGGAGCCCGCCGCGGGGCCGGCAGCCGGTCCGCCTGATTTGACGTCGTCGCTGCCCGCATCCGTGCTGCTGCAAGCGGACGCGGCGAGCGCTGCGCAGAGGACGCCGGCGACGAAGGTGCGTGAGAGGGGAAGGGTGGACACGCGCTCGGCGTAGCAGACGGTCGGTCAGTCTCGCTTCGCGCTCGCGCGGTGAGGCGTGAACGTGACGTCGTGTGTCGCTCGGGCGATACGGCGCGAGAAGCACGCCGGGCCCCTCGCTCAACGGGCGAGATACAAGCGATGCTTGGGCTTGGACGACGGCGGGGCGTTCGCGCTCGCCGGAACCCGCAGTACGAGGCCTCCGTGAACCGGAACCAGGTGACTCGCGGGGAAGAGCGAGGTGGCCTCGGGCGAGCTGGGAAGCGACAGGAGCGTGGTGGTGCCGCCCGCGAAGTCGAGTCGCTCGACCGCGACAGCCGCGCTCCCGATCACCGTCGTCGTCGAGCGTGAGAGCAAGAGGGCTCCGTCGGGCGTGACGAACCCGTAGACGGTGTCGGTCGTGAGCGGAATCTCGCGCGACTCGCCGGTCGCGAGGTCGCGGAACACCGGCGGAGCGCCGATCGCGGTTCGCGCCGCGCCCCCGAGGCTCGGCGCGTAGCCGCCCTCCTCCAGAACGGTCTCGGCGTGGCTCGTGACATCGATCGCCTTCCAGTGAGCGTGATTGACCTGCTCTTCGACGAAGACGAGCAGACGCGAGGCGTCGCCCGTGAGGGCGATGCCACGCTGGACCGGGTAGCCGTCGACCCACGGCACGGGCGCCGCGCCCGACGCGTCGGCGCCCGATGCGATGGTCGTCGTCGGCACCGCAGGAGTCGCGCGATTCCAAGCGTGCACCGTGTACGAGCTCTGCGGGCCCGACTCGATCCAATAGACCAAGCTGCCTCGGCTCACGACGTGCGCGAACGAAGCGTCGGGGACCTGAAGCCCCGCCGTGGTCGCAGCGATCACCGGACCGGTCGACAAAGACTTGATCGCGCCGGTGACGAGGTTGACCTCGTAGAGCTTGCGCGACGCGACGAAGAGGGCGGAGGTCGCGTGGCCGCTCCCGGGAATCCAGCGCGGGCGGTCGAAGCCGGCGAGAGATACGGTCGTCACCGCCGCGTTCGCCGACGTCGGCGCGATCGTGAGGCGCGGTGAGCCGCTCGTCGGCCGCTCGATGGCGGCCGCGCGCGTGCCGTCCTCGCTCACGATCGAGTCGATCGACGGCGAGCCCGTGGAGGGCGCGTGCGCCGACTCGACGAGCGATGGCGCGGACGTCGCGGTCCGGAAGAAGATGCTGAAGCCCCCGTCACCGAGATCCTCCACGCGCGCGGCTGCCTTCCACGTCGTTCCGACCTGCCGAACCCGTGAGAGGTCTCCCAGGTACGCGAACGCCGCGAGCGTTTGGCCGCTCCAGTCGACGACCTTGGTCGTCAGGTTCGAGCCGTTGGAGTAGACGAGGCCGCCGGGCGTGGCCGCGCGCTCCCAGCCGAGCTCCGAGACCGTCGCGACGGCGCCGCTGACGACGTTCCGCACGACAAGCCCGCCCTGGCAATCGTCGTACGCGATGACCTGGCCGTTCGGGGACACGGTCGGCGGATTGAGGTCGCAAGTCTCGTCCAAGAAGCCACTCGAAGGACTCGCGGCGTCGACCGCAGCATCGGCTGGCACTCCCGCTGCGTCCGTCGCAGATGCCGCGTCGACCGCCGTCGCGTCTCGGCGGCCGGCGTCGTGCGTCGCGGCGTCCGCGGCGCCGCCACCATCGCGCGCTGCGGCGGGCGACCCTCCCGCGTCGGCGTCGTCCTCCGTCGCGCCGTTCTCGCTCGGTGGGGAGATGGTCGAGAGCGCGCCGTCACCGCACGCGACCACGAAGCACGCCAAGAAGATCGAGCGATGAAGCGAAGGCATGGGCGAGCCCATCTGACGCGGCGCTCGCGCCGCGCATTCACCCGTCATTCGAGAGCTGAGGGGGCTTATTCGCGGGCTTCCGTCAGCGACAGAGATAGGCGCCGCCGTCGGGATCGCACTCCGCCGTAGGGACGGGCGGCGGCGAGTCGACGATCGCGTCGGAAAGGGCAGGGATGGCGGTGAAGCCCATCGCCATCGAGAGCGCGTCGCACGTTCCGCCCGCCGGTGCGGCCGGATCGCGCAAGAGATCGGCGTTGGTGCAGATCTGCGTGCGCACGAGATCGAACACCGATTCGTTCTGGCACACGCGACCGCCGTCTGGGCCACCCTGACGGTAGCTGCCGAGGCTCGCGAGCACGTTGGGAATGGTGACGCGCCCCACGAGCTGCCCGTTCTCCAGGCGGTAGTAGCGCGCCTCGGCGGTCGTCGGCGGCGCGGCCGCGTCGCGCGGCAGCATGTCCACGCCGAGCGGAACGATGGTCGCGGTGAGGGTCGGTTGCTCGATCGACACGGCGGATTCGGCGGTGAAGGGAACTTTGACCGGAGCGGTGAGGTGTACGACCGCGCGGTACTGGTTCACGTATCCGGTGCCGGTCACGAGCGGGAGCAGCCGCCCGCTCGTGATCACCGACGCTTTCGAGACCGACCAGGAGTCCGTGCCGCACTTCCCTGGCGTCCAACGCGCGCTCGCGTCTTGGTACACGGCAGCCGGACAACCGGCCGGCTCCACGCGGATGCCCTCGGCGAGCACGACACCGACCGAAATATCGGTGTCGTTGGCGAGCCCGTTGTAGTTGCCGATCTGAAAGAGGACCGTGCGCTCCCCGGTCTGCACCAGACGATTGGGGAGCGTGTCGAGGCGCGTCGTGGGCGATGACGCGGCCGCGACGACGCCGACCATGTTGTCGACGCCGCCATCGAGATCACACACCTGCGAGCGCGCCACGCAGAGCGACCCGCCGTCGGCGATCGCGCCAGGGCGGCGATCGCAAGTGCACACGCCATCGAGGTCGTAGCCGGCAGCCTGCTTGGGATCGAGCACGGCTTGATCGATCGCCACGACGAACGGCGGAAGGCTCGCGTCCGGATCGTCGTCGGCGCTCGGTGCGCCGACGGGGAGCACGTGCGCGCAAGGGTCGGGGAGCGCGGGGCCAGCCTCGTCGGTGCCGGTCTCGTCACCGGACGCCGCGCCGTCGCGCGGGGGACCGTTGCCCAGCGACTCGAGATCGACGCACGCGAAGAGCCCACGGGTCACGGCCGCGACGAGAGTGACCGAGGCGACGAGCTTGGCGACGAGCGCGGGCCTGGGGGGCCGCATGCCGCCAGTCTACACGCGCCATCACGATCGGTGCTCGGCCTACCTGTCGGCACACCGCACCACGAGCGACGACCATGGGGAGAAAATCCACGACGAGGAGACAACGCGCGCCTGACGAGGCACAAGAGTGCGCGTCTCTCGGGCCGTGCGCCGATGCGCGCACATCCGCTCGGAGCGCGGTTTTGGGGGAATTTCGGGGGTGGATAGAAGTGGTTGGGCAACGTGAGCCGCGGTACCCTGAGAAGGTGACGGTCGCCCGCCCGCACGGCCTCCTCTGCCCGGTGGCCGCCGCTCTCTCCGTGCTGCTCGCGTCGATGGTGGCGGCGCCGGTCGCGCACGCCGACGAAGTCAGCGCGTGTGTGGGCGCTGCCGAAAAAGGCCAGGTTCTTCGCGACGAAGGGCACCTCTCTCAGGCGCGCGCCGAGTTCGCTTCGTGCGGTGCCGATCGCTGTCCGCCCGTCGTCCGCAAAGAATGTCTGCGTTGGCTGAGTGAGCTCGATGCACGCTTGCCCGAGCTGGTCGTCCAAGTGAAGACCCGCTCGGGGGCGGACGTGGTGGGCGCGTCGGTCACGCTCGACGGTGCGGCGCAGACCGCGGCGAGCCTCGGGCGCGCGCTCCGCTTGGATCCCGGCCCGCACGTGTTCCGCGCCGATCACCCCGACTTCGAGCCGGCGGCGCAAGACGTGATCGTGCGCGAGGGCGAGCGCGGGCGTGTGGTCACCATCACGTTGAAGCGTCGAGGTGAAGACGCGACGGGGGGGCCACGCGAAGTGAAGCGCCCGGTCCCTTGGCTCACGTGGGCGCTCGGCGGCGTCTCGGTCGCGGGCTTCGCGGCGTTTGGCGGGTTCTGGGCGTCCGGCATGGGTGACGTATCGAACATGCGCGCGTCGTGCGCGCCGTATTGCACGTCGGAACAGATCGACGACGTCCGTCCGAAGCTCGACATCGCGCGCGTGTCGCTCGGCGTGGGCGGCGCCGCCGCGCTCGCGGCGATCGTCGTTTATCTCACGCGGCCGAGCGTCGAGGTGGAGAGCCCGAAACGTCCGCCCGTCGCGCAAACGCCCTGGCTCACGGGGGCCGTGCGGTGAGCGCGCGCGCGGCCAGCCCCGCGGTGGCCGAGACCACCGTCCACACACTCGGGCGCTACGAGCTCCACGACGAGATCGCAGCGGGCGGCATGGCGTCCGTCTATCTCGGGCGCATGGTCGGCAGCGCCGGCTTCGCCAAGAGCGTCGCCATCAAGCGACTCCACCCGCACCTCGCGAAGGATCCGGACCTCGTAGCGCTCCTCCTCGACGAAGCACGCCTCATGGAGCGCGTGCGCCATCCCAACGTGGTCGCCACGCTCGACGTCGTCTCCGAGGGCAACGAGCTCCTCCTCGTGATGGAGTACGTGCACGGCGAGCCGCTGTGGCGCCTCTTGCGCGCGGCCAAAGAAGCCGGAACGCACTGCCCGCCGGAGATCGCCGCCCGCATCGCGCACGACGTCTTGCTCGGCCTCTCGGCCGCGCATCGCGCGAGCGACGCGTCGGGTACGCCGATCTGCATCATTCACCGCGACGTGTCGCCGCAGAACGTGATGGTAGGCGCCGACGGCGTCGCACGGCTCGTCGACTTCGGCATCGCCAAGGTGATGGGTACCATCGGTCACACGCAGGAGGGCATGCTCAAGGGCAAGGTGCCGTACATGGCGCCCGAGCTCCTCCGCTTCGAGCCGGCGTCGCCCCAGACGGACGTATGGGCGCTCGCGGTCGTTCTTTGGGAGATGCGCTGCTCGCGTCGCCTCTTCCGAGGCGAGAACGACATCGAGGCGTGGATGAAGATCATGTCGGAGCCCATCCCGGATCCGGCGACGATCGTTGGGACGCCCGATCCCATCGACGACATCATCTTGCGCGGTCTCTCACGTGACGTGACGGAGCGCTACGAGTCGGCGCGCGCCATGGCCGACGACATCGAGCGAAAGTGCCGTATCGCGTCACCGACCGAGGTGGCGGCCTGGGTCGAGAAGCTCGCATCGGCGTCGCTCGCCTCGCGCGCCGCGCTCCTCCGGGGCGTCGAGGCGCGTTCACCCGTCGCGCGAGCGGAAGCCTCGGGACCGTTCCCCACGTCGAGCGGAACGCCGCTGCCGAGCGAGCTCGCCGCGCGCGAGCCGCGCTCGATGACGTGGCGTTACGCGATTCCGATCGTGCTCGTCGGCGCGGCCGCGGGCTTCTTCGTGATGCGCGCGTCCGATCGGAGGCCGGCCTTCGTGGATCGCTTGTTCGGGCGCGCGAGCGCTGCGCAGACCGAGACCACCTCCGAGGTGCCGTCGTCGCGTGTCGTGGCCGTCGAGACGACGCCGAGCGTCGCGAGCGCGAGTGCGTCGTCGTCGCCGACACCGGCGCCGGCGAGCGCGTCCGCCCTCGCGCCCGCGCCGGCCGCGAGCAGCGCGACGAAGGTCGAGCCGGTCGTCCCGAAGCATCGGACGCCGGTCGTCCATCGCGTCGACCGCGTCGTCGACGCCGGCGCGGCCGCCACGGTCACGACGCCGGCGCCGCCGAAGCGCGCCGATTGCGATCCGCCCTACTACGTCGACGAGTCCGGCCGCACGCGATTCAAGGTCGACTGCCTGAAGCAAAACCAATGAGCCCACATCGCCGCACCGAAGGGCGCGCGATTTTCCCGGATTGCTTGTAGTCTCGGGGCGTGGCCAAGTCGGAACCGCCGCTCTCCGGGCGCTACGCGCTCCGGCGCCCGATCGCTTCGGGTGGCTACGCGCGCCTCTTCGAAGCCGAGGATCTGAAGCTCGGTCGCCTGGTCGCCATCAAAGTCGTCGCGCCCGCGTTCGCCACGGTGACGGAAGCGACGCAGCGGCTCGCGCGCGAGGGCCGCATCATGGGCGGCATCGCGCACCCCAACGTTTGCGCGCTCACCGACATCGGACAGATGTCGAACGGCGCGCCGTTCCTCGTGTTCGAGCTCTTGATCGGTGAGACGCTCACGCAGCGGCTCGAGCGGCAGGCGCCGCTCCCGGTCGATCAAGCCGTTCGCATCGCCGAGCAGATCCTCCACGGGCTCTCCGCCGTGCACGCGCGCGGCGTCGTGCATCGCGACATCAAGCCCGACAACCTCTTCTTGGTCGAGCTCGCGCCGGGCGTGTCGCTCGTGAAGATCCTCGACTTCGGAACGGCCCACGTCCCGGGTGACGATCTGGTCGACGGGATGCAGCTCACCAAGACCGGCTTCGTCGTGGGCACCGCCGAGTACATGGCTCCCGAGCAGGCGCGGGGCGTCCGCGACTTCGATGCTCGGATCGACGTCTACGCGACCGGCGTGATCCTCTTCGAGATGCTCGCCGGAGAAAGACCCTTCGCGCGGCGTGAGCCGAGCGAGCGCCTCAAGGCCATCGGGTTCGAGAAGGCTCCGCCGCTCGCCGAGATCGCCCCGCGCGTGCCGCGCGGGATCGCGCGCGCCGTCGATGTCGCGCTTGCGACCGACCGCGAGCGCCGCCACGCGGACGCAGCCGGGTTCGTGATGGCGCTCCGCGCGCCCGTCGCGCCGGCCCTCACCGCCGTCACGCGCGTCCTCGCAACGCCACCGGTGAGCCCGAGCGTGACTCCCGCCGGTACTGGCGTCGCGATGCCCGACACCGACGATTGGGACATGCCGACGCGGGAAAGCGGACCGCCGCAGTCCGCGATGGGGCACGAGTTCGTCATCGAGCATGGAAACGGGGGCGTTACCGGTCACGACGACGACGGCGGAGAGCCCGCGCCGCACCCGAGCCCGTACCGGAAGCCCTGAGTGCGAAGGCGGTCGGCCACGCGACGGCGGAGTGTGGTAAAATGCGCGCGTGTCTTCGCACGAGCTGCCCACCGCAGTCGTCGAGGCAGTTCACGCGAGCGGTCGCCGTCTTGTCGCGAGCGTGAACGGGGCCCTCGTCGTCATCGACCTCCCTGAGCGGGGGAACTTCGTCATCGGCCGCGGTAGCGACTGCGACTACGTGCTCGACGAGGCGTCCATCTCTCGTCGTCATGCGTCGCTCGAGATTGGCGACACCGTCCGCATCGAGGATCTCGGCAGCGCCAACGGCACCATGGTCGGAGGCAAGCGCCTCGCGCCGTCGACGCCGACCGTGCTCTCGCCAGGGGTCGTCCTCCAGCTCGGCGCCGTGCTCGTCACGCTCGAGGGCGACGACGATGTCGGCGAGGCCGCACCGCCCGCGGAGCTCGTGGTCGCCGATCCGGTGATGAAGGAAGTGCACGAGCTCGTCCGCATCGCGGCCGGGAGCCCGCTCTCGGTGTTGCTCCTCGGCGAGACGGGCGTCGGCAAAGAAGTCTTCGCGCGCCGCATCCACGAGCTCTCGCCGCGCGCTAAGGCCAACCTCGTCCGGGTGAACTGCGCGGCGCTCGTGGAGTCGCTCCTCGAGGCCGAGCTCTTCGGCTACGAGCGCGGCGCCTTCACCGGCGCCACTACGGCCAAGCCCGGCCTCCTCGAGACGGCGTCGGGCGGCACGCTCTTCTTGGACGAGATCGGCGAGATGCCGCTCCCCACGCAGGCCAAGCTCCTCCGCGTGCTCGAGAGCGGCGAGGTCTTGCGCGTCGGCGCGGTCAAGCCGCGCCCGGTCGACGTGCGCTTCGTCGCCGCCACGCACCGAGACGTGCGTGGCCTCGTCGCCAGCGGACGCTTCCGCGAAGACCTCTTCCACCGCTTGGACGGCGTGTCGATCCGCATCCCGCCGCTCCGTGAGCGCCCGCAAGAGATCGTCGCGCTCGCGCAGCAGTTCATCAACGTCGCCGCTGCGGCGTCGGGGCGCCCGGCGCCCACGCTCGGCGACGACGCGTCCGCCCGCCTCAAGTCCCACCCGTGGACCGGCAACGTGCGCGAGCTCCGCAACGTGATGCAGCGGTCGGTGCTCTTCGCCCGCGGCAACGTGCTGACGGCTCGCGACCTCCAGTTCGATGCGCTCGGCGCCGCCCACTCGGCGCCGCCGCCCGCGGCCGGCACGCCGGCGCACGTCGAGGGGACGCACGAAGTACCACCCGAGGTGGCCAACCTATCGCCCGAGCGGGCCGAGCGCCGCCAGCGCGTGCTCGAGGCTCTCGAAAAGACGGTCTGGAACCAGACGCGCGCGGCCGAGCTCCTCGGCATCTCGCGGCGCACGCTCCAGGCCTGGCTGATCGAGCTCAACATCCCGCGTCCGCGCGCCGGCCGCTGATTCGAGCGCGCCGATCCACGCGCCCGCGGGGCGTCGTGTTGCACCGCCGCACGCAGCGGGGTTTCCGTTCGGTGGCGCCCGCGCTATGGCGTCCTGACCCATGTCCCGCGACGCACAGCTCAAAGACACCGTCGCCCGCATCCAAAAGGGCGGCGCCGAGAAGTACCACCAGAAGAACGCCGAGACCGGGAAGCTCTTCGCGCGGACGCGCATCGAGCGGCTCATCGACGGAGGCTCGTTCGTAGAGGACGCGGCCTTCGCCAACAACCTCGACCCCGAGCTCCCTGCCGACGGCGTGGTCACGGGCACCGCCCGCATCGACGGGCGTCCGGTCGCGATCATGGCCAACGACTCCACCGTGAAGGCCGGCTCGTGGGGCCGCCGCACCGTGGAGAAGATCCTCCGCATCCAAGAGACCGCGGAGCGACTTCGCGTGCCGCTCCTTTACTTGGTCGACTCCGCGGGCGCGCGCATCACCGATCAGATCGAGATGTTCCCCGGTCGCCGGGGCGCCGGTCGCATCTTCTTCAACGAGGTGCGCCTCTCCGGGCAGGTGCCGCAGATCTGTCTCCTCTTCGGGCCGAGCGCCGCCGGCGGCGCATACATCCCGGCCTTCTGCGACGTCGTCTGCATGGTCGAGGGCAACGCGAGCATGTACCTGGGCTCCCCGCGCATGGCCAAGGTCGCCATCGGCGAGACGGTGACGCTCGAGGAGATGGGCGGGGCGCGCATGCACTGCAGCGTCTCCGGCTGCGGCGACGTGCTGGTCAAGACCGAGGACGAAGCGCTTGCATTCTGCAAGCGTTACCTCTCCTATTTCCCGTCCAACGAGGCGGAGCCGGCCCCCGCCGCCGCCGCGCGCGCGCCCAAGACCTCGGGCAAGCGGATCGAGGAGATCATCCCTGCCGAGGAGAGCAAGTACTTCGACATGCACGCCGTCATCGGTGAGCTCGTCGACGAGGGCTCCTTCCTCGAGATCAAGGCGCTCTTCGCCAAAGAGATCATCACCGGCCTCGCGCGCATCGAAGGGCGCGTGGTCGGCATCATCGCCAATCAGCCGAAGCACCTGGGCGGCACGCTCTTCGTCGACTCGGCGGACAAGGCCGCGCGCTTCATCTGGCTGTGCGACGCCTTCAACATCCCGCTCCTCTACCTGGCCGACGTGCCGGGCTTCATGATCGGCTCCAAGGTCGAGCGCCAGGGCATCATCCGCGCCGGCGCGAAGATGATCGCTGCCGTGAGCGAGGCCACCGTGCCCCGCATCAGCGTCGTGGTGCGCAAGGCCTACGGCGCGGGCCTCTACGCGATGTGCGGCCCGGCGTTCGAGCCCGACGCGTGCCTCGCGCTCCCCACCGCGTCCATCGCGGTGATGGGCCCCGGCCCGGCCGTCAACGCGGTGTACTTCAACAAGATCCAAGAAGTGCCCGAAGGGGCGGAGCGCCAGGCGTACGTCAAGAAGCTCGAGGACGAGTACCGCGCCGACATCGACATCATGAAGCTCGCGAGCGAGATGGTGATCGACGCCGTCGTTCCGGGCGATCGGCTGCGCGGCGAGCTCGCCGAGCGGTTCGCGCGCCTCGAAGGTCGACGCGACGCGCGCCCGAAGCGTAAGCACCTCGTGCCGCCGGTTTGAATTGCAACGACAAAAACCCGCGGAGCGGCACCGCCGGGTAGCGGAAAATCTTGGAAGGTGACGAGGAGCTTGCAATGCTTCTCGTCTCCTTCATGTCGATACGCCATCGCCTAGCTTGGGCCCTCGCCGCCGGCCTCGTCTCCCTCACCACGCCGGCCCTAGCAGAAGGACGTTCGTTCTCGGCGCCGCGCGCGGCCGAGATCCTGCGCGCGCTGGGGCCACACGCGGCCACGAGCTTCGCGCCAACGTCGGGGCGCGTGGGCGCGCTCGTGTCGCTGCCGGCGGGCACCAGCGCCGAGTCGCTGGGGCTCGATCCGGTCGCTCCGGGCGTCGGGCGCATTCGCGCGTCGGCCGAGCGCGTCACGGCGTTCGGCGATGCCCATCCCGATCTCCACATGGAGCTCGGGCCGCCGCTCCACTTGCTCATGGATCGCGCTGCGCAAGCGGTGCACGTCTCGTTCGCTCGCCTCTTCTACAAGCTCCAAGGCGAAGGGATCGCGGTCGGCATCGTCGACACTGGGCTCGACGTCGGTCACCCCGACTTCTTGAACGACGCGGGGCACACGCGCGTCGCGTGGCTCCTCGATCTCTCGCTCAAGCCGGTGGGCCTCCACCCCGAGCTCGAGGCCAAGTTCGGCATCAAGGACGACTCGGGCGCGGTCGTCGCCGGCGCCGTCTTCTCGGAGGACGATCTCAACGGGCTCCTCCGCCTCGGGCAGCGAGCCCCGGAAGATCCGGTGGGCCACGGCACGCACGTCGCGTCGCTGGCCGCGGGCGGCGGCGGCGGCGGTCCCTACGTGGGCATCGCGCCGAAGGCCACCCTGATCATCGCGCGCGTCACGCGCGCGAGCGGTGAGAGCATCGAGAACGACGATCTTTTGCGCGGCGCGCAGTTCGTCTTCGACCGCGCCGACGCGATGAAGGTGCCGGCGGTCGTGAACCTCTCGCTCGGCAGCGACTTCGGTCCGCACGACGGCTCGATGCTCTGGGAGAAGACGCTCGCGAGCTACATCGGGCCCGACAAGCCCGGGCGCGCGCTCGTCGCTGCGGCGGGGAACAGCGGCTCGGTGGCGAGCGCGCCCACGCACCAGACGGTGCGCGTGAGCTCGGGCACGCGAATGCGCGTTCCGATCGAAACGACGGGGGCCACCAAGGGCGGCGTACAGGTGTGGGTGACCTTGCGATCGAAGGGGAAGATCGCGGTCGGCCTCGACTCACCGGACGGTACCTGGATCGATCCCGTCGACGAGGGCTCGAAGCGCGGCAAGAAAGAAGGCGACTACAGCGCGGGCGTCATCTTCGGCGCCGGCATCGAGGACAGCCCTATCCCGCAGGGGACGCGCGGCGCGATCGTCGTGTGGAGCGGCGCCTGGCCGGCGGGGCGCTACTACGTGACGCTCGAAGGGGAAGGGCTCGCGGATCTCTACCTGCAGGCCACGGGCGACGCTGCCGTGCGTCCGGCATCGTTCTTGGGCGGCGTGCGCGAAGGCACGGTCAACCTGCCGGCCACGCATCCGTCGATCCTCTCGGTGGGCTGCACGGCGAGCCGCGCCAAGTGGACCAGCATCGCCAAGCAGCCCTCGTCGCTCGTCGTCCCCGTGCTCGACGACCCCGGCGGCTACTTCGCCGGCCGCGTGCGCGATCTCGAAGACGGAGAGATTTGCTGGTTCTCGAGCGCAGGCCCCAACGCCGACGGCGTTCCCAAGCCCGAGATCGCGGCGCCGGGCGCGGCGATCATCGGCGCGATGAGCCGTCAGGCCGCACCTGGCAACGCGGCCAGCATCTTCACGACGTCGAACTGCCCGGCGCAGGAGGGCACGGACAACCGCGACCCGCGCTGCCTTCAGATCGACAAGACGCACGGCGTTTCGGTCGGCACGTCGATGTCCGCACCCATCGTGTCGGGCGCGGTCGCGCTCCTCTTGCAGCGCGATCCGACGCTCACGCAGGACAAGATCGTCTCGCTCCTCCAGTCGGGCGCGCATCGTCTCCGCGGCGCGGCGCCCTACGACGATCAAGCGTCGCCCGGCGAGCTCGACGTGGTCGGTGCGCTCTACACGCTCGATCAAGTTCGCGCCAACGGCGCCGCGCTCCCCGATCCGAGCCGGAGCTGGATCACGCTCAGCTCGAGCTACGCTGCAGCCGATGGCTCTCGACCGGTGACCGCGATCCTCGAGCTCCGCGCCGACGAGAACACCACGCTCCGCCCCGACATGTTCGACACGTCACGGCTCCGCGCCGACGTCCGTCTCGACGGCGAACCGCTCGCCGCGCCGACGATTCAGCGCCGCGGCCCAGGCGTGTACGCGTACACCGTGACGGTACCTGCCGGGCGCGGCGGCTCCGTTCTCTCACTCGGTGCCACATTCGACGGCGGGCAGATCGTGACCGCCAAGACCATTCCGGTCGCGGCAGATCCCTGGATGGCGCGGTATCCGGTGCGCGCGATCGGTGGCTGCGCCATCGCCGGTGCTGGGCGCGCAGGCATGGCTGGGCTCGGGCTCGGAACGCTCGTAGCGCTCGCCTTCGCTCGTAGGCGCCTCCGCCGTGCCGCGCGACGCGACGCGGCGTGAGCGCACTCGCGAAACCGGTTCGGCGCAACCCAGTTGCGCCGATTTGAAACCGACCCACGGTGTGAGCAGACGGGTGCCGCTGAGCCGGAGATTCGTGCCGCTCGCCCGACCGGGCGGCACGAATCGTAGGATCACTTCAACTGAGCACCGCTGTAACATGTGAGCATGCGCGGGACGTTCCACACGGGGCTCGTCGCCCTCTCGCTCTTCGCCCTTTCTTGCTCGTCGTCGTCCAAGACGCCAGACGCGCCGGCCTTGCCTGCGTGTCCGCCGGCCGAGGCGACCGCACCGAACGAGCTTCGCTGCACCGGTCTCTACGCGGACTGGACCGCCAAGACGCTCGCGCCCGACGCAATGCCGTTCAAGCCGGGCGTCGAGCTGTGGAGCGACGGTGCCGACAAGCACCGCTGGATCTACCTCCCGCCCGGCTCGAAGATCGACACGTCCGATCCGGACGAGTGGAAGTTCCCCGTGGGCACGAAGACGTGGAAAGAGTTCCGCGTGAACGGCCGACGTGTCGAGACGCGCTTCTACATGAAGACCTCGGCCGATCAGTGGGCGTGGACGACGTACCTCTGGTCCAACGACGAGACCAAAGCCGACCGACTCGACACCGGCAAGCCCAACGCGGAGGGCACCTACGAGGTGCCCAAAGTCGACTCGTGCGATCAATGTCACCGCGGCCGGAAAGACAAGGTGCTCGGCGTCGAGGCCGTCGCGCTCGCGCTCCCGAACGCAGAGGGGCTCACGCTCGCCAAGCTGAAGAGCGACGGGCGCCTCTCGAACGACGTGACCGTGCCCGCCATCCCCGAGGACGCGACGGGCAAAGCCAAGGCCGCGCTCGCGTACCTTCACATCAACTGCGGCGCGGCGTGCCACGCCAACGAGCCGCACTCTCCGGGCCTCCAGAGCCACCTCTACATGCGCCTCGATCTCAAAGAGCTCGCGCTCGGCAAGGTCGAGGAGCTCTCGACCTACAAGACGGCGGTGAACGCCAAGATCGAGGGCAACGCCTACTTCGAGTACACGTCGCGGAATTTCCTCCGCATCAAGCCCGGCGTATCGGCCGAGAGCTTGATCCCCGCGCTCGCCGCGGTGCGCGACAAG
This sequence comes from Polyangiaceae bacterium, assembly GCA_044224815.1. Taxonomy (GTDB): domain Bacteria; phylum Myxococcota_A; class Polyangia; order Polyangiales; family Polyangiaceae; genus JADJCA01. Next base: position 35,588 of record JBGAJR010000034.1, read on the forward strand.
CCCACGCAGATGCCGCCCGTCGGCTCGCACCAGGCCGACCCCGTGGGTCGTGGGCTCGTCGAAGCGTGGATCGACGCGATGCCGAAGGCGCAGTGACCCATGCGCCGCGCCGCGCGCGCGGCGGCGCTCCGAACGTGACGCGTCCGTGACGTCGGCGCGCCTTCCACGGGCGTAACTTGGAGCCGCGAGAGCCGCGCTCGAGTCGAGCGCGCCCCAAGGAGGTGCGGTCATGACGTTCTCCCTTCGCTCGTCCGCGTTCGAATCCGAGCAGAGCATCCCGGCGCGCTTCACCTGCGAGGGCGACGACGTGTCGCCGCCGCTGGCGTGGAGCGGGTTCCCCGCCGGCACGAAGACGTTCGCCCTCGTGGTCGACGATCCGGATGCGCCCGATCCGGCGGCCCCGAAGACGACCTGGGTCCATTGGGTCATGTGGGACGTGCCGGCGACGATCACTTCCCTCGGCGAAGGCGCGCCTTCGCCGTCAGGGGCGCGGGTGGGGCTGAACGACTGGAAGCGCGCGGAGTACGGCGGCCCGTGTCCGCCCATCGGGCGGCATCGCTATTTCCACAAGCTCTACGCGCTCGACGTCACGCTCGGTGACTTGGGGAGCGGCGCCGGCAAGGCCCAGCTCGAAGCCGCCATGCGAGGTCACGTGCTCGCGACCGCGACGCTGATGGGCACGTACCAGAAGCGAAAGTGAACGCGCCCGCGGGCGCTCACTCGTACACGGCGCACGAGACGATCGCGTTCGGCAAAATGCGCGTGACCTCGCATGCAGCGCCGAGGCTGGTTGCGTCGAGCTTCAGGCCGGCGCCGCTCTCGCTCATGTAAGAGCAAGTCTTGACGCCGAGCTCCAGCGAGCACGCGAAGCCCGCGGGGATGCTCGGATCGCCGTCGGTGGAAGGCGAGAAGCTGAACTGAAACGTGTCGCAGAAGACGCCGAGCGCGATGCACTGGCTCGAGGCGATCCCGGCGGTCCGAATGCGCGACCAATCGCACGCGCCGCCGTCGAGCGGAGAAACGCTCGCGTCGATGCACGACGCGTCGGGCGTCGTCGTCGCGTCGCTCGTCACGCTCGCGTTCGCGTCGATCGGGCTCGCGCCGTCGCTCGACGCTCCGGCGTCGGTCGCACCGGAGTCTTGGGGCGCGGCCCCGCTCGCGGAGTCGGCGGTTTGACCGCACGCCGCGGCGGCAGCGCTCGCGAGGGTCAGGGCGAGGAGGACGGGATGAGCGCGCATCACGCCAAGATCGTCGCAGCCGCTCGGCTCAGCCATCTCCAACGAGTCTCGGCCGCGTCAGGCGCGAGGCGGTTCTCGGCCGCGTACGAGAGAGACGCGTCGCGCGCGAGACGCGTGGGTCTCGGCGAGCAAACGCCGGGCGTGCGCATCGAGGAGATCGCTCCGCGTGACGATGCCCACGACGTGACCGGCGCTCACGACCGGGACCCGTCCGACGCGGGCTCGCACCATGAGGTTCGCGACCTCGCGCAAAGAGGCGTGCGGCGCGACGGTCACCGGCGCGCGCCCGACGAGCTCGGCGAGCTTCGTCGCTCGGTCGGTGCTCTTTCCCATCACGTCGCGTCGCGTGAGCACGCCCACCAGCGCTCCGTCCGCGTCCACCACCGGAAATCCCTGATGCCCGGAGCCGTCGGCGCCGCTCTCCAGCCACTCACGGAGCCAGCTCACCGTCGCGTCGGCGGCCACGGTGACGACGGCCCGCAGACCGACGTCGCGCACGAGGACCTGATCGAGGAAGTCGGCGGCGTACTCGGACGGCACGCGCACGCCGCGCCGCGCAATCTTCTCCGTCATGATCGAGTGACGCATCGCGAGGCACGAGACGAGGTACGCCGCCGCGCAGCCTCCGAGGAGCGGCAAGAGGCCGAACGGCTGTCGCGTCGTCTCGAACGCGAAGACCACCGAGGCGAGGAGCGCGCGCGAAGCCCCGGCGAACATCGCCGCCATGCCCACCAGCGCGCCGATGCGCGGATCGATGCCCACCTTTGGCGCGAGCGCCGCGAACGCTGCGGCCACGAGCGCGCCGAGACCCCCACCGATCGTGAAGAGCGGGGCGAGCGTGCCACCCGACGTTCCGCTTCCGAGCGAGAGCGACCACGAGACGAGCTTGAAGAGCGCGAGGACGGCGAGCGCGCGCCCGGAGAGCGTCCCCGAGACCATGGCCTCGATGTTGTCGTAGCCGACGCCCATCGTGCGCGGCGCGACGAGGCCGATGAGCCCGACCGGGATCGCGCCGAGCGCGGGCCACCACATGTAGTGGAGCGGTAGCTTGGCGAAGGCGTCTTCGATGGCATAGACGAGCTTGGTGACGCCGACGGCCGCGACGCCGACGACCGCGCCCTCGAGCACGTAAGCGGCGATCGCGGCGGCCGGTGGTTGCGCGATGTCCGCGACCTGGAATGCCGGCGCCGTGCCCACGAACGCAATTCGGACACCGGTCGCAGTGACGCTCGCGAGCGCGACCGGGACGAGTGAGCGCGGCCGGTACTCGAAGAGGAGGAGCTCGATCGCGAGGAGGACGGCGGCCACGGGGGATCCGAACGTCGCCGACATTCCGGCGGCGGCGCCGGCGGCGAGGAGTGTCTTCCGCTCGTCGGCGGTGATGCGGAGGAGCTGCCCAATGAGTGAGCCGAGCGCGCCGCCGGTGGCGATGATTGGCCCCTCGGCGCCGAAGGGACCGCCAGTGCCGATCGAGACGACGGCCGAGAGTGGCTTCAGGATCGTCATCCGGGCGGGAATCCGGCTCTCGTTCAAGAGCACCTGCTCCATCGCTTCGGGGATGCCGTGACCGCGGATCGCCTTCGAGCCGTAGCGGGCCATGAAGCCGACCACGATCGCGCCGATGACGGGGACGACGATCACCCACGCGCCCCGCGTGTGGCCAGCCGGTCCCTCGAGCGTGGTCGAGACGCGGCCGTAGAACGCGATGGCGGTGACGAGCGCAATCATCCTGGTCAGGAGCTGCGCCACCAGCGCGGCGACGACGGCGATGGCGCACGCGATCGCCGCGATGCCGACGACGCGCGCGCCGAGGGCAGTCGTCATCATCGGCGCGGCGGCGCGGGAGAGCGTCGGCAGCATCGACGGCGCCACGGGCAGCCCGTCGGTCGTCGACGCGTCGAGGATCTCGTGGGCGTGGCTCGGCTCAGGACTTCGCACGGCGTGACCTCCGCGGGCGCTTCGCGGCGCCAGACCGTTCACCATGCGGAGCCTCGTCGAAGAACATCGGCGCGATCCCGTCGGCCACGTCCACGGCGCGGACCACGTGCTCCAGGTCGCCGCGGAGTCGGCGCACGTGCGCTCGGGGCAGCGCACGCACGGCGCGGGCGAGCCGCGACTGGAACGGCTCGGGCGCGCGCGCCAGGAGCGCGGCTCCGCGCGGAGTGAGAGAGAGGACGGTGCGCCGTCCGTCGACGGGATCACGGCGTCGTGTCACGAGGCCGCGCTCGACGACGCGCGCGACGACGACGGAGACCGAGCTCGGATCGGTGAGGGTTCGCTCGGCGAGCCGACGGATGGATACGTCGGGCTCGGCGGCGAGCTCGCGGAGCACGAAGAGCTGCGCTCCGCTCACGCCGAGCGACGTCTCGACCACATGCGCCGTGGTGCGGAGCGCGCGGACGATGCGCCGAAGGCTGTCGAGCACGGACGCGGCGTCGTCGTGCCGTTCGGACGATTGCATGGGATCCCATGTATCATCGCGGACGGTCGGAACGGCGGAGATCCCGAGCTCAACCACGGCGATTGGACGGGTCGGCGCGGCGCCGAGGCGAAGGGCGGCCTACTCGCTGGCGAGGGTGACGAGGAATGCGTGGGGCTCCCACGGTCCTTCGTCGGGGTCGAACGGGCGCGCGAAGTCCCCGGCGTTCTCCACGACGACGAGGATCGTCGACACGCCGTCGAGCTCGGTGATCGTGGCCTGGGCGCTCGTCGCCTTCGGCGTCGAGGGGACGAGCACGGTGCCTCGCGGCGTGCCGTCGGGGCCGAGCTTGATCGCCATCCAGCGGAGGCGGGCGTGCTCTTCCCAATCGGCCTCGATGCGGAGGCGCGCGCCCGGCGCCGCGCCGGCGCGACGGACCGCCATGACTGCGACCCCCGTCGGCGCGATGGGCTTCAAAGACGCGAAGCGCCGCGGAGCCGTGGGCCAATCGATCGTGAAATCGACGGCGATGCGACCGGCCTCGCCGAACGCGCGCGCCGACGGCAGCGCGACCGGATCGGCGGCGGGACCGAACGTCGCTCGCACCCCTGCGAAGCGATGAAAGAGATCGTCACCGGTGGCGCCGACGCTCAAGATTTCTTTGAAGCTCGTTCGGAAGACGTCGAGCAGATCGGGCCGCGGGGTGAATCGCTCCGCGCCTTGCGGCGTGCGCGTGGGCATCAGCGCCAAGCTCGCGCGCACGAGGCCACCCGGTGCCGCGCCGAAGCGAATGTCCGCCCAATCGAAGAACGTGGCGGCGCCGCGGACGTAGCGACGATCCCCTCGGCGTTCGCCCACGTCGAAGATGGCGCGGGCGGGCTCGCGCTGGAACGCGGCGACGTCGTCGAGGCGGCCGGCAAGGCAAGGCTCGATGAGCTCGGCGAGGTGTTGGGCGGTGGCGATCGAAACGGCCTCGCTCGCCGCTGGCGCGACGCGGAGCGTGATCGCGCGCAAGACCGCGCGGGTGACGGCGCCGCTCCGCGCGCAACCGGCGAGAGAGCGCGGGAGCTCGACGAAGCCGGCCGCGCGATCGAACGACGCGAGCGGGTCGCGCCCGGCGAGCCGAACCGTCGCGTCGTCGTCGTCGCGCGCGACGAGATAGAAGTCGAGCGCCCCGGTCGAGACGTCGCGATCGGGGCTGGGCAAGCGGAGGGCACCCGTGGCGGTGCGTTCCACGCGCGTCGCGATCGAGAGAACGTCGAGGACGTCGCCCTCGCTGCCGGCGGGGCCGTGAACGCAGAGCGGTCCGCCCGGGCCGGGCGCACACGCGCGGAGCGGGAGGCGCGGTCGCGCCGCGGCCAGGGTCGTGGGCCCGAGCTCCCACTCGTCGGGGACGAATGCGCCCGCGTCTTCGGCCCCGGCTTCCTGCGCGCGCGCGGGCCCCGCACCGACGCTCGTGACGACGGCGGCGACGAAGGCGAATCGGCGCGCGCGCATGAAGACTCGTTTATCACGGCCCGGCGATGGGCGCGCCCACGGGCGGCTCAAAGCCAGGTGATCGGCGCCTGTTTGAGGAACGTGCGCTGGCGGCGGGCGTAGAGGCGCGTCGCGCGCACGATCGCGCCCTCGAGCTCGCTCGCGGGGAGCTCGCCGCGGAGGTGCATCGCGACCTCGCGGTAGCCCACCGAGCCCATCGCGCGGGTCCCCTCGTAGCCGCGCGCCAAGAGGTCTTCGACCTCCGCCACGAATCCACCGGCGAGCCAGGCGCGGGTGCGGGCCTCGATGCGGGCCGTGAGGGCCTCGGGTGAGTGCTGGAGCGCGAACATTCGCGTGTCTCGCGCGGCGTCGCGGAAGCCGTGCGCCGCCTGAAGCTCACTCATGCGAAGGCCGCTCGTCTCGAAGACCTCGAGCGCTCGACTGACGCGCACCACATCGTTGGGGTGCAAACGATCGGCGGAGGCCGGATCGACCGCGCGGAGTCGGGCGTGGAGCGCGGGGCGGCCTTCGCGCTCGGCGAAGGCGCGGTGCTCTCTCCGCACCTCCTCGTCCGCGGGCGGGGCTTCGACCAACCCGAAGACGAGCGCGCGGATCCATAGGTAAGTCCCGCCCGTTACGATCGCGCGTCTCCCACGGCGTTCGATGTCGGCGATGGCCTCGCGCGCCATCGCCGCGAATCGGGACGCGTCGATGTCGTCGTGCGGGTCGACGGCGTCGATCAAGTGATGCGGAACGCGCGCGCGTTCGGCGGGCGTGGGCTTGCCCGAGCCGAGATCGAAGTGGCGCACGATCTGGACGCTGTCGGCGCCGACGATCTCCGCGCCGAGCGCCTCCGCAGCGGCGAGCGCGAGGTCGCTCTTCCCGCTCGCGGTGGGGCCGGTCACCACGATGAGCGCGCTCGGATTCTCGCGCGCCGCCGCGACGAGCCGTGCGAGCGGACTCGGGTCAGCGTCCGACACGGCGCTCGAGCTCCGAGAAGGGGAGGCGCGTCACGACCGGTCGCCCATGCGGGCAATGACCCGCGAAGTCGACGCCGTCGAGGCTCCGCAAGAGCGCGCGCGCCTCTTCGTCGGTGACGCGATCGCCTGCGCGCACCGAGCCATGGCAGGCCATGGTGGCGAGGACGAGGTCGACGGCGGCGCCGAATGGGCGCGTGGCGTCGCGCGCGAGCTCGGAGGCGAGGTCGCGGACGAGGCGCGCTGGGCTGGCGCGTCGCAAGACCTGGGGGATCGCGTCGATCGCCATCGCCGTCGGGCCTACGGCGCGGATTTCGAGGCCGAGGCCGAGCGCGTCCTCGGTGCGTCCGTCGAGCGCGGCCATCTCTTCCGGCGAGAGGTCGACGACCTCGGGGACGAGCAGCCGCTGCATGGCGACGGCGCGCGCGCGGTACGCGGTGCGCAGTCGATCGAAGGTCACGCGCTCCGCGGCGGCGTGCTGATCGAGAAGGTAGAGCCCATCGTCGCCCTCGCAGATGAGGAACGTGCTCCGCGCTTGCGCCAGGTAGCGCAGGCTCGCGTAGAAGCCGCTCGGCTCGAAGAGCGCGCCGCTCTCGTCTCCGCCGATCCCTGTCGGCGCCTCTCTGCCGAGCGAAGTCGATACCTCTCCATCGGCACGAGCTGGCGGCACGTACGCGCCGCTGCCGGTGAAGCTGCTCCCCGCATACCCGCTGCTCGGGAAGCCGCGCCCGAACGCGCCGGGCACGGGCGGGCGCGAGCCGAGCGCGGGGAGCGAGAATGCGCGCGCCAAAGCCGGCTGGAGCTCCCGCGACACCACGTCGAAGATCGCGCGCGCGTCTTGAAAACGCACCTCGGCCTTCTGGGGGTGCACGTTGACGTCGACGAGCTCGGTGGGGATGTCGATGTAGACTGCACCAATCGGGTAGCGTCCGCCTTCGAGCACCGAGCCGTAGGCTTGGGCCACGGCCCGGGCCAACGTGCGATCCTTCACCGGCCGGTCGTTCACGAAGAGGTGGAGTCCCCCGGCCCCGGCGCGCGCGCGCTCCGGTGGCGCGAGATACGCCTCGATGCGCATCGGGCCGCGCGCACCGTCGGCGCGGGCGAGCGATTCCCCGTCGAACACCTGGCGCGCGCGCGTCTCGCGGTCGGCGGCCCGCAGGTACTCCTTGGCGACGCGACCGTCGCGAACGAGGGTGAAGGCGATCGCCGGCCGCGCGAGGGCGGCGAGGAGCACCACCTCGCTCACGTGCGCGCCTTCGGTGCCGGTGCTCTTCAGGAACTTGCGACGCGCAGGGACGTTGAAGAAGAGATCGGAGACGGTGATCGTCGTGCCGGGCGCAGCGCCGGCGGGTCGCACCGTGGCGGACCCACCGCCCTCCACCACGACCTGCGTGGCTTCGTCGGCGTCGCGCGTCCGCGTGACGAGCGTGAGCCGTGCGACCGACGCGATGCTCGGCAACGCCTCGCCCCGGAAGCCGAACGTCGCGAGCCGGAAGAGATCGGCGGCGTCCCAGATCTTACTCGTCGCGTGCCGCTCGAGGGCGAGCGCAGCGTCGTCGGGCGACATGCCCTCGCCGTCGTCGCTCACGCGAACGCGCGTCGTGCCGCCCTGCTCGATCTCGACTTGAACCCGCGTCGCGCCGGCGTCGATGGCGTTTTCGACGAGCTCTTTGACGACGCTCGCCGGGCGCTCGACGACCTCACCCGCCGCGATTTGGTTGGCGAGATCGGTGGGCAGGCGCCGGATCTTCACCCGGCGCCTCCGGGCGGGAGCCGGCGCGCCTCCATCGCGTCGAACCAGGCCACGCTGCGCGGTCGCGTGAGGGCGAGGACGACGAGGCCGGCGGCGAGCGAGCGGAGCGCGATGGCCACCATCACGCCCGCGTCGAGCAGGCCCGACGGAACGTCACCGGACGTGATCGCTGGCGGTCGATCCTTGTCCTTCATGCCGAGTCTCACGGCGGCGAAGGTGATGTCCATGCACTCGCGCTTCAGGTCGCGCGTCGCGTACTCGCGGACGCCGACGAAGAGCGCTTGCACGACCAGGAGTTGAATCAAGAGCGAGCGAGCGCTCTTTCGCCCGGCCATGGCGCGCGCCGAGAAGACGACCATGGCCGCGCCGAGGACGAAGGTCGCGACCCCGAACGGAAAGACCCGCCTCCGGGCGCCGTCGGTCGCCGCGAGGCATCGCTCTCCAGCGGCGCGCACCGCGGCGCGCTCCTCGTCGGTCGAGCCTTTGGCCGCGATCTCGCCGAAGTCCGGGGCCGGCGACCAATAGCCGGCGATGATTTGGCTACCCTCGGTGCATCCGCCCACGCCGAAAAGCCAGGCGACGATGATGGCCACGAGGAGCGGCCAAGGCTTCCGCGGCGGGGCCTCCATGCGGGCGACGGGATAGCACGGCCCGAGGGCGAATTGTGCTATTCCGCCGCCAGCATGGTCTCGCGAACGACCCTCTCGACCTTGGTGCTCGCCGCGCTCCTCGTTCACCGCGGCGCCGCCGCCGAAGGCCCTCCCGACAAGCCTGGAAAGGGCGGGGGCAAAGGTGGCGCGAACGTGGTGGCGGTCTCTTCGGAGCTCGGACAGAAGCTCAAGTCCGAGGACCCGGCGGAGATCCGGGGGGCGCTCGACGAGGTGCGGGTCGCCGGACGCTCGGCCTCCCATCTGGCGGGGGACGTCGCGGCCCTCCTCGATCGCGGCGTGTCGCGGGCGCTCACCGAGGCGGCGCTCGAGACCTTAGGCGACCTCGAGGTCGAGTCCGTCGCGACTTCGATCGTGCCTTACACGATGCATCGCGACGTGAAGATCCGACGGCTCGCCGTCTCGACGCTCGTTCGCTGCAAGGGCCCCGTCGCGGTTCGCACGCTCCGCCAGCGGCTCGCCGACTCCGACGCGATGGTTCGCGGCACCGCCGCCTCGGGGCTGGGCGCCATGAAGGCCAAGGATGCGCTCCCTGATCTCTTCGTGGCCTTCGATCACAAGGTGGCCGAGGCCGCGGCCTCCATCGGTCAGCTCTGCACGCCCAAGGAGTGCGACGACTTCGGCGCGCGACTCGGACGTCAGCCGTTCGAGGTCATGACCGGCGGCTTCGATCAGATCCTCTTCCGTCCCACGAGCGAGGTCTCGGACGACGGCAAGATCAAGGTCATCGGCCGCTTGCGCGAGCTCGGCACCGCCGACTCCAACAAGTTCCTCCGCGACGTGCAGAAGCGTCTCCCCAAGACGGCGAGCGCGCGCGTGAAGCAGGCGCTCGAGCAGGCGATTCAGGCGACGGGAGGTGGGGCATGAGAACGGCGGTGGCTCGCGCTTCGGCGTTCGCGCTCGCGCTGACCGCGTGCGGTGGCGCGCTCGGCGGCGGTGGAAGCGCATTCGGAGAGTGGAACGACGATCAAGGTGCTGGCGCGGCGGCCGCTTACGCCCGCGTCAAAGACGCGCCGGTCGTGCGTGGCGCAGACGTCGCGATCGGCGTCACCGCCGGCAAGCTCGTCGGTGTTCCGCTGGACGGCGGAGCCAAGTGGTCGGTGTCGCACTCGCTCGACGCGCGACCGGTGCTCGCCGGAGGCCTCGTGGTCGCGAGTGGTGGCGGTGCGCTCTTCGCCGTCGACGCGAAAACCGGCCAGAAGGTGTGGTCGGTCGAGAGCGAAGGCACGTTGCGTGGTGCCGGTGACGATGGCGCCCTCACGGCGGTGACCGTCGGCGTCGACAAGGGCTCGGCGCTCGTGATCGTCGATCGCGAAGGCAAGATCGTGCGTCGCATCGCCACCGACAAATCGCTCGGCACGGCGGCGATCGTGTCGGGGGTGGTGTTCGTTCCCTGGGGCGGGCAATACGTGAGCGCGATCGACGCCAAGACGGGCGACGAGGTCGGCCGCGTGCTCGTGCGCGAGAAGTCGAGCCACGCCTGGACGTACGGTGGCCACGTCTACTTCGGCGAGGTCGGCGCGTTCCGTCTCGACGAAAAGACGCGCTTCGCGTCCGTGAGCCGCGCCTCGCACGTGGCCATTCCGCCGCGCGAGCTCCCCGGCACGCCGGTGTGGTTCTCTCCGCCCGAGGAGAAGACCCCGCTCATCAGCGGCGCGCGCGATCGCATTCGCCTCTACGCGCAGCCCGCCGACTCGAACGGCACGCTCGGCCTCGCCGGCGGTCGTTACTACGCGACGTACTTCCGCCTGGCGATGGGCTTCGATGCGACGCGCGGTCAGCTGGCGTGGGTCAAGCCGCTCGCGGCCGACGTCGTCGGCGGCGCCGCCGGCGATGGCATGGCGGCCATGTGCACGGCCGACGGCAAGGTGACCTTGTTCGACGGCAAGCAAGGCGGAGTGGTGCGCGAGCTCGCGCTCGGGGAGCCGATCCAATCGTGCGTCGTCCAGCTCGACGGCTTGCGGGCCGAGCGCGCCTCGGCGCCGCCGGTCGCGCAGCAGCTCGCCGACGCGCTCCTCCAGAAGGACGCCGATCTCGCGACCGCGCAGCGCCTGCTCCTCCGCGAGCTCGCGGCGCTCGAGGACGAGATCGCGACCAAGGTCTTGATCGATCTCATCGTCGATCCCAAGACGCCGGTGCCGGTGGCCGCCGACGCGCGCACCGCGCTCGCGGCGCGGCGCAACGGCGCGCGCATCATGATCGACGCGCTCGCTCGTCACTACGACTACTTGAACGACGTCCTCGTCGCGCCGCCGTCGGGGCCCATCGCTCAGGCGCTCCGCGAGATCAAAGATCCGGCCGCCGCGGCGCCGCTCGCGTCGCACCTCGTCGATCCGGCCACGCCCGACGCGGACGTGCGGCAGGTCGCGGCGGCGCTCGCGGTCGTGGCCAAGGAGAGCGAGCTCGGCGCGCTCAAGCAGTTCTTCGCGATGTACCAAGGCACGGCCGAAGGCGAGGACGTGGAGAGCGCGGTCGTGAGCGTCGCGCGCGGGATCTTGCGTGTGGGCGGCAAGGACGGGCGGGCCCTGGTCGAGCGTGCGTCTGCGCGCCCGACGACGACCGAAGGCGTTCGCGCCAAGCTGAAGGCGGTGCTCACCGCAAAGTCCGGCGGCACCGGTGGGGCCGACGTCGCCGAGCCTGCGCCGGCGACGAGCGCCGCGCCTGCCGAGCCGCACAAGAAGCCTGCACCTCCCAAGAAGAAGTGAGCTGTGGACCGGCCCGATCTCAAGAACCGTTGCGGCTCGTGCGCTCGCTTCATCAACGTCGTCGAGATCTTCGACCAGAACGGTGAAGTGCGGCGTCGCGGTGACTGCTTGCTCGGAGTCTGGCCGTCCCCGCTCTACGAGAACAACACCTGCTCGAGCTACGTGCACGTCGACGACATGCGCTCGGGCAAGCACCGCCCGCCGCCGCGCCGGGCTGCGATGCCGCGCGGTCACGTCTCCCGGAGCGACGACGCTCCCAGCCTGCCGCCGCGCCGCCGCGACTTCGAGATCCCCGAGGAGCTACTCGACATGGACAAGGAAGAGTTCAAAGAGATTCTGCGTGACGTCATCCGCGACGAGCTCGGCCTCGCCGAGGTCAAGATGGCGGGACGCTTCGTCGGCGGTGAGATCATCATCAAGCCCGGCAAAGAAGGAACGCAGGACAAGCACATCCCGCTCGACTCCTTCTTCCACAAGATCGTGATGGTGCGCGACAAGCTGCGCGTCCTCGAACAGAAGGTGAACGCGCACCCGCAGCTCTCGGCCGACGAGAAGGTGCAGATGCAGCAGTACATCACCGCCTGCTACGGCTCCCTCACCACCTTCAACGTGCTCTTCGCCGAGCGGAGCGACAACTTCATCGGTCAAAAGGGCGACGACTGACGCGGATCGCCGCCGCGTCTCGACGGCGACTCGGTGACGGCGTCGGAGCGAAGCGCGGTGTATGCTCGGGCCGATGTCGCTCGGCCGGGGCCTCGGGTTCGTCGTCGTGGTGGTCGCGCTCGCGAGCGCTTGTGGATCGACGAACGAGGGCGACGGCGCGGGCGATCCCGCGGCCGACGTGGACGGTGGCACGGTCGCCGACGGCGGCGCAGCGAATCCCGGACCGGGCGCCGATGGAGCGGTGCTGCCCGGCGTCGACGCCAGTGGTGACGCGGCGCGCGAAGCCGCGACGCCCGACGCGGCGATCGGCCCGACGTACACGGGCGAAGCGACGTACTACGCGGCCGACGGTACGGGCGCGTGCGGGTTCCCCGCGACCTCGAACCTCGACGTCGCGGCGATGAACAAGGCGCAGTATTCGAAGAGCGTGTGCGGGAAGTGCGCGCGCGTGACGGGCCCGAAAGGTGAGGTCACGGTGCGCATCGTGGATCTCTGCCCAGGCTGCAGCATGGGCGACCTCGATCTCAGCGTGGAATCGTTCGTGAAGATCGCGAACAAGAGCGCCGGCCGCGTCAAGATCAGCTGGTCGTTCGTCACCTGCCCGTGAAGCGGGCGCGCGACGCGCGCGTCAGCCGCCGGGCGCGACTCCGTCGTAGATCCCCATCTCCTCTTCGCGCGCGAAGAGGCAGCACTCACTCGCCACGGGGAACTCCGAGCACGCGTCGGGGCGGATGGCGTAGATCGCGCACTTGTTGTCCTTGCCGAGATGCCGGCAGTCCTTGGACTTGAGCAGCGTCAAGACGAGCTTCCCGTCGCGCCGCCGCGCGTACGGCGGCTTGAGCAGATCCGCGCGGCCGCCCTTCACGAAGCGCTCGCGGTCCACCTCTTGGACGACGACCTCGTTGTCGCGGCAGCAAGCGCCACACGCGAGGCAGTCGAACGAGACCGTGCGCGTGGGGCCGGGCCACTCGGAGTCGCGCTCGATCCAGCGCTCGACCACGTCGACGTGCGCTCTCGGCACGAGGCTCGTCGCCAGCTTGGCGAACGGACCACGCTTGTCGACGGCCCAGCGCTGCTTGCCGAGATCGAGCACCGCCCACTCGCCGAGGTCCATCTCGTCGCCTTCGCGCGGCTCGCGGAACACGAGGGTCGCGCGGCGCGGACCGTCCCAGACGATGGCGTGCCCGCCGGCGCGCACCCAGCGCGCGGCCTCGGCGGCAAATTTCCGTTTGAACGAACGAACGACCGGACGAGCCACACGGGTCATGAGCGCGGCACTTATAGCGGCGAATCGTCGCGCCGAGCCTAGGAATTCTTGCCCCTCGGGGTGGCCGCGGGCGCACCGATGGAGCCGCGCGCCCGAGACACATCGGGCCCCGCGCGATCCGGCGCGCGTGTAGGCACCGTCGCCGATCGCCGCTGGATCGACCTGGTCCTGGGGACTTGGCCCAGGCTCCCCGGGTGGCCAAGCGATGGCCGAGGGCTTGCACCGTCTGGCGCTTGGAGGCGAGTGGACATGAAGGAACTGGATCTCGACGCGCTCGACAGCGTCGCGGGTGGCGTGTCGTCACGGACGCTTGGGCTCACGACCTCGCCGGTGGGGAGCCCGATCGGTGGCTTCGATCCCCACTCGGGCGCGACGGTGCTCCCGGGTGGAGCGACCAACGGTGGAGGCCTCCTCGGATCGCTGGGCGGAACGGGGGCGATTCTGAACGAGGTGCTCCATTCACCGGCCGCGAACAACGTCCTCCACTCGCTCGAGTCCATCGGACCGATCGGCAACTTGGTGACGAGCGCCGTGCACATGCTCGAGGGCGGGAACCTCGGGAACATCGGGCAGCTGATCGGACAGATTGGCAACCTCGCCGGCGGCCTCGGCGGCGCGCAACACGGCGGCGGCCTCAATCTCGGCAACCTCGGGAACCTCATCGGGGGCCTCACGGGCGGCGGCAACGGCGCGAATCTCGGGAATCTGAACCTCGGGAACCTGGGCAGCCTGCTCGGGGGCGGGAACAACCACGGCTCGTTCTGACACGGGCTGAGGCTCTGACGAGCTGACGCGCGGCGCGCCTTCGGATGGCGCGTCGCCGCTTTGTTGGCAAAGCGCGCGGGCGCCGAAAGGCGCGGGGTGGAACTCGTGTTCTTCCGCACGAAGGAGAACACGAGTGCAAACTACACGCTGTTTTGGCAAGGGCATTCAACCTCTCGCCGCGTGGATCGCGCCGGTCGCGATCACCGCGGCGCTGAGTTCTTGGAGTCGAGGTGCGCGCGCCGATGACGCGGCGCCTCCGCCTACGCTGAGCACGCGCGCGCAGCTCGACGAGGAGGCGCGCGAGCTCAAGGCTCGAATCGAGGTCGAGCGCCTGCGCGCGCAGCTCACGCTCACCAAGCGCGAGGCCGACAGGATCCAGTCCGAACGTCCGGAGACCAACGCTCCACGCTCGCCCGACCGAGCGAGCGTGCTCTTGCCCGACCTCTTCGGGGTCACGGCGGTGACGGGCGTGAGCGCCGGCACCGGCACCTTGGTGGGGCTCTCGGCGGGGCCGCTCTCGTACGGCACGTTCCATGATGCGCGCTCGGACGCAACGGCGTGGACGCTCGCGCCCGCGGCCGACGTCGTCGTCGCGCGGCGGTTCACCGTCGGCGGGAGCGTCGTGTTCTCGAGGCAGACCTCTCGCTCGAACGACGGCTCGACGGCGGACGGTTACTCGCTCGCCGTTGGGCCGCGCGGAGGCGTGCTCATACCGCTCGGAGGCGGCCTCACGCTCTGGCCCGAGCTGGGGCTGACCGTGGGCGCATCACGCAACGAAGCGACGTACTCCGCCTTTGCGAACGCACGCTCCCTCGCGCGCGCGATGACCCCGAGCGCCGCCCTCTCGCTCGTCATCCCGGTCACGCGCCATCTGTTCGCTGCCGTAGGAACCGACGTCGCCGCGGCCTTCACGCTCGGAGAAGGCGACGCGACCGACGCCCAGTCGATTCGCGTGGGCTCCCACCTCCGCCTCGGCCTCGCGCTCTGAGCCCCAGTCTTTATGTTGCGTTGCAGCAAAAAGGTTTGGCAGGGCGGCGGCGCAGGCCCTAAGGTGCTTCGTCGTGCAGCTCCGTACCATCGATGTAGGCGTCCCCCTCCGTTATGCAGACTACGGAGGCGACGGGCCGCCCATCGTGCTCGTTCACGGCCTCGGCGGCCTCCACCTCAATTGGATGCGCATCGCGCCTGCGCTCACGCGACATGGTCGCGTGCTCGCGGTCGATCTACCGGGCTTCGGCGGAACGCCGCCGCTGCCCGGAGGCGTCTCGATGGATGGCTTCGAGGCGACGATGCTTCGTTTCCTCGACGCGGTCGCGCCCGGCCCGCTGTCCCTCGCCGGCAACTCGCTCGGCGGAGCGCTGTCGGTGCTCTTGGCGGCGCACCTCGGCGATCGGGTCAAGCACCTCTTCTTGTTCTCTCCGGCGGTCCCGCACGCGTACTTCGAGCCTTTCGATCTGCGCGCCTTCTTCACGATGGGCGCGGCGATGCTTCCGTTCTTCGGCGCGGAGAGCGTGCGTGAGCGCGCCGTGCGCGTGGGCCCCGAGCGCCTCGTCCGCGAGATGATGGCGTTCATGACGCACGACCGAAAGCGCGTCCCGCCCGAGGTCTACGCGGCGCACATCGCGGAAGCGGCGGAGCGTGTCGACCGACCGTGGGTCGGTACGGCCTTCACCGAGGCGTTGCGCTCGCTCTCGTGGACGCTCCTCCACCGCGACCTCTTCGCCGAGAAGGTTCGGTCCATCAAGGCCGCGGGCGTCGCGTTCGCCGGGGATCGCGATCGGCTCGTCCGCGCGCGCTCGGTGCGGGAGATGGCGTCGCTCAATCCGCGCTTTCGCTTCCACTCGTGGGAAGACGTCGGGCACGTCGCGCAGCTCGAGGTGCCGGAGCGCGTGCTCGCCATCCTCGACGCGCACTTCGCCGAGCACGACGCGAGCGCGGCGGCCTGACCGCGCCCGGGTGATTCAGGCGCGCGACTCGGGGCCGCGCTCCGCCTCGGGGTCGAGGAGGAGGGAGAGTCGTGAGAGCGCCGCGCCGAGCCGTCCGCGCAAATCCGGATCGCCGACGCGTCCCGCCACGGCCTCGGCCACGCGCAAGAAGTAGAAGCTCGGGCTCCCGCGATCTTGCGCGACCTTCTCGAGGGCGCCGGCGCGTTCGAGAAAATCCGGGGCCTCGCCGCGCGCCGAGGCGTAGACGATTCCCAACGCCTCCGCGAAGAGGTAGCCGTCGCTCGACGCTTCGACGTCGGCCTTGTCGATGTCCGCGAGCCCGAGCGCGGCCTCGGCGCGCGTGAGATCGCCGGCCTCGAGGGCGGCGAGCGAGCGAACGCAACGGAGGTGCATGCGCGTGCGCGGCCGCGCGCGCTCGGTGGCGAGGCGGTCGACCTCGCCGAGGACCTCCTCGGCGCGCTCTCGTTCGCCGAGCGCGAGGAGCGCGAGGATCTCGTTGGTGGCGGAGAGGAGCTCGTGATCGAGCGAGAGCTCGCCGGCCGCGGCTTGGCGCGCCCGGCGCGGGTGTGGGGCCGCCTCGCGATAGCGTCCTTGAATGAGGAGCGCCGCGCCGCGATTGTGCTCGGCGATGTATTGGAGCGATGGCGCCTCCGCGCCATCCAGCAGCGCGGCAGCGCGGTCGAGGACGCCCATGCCCTGATCCACGCGGCCCGGGAGCTCCAAGAGGAGGCCACCCCACGACACCATCGCGCGGACCTCGAGGAGGGTCGCGCCCGACTCGACCGCGAGCTTGGATGCGCGCTCGAGCTGCTCGCGCGTGACGTGCTGATCGGCGTTGGCGGTGGCGAACGCGATGAGGAGCGCGCGGATGAACGTTTGCAGCGGGCTCAACGGCAGCCCTTCGACGTCGCGGAGCTTCAAGCACTCGTCCCGCGCCCACGAACGCGGCACTTCGCCCAAGAGCGCCCGTGCGCAGTGATCGGCCATCGCGAACGTGGTCGACATGGTCTCGAGTCGGGTCTTGGTGGCGAGCACGCCCGAGAGATCCGGCAGGTTGGTCTCGGCCTCGGTGCGCTCGAGCTCTTCGCGCAGGCGCGCGAGGGCGCGGGTACAGCGCGCGCGGTGGAGACCGGCCGTCTCCACCGTGGTCATGCCGAGGCCGAGCGTGGCCAACACCGCGCCGAGCTCGGGCGCGACGTCGTCGATCCAGCGGTCGTCGGGCACGTCGAGCGCGGCGCGGATGGCCTTGGCGGCGCGCGGCGCGATGAGCGTGGCGCCGACCGCGCGTGCCTCGGGCGCGGTGGACCGCTCCACGAGCTCGGCCGCGCCACGGAGGTCGAGGCGCAGCGCTCGCGCGATGGCGGCGATCACGTCGCCGAGCGGCGTCGCGCGCTCGCGGCGCGCGAGCGCGTCGAGCATGGCGAGATCGAGCGCGTGCAGGCACTCGAGGAGCGCGAGCCCGGGCGCCGGATCGAGTCGCGCCAATCGCCGCGTGCCGAAGAGACTGGTGGCGGGCCGCAGCGAGAGCGGGCCCACGTCTCGCGCGCTCGGCCGGAGCGACTCCGGCGGCGGCGGCGGGCGGCTCGAGTTTCGCGGCACGACCGGCTGCAGCGTCGTCGACATCGGCGGCGGGACGCTCTTTCGCTTAACGTCACGCGTCAGGTCCTCCGCCGCGACGGGCGCGGTCTCGAGGTCGGCGATGAACGACACCGCCTCGTCGGCGCGTGCGAAGCGCGCGTCGGGATCGCGCGCGAGCATGCGCGCGAAGAGGCGCGCGAGCGGCTCGTCGACGCGGCCCTCGAGCGTGGGCTCTTCGCGGAGTCGCCCCGCGAGCTGCTCGCCCCACGAAGCGCCGGGGAAGAGGGGCCCTTTGCCGAGTAGATCGAACAGGACGAGCCCGGCCGCGTACAAGTCTGCTGCCGGCGTCGCGCGGCCACCCGTGACGAGCTCGGGCGCGAGATAGGCCGGCGTGCCGACGACGACGCCATCGCGCGTGTCGAGCTCGCCCATGGCCTCGCGGACCTGGGCGCGCCGCTCGGAGCGCGCGATACCGAAGTCGAGGAGGCGCACGTCGTGCAGGCCCGTGATGCCGCCGGGGACGAGAACGTTGGACGGCTTGATGTCGCGGTGCACGATCCCCGCGACATGCGCTTCGCCGAGGGCGGAGAGGAGACCACGCGCGGCGCGGAGCACTTCGTGGGCGAGGAGGGGTCGACCGAGCGAGCCGGCGTCGAGCGGGACGCCGTCGATCAGCTCCATCGCCAGGTAGTAGCCGAGCTCCTCGTCGCGACCGAAGTCGTGGACCCGCGCGATGTGGCGCGACTTGAGGCGGGAGAGGGCGAGCGCCTCTTGGCGGAAGCGGTCGAACGGAGCCGTGTCGCCGTACGGGATGATCTTCAGCGCCACGTCCCGGCCGAGCGCGAGATCACGCGCCCGGTAGACCGACGCGAAGCCGCCGGCTCCCAGAAGGACGCCGATGTCGTACCTGCCCGCTACTCGCACCCGATGATGGCCCCCGAGCTCCGCGGGAGGCGTTACCACACACAAACGACGCGCGAAAGGAGGGGACGCCTGCTCCTTTCCGATGCCACGCGATCGATACAGAAAGTAGGCGCCGCCGCAATCTCGCTCCCGTTTTGTGTTTGTGCTATCCGCGTCACATTACGCGGGAGAAGGTTCGATGAGCCGGAAGCCGACGAAGTACGTTTTTGTTACGGGCGGGGTTGTTTCTTCCATCGGGAAGGGTCTCGCCAGTGCGTCGGTAGGAGCGCTCCTCGAAGCGCGCGGGCTACGCATCACCCACGTCAAGCTCGACCCGTACATCAACGTCGATCCGGGCACGATGAGCCCGTATCAGCACGGCGAGGTCTTCGTCACCGACGACGGCGCCGAGACCGACCTCGACCTGGGTCACTACGAGCGCTTCACGACGGTGCGTATGACCCGCGCCAACAACCTGACGACCGGCCGCATCTACGAGGCCGTCATCTCCAAGGAGCGGCGCGGCGAGTACCTGGGCGCGACGGTCCAGGTGATTCCGCACATCACCGACGAGATCAAGGCGCGCGTCCGCGACGCCACCATGGGCTGCGACGTCGCCATCATCGAGATCGGCGGCACCGTCGGCGACATCGAGTCGCTCCCGTTCCTCGAGGCGATTCGTCAGCTCAAGATCGAGGCAGGCCCGCAGAACGCGCTCAGCATGCACGTCACGCTGGTGCCGTACATCGCCACGGCGGGCGAGCTCAAGACCAAGCCGACCCAGCACGCCGTCAAGGAGATGCGCGAGATCGGCATCCAGCCGGACATCCTGATTTGCCGCACCGAGCGTCCCTTGTCGCGCGGCACCAAGGAGAAGATCGCGCTCTTCTCCAACGTCGCGGTCGAGGCCGTCGTCTCGGCGATCGACGTGAGCTGCATCTACGAGGTGCCGCTCTGGTTCAACAAAGAAGGCGTCGACGATCTCGTCTGCGAGCGCCTCAACATCTGGAGCCGCCAGCCGGACCTCTCGGCGTGGCAGCGCATCGTCGAGCGCTTCACTCGCCCCACCAAGGGCAGCGTGAAGATCGGCGTCGTCGGCAAGTACGTCCACCTCAAGGACGCCTACAAGTCTCTCCACGAAGCGCTCGTGCACGGCGGCCTCCAGAACGACTGCAAGGCCGAGCTCGAGTACATCGACTCCGAGGAGATCGAGACCCACGGCCCCGAGGCCAAGCTCGCACACCTCGACGCCATCCTCGTCCCGGGCGGCTTCGGCGACCGCGGAACCGAGGGGAAAATCCAGGCGATCAAGTACGCCCGCGAGAACAAGGTGCCGTTCTTCGGCATCTGCCTCGGCATGCAGCTCGCGGTCGTAGAGTTCGCGCGGCACGTGGCCGGGCTCGAGGGCGCGAGCTCCACCGAGTTCGACAAGGACGCGCGCTACCCCGTCATCGACTTCCTCCCCGACCAGCGCGGCATGCGCAACAAGGGCGGTACCATGCGCCTCGGCGCGTTCCCGTGCGTCCTCCAAGCCGGCACGATGGCGGCGGAGGCATACGGCGCGACGGAGATCTCCGAGCGTCACCGCCATCGCTACGAGTTCGCCAACGACTTCCGCGATCAGCTCGAAGGCGCGGGCCTCGTCCTCTCGGGCACGTCGCCCGACAAGAAGCTCGTCGAGATGGTCGAGCTCCGTGAGCACCCCTACTTCGTCGGGTGCCAGTTC
Source organism: Polyangiaceae bacterium (assembly GCA_044224815.1). Lineage (GTDB taxonomy): Bacteria > Myxococcota_A > Polyangia > Polyangiales > Polyangiaceae > JADJCA01. The sequence goes on from JBGAJR010000034.1 coordinate 55,672, forward strand.
CACCCCGAGTTCAAGAGCCGCCCGGCCGCGCCGCACCCCCTGTTCGCGCGCTTCGTGCGCGCTGCCTTGGAGCGCCAGCAGCAGCGCGGACGCGAAAAGGAAGGCCGCAAGCCTTCCTCGACGCAACCCGAGATCAACTGACGCTCGGTCGCTCGGACGGGCGGGACAGTCGACCATGGCGTTGGCCACGGACGCGCTCCTCGCCCAGCTGATCGCCAGCATCGACGACGAGCCCGCCATCGGACGGACGCGCGCGTTTCGCGACGCGGCCACGCGTGCTGCGGCCGCGCTTCTCGAGCGGCCGTCGGACCCCGCGGTGCTCCTCGCGCTCCGTCGCACCCATCACGAGACGACGCTCGCCCTCGACGCTGCCGTGCTCGCGACCGCGCCGGCTGACGCGGCCTTGCTCGACGCCGCGTCGCGCGTCCTCGCGGCGGTCGAGTGCCTGGCGGGAGGTGACGTCGACGAGGCGCGAGCGTACGCGGGCGCCTCGCTCGCGCCGCTCGCCGAATGTCGGGTGCTCGGAGGCCGCGCGACGAGCTTCGAGTCGAGCTTGGCGTCGCTCAAAGACGAGCTGCGCGCCCGCATTCGGCGCAGCGACAGGTGAGGCACGCTCTCGGAGGGGGGCGCGTGTTCACCTCCTCGCGTGGCGCTCCGTCATGGCGCCGGCGCTCTCGTTGACGCGCCCTGCCTGATCTCTCGACGGGCGCGAGGATCGCGCGTGCGCACGGCGGTTGCATCGCGTGACCGCGTGCGAACCAAGTCTCTCGACGTCCATGTTTCGGACGAACGCGTGGTGCGTCGTCTCGCCCATGGACTCGTGCGCGTCGCATCGAAATTCGACGCGCGAAACGCGAGGCGAGACGCCGACTTCAGCGACGGATCAGGAAGTCGCGCATTCGGTCGCTCAACCTTCGGCGTCGGTGGCCGTTCGTCACGTCAGGAGAACGCGCGAAAGGCGAGCGTCGACTTCATGACGAGGTCCCGCTCGACGTCGCGCTCCTCGATCGAGGGGCGGGAGACGCGTCGATTTGGGGGCGAGAGATCTCGCACCTAGGGCTGCACAAACCGCGAAAGGGCAACGGGCAATGCGATTCCAAGAGAAATGGTCGGTTCGGAGAAGTCAGTGGTTCGTCTTTGCCATTTCTGGGCTGGTCGCCGCATGCTCCACCGCAGCGCGCCCGCCCGAGACGGAAGTGGATCCGTCGGATCCGATGGCGAAGATGGTCGAGCAGGGGATGCTCCCCCTCGCGAACGCCGTCACCCTCACGGGCAATACGCTCGCGGTCTCGGTCCGCGGCGGTGAGACGGCCCTCATCTCGATGCGCCCCGCCGACAAGGCGATCCTCGTCAACGGGCAGATCACCCTCGACTCGAAGGGCTTCCCGGCCGGCAGCAGCACCGGCACTGCGGTGAAGAAGATCGTCGTGAGCGAGGACTCGGGTCACACGGGCGCGAAGCAGATCCTCGTCGACTACACGAACGGCGCGTTCGCGACCGGCGCGGCCGCGGCTTCGGGCACGTGCCCGACGGCGGCATCGAGCGCGACGGCCGGCGTGTGGATCGATGCGGGCAGCGACAACACCAAGGTGAACACGCTCGGCATCAAGGGCAGCACCGCGGCGGACAAGATCACGTTCGGCGCCAACGGCGTGAACATGACGGCCAACAAGTGCGCCGACCTCTCGTGGCAAGGTGCGGCCGCCGCGTTCGGCGGTGTCTCCAACTTCATCGTCTCGATGGGTGCCGGTAACGACACCTGGTACGCCGGCGGTGACGCGGCGACGGGCGGCGTCTTCGACAACAGCTCCCCGTACTCTTCGTCGGGCGCAGCTGGTGTGACGATCTACGGCGGCGCGGGCAACGACACGTTCCTCCAAGGCGATTCGTCGCACGTCGCGAAGTACGAGACGATGTACGGCGGCGGCCAGTCGGGTGACACGGTCGACTACTCCGCGCGCTCCGCCACGGTGAAGGTCACCGTCGGCGCCGGTACGGCCGACGACGGTGACTACGCGTCGGGTGCGACGACCGAGCACGACGACATTCAGAACGACATCCTCGTCGTGAACGGCGGATCGGGCGCTGACGTCATGGTGGCCTGCCCGTCCGTGGGCGGCGTCGACTACCCGATCACGTTCAACGGGAACGCCGGCAACGACACGATGACCCCCGCGGGCGGCGCGTACATCATGAACGGCGGCGCCGGCAACGACACCTTCGACATGGGCGACGATGTCGACGCGCTCGCCGCGCCGATCGTCCACGGCGCGGGCTCGCTCCTCGGCGGCGCCGGCACCGACACGGTCGACTTCCACGCCCGCTCGCTCTACGGCGTGACGGTCAACCTCAACGCCTCGTACACGCTCTCCGCGGGCGTCGTCACTTGGGCGTCCGGCTCACCGACGAGCGGCACGGCACAGGCCACCGGCTCGGCGACGACGCCGGGCTCCACGGTCACCGAAGGCGTTCGCGTCGGCAACGACATCGAGAACGTCCTCGGCACCGACTACGCCGACACCCTCACGGGCAACGCCCTCGACAACAAGCTCACCGGCAACCAAGGCAACGACACCATGAGCGGTGGCGCTGGTGACGACACGTTCGACGAGAGCATCTCGACGTACCTCACGGCGCTCGCCAGCGCGGCGGACCCGACCGACAGCGGCTCGGACACGATCGCGGGCGGCGCGGGCACGGACACGGTGGATTACCACACGCGTCTCGCTGCCGAGGGTGGTGTGTGGGTGGCGCTCGACGGCGTCGCGCACTCCGGCACCTTCGACGTCGCGGGCGCTTCGGCGCCGACGCAGACGTTCGGCACGTCGGGCGCGACCCCGCCGTACAGCGACGAGGCCTGCCCGGCGCCGAGCTCCGGCGGTGAGGGCGACCTCGTCGGCAAGGACGTCGAGAACGCGCTCGGCGGCGCGGGCAACGACTGCCTCTTCGGCCAGCCGGCCGGTGACACGTACTGCTCGACGGCGAGCTGCGCGAACCAGCTGTCTGGTGGCGACGGCGACGACATGCTCTTCGGCTACGACGACGACGACGTCCTCGAGGGTGGTGACCCGGCGTCCTCGGGCTACAGCAGCGAGGCGAACGCCATCGACTGCGGTGGCGGCCAGGGCAACGTCTCGACGAACAAGGGTGGCGGCGGAACCGCTTACCAGCTGACCTGCCAGTTCGCGTTCTGATCCTCTTCGCCTGAAAAGGCCGAGAGAGCCGAGGGCGGCACGTGCGATGCACGTGTCGCCTTCGTGCTTTGTGCGCATGCACGCGGCGTCAAGGAGATGACGATGAAGGATCGGAAGCGCTGGCTCGGGTTGGCAGTCCTCGGGACTCTCGTCGCGTGTGGGAGCTCGCCGGAGAGCGATTCACCGGCTACGGGCGATGACGCCCGAGGTGGCGCAGGCACGCCGGGAGGCGGAAGCGCTGGAGCACCGGCGAGCGTGTCAGCGACGGCGGGTTTTGCCCTCACCGACGTGGCGTACGTCGCGGCCACGCAAGGGCCGCGTCTCCTCGTGGCCGGGCGCGCGGCCGCGCACGACGACGTCTTCGTTCGTGTCGAGTTCCTCGACGCGACGCTCGCGCCGAAGGCCGTCGACGATGGCGCGGGCGGCTCGCTTTCGGCCATCGACCTCCACGCGATCGCCGACGGCGCGGGCGCCTTCTTCGTCGAGAATCAAAGCTCACCCGGGTTCGAGCACGACGTCGCTGCCGTCAAGCTCTCGCTGCGCGACGCGCAAGACAAGCCAGCGCCGGGCGACCCGCGCGTCGTGTCGTTCGCGCAGCCTGCGATCCGAGAGCTCGGCGCCGCGTGCGATTCGCGGGGGTTCGATGCCTGCGCGAAGGACGCGCTCTGCGCGCCGCGTGCGAATGGTTACACGTGCGCGCTCGAGTCGGACGTTCGTCGCGATGCGTGCGCGACCGCGCCGGCGCTCGACCCGGCGATCGGGAAGAACGTCACCGATGGCGAGGTGTCCGCCCCGACGCTCTGGGATGCTCCGCTGGGCTGCGTGCAAGCGGGCGCGCTCGGAGCGCCGTACCCCGAGGCGTACGTGCGCCTGCACCTCGACGCGCCCGAGGCTGCGCTCACCCTCACCACGAACGATCCGGCGACGGATCTCGACACCGTGCTCTTCGTCGTGCCGTCGTGCCAAGGCCGATCCGCCACGCCGGTCGCGTGCAACGACGACGATCTCGGAACGACCAACTCGCGCCTCGTGCTCGAGAACCTCGCCGCGGGCGACTACATCGTCGTCGTTCAATCCGCGTCGTCCGCCCGCGGACACTTCCGCCTCTCGGCGCGCCGACCCTGAGCGGCGGGCCGTTGGCGAGCGTCATCCGGATGACGCTCGACGTGGCCCGAAAATGCCGAAATTCAGGGCGAAGGCGCGGGCGCGCGTTTTGCTCCCAAAGGCGCGGAGGGTTCGAGCGACATGAGATTGGTCAGGGTCACGACGGGTGCGATCGTCCACGGGCTCTTCATCCTCGCAGCCGTTGGCTGTTCGGCGAAGAAGAGCGAAGACAGCGCCGACGCAGGCGCCACGAAGCCCGCGGGTACGGCGAGCGCGGCGCCGACCGCGAGCGCGACGAGCACGACGCCCGCGCCGACGACCACCGCGCCCGACGCGCCGCCTCCCGACGCGGGCTCGCCGCCGCCGAGCGACGGCGGCACGAACGACAGCGGGACCGATGCCGGCCCCGTCTCGGGGGCCGTGACCATCACGAGCGCCGTCGCCCGTGCGACGGGCCGGAGCGGCGGCGACTTGCGCATCGAAGTCTCGGGCGGCGACACGACCCTCTCCGCGTACGGCGTCATCGTGCGCGCCCTCGATGCGAGCAATGGACCGCTCACCGTCTTCGACGGCAACTGGAACGGCGGCCCCAGCACTTCGGAGCGCACCGTGCTCTTCGACCCGGGCGGCGTCGCTGGACAGAAGACCTACGCGCGCGTGGTCACGGTGCACGATCTGATGACGCAGTTCCCCGGCATCGTGAAAATCGGCGTCTCCGTCGTGGTCGACGGCGCACACTCGGCCGAGACGATCACGAGCGTGCTCGCCCAGTCGGTGCAGGGCATCACGCAGACGTGCGATCCCAAGGTCGTGACCGACCGCTGCGCGCCGGGGCTCGTGTGCACCGGCATGCCGGCCGCGTGCGCGACGGCCGCGTCGCCGACGCTCGCGCAGTTCGCCTACGTGCCGAGCGCGTCGGGCCCGCACATGCTCTTCCAAGGCGTCGACCAGGCCGACGACCTCGCGAGCATGCACGTCGAGTTCCTCGACGCGCAGGGCAAGCCCCTCTCGATCGACATGACGGGGCACAACGACATGGCGAGCGCGTTCGAGCTCACCGTCGGGGCCGCGACGAGCCTCGGCACGTTCTTCTTCGACAATCAGGCGGCCGTCGGCTTCGACTCGATGGTGCCGCAGCTCGCGGCGACGCCCGTGGGCGCGTCCAGCGGATCGGGGACGCGCGTGACCGCCAAGCTCGCCGCGCCTCCGCTGAAAGGCGCCGGGCAAGCGTGCGATCCGCGCGGCTTCATCGGCTGCACGACCGGCAACCTCTGCGCGCCCGCCGCGCAGCCGGGCTCGTACGTGTGCACCGCGGCGGCGACCGTGCTCGGCAACGTCGCCAAGGCCGCACCGACGCTCGACCCCGCGAAGAAGACGATGGCGTACGGCTACGCCGTGGGCGCGAGCCTCTTCGAGCCCCCCGCGGGCTGCCTCGCCAACGGCGCCAAGGGTCGCCCCGAAGGTGTCGTGAAGCTGCACCTCGCGAGCCCCGTCGCGGCGCTCGAAATCTCCACGTCGCGCCAGGAGACGAACTTCGACACGGTCGTCTACCTGCTCCCCGGCGCCGTCGCGAGCGCGGCCAACGCGACCGCGATCGGTTGCAACGACGACACGCAAGGCACGTCGTCCACCGTCCTCGCGCAGAACCTCGCGGCGGGCGACTACACCATCGTCGTCGACTCCGTCTCAGCCGGCGACGGCGAGTTCGCCATCACCATCAAGTGACGTGCGCGCGCGTCACCGCGCGAGGTTCGCTCGCACGTTGCCGCCGCACGCGCGCACGGCCACACGCGGCGACTCGAGATCGCATCGCGCGACGCATGGCGTCTCGTGATCGGCGAGCACCACGCCAATCGCGTCGCCTCGATCGCTCATCAATAGATCGCCGCGATGCAGCGTGATCATCTTCGAGCCGCGGAGACGACTGTCGCCGGTCTTTTGCTCTTTCGACCACGACGCATTCCCCGACTCGGGCTTGAGCGATGCGTCCTCGATCCAACCGACCACGCTCGTTTCGGGATGAATCAAGCGCACGAGTGAGAACCCGCCCTGCTTGGGGCCGAGGCGCACGAAGCGGTGCACGCCCTCGTTCTCCGGGTACGGCGCCAGCGTGGCGATGGGACGCGCGGTGCGCTTCGGCTCCGGCAAGAGGAAGCCGCTGCTTCCGGCCAGCGTGGCGTCGAAGTGCTCGGTCGAGGCTTCGCCGCCGCCCTCGCTCTTTCCCGGATCGGGCGGGAAGGAGAGGCCGAGCTGCGCGCGCTTCACGTAGCCCTCGCCGGTGAGCCCGATGCTCTCGAAGCGGAGGTGATCCACGTCGGTCGCGCTCCCGAGCACGGTGAGGCGCGTTCCCTTGGCGATGCGAACGCCCGGTTCTTTGTCGCCTGCCGAGGTCGGCGGCCGCGCCGTCGGGTAGAGCACCGTTCGCTCGCGGGCCACTGTCGCCAGGAGTGACGGATCGGCGAACGCGGCGACTTGCACGTCCGCGTTGCGGCAAAGCAACCGATAGGGTCGTTTGGTCGTTCCGATTTCGATGACCGGGGGCTCCCAATCGACGACCTTGTTCTGGTCTTCGTTGGCGAGCGCCTCCTTTTCCTTTTCGGCGGGCGGCCAATCGGTGGCGAAGCGGCCGGCGCGAACGAGGCGCGCGCGCTCCGGATAGTTCGCCGTGGGGTCCACGTCGAGCCGGGCGTACGCCGGGAGGTTCCCCGACGTCGGCCGCTTGGCGCTCGTGCTCGGAGGCACATTGGCCGGAGCCGCGCTCGCGGCGGGCGAGGCAGGCTTGGAAGTCGCGGCGGGGCTCGCCACCGACGGCGCGGGAGGCGCTGGGGCGGGCGGGGCGGAAGCGCATGCGGCCAAAAAGAGCGGGAAGGGGAGCCAGCGGACCATGGACTCGGAGGCTATCCGAAGGCATGCTCCCCGCGCCATGACGCGCGAACACTGCGGAATCACCGGCTTCGACTCCTTCCACTTCGTCGTCGAGAACCTCGATCGCTCGCGGCGCTTCTACACCGAGGTCCTCGACTTCAAGGAGGTCGCCAAGGCGGGGCCCGAGCTCGTCGAGCGGAGCGGTCAGCAGTCGGTCGTCTTCGGCGCCGGCGACGCACGCGTCTGCGTGTCGACGCCGCTCACGCAGCGCTCCAAGGCCGCGCGCTACCTCAAGGTTCACCCGGCCGGCGTGATGAGCCTCTCGTTCACCACCGACGATCTCGACAAGACGGCCGACTTCCTCGACAAGCGCGGCGGCACGTTCTTGAGCGAGCCGCTCGAGGTCAAGAACGCCGACGGAAGCACGTATCGCTCGTTCGAGATCGCGACGCCGCTCGGCGACGTCGCGTTCCGATTCGTCGAGCGCAAGGGCGGCTTCAAGGGCTTCGCGCCCGGCTTCCTCGACGTGGCCGACGGCCACGCGTCCAAGCCGAAGAATTGCTTCGGTATCCATGACGTCGATCACGTCACCTCGAACGGCCTCACCATGCAGCCGATCATCGCGTGGTACCGCGACGTGCTCGGCTTCGAGCCCTTCTGGGAGATCAGCTTCCACACGCGTGACGTCGCCGCCGAGCGCGCGAGCGGCTCCGGCCTCCGCTCGATCGTGATGTGGCATCCCGAGAGCGGCGTGAAGTTCGCCACCAACGAGCCGCTGCGCCCGTTCTTCCGCGAGTCGCAGATCGCCAAGTTCGTCGAAGACAACGTCGGCAACGGCGTGCAGCACGTGGCCTTCGCCGTCGACGACATCCTGACCACGGTGCCGGACCTCGAGCGCCGCGGCGTCGAGTTCATGAAGACGCCCAAGTCGTACTACGAGGACCTCCCGGAGCGCCTCGCCAAGCTGGGCATCAACAACGTGAAGGCCGCGCTCGACGAGCTCGAGAAGAAGCAGATCCTCGTCGACGGGGCGCACGACAAGTACATGCTCCAGATCTTCATGCGCGAGGCCTCGGGCATGTACGACGATCGCCGCGCCGGACCGTTCTTCTACGAGATCATCCAGCGCTGTGGCGACGAGGGCTTCGGCTACGGCAACTTCCGCGCGCTCTTCGAGAGCATCGAGCGCGCGCAGAAGAAGGCGGCGGGGGCCGCGGCGTCGTGATCGATCGCATGGCCGTCGGGCTCCTGCCCGACAAGCCGCACACCGCGTTTCGCGACGCCGCCGGCAAGCTCTTCTACGAGGAGATGTTCACGCGCGGTGGCTTCGAGGGCGGCTTCACGTACTTCTATCACCGGAATCCGATCACGCCCCATCGCGAGGTCACGACGACCAGCCGCGGTTACCCAGTGGCCGTACCCGACGAGTCGGCGAGCCACCCGCTCAAGCGTCGCCTCTACACGAGCGACAAGCTCCAGGCCGGCGGGCAGCTCCTCGACAAGCGAACGCCCATCCTGACGAGCGCCGACGTCACGGTCACGCTGGCGCGGCCCACGGAGAGCGACGACGCCTACTTCGCCAACGGCGACGCGGACGAGCTTTGGTTCGTCCAGGAGGGCTCGGCGCGACTCGAGTCGCCGTGCGGCTGGCTCGACGTCCAGGCCAACGACTACGTGCTCGTGCCGCGGTCGCTCATTCACCGCTGGCACGTGACGTCGCCGATGCGGCTCATGTGCTTCGAGCTCCACGGCGGCATGCACGTGCCGGCCCAGTACCGAAACCCGGTCGGGCAGCTCAAGATGGATGCGCCCTACACGCATCGCGACTTCGTGCGGCCGCGCGGCCCCATCGCCACGCCCGACGCCGTCCAAGACGGGCCGCTCGAGCTCTTCGCGCGGAAGGGCGGTAAGACGACGCGCTACGTCCTCCCGCACTCCCCGATGGACGTCGTCGGCTGGGACGGCACGGTGTACCCGTTCGCCTTCGACATCCTCAAGTACCAGGCCAAGACCGGCCTCGTGCACCTCCCGCCCACCATCCACACCACGTTCGCCGGGCGCGGCGTCCTCGTGTGCTCGTTCGTGCCGCGGGTGACGGACTTCCACCCCCAAGCGATTCCGTGCCCGTATCCGCACTCGAGCGTCGACTGCGACGAGGTCATCTTGTACCTCCGCGGCAACTTCACCAGCCGGCGCGGCGTGGGGCCAGGCTCCATTTCATTGCATCCTGCAGGTATCTCCCACGGGCCGCACCCGGGCGCGTACGAGGCCAGCATCGGGGCGACGCGCACCGACGAGCTCGCGGTGATGATCGACACCTACCTGCCGCTCCTCCCTACGGCGCAGGCCGAAAGCATCGAGGAGCCGGGGTACCACGCGAGCTGGGCGATTTGACGTGCACGCGGCCGCGGCTCCTCGCGTACGCTCGGCATCGTGAAATCCCTCATCCACACGGTTCTCCTCGGCTCGGTGGCATTCGGTCTGAGCGCCGTTGCGTGTTCGAGCTCCAGCACGACGGACGGCTCGGCCGACTCGGCCGACGCATCGGCGAGCGGTGACGCGGCATCGAGCGGCGACGCTGGCGGCGGCGACGCGGCAACCGTCAAAGACTCGGGGACCAAGACGGACGCGTCGGACGCGGGCTCGGGCGCGTGCAACTCGCTGACGAACGCTGCGCCGGAGGCGACGCAGGCGACGGCGGCGTCGGCCGCGCCGACCGCGACGGGCGGCACCATCGTGGACGGGACGTACTTCCTCACGGCGTTCACGGTCTACGATCCGAGCGGGACTCCGTCCTCACCGAGCCCGAGCGGCCTCAAGGTCACGCTCAAGATCACCGGCAACCTGATGGAGTCGATCCAAACGTTGCCGGACGACACCTCGGACACGTTCGCCGAAACGTTCACCGTGAGTGGGACCACGCTCGCACGGACCCTCACGTGCCCCAAGCCCGGCCCGGATCTGGCGGCGGTCTACTCGGTGGCGACCGGCAAGCTCACCATTTACGAGACGGATCCCAAGTCCAAGCTCGTCGCGGGCAGCGAGTACGCCAAGCAGTAGGCGAGAGTTCACCGAAGGACGCGTGCGAGGGCGCGGTCCATCGCCTCGTCGGAGTCGCTGTCGGCGACGGCCAGCATGGCGTCGCGGAGCGCCGCGTCTGCCGAGCTCGCGGCGGCCACGCGCACGCGTGCGCGCGACTCGTCGTCGCCGATGCGCACGAGCGCCGCCGCCGCGCCGACGCGCGCCCGCCGATCGACGGTGGGGTCACCGAGCAGGCTGAAGAGGCGGTCCGGATTGAGGTTCGTCGATCGATAGCCGGTGCCGTGGACGAGCGCGTCGAGGGCGAGTCGCCACGCGCTCGGCACTTCGGCGGATGGCGCTACGAGTCGCGCGAGGTCGGTGGCGCTCCCGAACGTCGCCTGCCACGCCGAGTGCGCGGAGATCACGTGCGAGGCGAGCGCGATGCTTTCGAGGCCGCGGTCGGCCTCGGTGTCGGGCGTCTCGCGCGGGATGAGCCTGAGTCGCCGACCGCTCTTCAATGCGAGCACGGTGTCGGCGCGGCCGTCGGAGCGCGCGCGGCGCGAGTCGACTGCGACGACGTCGCGGAACGAGACGAACCGGCGAAACGCGAGCCAGCGCGTCGTGACGCCGTCCGCGCCTACGGTCACGGAGCCCGGGATGAACCAGAGGAGGCCCGAGAGGACGAGCGCCCAGAAGATCGCGCCGATCGAGAGGGCAAAGATCCCGACGGCCGGGGCGTGCGTCAGCACCCCAAGCGCGAGTGATGGAATGGCGACGAGCGCCAGCGCTCCGAAGAAGCGGGGAGCGAATGGGAGGGCGAGACGAAACCGAGCGCGCCGCGGACCGAGCGCGTCGGTGAGGTTTCGTGCACCGTCGGCCATCATCCAGAGGCGCTCTCGCTCTCCGTTGACCGTGAGCATGTCGACGACGGCGTCACCATGTCGGCCGGGCCGCGGCAATAGCCTGAGCTCGGAGATCTCCACGGGCGCAATTGGCGCACGCCCCTCGATCTCCAGCGCTTCGGCGGTGAGCCGCACGCGGGTCGGGACGGCGCGCGGCAAGGCGTTCCGAACGACGATGAGCAGCGCCAGGATCGGCAGCATCACCGCAGCCGCAGCGCCCCACACCAAAGACGAGGTTCGGACTTCGCTCGCGTATAGGTAACCGAGCGCGCTGCCGGCGAGGAGCGCGAGCGGCAGGCGAAGGTTTCGCCGCAGCCTGCGCGCGGCCGTCCAGTCGAGCGTCCGATCGTGAAGGTCCACGTCCGCTCAGCGTAGCAAAGGTCAGCGGGGCGGGCGCACGCGACGGGCGCGCACCGACGGAACGCCGCCGAGGTCGGTCAAGAGGTCGGCCAGCAAGCGGCGCGCTCGACGAATCGCGTCGTCGCCGTGCCGTCGGGCGAGCTCCCGCTCGAGGGCGGAGCGGGCAGCGCGTGCGGCGCGGACCGCCTCCTCCCCGCGCGCCGAGAGCGCAACCGTGCGGACGCGGGCGTCCTCGGGCGCGACGCGTCGCTCGACGTACCCGAGCGCCTCGAGCTCGGCCACCGACTTGGACGCCGCTTGCTGCGTGACGCCCATGCGCGTCGCGAGCTCGGAGATCGTACGTGGCGAGGTGACCAAGTGTTGGATCACGTAGCCGTGAGACACGCGGAGGCCGGACAGCCCTTTGGCTTCCACGCGGCGCCGCACCTCGTCCACGAACGCCTGCCCGACGAAGAGGGCGAGGGTGCCGACGTCGAGATCGCGAGGGTCCAGCGCTGGCTCGTTGCGTTCGCTCATTCTTCGTCCAGGGTAAGATTGACAACAGAGGTTGTGCAACTATGGTTGTGTACATGGACAGCACTTCCAAGCAGAACCTCGACTTGGTCCGGGCCTTCGTCGCCGACGTCGAGGCGTTCGCTCAAGGCGACGCGCTCGCGCGCTACCTCCATCCCGAATTCGAGCAGGAGGAGCTACCGAACTTGCTCTTCCCCAAGGGCGTTCGTCGCGATGCGGCCGCGCTCCTCGAGAGCGCGGCGAAGGGGCGCGGGGCGATGCGCGAGCAGCGCTTCGTCGTCACGCACGAGGTCGCGGCGGGGAACATGGTCGCGCTCGAGATGGATTGGTCGGGCACGTTGGCGGTCCCATACGGAGAGCTTCCGCCGGGCCACGTCCTTCGAGCGCGCCTCGCGATGTTCGTCGAGGTCGAAGGCGGCCGCATTCGCCGCCAGCGCAACTACGACTGCTACGCGCCGATCCGCTGAGCAAGGGCTTCCACGTGGGGATCGTCGATCGCCTCCGAGCGGAGCGCGTCGCGAAGTCGTAGGACGTAGTCGCGGTTCGCGCCGCTCGGTCCGCGTGCGCGCGCGATGCGTTCGACGATGGCGTGGTCGGCGTCGGGTCCGAGCCAGTAGGGGTTTCCCGGATGGGCAATCCACGTGGTCGCGTTCACGGAATGCGTGGCGGCCTGGTCGACGAAGCTCACGGTGAGATGGGTCCGCACGTAACCGCCCTGCTCGCGCTCGTCGAGGGCCCGCAGCACCGCGTCTTCATCGGGCTCGTCGACCCGATAAGCGACCCCTTCCGTGGCCCCGCTTGGGTCGATCACCAACGTGACGACGCGGCCGAGATCTTCGGGCGTCCCACGGTGGTCGGGTGAGCCCTGGAAGAAGCGCCGAACGAAGCCGGGGGCACGCGCGCGCCGCCGCTCGACGAAGGGGAAGTCGGGCCGGAAGATCAGGGAGCCGTAGCCGAAGATCCAGAGCGCCAAGCCGGCCCATGATGCCATACGTGCCGTGGGGCGGAGCCGCTCGCCGGTTCACGCCCCACCGAGAACGCCCGGTCACGAAGGGCCGCTCCGATCCCAGCGCGGCGCGCGTTTTTCCGGTCTGGACGCAAGAAGTCGTACCCTCGCCTCGGTGGCACGCGCCGTGTAGGTGCAGCGGGACAACGGGAGGTCGACGGATGGTGCGGATCGCTTTTGGGATGGGCATGCTCGCGGCGGTTGGGGCGATGGCGACGCTCGTCGCGTGCAGCGGAACGGACACCGGGACCGTGACCGGCGCGTCCAACGACGCCGCCGTCGACGGGGCGCTCGGCGCCGACGGCGGTGGGGATGGCGGGGCGAGCGGCTACACGCTCGACAACGTTTGTGATCTGACTGGACCGAAGCTCTGCGCCCAACGCGCGTCGTGCTGTACGGCGACGGGTGGCTACGACGAGGCCAAATGCCTCGCGCACGCCAAGACGGAGTGCGAGAAGGACGTCGCGGCCGCGAAGGCCGGCACGATGACCTTCGACGGATCCAAGATCGATCAGTGCCTCACCAAGATCGCGCCGCTCATCCAGAAGTGCACGCTCGAGTTCTCGGACTTCCAGTCGCTCGCCACCACGCTCAACGGCTGTCGCATCTTCGCGGGCCAGCTCGGCGAGGGCGAGGCGTGCGATCGCGACAACCAGTGCAAGCCGACCAACTCCGACACGAGCTTCACGAGCTGCGACAACACCACCAAAAAGTGCAAGACGATCACCCTGCTGGCGGCGGGCTCCACCTGCGATTTCAAAGAGGGCTCCGGCGGGATCTGCGGAACCGGCCTCTACTGCGACATCGCCGCGGGGGCGACGCAGGGCACGTGCAAGACGGCGCTCGCGCTGAACGCGGCTTGCCAGCCGTCCAAGCCGCTCGAGTGCGGCCTCGGCGCGTATTGCGGCGCGGGTGACAAGTGCGTGAAGTCACAGGCTGGCGGCGCGACCTGCGAGAACTTCCTTCAGTGCTCGTCGCTCAAGTGCCTCAAGACCGGCGACGCGGGCACGGGGCAGTGCGCGCCGACCGATCCGGTCAGCAAGCCCGCGGAGTGCGGCCGCTGACCGCCTCGCGAGTGGCGCTCCCGAGGATGTCCGAGGGAGCGCCGCGCGGAGGAGCCATCAGGTCTTGGCTGCCCAGACCTTGCAGTAGCCGGTGGGCGCGATCGGGCCCTTCAGCACTTTACAGCCGCCGCACTTGTCGGCCGGGCCGGCGTTGAACTGCATGCAGTTTGCACAGTTCTTGGCTGCCTCCGCCGACTTGTCCACGTAAGCGAGCGTGTTGCGCGCCGAGACCTCGTCGGCCGAAAGACCGCTCGTATCCGTGCACGTGAGCTCCTTCTTGCCGCATCCCATCGCGCCCCAGGCGCCGGCGGCGAGGACCGTGAGGCTGACTTTCTTGAGGGCATCCCGTCGAGAAATGGCGTCGTTCATGGTGCACGCAACTTAGTGCGTTCCGTCCGCGAGGGCGAGCTATTGACGCGTCTTGCGTGCTATATCGCTCCGGTTCGGCTGGCGCGTTCGGATGCGCTCGGCCGAGCTTGGAGACTCAAGCGTGGACGCACACGTTCGAGAGCTGCTCGATCTCATCGCCCGGTGGATTCACCTCATCGCCGGGATCATGTGGGTCGGCAACTCGATGCTGTTCAACTGGCTCGACCGCAACCTGGTCAAGCGCGCCGGTGCCGCGCGGGGCGAGCGCCACGTCGGCGAAATCTGGATGGTGCACTCGGGTGGCTTCTACCAAGTGGAGAAGCTCTACCTCGCGCCGTCCGAGATGCCGGCCATGCTGCACTGGTTCAAGTGGCAGTCGTACACGACGTGGATGAGCGGCATCGCGCTGCTCGTCCTCGTCTACTACATGGGCGGCGCCGCGATCCTGGTCGACCCGGCCGTGCAGTCGATGTCGCCGGAGCGCGCGACGCTGACCGGACTCGGTGTCGTCTTCGGTGGACTCGCCGTCTACGATCTCTTGTGGCGGTCGCCGCTCGCCAAGCACGAGCGCGCGCTCACGGCGCTCACGCTCGGTCTCTTCGCGGCGCTCGTCTACTGGCTCACGACCGTGTTCAGCGGACGCGGCGCGTACATCCACGTGGGCGCGCTCCTCGGCACGTGCATGGCCGGCAACGTCTTCCTCCACATCACGCCCTCGCAGCGCGAGCTCGTGGCGGCGACGATCGCGGGGCGCGAGCAGGACCCGGCTCTCTCATGGCGCGCCAAGCAGCGTTCCATCCAGAACAACTACATGACGTTCCCGCTGCTCTTCATCATGTTGAGCAGCCACTTCTCGAGCACCTACGGGCACGCGCATCGCGCGCTCGTCCTCGGCGTCCTCATGGTGATCGGCGCCTCGGTCCGCCACGTGCTCAACATCCGCTTCACGTTCCCGGCGTGGAAGCCCACGCTGGCCGCCGTGCTCACGGCCGGCGTCGCGGCCCTCGCGTTCTTGCTGGTGCCGTTCGGCAACGCGGAGCGTGACGCGGCGGCGGCACTTTCGAGCGGCCCGAAGGTGAGCTTCTCCGCCGCGCGCACGATCGTGCAAGAGCGCTGCGTGCACTGCCACTCCGCGACCCCGAAGGACACGGTCTTCACGACGCCACCGAACGGCGTCGTGTTCGATTCGCCGGAGCAGATTCGACTCTACGCCGATCGCATCATGGCCCGCGCCGTCACCGCCAAGAACATGCCGCTCGCGAATCGCACCGGCATGACCGACGAAGAGCGGCAGACGCTCGGCCGCTGGATCGCGCAAGGCGCGAAGGTCGACTGAGATCGCTTCACGCGCGCGTCGTCGTCCGGGCGGAGACGACGCGCAACGTGCGCGTCGCCGTCACTTCGCGAGGCTCTTGCAGAACGAGAGCGCCGCCGCCTGCTGCTCGGGCGTGGTCTGCGTGGTCTCGCAGAGGTAGCCCTTGCCGCCGATCTCGCGACGCACGCTGACGAAGTAGTTCGTGCCGAGGCTGCCGGTGTTCGTGTACGTGATCGCCCAGCCGTCGGCGAGGGTCTCGCTCTTCATGTTCTTCGGGTTGAAGATCTTCGCCGCGTCCTGACCTTCCTTGAGCTTCTTCGGGTCGGTCTTCTTGGCTTCGGACACGTTGGCCGCGAACGTCGCCGCCATGACCATGGCCGGGTCGCCGTCGCCGATGATCGGCGCTTCGGTCTCACCGGCCGCCTGACCCTTCAGGCCGAACTTGGGGAGGTTGATCGTGAGCGGGGCGCCACCTTTCGCGGCGGGGGCGCCGGTCGGAGCCGCCGCGGCGGCAGCGAGCGCGGACGTGAGGGTCGCCGCGAGCTTCTCCTCTTGCTTCTTCTGCTCCTCGGGCGAGGGCTTCGAGCAGCCGGCGGCGGTGGCGAGGACGAGGGCGGAGGCGACGAGGGTCGAGAGCTTCATGGCGGTCATGGCGATGTTCTTTCCAAGGTTCCGAGGCACGTTCCGTCGTGCCGTCGATGCGCGCCCCTTTCGCAACCGTCGTGCCACGCTCGTATTTCGCGAAAACCGGCTGATTCTCAGCGGCCGCGCCCGGCGATTGGGCTCTCGAGAACACGCCCGCGCGCCTGCTTGGGTCCTCGAGGACGCGCGGGGCCGCTCCGGCACGCGTCCGCGCCGCGGCGGCGACGAACCGCTTGCCGTGCCCGGTCCCGGAGTGCGTATTCTGGTCGCGTGCGTCCGGCAGAGCCACGACGGCTCGAACGTCTCGAGGGGCGCGCGCTCGGAGGGAGCGAGGAATGAAGCGGTATCCGGTATCGGGGCTGGTCGTGGTGGGGCTGATCGCGGGACCGACACTCTCGCGCGCGCAGACGACCGCTCCCACCGTGAGCCTCACGACGACGGCGCCCACGGTCGCGGCGCCGCCCCCACCGCGGCCGCGCATCGTGCGGGGCATCGCTTTCACGCCGACGACGTTCGACACGCGTCCGGTGAAGAAGGTGCGCCCGCCGGCGATCGAGTCCGAGGTGCGTGATGCGTTCAAGTCGTTCGGCTTGGGCATCAGCGGCGCAGCGTTCGACGCGAAGCGCGAAGAGCTCTCGGCCCGGCCCACCGTCACGCCCGACACGCTCCTCACTCCGGTGCCGGCGCCGAACGAGACCGATGGCACGCCGATCGTGCAATTCGCGGACTCGGCGCTCGTCACTCGCTTGACGCAGCCGCCGCCGCAGCCCGCGCCGGGCGTTCCGCACCTCGACATGCTCGCCCGCTGGGCGCAGTCCAGCGGGGCGCCGTCGTTCTGGGAGCCGTACTTCATCGGTTGGAGAGGCGAGCTCTGGGGCCAAGGCATCACGCCTGCGCTGTCCGGCGCGCGGCTGGTCGTCAAGTCCGATACGTGCGGCACGTTCGTGACTCGCCTCTCCGCGAGCGCGGCCGACTACTTCACGACCCCGAGCAACATGCCAGCGACGAAGATCGCGCTTCCCGGCTTCGTCGACGCGCGTCAGACGGCGACGGCGTGGCTCTTGGTCGGAGCGACCGACACGAACGGCACCCTCGTAGGCGGGAGCCTGTCGAACGCCATTCCGACGGTGCTCGATCCGCAGGCCTCACCGGTGGCGTCACCGTCGACGGTCGCGTACACGGTCGACGTGGTCATGACGCCGCGCCAGGCGCTCTGCTCGGCGGGGTGGATGTGCAAGCCGAATCAGATCACCTTCGGCGCCGGCAAGCGTCAGGGCGATGCGCACGCGGATTGGTTCGACCCGACGGTCGTCGAAGGCGACGACTACATCGGTGTCTCCACGGTCATGGTCAACGGCTTCACGGTTCGCGCGAAGGTCGTCGGCGTTCGCTCTTGGAACGACGACTGCTTCGAGCGCACCGGCGTGTCGTGGGACAACCGCTGCCTCAATTGGTATGGGGCATCGAGTGGATTCCGCGGTGCCGAGATTACGCAGCCGCCGTCGGGGACCAGCGGGCTCATCAAGGTGCACTGGTGGCACAACACCTACCAC
This sequence comes from Polyangiaceae bacterium, assembly GCA_044224815.1. GTDB lineage: Bacteria > Myxococcota_A > Polyangia > Polyangiales > Polyangiaceae > JADJCA01. The sequence continues at coordinate 73,580 of JBGAJR010000034.1, forward strand.
TCCATCGAGTACCTCGTTCGCTTCGAGTTCCTCGGCGGGACGAACTACGTGTACCGAAAGACCGCGGCGCAGCCCAAGCTCACCCAGTGCTCGGGCGAGCGGTAGTGGCTCCGCGCTGCTTCGGGAGCGGCTCACCGGTTCGTCGCGTCGAGGTCAGCTGCGCTTTCGCGCTGCGGTCATCACCTGCTCCATGCCCGCGGTGAGGAAGGCGAGCAGCGGGCCGCCTTCGCCAGTGGACAGGTTGATGCGATCGAACGAGCCCCGGAAGGCCTCGGCCATGCGCGGCATCGTGTCGGTGAGCATCAGCTCTTCGAGTCGCGCCGCGGACAGATCCGGGACGGCTTCGCGCTTCTTCCGCGCCACCTCGATGTCGAGCTCTTCGCTCGCACGTCGCTCCTCGAGCGCGAGTCGCGCCCGCGTGGCGTCGGCCCGCGCGCGCTCGTCGAGACGCGCGAGCTCCGCCGCCTGCTTCTTCGCAGCGACCTCCGCCTCGTGCAGCGCGGCTTCGATCTGACGGCGTCGCTCGGCGGCGAGTCGCTCCTCTTCTTCGCCCAAGAGGGCGCGTCGCGTGCGCTCCATGGCCATGCGGCGGTCGGCGTCGAGGCGCGCCTCTTCGCGCGCGACCTCGTCTTTGGCACGGAGCGCGCGGAGCGAGAGGTCCTCGCGATAGGGAGCCTGGAGCCGGGCAAAGACCTCCTCGGACAGGACGCGCACGTCCTGGATCTCCACGGTGTCCAGCACGATGCCCCAGCCGCGATCGGCGCCATCGCTCGCGCGTCCGCTCCCGGCGAGGACGGGCGCAATCTCCTCCATGAGCGCGCTCGCGACACGCTCCTTTCGATGTGTAATACACGCTTCGAGCGAGAGTCCGGCCACGATGCGGCGGGTCGCGCCCACCAGCATGTCGCGCAGGATGTCGCCGAGCGTTCCGCGGTCTCGGTCGACCATGCGGTACGCGAGGAGCGGCTCGGCGATGCGGTAGACGGCGAGCCCCGTGACCGCGACGCCGGTCTTCTCGAGCGTGACTTGGTCGGCCACGAACGAGAGCTTGGCGATCGACGTGGGAAGGATGGCGACGCTGTCGCTCGGGAGCTTGAAGCAAGCGATGCCGTGGCCGTGGCGAATGACGCGGCCGGCGCGGAGATGAATCAGGTACTCGTGCGGCTGGGCGACCACGCGGCCCCAGCTCGGGATGTTCGTCATGCGAGAGATGCGAGCAAGGTGCGCGCCGCGCCGAGCACGCGCGCAAGAACGCATGAACGCGAGCGCGCGTGGGGGGAGCCGCTCCGGTTCGGCGCACGTGGGTGCGTCACCCTGGGGCGTCGGCGTTCGACTCGAACAGCGCGCGCAGGGTGTCGGCGAGGTCGGCGAGCGAGTAGGGCTTGGTGAGGAAGGCCGCGTGCTCGCTCGCGCCGATCTCGCCCTCGGGATAGCCGGAGACGAAGAGGACACGCAGTCCCGGGCGAGACGTCCGCAGCTCCGCGACGACTTCGGGGCCGCTCCGGCCCGGCATCGCGACGTCGCACAGCACCGCGTCGAACGTGGTCGTGCCGGCCGCCGCGAGCGCGAGCGCTTCGTCGGCGCCGCTCGCCTCGAGCACTTGGTAGCCGAGACGCTCGAGCAAGCGTTTCGTGGTCGCGCGCACGAGCTCCTCGTCTTCGATGAGGAGGATGCGGGCCGGCGCGCTCGGCGTCGGTCGCTCGCGCGCGCTCGGCAAAGGTGCGGGCGCCTCGGTCACGCATGGGATGAGCACGCGGAACGTGGTGCCCTTGCCGACCACGCTCGACACCGAGACCTTCCCGCCGTGCGATTCGACGATCCCGTAGCTGCTCGCGAGCCCGAGCCCGGTGCCGAGCTCTTTGGTCGTGAAGAAAGGATCGAAAATGCGGCGGACCGTCTCTTCGTCCATGCCGCTACCGGTGTCGCTCACCTCGAGCACCGCGTAGGTGCCTTCGGCGACGTCTCCGCCCGGCGCGACGGTCGTTTGCTCCACGGTCACGCCGATGCGGCCGCCGCGGGGCATCGCGTCGCGGGCGTTCACCACCAGATTGACCAGAACCTGCTCGAGCTGCGCGGCGTCGGCGCGGACGTTCATTCTCGGTCCCAGCGCGACGACGAGATCGATGTCGGCTCCGACGAGTCGCCGGAGGAGTCGCTCCACTTGCGAGACGAGCGTGTTGATCTCGAGGACCTTGAGCTCGATCGGCTGGCGCCGCGCGAAGGCGAGGAGCTGCTTGGTGAGATCGCGCGCGCGCTCCGCGCCCTGGCGGATCGTGGAGAGGTCGTCGTGCGTCTCGGGGCTCGCGACGTCCTCGACGAGCTCGAGGGCGCCCAGCATCGCCGCGAGCAGGTTGTTGAAGTCGTGAGCGATGCCACCGGCCAAACGACCGACGCTCTCGAGGCGATGGGCGCGCCGCAGCTCCTCCTCGAGCCGTCGTTCGTCGGTCACGTCCTTGAGCGTGCCCACCACGCGCATCGCGCCGTTCGCGCCGACTGAGACTCTCGCGCCCGCCTCGGCCCAGCGCGTCACGCCGTCGGTGCCCTGCAAGCGGAAGTCGACCTGGACCACGGTGCCGTCGACCGGCGCCTCCGTGATCTTGCGCGCGGCATCCAGGAGGCGAAGGCGATCGTCGGGATGCACTGCCTTCGCGAACCCGAGGAGCCCGAAGAGGTCGGTCGGCGTGTGGAACAAGGACTCGAGGTTCGGTGACCATTGGCCTTGGTCGGTCGTGGGATCCCACTCGAACGTCCCCATTCGCGCCGCCTCGAGAGCGCGCGCGAGCCGTTCGGTGCTGGCGTGCAGCGCCCGCTGCGCTTCGACGCGATCGGTGACGTCCGAGTAGGTCGAGACCACGCCGTCGCCGACGCGCACCACCGAGACGCGGACCCAGCGCACGCTTCCGCTCGGGCGGCGCAAGCCCACCAGTGTCTCCGTCGGCGCGCCGTCGCCGGTGACTGCGCGATGCGACGGGAGGCTCTCGTTGGCGAGGGTCGTGCCCGTCTCGTCCAAGATCTCCCAATCCTCCGGCGCGAGGCGCGTCTTGCCGACGAGGCTGCCCGGAGACGGTTGGCCGAAAATGCGCGCGGCGGCATCGTTGGCGGTCAGCACGGCGCCAGCCTTGTCGCGCAAGACGACGCCGTCGGGCATGGCCGTGACGAGCCCGCGGTAGCGTTCCTCGCTCTCGCGGAGCGCCGCCTCGGCCATCGACGGCGGCGCGACGTCGATGGTGTAGATCACGAGCTGGGTGTCCGATACGGGCACGTAGGTCAATCGGAGCCGCTGGTTGGCCTCGAGTCGGTCGAAGCGTCGCACCGGCATCTCGCGCGTCACCGGCGCGCCCTCGGTCACGGCTCGCCGTGCGTCGGCGATCACCTCGGGCTGGTCTCGGTAGAGACCCACCATCGGGTAGCCGTAGATCGCCGTGATCTCCGGATGCGCGGCGCGCACCAACCCGTTCGCGAAGCGGAGCAAGAAGTCGTCCGCGGTTACCTCGAAGAGGTACGCAGGCACCGGCAAGTGCTCGAGCCAGGTGAGGAGCGGGTCATTCGACATGCGAAGCGAGCGCCCCCTCCATGCTATCCCCGCTTCACGGGCACTTGGTCGTGCTCTTCACCCAATCGTCGAGGAGCGCCGCCCCGTCCGGGTCGGTCTTGCGCACACCCACCGGCGGCATGCGCGTCGCGTCGGACGCGTGAAACCGGAGCGAGAGCACGGACTTCTGCGGCTCTCCGGGGGCAACGATCTTCGCGTCGGCGATACCGAGCGACCCTTCCTCGGGGACGGCCCCGCATGTCTTCGTCGCAGCCGCGGGCGTCGCGAATCGAAGGTCCATCGAGCCCTTGCCGTTGCCTCCTGGCCTGTGGCAGTGCGAGCAGTTCGCGTGGAGGTACGACCGCGCGCGCGCGTCGACGGGGCCTTCGGCGCGCGGTACGGGCAGCCTCACGAGCAGAGACGGATCTCCGACCGGCGCGACGAAGAGCCCGAGGTGCTCGAGCGTGGCGAGCTGATTCGATACGCGATTGGTTGTGGAATACACGAAATCGCCGTTCAACTGCCCGATCTCCAGGCCCAGTGAGCCGCCCGCGGCGTCGGTGTGACATTGGAAGCATTGGGTGCGGCTCGGATACGTCCACGACGCGCCGGCGCCGAGGTCGCGAACCTTCCCGGCGGGGAGCAGAGTCGCGTCGGACTCTGCGTCATCCCACTCGTAGGAGTAGCCGCCCCATTGGCCGTCGTCGTGGAGCATGAAGAGTCGGGTCTCGATCCGCTTCCCGCCCAGCGAGAACTCTTTCATGAGGACGGTGCCGACCGGAAATTGGAAGTCGCCGTCGGCGGCCACGGTGATCTGCGCGCCGTCGGGCAGCGCGAGCCACCGCGCTTTTTCGGCACCGTCGGACCACAGCGGCGACCGCACGGCGTACGGGATCAAGCCGGTCGCGGGCACGGTGGGATGCGCGGGATCGACGCATCCGGTCTTGGAGAGCTTGTCGGGGAAGGTCGAGGGCGCAGGCGTGGCGGCGGGCACGAGCTTCTGTATCGGGCCGAAGAGCTGCACCGTGTAGAGCTCGCCGTCCGCGTCCTCAGCGAACGCGGCCAGGTTTCCCATCTTGGTCGCGATGAGGATGGGCGTCGGCTTGCCCTTCACGCCGTCGGGGATGGCCCACACGTTCCCGGAGACGAAGTCGCCGTAGACGTACGCGCCGATGAGCGAGGGAATCGCCTTCCCGCGGTACACGTAGCCGCCGGTGATCGAGCTCGCCTCGCTGCGCGGGTGCTCGACGATCGGATCGCGCAGCCCCGGTGTCGCGCAGAGGTTCTGCGTATCGCCGCGCTTGTGGAAACCCTCGCACGTGGTCCATCCGTAGTTGCCGCCGAGCTCGATCTTGTCGATCTCCTCCCACGTCGACTGGCCCACGTCGCCGAGCCACAGATCGCCCGTTGCACGATCGAAGCTCCAGCGCCACGGGTTGCGGAGACCCCACGCGAAGATCTCTTTCTTCTCCGTGCCCGTCGAGCTCGCGAACGGATTCGTCTTCGGGATGGTGTAGGGCGCGGCGCCGTCGACGTCGATGCGGATCATCTTGCCGAGCACCGTGTCGAGGCGCTGCCCCGAGCCCTCGGGATCGTTGCCGCTGCCGCCGTCGCCGAAGCCGAAATAGAGGTATCCGTCCGGGCCGAACGCCATGTCGCCGCCATCGTGGTTCGTGTACGGCTGCGAGCGCGTGAGGATCTCGACCGGCGCGCCGACGGTGAGACCGCCGTCGGTGCTCACCGCCTTGGCGATGACGGACGTGAGCCCGCTCTGCGGCTCCGCGGTGCCGTTCGGTCGCTTGGGGATGGTGTCGCCCTTTGCGGCGCTGAAGGTGCGTGTGTACGAGAAGAAGACGGTGTGATTCTTCTGCCAGTCGGGGTGAAACGCCATGCTGAGGAGCCCACCCTCTCCCGTCGCATTGACGCTGAGCGTGGCGAAGTCCTTCACGTCGGCGGCCGACTTCGCCGTCTTGGGGAGCACCTTGACCTTTGCGGTCGCCGTCGCACCGCTGCCTCGTTCGACGACGTAGAAGTTGGACGGGTCGCCTGGCGCCTGGAGCATCTTGAGCGGACCGGTGAAGGTGATGCCGGGGAACGCGGTCACGAGCTTCACGCCGGTGTCGAGCGTCGGCCGCTTGGGCGCGACGCAGGTCGGGTTGGCGGGGCGCGCGTCGAGCCCGAATGGTGCGGGGACGGGCGCCGGAGCGCTCCCGTCCGCTTGGTCCGCGCTGGCGTCGGTCGTGGAGGGGCTCGGCGTCGCGTCGATGGTCTCGTCACAGGCCGCCGCGAGGACGAGCGCAGCCACTCCCCATCCCAAACCGGTTCGCATCGCGAAAGGGTACCGCAAAGGTGCGGCATGGCCGAGCACGCGGCGCGCGGCGCGCATCCAAGTGGTCGATGCGCGTCGCCGGCACTGGTAGAATCGGCCCCATGTCCGCCGCGAATCCGCTCCTCGACCAAGGCTTCCAGATCCCGTTCGACGTCATTCGGGCCGAGCACATCGTGCCGGCCGTTCGCGCCGAGCTCGAAGCGTCGCGCAAGCGGATGACCGAGATCGAGGCCGTGACCGCGCCGACGTTCGCGAACACGTTCGGAGCCTTCGATCACATGACCGCGGGGCTCGAGCGGGCGATGTCGATCGCCGGGCACCTCGAGTCGGTGGCCACGACGCCGGAGATCCGCGAGGCGTACAGCGCCGTGCAGCCCGAGGTGAGCGCGTTCACGTCGAGCGTCTACCTCTCGGCGCCGCTCTATCGATCGCTCCGCGCCTTTGCCGAGACCAGCGAGTGCCGCGCGCTCACCGGAGCCAAGAAGCTCTTCGTGGACACGACGCTCGCCGACTTCCGCCGCGCGGGCGCCGAGCTCGACGCGGCCGGCAAGGAGCGCCTCGCCGCGATCGACGTGGAGCTCACCACGATCTCCCTCAAGTTCTCGCAGAACGTGCTCGACGCCACCAACTCCTTCGAGATCCTGATCGAGGATCGCGCGCGCCTCACCGGCCTCCCCGAGAGCGCGCTCTCCGCTGCGCGCGAGAGCGCCGAGAACAAGAAGAAGAGCGGCTACCGATTCACGCTCCAGGCGCCCAGCTACGTGGCGGTGATGACCTACGCCGACGACGCTGCGCTGCGCGAGCAGATGTATCGCGCGTTCAACGCACGGGCGACGGCCGGCGATCACGACAACCGCCCGATCCTCGCGCGCATGCTCGAGCTCCGGCGCGAAAAGGCCAAGCTCCTCGGCTTCGAGACCTTCGCCGACTTGGCGGTCGACGATCGGATGGCGAAGACGGGCCGCGCGGCGCGCGCCTTCGTGCGCGATCTCGAGAAGAAGACCCGCCCCTTCTTCGAGCGCGAGAACACCGAGCTCGACGCTTTTCGGCGCGAGCTCGAAGGTGCGAACGCCAAGCCGCTCGCGCCGTGGGACGTCACCTACTACGCGGAGAAGCTGCGCCGCGCCCGGTTCGACTTCGACGAAGAGGCGCTCCGTCCGTATTTCTCGCTTACCCGCGTCCTCGAGGGGCTCTTCGCGATCGCGTCGCGACTTTATGGAGTTCGGATCGAAGCTTGGAAGGACGCGCCCACGTGGCACGAGTCGGTGCAGGCGTTCCGCATGAAGGACGGCGAACGCGATCTCGGTGCGTTCTACGTCGACGTCTTTCCGCGCGAGTCGAAGCGTGACGGCGCGTGGATGCAAGGCCTGGTCAGCGGAGTGGGCGAGAGCGGTCGGCACCTCGGTCTCTTCGCGGCCAACGTGACGCCGCCGGTGGGAGGGAAGCCCGCGCTCCTCACGCACCGCGAGGTCGAGACGATGTTTCACGAGTTCGGTCACCTCATGCACCACATGCTGAGCAAGACCGAGCTCCGCTCGCAGGCCGGCACCAACGTGGCCTGGGACTTCGTCGAGCTCCCGTCGCAGATCATGGAGAACTGGACGTGGGACCGCGAGGCGCTCGACCTCTTCGCGCGCCACTACGAGACGAGCGAGACCATCCCCGACGCGCTCTTCGCCAAAATGCAGAAGGCGCGCACCTTCCGCGCGGCCAACATGCAGATGCGGCAGCTCGGTTTCGCGGAGGTCGATCTCTCGCTCCACATGGACTTCGAGCCTGCGCGTGACGGCGACGTCATCGCCTATGCGCGCGCCATCGCCGCGCGCTTCTCGCACATCGCGCCGCCGGACGACTACGCCATGATCGCGTCGTTCGGTCACCTCTTCTCGAGCCCGGTCGGCTACGCCGGCGGGTACTACTCGTACAAGTGGGCCGAGGTGCTGGACGCCGACGCCTTCTCGCGATTCAGCCGCGAAGGCGTGCTCAGCGCCGAGGTCGGCGCCGCGTTCAGGGAGCGCGTGCTCTCGCGCGGGAGCAGCCAGGACCCGAAGGAGCTCTTCGTGGGCTTCATGGGCCGCGAGCCGGATCCCGAGGCGCTCTTCGCGCGCTCCGGCCTCCTCTGATCGCGCGGCCGAGACGCGATGGCCGGTCCCGTCCCCGTCGAGCTCTCGCGCGACTGCGCGTCGTGCGGGCTCGAAGACGGAGTCATCGAAGTGTACGACGCGCGCGTCGCCGCCTGTCGCTTCGGCGTGCCGGCTCACGCGCGCTGTCGGCTCTGCGCGGAGGTCGCGCAAGGCGTCGTCGATCGCGCGGTCGTGCCGTCGCTCGACGCGCTTCCCGCCAACTGTTGCCCCGCTTGCGCTCGCCCCATGGAGCCCCGTGCCGTCGACGAGCGGTGCTGCCCGATGTGTGGTGCGCGCGCCGAGGAGCGGCGTGTCCTCTCGCCCGTCGCTCTCGATACGCGAGAGGCGTTCGAGGCAGCGCTCGACGCGTGGGCGACGCGGGACGGGTTCGCCTCCCGCGAGGAGCTCCTCGGCGCGGTGTTCGTCGAGCCCGACGCGGCGCTGCTCTTCGACCGGCGCGCGCGCGGCGAGCGGCTCTCCGTGCTCGCCGATCCATTCTCGACCATGGGCCAAAGGCCGGCAGGGCGCGCACCGAGCGCGCCGCGCGAGGCGACTCCGAGCGATCCGACCCTGGTGGACGACGAGCGTCCGCCGCCGTCGGCGCCGCCGCGCGCCATCATCTATCCGCTCGTGAGTGTCATCGCCGCGGACGGCGATGTGCACCCGAAGGAGCGCGCGCTCGTCGATGCCTTCTTGCGCAGCGAAGGGCTCGCGCCTCTCACCGACGACGAGCTTCGAGTGCATCACCCGTCGCAGGTCGCGCGCTTCGTGCCCACGGAACGTCGCGAAGCGTTCGTGCGTTTGATGTGCGAGGCGGCCTCCGCCGACGGCGTTCCCGACGAGAGCGAGCGCCGCGTCATTCGCGCGTACGCGTCGGCGTGGGACGTGCCCGACGACAAAGTCGAAATCTGGCTCTGGAGCTACGAGAACATGAACGCCTCGCTCGGTCGCCAGCTTTGGCTTCGGCTGCGACGCTTCGTCCTTTCCGCACGCTGGGAGACTCCGCGATGACCGACACGGTTCGTAGACCTTTCGCCACGGGCTCGAGCGAGGGCGTGGCGCCCGTGGCCGCGCCGGGCGTGATCGATCCCAAGATCCCCGCGCAGTACGCGGCGGTTCTCGGCAACATCCGGCGCGTCATCATGGGCAAGGACGAGGTCATCGCGCGCCTCTTGTGGTCGGTCGCGGCGCAAGGGCACGTGCTCTTCCGCGACGTCCCAGGCGTCGGCAAGACGATGCTCGCCAAGGCGTTCGCGGCGAGCGTCGACTGCAACTTCAAGCGCATTCAATTCACGCCCGATCTTCTCCCCATGGACGTCTCCGGCTCGAACGTGTTCGACATGCGCTCGAAGACGTTCCAGTTCCAAGCCGGGCCGGTCTTCACCAACGTGCTCCTGGCCGACGAGATCAATCGCGCGCCGCCCAAGACGCAGTCTGCGTTGCTCGAGGTCATGGAGGAGCGGCAGGTCACCGTCGAGGGCGTCACCCACAAGGTCGAGCTCCCGTTCGTGACCATCGCCACCATGAACCCGCTCGAGGACGAAGGGACGTACGCGCTTCCGGCGGCGCAGCTCGATCGCTTCATGATGATGCTCTCGGTCGGCTACCCGCCCGAGGAGGCCGAGGCCAAGATGCTCGAGGTCCACCTCGGGCACGCGCCCGCGCTGGCCGGCATTTCGCCGGTGGTGACGCGCGCCGACGTGCTCGCCTGGCAAGCCACGGTGCCCAACGTTTACGTCTCGCCCGAGATGCGTTGGTACTTGGTCATGGCGCTCAAAGCCGTGCGCACCGACCACCGCAACCTCCGCTCCGTGTCGCCGCGCTCCACCTTGCAGCTCGCGCGCGCGTGCCAAGCGCGCGCCATGTTCGCGGGGCGCGGCTACGTCACCGTCGAGGACGTGAAGATCCTCGCGCCCGACGTTCTCGGTCATCGCGTGCTCACCAGCGACTCCGGGGTGGGGCGCGAGCTCGTCGCCCAGTGCCTCGAGCGCGTGCCCGCGCCGGCCTGAGCGCGCGCGACGACGATGCGAACGTTCTACCGGCTCCTCCGCGCGGGCTTCCATACCGCGCTCCTCTTCGTGCTCCCGTGGCTCACGGGCGCGCTGGCGGGGATGATCTTCGACGTTCGTCAGGTCAAGGACACGGCCGGTCAGTTCGCCACGCTGTTCTCCTTCGTCGTCGTTCCGCTCCTCGTGCTGCAGCTCGCGGCGATCTCGGTGAAGGTCGGCCGCGAGATGCGCGCGTCGCACGCCGCAGGCAAGCGCGGCTTCGCGGTCTTCGTCGACGCGCTCGATCGACACGTGCGGGTCCTCACCGGACGCGGGCTCGGTATGGCGGTGGCGTCACTCTTGATGGTCGTCACCGCCCTCGCGGTGAAGTGGGCGGAGCTCGGGGTCCTCGCCGTGGCGGGGCTCGGCCTCATGTACGTCGCGTCCACTGTCGCGACGCTGGTGTCCGCGTTCTCCGTGCGCGCGTTCGACGATCGCGTCCGGCGGCGACGCGGTTCGATCGATCGCGAGATGTCGCCGGCGGTCGTCGACGCCGGCGACCCAGTCGAAGAGCGCTTCGTGCTCGCGCGCATGCCGGTGCCCTCCGGCTTCCGCCTCCACATCGAGGAGGCGCTCCCCGCGCGGCTCGGTGGTGATACGCGATTCGCCGTCGATCGCACGGTGTCGCACGCGGAGGTCGCGGTGAGCGCGCCGCTCGCCAAGACTCCGCGCGGTGTCTACAAGGTCGGCCCCGCCGAAATCTGGTACGAAGACATTCTCGGCCTCACGCGCGTCTTCGTTGCGGCGCGCGCCGAGGCCGCGCTCCGTGCGCTCCCGCGCGTGCGCGCGGTCGTGTTCGAGAGGCGGCCGCGATCTCGCGATCGTGCGGAGGGTTCGTTCAGCATCGTCGGTCGGCTTCCCACCGAAGAGCACTATCGGACGCGCGCGTACGTCGCCGGTGACGACACGAGGCGCGTCCACTGGAAGCAGTCGATCAACACCGGGCAGCTCATCGTGCGCGTGCCGGAGTCGGTGCCGATGACGCCGAATCGCGTGCGCATCGTGCTCGACACGTTCGTGCCCGAGCGCGGCCCGCTCGCGACTGCCGGCGCGCCGGCGGATGGACTGTCCGACGTTCTCGATCTCCTCGTCGACGCGTGGGTGTCGGTCGCGAACGAGCTCCTCTCGCGCGGTGAGCGGGTCTCGATCGCCGCTGCGATCACCGAAGACGGCGTCACGACCGTGCGCGAAGTCGACTGCCGCCGCGGCGAGTCGCGGCGTTGGCGCTCGCTCGCCGCCGAGGTCGCATGGCAAAGCGCGCTTCGCTTCGGTGACGTCGCGGCGCGCCTGCCCGATCTCCGCGCGCGCGGACCCGTAGCGGGCGGCGCGCTTCCCTCGACGTCGCCACGACCCGGAAGCGAGCCGTCGACGGTCGTCGTGACGGCCGGCTTCGGGTTCGGCGGCGCCGTCGCTCCGGGCACGAGCTTCGTCGTCGGTGATGCGACCACGGTCGCCCCAGACGCACCGCCAGTGCGTCGCGGCCTCGCGCGCCTCCTCATGTTCCCGTATCCCGCCGGTGCCGAGGACAACCGCATGGATTTCGGCGCGCTCTTGCGCCCCAAGCCGACCCCGTACGCGACGTTCATCGCCTCGCTCTCCGCCGCGACGCAGGGCATGGTCGGCTTCGCGTCCCAGGTCGGTGCCTCGACGCTCCTCGCGCGACGCCGCGGCGCATCGATCGTGCTCGAGCCGCCGCAGGGAGGCGCGCGATGAGCCGCACGCGCGTGCCGTTTTGGACGCCGCCGTTCACGCAGGCGGTCCGCATGGCGCTTCGACCGGCGCTCACGTATCTCCTCTTCTCGCTCAGCGGCGCCTTCGTGCTGCTCGGGACGCTCCTCGTCTACGAGCACAACCTCTCCGAGCTCTGGCTCATCGTGCTCTCGCTCGGGGCCGGGATCCTCGGCGTCGTCGCCGGACAGCTGGTGGCCGTCGCGCGCGTGCGCGGGATTCCGATCTACATCGCGTCCACCGTTGCCATCCCGGCGTGCACCGCGGCGCTGGCGGTGATGCCGGGCGCGAGCGTGCTCATCATCCCGCTCTACTTCTTTTGCTTCGCGTTTCCGTGCGGGTTCCTGTCGCTCCAGCATCGCTGGGAGCTCGTGGCTTCCTTTTGGCCCGCGGTCGGTTGGATCGGCGCCGCCGTCACGATCCTCAACGCCGAGAACCGCGTGCATGTCTGGGAAGGCGGACAGAAGGCGCAGGCATGGCTCGTCGTGCCGCTCATCTTCCTCGCGTGCTTCCTCGTCCTATGGCTCTTCTTTCTCGCGTCGAAGCAAGCACTGCGCGTCGAGCTCTGGCAAGCGCTCTCGGGCTCGGCGCGGCGTCGTGTCTCCAAGAAGGCGGAGGTCACGGCGATCCCGCGGCGCAACGTGCTTCCGATCCTGGTGCTCGCGGCCGTCCTCTTCGTTTCGACCGCGCTCCTCGCTCCCTATTTGTGGCGCACCGCCCAGCACGAGGGCGACGGGCGCGGCGAGTCCGGGGAGCACGAGAACGAGAAGCCCAAGAAGCCGAAGAAGAAAAAGAAGAAGCCCGCAAACGGGCAGGGGCAGGGGCAGGGGCAGCAAGGCACGGGCGACCCGCAAGGCCAAGGTGAGGGCGAAGGCGAGGGGGAGGAAGAAGGCGAGGAGGAGGGCGAGTCGCCGCCGAAGAAGCCCGAGCTCGACGAGAAGGCGATCGCGCGTGAGCTCGAGCATTTGGCCAACGCGGCCAAGGAGTCGGCGCTTCACCTCTGGCCGCTCCTCCTGCTCTTCCTCTTCTATCGACCCGCGAAGCGTGCGCTCCTCCTGCGCCACTTGCAGCGACCGATCGTGCCGACGCCGCCGTCGGAGCGCATCGAGAACCTTTGGGAGGTCGTCCGTATCGCCGCGCAAGATCGTGGGATCGTGCTCGTCTCGTCCGACTCGATCGAAGACCTCCTGCGCCGGCTCGAGTCCGCGGGTGCGCTCACACCGCCGGTGCGCGAGGCCGCGGCGATCTACGAGCGGGCCCGGTATGGCTTCACCTTGCAACGCGGCGAGGTCGACGCGATGCGTCGTGTGGCCCTCGCGGCAGCGGCGGATCTCCGTCGCCCGCTCACCGTTTGGGAGCAGGTGAAAATCCGGTGGCGTCGTCTTTGAGCAGCCGAGACGGCGCACGACACGACGCGTCATTCGTTTGAGCACCAACGATCGGGCGCGGCATGGCGCCCGCACGCCGGATCGCGCGTGGCCCAGCTACGGCGATCGCGGTGACAGAGCCGCGCGCCCAAGCCTCCGGGATCGTGTGCGCGACGCATGGCATGCGGCTGGCAACGAGGCCGTCCATGCTGACACCGCGCCTTCGGTTCCCGCGCATCCGGATGTTCACCTGGCTGTTCGGGTAGGTGAACCCCTGCGGGGTTCCTCGCTGCGTTGACACGCAGCGAGCCTCCTCCCGCTCTCAGGTTCTGCGAACCTTCGCCGCTTGCGACGTCCTACCGGGCCTTGCCGGCCCCTCGTCGCGTTGACACGCGACGAGCCTCCCCGGCACTCAGGGTTCTGGCGAACCTTCGCCGTCTGCGACCACACGGGTCGCAGACGGGGCCCGTCTCGCGTGCAAGGCGCGATCGTGGCTTGGGAAGGTCGAGCGCGTTGGCGCCAATACACGCCGTGACGCTCGCTCTCGCGACCCATGCGGTCGCGGGAGGTCGAAGAGCCGCACGCTCAAGAGCGCGGGAGGCTCACGCCGCGAACGAGGTCACCGGCGGGATTCGTCTTCTAGTTGCATCGCGGTGAGGAGCACCTCACCGATCGACAAGCGCGGGGCAGCCTTTTGGGGCGTGTCGCGCGGCGTGAAGTAGAACTTGCCCGCGCGCCAGCGGAGCACGTCGCGGAGGATGTCGAGCGCCTTACCTTCGGTGCCGTTCATCTCGCTGTGCACGAACGTGCCGCCCATCAGGGTGAAGACCGCGCTCTGACCCGAGTCGCTCGAAACCTTGAGCTGCCCGCTGCGACGCTCCATCTCGAGGATCGACAGGATGGAGGCGAGCGGCATGTGGGCGAGCTCGCCGCGGAGCGCCACGCCCTGCTTGGACGACTGCGGCTCGCCGATGAACGAATCGCGCCGCGCCCGCAGGCGCCGCGCCATGTCGATCAGCGCGGCAATCTGCGCCTCGACCTCCTCGTGCGTGAACGGCATCGAGATGTAGACGTCCGCCCCGACGTGCAGCCCCTGGAGACGGGCGTCTTCGTCGTCGGTGTCGGCCAAGAAGAGGAATGGCGTGCTGGAGACCGGTCCCTGCTCCGTGCGGATGCGCCGGGCGACCCAGAAGCCATCGATGTCGGGGAGCTCGATGTTGCAGACGATGCAGTCCGGCGACATGCCGCACGCGGTCTCGAAACCAGCGCGAGCCTCGCCGCATACGACGATCTCATAGCCCTTCCCGCGAAGGGCCTCCGCCAACCGATCGGCGACCTTCGTTTCGGCTTCGATGAGAAGGACACGCCCCCTCTGCACGGAGGAAGGCTATCACGTGCCCGAGATCCGCCCACTTTTCCGCCTCGTTTTCTGCTCGGGGGTGCCCTCGCGTGGTCGGTCCCCGAGGCGCGCGCCCCCGGGCGCCTCCGATCGCGGCCTCCCGCCCGGAGCGACGCGCCCCCAGAATCTGCGCAAAGTGCCCAGCGCTCGGGATTGGCCGGGTTAACCGATCGTGTGTGGACGATTGAGGCCCACGTTGTATTCTACGGCTCGATGCGAGTTCGTCCGGTGCTTTACGGGGTAGCGCAGCTCGGCGCGCTGGCTCTCATTCTCTCGCACTGCTCCGCCCCCGCCGTCGACGACTCCACCGACTCCGAAGATCCGATCTACGGCGGCTCGGTCGACTCCGACGGCACGAACGGCGCGGTCGTCGCGCTCCGCATCGGATCGGGCCTCACCGCGGAGCTCTGCTCGGCGACCGCGATCGCACCCAACGTCCTTCTCACCGCGCGTCACTGCGTGAGCAAGAGCGTCACCAAGACGGTGGTCTGCAACGCCAAAGGCGAGTCCGAAAACGGTCCGCACTTCGGAGACGATCAGAAGCTCGAGGACCTCCACGTCTACACGGGCGCGAAGCCCAACTTCTCGGGGCCGGTCGCGGCCGCCGTGAAGAACATCGTGCGGCCCGACACGATGGCGGTGTGCAACCAAGACATCGCGCTCCTCGTGCTCGATCGCTCGTTGCCCGACGTCACTCCCATGCCGGTGCGCCTCACGCGCTCGGTCGGCGTCGAAGAGACCATTCGCTCCGTCGGCTACGGCAAGAGCGACACCGGGACGACCGGCACGCGCATCCGCAAGACGGGGGTCGTCGTTCGCGCCGTCGGCCCGGGCCTCTCCAAGTCGGATACGGCGCTCGGCGATCACGAGTTCGAGGTCGGCCTGTCGATCTGTCACGGCGACTCGGGCGGACCGGCCATCAGCCAGTCGACGGGCGCCATCGTCGGCGTCGTCTCTCGTGGCGGTGACTGCAGCGAGGACTTCGGCCACATCTACGTCGAGACCAGCGGCTTCAGCGATCTCATCGATCAGGCGCTCTCGCTCGCGGGCGCGCCGCCGCCATTGCCCGAGCCTCCGCCGTCGGCCGCTCCGGCGTCCACGTCGAAGGCGACTCCGTCGAGTGAGCCGCGCTCCGGCGGCTGCGCGCTCGGCGCTCGCACCACGTCGCCGCTCTGGGGCTGGGACCTCGCGATCGCGTTCGGCGCCGTCTTCGGCGCGGCTCTCCGCCGTCGACGCCGCGCGGGCTGACGCCCGTCGCTCGACCCGCAAAGACCCCCGAGAACGCCCACGAGGCGCGCTCCGATCCCTGTATGCTGCGCCCGCAATGCAGCTACGTGTTCGGAAAGAGGTGTTCGGTTGGCACAGCCCGCGGCTCGGCATGCACATGCCCATCGTTCGCTACGGGCATTGGGGACGACCGGTCCTCTTGTTTCCCACCGCCGGGAGCGACCTCTTCGACGTCGAGCGCTTCCTGCTCATCCACGCCATCCAGCAGCACATCGAGGCGGGGCGGATCACCGTCTTCTCCATCGACACGGTCAACACGCTCTCGTGGATGGACAAGCACGTCGGTCCGCGTGAAAGCGGACGTCGCCAGGCGCTCTACGCGTCGTACGTCGAGGAGGAGGTCGTCCCTCACATCCGGCGCGTGCTCGAGAACGACTCCGCTCGCATCATGGTGACGGGCGCGAGCTTCGGCGCGTTCCACGCGGCGAACATGTTCTTCCGGCGCCCCGACCTCTTCGACACCCTGGTCGCGATGAGCGGCTTCTACGATCTGTCGCCGTCGTTCACCAAGGGCTACAGCGACGACAACATCTACTTCAACAACCCGAGCTGGTTCGTCCCCAAGATCACCGACTCGCGCATGCTCGATCTCATCAAGCATCACAGCCAGATCCACATCTTGAGCGGGCAGGGCGCGTACGAGGCGCCGGACGCGTCGCGCCGCTTCTCGCGGATCCTCTGGGAGAAGGGCATCTGGCACAACCTCGACCTCTGGGGTCACGACATGCCGCACGATTGGCCGACCTGGCGGAAGATGCTCGACCACTACGTGGACGCGCGCCTGGGGTTCTGAGCCATGACGGTCGATCTTCCGCCCACCTCCTCTCGCTATCCCTCGAGCGGTCCGCTCTCGGCGCGCCCCGCGGCACGCCAGAGGCGCGTCGGTCTCCTGGTCGGTCGCGAGCGCTCCTTCCCCGAGGCGCTCATCGCCGAGGTGGCGCGTCGCGCGCAGAACGTCGAGGTCGATTACGTGAAGTTCTCCGCGCCGCGCGCGCGTGAGAAGCCGCCGTGGGACGTGGTCATCGACCGCATCTCGCACGAGGTCACCTGCTACCAACCGTTCTTGAAGGCCTGCGCGCTCCACGGCGTGTACGTCATCAACAACCCGTTCTGGCGCATCTCCGACGACAAGTTCTTCAACGCCGGCCTCGCCGACAAGCTCGGGCTCGCCGTTCCCAAGACGGTGCTCCTCCCGTCGAAGACCTACGGCGACGACACCAACGCCGAGTCGCTCGCGCGGAACATGGAGCTCGTCGACTGGAACGGCATCGCCGAAGACCTGGGCTTCCCGATGTACATGAAGCCGCATTGGGGCGGTGGTTGGCGCAACGTCTCGCGCGCCGCGAACATGGCCGAGCTCCACGCCGCGTACGACGCGAGCGGCGCGCTCACGATGATCCTGCAGGAGGAGATCCGCTGGACGCAGTACGTGCGCTGCGTCGTGGTGGGGCGCCGCGACGTGCTGCCCGCGCTCTGGGATCCGCGCCACTCGCACTTCGATCGGTACCGCCGCGCCGCCGAGAGCATGCCGGCGCTCACGCCCGAGCTCGAGGAGCGCGTGAGCGCCGACGCCCTCACCATCACGCGCGCGCTCGGCTACGACATGAACACGGTCGAGTTCGCCATTCGCGACGGCGTGCCCTACGCCATCGACTACATGAACTCGGCGCCGGACTTCGACGTCTCGTCGCTCGGTGAGGCCCACTTTGCGTGGGTCGTCCGCAAGATGGCCAAGCTCGTCATCGACGTCGCGCTCTCCGAGCGCGAAGAGCCCGAGCTCTCCGCCGCGGCGTTTCTCTCCGGGAGCCGATGATGCACTACCGCGTGCGCATCGATCCGCGCGCGCGTCAGCTCGAGCTCGACGTGGAGCTCGAGCGCGCCGCAGCCGGGGATCTCGTGCTGCACGTGCCGACCTGGGTGCCCGGCGCGTACGCGTTCATGAAGTACGGCCGCGACGTGTTCGACGTTCGCGCCGAAGACGCGGCGACCGGCGCGTCCCTCGTCGTTCGCCGCGAGGGCATGAGCGGGCTCGCGATCGATGGAGCCCCCCGCTCGCTCGTCGTCCGCGCGCGCGTGACGGCGTCGGACCCGGCGTGGGGTGAGCTCGTCGGAGTGATCTTCGAGTCGGGTGCGATCGTTCGCGCCACGCACTTCCCGTTCGACCCCGCCCACCAGGGGCCGTGCCGCGTTTCGGTGACGGCGCCGCCCGGTTGGGCGATCCATCCGCCGAGCGGCGCCCGCGCGGTCGGCGACGACACCTACGAGCTCCCGAGCTTCGCCGCGCTCGTCGACAGCCCCATCGCCGTCGGGACGTTCGAGCACCGCACCCGCACGCTCCGCGGCGTCACCTTCCACCACGTCTTCATGGGGCGTGCGGTGGGCTTCGAGCGCGAGGTCGACGGCTTCCTGGATCAAGTCATGGCCGTGAGCGCGGCTACGGCCGACGTCTTCGGTGGCGTCTTTCCGTTTGCAGAATACACGTACGTCTACGCCACCGACCCGCGCGCGAGCTGGGGCCTGGAGAGCGCTCACTCCACCCTGGTCGGCATCGGCGACGGCGTGTTCATCGACGACGAGGAGCGGCGCGCCGCCATTCGCCTCGTCGCGCACGAGCTCTTCCACGCGTGGAACGTCTGCCGCCTCCGCCCGCGCGCGCTCATGCAGCCGGACCTCGTTCAAGGGTCGTTCCCCGACGGGCTTTGGATCAGCGAGGGCATCACGCGGTACTACGAGCTCCTCCTCGCCACGCGCGTCGGCGCGCTTTCGGCGGCGCGGATGCTCTCGAACCTCGTTCGTTACGACCGCGCCCTCCGCGCGCTCCCAGCGACGCGCCACACGACGCTGGTCGACTCGTCGCTGGCCACGTTCCTCAACCACAATCGCTACCCGGGCGCGGCCAGCGCGACCATCGACTACTACGACAAGGGCATGGTCGTGGCGTTCGCCATCGACGCCTGCCTCCGCACGGCCGCGCGACCCAGCTCGCTCGACGACGCCTTCCG
>JBGAJR010000035.1:0-90445 GCA_044224815.1 Polyangiaceae bacterium
TCGCCTTTGCAGGCGAGCCCCTCCAAGAGATAGATGGGCGCGCGCGGCTCCACCCAGTGATCGCACTCGAACACTTGCGGGAGCTGCCCAACGACGCGGAAACGCTGACCAGCGTACGCCTCCATCTCGGACATGAAGGATAGACCATCATGGCGCCCGAATAGATCGAGCGTCGCACGGATCTCTTCGACCGAACGGACGTGGGCGTGTAGTCCGACGAACGCCGCGGGCGGCACCTGGACCTCGGCCGTCGCCTCTTCGAGCCACTCGTCGCGGAACATCAGCGGGCAGTGTCGCCCGCAGCCCGCCGGAGCTGGGCCCTTGCCGGCGCACGTGACACCTTCGAGGAGCACCGTGCGGTGGATGGCGCGGAAATGACCGCCGTCGTCCCGCATCCGGCGCACGTGACGCACGACCTTGTAGACGCCCCCGCAAGCCTGCCACTGCGTGGGGACGAACTTGAGGCCACGCGTCCGCTCGTCCGGACCGAGGGTAGCGCGGACCTCGGCTTCGCTTCGGACGCGCACCCAAGTGCCCGGCGCGAAGCGCGACGGCGCGCCGAGCGCGGCCTGGGGCTTTGCTTCGTGGCCCGCGCGAAGATCGTGCACGACGCGTCGGACTCCGCTCCGGATACCGAACCCGCGCCCGACGCGATCTTGAATGCGTTCTCCGATGCCGTGAAAGCCGACGTGATCGATGCGCTGGCAGCCGCTCGCGAAGGGCGTACGCAATCGCTTGAGCCCGGCGAGACGAGGCCGCATGACCTCGTCGACCGCAAAGCGCGCGAGCGCACGCGGCGTCGGTCGGTACAAGGTCACGGTCACCTGATCGACGTGGCGTTCGGTCCACTTCTTCTTCCAGGCGTCCTCGCGGCCCACGAAATCGAAGCGCGCGAGACCGCGCGCCGCGGCGTCACGGGCCGCTTCGAGAACCATCACGTGACCGGGGCTCGCGGCGGCGTACTGCGGGTCGTACCCGATCTTGAGCGCGAAGAAGGTGTGACCGTCCTCCACCGCGAAGAGCGTCGCGACGCGCCTTCCGTCGGCGCGAATGAACGACAGGCTCGCGTGGCCTGCGGCGCCGAACAGGCGGATCACGATCTCGTAGAGGTGGCTCACGCGCTCGTCGATCGCCATCGCAGTGCCGGCGGCGGCCTTCCACGCCATGGCCTCGATGCCGAAGGCCTCCACGAAGTCGGCGCGCGTCGGGTGAGTGAGCCGCTCGAACGAAACGCCACCGAGCTTCCGCTCGCAGCGGCGAAGGTTGGTGAGGAACTTGGGCGCGAGGCTCGCCTCGAACGACGCGAGGTCGAAGACGTAGTGTCGCGCGCCGGGCCGCACGACCGCGCGACCGCCGGCCGCTCGCACGACCTCGGGCAAGCGGGTGGCGAGCGGAGAGCCTTCGGGGACGTTCTTCAGCCGGAGCACGTCCCAGCCCGGGTCGGTCTCGAGGGCGCGGAAGAGCGCGCCGAGCGCGTCGACGTCACCGACGTAGTCGAAGCCGGGCGTCTGATCGCTGCGCAGCGCATGGAGGTCGCGGCCGACGCGAACGACGGGCAAGACTCCGCGCAGCGCACCCGAGGCCCACGCCTCGGCGACCAAGGGCTCGCCGAGGCCCAAGCGCCGCGTGAGGTCGAAGAACTCGGGCGCCAGAAACGGCGGAGCGTCGTGGGCCAACGCACGCCACGCGGCCCACGAGGCGTCGTGCCGTACGTCGGTGAACGGCCGCAGAAGGAGCCGTTCGGTCCTCGTGAGCGTCTCCCCCCGAGGTGCGCTTTCCATGAGCGGAAGGTGTGCAAACGCCGCGCCCCGCCCTTCGCGTGCCGTCTGGCCGAGTTGGCGCCGCGCCGCGTGACGAGCGCGCGCACCCTTTGCGCGGCGCCGGAACAACGTGCACCATCGCGGTCCCGTGAGCGCTCCCGACTCGCCACCGCTCGGCATTCGGGCAAACGCTGCGCAGTTCAGCCTGCTCGTCGTCGTCAACGCGTTCGTCGGCGCGATGGTCGGGCTCGAGCGAACGCTGCTCCCGAGCCTCGCGGAGGAGGAGTTCCACCTCGCCGCGAAGAGCGCGGTCCTCTCGTTCATCGTCGTCTTCGGCGTGACCAAGGCGCTCACCAACTACCTCGCCGGGCGGCTCTCGGATCGCGTGGGCCGGAAACGGGTCTTGGTCGTCGGCTGGCTCGTCGCCGCACCGGTGCCGCTTCTCCTCATGTGGGCCCCGAGCTTCGCGTGGGTGCTCGTCGCGAACGCGCTCCTCGGCGTGAGCCAGGGTCTGACTTGGTCGACCACCGTGATCATGAAGATCGACCTCGCGGGCCCCCAGCAGCGCGGGCTCGCGATGGGGCTCAACGAGTTCGCCGGCTATCTCGCCGTGGGCGCGAGCGCGCTCGCGACCGGCTTCGTCGCCGCGCGGTTCGGCCCACGGCCCGCGCCGTACGCGCTCGGTATCGGCTACGTGGTGACGGGCCTCCTCCTCTCTGCGGCGTGGGTGCGCGAGACCCACCACCACGTTCGCGCCGAGTCCGCCGCTCGCGGCGACGACGCGCCGCCGCCTTCGGCACGCGCGATCTTCGCGAAGACGACGCTCACCGACCGCGAGCTCTCGAGCGTGAGCCAGGCCGGCCTCGTGAACAACTTGAACGACGGCATGGCGTGGGGGCTCTTCCCTCTCTTCTTCGCCGCCGCCGGGCTCGACGTCGTCGCCATCGGAACGCTCGCGGCCCTCTACCCGGCAACGTGGGGCGTCACCCAGCTCTTCACGGGCGCGTGGTCGGACCGCGTGGGTCGCAAATGGCTCATCGCCTCCGGCATGTGGGTGCAGAGTGCAGGCATCTTGGTGACGATGGCGTCGCATGCCTACGCGCTCTTCGCGCTGGGCGCGGTCTTGCTGGGAGTCGGGACCGCGATGGTGTACCCGACGCTCCTCGCGGCGATCGGCGACGTCGCCGCGCCGTCGTGGCGCGCTTCCGCGGTCGGCGTCTATCGCCTCTGGCGTGACCTCGGCTACGCGTTCGGCGCGCTCTTCGCGGGCGTCACCGCCGACGTGTTCGGCCTCCACGCGGCCATGGGGCTCGTCGCGGCGATCACCTTCGCGTCGGGCGGGCTCGTCGCGCGTCGCATGCGCGAGACGCTCCGCCGCCCCACGAGCACTCACGGCGTCCCACCTCGGTCTCCATGACGATTCCTCGGCGAACTCGCGACGAAGACATTGGGCGCAAGTGTAAGCTTCACGGCTAGTTCGCTTTTAACGTGAGCGCGCGCGATGGAGCCGCTTCCATGTCGCGCGAGGAGCCGTAAGCCCGATGTCGCAATTCACGTACGCAGCTCATACGGAGAAGGCGATCTTCTACTTGGACGAGGAAGGCGTCTGTCAGGACCTCGAAGCCAAGAGCGGCGTCACCCTCGGAGACGATCTGCTCCGCTGCGTCGGCTCGCAATACGTCGCGTCGCTCGACATGGCCGACGCGAGCGGCCTCGTCTCTCTCCCGCGCGCGGGCGCCTCGATGCTCTTCGTCGTCGCGGACGCGCGCATGCGCTTCTCGCTCGTGCGGACCGGCGTCGTCGTGCGCTTCGAGACGCTCGGCGAGGCGCCTGCGGCCAAGCCGGCGCTCTCGTCCGTCGAGGAAGCGCGACGCGAGAAGGCCATCAAGGCCACGCTCGAGCTCGTGGCCGAAGGCGACTCCACCATCCCTCCGCCGCCCGACGTTCGCGTCGCGTGGCCGAGCGCCGACGTCCTCGCGCGTGCGATGCTCGTCCCGCCGTCGGCGTTCAAGCTGATGGCGCCGCCGCCGCCGCGCCGTGCCGCCGCCGGCACCTGATCTCGCGCGTCAATTCACGGAGCAGAGCTTCGTGCCTTTGATGCTCTTGCAGCTCGAGCCGATCGGACACTCGTCGTCGATCTTGCAGCCGCGATAGCAGAGGTCGCCCACCTTCGGGGCCGACACGAAGCCGCGCGGACACTTGCCGCTGCCAGGATGCGGTATGCCGAAGAGGCTGCGCACGCCACCCCCGCTCACGCGGGCCTTGGTCGGATCGGACAGCGGAGTGCACACCGTGGTGTACGACGGCACCTCGGGTAGCTTTCCGCCCTCGAGGACCGCTGCCACCTCGCATTTGTTGGAGCCGACACACTCGCGATCCGCATTGCACACGTAGTCGCAGCGCGGTGTCGCCGCGCGCGAGGTCGCGCTCGGCGCGCCACTCGCTGCCGGCGCCGGCGCCGGCGCGGGCGCTGCCGTGGTCGAAGCCGATGTTGCAGGCGCGGCCTTGAGGAGCGCCGTCTCCTGGAGCACGAACACTTGCTGTTGAAGGCAGCGGGGGACGAGCGGCGTCTTGGGCCCGACGAGCCGCTCCTCGAGCGCGAGGCGCGCGACCCATCCCATCAGGCGACGAGTCGGGTCCTTGGGATCGTTTGCCATGGCGCGATAGAAGCCATTGCGCTCCGCCATCAGCGTGACGACGTCCCCGGCCTTGAGGCTCAGCGCGACTCCCCCCTTGGGGACGGACAAGATCAGCGGCGCTGGCGCTTTGAGCGTCGCGCTTCCCTCGGAGGGCGCTTCGTCCTCGTAGCGCGCGACCAAGAGCTCGTTCGCTGCGTTCGGCCCGGCCGCGTCCGGAACGTCGGCGTCGGCGGCATCCGCCACGTCGGCACCTGCGTCGAGCGGGGCGCGGGCGGCATCACTTCCGGCGTCGGGCACGACGCGCGTGCGATCTTTGCAGCCGACAGCGACCAACGCGATGGCACTGCCGAGCACGGCTCCGAAGGCCCAACGGCGGGTGTGCATGGCCGAAACTCTACGAGAGGCCCCGCGGCGGATCATCAAAATGGCAGGGCCCACAAAAGACGAACGGGCGGAGCATCGCTGCTCCGCCCGTCGGGGCTCCTTTTCTCCGCCGATCAGAGCGAGCGGAGGAAGTTGATGATGTCCTGCTGACGGCCCGCCGGGAGGTCGGCGAAGTTGCGGACGACCTGGTTGGCCTCGGACGCCGGGTACGCCGGGTTGCGACCGCTCGCCGCCGTCGCGGGCGAGTAGTGGGCCATGATCGCGTCGGTGAGCGTGCGCGCGCGGCCGTCGTGGAGGAAGAAGATGCGCTGACCGACGCCCCAGAGCGGAGCGGTGCGGAACATGTCCGGACCGGCGTCGCCCTGGATGACGTTGTCGGCGAGGTTCGCGCCCATGTGGTGGACGAGGATGTCCGAGTAGAGGTTCACGGTCTGGCCGCGGAGCGCGTGGCTGTTCGGGCCGCGATCGCCGGCCTTGGTCTGCATCGACGGCGTGTGGCACTCGCCGCAGCCGATCTGGTTGAACGCGTCGAGGCCGCGCTGCGCGCTCGCGTCGAGGGCGACGGGCGTGGGCTGGTCGGTGAAGCGCATGAAGAGCGAGAACATCATCCAGTCGGACATGATGCCGAGCGGGTTCAAGAAGCCGTCTTCGCTCGCATCGTTTTGGGTGCGCGTGACGTCGTTCGGCTCGGCGCCGAGGTTGCACGTGTCGTCCTCGGTCTTCGACGTCGGGTTGAGCTCGTTGGTGACGCCCATCTCGACGTTGTAGGCCTCGCCGGCGAACACGGTGATCGACTTGTTCTGCGCCTTCCAACCGAAGCGGCTGATGGTGCCGTCGTTGGGGCTGTTGTTGGTGATGCCGTGAATGCCGAGCGCGTTCTTGCGGATCAGGTTGGAGTTCTTGTGCGCGAGGATCTCCACGTCCTGGATCGAGTCCATGAGACCGAGGCCGAACATCGGCGTCGGGATACGGAACGACATGTTGCCGCGCTGCGCCTCGAAGTCCGGCTGAGCGAGCGTGCAAGCCGGCGCGTCGGAGCGGCCGCGCACGGTGAACTTCTGGTGAACGCCGCCGTCACGGGTGCCGTCGGGGTTGAAGAGGAAGCGCACCTCGCGCGTCGGGCCGTCGAGCGTCTCGAACCAGGGGACGATGTTGGTGGCGCCCTTGGCGGACGCGATCGCGAAGGAGGGGTTGATCGCGGGCGACGTACCGCCGAGGGACGGCTGGGAGTGGCAGGCAGAGGTGCAGACGTTCGCGTTGAAGCGACCCCCGAGGCCGGCGGAGTTGGTCGCTTGGGGATCGGCCCCCGGCGGCTTGGTCGAGCCGGGCGGGTAGTCGCTGCAGTCGTCGCACGTGGCTTCGACCTCGGTCGAACGCTCCCGGCCCTCGTTCCACAGCGCGAGCTCGTTCTCGTTGAGGCCGGCGATCGGGCCGCCGGCGCCAGGGGTGCCGCCACGCACGCCCGGGTCGGTCACGCCGCGCGCAGCGCGGGGGATCTCGTCGCCACGGCCGCCACCGAAGTGCTCGGTGGTGCTCGTGAGCGAGACGCTCGGGACGTCGCCCGAATCGGCCGAGCTGCACCCCGTCATCCCAGCGATGAGGCCAGCCGTGAGCGTCAGACCGAGAACCATCGTGGCCGAAATCTTCATCATCTTTGCCCCTTCCCCCGAAAGCGTCCGCGACCCCGCGTGCGAGGGACAACATTGCAGCGACTGGGCCAAGCCCGCGCTGAACGGTCAAATGACTGAAAACTTGAGCTTTTTCCTAATTCGGCCGAAGGGGTGGTTGTTCCGTTTTCCATACGCAACCGTAGTAACCCCTTGAAATGACTCTCGTGAGAATTGGTACACGCCTCCTTTTCGCGCTGGCTGCGGCTAACCCGCTAAATTTGCAGCGACAAATCCTTGACGCTGGGCAAACAAGTGGATGGATTTCAATCCACGTTGCGGACCGGACGGCCCTTCTTTACGCTCTTGAGACCAGGTCATGAGCTCCCAAGAGACCAGCGCGATCGCCGTATGTGCGAGCGGTCCCGCCGACTTAGAGGCGCTCGTCCAGGCCGTTCGGGGCGCCGGCTCGTGGAGCATCGTCCCCATCGAGTGGCCGAATCCCCAAGCGCTCAACGCCGCTCTCGAGATGGCGGAGGCCTTCCTCCTTCATAGTGGAGAGGCCGTGGCGGCAGCCCCGAGCGCGGAGCTCGTGAACCTCCTAGGCGGCCGACCGGAAGGCGCGCCTCTCATCGTGGTGGGCGTCGAGCCCTCGCGCCGGGCCGCGCCGACCTGCTGGCTCCCGAGCCTGCCCAACGCCACGGTGCTGGGCGCGATCTTGAACGAGCTCGTGACCGGCGCGCGCGCGAACGGGATCCGCGCGTCGCTCCCGCCCATGTCGCGCTCCTGGCGGCGCAAGACGGACATGATCCTCGGATCGAGCCCGGCCATCACCCAGGTGCTCCACGCGCTCGATCAGCTCGCCCCCGCGCAGACGCCGGTGATCATCACCGGCGACAGCGGCGTGGGCAAAGAGCTCGTCGCGCGAGCGCTCCACTACTGTGGCCCGCGCGCGAAGGAGCCGTTCATCGCCATCAACTGCGCGGCCATCCCGGAGACCCTCTTCGAGGCCGAGCTCTTCGGCTACCAGCGCGGCGCCTTCACCGGCGCCGTCGCCGCCCACGCTGGCGCGTTCGAGGCGGCCGGCAAGGGCACGCTCTTCTTGGACGAGCTCGGCGAGATGCCCCTCGCGATGCAGGCGAAGCTCCTCCGCGTCCTCGAGACCAACGAGGTGACGCGCATCGGCTCGAACGAGAGCAAGAAGGTGAACTTCCGCTTGGTGTCGGCCACCAACCGCAACCTCGAGAAGGAGGTGCGCGAGGGGCGCTTCCGCGAGGACCTCTTCTACCGCGTGCGCGTTTACCCGCTGCACGTCCCGCCGCTCCGCGAGCGGCCGGAGGACATCCCGCCCATCGTCACCCATCACCTGTCGACCATCGCGGCGCGCGAGAACCGCCCGGCGCTCCGCATGACGCCGGCCGCGCTCGAGAAGGTCGTCGGCTATTCGTGGCCCGGCAACGTGCGTGAGCTCGTAAACCTGCTCGAGCGCGCGGCGCTCATGGCAGAGAACAACATCATCGACGCGCAGCACATCATGACGCCGCAGAACGGCGGTGAAGAGTCGTCGTCCTCGCTCATCCCGTACCGCGACGCGAAGCAGAAGTTCGAGTTCGATTACTACACACAACTCATGCGCACCGCAGGCGGCAACGTGTCGATGGCCGCGAAGCTCGGCCAAAAGACCCGGAAAGAGGTCTACGACGCGCTCAAGCGACTCGGCCTCGACGCGATGGCGTACCGTTCGGGAGATTCGCGACCGCCCGAAGAGCGGTCGTCGACCGTGCCTTCCAAGCGCCCCAAGGCCTGAACGCGCCGAGGGCGCGGCTGGTGGCGCGCCTCCGGGGTGCTCCGCCGACGCATGGACGTCGAACGACTGGGCGAACGAGCAACCGGACGACGCTCTCGTCGGGGCGGGCCCGCCCGAACCGCCGAGATTACGTGATGCTCCGCGGGCACGAGCGTTGCGACGCGGTGGATCGATGTCTCGACCCCTCCCCCCCTCAACGATCCGACTCCTCCGCGCGCTCTCGTTCTTCTCGCTCCTCGGCGTCGCCTCATGCACGACGCTCGACGCCACCGGCACCAGCAGCGACGACGCACTCTCGGCCGGCGACGATCAAGCCGAGCACACCAGCGCGCCTGCATC
Source organism: Polyangiaceae bacterium (assembly GCA_044224815.1). GTDB lineage: Bacteria > Myxococcota_A > Polyangia > Polyangiales > Polyangiaceae > JADJCA01. The sequence continues at coordinate 8,537 of JBGAJR010000035.1, forward strand.
GATCGAGGTGCGCTCGCTCGGAGGCCTCGTGCCAGACACCGCGTTCTCGTTCGACGTGCCGCGCGGCGCCATCGGATTCACCCTGACCGTCCTCGCGAACGATCCCGACGTCGTCGTTCGCTCGCTCGTGTCCCCCACCGGCCACGTGGCCGTCACGGACGGCGTCCCCGAGGGAGGCACGCGAGCCATCGGACGCGGCTCGCGCGGCGCGGCGAGCGTCGCCTATCCCGCATCGACCGCGAGCCTCGCAGGCGACGCCGTGGTGCCCGGTCGGTGGACGGCCGTCGTGCACGGTCCGGTGTCGGCCCCCGTCTCGCTCCGCGTGCAGAACACCGGCGACGGGCGCTTCCACGGCGGCGCCTTGGACCTCGACGTGTACGTACCGCGTGGCCTCTTCGTGCACGACCCCGAGCCCGTGCACGCGCTCGACACCGATACGATCGCGCGCGACGCGTGCCTCGAGCGCCGCGTCGCGATCTTCTACTCCATGCTCGAGCGACTCGTCGGCATTCGGCGCGGCGCGGTTCGATATTACGCGATCGACGAGCGCTATCGTTCGGCGACGACGGGAGACGCGCGCGCTGCGCTTCTCTCCGCACCGTCGACGCGACACCCGGGCTTGGCCGTCGTCCTCACCAATGACATGTCCTACGGCGGCGGCGATCCGCTCCTCGGCTACTCCGTGGGCTTGCCGGGCTTGGTCGACGGGTTCGGCCTGCCCCAGGGCGCGATCGCCGTCGCGCTGAACAAGGGGTCCGACGCGACGAACGACGCGCTCACGCTCCTCCACGAGCTCGGCCACTTCACGGGCCTGATGCACACGACCGACCCCGACTCGGAAGATCTCCTGGCGGACACGCCGACCTGCAGCAAAGGACAGACGCCGTGCGCCGACGAGACGAACCTCATGGCCTTCTCGGGGCCGAGCGGTGGCCTCACGCTGAGCCCATCGCAGGTGAGGATCATGCAAGCGTCGCCGTTCTATCGGGCCACCCGAGCGAGCGCGACGGGTACGACGATCGGGAACTGACGCCCCTTACGGCAGCGCCGGAGGAGTGATGCGTGGCCGCGATGGCCTGGCAGGTCGAGCGCGCAGGAGCCGCCGCTAGATCGTGCGCACACGCACTTCCGAAGCTCTCAAGCGCGAGAGTCACGCCCAGCGAGCGATCGCACTCAGCGGCGCGGGGAGATCAGGAGGCAGACCGTGCGGAGCTCGCCGTCCTGCAAAAGTGGACGGTAGCGCATCTCGTAGGTCTTTCCGTCGTACTCGAGCGCGGTCGGGAGGGCGGTGAAGTCGAGCGTTCGGCACGCTTGGTCCCAATGCCGCTCGAGGCTTTGACCCACGGCCGCGGCGCATCGGCCCAGCCAGTCCCAGACGACATCGTCGGCGGTGAGCGGTCCAAACCAACGGTCGAGGGCGCGCGAGCGGGTTCGACCCACGACGCCGCTGGGTTCGATCGTCAGCGCGGCCTCGCCCCGTTCCATCAGCGTCGCGATGAGCGACGCCGCGCGCTCCTGCTCGCGCTTCGACTCGTCGAGCCGAGCGCGAAGCGCGCGCTGCTCACGCCGCATCGGACCGAAGACGAGGATGACCTGGGCGCCTATCACCAAGAGGATGGATACGGTCCCGAGAGCGACCGCCCAATGGAGCTCGCGCACCGATCGGTCCGCGTCACCGGCGACGTCGCGAACCACATCGTCGAGCGCACGCAGGACGTCCCCGCGCGCGAACGCAATCAGCTGCGTCGCGCTCGCGCCGTGAGAAACGCACGCCTCGTCGCGCCGCACGCCGCGCGCGTCCCGCAAGAAACGTGCGACGACGCGCGCTTCCGGACGCGAGGAGTCGATCACGCGCCCCAACTTCGACGTCCCGAACGTGAAGCTCTGGTGCGCGAGGCTCATCTCGTCGAGCCTGTCGGAGTAGTCCCGCGCGAGGGCCCCGCGTTCCGCCGGGTCGCTCGCGTCGGCGAGCATCGCGCAGGTGAGGGCGAGGCGCTGCGAGAGCATGCGCTGCCGGCCGAGGACTCCGACCTCACCGGGCACTCCGCTCAGCGCGACGACGAGGGTCCCCACCGTGGAGGCGGTCATGATGACCAACACCGCCAAGATCACGATGAGAAACGCCTGCCGACCGGCGATCGAACGCGGCACCACGCCCATCGGAACGGTCAGCTCGCTCCGGTCTGAAGGTCCAACCGACGCCTCCTGGTTAAGAAGTTGGTCCGACCGACGTTCTCGTCATCCATGAGCACGGCGCCCAAGGAAGCCCCCGTGAGTCGGCATCGTCCGGTCCTTCTCGCCGCCGTCACAGTCGCCGTCTTCTTCGCGCTCAGTGTGGGCGCATATCGGTTGACGCTCCGCGTGGTCGAGGAGGACGGGCGGCAACGGTTCCGCGCGCGCGTCGACGACGTCGACCACACCCTGCGTTACCGTCTCATGGCTTACGAGCAAGTGCTGCTCTCGGCGCTCGGCTTCATGCGGGCGAGTGAGGAGGTCTCGCGGAGCGAGTTCCGGACCTATGTCGAGACGCTCGACCTCGCGGCCCGGTACCCCGGAGTACAAGGCGTCGGCTACAGCCAGAAGCTGATGCCCGCCGAGGTCGAAGGGTTCGAGCGTCGGGTTCGCGCGGACTTTCCCGACTTCGCGCTCCGCCCGGCTGGCAAGCGCGAGAACTACACCTCGATCGTGTTCTTGGAGCCGCTGTCGGGACGCAACCTTCGCGCGTTCGGCTTCGACATGTTCGCCGAGCCCACGCGACGGGCAGCGATGGAGGCTGCCCGTGATACGGGGAATCCGAGCGTGTCCGGACCGGTGCGATTGGTGCAGGAGACGTCGGAGAAGCCGCAGGCGGGGTTCTTGATCTACGTGCCGCACTACGCAGGCAGCCCGACGACCGTCGAAGCGCGACGCGCCAACTTGAGAGGCTACGTCTACTCGCCGTTCCGAATGGGCGACTTCATGGAGGCCATCGGCGACGATCGTGGTGACGTTGCCCTCGCCATTTCCGACGTCGGTGCCGACGCCGTGCTGTACGACGACCCGAGCCTGCGCGAGCGGTTCGGCGCCGACTTTCGTCCTGCGTTTCAGGAGACGCGCACCATCGACCTGCGCGGTCGCACGTGGCGTGTGTCGTTCACGTCGAGACCGCGCGCGCTCGCGATTCCACGCGCGGGGGACGCTTATGGGGTCCTCGGCGCAGGCCTACTCATCACGTCGCTCCTCACGGTCACGTTGTGGATGTCGACGACCGTGCGGCGCCGCGCCGAGTCGATCGCCGAGCAATTGGCCAAGGCTCACCGACAAGGCGAGGTGCGACTCCGCGCGATCCTCGACAACGTCGTCGATGCGGTGCTCACCCTCGACGAACGCGGGCTGGTCGAGTCGGCCAATCCGGCGACCCAGGCCACGTTCGCTCACGACGAGGGGGCGCTCGTCGGACTGCCCTTCACCGCTCTCTTGGCCGATGGGTCTCGAGAAGCGTTCGACGAATGCCTCCGCGGTGTGGTCGGCAAGCCCTCCGCGCGTTGCGAGCTCACCGCGCTCCGCGGGGGCTCGGAAGCCTTTCCGGTCGAGCTGACCTTGAGCCCCATGCGCGTCGGGGACCGCTTCAAGCTCGTCGCGATCGTGCGAGACATCACGGACCGGCGGCGCGTCGACAAGATGAAGAACGAGTTCATCTCCACCGTGAGCCACGAGCTTCGAACTCCTCTCACGTCGATTCGTGGGGCTCTCGGGATGATTGCAGCCGGCGCCATCCCACCGAAGCTGAAGACGCTCGCCGACATCGCTCTCCGAAATTCGGAGCGCCTCGTCCGCCTGATCAACGACATCCTCAACATCGAAAAGATCGAGGCCGGGCGCTACGAGCTCACGATCCTGCCCCAGTCGCTCCACCCGCTCCTCGAGCAGTGCGTCGAAGCCAACCGAGCATTTGCCGACCAATACGGCGTTCGGCTCGACCTCGACCAAACGGGGCCGGACGTAACCGTGGCGGTGGACGGCGATGCCCTGTCGCAAGTCCTGACCAACCTCGTCTCCAACGCGGTGAAGTTCTCTCCCCGCGGCGAGCTCGTCCGCGTGTCGGCGACGCCGACGGAGACCGGCGTGCGCGTCTCGGTCACCGACCACGGTCGCGGCATTCCGCCCGAGTTCCAGGAGCGAATCTTCCAGAAGTTCTCGCAGGCCGAGGCCTCGGATGCGCGCGTGAAGGGAGGCACCGGGCTCGGCCTGAGCATCTCCAAGGCACTCGTCGAGGCGATGAAGGGCTCGATCGGGTTCTCGACCCGCATGGGCCAAGGCACCACGTTCCACTTCGATCTGCGCGCAGCGGCTGCGACGAGCGAGCGGCGGCTCAGTCGCGCGCCAGCGGCCGCTCAACGCGTCGGGTAGCTCTCGCGTGAACGCTGCTGTGCGCGCGCGCGCTCGGCCTCGTTCTTCTGGAGCTGCTCCTGCGCTGCGCGGTCGGCCGCATCTTGCGCGGCGCGCGCCGCCGGATAACGCGCCGCGACGTCCGGCGCGAGGACGGTCAGCGCGGTGACGAGATCGCCGAAGGCCACGCGCGACTTGTCCACGCTGATGGTGAACTCGTCACTGCGCGACGAGCGATGAATGGAGAAGCGCATGTTTCGCTGCGGGAACGTCGGCGGCACGCTGAGATACAGCGTCGGCGGGAACATCTCGCTTCGGCAGGGAGAGATGCGCACGCGTTCGGACTTGTCTTGGTTCGCGCCGACCGTGCGCATCATGTACTCGATGCGGCAGATATCGAGCGGGCGGAGCGTCGCCTGAACGGACGCGAGCTCCGGGAGATCGCCGACGTCACTCCCTTCGGTGAGCGAGCGATTGAGGCTGAACATGACGTACCCGCCGCCGACGATCCCGACGATGAGGCTCAGGGCCACGAAGAGGAGCGCGGCGCCCCCCTTGCCGCGTCGCGCCGCCGGCGGGTGTCCACCCGCTTGCGGGCTTTGGGGCGCCGGTCCCCAGCCTTGCGGCGGCCCCCACGCACCTTGTTGCTGACCACCAGGACCACCAGGACCAGGGCCCCACGAACCGCCATGCTGTTGCACGGCTTCCAGCTAGCAGCGCTCATGCCATGTCACTGGCGACGGAATTCCACGACTTGGCGCGATCCGCGCGGGCCACGCGCGGCAACGCTCCGCAGGGTGCGGCATGGATCTCACCCGTCGTCCCCGTCTCTCGCCGGTGTCATCTGGCGCGGGCGTGATTCGCGCAACACGCGTGACCTCGCATTCGCGCTCGCGGTCCGAATCGTGCTGCTGCCGCCCGACATGCGCCTCGTCTCGCTGCTCGGCTCCTTCGCGCTTCTCGTCGTCGGATGTGGGACGAGCACCCGCAGCGCCGCTCCTTCCTCCGTGACCGCAGATGGCGGCGGCGCCGAGGCCACGGCCATCATCGACGATGACGCGGCGGCCCGAAGCGAGCCCCGAGCGGCGTGCCCCAACGTCGACGTGCTCTTTGTGATCGACAACTCCGGCTCGATGGCCGACAAGCAGGCGCGGCTCGCCGCGAGCTTCCCCGGCTTCGCGAATGCCATCGCCTCCCGGCTACCGTCGGCCAAGACCGTGCACGTCGGGGTGGTCACGACGAGCGCGTACTACGGCGCGTCACCGCAGGCTTGCCTGGTGCGCGAGACGAGCGGACCCTCATCGACCCAAGCCAAGTGTCTGACCCAGACGAGCTACCTCGACGGGCACGACGCGTCGTTCGCGCCCGCGTTCGCGTGCATCGCCAAGGTCGGCGCCGGCGGCGACGACGACGAGAAGCCCATCCGAGGTCTCTTGGGCGCGCTCGATCCGACGAACAACGGGGCGGGCGCGTGCAACGCGGGCTTCGCGCGCCCCGACGCGATCCTCGTCGTCGTCATCATCTCCGACGAGGACGACGTGAAAGACGGCGACTGCGATCCGACCATGGGCACCGGCACCTGTGGCTCCGGTGGAACGCCCGACGAGTGGAAGCAGCAGCTCGTCGCGCTCCGCGGCGGGCATCCCGAGAACGTGGTGGTCCTCTCGCTCCTCGCGCCGAGCGGCGCGACCTGCGCCAACGCGCCCACGGTCAACCTCGCCGCTTTCACGCATCGATTCGGTGCGCGCGGCGCAGTGGGTGACGTGTGCGCGCCGAGCTACGATGCCTTCTTCAGCGCGTCGCTCCCGCTCCTCGATCAGGCGTGCTCCGACTTCGTGCCGCCCAAGTGAGCGAGCTTCTCAGTCCGGCGTGGCCTCGAGGTCCGCGATCTCTGCTTCGATCGCCTCCCACTCGCCCATGAGACCTTCGATCTTCGCGCCGAGCGCCTTCTCCTCGGCCTCTGCGCGCGCGACCTCCGCGGGCGGCGTCGCGTCGTAGTACCCGGCCTCGCAGAAGCGCGCGAGGATGCTCGCCTTGGCCGCTTCGGCCGACTCGATCGCCGCGAGGAGCTCGTCGCGGCGCGCCGGGAGCTGCTTTCGGCGGTTCGCTCGCTTCTTCTTTTCTTCCCAGGAGAGCGCGGCCCGCGGCGCCTCGCCGGCGGAGGAAGACGTCGCGGCCAACGTCGCCTCTTTGGCCTTTCGTGCCACCGCGTCGCCGTCCAAGTGATCGTCACCCGAGCGCGCCAGATACTCGTCGTACGTACCCGGGAAATCGCGAAAACCCTCCGGTGTCACCTCGAGAATGCGCGTCGCGAGCGCAGAGACGAACGCGCGATCGTGCGAGACGAAGAGCAGGGTCCCCTCACCGAAATCGCGGAGCGCGCTCGTCAGCGCCTCGATCGACTCCATGTCGAGGTGGTTCGTCGGCTCGTCGAGGACGAGCACGTTCGGCTTCGTGACCATGAGGAGGCAGAAGACGATGCGCGCGGCTTCACCGCCGGAGAGCGCGCCGATCTTCTTGTCCACGTCCGCGCCCGAGAAGAGAACGCGGCCCAACGCGCCGCGCACGAACGCGGTCTCGGCCTTCGGCACCGCGCTCCACACGACGTCGAGCGGCGTCTTTTCCGGATCGACGAGCGTGTCGTGGTGGTCCTGCGCGAAGTATCCGACGCGCGTTTGATGACCCCACTTCACCGTGCCCGCGTCGGGCGCGAGGTTCTCGGTGACGATCTTGAGCAACGTGGACTTGCCGAGCCCGTTGGCGCCGATGATGGCCACCCGCTCGCCGCGGCGTACGGTGAGCCCCACGTCGCGCAAGACGACCTTCTCGCCGTAGGCCTTGCTCACGTGCTCCACGACGAGGACGTCGCGGCCGCTCTTCTCCTCGATCTCGAACGCGAAGCGCGGCGCGCGACGCGACGACGCCTCGAGCGTCTCGACCTCGATGCGCTCGATCTGTTTCAAGCGGCTTTGCGCTTGGCTGGCCTTGGTGGCCTTGGCGCCGAAGCGCTCGACCCACGCGCGCTTCTCGGCGATCACCGCCTCGGCGCGGGCGATCTCGGTCTCCTTGCGCTCGCGCACCTCGGCCTTGAGCCGCGCGAACGAGGTGTAGTTGCCGGGATAGATCGTGACCGTGCCGTAGTCGACGTCGAGGATGTGCGTCGCGACGTTGTCGAGGAAGCGCTGATCGTGCGAGATGACCACGGCGCAGCCCTGGTACTGCGCGAGGAACTTCTCGAGCCACCGGATCGAGAGAATGTCGAGGTGGTTGGTGGGCTCGTCGAGGAGAAGCACGTCGGGGCCGCCGACGAGCACCTGGGCGAGGAGCACGCGCAGCTTGAAGCCGCCCGAGAGCGTACCGAGAGGCATGCGGTGCGAGGCGACCGGAATCCCCAACCCTTCGAGCACCGCGCTCGCGCGCGCCTCCAGCGTATAGCCGTCGTGCGCTGCGATGCGGTCCTCGAGCGCCACGAGCTTGGCCGCGGCCTCGGGATCGCCGGCGTCGAGGCGCGCCGCCAGCGCCCGCTGCTCGGCGAGCGCCTGGGTCACGAGCTCGTCGCCCGCCATGGCGACGTCGAGGATGGGATCGGCGTCGTTCAAGAAACGATCTTGTCGAAGGACTCCGACGCGCGCGCCTTTGTCGATCGTCACGGCGCCGTCGGTCGCGGGCTCGTCACCGGCGATGATCTCGAGGAGCGTCGTCTTGCCCGAGCCGTTGGCGCCGACGAGCCCGTAGCGCGACCCTTTGGTGAGCTTGAGCGTGACGTCGGCGAAGAGCGTGCGCGCTCCGTACGACTTCTCGAGGCCGGTGATCCCGATCATGTTTCGCTGCGGATGGAGACAACCGCTACTGAAGCGGCATGTCGATCGGATTCGTCGGCGGCTTGGGTCGCGCAGACGCGGCGGGCGGCGGGCCCTCCGGGCGGGTACGTGCGTGGGGACGAGGCGACGGGCGCGGCTTTTCGCCGCTCGGCTCGGCAGCCGGCGTGGCGACCGTGACCGCCGGGCCGGGCGCGCTGGCGACGGGTGACGCGCTCGCGGTCGCGATCGGTGACGCGCTGACGGCCGACTCCGGGGCATTGGCCGGCGGGGTCACGATGGTCGACGCCGCGCCGTCGGCGACGATCGATGGGATCGGCGCGACGGTCGTGGCGGGCGCGACTTCGCGTGGTGCGTGTCGGCCCGACGTGAGAAGCAGCATCGTCACCGCACCGAGGAGCACGACCCCGACCGATACGAAGCCGCCGACGACGATCGTGGAGCGCCGGCGCGCGCGCGCGCTCGGCGCCGACTCGGTCACGGTGGCGTTGATGGTCGATCCGAGCGGCGGCGCCGACGCCGTCGCGACGCGCGGAGGCGGCGTGATGGCGGGGTTCGACGCATCGTCGCCGAAGCCTGCGCCGGAGCCGAAGACGCGACGCGCGCCGACGGCCTCGGCGAACGCGTCGGCCATTTCCTTCGCCGTCTGGAAGCGGTCGGCCGGATCCTTGGCGAGCGCCTTGGCCATCCAGGTGTTGACCGAAGGCGGCAGCGTCGGGTTGTGGACCGTGGGCAGCTCGAACGGCGCGGCAGTGATCGACATGATCAGCTTGCCGATGACGTCGCCGTCGAACGGAAGCTCTCCGGTGAGCGCGCGATACGTGACGACGCCGAGCGCCCAGAGGTCGACGCGCGCGTCGATTTTGCGGGCGCTCATGAGCTGCTCCGGGCTCATGTAATACGGCGTGCCGACGAGCGCGTTCGAGCGCGTGGCGTGGAACTCGCCTCCGAAGTCGCCCTTGGCCACGCCGAAGTCGAGAATCTTCACCACGATCTCGCCGTCGTTGTCACACAAGAAGATGTTCTCGGGCTTGATGTCGCGATGGATGACGTTGTTCTTGTGCGCGCGCGACAAGCCCTTGGCGACTTGATTCAAGAAGCCGGAGAAGACGAGCGGATCCATCTTCCCATCACTCGTGATTCTGCGACCGAGGTCTTCGCCCTCGAGGAGCTCCATCGCGATGTAGGGGATGCCGGACGCCGTCACTCCGTGATCGAAGACCTGAACGACGTTGGGACCGCGGGCCTGCGCGGCGAGGGCCGCCTCGCGCTCGAAGCGCGCGCGGGAGTCGGCGTCCTCGAGGAACTGCGCCGACATGAACTTCACGACGACCTCGGCGTGGAGACCGAGATGCTCGGCGATCCACACACTCCCCATCGCCCCCCGCCCGAGAACGCGAACGAGCCGGATCGTCGGGGTGACGAACTGGCCGGGCGCGAGGTTGGGTTCGACGACGTTCATGATCCGAAGAGCCAGGGCGTCAGAAATGCACTCCGCTCGGCAAGGTGACCGTGCCGAGGCGACCGGTCGGCACTTGGCCGGGCTCCTCCTTCGGCTTGAAGAGGAAGTAGCCGCCGACCGCCGCGCCGCCGAGCAAGAGCCCGCCGCCGACGATCCACGGCCAAACGAGCGGCTTCTTCGCTTCGTCCTCGAGGGTGACGTCCACGCTGCGCACGCCGCCGCTCGCGAGCTGCACCACCGTCTCGAACGGGCGCTTGCCGTCCGCCGTCACGCGAACGCGATGCTCGCCGGCCGGGAGCGCGCCCTCCCACGCGCCGGAGCCGACTGGGCGGCCGTCGACGCTCACGGCGTCACCTTCGCTCGCGGCGACGCGCAAGCGAGCGCCCGCGCGCGAGACGAGAGCGACAGCGACCTTGAGCTGCTCGTTGCCGGCGACGGCCACCTTGGTCTCCCAAGGCTCGTAGCCGCTGGCTTCCACGCGCACGACGCGTTGCCCCACGTCGAGCGCGAGGGGGCTCGTGAGCGGGGCCGTCGCGACGGGCTCGCCGTCGACGAGGATGCGCGCGCCCGCGGGAACGGACGAGAGCGTCACGTCACTCGTGAACGTGCGGAGCGCCTTCTGCGTCTCGGTGGCGCTGGCCACGTTCTCCGCCGTCAGCATGTCGGCCGCGTCTTTGAGGTACTGCGACACGAGGTTCGCCGCGCGGGCGTAGTGACGGAGCGACTTCTCGCAGGCCGCCATGTTCCAGAGGAGGCGCGGATCGTGCGACACGTCGTACGCCTTACGGAACTTCGCCAACGCGCCGGCGGCGTCGCCGTCCGTATAGAGAAGCTTGCCGGCCTCGTAGGCCGACTTGCCCTCGCCGGTCAGGGCCACGGCGAGCGGCTTCACGGGCTTCGGATCGGCGCTCGCGTCCACCGAGCCCGACAGCGCGGCAAGGCACAAGGAAGCAGAGAGAGCGGCGCGGAGCCCGCGGCGTGCTCGAAGGTCCATCAACATGAGAAATCTATCCCAACCGGCACGTTGGACGTAACAACCCGCCAGCCGATCTGCGTAGGTCGGCGTGCGCAGAGGTGGGAGGCCGGCGCTGTCCAGCCAGATGTCGTGGGGCGGCGCGGAGATCGGCCGATCGGCGGGAAACTGAAAATCGACCGCGCGCGGTAGGCGATGCGTCCGCCTACCGGCGAATCGGGGCGTCGTGGCGCGCGCGGTCAGAGATCGGCGCGGGTCAGGGGCTGGGCAGGCTGCCGTCGTCGAGCGACTGCGCGAAGGTCGACGTGAGCTGCCGCATGGTGTCGAGGTTGGAGACGAACTTGCGGAGGGCCACGCCGGCGCTTGCGTAATCCGGATCGGCCTGCGGCTTTCCTTTCGCATCGAGGAGGAGCTTGGGTGTGCCGTCCGGGTTGATGATCGGGTCGCCCTTGGCGTCCGCCTCGACTTGGTAAACGAGCATCACGAGCTTGTTGGCGAACTCGAGCGAGCGCGCGCCGATGCCTTTCTGATGCACGACACCGAACACGCTCTCCGTCCCGTCGGAGTGCGCGCGGTACGTGATGCCGGTCACCGGATCGTAGAACGCGTAGACCTCGCCCGCGGGCCAGGTGATCTGATCGGCAGCGAGCGTCGTGATGCGCGCATCGTCGATGAACGACATCGACCAGTCGGTGGTGAAGAACATCGTCCCCCAGACGAGCGCGTAGAGCTGCTCGTTCCAGCCGAGGTTCGGATCGATCATGGCCGAGCCCTTGGGCCGCGCCGCAGGCGGAGCGATCTCGTGCCACTTGGGGTAGGTCACCTCGGTGTCCTTGCCATCGGTGGTCATCGACCACGGCGCGTACGACTCCATGTCACCGGTGAGGATGCTCGAGTAGAGGCGCCGCACTTGCGCGGGGTACACGGTCGCGAAGCTGACGTTCTTGTAGCGACCGTCGGTGAAGTCTTCCTTCGAGTTGGAGACGAACGTGTCGAAGGCTTCGGCCAGGTAGTAGATTGACCAGATCTTCTCGTAGTACGAGCCGGCCTGGGTCTGGTAGTCGCCCCACCAGTAGCCCTTCGCGTAGTCGAAATCGTTGTGCACGTAGCGCCCCGCGCCGAGCGGCACGTTGAACGCGTATTTGTTGGTCGTGACCGGCGCCGGATCGGCGGCGTAGACCACCGGATCGACGCCGTCGGGCGCGATGGTGGGGCACGTGTCTTGGTCCGAGCCGCAGTACGAGCCGGGGTCGGGACGCGTCAGGATGCGCGCGAAGAGGTCGAACGCGACCGAGCTCCCCATCGCCAGCGGCCCGTAGCGGCCGTCGACCATGAGCTCTTTGGCCGGTGACGCCGGATCGCCTTCGAGCACCATGCCGAACGCGAACGCCTTGGAGATCTGCTGAATGGCGTCGAGGTAATGCGACTGGAGGCGCGTGATGTAGTCGTACGAGTTGAAGCCCGTGCGGCCGCGGCGGAACCCGTCGAGCACGTACCGATGCTCGTAAGCCTGCTCGGCGAACTTGATCTGCTCGTACGCGTCGGCGCCTGCGTCGTACGTGAACGACGGGACGTTGCCCGAGTCGGCGTATTCGTCGGACGAGAACATGTAGCCGCGACGCACGCGGCCGTTCGCGTCGACGGCGCGCGGGTAGATCGCCGACGGATACGACGCGTAGGCTGGGTCGGCGGCGAAGTCCTGCATGTCGAGGTAGTCGACGACGTCCATCGCCGCTCCGTTGCACGTCTTGCCGGCGATCGCGTCGGGGCCGCTCCCGTCTTTGCACTCGCCGAGAACCCCGAACGCTTGCTGGTACTGGCTGTAGTGGATGTACTCGTACGGGTCGGCCGGGTTCACTGGCGGGAAGTCGACGACGCCGAAGATCCCCGGTGACTGCGTGAAGCCGAGCAAGCGATAGGCCTGCTTCTGCCCGTCGCCCGAGCCCTTCACGCGGACGCCGTCCTTGTTCCACACGTCGACGACGCCGCCGTAACCGAAGCGCATGGCGGCGCGATCGTATTTTCCGGGGAGGAGCTGATCGTGGTTCGCGTCACCCGGGTAGTCCATGACGCTGGTGGTCCCGAAGCGGTTGACGTTGCCGTCGAGCTCGGCCGGCGTGAGCGGGTCCTTCCAGCGCGGCCCCACGCAGGCCTCGCCGTCGACGTTACCGTCCGCACACGGCGCAGTGACGCTGCCGTTCTTGGTGCGGAGCTGCCAGTACTGCGGGAGGTAGTTGAGCGAGTCGAACGACGCGGCGAAGTTGTGCCGCAGGCCCATCGAGTGCCCGAGCTCGTGCGCGAGCACGCTCTTCGAGTACTCCTGGCGCGCCCACGTGAAGATGCGCGCGCGGCGGTCGGCCACCGCGGCCGCGTCCTTGGGATCGGCGGGCGGGAAGAGCTTCTGCGCGGCCTTGGCGAGCCCGAGGAGGTTGTCGGGATCCGTGCCCGCCATCTTGCACGCATGCCGCGACGCGAGACCGAGCCGCAGCGCGCGCTGGTGCGAGCGTCGCCACGTGGGCGAGAGCTTGCCGAACGGCGTGGCGCGCGCGACGGCGTCCTTGGTGATCGGGCCAGTGGGATCGAGCCCGGCGGCCTGCGCGAGATCGGGCGACACCATGGCCGCCTCCATCGCCGAGCCGCGGAACTTGCCGAAGCGCGACGAGAGCGCTGCATTGCCCGGCCCCATGCGACCGCGATCGAGGAGCGTGCGGTAGCGGGTGGAGCGACGCACGGCCGGCGGGCCGGCGAGCTTCTTGGGCTTGCCCGACGTGGCCCCGGCGAGTCGCCCCGCGAGCACCTTCTCGTCGAACGCGCCCATGCGCGAGGCGATCTCCTCCGCGCCCATCGCGCGGCTGCCGCTCGCGCCATCACGAAGCGAGGAGAGCCACGCGTCGACGTTCTTGCCTTGGATGAACTGGTCGGGCGCGATCTCGCCGTTCAAGAGCGCGAGGATGTCGCCCAGCGTGCCGGCAGCGCGATCGAGGGTGCCGCCCCACTGGTTGACGCTGCCGGAGATCTTCTCGCCGGTCAGCGGATCCTCGGCGTCGACCATGATGCCCCACGGCGACTCGTACTGCGGCGACGCGATGTACGTGATGAAGTTGTACCGAAGGTCGCCGAGGCGCGGCATCGTGTCCTTGTCGCCGCACGCCGGATCGTCGCCCTTCGCGGGATCGACCGGGTTGTGGCAGAGGACGAAGACCTTGGGCACCTCGGCCGGCGACGACGCGCCGAGCGGGGGCGAAAAGTCGTCGGACCAGCGCGCCGGCCAGCCCATCTCGGACTCGCAGCCCGCGCCCTTGGTGCGGCGGCACTCGGAGAGGCGACCGGCCACGAGCCCCACGCGGATGCCTTCGCTCCACGCGTCGAGTGACTGCGCGGTGCCCTCGAAGAGCTCCTCCGGGTAGTCCTTGCTGACGTGCCACGGGATGGTCTTCACCTTGCGGTCGCGGAGGGGAAGCGTGCATTGTCCACGGAACTGATCGCAGCGCGAGCCCCGGCCCACCGAGGCGCACTCGTCCGCGGTGCCGTCGTTGTCGTCGTCGCGGTTGGGGTCCTTGCCGGCCGGCGTCGTGTCGGCCGTGCCGCACGGCTTGTCGGCGTGGGACTTCTCGAACACGTTCCAGCGCGTCGCGAAGCGATGCCACTTGTCGTCGACCACGCCGTACTTGCGGTCGTAGCCGAGACGGTCCGAGGTGAACCAGCCGAAGAGCTCCATGCGACGCCCGTCGAAGTCGAGCGGCTCGTAGTCGTGGTCGACGACCTTGAGGTACGCCTGGCGGAGCGTGATCTCGCTCGGGTTGCAGCTCTCGCGCGGCCACGCGTCCACGAGCATGCAGGCCGGAAAGTCGCCCCACTCTTCGTCGTGGATGACGCGCGGGGAAGCCAACACCCGGTTCGTCACGTCGAAGTAGCCGTGCGCAGCGTCGAAGACGGGCGCGAGCTCGCCGTCCGGGTCGGTGGAGTACGTGAGCGGCTCGAACTTCACGCCCGACTCCATGCCGAGCTGCGAGAGCGTGTCGAAGTCGTAGGCGTCGGTGACCACGTTCTTGGAGAAGTCGACGCGCATGTAGGCGCGGTCGTACCAAGCGCGATCGGAGTCGTTCTCGACGACGGTGTTGAGCTCCTCGCCCGTCGCCGGGTTGTAATCGCGGCGGACGTCGAAATGCTTCTGGATGGCGTAACCGGCGACGATCTGGCCGTCGTTCGTGCGGCGCGCGCCCTTGTGATCGGTGTCGCTGATGATCTCGTAGGTGAGGCGAGCCAGGAGGAGCTGCTCGGTGATCTCCCATTTGACCCGCACCGCGGGCTGGGCGTCGGAGCTCGTGAACAGGCCCTCGCCGCCGGCGCCGGCCTGCACGTCGACCACCGTCGTGCGCATGTAAAACTCGGGATCGTCCGAGGGGTCGCGCAGCTTGCCGCCGACGAAGAACGACTTCTCCAGCGCGCCGGCTTGTACGCGCGAGATCGCGTCACGCTCGGTGGCGCAACCCTGCGCCACGGTGAGGGCCATAACGACGAGCGCCATCAGCGCGCCACGAAGCCACGTATGCATGCCGCCTTCTTGCCTCCCCGCGTCCGCGCCGCGCCAAGAGCGCGCGCGATCCGGTCGGCGGGGCGTAGCACGGAACCTGGGGAGCGTCCCATGCGGACCGACGGTTCACGCCATGCGCATCGTTAACCTGTCGTGACGGCGTGTTGCAGGAATGCGTCATCCGCAGGAGACGCCCGACGGAGACGTCGTGGAGCGGTGGCGACCTCGGACGGACGTGATACGCGCGAAAGCGAGCATGCGTCCGGGACGATGGCTGATCGGAGTGGCGATCTGCGCGGCAGCGCTGGGCGCCTGCTCGTCGTCGCCGCGCAGCGCGAGCCCACCACCCGAGGGAGACGACGCCGGGCGCGCGTTCGAGCCTTCGGCCGGCGACCCATCGGCCAAAGTCGCCCTGGGCAAGCCCGGCACGCCGGGCATCGACCCCGAAAGCGACGGCGGCCCGACCGAGACCGACGCCGGGAGCACGACCAACGATCCCACCGGGCTCGTGTTGAACGAGATCGATTACGACAACGTCGGGACCGACGACGCCGAGTTCGTGGAGCTCTACAACGGCACCGGGCACGCGCTCGACTTGAGCGGGCTCGCGCTCGTCTTGACCACCGGGACCGCGGAGTACCTGCGCGTCGAGCTCTCCGGAAAGGTCGCGGCGGGCGGCTACGTCGTCGTCGCCGATGCCGGCGTGACGCTCGCGGCGGGCGCGAGCGGCGTCGTTCGCATTCCGTTCAAGGCGGCCTCGAACAGCCTCCGCAACACCGGGCCGGCGGGCGTCGGCATTCTCGACGTCGCGAACGGCACGTTGATCGACGCGCTCGCCTACGGAGGGTCGGTCACCGCCGCCGCGCTCGTCGGAGTCTCCGACCCGGCCGACTTCAGCGAGGGCACGGACACCTCGGCGGTCGACTCCAACACCGTCGACGGCACGCTCGCGCGCCTCCCGAACGGCGTCGACACCGACGACTCGGCCACGGACTGGAAGGTCTCCAAGACCAAGACGCCGGGCATCGCGAACCAGCCTTGACCGGCGCACTCAACCGCGCGCCGCGCTCGCCTCGTTCCGTCCAGACAGCGCGTCGACTTGGCGGACGAGCGCGTGCTCGTCACCGCGCCCGTGGAAGAAGCCGTCGAAGCCGGCGTCGCGATAACCGATGGCCGAGGTCGCCTCGGATACGTGCAAGTAGACGAGGCACTTCTTGCGCGCTGCGTAGAGCACGCTCCGATAAGACTCGATCGCGGTAGGGGTCAGGCCTGGCACCTCGACGTCGAACACGATGAGGTCGCACGAGGAGAGGACACGCGAGCTGCCGACCACGTGGGTTGCGGTGAGGACGTCGTAGCCACTCTCCGAGAGGGCGCGCTTCATACGCGCGAGCTGGATCTCGCTGGCGCCGACCAGCAGCACGCGCCGAATGACCTTGAGGCCGTAGGCCCCGCTCCCCGGGATCGCCACACCCTGGAGAACGGTCGCGCTGACGCGAGCTTCAGGCGCACCCCGGCCTGAACGAAGGAGGACGGGCACCGCCATGCCGCGCGGGGTTTGGCCTGCGCACCGGGTCGGATACGTTTCCGAGCGGTGGACGCCAGCCCCTCCCCGACCGCAAAGCCGATGGCCACGCTCGCGCGCGCGGTCTCGATCGGCGGGCACCCGATGGTGCTGGTCCCTGCCGCGATCGCCATCGCGATGCGGGGCCGCGTGAGCCGTAGCGAAGCGACGATCGTGCTCGGCGTGGTGTTCGGCGCCATCGCGATCGTGGCCGCCTATCTCGTGCATGGCGTGCGAAGCGGACGCTTGTCGCACGTCGACGTCTCGAAGCGCGAGGAGCGCGGCGGCTTCTACGGCGTCGCGCTCGTCTCCACGTTCGCGGCGACCGTCGTCTTGGCCTTGTCGCCCGCGCCGCGCGCGGCGCCGCTGGGGTTCGGGTGCGCGTTCGCGCTCCTCGCCGTCGCCAGCGTGGTCAATCGCTGGCTCAAGGCGTCGCTGCACACGGCGTTCGCCATCGTCGCGGCCGGCGTCGTCGGGCCCGGAGCTCCCCTCCCCTTCGCGATCTTCGCGACCGCGGCGGGCCTCGTCGCGTGGTCGCGCGTCGTGCTGGGGCGCCACACGCGGCGCGAGGTCTTCGTCGGCGCGATCCTCGGCGGCGTGACGGCCATCGTGCTCGCGTTCGTGCGCCCGAGCTGAGCGCGTGGCGTCAGGAGCTCGCGTGATCGGCGTCGTGCAGGTCGGCGGTCGCTTGCGCGCGCGCGCGCGAATGCGCGGGCATGCCCACCCACCCGCGCGAAAAGTCGCCGACGATGGGGTAGTCGTAGTCGCGCCCGTTCCAGAGGCGGAGCGCGGCGAGCACGTGGAACACGAGGAACACGGGAACGGCGAGCCCGCACGTGAGAATGGCGAGGCCGGTGCCGGCCAGGCTCCAGAGAAGCGACTGCATGGCGTGGTGCTCGACCCAGCGCGAGTCGCCGCGCTTCAGGAGATAGACGAGGAGCGGCGCCAAGAACCACGCGAAGAGCGTCCCCACGTGGGCGAGCACGGCGGCGAACCGCTCGCGCTCGGTGGGCACGACCGCGAGCGGGGCGAACGACGGGGACTCGGCGGGCATCGTGGATTCGAACGACATCGGGTGGCTCCTCAGTGAGCGTGGCCGTGTGACCACGCCCCCATCCTTCGCCGGAGCCCCCAGGAAAATTTCAACGTGCCCTGGCGTTTCTTGCGCCCGTTAAAGGCGGCCTCGAGACGAGAAAGTTTCAACTCCAACAAAGAGACGGAGATTGATCGGTGGATTTTCTTTCCATCCACCGCTCGTGGGTGCAGTGTCGTCCGCGATGAAGGCTCGCGTCGCCCTCGCCGCTCTCGCGCTGTTCGGCCTCAGCTCGACCGCCGCCTTCGCCGGCAAGGCCAAGCTCCTTTCGATCGGCGAGCTCATCGCGACGGCTCCCACCGCCAAAGGGAAGCTCGGCCTCGTCCGCACTACGATCGAGCAAGAGCTCGACACCATCGACTGGCGCAAGCCGACCAAGAACAAGCCCTACGTGGTGTCGGTGTCGGTGGTCAGCCTCGCCACCGAGACGACGCGCGAGAAGGTCGCCACCACGTGCGAGCTCTCGACGACGGTGCGATCGGCCCGCGACGGCGCGGTGGTCGTCATCCTGAATCAGCGCGCCCGCGCCGAGAACGAGCCGGCGTACGCCAGGAGCGTCGAGGACGGCGCCATCCGCGCGGCCACGACGGCGGCGATCCGCAAGATCCCGGCGGCGCTCGCGGAAGCGAAGAAGTAATCGCGCGCCACGGCGGCGACCGCTGCCGCCGACTGTGGTCCTCACCCGGTCGCTCGACTGGCCAATGCGGCGGGGTGCGCTAGCGCGCCGCAACCGCAGAAATTGGTGTGATTGCAGGCGCGCACGGGTATTGCTCGTTCAGGCTCCCCATGACGAAGCGAACTTACGCGACCTTCGCCGCGGCCTCGCTCGCCGCGCTCGCGACCCTCGCCGACGCCGCCGACGCGCGCGCCGATGAGCAGCTCCTCATCAAGAATCCCGGCGATCATCCGCACACGTTCTTCGATGCCGAGCCGCACGGCTTGATCGGGCTCGGCCCGTTCCGCGGCCAGGATCTCGTGCCGGGCGTCGGCTTCCGCGGGACGTTCACGCTCGTGCAGCAGGGCTTCGTACCGTCGATCAACAACAGCGTCGGGCTCGGCGTCGGGGCCGACTTCTTCGTGCCGCGCAAGGGAGACCTCGCGATCGTGCTCCCGGCGGTGATGCAGTGGAACTTCTGGCTCTCCACCCACTGGGCGGTCTTCGGCGAGCCCGGCGTGGCGCTCGGCTTCGGCAATCGCGACTTCATCATCCCCACCTTCGCCGTCGGCGGCCGCTACCACTTCTCCGAGCACATCGCGCTCACCATGCGCCTCGGCTACCCGTACGCCTCCGTCGGCGTGTCGTTCCTGTTCTGAGGCCGCGCCCGGCTCAGCCGCGCAGCGCTTGCCACGCGCGGCGAGGCACCTAAATTCGAAGGCGCTCGCCATGCGCCGCGCCCGCGCTCACCTCTCGATCCTCGCGCTCGTCGCCGTCGCGGCCGCCGTCACCCCGGCGAGCGCCGACGTGCCGCGCTCGTTTGCGTTCAGCTTCGACCAAGGGCTCCTCCTCCCGGGGCAGTCGCGCGGCGCATACCTCCACGTCGCGGGCACGCCCGAGCGGGCCGGAGAGTCGCTCCCGCTCGTCGTGTTCTTGCACGGGCTCAACTTCGGGACGCAGCTCCACTTGTGGATGGGCGGTGGCCAGGCCGACCTCCGCGCGAGCGCCGATCGGGTCGCTGCGAGCAGCGGAGCCTTCATTCTGGCTGCTCCGAGCCAAACCGCCGACTCGGCAGCGGCCAAGACTCTGTGGAGCACGTTCGACCTCCCGGCGTTCGTCGACGCCACCGCGCGCGCCGCCGAGCTCGCGGGGGTGCGCGTCGATCGCGCGCGCGTCATCCTCGTGGGGCACAGCGGCGCCGGCTGCAGCGAAGGCGGAGGGCTCTACGCGCCGCTCGCGCCCGACGATCCGTTGCCGGCCGCGATCCTCGCGATCGATCCGTGCCTCGACGATGAGCTCGGCCGCAGCGCCGCCCGCACCGGACGACCCGTCGTCGTCGCGTGGCAAGACAGCGAGTGGCCGCGCGATCCCGACGCGATGAAGCGAGGCTTCACCGACGAAGGCTCGACGGAAGAAGCCGACCGCCTCGACATGCAGCGGCTCACGGTGCCGGGGAACGACGCGCACAACGCGGTGGTGCCGGTGGCGTTCGAACGCTTCGTGCCCGAGCTCCTCGACGACCTCGAGTGAGTCGGCCGCCTAGACGGCGATGACGAGCGCCGCTCGGAGCGGATGAACGATGCAATCGCGCGGCGTCCCGTCCTCCCACACGAGGCACGTGAAATCGATCGCCTCGTCGAGCGCGATCATCGGATGGTGCCAGACGCCCGGCGCGTATCCGACGCCCGCGCCGCCCGTCGCCACGAACGCGCGCACGGTCGCCACCTCGGGCGCGTCGTCGCCTTCGGCGACGACGACGAGGTAACGCCCCGCGGTCATCGGGACGAAGACCTGCGTCGAGTCGGGGTGCTTTTCGAGCATCGAGAGCGAGAGCGGGCGCGCCGCCCACGGACGACAGCGAAAGCTCGCCAAGTTGAGACGCGCGGCAGGGCGGCGGTTCTCGACGTCGAGGAGGAAGTCACGGCGGTCGGCCGAGCCGAGATTCGCGCTCGCGGCCGCGCGATCGTCGCGATCGCACGAGACCACGGCGCCGAACTTCGCGAACGCGGCTTGGGTCAGCGGGACTGGCACGATGGCGTCGCTCATCACGAGGTCCTCCGCAGCGAGCGCGGCCGCCCGCCGTCTTCGTCGACGAAGTCGAGCTCGGGCGCGAGCTCGGCGACGACGAGCGCCTTGCCCGTGCGAGCGAGGAGCGATGCGTCGCGCGCGAGCGCCGCGACGGCGCGGCCCGAGAAGAGCGGTGACTCGGCGTTCGAGAGGTCCCAGCCCATTCCATCGACGTCGGCGAGGACCCGCTCGGTCTTCACGATGCCGGGGACGAGCGACACCATGGCCACGCGGTGCGGCTTGAGCTCGCGCGCCCCGTCGCGCGAGAAGCGATCGAGCGCGCCCTTGCCGACGCTGTACGGGACATTGACTGCATAATGCACGCCCGCCCAGCTCGACACGTTCACGACGAGGCCGCGCGCCCCCGCGAGACGCGCCTCCGCGTCGCGCATGGCGAGCATCGCGCGCACGGCGAAGCCGCTCGCGACGTAGTGGCTGCGGAGGCCCACGCGATGCATCGCGTCCCAGGCCTCGAGCGGAAGCTCCCAGAACGGACGCGCGAGCGGAAAGCTCGGGATCGCGAAGACGTTGTTCACGAGCACGTCGAGCCGGCCGAAACGCTCGCCGACCGCGGCGAAGAGGCGCTCCACGTCGGCGTCGTCGGCGTGATCGCAGCGAATGGCGTGGCCCTCGCCGCCGAGCGCCGTCACCTCGCGAGCCGTCTCGTCGATCGTGCCCGCGAGCGACGACGTCCCCGCAGCGCCCGTCGAGCGACCGGTGACGACGACGGTCGCGCCGGCTTCGCCGAGGCCTAGCGCGATGCCCTTCCCCACGCCGCGCGACGCGCCCGTCACCACCGCGACGACCCCGCGCAGCGAACCTCGTCGTTCATCGTGGCTCGGTTGCATGATCAAAGCTGCGACACGTCGGCGGGCGCGCCGAGGAGGACTCGGCCGGCGAGGGTCCACACCGGCTCGGCGATCATGGCGTGCTGCGTGGCCACGTGCACGTCTTGGAAGAGCCGCTGGAGCGGGCTGTGCGCATAGATCGAGCTTCCGCCCGCGGCGCCGTACACCACGTCGACCGCCGATGCGCTCGCGCGAACGGCGTTGGCCGCGGCGAGACGCAGCGTGGCGCGCGCCTCCAACGACACCTCGCCGGCTCGAGCGGCCTCCGCTTCGGCGGCGCGCACGGCTTCGTGCACGAACGCGCGGGCCGAGAGGACGCTCGCCGACGCCTCGGCGAAGCGGAGCTGCGTCGTCTCGCGTTGCGCGAGCGGACGCTTGGCGCCGGCCGGGGACTTCTTCTGCGCGAGGTCGCGGAACGCGTCGAGCGCGGCCCGCGCGATGCCGAGCGACACCGCGCCGATGCCGAGCGATAGCAAGCCGAAGAACGGAAACGCGTACAGCGCACCACCGTATCGCGGGCGCGCGTCGAAGAGCGACAGCGTGCGCGACGGAGGCACGAGCACGTCCTCGGCGACCATGTCGTGGCTGCCAGTGCCGCGAAGGCCGGCCGTGGTCCACGTCTCGACGATGCGCATCGCACTCGGCTCGAGGAGCACGTGACGCACGAGCGGCGGCTCGCCCGCACGCTCGACCACGACGCCGGCGAGGCGCACCGTGGCGTGCTCGCTCCCGCTCGCGAAAGGCCAGCGACCGCGGACGCGCAAGGAGTCTCCCTCCATGACGCCGACTCCGATGGGCGCGAAGACGCCGGACGGCACCGCGCGCGGATGAAAGACCGCGCGCGCGTCGTCCTCGGGGAGGAGCGCCGCGACGAGGCCGGTGGTTGCGCCGACCATGACGCACCAGGCCGCCGAACCATCGCTCTCGGCGAGGCGCTCGAGCACGCCCACGAGCACGCTCGGGGACACTTCTTCGCCGCCGAGCGCGCGCGGCACCACCATGCGATAGAAGCCCGCCTCCACGAAGGCGTCGACGAGCGGCCGCGCGATGCGGCGTTCGGCTTCGTGAGCCTTCGCCTGCGCGGCGATCGTCGGCGCGAGCGCCGTGGCGCGCTCGATCAAGGGATGCGCGGTGTCGATCATCGGTGTCGAGCGTACCAAAAGGCGCGCACGTGATACCGCGAGGTTCGCGCTAGCGAAGGGCGAGGATCGCGAAAGTGATCGCCGCGCCGAGCGCCATCGCCACGAGCGCAGGCACGAAGACCGCGCGCATTCGCTCACCATCGCTCGATCGAGGCGCCGATTCGTCGGTCGCGGGCTCGCGGGCCCGGCGCAACGCTTCCGCCATCGCGTCCGCCGACGCGAAGCGATCCTCGGGGCGCGGGGCGAGCGCCCGACCGATGAGCTTGGCGACGCGTGAAGACGCGCGGCCACCGAGCGCGCCGAGATCGGCGGCGCGACCTTCGGCGATCGCGAGGAGCGTCGCCTCGGACGTCGCGCCCACGTGAGGCGGCCGCCCGGCGAGGCACTCGTAGAGGATTGCGCCCATCGCGTAGACGTCGGCGCGCGCATCGACCACGTCGCCGCGGGCCTGCTCGGGCGCGAGGTAACTCGGCGTGCCGACGACGACACCATGCGCAGTAGCGAACAGCGCCCCCGCGAGCTCGCGCTCGGACTTCGCCATCCCGAAGTCGAGGAGCTTCACGAC
Organism: Polyangiaceae bacterium; assembly: GCA_044224815.1. Classification (GTDB taxonomy): domain Bacteria; phylum Myxococcota_A; class Polyangia; order Polyangiales; family Polyangiaceae; genus JADJCA01. The sequence goes on from JBGAJR010000035.1 coordinate 31,626, forward strand.
CTCGTTGCGCGTGCCCTCCGAGGCGAGGAAGACGTTCTCGGGCTTGAGATCGCGGTGCAAGACGCCCGCCGCGTGCGCGGCCGCGAGGCCGGCGAGCGCGCCCTCCACGAGGTCGAGCACGCGTGACTCGGGCAGCGCACCGCCGCTCAAGACCGCGCCCAAATCGCGCCCGGTCAGCGACTCCATCGCGACGTACGCTCGCGGCTTCGGATCGTCGTCGAGAGACGCACGACCGAAGCCCACCACGCGAACGACGTGCGGGCTGTCGATGCTGGCGAGGACGCGCGCTTCACGCTCGAGGCGTGCGACCACCTCGGGGACGTCGGCGATCTCTTCGCGAACGACCTTGAGAGCGACGGGCTTACCGCCGCTCTCGTGAAAAGCCTCGTAGACCGTCCCGACTCCTCCCGAGCCGAGCGGCCGAACGAGGCGGTAAGGACCGAGCCGGGTCAGGCCTTGGCGAGCTTGGCGACCGCAGCCGAGAGGCGGGCGATCGTGCGCGACACCGTGCTGCGGTGGTACGCGCCCTTGGTGCCGGCCTTGTCGAGGGCCGAGATGGCAAGCTTGAGGGCCTTCGTCGCGCCTTCCTTGTTCTTGCCCGCGACTTCGGTGCGCACGTTCTTCACGAGCGTGCGGACGGCGCTCTTGACGGCGCGGTTCTGGGCGGTGCGCTTGATGCGCTGGCGGTTACGCTTTTCGGCGGACGGATGATTGGCCACGACGAGTCCTCGAAGCGCTGGTCCCGGGAAAAATGGGACACAGCTGGGTGGGGCGCGCACTCTATTGAATGAGCGGGGCTTGTCAAGCCGACTCGGCGCCCGCCCGGCGCTCCCCTCCGCGTCAGCCGGTGGGGCCAGCCCGTCCGACCCACGCGCCCAAACATGCGAGAGCAAAGGCGATTGGGGTGAAGGCCACCGCGAAGACGAGGGCGGTCGGTGCCATGGCTCCGAAGGAAACGACCGCCAGGACGAGCGCGATCGCGGTCCCGAGGGCCGGCTCCAGCAGAGTCCGGGCGCCGGAGGCGCGGGCCACCAGATAGCCGCTCACCGGGAAGGACGCGAGGAGGCCGACCCCGAGGACGGCCACCGGCAACGTAGTCCCGAGGTCCTGCTCGTCGACCGCGGCGAAGTCGACGTGGGCGTAGTGGCCCACCGCAACGGCCGCGCCGATCCCGACGAGCATGGCGCCGACGCTCGTCAGCGCGCCGAGCGCGATCCAACCGGCGAGGATGGGCTGGTCGGCGCGCGAGAGCGCCGCGCGCACCGCCTTGAAGCTCGGCGGATGCGGCACCTCGACGGAGAGGCGTGAGAGGCGAAGTCGGCTCGGCGCGTCGTCGCGGCGGCGGAGGTCGCGCGCGCCGATCCAAGTGACGAGCGCCATCGCGAGGAGGAGCGGCACCGCGGCGACGATGGCGCCGGGGCCGCGCCCATACACGAAGTGGAGATAGAGCGCGTGCGTGAGCGTCGACGCGAGCCACGCCAGCGGGAACGCCGAGGCGCGTCGCTTCTCTTCGACGCGCGCGCGACCGAGCGCGTAGCCCCACGCGCACGCGAAGAATACGTGGGCCGGAAGCGCCATCGCCGCGCGCAAGAACGCGACCGCGCCCGTCGACGCGCGGAGCATGAGCGCGTTCTCGACGGCGGCGAAGCCGAGCGCGGCCGCGGCCGGATACACGAGGCCGTCGTACGCTTCGTCGAAGTGCCTGGAGCGGAACGCCATCCACGTGGCCGCGACCTTGGCCGCCTCACGGAGCGGCGCCGCGAGCGCGAACGTGAAGACGAGCGCGCCCGTCTCGCCGGCCACGCGGGTCTCGAGGCTCAAGTCCGCGAGCGTGGCGACGCGCCCTTCGACGAAGAGCGCGAGCCACCCGAGCACGCCGCCGAGCGTGAACGTGAACGCCACCATCCCGAGCGGCTCGCGCGTGCGATCGCTGCGCACCACGACCACCGCGAGGAGCAGTGCCGGGACGAGCGAGGGCACGAGCCAACGCAGGAGGGAAACGAGCACGCCTCACACTAACGCAAGACCTCCGGAGAGGCAGAATCGCCGGCGATCGGAACGGAATCAGACGAGGTCAGAACGGCGTGTCGCGGACGATGTCGGCCGGACGGCGACGCGGCCCCGAAGGCCGTACGCGCCGCGCGGAAGAGGACGCGGACGGGCGCGCGTGGTCGAGGTCCACCGCGGGCGCAGCCGTCGGAAGGTCGGAGACGGTAACGCTCGTCGTCTCCGGAAGCGGCGGAAGCGGCGGCGGCGGCGGCGTAGCGCTCACCGGCTCCTCGGTCCGCACGTGAGAGGCAGACCGGGCGAGCCCCGTCACCGCGACCGCCTGTGCCGTCGCGCGCGGCACTTCGGCGACGACCGGCTCTCGATCGACGAGCAGCATTCGTCCGAGAATGGCGGCGCTCACGAGGAAAAGCGCCGACGCCGCCACCAGCCATCGACTCTGTGCGCGACCGAGCTCACGCGCTGCACGAGCCTCGACCTCGGCGTGCGCCGGCAACGTCTCGGCGCGGGCTCGCGCGTCGTTGACGGGCTTACTGATCGCGCGGCCCCACTCGTCGAACGCGGTCACTCCGTCGGCCACCATCACGGAAGGCTCGACTGGAAGCTCACGTTCGCGAGCCACCGGGTCCCGAGGACCTTGGGCGATGGCGAGGGGCGCGTCCGCGCGGTCCATGCAGACGACAGCTGTCGCAAAGACGGTTCCACCTGCCCACAGCGTCCGCCCTCACGACTTCACGATGAAATCGTCGAGGTAGGACACGCGCCCCGAGACCTCGTCGATCGCATTTGGATCGCGCGCGGATCGGGGCGCGTGTCGCACCTCGCCTACGATCCGCTGGAAAATTTCGACGATTCCATCCGCTCGGAAGGAATCACTCGCTCCCCATGCGAATCGCGCGCCGCGTGTGCCCGACTGCGCTCATCCTTCTTCCATGAAGTGGTTCCAGGAGTCGGGGCGCTTGGGGTTGGGCACCGTCGCGATCGTGCTGGGCGCCGGATGGCTCGGCTGCAGCGAGGACAGCGCGGCCAAGAGCACCGCGCCTTCGGGCACGGCCGCCGATGGCGGCGCGACGAGCTCGACGCCGGGCCCGACTCCACCGGCGACGCCGGGCCCCACCGTCCCCTCTCCCACGACGCCGCCCGGCAACCCGAGCGGCGCGTGCACGACGCCCGCGGGCGGCGGACCTGAAGACGTATCGCATCCGACGACCGTCGTCGGGAACGGAACGGCGGCGAGCTGCACGAGCGCGGCCGTGGTGGCGGCGGTCGCGAAAGCGGGCGTGGTCACGTTCGATTGCGGGAGCGCCCCCATCACGATCGAAGTGCCGGAGATGCGGCTCTTCAACGACGCGGGCTCGGCAAAGAACGGTGACCTCACGATCGACGGCGGCGGCAAGGTCACGCTGAGCGGCGGCGGGAAGAACCGCATCCTCTATCAAAACGCCTGCGAAGAAGCGCTCCACTGGACGACGTCCCACTGCAACAACCAAGAGCACCCCAAGCTCGTCCTCCAGAACCTCGCGCTCGCCAACGGGCGGAGCACGGCCACGAGCAGCGTCCTCGGCGGCGGCGCCGTCTACGTCCAAGGTGGCCAGCTCAAGCTCGTGAACACCACGTTCGTCGGCAACGTGGTCGAGACGCTCGGCTCGGACTATGCGGGCGGCGCGGTCTACGCCGTCCAGATGTTCGCGCCCGTCCTCGTGTCGAACAGCACGTTCGGAGCGGTGGGCAGCGGCAACCAAGCGGCGAGCGGCGGCGCGCTCGGCTCGATCGGCGTCACGTGGACGATCGTGAACAGTCGCTTCGAAGGCAACGCGGCCACCGGCACGGGACAGTCGAGCGGACAAGGCGGCAACGGCGGCGCGATCTACAACGACGGCAACACGTACACGCTCTCGCTCTGCGGCACCGAGATCACGCAGAACAAGGCCAACGAGCTGGGGGGCGCGATCTTCTACGTGAGCAACAACCTCACGGGCTCGATGCTCCTCGATCACGTGACGTCGAAGACCAACGTCACGGGCAAGGACGTCCAGGGCGCGCTCCACAAGGGGATCTACGCCGAAGTGACCGACAAGGCCGGCAAGACCGGCATCACCATCACGAGCTCGACCATCGAGTGAGCGCGCGCGTGACGCGACCTGTGGCATGCTGACGACGAGAGCGAGCGGCACCATGCGCTGTCCCATTTGCCACACCGAGCTCAAGCCCGAGATGAAGCCTCACCGGCCCTTCTGCTCCGCGCGCTGCAAGTCGATCGACCTCGGCAAGTGGCTGAGCGAGGACTACCGAATCCCCGTCGAGCCGAGCGAGAACGAGGACGAGGAGCCGCTCGATCTCACGAACCTCCCGCGCCCGATCGGTGACGCGTGAGGGCGCGGCTCGCCGCTGGCGCGGCGCTCGTGGCCGCGACGTTGGGGTCGGGCGGAGCCCAAGCGCAAGCTCCTTACATGCAATCTACACCTTATGGCGCGCCGACCAACGCGCCGTACGGATCGCCCTACGGCGCGCCCGCGTATGCGAGCGCGGCGCCGCCGGTCGCGCACGACGAAGACTCCGGACGCGGCCTCGAGCTCGTGTACGCGCGCGCCGGGCTCCGCGGCGCGATGGTCGCCAGCCAAGCGCTGGGCAAGGGCGAGCTTCGCTTGAAGGATCCCACCGGGTTCGGCGGCGCGCTCGATCTCGGCGTCGGCGTCCGATTCTTGGTTCTCAGCGTGGGCCCGCGGGCGCGCGCGCTCGTCCTCTCGAACGGCACACTCTTCCAAGTGGGTGCCGAGGTCGCGCTTCGCATCCCGATCGGGCGGCTCGATCCGTTCGTGGGGATCGAGGGCGGCTACACCTTCGGCTCGCGCTCCAAAGATGCGTTCACGGTGACCTGCGCCGCCGGCACGCCGACGGATCCGTGCGCCGTGAGCGGCCCCTCGCGCAGCGTGAACGGTCTCGATCTCGGCCTCACCGGCGGCCTCGACTACTACGTGTCGCCGATGGTCTCGTTCGGCGGGCAGGCCTCGGTGCTCTTCCTCTTTCTGTCTCGCGAGGGGCTGCCGTGGGCGCTCGCCAATGAGACCGCGGCGACATCGAGCGGGAGCGGCACCGGGCTAGGCCTCCTCCTCGGCGGCAACGCGGCGCTCCACTTCTGAGCGCGCGGTCACTTCAAGTTGAAGTCGATCGTGTACGAGAGATCGGGCACCGACGCCGGGTCGTAGACCATGGCCGCCTCGTTCTCGACGATGACCCAGTACTCACCGTCCATCGGCATGGGACCGCGGATCTCGGAGTCGGTCGTGGTGCCGCCCGCGTTGTCGTTGGTGAGGATCGCGGTCTTGCTCGCGGCGTGGAAGAGCGTCATGCGCGAATCGAGCGCCGACGGCTTGGCCTTGCGCGCGGCCTTGAGCACGATCTCGACGTTGGTGTTCTTGGTGGTGGTGAACGAGTAGAACGCCAGCGCCGAGACGCTCTTCAAGGCGCCGGACACCGAGCTCGGGAGCGAGACCGCGGTGGGCACGGGCGTCGTCTTCCACGCCTTGAGCACGTACTTGTCGGTGGGGCCGCCGGCGTGCGCCGAGCTCGCGGAAGGCACGTTGCGCGCGTCGCGCACCGCGGCCACGAACGTCCCCGGGCGGAGCACGAAGCACGGGAGCGGCGCGTCGACGCTCGCGCTGGCTGCTTTGACGAGGCGCGTCGGGTTCAGGTTGCTCGGCGCGATGTCGAACACCGTGAGGTGCGGCACGTAGGGCGCGCCCGTGTCGGCCGCGATGCGGAAGAACCAGAGATCGCCGGGCGCGAAGTCGAGCTTGAAGATGTCGGCGTCGTCGGCGGGATCGATCGCGCCGGACATCGTGCCCGGGATCGTCATCGTGTTGGTCTGCGGGACGCCGGCGTCGTCGTTGGCGCCGCCGTTCGGCTCACTCTCGTTCTCGGAAGGCCCGGGCGGCGTGCCGGTCGGATCCTCGGGCTCCGTCGCCGCATCGCCTTTCGCCGCGTCGTCACCGCTCGATCCACCGTCGGCAGGGGTCACGCCGGCGTCGTCGTTCGCGAGCCCGGCGTCCACGCCCGAGCCAGCGGTCGAGTCGGACGACGACGACGACGAGCAGCTCGCGAACGCGAGGGTTGCGAGAAGCCACACCGAGCCTGCGTAAACGCGACCAAAACCAACCTGCATAAACGTTGCGTTTAGCACGTGATGAGACGCTGACGAAGGCGCACTTTCGCTCGCCGACGTCAGACCGTGCGGCTAGCGTGCGGAAGGATTGGAGGGGGGAGCCGCTGGCCGCTGCGCTGCGCTCGACCTCCTCGGGGCCTTCGGGCCAGGGAGTGACGCGATGGAGAGCTTGCGTGGGGTCTGGTGGGCGTTCCTCGCCGTGGTCACGGTGGTGCTGTCACTCGGCGGCTGCAGTGACGACAAGGCGAGCGGTGGAGCGGGCGACGGAAACGTCGGCCCCGAGGGTGGAACCATCACGTCCGCCGACGGCAAGGCCAAGCTGGTCATCCCTGCCGGTGCGCTGTCGAGCCGCATCGCGGTCAGCCTGAGCGCGGTCGCGGACGGCTTCACGCCGGACCCGACGATCATCCCCGGAACCACCTACGCGCTCGACGCACCCGAGGTCACGCTCGCCGCTCCAGCCGAGCTCACGGTCGACCTCCCCGCTTCCGCGACGCCCGACGCGCCCCAAGCGGCCGACGTGCCCGACGACCCCAAAGCGACGCCGCCAATCGGATTCCAGCCGATGCGTTTGGATCGCTCGACGCGAACGCCCGCGCATGCGGGCCACCTCGGCGAGACGCCGACCGGGCCACGCCTGGGAGAGGCGGTCGCGGTCGGGAGCCCCGTTCGGTGGCAGGTCGGCTGTGAAGCCGATCAGAGCGCGTGCTGGTGGACCGACTACTACGGCGTCGGCTGCAACTCGAGCCTCGTCCGGTACATCAACAAGCAGAAGCTCACCTACCCGGTGCTCCTCGCGTTCGACTCGGACTACCACCAATACGATTCGTCGGGGAACGTGATCTTCCGCGGGCGCGCGTCGTATTGCGCGCAGGTGCCGCCCCCGCAACCCAAGCTCGGCGTCATCCACGGCAGCCTGGGCGGCTTCGCGGCCAAGCTCTCGCCCGGCGCGCAAGCGAAGGCGACGATCAACGCGGTCGCCAAGGGGATGGTTGGCATCCTCATGGACATCACGCCGCCGAAGGTGACCGTGACCAAGACGATCGCGCCGGCCGGGAACAACCAGTCGACGATCAAGCTCACGGCGACCGCGACCGACAACGTCGGGGTCACCAAGGTTCGGTTCTCGACCCTCGATGGCCAAGTGTTGAACCAGGCGCCTTGGTACAAGCTCGTCCCGACCTTCCTCGCCGACGTATCGGCGCCTCCGTACGAGTGGACCTCGGGCCCGCTCGACGCGACGAACCTGTACGGCCGCTCGTACCTCGCGTGCGCCTTCGATGCCGCCAACAACCAATCGTGCGATTGGGTCGTCCCCCAGCAGGGACCGCCGACGATTCAGACGTTCACGGCCACGCCCACTGCCCTTCCTGCGGGCGGAGGTGACGTCACGCTCGCTTGGTCGGTCGACGACTACAACCTCGTGACCTTGGACGGCCTGGACGTGTCGCCGTACCTCTCCAAGGTCATGCACGTCACGCAGACGACCACGTTCACGCTGAAGGCGACCAACGTCCTCGGGGAGAGCACGGCGACCGCGCTCGTCACCGTGGGTGCGCCGCCGCTCCCTACCATCAACAGCTTCACCGCGACGCCCAACGCCCTCTCGGGCGCTGGCAACGTCACGCTGGCGTGGGATACGTCGGACGCAACGTCGGTGTCGATTGACCAGGGCGTTCCGGCTATCAACGGCGCTACGGGGCAGATCAGCGTCGCCGTCTCTGCCACCAAGACCTTCACGCTCACCGCGACCAACGTGACTGGCAACACCACCAAGTCGGTGAACGTCGTGGTGAGCTCGCCCGGCGATCGCTTCGTCGACGCGACGAACGGCAACGACGCGACGGGCGACGGAACGCTGGCGAAGCCCTACAAGACCATCAACAAGGCGCTCACGACTGGGACGCCGACGAACGTGTACTTGGCCAACGGGACCTACGACGGGACCAACCAGACACCGTCGACCTTCAACGTCCCCGACGGCGTGGCGTTCCACGCCGTCAACGCCGGTCAAGCGACCATCAAGGACCTTCAGATCACGATGCTCGGGAGCGGCTCGTTCACCGACGTCGGGTTCGACGGGAACGCGGCCGTCTTCGCGCAGAGCGCTACGGGCTCGCCGACGCTCACCGTGACCGGGTGCAAGCTTCACTCGACGGCCTCCGAGCTCGGCGGCGGTCACCTCTTCCACGTGGGGGGCAAGGTCGTCGCCACGGTGACGCCCGGCGCCCTCGCCGGCGGCATCTACACCCTGAGCGCCGTCAAGATCGGCCCGATCTTCGAGGTCACCGGCTCGGGCGCGCTCCACGTGAACGGCGGCATCTTCGACGGAAACAACGTGAACGACCTCGGCAGCCTCGTGAACGCCTCGGGCACGTCCTCGGTCGTGTTCGACGCCGTCACCGTGCGCAACATCCCCGGCATCAATGCGTCGAGCTTCGGCGTCTTCACGATCACCGGAAGCAGCGCCGTGACGCCCACCGTCTTGACGCTCCAGAACGGCACCACGCTCGACAACTTCGATCCGTCGAACACCTACGCCACGGCCGGCATCCGCTTGGGGGGGAGCGTCAACGTGACGCTGGACAACGCGACCATCTCGAAGGGGCCACAGCCCATCGTGGGCACGATCTCCGACAGCACCATCACGCTGAAGGGCGGCACGAAGATCACGAACAACCTCTACGGGATGACGCTCACCTTCTCGGGCGGCACGAACGCCGTCAACATGAACGGCGCGACGTTCTCGAACAACGTGAACGGAGGAAACATCCCTTCGCTCTACATCACCGGAACGAGCTCCGGGACGGTGGCGGCCACGCTCACCAACGCGACCTTCACCGCCAACACGCGCGCCATCGGCGTCAACGTCACGAGCCTCAAGATGCGTTCCTGTTCCGTGACCGGAAACGGCTCGTACGGCGTCGAGGTCATCAACATCGGCGCGACGGCAGCCGTGGTCGACCTCGGCAAGGTCGGGGACCTCGGCGGCAACACCCTCTCCGGAAACACCACGGGCAACCTCCACACGCTGACCGGCGGCGTCATCGACGCCGTGGGCAACACGTGGGACGTCTCCACGCAGGGCTCCGACGCCGCGGGGCACTACGCGACGCCCACGCAGAAGACCGGCGTCCAAAGCGGCCAGAACTACACGACCAACGCGGGCTCTACGATCAACTTCTGAGCGCGCCTCGCGGGGCGCCGTCACGGACGCGTGACGTGCGCCCAGCTCGCGGGCGGGAGCAGCATGCGCACCGCGCGCCGGTGGCCCTTGGAGAAGAGGTAGCCCCAGTAGAGATCGATGTAGCCGCGCGCGTCGGGGCCGCCCTGCGGGACGCCCTTCTTGCTCACGTAGCCCCACGAGTTCTTCACGCGCACGAACCGCACCTGGGCCCCGGAGTCGAGCGTCGCGGCGAGCATTTCGGGGCGCGTCTCGACCTTGCCCACCGGCAAGACCTTCCCATTCGCGAGGACGATCTCGTAGTCGTCGATCAGGGAGGCGTGCATGCGGAGCGCGTCGTCCGTCTGCTTCACGCGTTGCGGGCCGAACGAGCCGTCGTCCTCGGAGCGGTAGTCGTAATCGACGGCCCACGAGAGCGGCACGGGGAAGCGTTGGTTGAGCGACGCCTTCATCCGGCGCTGGGTCGCGGCCACGGGCTCGTCGTCGCCGACGACGATCTCCTCCCAAGCGAGCTCGCCGCGATGGCGCGCGAATTCGTCGCCGCGAATGGGCGTTCCGATCGCGTCGGCGAGCGTCACGTCGCGCTCACCATCGCGACCAACGACGATGGCCGCGGCCGGGACGATGGTCTTCGGCATGTCGCCTTGGGCGAGCTCGCCGTCGAGCCCTTCGCCAAAGGCGCGCGTGATGGCCGCCTTCACGGCGGGCGTCAGCCCGAACGCTCGATCGAGCACGCGTCGCACTGCCACGCGATCAGCGCGCTTCTTGAGCGTATCGAGAGCGCCGCCCGGAGCGAGCTCGGCCTCGACGAGGGCGCGGGCGGCCTTGGTCTCCTCGGTCGTGACGCCGAAGTCGGACTCGCTCATGAGCCCGTAGCGACGGACGAGCTCGAGGGCTTGGCTCACGTAGCCGCTCGTGACGATGACCGGACGACCGAGATCGTCGACGTCGGTTCGGCCGTCGTGAATCGCGTCGGCCCACGAGAAGTACGTGAGGTAGGCCTCGGAGGCGTTGGTCATCTTCGCGCCGCGCGGCGGGCTGTCCTTGGCGAGCGACTCAATCCACGCGACGGCCGTGAAGATCCAGCAATTGCCCACGCGCTGTCGCTTGATGGCGGTCTCCGGAATGTCGGTGACCTCCTCGGAGGCGGACGGAACGTCGACGGAGGGCGACGAGCAAGCGGAGAGGGAGAGCGTGGCGACGAGGGCGATGCGAGCCAGGAAGCGCATGCCTTCTCGTCAGCACCAGGCGTGCCGTACGCACGACGCGCAAGGCCGCACCGGGCCGCATGCACACCGCGTGCGGGCACGTCGCGCGGGGTCACGAATTTGGCTCGATCCGCGATCGTACCGATGGGAACAATCGAGATGGAGAAGCGGCACCGACCGGATCGCGCGCCCACCGTCACGCTCGGTCGAGCTCGCCGTCCGCGACGTCGCCGCGCTATTTCGGCGCGCGCTTGATCGTGCCCGAGCCCGCCTCGGTCCAGTAGACGTGCGTCGCGTCGATGGCGATGCCAGACGGCCCCGCGAGCCCCGCCGCGATCGTGGTCGCGCTGCCCCCGAGGAGAGGCACCTTGACCACCGTGCCGCCGTAGTTGTCGGTCACGTAGGCGTTCACCGCGTCGGCGGCGACGTCGTAGGGTCGCTGAAGGCCCGACGCCCGCACGGTCTCCCCTGTCCCGTCCGTGCGAACGGTGCGCACGGTGCCGTCGCCTTGGTTGATGAAGACGAGGCGATTCTGCGCGACGGCGATCTGGTAGGGCTCGGCCTCGTTCGCCAAGAGCGTCATGACGCTCGAGTCCGTCTTGCGGAGGGTCTTCACGACCCCGGCCTGGTTTCCACCGACCCAGTACGCGCGCGCGTTGTCGAGTGCGAGGCCGACCGGGCTCGTCTCACCGGTGACGAGCGTCGTGGCCGCCCCGCCGGTGCGCGACACGCGCATCACCGTCCCCGCGCCCGGAATCTGCCCGTGCACGGTGACCCAGTAGACGTACGTCGCGTCGACCGCGACGCTCTTGGCCGAAGCGCTCTGCGCCAGCGTGGTCACCGAGCCGCCGCCGCGTGAGACCGCGAACACGCCGCCGATGGTGGGCCCCGAGCCTTCGGTCCAATAGACCTGCGTCGCATCGACCGCGATCGTGCCCGGATAGTCGCGCGCGCCCGCGAGCGTGAGGACCGACCCCATCCCCGGGCCCGACTTGGCCATCTTGACGACCGAGCCCGTCGCGGCCGACTGGCCGACGTTGACCCAGTAGACGGTGGTGCCGTCGACCGCGATGTCGTTCGGCACGAGCTGCCCCGTCGCCAAGATCTCCACGGCTCCGGCGTCGATCACGCTCGCGTCGACGGCGCTCCCGTCCGTCGTGCGCGCGTCGACGGTGGACGCGTCGCGCAGCCCCGCGTCGCCGACGGCGCCGTCGCGCGCGGCCCCGTCGCCGAGGATCGCGCCGTCTCCCGCCGCGCCGTCGCCGGGCGGCGCGCCGTCGACGAGCGTGTCGGCGATGGAGATGATCCCTTCGTTCGACTCGTCGTCGCCGAAGAGCGGAGTGCGCGCGCCGCACGCCGCCGCCGCGAGGACGACGGAGAGCGTGACCGACGCGCGCGGCTTCACGCGGTCGCCGTGGGCGGGGGCGGCTCGGCCGAAGCCGCGAGGAGCTCGGCCGGCACCTCGGGCGTGGCCGACGCTTCCACGACGCAGCTCGCCTCGAGGATCTCGGCGATGTCGAGCTGCTTCACCTTCTCTTCGAGGCTCTGGCTCTTGAGGCCGTCGGTGAGCATCGTCATGCAGAACGGGCACGCGCTCGCGATGGTCGTCGCTTGGGTGTCGACGAGCTGGAGCGTGCGCTTCACGTTCACGCGGTTCTGGTTCTGCTCCTCCATCCACATCTGCGCGCCGCCGGCGCCGCAGCAAAGGCCGCGCTGCTTGTTCCAGTACTCGGGCTCCACGAGCTCCACGCCCGGGATGCGCCGAAGGATCTCGCGCGGCGACTCGTAGATGCCGTTGTAGCGGCCGAGGTAGCAGCTGTCGTGGTACGTGACCTTGCCCGGCGCGGCCTTGGTGGGGACGAGCTTCTTCTCGGCGAGGAGCCCGAGCAGGAAGTCGGCGTGGTGCACGACCTCGAGCTCGATGCCGAAGTCCTTGTACTCGTTCTTCACGGTGTTGAAGCAGTGCGGGCAGGTCGTGATGACCTTCTTGATGCCGCCCTGCTCCTGGTAGCCCTTCATCGTGGCGACGTTGCCCTCGGCGAGCATCGAGAAGAGGAGCTCGTTGCCGGCGCGACGCGCCGGATCGCCCGTGCACGACTCTTCCATGCCGAGGATGGCGAACTCGACGCCCGCCTGGCGGAGGAGCTTCACGGTCGCGCGCGCGATCTTCTTCGCGCGGTCGTCGTAGCTCGCCGCGCAGCCGACCCAGTAGAGGACCTCGGCGTTGGGCTTGTCGGACATGGTCGGGACGTCGAGCCCGTCGGTCCACGCGGCGCGATCGGTGCGCGCGAGGTTCCAGGGGTTCCCGTTGACCTCGAGGCCCTGGAACGGCTTCTGAAGCTCGTGCGGGAACTCGCCCTTCACGAGGACGAGCGTGCGGCGCATGTCGACGATCTTGTCGACGTAGGAAATCATGACCGGGCACTGCTCTTCGCACGCGCGGCACGTGGTGCACGCCCAGAGGACGTCGGGGTGCACGAACTGGGTGATATCGACCGGCGTTCCCTCGGCCGGCGCAGCACCATCTGCAGACGGAGCCGGAGTTGCCGCCGCTTCCGCGCTCGCGCCCTCGGCGGGAGCGGCCGGCGCCGCGGTCTTGGCCTTCTCGGCCTTGGCGATGATGGCGTCGGTGTTCTTGTAGAGGTGATTGCGGAGATCGAGCGTGAGGTGCTTGGGCGAGAGGGTCTTGCCCGTGCGGTGCGCGGGGCAGTTGTCCGAACAGCGACCGCACTCAGTGCACGTGTAGAAGTCGAGGAGCGCCTTCCAGGTGAAGTGCTCGATGCGGTTCGCGCCGATGGGCGCCGCGCCCGGATCGGGAAGCTCGGCGGCCGCGCCCACGAGCTCCATGATCTTCTCCGCGTTCTCCGCCATCGGGCGGAGGCGCCCCGGCGGGTCGAGGTTGCGGAAGAAGACGTTCGGGATCGCCGTGATGACGTGAAAGTGCTTGGAGTGCGGGAGCAGGTTCAAGAAGACGAGGACCAGCGTCGCGTGGAGCCAGAAGCCCGCGTGCGCGAGCACGACGAGGAAGCCCGGGCTCGCCTTCTGGAGGAGCGACGCGAAGAACGATCCGGCCGGCGACGGGAAGATCGTCCACGTCACGTGCGGCTCGATGCCGAACGGCGCGACGATCGTCGCGATGGCCGCGCACGTCGACTCGCCCGCCGCCGCCGGCGCTCCACAGAGCTCGACCTTGCGCGAGAGGAGCACGTTGCCGGCCCCGTCGTAGAGCATGTCGGAGATCATCATCGTGGCGATGATCCCGAGGATGAGGGTGCCCTCCCAGTGGAGGGTGATGCGCTTCAGCGGCCGAAGGACGCGGTAGTAGAAGAAGACCGCGACGCCGAGGAGAACGAGGATCGCGACCGAGTCCTTGGCAAACTCGTACGTCTTGCCGAGCGCCGTGTCCGGCCCGAGCACGAACAGGTTGAACGACGGCGAATACGCGCGGCCCCAAAGCGTCAAGGTCCGGAAGAGGAGGACCATGAAGCCGGCGAAGACGAGCTTATGGGCGATGCCCGACGGCTGGTAGTAGTCCATCTTTTCCTGGCGGAACGCGTACCGCCAGGTGCCCGCCAAGCGCTCGCCGAGGCGGTCGAACCGCATCTCGGGACGCCCGGTCAAAAGCAGCCGCCACTTCTTCAGGGCCGACATCCCGAAGAGGGACAGCGCGACGACGAAGATGAGGGTCATCGCGATGGGACTCATGAAAACCTCGGGCGAAGCATAGGGTCGGCTCTCCACGACCGGCGGGCCCGAGCGGAGACGCGCGGGCGCAGAACGGTCGTACGCAGCGGATTTATGGGCATTTGTCGTGGTGCGTCAAATGGCCTTTCACTTTTCGGCCCTGGGCGGCGCAGGGCGGCGGAAGCGCCCGATTTCATGGCGAGGTTAATGGGCCCAGCCCCGCACGCGCGGGCCCGACGTCGTAAGGCAATCGCCTCATGCGGGTGGGCCAGTGGTTCGTGCGCGGGGCGGTGGTCGTCGGCGCGCTCGGGGTCGCGTGCAGCGAGCCGCCAACGAGCATCTCCGTCGACATCGCTTCGACCTTCTCGTGCGCCGAGCTCCGAGGCGTCACGGTCACGGTCGCCAACGTCGGCTCGCCGGACGAGCGGACGATCGACACCGCGCAGTGCACGGACGGGGCGCCCGAGGCGCGCATCGGCCGCGTCGTGGTCCTGCCGGGCGGCGCGACGGACGCGAAGGTCATGATTCGGGTGATCGGCGGCGTGGCGCGCACGCCCGCGGAGTGTTTGCTCGACCCCGCGCTGTCGGGCTGCGTCATGGCGCGACGCGTGCTCCGCTTTGCCCCGCGTCGCGAGATCGATCTCCCCGTGGTGTTGCGCCGAGAGTGCGTCGGAGTCGCGTGCGACGAGGCGAGCACGTGCGTCGCCGGCGCGTGCCGGCCCGCTCAGATCGAGGACTCATTCGCGTGCGAAGGCACGGCCTGCGACGAGGGATCGCTCCGTCCGCCCACGCCGATCCCGGTGGGCTCCAACGACGGCGGCCCACTGGCGCCCGACGCGAGCGCGCCCGAGGACGCCGGTCCGAGCGCCGACGCCGCGGTGGACGCGGCCGATGCTGGGCCTCCCCCCCTCGTCTGCGGCGCGAGCGAGAAGGTGTGCGACGGGAAGTGCGTCGCGTCCGCGGATCCGGCCTTCGGGTGCGGAAAAACAGGCTGCTCCGCTTGTCCGGACCTCGCGACCGGCGACTACGCGTGCGCGAGCGATCGATGCGCGCTCCTCAAGTGCAAGACCGGGTTCAAGCGGTGCGGCGACGCGTGCGTGCCGGTCGATCCGGCGCACGGCTGCGATGCTGCATCGTGCGCCGCGTGCGACGCGACCAACGGCACGCCGACCTGCAGCGGCGCCGCGGGAACGACGAGCTGCGCCCTCACCTGCAAGAGCGGGTTCAAGCTCTGCGGCGGGCGCTGCGTCGCCGTGAGCGATCCGACCTACGGGTGCACGGCGACGGGATGCAGCGCGGCGGGTTGCCCGAGCCCGAGCGGCGGCACGCTCACCTGCTCCGGCACCACGTGCGTCATCGGGAGCTGCCCGGCCGGCACCAAGAACTGCAACCAGAAGTGCGTGCCTACCGACGCACAGAACGGGTGCAGCGACACGGCCCGATGCACCGCATGTCCGACAGGAAACATCTGCTCGGGCACGCCCGCGGTTTGCACGTGCGTCGCGGATCCGGTGAAGACGACGTGCGCCGGCAAATCGTGCGGGAAGGCCACCAACAACTGCGGCCAGCAGATCGACTGTCCGAACAAGTGTCAGGCGCCCGACGTCTGCGGCGGCGGTACGGCCGACGCCAATCACTGCGGATGCACGGCGTTCGACGCGTGTGGCGGAAGGAACTGCGACTACGCGCAGAACAACTGCGGCCAGTGGCAATACTGCGGCTCGTGCTCGTACCCCGAGCTCTGCGGCGGCGGAACGTGCGGGCTTCAGCCGGACGGCGACTGCGGCTCCGGCTGGGCCACGATGGGGACCTTCACGTGCGACGATCAGCACGCGCAGCACCAGACCATCTGCGGCTGCCACCCGCCGCTCTACTACGATCCGACCATCTGGGCGTTCGACGGCGGGAGCTGTTACACGCACTACACGGGGCAGAGCTGCTGAACCCGCGCGGCTTGCGATAGGATCGCCGCCGTCATGGTTCGGAACCAACCCGCCATCCTCGCCCCCGTCCCTCCCGTCGGACGCTTTCTCAGCTTCGATCTCGACGAGGAGGGCAGCGCGCGCAGCGTGGCCGACGCCCTGGCGCGGCTCACCGTTCACGACGAGATCGTGGTCGGCATCGGCGCGCCCCTCGCCTCTGCGCTCGGCAGCGGGTTCGCGCGGCTCCGCCCGTTCCCCGCGCTTCGAGGGAAGGTCGCTGTTCCGTCGACGCAGCGCGCCGTCTGGGCGTTCTTTTCCGGCGATGACGCCGGTGAGCTCGTCCTCCGCGCGCGCGCACTCTCCGACGCGCTCGGCAAGGGCGCGCGCCTCGTCGAAGACGTCGCGACGTTTCGCTATCGCGAGGGGCGCGATCTCACGGGCTACGAAGACGGCACGGAGAACCCCAAGGACGCGCGCGCGATCGAGGTCGCCATCGCGAGCGGGCTCGGCGCCTCCCTCGACGGATCGAGCTTCGTCGCGGTGCAGTCTTGGTCGCACGATCTCGCGGCATTCAGCCGTATGGGCGCGCGAGAGCAGGATCTCGCGATCGGCCGAGCGCGCGCGACCAACGAAGAGATCGCGGACGCTCCGTCGTCGGCGCACGTGAAGCGCGCGGCGCAGGAGAGCTTCGAGCCCGAAGCGTTCATGCTTCGCCGCTCGATGCCGTTCGGCAGCGCGCTCGATCACGGCCTTTACTTCGTCGCCTTCGGCGCTTCACTCGATCCGTTCGAGCGCGTGCTCTCGCGCATGGTGGGGCTCGAGGACGGCACGAGCGACGCGCTCTTCCGATTTTCGCGCCCCACGACCGGCGCGTACTACTGGTGCCCGCCGCTCCGCGAGGATGGACGTCTCGATCTCCGCGCGCTCGGCGTGACCGGCTGACGAAGTCAGGCGAAGACGCCGGCCGCGTGCGCCGACGCGAAGAGCGCGCGCATCGCCGCGGGCGCCGGCAGACCGAGCGTCGCGCGCGCGTCGCCGATGACGTCGCCGCCGACGTTGTCCGCCGACACTTCGGCCGCGAGGTCGCGCACGGCGGCTCGTCGCGCCGCCTCGACCTCACTCCGCTCCTCCGCGGAGAGGCGCGTCTCCACCCAAGCGGCGACGTCGATGGCGAGCTCGGCGTGGCGCGACTCGTCGGCCGCGATCTCCGCGAGCGGCGCGCGAAGATGCGCGGCCGCGACGCGCGCCTGTCGCGCGGCGACGACCGCCCCCCACGTTTCACGCGTACGCCCTTCGACGGCGTTCTCGAGCGCGACGGCGATGAGCGGCCGAACGGACCGCGGCGTCTTGGGCGCCTTCGCCGTCACGCGCGCGCGCGACGCGCGGCGGAGAAGTCGCGCGTGCCGCCTTTCGTCGCGTGCCGCTGAGGCGACGCGCGCCACGAGCGCGCGTGGCGCGCCGTGCGCCGCGAGCTCGCGGGCGAGCCGAGCGAAGGCGCCGACGCTCGCGGCCTCGAGCCGCGCCGCGCCGTCGAGCCACGCGTCCGCGTCGACGCTGTCGGGCACGACGACGTGAACGTCGGCCGCGCGCCGCGCGGCGGCGCACCCGACCGGAGACGGCGGCGGCGGTGTGGTGGCGTCCTCCAAGACGGTGACGGTGCCGTCGCGCCCGACGTGCACCACGACATCGTGCCGTGTCCCTGCGCCGGGATTTGGGCACTCCGTCTCGTAAGAGTAGCTCACGTCGAAGCCGTCGCCGCTCGCGCGATACGCGCTGCCGGCGCACCCGTACGGTGAGGTCCACCCGAGGACGAACAGCGCCTCGGCAGCCGAGTCGATGGGCGCGACGAGCCCTGCGAGCGACTTACCCTCCTCGATCGACGCCACCTCGTCCCCGCGCGTGTAGGCGAGGTAGCGCGGGCTCGAGCAGTACGGCACCGAGCACATGATGGGGTACGGGTGTTGGATCGCCGCGAACTTCGTCTTGCACGCCGGGACGTCGGTCGCTTTCGCGCAGAGCGTGCCGACCTTGTCGAGCACCGTCTCCGTCGTGGAGCTCGGCGTGCCGTTCTCCTGACGCAGCTCCACGTAGTCGAAGGCCGGGGCCGCCGTGAGGGCGCCGAGCCCGCTCCCCTTCGTGCAATCCACCGGCGTGAACCCGGGGCGGGTGCCGCCGTCGCGCCCTCCGCTCGCGTCGTTTGCCGGTGAGCCGTCGAGCGTGCCGCCATCAGACGAAGGTCCGGGCGCGCCGGTCGCCTCGGATTGAGTGGACCCACCGCAGCCGAACGATGCGGTGACCACGGCCGCGATGAGGGTGCCGAGCGAGGTGCGTGCAGTGTGCATGGGGCGATTCGAATGCAAGACGGAGACCTCCGCAGAGCGCATTGAATTGACACGACTCGGGGCCGACGATGCGCGCCACCGCGATCAGAGCGGCACAGGCTGACCCAGCAAGAAAAGCCTCACGGGCACGAGGGTGGCGCTCCGCTGTCGCCCCAGTCGCAAAGAACGACGGGCCGATTGAACGACTCGATGGATCCGATCGACGCGGGCGCGCCGACCACCGCCAGTGAGGCGCTGAGCGCGTCGCACGGTGGCGCCGCGAGGAGCGTCTGGGTGGAGAGGTCCGCGACGGCGCACGCCACCTCTTTCAGCTGATCGAACGTCTTGTTCCCAGGACAGAGCGGACTGCCGTTGGTCTCTGCGTAGGCGAGGGACGACAATAGCGACTCGACCGGCGCGGCGCCGCTCCAGCGGCCCTTCGTCAGATAGAACGGCTCCCTCGGCGAAACACGCGCGACGAGAATCGGCTTGGACAGCGGAATCAAGAGCGCGCTCAGCGACGTGCCCACGCTGCTGACGAGCACGCCATCGGCGACGTACGCGTTGTCGTCGTGCACGGCACCGGTGCCGTCCGTTCCCCCATCGACGATGTGCGTCGAGCTCAGGTCGATGACCCACCGATCGGCAGCCGTGAACGTCGGCGCGATGCCGGCGTCACCGGCCCCGGGCAGTCCGCCGGAAACGAGGTATTCGACGGTGACGCTGTCGTCGTTCGGCCCTCCGTTGTAGCGCGAGACGCGAACCAAGATGGCGTGACGCCCGCTCCGCACCTGGCCGGTGAGGTTGAGCGCCGGGACGCGCTCGATCACGGTCCGATACGCGGGCAAGCTCGCCGTGTCGTTGAGCACCCGGTCGACGCCGCCTTCGTGATCGCAAGAAGAGGCGCCGGGCCCGACGCAGGTGGCGTGCGCCCCGTCATGACAGGTGTCCTGGAGGTCGAGGTCCTCGGAGGGAACGCAGAACGACGGATCCGTCGGCTCGGCGAGCGAGAGCTCCGAGAACACGGTGACGAAGGATACGTCGCCGCCAATCGCGGCCGGCGCGGGCCGCGGCGGCTTCACGTGGAGGGTACAGCCCGCGTCGGACGCGACGGCCCCATCGGGCGCGTCGGGAGCATCGCCACCATCCGATTCTCCGGGAGTCGTAGCGAGCGGGACGAGCCACTGGCACGCCGAAGCGAGGACCGCGACGGCGACCGACGTCGCCGCCGCGCAGAAGCGCCGATTCACGCGCGAGGAATCCACGGGCGAGCCGCAGCGTAGCGCGCTTTCGCTCTACAATCGCGGGCCATGGAGCCGTCGATCCAAGAGGCCCTTTACCCTTCCCTCACGTGCTTCGGGTGCGGGCACGCCAATCCCAAGGGGTTCCACCTCCGGTCGTTTGCCAAAGAGGGTGTCGTCGTCGCCACGTTCGCCCCGTGGCCCGAGCACGACAATGGCTACGGCTTCTTGAACGGAGGCGTGATCGCGACGGTGCTCGACTGCCACACCGCGGCGGCGGTCATGCTCGAGTCCCACACCCGCGCGTTTCGGGACGCCGACGGCAGCCCCGCCATGTACGTCACCGCCGGCTTCGACTTGAAGTTCCTGCGACCCACTCCGCGCGATCGCGACGTGTCACTCGTCGCGCGCGTCGTGTCGGTCGCCGAGGACGAGATGGTCTGCGAGGGGGCGCTCAACGCGGACGAGAAGGTGCGCGCCACGATCCGCGCGCACTGGAAGCGTTTTCGTCGCCGCGCGTGAGGCGGCGCGTCAGTCGACCGCCATCGTGAGCGGCACCGCCGCCGCGCCCCGAGCGACGACGATCGCCGCGCGCTTCTCGCGCGCGAGCACGAACGCGAGGAACGTGCGGGCGAGACCGTTGCCGCCTTCGTTCATGGCGCGGTCCGAGATTCGCTCGACGATGTCGCCAGGAAGCACGCCGGCCCGCGCACCGAGCCCCTTGGGCTCGACGCGGACGATGCGTCTCGAGAACGGATGGTCGTCGTCGAAGCCGAGGCCGAGAGCATCCGTGTCGAGCGATACGCCCGCGGGGTCGACCATCCACACGGTGATCGGCGCCTCCCCTGCCGCAGCCGGGATCCTGGTCGCGCCGCCGCGCACGTGCCACTCGCCAGCGCACCACGTGTAGAGGTCCGACGCTGGCACGTCGGCGAAGGTGAACGCGCCCGTGGCGTCGCCCGCTGCGGCGCCCGGAATGACGACCGGGCTCCGCGCGCCTTCGATGTACGGCGCCGCTTGGCACGAGACGCCGGAGAGTCCCCTCCCGGTGACGAAGTCGCGTGCGACGCCGCGCACGGTGCGCTTGTCCGACGCGACGAGCTCGACCGTCGCCGTCCCGCCGGGCGCGATCTCGAACGGGACCGTGGCTGCCGCGTCGGTCGCGCCCGCCGCGACGTAGTATTTACCGGGCGCGAGCCCGCGCACTTCGAACGTGTCGCCACGAAGCACCGCCGGGTGGAAGTCCCAGTCGTAGCCGGCAGCGCCCCACGCCATCACCTGAGGCGCGCGGCGAAATCCTCGCAGCGTCCCGCGCAGCGTGCCGGCCGCGGGCATGGTGATCACGAGACGATCCCCGGAGAGCATGACTGGCGTCTTCTCGATCGTCGCGCCGGACGAGGCGGCAACCTTCACCGTGAAAGGGCCGGCCGCGAGACCGTGCACCTCGAACGCCCCGTCGTTTCCCGTCGACGTCATGGCGATCGCCGGCGCGTGCCTTTCGGCGCTCGTCACGATGACGCGCGCGTCCGGGACGGGGCCACCCGCTTCGTCGAGCACGGCGCCGCGAAGGATGAGATCGCTGGGCTCGACGACCAGCGTGAGAGCACTCGGCGACACGACTCCGTCTCGGGACACGGTCACCGTCGGGGTGCCGACGAGCGTGAGCCGCGCGCGCGATCGCGTCACCGTCGGACGGTACATCGCGTTCGAGCGCAGCGGGCCGCCGCGAAACGAGCCGTCGTTGCCCGTGACGGCCCAGGCCGCCCCGTCCTCCGTCGACGACGTGAGCGTGAGGTCCACGCGCGCGCCATCGACCGGAGCGCCGCGCGTGTCGACGACGCGTCCGACGACGCTCGCCTCCGCGCCGAGCTCGAGCGCGGCGGTCGCGCGCCCGGCCGCTCCCACGACGACGCCATCCTTCGTCGCGAAGCCGCCGTCGAGCTCGGCGATCAGCCGATACGATCCGGCGGCGAGACCGCGGAACGTCGCGAGCCCGTCGGGCCCGGTCCACGCGGAAGTCGGTCGCGACGGCCCGCGCGCGGTGACGATCGCGTTCCGCACCGGCGTGCCTCCGCGCGTGACCGACGCCACGAGCTCGGCCCGCCGTGCGACCTCCACGACCCAATCGTTCGGTGCGTCCCCACGGACCGTGATGGACCGCGGTTGGAGTACCTCGACGTCGGCGACCTTGATCGCCAAGCGCTCACCGATGGGGGCGTCCGCGATCGTGAACGCGCCTTCCGCGTCCGTGTGGGCCTCGCTGCTCCACTCTTGCGTCGCGCCGTAGCCGATCGTCACCGCAACGTCCGCGACCGGCTCGCCCGATGCGACGACACGTCCGCGCACGAGCGCTCGCTCGTCGAGCGCGACCGCGACGTCGGTCTCGCTGCCCGCGAACACGGCCACCTCGATCGGCGCCTTCGTCGATCCACGTGCACCACGAGCCTCGAGGCGGTAAGCGCCGGGAGCGACGTCGTCGACGCGAAACGCGCCCGACGCGTCTGCGACGGCGGCCGCCACGAGATCGCCACCGTCCCGGATCGCGAGCCGCGCGAACGGCACCGCCGCGCCCGTCGACGCCATGGTCACGTTGCCCGCGAGGCTCGCTTTCGGCGAGAGCGTGACGTCCTGGCGAAGCGCGCCGCGCGGCACGACGCGACCGAACCATGTGCCGTACCCACGCGCCGAAACGACGAGGCGTCCGGGCCTCGGGCCGGTGCACAGACGAAACGCGCCCGACGCGTCGGTCGTGACCGCGTGCTCGGGGAGCATCTCGATCGAGACCCGCGCCCCCGCGACCGGGCCGCCCGAGGCGTCGCGCACCGAACCGTAAATGTGCAGCTTACACGCTTCGAGCAGCAGCTCCACGTCACGGCGGTCGACGTCGCCGGGGACGCTCACCGCCGCGGGCGCGGCGTGGCTCGCGTAGGCCTCGACACGATAGGCGCCGCGCAGGCGGGGCACGTCGCGAAACGCGAAGCGACCGGCCACGTCGGTCTCCAGCCTCGCGACGCGCGTATCAGTGTTCCCGGCCAGCGACGTCGCGTTCGTAAGCACCACGGTGGTGCCGGCGGCCGCGCGACCGTCGACGAGCGCCCGACCGGCGATGGTGATCGGTGGGGAGTCCCGACGAAGGGTCCAATCGGCCTCGGCGCCCGCTTCGTCGGAGGTCCCGAGGTGGGGCGGAGGCGCATCCACCGTCGCGAGCGCGGAGAGGAGCCCCGCGTCCGCCGCGCGCGAGGGCTCGGCCGGCTGAGTCCGGCCGCGGTCGGCGCCGATCGGCCCCCCGGCCGCCACGCGCAGCGCGATCAGGGCCGCGAGCACGAGAAGCGCGAACGCGCCCCACTTACGTCGATCTCCCGTCGACCCCATCGCGGAGCAGGGGCGATAGCGGCGACGGATCGGCTCACGGAAGGTCGCAACTGGCGGAGGCGACCCCGTGGGGTGACGGGCGGAGGGTGAACCGGTACGCTCCGCGCGATGAGCGGGAGGCTGCGGCTCTTGCCGTCGGGTGCCCTCGAAGTCGAGGTCACGGGGCACGACGTCGAGGAGATGTTTGCGCGGGTGCGCGTCCTCTCCGCGCGAGAGAACGTCGCGCGCCTCGGGCGCGACCTCGGCTACCGCGTCGAGGACGCCGCAGAGGTCCACGTCGAAGGCGCGCCCGATCCGGAGCTCGCGGCGCGCTGGCTCCGGCGCCGACTGCCGAGCGGAGCCGCCGTGGAGTGCGTCCGCGGCGAGCCCCCGATGCGGATGACCGCTCGTCTCGAATCGCGGAGGCCAGAGATCGACCGCCGCTACGCCGTCGGCGAGGACGGGCGCGTCGCGGTGGAGTCCGTCGAGCTCCACGTGATCGAGCACTGCAACCTTCGCTGCGCGCAGTGCTGCAACGTCTCCCCTTACCTTGCGGACCGCGCGCTCTCCGTCGAGGCGGTGCGCGCCACCTGCACCCGCCTCCGGAGCGCGCTCCGCCCCGACGTGCTCAAGATCATGGGCGGAGAGCCACTCTTGCACCCCGACATCGGCGGCGTCCTCCGCGCGGCGAGAGAGAGCGAGGTCGCTCCGCGCGTGCGCCTCTTCACCAATGGCCTCTTCTTGCGTTCGATGAGCGACGAGGCCTTCGCCGCCCTCGACGAGCTCACTGTGTCGCGCTACGCGAGCGCGCCCGTCAAGGACGACGTCATCGCCGAGACCGCGGAGCGCGCACGGCGGTTCGACGTGGTGCTCAACGTCAAAGACGTCGCTTCCTTCAGCACCGTGCTCGTCGCCGAGCCGCGCAGCGCCGACGAGATCCGCGCGACCTACGACGCGTGCTGGCTCCGCCACCGCTGCCTCGTCGTCCGCGGCGGCGCCTTCTACAAGTGCACGCGCGCGGCGTACCACGCCGACTTCCATCGCCGCGTCGCCATCGCGGGCGCCGACGACGCCCCCGAGCGAACGCAATCGAGCCTCGGGATTCCCCTCGACGCCGCCGACTTCGCCGAGCGCGTCGCGGCGCATCTCTCGTCGCCCGAGCCACTTGCATCTTGCACCCATTGCCTCGGCTCCACGGGGCCGCTCGCACCGCACGTCCAGCTGCGCAAGCGCGACGTGGCGGCGGGGCTCCTCTCATGACCCTCGACCCGTCCTGGTCGCGACCGCGCGAATACGCGATCCGTGAGGGACGCGTCGAGACGCACTCGCTCGAGGTGCACGTCGTCGACCACTGCAACCTTCGCTGCGCGAGCTGCTGCGTGCTGTCGCCCATCGCGCCGAAGCGCTTTCTTCGGCCGAGCGAGCTCGCGCGCGACCTCGATTGGGCCCGGCGTGTGCTCGCGCCGAGCGTCTTCAAGCTGGCCGGCGGCGAGCCCCTCTTGTCTCCGCACGTCGTCGAGCTCGCGACGCTCGCCCGCGCGAGCCGCATCGCCCCTCAAATCTCGCTCACGACGAACGGTGTTCTCGCGCACCGAGCCCCCGACGCGCTGTTCGAGGTGCTCGACGCCATGACCGTGTCCATCTACCCCGACGGAGGCCTCGACGACGACGCGCTCGCGCGGCTCCGTGAGCGCGCGCACCGGTTCCGCGTCACGCTCAACGAGAAGCGGCAGACCCACTTCGAGCGCATGACGCGGGATGCGCCCGAGGCCAATACCGCCGCGACGCGCGCGGTGTTCGACGGCTGCTGGCTCCGCCACCGCTGTCACACGTTGCGTGACGGCATGCTCACCACGTGCAGCCGGGTGCCCGCGCTCGAGAGACTCGCGGGCTCGCTCGCCGGCGATCGGGTCTCCCTCGCGCCGCGCGACGGCCTCGCGCGCGACCTGCAGCAGTACCTCGAGCGGAGCGAGCCGCTTTCCGTCTGCGCGCGCTGCTCCGGCAGCACCTCGGCGCTCCTCCCGTTCCGCCAGCTCACCCGACGCGACGTGCGCGAGCGGAGATACGAGTGACCACCGTGGTGCGAAGCCTCACGGAGCTCGCCGCGCTCGCGCCTCACCTCGGCGCCGGTGGGCTCGACCCGGTCGGTGTCGCCGCCGCGTGGGGCCGCGCTCGCGCGGACGATCGCACCGCGTTCGCGTCGGCGCGGATCGCGCGCCCGTCCACGCCGCCGCCGCGGCACGGGGTCGCACTCGACGAAGCGCTCGTGGTAGCGACGGCCCGCGCCCTCGCCGGCTGCCGACACGTCGCCGTCGCGCTCGGAGGTGGCATCGATGCTCCGGTCGCCGTCCTCGCGGCGCGCCGCGCGGGCGTCGACGTCCACGACGCGATCCACGTGGCCGTCCCGGGCACCAGCTATGACGAGCGCGATTCGGCGCGCGCGCTCGCCGAGGCGTTGGACCTCGACCTTCGCGTCGTGGAGACGACCGCCGACGCGCTCGCGTCGCGCCTCCCGCGTGCGGTGCGGCTGACCGCGACGCCGCTCTACAACCTCCACCCCGTGAGCCGCGTGCTCGCCTGCGAGGCCGCGCTGGCCATCGGCGCCGACGCGCTGCTCACGGGCGATGGGGCCGACCAGGTGGCGGCGCGCGCTGCGGCAGCGCCGGACTACGTCCCGATCGTGGAGGCAATCGTTCGCGGCAGCGGTCTCCGCCTCGCGGCCCCATTCCTCGACGACGAGGTCGGCGCGGCGCTGGTATCCAAGGAGCAGCTCCGCGCTCTCGCCCGCACGTGGGGCGTCCCCGCTTCTCACGCGCACGCCCCGAAGCGACCCGCGTGGGCGCCGCCGCTGCCCCGCGCCCACTTCCCGGCCGACGACATCGTCGCACGCCTCGCGCGCGCGCTCGATCTCCCGCTCGGGTGGAGCGACGACGACCGCACGAACGTGGGGATCGCGAGCTTGGCAGCGCTCGTGGCCGCATTCGACGTGGGGAGCGTCTGATGTGCGGAATCGCTGGAATCGTCGACTTCACGCGGCCCGCCGCCGCCCATCGCGAGCGGCTCGCGCGGATGCAGACGCTCCTGCGCCATCGCGGCCCGGACGGCGCGGGCACCTTCGAGGACGACGACGTGTCGCTTGCTCACACCCGACTCGCCATTCTCGACTTGGACGGCGGCGTGCAACCGATGACCAGCGAGAACGGCCGCTACACCGTCGTCTACAACGGCGAGCTCCACGGCGGAGAGGAGCTCCGGCGCGCCATCGGCGGCGACTTTCGCACGCACAGCGACACCGAGGTCGTCCTCGCTGCCTTCGAGCGCTGGGGCGACGCGTGCGTGGCCCGTCTCTCGGGGATGTTCGCGTTCTTCGTCTGGGACGCCGTTCGCCGGCGCGGCTTCGGGGCGCGTGACCGTCTGGGCGTGAAGCCGCTCTTCATTTCGCGAGAGAACCACGCGTTCGCCTTCGCGTCCGAGGCGCACGTCCTCGCGCACACGGCGGCAGCACGCCCGCGCGCGAACGTCGACGCAATCGTCGACGTGATGGTCGCGCCTTGCTTCAGCGGCGTCGTGCGATCGGCGTTCGAGGGCGTCGAGCCGCTCATGCCGGGCCACACCGTGGTCGTCGAGCGCGACCACGTACGCGTCGCGCGCTATTGGCGCTGGTCCGCGGAGCGCGGCGACGGGTCCATCGCCGAGCTGCGGGAGGCGCTCCCGGCGGCGATGCGGCGAGCGACGGCCGCCGACGTACCCATCGGCATCTTCTCGAGCGGCGGCCTCGACTCGGCCATCGCCGCGTCCGCGCTCGCGGCGGGGGCGCCGGCGTTCACCGTCACCTTCGACGACCAAGCCTCCTTCCACTACGCGCGCTCGCGCATCACCGGGTCGGACGACACCCCGTTCGCCCGCGACGTCGCCGAGGCTCTCTCCCTCGACCCGCACCTGGTTCACGTCTCGCGCGCCCAGATCGCCCACGATCTGCGCGCCGTCGCCGTGGCGAACGACGCCCTCCCAGCGTGGGAGCAGGAGATCGCCCAGCACCGGTTGGCCCAGGCAGCGTCACGCTCGGTGAAGGCGGTCCTCGTAGGCGACGCCGCCGACGAGACGCACTACGGCTACCACTTCCTCCTCGACGACGAGGCGATCCGCTCGTCGCGCGTGATCATCGATCGCCTCGGGAGCGCGCCACTCCGACCAGAGATCGCGCGCGACCCCGCCGAAAGGATCGCGCACGAGCTCGATGCGGAGTACGCGCACGAGTCGCGGATCGCCGCGACGACGTCGCTCATCGTCGAGCGCTGGCTGCCGCGCCTGCTCCACAACGGCGACATGCACACCATGCGCGCCTCTCTGGAGGCGCGCGTTCCGTTCGCCGACGTCACGCTCCTCGAGATCGCCCAGCGCATCGCGCCCGCGCTGGCGCTACGCGATGGCGTCGAGAAGCACGCGCTCCGTGAAGCTGCGCGCGGGCTGATACCGGAGCACGTTCGCACGAGAAAGAAATCGGCGTTACCGAAGGACCTCGGAACCGAGCCGGTGTTTCGCGCGGAGGCCGCGAAGGTCGTGCGAGATCCGCCTGCGATCGTCGACTCAATCGTCGACCTCGCACGCATCGCGGCGCGGCTCGGGGACCCCAGCGAGCTTTCCGAAGCCGAGCGCGCGATCCTGTTCCGTGTCGTCACCTTCGCGCACTGGGCACGCCATCACGAGGTACCCGCACCATGAAGCACGTGCTCTTCGTCGTTCTTCCGGAACGAGGGCACATTCACCCGTTCCTCGGCGCCGCCGCAGAGCTCCGCCGTCGCGGCGCGCGCGTTTCGTTCTACGCGCCGCGAGACGTTCGCGCGATCCTCGCGCCGTACGGCTTCATCGACGTGCACCATCCCGATGGCGCGGCGCCGCCGGCCGCTGAGCACCGTGGCGCGGCATTCACCGCGCTACTCGAGAATCCCGCTCGCTTGCGGGCGTGGATCCGCGCCATGCTCGTCGACGCGGCCGAGCCGGCGATCGCGCCGCTGCGCGCACACCTCCGTGCGTCGCAGCCCACCGTCGTCGTCATCGACCCCATGGCCTACTTCGCGGCGATCGCCGCGCACGAGGAAGGCCTCCCGTGGCTCGGACTCTCCACGTCGCTCAACCCGTGCATCGCCGACGACACGGAGAGTGAGCTCATCGCGACGCTTCGCGATCTCGACGACGCCCGGCATGCGCTCTTCCAGTCGCACGGAATGCAGGCGCGCTTCCGCGTGAGCGACGTGCTCTCGCCGCGCGGAACGTTCGTCCTCTCCACGCGCGAGCTCTTGGGCGAGCACCTCCCGGACGACGGCGTGCCCGTTCACTTGGTGGGCGCATCGCTGCCCGACGGTGATGCGCAGCCGAGCGCGGCGCCGGAGCTCGTCTACGCGTCGTTCGGCAGCCAGGCGTACCACCAGCCACGGCGCCTCCGGGCGGTCATCGACGCGGCCCGGTCGACCGCGGCGCGCTTCGTCATTGCGATGGGGGATCTCGCGGCGACCTCGTTCGCCTCCGACCTTCCGCCCAACGTCGAGGCGGTCGCGTTCGCCCCGCAGGTCGCGCTGATGCGAGAGGCGAGCGTCGTCGTCACGCACGGCGGAGCCAACTCGGTGCACGAAGCGCTCGCGCACGGCGTACCGCTGCTCGTCTCGCCGATCTGCAACGATCAGCTCCACAACGCGGAGCTCGTCGCTCGCCGCGGCGTGGGACACGTCGTCGATCTCGCGACGGCGCCCTCTCACCTGGTCGCATCCTCGATCGGCGCGCTCCTTGGTGCCGGCGCCCCCGAGCGCGCGGCGGCGGCCGACGTCGCCCGCTCCTACCGACGGGCCGGCGGTTCGCCGCGCATCGCCGACATCGTCCTCGAGGCTGCGTGCTGACGATCCCCGTCGTCGTGGCCGCAAAGAACGAGGAGCGCGCGATTGCACGCACGCTCGTCGCGCTCGGCTCCTCGCGCGACTACGCCGAGGCGCGCCTTCCCTACCGCTTCGACATCGTGGTCGCGCTCGACCAGTGCACCGACGGCACGGAGCGAATCGCGCGCGGGTTCGATCGCGTCGACGTCGTCCGCTGCCGCGGTGGCAAAGTCGAAGCTCAGCGCGCCGGCCTCGGCACGCGCGCGGCTCCGTTCGCGATCTTCTGCGACGCGGACGTCATTCCATCACCCGACGCTTTGTTCGAGCTCGTCACGCTCCTCGACGCGCACCCCGAGGCACAAGTCGCCACCTGTCCGCTGAGGCCGTTGGCGCCGCACCGCCGAACACCGCTCGCGCGGGCCCTCCACACGTACAACCGCCGGCGCGGCTTCTCTTCGCAGCGCACGTGGTTCAACGGGAAGTGCTTCGCCATTCGCCAGTGGTCTATCCCCGAGCGCACGCGCTTCGCGGCGCGCCGCTTCGATCCCTTCTACGAGTGGGAGCGCGGGATCGTCGCGGACGACATCTACCTCTCGCGCGTCGTAGTCCAGGCGCACGGCCCGTGCGCGATCGCCGAGACGACCCGTGGAGAGGTCCTCTTTCGTGCCCCCGAGACGTGGCGCGGTATGAATCGCTACTACCGACGCATGCGACGCGAGCTCGAGCGGGTCGACGTGCTCTGCCCCGAGACGGTGCCCGTGCACCGCGCGCACGGGGCCCGCCGGCCCGATCTCCTCGCGTCGGCACCTCTCGGTGAGCGCGTTCATCACATGATCTTCGCGAGCGCGCTCGTTCTGTGCCGGCTCGCGTACGTGGCGGAGCGGGCCTGGGTGCGACGCATCACCCGCACGCCGCGCACGTTCTGGCCCGCCATCGAGGAGACCAAGGAATGACGTGCCGCGTGCTACCGCTCGAGATTTGGGACGCGACGGTGCACGGCGCGACCCTCTTCGCGCAGCGAGCCGCCCCGAGCTTCTTCGAGTCGCTGGCAGAGGTCGCCGCCCGCCTCGACTGCGCGGACGTCGCGCTCTGCGGGGGCGGGGTCGACGTCGTTCGCGCGCGAGAGGCATTTGCCGCGCGCGGCCTCGACGTCGCTTGGGTCTCCGACGATCCGTTCTTCGCAGCGGACGCGGCTCTCGCCTACGCCGACGTCGTCGTGGACGTGGGGCAGACGTCGCTCAAGGCCATCGGCCCGCTCGGCAGAAAGCGCCTCCCGCGCGCAGCAGACGATTCACTCACGGCGTTCACCGCGTCGATCGCCACCGCCGTCGCGAGCGTCGGCGGCGGCGCACGTGTCATCGTCGCCCTGCCGTGCACGATCGACGCCGGCCACCTCGGCGACTCGAGCTACCCCACTCGGGGCCCGGTTTCGGCGTTCATCGCCGCGCTCGGCCGCGAAGCCGAGGTCGTCAACGACGCCGTCTTGGCGGCGCGCGCCGTTCCTCCGCCGGCGCGCGGCCGGCGACTGGTTCTCACCGTCGGGCACGGCGTCGGTGCGGCGATGGTCGAGCGATGACCCTCGTCGTTCTCTCGCCGCACCTCGACGACGCGGTCCTCTCGGCCGGCGGCGCGATGCTCACGGCGGCGGCGGCGGGCGAGCGAGTCGTGGCGGTCACGCTCTTCTCCGAATGCGACGGCGGCGGGGAGCGACGCGCGGAGGACGCGCGCGCGCTCGCGATGCTCGGCGCCGAAGGGCTCCACCTCGGACTGCTCGACGCTCCGGAGCGTTTGGGCCTCGAGCGGAGCAAGCGCGCCCTCTGCGACGCAATCCTCGACGGCGCCGACGTCGACGCCGTGACGAAGGCGCTCTCTCCCGTGCTCTCCGCGCTCGAGGCGACGCGCGTCCTCTCGCCGCTCGCGGTAGGAAGGCACGTCGATCATCGCGTCGTCTTCGAGGCGGCGCGGCGCGTCGCTGCGCCTCGCGGTCTCGCGTACTACGAGGACCGGCCCTACGCCTTCGTCGCCGGTGCGACCGACGCCCGACTCGCCGCGGTCGAGAGGCTCACCGCATCCACGACGACCTACGACGACTCGGTGGCCGAGCGCGTGCGCGCGGCGGTCATGGCGTACTCGTCGCAGCTCGCGTTCCTCGTCCAGGCGTTCGGACAGGCGACCACCCGCGGCGTGCACCAGGAAAGGCTCTTCGTCGAGACAGAGACAGCCCTGTCGGCCCCCGCCAGAGGCAGCGAGCCGGAATCGATCGGCGCCGAGCGGGCGCCGGGGGCGCGCAGCGTACCGCGCGGCGCGCGCTGACCTTCACGCCACGCGCGGCGACGATGTCTCCGATCGTGACCGCGCGCGGCTCCCCGGCGCGCGGTCCAATGTCGCGGCGCGTTTGTCGCTTCCGCGCGAAGCGGTCAGAAGAAGAGCCCCCCCGAGCGCACGCTCGCCGATCGACCGTGGTCACAGCGTGAACACGATGCTCTCCAGGTCCTTCACCGGGGAGAGCTCGAGGTCGGCGCCGTAGGAGCGCTCACCCACTCGGACGCCCACTCGGACGCGTGTCGGTGGCGTCACCGTACCGGGCACGGAGACGAGGTGCACCTCGAGCACGTAGCGACCGCGCGCCGGGTCGGGCGCGTCGAGGCACACGTTCTCGGTGTTCTGCCCCGCGCATCCGTCCTCGGGGCACGCGCGATCTTGGCGGAGACCGGAGGTCGTCGACCCGTTCTTCGGCACCTTCACGCCGTTCGGATCGATCACCACGAGCTCGACGTTGGCCTTGGCCTCCGACCACGCGATGGTGAACTGGAGCGGTCCGGTGCAGACGCCGCAGCCTTCGTCGATGACCCCGTTGCAGTTGTCGTCGATGGCGTTGAAGCAGAGCTCGGGGCCGCTCGGCGTGCAACCGCTCGAGAGAGCCTCGGCCCACGGGCCGGGTGCGAACTTGGGCGGTGGCACGGCCTCGCCCTTGGCCGACTCGGCACCGCGCGTCCCCGCCCCGCACGCGAGCGCGAGCGGCACGAGGACGGCGGGGAGGACGAGACGCGCGGCGACGCGGCTCACTTCTTCGGGATGATGTTGCCGCCGGCGGTGCCGTTCGGGGCGCTGGCGCTCTCCTGCTTCACGGCGTCGGGGATGCGCTCGTCGGTGAGCTTGGGGTTCATGACCTCGAAGAAGGCCTTGCGCGCGAGCTCGCCCGTCGGGCCTTGCTCGTGGCGGAGCGCCATCAGCACGCCCTTCTCCTTCATGAACTTGAGGATGTTGACCGCGTCCTCGCGCTTCGTCGCGTCTTGCCCGAGCGCGTCGGACATGAGGCGCATGCGGAACTGGACGCGCGTGATCGAGTGCGGACCGTTGTCGAACTCGATCCCTTGGATCGCGCGGGAAAGAAGAAGCTTCGGCCAGTCTTGGAGGCGGTCGTGCACGCGGACGTGCGCGACGGCCTCGGCGTTCTTGATCCAGCGCGCGACGTCGCCGTTCTCGTAGTTCTTGTCGCTCCAGTAGCCGAAGGACCGATTGTAGATGTCCTTGAGCTCCTCGATCGCCTCGGGAGGGGCATCATTGTATTGTGCAACTGCCTGGGCGGCCATGTCGGGCGTGCCGCCGATCACGAGCGCGAGCGCGGCGTCGGCGCGGGTGGACGCGTCCTTCATCTTGCCGAGGAGCTGCTTCTGGAGCTCGGGGCTCATGCCGCCGAAGCCCATCGCACGCGCCGCGAGGTGACGCACCTCGACCGGGATCTCCGGCGTGAGGAGCTCGGCGAGCATGCCCGTCGCGCCCGGCACCGGGCGGTGCACGAGCGTCTCCAGATAACAGGCGCGCTGGTACTGGCTCTTCGGGTCGGTGCCCTTGAGCGTCTTCACCTTGGTGGCGACTTCCTTCATCTGGTCGTCGTTCGCGACCCAGGACAGCGAGAAGCACGCTTCCATGCGCGCCTGCTCGTTGTTCCCGGCGTCCTCGATGAACTTCACCATGACCGGGTAGGCCTTGGAGTCGCCCCACTGCGCGAAGCCATGGCTCGCGCCGACGCCGATGGCGCGGAGCGCCATGCCGAGCATCGCGAGGCCGCCCTGCATCATGGCCTCCATGGTGATCTCCATCTTGGCGGGCTTCCTCATGAGCTGCTTCTCGAGGATGGCCCAGCCCTGCCCGCTCTCTTTGGCCCAGCCGAGGTAGCGGAGCGCGCTCTGCGCCGTCGCCCACTCCTCGGGGAACGGCGGCTGCTGGCCTTCCTTCGGGAGGGGCTTCGTCGGATCTGCCCAGCCGCGGATCTTCGGCATCGCCTTGGGCGACTCGACGGCGGCGAGGAAGCGGAGCGCGTTGGCGTGGGGCTGCGGATAGTCCGTCGCCCAGAAGAGCGCGGTGTCCTCGGCTGCAGCGCGGAGCTCGGCCTTCTTCGCGGGGTAGAGGATCGCGAGGTCGGCGAGCATCCGCGATCCGACGACGCGCTCGGCGTCGTCGCGGCGGAGCTCCGGGTCCTCGGCGTCGTTGTAGAGCTTGAGCGTGTCCTGACCGAGGCGCCAACCGAGCGTCTGCGCCGCGCGGATATCGCCGATCTCGGCCATGCGGATCGCCGCTTCGGTCTTCCAGTGCGGCTTCGGATTCGAGTTGATGTACGCGTAGAGGAGATCGCCGCCGCGCGGATCGGCGAGGTCCTTGATCATCTCGAAGATCTGCTTGGTCTGGAACTTCTCGCGCTCGGGCGTCGTCTTGCTGACGCTCTTGAGAGCGAGGACGAGGCCCTGCGCACCGATACCGTCGCGGAGCGCCTCGAGGAACTTGGCGCGGTTGTCCTTGTCGGCCTTCTCGAGCGCCGAGAGGAGCGGCTTCAGCGACTGCTCGTTGGCGATCTTGCCGAGGCCGACCGCAGCCTCGCGCGCGATCTCGACCTTGTCTTGCACGAGCTTGGTGAGCGCCTCGGTCCACTTGGGATCGCCGTTGCGCGACAGGACCACGGCCACGAGCTGACGGAGGCTGTCGGACGGATCGCCCGCGTACTGCGCGAGCTTCTCGATCGGCACCATCGCGGCGAGAACATCCGGATCGAAGACCGGGAAGCCGTCGAGGCGCTGCACCTTGGCGAGGTGGCCCTCGCGATACTCCTTCAAGACCTCCTCGAACGCGGTCGGCTCCTTGAGGAGCGCGAGCGCCCAGCAGATCTGCGGCTTGTTGCTGGCGTCGGCCTTCTTGAGCGCCTCGAGCAGAGCGGCCTTGGCGCCGTCCGCCGTCGGAGAGCCGTACTCGAAGATGGCGGCGGCGGCCGTGCCGACGACGCGCGCGTCGGTCGACGAGAGGCCCTTGATGATGAGCGGAAGGCCTTCCGGATCCTTGGCCCACGCGAGCTGCTCGAACGCCTCCTGCTGGAGCGCGGGCACTTCGCTCTTCTGCGCCCACTCGCGCCACTTGGGCATCTGCTCCGCCTTGGGGAGCACGTAGAGGAGCTTGCGCTCGCGCGCGACGTCCTCGACCTTCATCTTGTTGGACTCGCCTTGGATGGCGAAGATGCCGAGGCCCACGGCGCCGACGACCATCGCGAGCCCTGCGATCACGTAGGCCGGCTTGATGGCGCCCTTCTTGAAGTTGCCATCATCGCCGTAGCCGCCACCGCCGTAGCCACCGGGGCTTCCGGGCATGCCGCCGGGCGCGCCGCCGGGAAGATCGGAGTCGTCCGGCGGCCACTTCGCGGCGTACACGGCGGGGATCTTCTTCGGGTCGGGTGCGCTTGCGCGAGACGGCTCGATCGACGGCTGATGATGCATGGTGTTCCCCGCGGGTTTCGGCCCGGGCCCGGGCCTCTTGAGGGGCGAGACCATACCCCAGGTCGCGGCGAGAAACGACACGGACCGACAGGCCTGGACGGCCCTCCAAAAGCGCGCTCGCGAACCGGCATTTCGGCCCAGGAGCCCCGCATTTGGCGCTAGAAACGGCGCGTGAACCCCGCGGCCACGGTCGACCTCGTCCAGTTCCTCGATCGGCTCGCGCGCCTTCCCCGGACCGGCTGGCTCCTCCGCGGCGTCACCAACGTGGAGAGCATCGCCGAGCACACTTACGGCGTCGCGGTCGTCGCGGCGGCGCTCGTCGACGACGCGCGCGCGCGGGGCCTCACGGTCGACGGCGAGCGCGTCCTCCGCATGGCGCTCGTCCACGACGCGGCCGAGGCCTTCACGGGCGACATCCCGATGCCGGCCAAGACCGCGGCGCTCGATCGCGCACTCGAGGACGCGGAGGCCGAGCTCCTCGGGCGCGTTTTGCCGCCGGCCGAGCTCGCGCTTTGGCGCGAGGCCGAGACGGGCGCGACCTTGGAGGCGCGCATCGTGAAGGCCGCCGACAAGATCCAGATGTTCGTCAAGGCGCTCGTCTACACGGCAGAGCGGCGCGGTGACGTGGCGGAGATCATGAAGAACCCCAAGTCGCGACGGCACATGGACCTCGAAGGCGCCCGCGCGCTCTTCGAAGAGATCGATCGCCGCGTCGCAGCGCTGGGGTGACCGCATGACCACCGGCGACGCGCGCATTCGCCACTATCGCGAGACGGACCGCGGCGTCGTGCTCGCGCTCGTGGAGGGCATCCTCATCGAGTTCGGATTCGACGCCGCGAAGGTCGCGCGGGTGGCGCGCGACCTCGACGATCCGGACGGGCTCTATCGCGCGCCGCGAAGTGGGTTCTGGGTCGCCGAGCGCGACGGCCACGTCGTCGGATCCGTGGCCATCCGCCGCAAAGACGACGTCACCGCGGAGCTCAAGAGACTCTACTTGCGAGCCGACGAGCGCGGCACGGGCCTCGGCCAACGACTCTTCGCGCACGCCGAGACGTTCGCGCGCCTCTCCGGGTACACGCGCTTGTGGCTCGACTCCTCTCGCCGGTTCGGGCGCGCGCATCGCCTCTATCAGCGAAACGGCTTCGTGCTCGTGGCCGAGCTCGACAACGATTGGGAAGACTCGATCTACGAGAAATCGCTGGTGTGAGCCGCGTTCACGGCACGCACTGATCGAGCGCGAGGGAGTTGCCGACGAGCTTGGAGGTGCCGCCGAGGTTCACGCCGCCTGCGCACGTCGTGGTCGACGCGCCGACGTGAGTACCAGCCGCCGCGGTCTTGCAGTCGACCGTGCCCGTGCCGTCGGCGGTCGCAAAGCGATTGCCCTTGGCGAGGATGGTTTGGGCCTGGTTGGGCTCGAGCGCGAAGCAAAGACCAGCGCCCGTGTTGGGTGTGCCCGAGGCCTTGTCTTGAAACACGTTCGCGCCCGCGTTCGCGCCGACGTCGGCGCCGAGATCCACGCGTGACATGTCGGTCGACGACGCGCCCGGATACTTGCCGAAGAAAACGCCGACCCCGTTGGCGAGCGACACCGAGCGCCGCATCCGAAGGAACGTGCCACCGCCGACGAGCACGCCCACGTCCGAGCATGAACGGACGACGAGACCATCCACGTCGGAGAGCGTGGTGGCGGCGCCATTGAGAAACGCGAGACCGATCGGGCTGCCCGTGATCTTCACCGTCTCCTGGGCGGCGTCTGCGCTCACGACGAGCGCCGCGTCGGTGGTGACCGTCACGCCCGTATTGGTGTTGTCCTTCACCGAGATGGCGCCCTTCGAGCCGTCGAGCGTGAGCACGCCGTCGATGGCGTACGCGCCGCTCTCGTTGCCCGACAGCGTGCCACCGCGCATCGTCACTGCGCCGCCGAACACCTCCAGGCCGACGTTGGCGTTGCGCGCGGTGACGTTCTCGACGAGGAGCGTGCCCGACGAGTGCGTGATGGCGAACGTGTTGCCGCCGTGGTTGCCGTCGACGGTGAGGTTCTTGATGCGCGCGCCGGGCGCGCTCTTGATGCCGATCGTTTCGCCGGCGCCGAAGGAGACGACGACGTTTCCGATGCCTTCGAGCGCGACGTTGTCGACGAGCTCGACGGGGACGACGTCGTTCGCGTTCGTGATCGTCGCCGGGCCGATGACGCGCACGGTGGTGCCGATCGGTGGGGTGCCGCCGTCGGCCAGGGCGGCCGCGCGAATGACGCCCAGCGCATGCTCGACGGTCTTGAATGCGCACGCCGGGCTCGCTACGCCCGCCGCCATCCCGCTTCCCGGCGCGCCATCCGAGCCGCCGTTCGGATCGACGACGAACACGTTGCCGGTCTGGGCGTCGCACGCGGTGCATGCAAATTGCACGCATGCGGGCTTGAGGAGCGGACACGTCGAGCCATCGTGACAGTCACCGAGGACGCACGCCCCGCCGCCGCACACGTGTCCCGCACCGTACGCGGAAGCGCACGCGCCATCGTCGGCCGGCTCGTCGCACGACGAGCACACGCTCGCCTTGCAGAGCCCCGGCTTGCCGCCCGCCGTGGTGCACGCCGTGTTCGTCCCCGAGCAGCCGCCAGCGGCGTCGGCGGCGTCGGTGGCGTCGGAGGCGTCGGAGGCATCGGCCGCATCGGAAGCGTCGGCGCTCCCGTCGCCCGCGGGCGCGTCGACTGCGTCGGCCGCGTCGGCTGCGTCGGCCGCGTCGCTCGTCACCTCCCCGTCACCGATGGTCGCGTCGACCATGACGTCTTCGCCGGCGTCGACGAGCGTCGTGTCACCCGCGGTCTGCGCGTCTGCGCCGACCGCGCCGTCACCGCCCGCGTCCTCCTCGCCGATCACGGGGTCGGAGCCGCCCCCGCCGCAGGCCACGAAGAGCCCGACCGAAAGCGTCCACGCTACTGCCCCGAGCCCGACACGCCGGCCGTATGCCATCACGAAAGCATCGCCGATGGCCGACCGTGATCGCACGAAAAAAACCGCGGCGCGGCGGCGTTACTGGCCTACTGACACGAGGGCGCGCCGGTCGTCTTCTTGAGGACCACGTCGAACGATTGATCGCAGCACGTCGTCGAGGTCCCGCGCCAGGTGGTGGTGCGGCCCACGTATTGGATGGTCTTGGTCGCGGCGTCGATCGTCGCCGTGCCCTTGACCGCCGTGTGCGAGCCGGACTCGTCGCCGAGCGAGAACGTCTGGAGGTCGGGGTAGGTCGCCTGCTCGAGCTCGCACGTCCCGTGGGTCGTCGTCGTCGACACACGTCACGTGGTTGCCCGAGACTCCCGCGATCGGCACGTCGGCCGCGTAGAGGCCGGGCGGGAGCGCGACCGGCGCGTGGATCACGTCGCAGCCCTTCTTGTCGACGCCCTCTCCCTCGGTCACGTCGATCGCGAGCGACACATTTCCGGTGACGTCCGGGATCTCGCGGTACCAGACGTCCGACGTGCTCGCGAGACAGCCCGTCGGCCATGTCGTCTTGATCCCGACTTCGTAGCGATGGCCCTTTTGGAGCGCCTTCTTCTTGGTGAGCTTGAAGGTCTGGGTGGTGTGCTCCTCGTCGTGAGAAGAGGCCACGATCTCGTGTGAGTCGGCGTCGCGCACCGCGACGAAGAAGAGCGTGTCGGCCGGCGTGGTGCCGCGGAGCTCGCGGATGGTGAGGGATAGATCGAATGGACCGGGGCCGCTCGGGGAGCTCGCGTCACCTTCGCCGCCGCCGCCGCCGTCCTCGTCGCTGGAGGCGCCGCCATCTTCGCTCCCCCCCGGTGCGGCGGCCGAGCCCGTCGTGCCGCCCGACGAGCATGCCGCGAACGACCCGAGCAAGAGCGTGACCCAGAGCGCGTGCGACGACTTCGGCTGCATGGCTGTCGTCGTGACGCTAGGCGGGCACGCGATCAACGGCGTCGGGCGTGCGCGTGGGATTACGCCATGCAGCGCCCGCGCGCGCGCCGCTCCGTGCGTGATTTTGCAGTCCGCGCGTTCGAACGAGCCGCGGTTAGAGCGCAGGCGAAAGGCAAGCCACGAGTCTCGTGGAAAACCACGAGATGAACGGCTTCCCCGCCGGCCTCAGCGGGTCGGCGAGTTCGGGATAAGATGGCGCAGTGACGGACGAGCAGGCCACAGCACGTCTTGGTCGCGTCGTGGGCAAATACCGGCTCGAACGCGTGATCGGATCGGGCGGTATGGCCACCGTGTACGAGGCCACGCATCGCAACGGGCACCGCGTCGCATTGAAGATGCTCAAGCCGTCGCTCGCCGTCGCCGACGAGGTGCGCGGGCGCTTCCTCCGCGAGGGCTACGCCGCCAACAAGGTCGGTCACGCGGGCGTCGTAAGGATCCTCGACGACGACGTCACGAGCGACGGTCTCGTCTTCTTGGTTATGGAGCTCCTCGACGGATGGACGCTCGACGCGCTCACGCGCGAGCATGGCGGCAAGCTTCCTCCGAGGGTGGTGCTCGAGGTCGCCTCACCGCTCCTCGAGGTGCTCGCCGCTGCCCACGCCGCCGGCATCGTCCACCGAGACGTGAAACCCGAGAACGTGTTCGTGGACCGCTCGGGCGCGGTGAAGGTCCTCGATTTCGGTGTCGCCCGCATCCTGGAACCCAAAGAAGCGGTGGCCACGGTCACCGGGCGGATGCTCGGAACCCCGGCCTTCATGCCACCGGAGCAGGCGTACGGCCGCCGCGACGAAGTCGACGCACGGAGCGACGTCTGGTCCGTCGGCGCGACCATGTTCACCGCGCTCACGGGCCGCCTCGTCCATGTCGGTGGGACCGCGGAGGAGACGCTCATCAAAGCGGCGACGGAGGCGGCGCCGAAGCTAGTCGAGGTCATGCCCGATTGCCCGCCAGCCCTCGCGGCGATCGTCGATCGCGCGCTCTCGCGAGAGAAGGCCGCTCGATGGGGCTCCGCCGGCGACATGCGCGCAGCGGTCACCGACGCGCATCGTGCGATCTTCGCGAGCGAGTGCGCGACGCGCGTGTCTGTCCCGTCGACGACACCTTCGATGGACGGTCTCGCGGTGGCGCCCTCGCGGCGCCCGAAGCGTCACGCTGCGTGGTGGGCCACGGCGGCGACGGTCGGAGGCGTGTTCGCGCTCGTCTTCGCGAAGGGTGCCGCTCGCGCCCCAACCGCCGAGGACGCATCGGCTTCGAGCGCGCCTGCGACGGCGGCCGCTGAGTCGAGCGCAGCGACTCGAGCAGCCCCTTTGTCCGCCAGTCCGCCCGCTTTGACCTCGAGCGCGCCGCCGGCCGCCGTCTCGGCGTCCCCCGCCCCGGGGAATGTCATCGCGCGACGCGCGAGCGCCGCGGCTCGCGCCCCCGCCGCGATCAGCGCGCCGAGCGCCTCGACCAGAGCGGCGAGCGTCTGCGGCTACGAGTTCGACGAAGAAGGACGAAAGTGGCCCAAGCGATGTCCCTGACGCGCTCGGCAGCTCGGTCGCTCGCTCACGGCCTCTTCTGGTTCGTGAGCACGATCGCGACGGTGGCGCACGCGGACGCATGCCTGGACGCGTCGGACGAGGCGCGCGCGTTGCTCGGCAAGAAGCGACTCCTCGAGGCGCGTGCGCAGCTCCGCGTGTGCGCGGCGTCGTCGTGCGACGAGTCCGTTCGCGCGGTCTGCGAAGAGCGCCTCGTCGAGGTGACCGCGCGTCTGCCTTCGGTCATCTTCGACGCCAAGGACGGCGCCGGCGGCGACCGGGCCGACGTGGTCATGACGATCGACGGCACCAAGCAAGAATCCGCCGTGGTCGGCGCGGAGATCACCCTCGATCCGGGGCCTCACGTCTTCGTGTTCGAAGCGGCGGGCGAGGCGCCGCGCGAACTTCGTCTCGTGCTCATCGAGCGAGAGAAGGGGCGCCGCGAGCACGTCGTGGTCGGTGAGCCGCCTCTGGCGATCGTGCCCAAAGAGGCGCCGCCGGCCTCGCCTCCCGCAGACGTCGCTCCCACACCATCCTCATCACGGCCGCTCGCGACCGCCGGATGGGTCACGCTCGGCGCGGGCGCGGTCGGGCTCGGCATCGGCACGGCGTTCGGCATCACCGCGATCGTGAAGAACGACGACGCCGGATGCGACGCCCAGAACGTATGCGACGACCCGCGCTCGCGGCACGACGCACGGATCGCGGCCGGAGTCTCCACGGCAGCCTTCATCACCGGTGCCGCGCTCGTCGTGGCGGGCGCGACCCTCGTCTGGTGGGGCCACGGAGCTGCAACGACGCGCACCGTGACGCGCTCGCTCCGCCGAGGTGTGACGTGGTAGCGCCGCGAGGCTTGAACGCAGCGGTGGGCGCGTTCGCGGTGCTCGCGGCGCCATCGCTCGTGAGCTGCAGTGCGCTCCTCGGGGGCCTCGAGGAGGCGGCGCCTGCCGAGCGGGAGGCCGACGCGAGCGATGCCGGTGCGAGCACCGACGATGCGGGCGCCACGCCGGTGACCGCGGGAAGCCGCTGCCGCGGGGGTCTGCCTGGATTCGCGTACCGCACGCCGGTCCACATCGACTACGCGGGCGTGCCCGTCCCCGGCTACCAGGTCCCGATCACCCTCGACACCGCGAGCCTCATCGCAGCTGGAAAGATGCGCATCGACGGCGCGGACCTCCGCGTCACCGAGGCCGATGGCGTCACGCCCGTGCCTCACTGGATCGAGCGAGGCCTCAACACGGACTCGACCCTCTTGTGGATTCGCATCGACATCGCGCCGAGCCCGACCGACGTGTGGCTTCAGTACGGCGCGCTCGTCGATCACGATGAATCGTCCCTCGAGGACACGTTCGTTCAAGGCGTGCTTGACGATCCGCACT
This sequence comes from Polyangiaceae bacterium, assembly GCA_044224815.1. GTDB lineage: Bacteria > Myxococcota_A > Polyangia > Polyangiales > Polyangiaceae > JADJCA01. The sequence goes on from JBGAJR010000035.1 coordinate 73,160, forward strand.
TTGAGCGCCCCTCCGCGTGGACGGTGCGCGATGCGACGCTCGACACCGCGCCCAACTCGCGCACGAACGAGTGGTCCATCAAGTGGGCCAAGGACAGCGTTACGATCACCCTGTTCCGTAAGGTCGCCGCGAACGGTGACCTCGCGGGCATCTGCCAGTCGATGCTCTTCCCTGCGGGCTCCCTCTACCTCTTCAGCGTTGACGCCAAGGTCATCGTGGCGGATCACGGCGGCCCGACGGTGTGGAGCGCCAACTTGGATCAGCTCTACATCCTCAACAATCTGAACAGCGCGAGCGAGTTCTCTCACCCCGAGCGGTACCCGATCCCGCCGGGGCGAACGACGCTGTGCGTCGGCGTCGGCATCGGGGGATCGCCGGTTGGCCAGGGGGTCCAGGTCACGTACTCGCGCCTGCGGCTGCGGCGCGCCGTGCCCGAGCCACCGACAGCGCGGCTCGGACCCGAACAGCCGGGGTGTCCATGAGGCCCGTCGCGTTCATCGCGCGCGGAGCGCTCGTCACGCTCGCAGGCTGCGCGCCGCTCCTCGGTGGGCTCGACGACGGCGCTCCGCGCGACGGTGGCGCGGTCGACGCGTCGCCAGCCGCGCCGCGCGCGGACGTCACCGCCGGCGACGCCGCGTGCTCGGCGTGGCTCGACGGCTTCCGCTACCGCGTTCGGTTCGACGTCGACAGCGCCGCCGCCGCGCGCGAGCACTCGCTCGCCGTCTCGCTCAACACAAGACGGCTCGTCGCCGCCAACAAGCTCCGCTCCGACGGCGCCGACCTTCGTGTCACCGGACCAGATGGAACCTCGGTCGTTCCGCACTGGATCGAGTCGGGCCTTGGCGGCGAGGCCACGATCGTGTGGACCAAAGTTGATCTCGCGCCCGGCGCGAACGGCCTCTACCTCTACTACGGCAACCTGACTGCGACCGACACGGCGAGCCTCGACGACACCTTCGTTCCTAACATCATCGCCAACGCGCAGTTTCAGAGCGGCTCCGCGCCTTGGGCCGTCGAAGGAACGACCAGCGGCGTGACGCAGAGCCTCGCGGTCGAGCCCGGACGCGCCCGCGTCGCCTTCGACGGCGGGCTGACCGAGCCGTGGGCCGTCGGCTTGTGTCAGACAGTGACCTTCCCGCCGGGCGATCGCTATCGCCTAGTCTTCGACAACGACCGACACGATCTCCCGAACGCGCGCTTCATCGTTTGGGTGAGAGGTGTCGGCGGAACGCGAGTGTGGACCTCGGCGGAGCCGGTGGGCCCGGAGCGAGGACTTCGCTCCGACGCCATCGAGCCGGGGACGACGCGTCTTTGTGTCGGCGGTGCCTCCGTGCCCACCCCGATCGTCATCGGTCACGCGGTCAATGGCTCCTTCTCGAACCTCCGGGTCGCTCGCTATGCCGAGGTCGAGCCGGTCGCCGGGATGGCCGGTCGCGAAGAGACGGGGTGCGCGAGCCGATAGCCAGGCCTCGGCTTCACACCTTGCTCCGGACGATCGCCGCGAGGAGCGCCGTGCGGCTGTCGAACCCCGACTTCTGGAAGATGGCCGTCATGTGCGTCTCCACGGTGCGCTCGGTACAATTGAGCCGCACCGCGATCGTCTTGTTGGAGAACCCCTCCGCGAGCAGACCGAGCACCTCGGTCTGCTTCGGCGTGAGCTCCCAGAGCGACGCGGCGTACGCGACGGTCGCGGCAGGGGTCGCCGGCGGCCGGAAGATGACGAGGTAGTAGGCCGGCAGGTTGGGCGCCTGCAGGCTCGTGACGAGGGCCGACCCAGCGGCGTCTGGATTGCCGAGTGAGTCGAGCGCGCTCTGAAGCGTCGCGCGCATCGCGTCGCGCGAGCGCTCGACCTTCTTCCGGCCCTCGGTGTTGGAGTAGAGCACCGTCGCGCTCTTCGACACGATGAACGCTGGCGCGTCGATTTGAGCGAGCGCCGCCTCGAGCGCGACGCGCGCCATCGGTCCATCGCCGAGGAGTCGCGCGAAGGTGAGCGCCGAGGGACTCGATCGATCGGTTCGCACGTCAGTAGGACTCCTCGCTCGGGTCGAGACTGCGGATTGCGCGATCGAGCGCGTCCTGCATCGCGCGAGCGCTCGCCCAGCGCTCCTCTCGCTTGAACGAGAGGGCAAGGTCGACGACGTCCGCGAGCTCGTCCGACAGCTCGGGCAAGACGGAGCGCAACGCGGGTGCGGGCTGGGTGGCGGCGCGGATCATTCGCTCGATCGGGTTCTTGGAGTCGTGCACGTAGCGACCGGTGAGGAACGCGAACATCATGGCGCCGACGGCGTAGAGGTCGGCGCGTGCGTCCACGTCCTTCGCGTGCCCGCGTGCCTGCTCGGGCGCGACGAACTCGGCGGTACCGAGGGCGTCTCCCGTGGGGGTGGACCGAGGATGATCGAGCAATCGCGCAATCCCAAAGTCGAGCACCTTGAGGCTTTGGTCGCCACTCAAGAACACATTTTCCGGCTTCAAGTCGCGGTGCACCACGTTCGCGCGGTGCGCCGCGTCGAGGACGTCGAGCACGGAACGTGCAATGTGCATCGTTCGGCGCACGCCCAGGCGCGGCCCTCGGTCGCGCCACTCGTCCTCCAAGGTGTGACCTGTCAGGAGCTCCATCGCGATGAAGGCCGTGCCGTCGACGTCCTCGTCGTCGTCCAAGATCTGGACGACGCCAGCGTGCTCGATGCGGTTGGCGATGTAACCCTCGCGGAGGAACCGGCGGCGCGCCTCGGCGATCTCGGCGATCTCCGGGTGGAGAACCTTGACCGCGAACGCGCGGCCGTTGCGGTGGGTCGCCTCGTAGACCGCCGCCGTCCCCCCCACGCCGATGAGGCGAACCAGCGTGTACTTCTCGCGAAGCGCACGGCCGACGCGGGCTTCGGCACGCGTTCGCACGGATTCATGAACCCCCATCCAACCCTCAGGGGCGCGATCGAGCGCGGCCCGTCTGGAAGGTAGAGTCGTTCTCGCGACCGCTCAACGCCTCTGAGCGGGACGCAGCGGCTCGCCAATAGAAGACCAATTCGGGACCAAAACCCTTGCAGGGGTGGATTTCGCTCGGGTAGAGGAACGTTGTGGGGACAACGCGTTTCGCACGGGTAGGAGCAGCGCTCCTTGCGACGTTGGGGATGGCCGTCGCGTGCGGCAGCACGGCGGAGAAGGCGGCGCCGCCCTCGAGTGACGTCGACGGCTCGGTGAGTGCACCAACCACGACCGATCCGGGCCTCGACACCGACGCGGGCGGTGGAGGCGACGCTCGCGTCGATGAGGCCGGCGCAGTCGACGCGCCCATCGACGTCCTTCCCCTCCCCGACGTGGCCGATGCGGGTGACGCCGACGTAGATGCCGGCGCCATGGTCCGCGTGACGGGGCACGTCGACTTCAACGGCGCGGTGGTCGGGGCGGACGTCCAGCTCCTCTCCCCGCGCCTCGACAGCACGACCACCGACCAAGACGGTGACTTCATCTTCTACGTGCCTGAGGGCTCCCAAGCGATCTTCAAAGTGACCGCGAGCGGCGCGTATCCGATGATCCGCGGCGTCGTCGCCGGACAGACGAACCGCATCCGTGTCTTCTACCTCGCGGGAACCTCCGAGCAGCAAGCGGCGCAGTCACTCGGCAAGACGTTCGACCCGTCGAAGGGCATCGTCGAGGTCGACTTCCGAAATGCCTCGATCGGCGGCTACGGGGTCACGATCACGGCGACCACCGGCGGCGCGACGGTGAGCCCCGGCTACGGCATCGCGCTCGACGGCACGAGCACGCCGCAGCTCTCGACGACGACGCTGACGGGCGGGGATGGCAGCACGCTTCTCTTGGGCGACGTCCCCGCGAACGCGTCGGTCTCGTTCACGCCGAGCGTACCCGCCGACGCCGGGGCCGACGCCAGCGTGGCCTGCAAACCCTGCGACGCCGTGGCGCTCCCGATCGAGCCCAACGTGGTCACGTGGTTCGACATGGAGTGCGGAAGCGCGAACTGCGAGTAGAGATCAGCACCTGATCAACCGCCTCACGCCACTATTCGGAATCGACGGCGCAAAGTCGGGTGTGAGCTCGCCAGTGCCTTCCGGTCTTCCGTTCGCCTGTTCATTTGGTGTCGACGTGAAGTGGATTGCGTTTGGGCGGCTCGAGCGGAGCGGAGGCATCGGAGCTGGAAGCCGGAGTGGGTGGCGTCCGCTTCGGGGGCGTGGATGCCTTGGGCACTGCGGGGAGCGAGGGAATCGGCGCTCGCTCCGTCGCCACCGGGAGGGCGGCGATGTGTTCTTCGAGTGGCGAGCGGGTGGCCGCCGCAGCGTCACGTTCGCCCGCGCCCAGAGAGACGTCGGGCGTCGTCGCCACAGCAGAAGCTAAGGGCGGGGGCCGATGGCTTCTCGCTAGGACAACAGCGCCGACGACCAACGTCGCACCAGCCACCGCCACGACCGCGAGCAGTGAGTTGGAGGTTTTAGGCAGACCGGCAACCACCGAGACACCACCTCCAGAGTCCAGCTGACTCGCTGGACGAGCGACTCCGGTCGCGGTTGCGGTGTTAGCGGCTGGGGCGACGGAAGGCGCCGGCGCCGGCGACGCGAGGGGCAACGGAGGTCCGCCGATGACGCGCGAAACACGTTCTACCGAAACGCGAGAGCGGGGAGCGAACGGGGCGAGCGCGAGCGCGAGCTCCGCCACGTCTCGATAACGGTTTTCAGGCTTCTTCTCGAGACAACGCATGACGGCTTGGCACAGCGCGACGGGGACGTCTGGCCGCCGCTCCTCCAACGGAGTTGGCGCGGTCTGTAGGATTTTCGCGGCAACCTCCATGACGCTCTCGCCTTCGAAAGGTAGCTTTCGACCCAAGGCTTCATAGAGAATGACGCCAAGAGCCCAGACGTCGCTGCGCGCGTCGGCATCGCGGGCCGAGAGCAGTTGTTCCGGGGGCGCATAGAATGCCGACCCCATGAACACGGCGGTTCGCGTCAGGCCGGCCTCGTCTTGCGCACGTGCCTTCGAGATGCCGAAGTCGAGCAACTTCACGAGGGCGGTGCCATCCGCTCTCTTGGTCACGAACAGGTTCGCGGGCTTCAGATCGCGATGCACGATCCCTTCGCGGTGAGCCTCGGCAAGCGCTTCGCAGGCCTGCAAGATGTAGTCGAGCAACTCGTCCACTGGAATGGGCGCTTCGGTGAGGCGGTTCGCGAGATCCACACCATCGAGAAACTCCATCGCCATGTACGGGATGCCCGGTGCGAGCTCGCCGACGTCAAACACACGCACGACATGCTCACTGCGAATCTTGGCCGCGGCACGCGCCTCTCGCGTGAAGCGCGCCACCGCTTCGGGGACGGCTTGCACCTCGGGCGCGAGTACCTTGATGGCGACGCGCTCCTGCAAGCCCTCGTGTCGCGCCGCAAGGACGATGCCCATCCCGCCGCGACCCAGGATGCGCTCGATGACATATTTCCCGGCGATTCGGTCGCCGGGCGCGTACGACGTGACCTCCACGGCTGAAGGTTAGCCGAGTATTCGATCGAGGTCTGTCGCCCACGAACCATACGGGGTTTCCCGTATAGACGAACGCTGGCTTTCTTGATTTGCAGGAGCCGACCATGGCGTCGCGGGCTGCTCACCTTCTGCTCTTCGTCGCGGCGAGCTTCACGGCACTCCCGGCCATTGCGGAACCGAAGAGCGAAAAGAGACACGGTGCAAAGAGCGAGGCACCAAAGTTAGCGACAACACCAACGCTAGTCGCCACGCTTTCGGAAGCCGCGCGCACCGACTACCAAGCAGGCAAAATCCTCTACGACGATGGCGATTTCGCTACCGCTCTCCAGAAGTTCAAGGCCGCGTATTCGAAACAGGCTGACCCGCGCCTCTTGTGGAACATCGCGGGTTGCGAGAAGAACCTTCGCCACTACGCGCGCGCCGCGAAGATGTTTCGCCAGTATCTCGTCGAAGGCGGCGACCTCCTCACGCCACAGGACCGAAAAGACGCCGAAGACCTCATCAAGATCATCGATGAGCTCACCTTGCCGGTCACGATCGCGGTCAACGAACCCGGCGCGCAGGTTTACCTGGATGATGAACCGCTAGGCGCCACCCCCTTCTCCAACGCCCTCACGTTGGACATTGGCCAGCGACGATTCCGGATTGAGAAAGAGGGGTTTCGATCCATCCAATCGATGGTCCAAATCGGACCAACCAAAGAGTTTTCGTTTGCCCTCGAACGAATGCGCGCAGGTCTCGAGCTCAGCGTTCCTCCGACCGCAACCGTCCTCCTAGACGGCAAACCTCTCGGCAACGGACCGCGCATCGTTAGCAACGACCTCCCGGTAGGCGGCCACGCGCTTCGCATCGACGCCCCTCGGATGCGTCCCTACCAGGGCGAGGTAGTGCTCGAAGATGGAAAGACACGAACCCTAAACATCGACCTCGAGACGGATCCAGAGCAGTTCGGCGAGGTGCGGTTTGCGGTCGGCTGCAGTGACCCGGAGCTGCGCACGGCCGAACAGGGCCTGGTTGTCTTCTTCGATGGCTCGACCGAATCGGCGTCACCGCTTGGTCTTCGCAAGCGCGTCGTCGACGGCGTCGAGAAGCCAGCCTACGTGCCGTACACGGTCACGGCCGGGGCGCATGGCGCGCACGTCCGACTCCCAGGCTGCCAACCGCTGGATGCCCAAATTGTCGCGACCGCGAGCAAGCCCGCGGTCGTGGAGGGGATGCTCCCACCGGAGGGCGAATGGATGAACGGTAGCCCAGCTGGCAGCCCCAACGGGTGGCGTGCGAGCGTCGGCTTGTCAACGGCCAATCTCTTGTTCAAGAGCTTCCAGCGATTCTTCGAGAATAACGGCACCATCGAAGACACTCGGGCGCGCGTGACGCTCGCCGGACCGAGCGCTTCCGTGGGGCTCTCGCGGAGACACTTCAACTTGCTCGCGGATGCGCGCTACGCCACGGGGAAGAGCGAGGGCAGTCGGCTCGGCATCAGCAATCTCGGTGGTTTCGGCCCGCTGTCGCAGGCAACGTCATTCGATCTCCTCGACCTCGGTCTGCGTGCGGGCCCAAGATTGCCGATCCACTCCGCCTCGCTCGCGTTGGGGCCAGGCGTATCGACAGGGTGGTTTCACTCCGCTCCGGTGAGCAACGGCCCACAAAAAGCATTCTTCTATCTCCACCCGTTTGCGTGGGTGACGCTGGAAGCGAAGCCCTTCTGTGATTTTGGGCTCGGGGGTGGAGTGCAATACGGCTACGCGGGTGTGATGCTGAGGGATCCCCTCGGAATTTTCCTGCGATCGTAGGCGTTCCCGCGGGATGAGAAGCTCTTCGCCTCGTCGCACTCGCCGCCGCCGGTCGTCCCAGGTACACCGTGTTCGCGCCCGAGGGAGCGCGAAGAGGCTCCGAGCGATGGTCGCGTCGATCTTCGAGGACATGCATGGGCAGCGGCTCGACGCGCTCGCGAACTACGCCGAGGCGACGATGCGCGCGATGCGTGCCGGCATCCACGCGATCGGTGCGGCATACGCGGAGACCGCAGACATCAAGCCGAAGCACGGGATCAAGCAGTTTGATCGCTTCCTGAGCAACAAGGGCCTCGACGTCGGGAAGCTTCGAGGCGACTGGGCCCGATTCGTGCTGGGAGGTCGTCCGGAAGTGCTCCTCGCACTCGACTGGACCGAGTTCGACGACGACGACCACGCGACGATCTGCGTCTACGTGGTCACGACGCATGGACGCGCGACGCCGTTGGCGTGGCAGACGCACAAGAAGTCGGAGCTCCGAACGCATCGCACGGCTGCCGAGCACGCACTCATCGAGGCCGTTCACGCCGCTATCCCAGCGGAGGTGCGGGTCACGGTGCTCGCCGACCGAGGCTTTGGTGATCAAGTGCTCTATGGGGTGCTCGACATGCTCGGCTGGAGCTACGTAATCCGGTTTCGCGGCGGGATCCTGGTCGAGCACGATGGGGAGCAGAAGGCTGCATCGGAATGGCTCGCTCCGAACGGTCGCGCGCGTCGATTGGATGGGGCGAGCGTTACCGCCGACAAGTCGCCCGTTGGCGCCGTCGTGACGGTCCGCGCGAAGTCGATGAAGGAGCCGTGGTTCCTCGCGACCAACCTGGAGAACACGACGGCCGCCGAAGTCGTCAAGCTCTATGACCGGCGCTTCACGATCGAGGAGACCTTCCGGGACGAGAAGGATCTCCGCTTCGGGATGGGCCTCCGCGCGACGCACATTCGAAACGCCGAACGACGCGACCGTCTGCTCATGCTCCTCGCCATCGCCATCGCGTTTCTCACGCTCATCGGGGCGGCCTCGGAGCGCACGGGCATGGACGCATGGCTGCGCGCGAATACCGTGAAGCGACGGACGCACTCTCTCTTTCGTCAGGGCACGCACTGGTATCGCTCTTTGCCAACGATGCGCGACGAGTGGTTCCAGAAGCTGATGTCCGGCCTCGCCGTCGTTCTCGACGAGCATCACGCGTTGACCGAGATGCTCGGGAAAATCTGAGGGGATGCGTCAGGGTGTGATGGGCTCCGACGCGTCTCCGGCGGACGAAATCGGTCTGATGTTCCATGTGGCATACGAGCCAAATGTGATTTGCCGTCGGAAACGTGGCGGCGAGTATCGCCTGCGCTCGGACGAGGGCGCCTCACTGCCTGCGAGCGCACCGAGGTTGGGGGCCTCAATTCGATGAAGCGGATCGTCACGGCCCTCTGCATCGCGCTCGCAACAGTTGCCGCCATGCTTTTCGCGTGCACGAACGACCTCGGGGAGGGACTGCCACCTAGCTTCGGAAACTCGAGGCTCTTTGCCACGTCATCGAGCCCCGTATCGCGCATCCTCGTCGACGATGACAACGTGTACGTCATCGAGTCATCGAGCCGGATCACCTCGTGCTCCAAGAAGGGCTGCGTCACGCCAACCGTGCTTGCTGAGCACAGCCCGTTCACCTCGAGCGACGCCTACCGGCCGGCGAACGCCATGGTGGCACGCGGCAAGCTGGTGGTGGGTACCTTCTCCGGCGTGTGGATTTGCGCGACCTCGGGCTGCCCCGCCGGCCCAACGAAGGCCATCGACCACCCGGTTACCCGCATGTCGCTTGACGGAGGCCGGCTCCTCATTTCCGGCACCGACGGCGTCTACACGTGCAACCTCGACGACTGTGCCCGGACCGCGTCTAACCTGCGTATCTCGACCCAATGTACCAGCGCCGACGACTGCGCTCTGGGCTCGTGCGTCGATGGCCGTTGCGCTGAATGCGAAAATACGGGGTCTGCATGCGGTGACGGGGGCGTCTGCAGCGCGCAACATAGCTGTGTTGAATGCGTTCAGGATTCCCAATGCGCCGGGAGGCCGGGCACTCCGGCTTGTGAGCTATCCACACATCGCTGCGTACCGTGCACGGACGCGAATGCTGGCATGTGCAGCAAGAACGGCCTTTGCGTCGCCAATCAATGCGTGCGCTGCGACGGCGACTACGTCGCGCCCGTGCTCGGCGGAGCGCTCATCGACGCCGCCACTCGTTGTCCAACAGACGCGCCACGATGCGACGACGCCGGAACGTGTCGAGCTCCAAAGGGATGTGACCCTACGGACGGCGGCGTCCTTGACGCCGCCGTCGACGCGGCGTCGACCTGCACCCCGAAGTGCCCGGGTGCAGGACTTCAGTGCGATTCGTTCCATACTTGCAGGGCTGGAACCTGCGAGCTGCTCGCTCCGAACGGGGGGCCATGCACCTTCAGTTTCGAGTGCATCTCGGGGACGTGCTTCGCCGGACGGTGCGGGGCGCGAAGCGGCGACCAATGCCGGGCTGATGCTGACTGCCTCCCGGGGTTGCCCTGCGTAGCCGGGATATGCGGGCGCGCGTCGGGCGCCCCCTGCCAACGCTCGGACGAGTGTACGTCGGGCAAGTGCGACTGCGGCGTATGCGGCGGCTGCCCGTCAGCGTCGTCCCTCGTGAAAGACGAGTTCGACTCGGAGAACGTCGTCGTCGCTGAGGGTCGCGCCTGGCACGTGGTCTCTGGGCGTTCAGGGCATCGTCTCCATGCCTGTCCGCTCGACCAGTGCCCGGCAGGGGACGAGATGCACGCTGATCTAGGTTTTACCGAGCAAGTTGCTTTTGCCACGTCCGGCGACAAGCTGTTCGTAGTCAGCAAGAATCAAACGCTCTCGATGTGCGCTATCCCTTGCGACCAGCCACCCGTTATTGCTGCACCCTACGGAAGCTATTCCGATAGCCCGGCACCGTTTGTCTTGGCGAATCGGCTATTCGTGTTCACACCCGAGCTCGTCGACTGTGCCCTTGACCAGGGTTGCGGCGCGTCGCCCGTGCCGATCGTTCCTGATGCGGTGCCGGAGAGCATCGCTCCTTCCGTTGGTCCGGCCGATCCGCGCAGCCGGGTGTTGGCGACCGACGGGACAACTTGGTACTGGGCACCAGGCTCGCGCGCAGCGCGTTCGGCGGGGTGGATATTTTCCACGCCGCGCTGATGGCGGTTGGTGTTGGCCCCGAGGCATCCCCTCAGGTCGGCGCGTAGAAGCTCGAATGCTCCGACACGATCTCGTCGAAGTGACACGCGGCCTACTCGCGGATCTCCACGATGGTGGCCCAACGCGCACCGCGTAGCGTGAAGCGTAGGGGTCCGGGGGAGCGAGCCGCGTGTGGAAGGCGCCCGGCGGGGTCGAAGTCGGGACCCGTAAGCGTAGGGGCCGCTGGGCGCAGGACATTGGAGAAAGGTTCACAAATGATTCTCCATAAGCTGGGGAGCACACTCTCCGCTGTCGTGACCGTGACGTGCGCCGCCGCTTCCTGCTCGACGAAGGACGAAGCGGCCGCGTGCGCTCGGGACACCGACTGCAAAGGAGAGCGGGTCTGCTTGGCAGGAGCATGTGTCGAACGTGTCGGTGCCGCAGGCTCCCCCGCGGGTCAAGACGCTGGTGCGGGCGGCAAGGGAGATGCAGCGACCATGGTCCCCAGCGTCTGCCCTCCCAACACCAAGCGTATCGCGGGGGGGACCTTCACAACGGCATGGGTCCCGGGCGGCTCGATCGCGATCGCACCATTCTGCATGGACGAGAATGAGGTTACTGCCGGTGAGTACGCGGCTTGCCTCCAGAATGGCACGTGCTCGGCGCCGAACGCGGGATGCACCAACGTTGGAGTCGCCGGGCGCGAGAATCATCCAGCCAACTGCGTGGACTGGAATCAGGCCAAGGCCTTTTGCGTCGCCGCAGGCAAGCGCCTCCCGACCGAAGCCGAGTGGGAGTGGGCCGCGCGAGGAGGCCCACTCGCGCGCAAGCTCCCATGGGGCGACGCGGATCCCTCGGCAGCCGACGCACCAGAGCGACTTTGCTGGAGCGGGAAGGCGCCAGCGCCCAGCACCTGCCCTGTCGGATCGTTCCGCGCGGGCGACACCGTTGACGGTCTGCACGACATGGCAGGCAACGTCTGGGAGCTGGTCGATGGGGACTACCGCGGCAAATCGTACCGGGGCGCGTCGTTCCACACGCACCCTGGCACCGTGCAGGAGACTCACACCGACTACCGTGATGGGAGCTCGCAGACAAACCGCGGCGTGAACATCGGGTTTCGCTGCGCGGGTGATGTCCAAGAGGCTGCAACGAGTCTGGTCGGACTCAGGTCGGGCTTGGCGGGCTACTGGCCATTCGACGGTTCTGCAGCGGACCAGTCTGGAAACGGACACGACTTGACCCTCATCGGGTCCCCCTCCTTCGCCGCCGGGCACGTGGGTCAGGCGCTCGACCTCCACGGCAACGCGGCTCAATACGGATCGCGAACTGCCAGTGACGCTGCGTTCGACTTCGGGAGCGACGACTTCTCGATTCAAATCTGGGTGAACTACCACGCTTCAAACGGCGAACAGACGTTGCTCGAGAAGTTCACTGGGACGAATGGGCCGGGATGGACCGTCACGAGTGCCGACAACACGCGTGCGCTCTTCTTCACGCCTTCGGCGTCGGTGGGAACGCCTTCCACTCCGGGAAGTCTCGTCGCTGGAACCTGGCACCACGTGGTCGTCGTGCGCGCAAAGAGCCAGTTCTGGCTCATGTACGACGGCGTCAGATTCGGCCCATCGGCTGCCCCATCTATCCCTGCGACCACGAACCCGTTGCTCGTCGGGCGTCGGAACGCGGCCGACGGCCGAGGCGGGTTCCCAGTGAACGGGCTCCTGGACGAGGTGGCGATCTGGTCACGAGCACTCACTGATGACGAGGTTTCAGCGTTGTACGCCGGAGGAGCCGGCGTCAGCCTCCGATGAGGTCAGGCCGCGCCTTCATGACGGAAGAGTTTCGTCAATGCATGGGAGGCATGATGTCGCTGGGGAAACGTTCGGTGGTGGCACGCAGGGTGCCGTTCGCGCTCGCGCTAGTCGGAACGATCGTCGGAGCGTGCGCGCCGGAGGTCCCTTCGCCGCCGCCCTGCTCGGACCAGCTCGCCTCCATACAATGCAAGGACGGGTTCAAGCCCGAGTTGGCCGGCTCCACGACGGATTGCTCTTCCGGGAACTGCGTGGTGAAGGAGACGTGCACGTTCAAGTGCGTCCCCGAGGGCCTCTGCAGCGTCGAAGGCCGAACGCAATGCGCCGGCTCCACGCAGGTCCAAGTCTGTCGTGCAGGCAAGTGGGAGCCGAAGGAGGACTGCTCCACAAACGGTGGCAGCTCGGTCTGCGTTACGTCGGCGGACGGGAGCGGCGGCTGCGATCGGTGTCCTGACCCTGCGGAGACTCGCTGCCCTGGCGTGGGTTGCCGGAATCTCACCAAGGATCCAGCCAACTGCGGGACATGCGGGACGAAATGCACGTCGAAGGATCCGCACGGTCACGGGGTCTGTCAGGGCACCTGCAAGGATACGTGCGACGATGGCTATCGCGATTGCGGCGGGAGCTGCGTCGACATCGCGTCCGAGACTGCGAACTGCGGGGGATGTGGTCACGTCTGCGGCTCGGCGAACGGAACACCGGCGTGCGTTGCCGGGAAGTGTCAGTTCAATGCCTGCAAGCCCGGCTTTGCGCATTGCACGCTTGATGACGCGGCCGGTTGCGATACGGACGTGACGACGAACAGCAATTGTGGAACCTGTGGCAACGTCTGTGGGCCCTCGACTACCTGCGATGCGAAGACCGGGCGGTGCCGCACGTGCGAGCAGCAGGGCCTAACGACGTGCGGAACGGGCGCGGCCGCGACGTGCGTGGACACGCTCCACGACGTGAACAACTGCGGAGGATGCGGTCGCCCTTCGTGCCCTGGCGGCGCGGCTGCGGCCTGCGACAACGGCACCTGTCGTAAGTGGCCATTCGGCAGCGATGGGCCACTCGTCGTCACCGCGAACATGACGATCCCAGCAGGGTCGACCAAGGACTACTCGCTCCTGGACGTGAAGGCGGGCGCGACCTTGACGATCGACGCCGGAACCGCGTCGACCGCGCCGTGGACCGTAATCGGCGTCCGCGGAGCACTCACAGTCAATGGTAACATCAAGGTTCTTGGCGGCATCGGGCCCGGCGGCTCGCCGAGCACAGGGAACGCACCCGCGGACGACGGCGTCTCGTTCGGTGAGCCGCTCTCATGGACCCTCACGCAGATGGCGGGTGGGAGCGGCGGGTCCGCCGGGTGGAATTGCCAAGGGACGGCGCACTTCCGCCTAGGCGGAGCGCAGGCGTTCGGAAACGGCGGCGGGGGCGGCGGCGACACGATGGTGGAGAACACGGGAAGCGGACCTTGTCCCCAGAACTGCAGCAACGTGGCGGGGACGCTTGGGTACGATGGCTTTAGCGCGATGGAGAAAGCTGGCGGTCAGGGTGGCGCTGACTGGAGCTCGGCCGCGAACACCAACGGCGGGGCCGGCGCGACAACGGTCGGCAGCAATGGGCAGGACGGAATCAACCTCGCGGGCCCGTATGCTGGTCGATCCGGAGGAGGAGGAGGGTTTCGCGGACGCCACGGCGGTCTCCTCTACCTGAAGGTCATCGGGAGCATGGGCGGGACAGGGAAGATCGACGCTTCCGGCGGCAACGGCGGCAACGGAGGGAAGGGCGGGGCCGCGAATACGATCACGTCGGGGTCGTGTGGCGGATTTCGCTACGACTCGGGCGGTGGTCCGGGCGGCGGCGGCGCGGGCGGATCGGGCGGCAAGGTTGTCGTCCGTTACAATGGCGATGCGAACGCCGTCCGGCAGCTCATCAACGTTGCGGGGGGCTCGCCGGGGACGCAACCCATCAACGGAGGGGGCAACACCGATGGCGTGCCCGCCCAAGCCGGAGCCCTCGGCGACTCCAGCGACATCAAACCGTTGTGACAGCGCTGCCTCATGAAGCTGAGATGCCGCGTGGCCGGAGCGATGGTCCTCTTCGGGGCGTTCTCTGGCTCGAGCGTCGCGCGAGCGGACAGGGCAGGCGTCGTCTCGCCGTTCTGGGACGGACTCGACGAGCTTTGCACACGGACTGCGGCGATCCGCGACGCTTCGCTGACCGAGTACTGCGCAACACGAAGACCGCCTCGCCTCGCGGGACGCGCTGAGGTCGAACGCATCGCGGCTCTGAATCGAGCACGTGCTGATGCTGGACTTGCCCCGCTCCTCGTCCCAGAGCGTCCGCCCACGGAGGACGACCTTCGTCCTTGGGTCTCGATGCTTCAGACCTGGCATCCGCCGAACGTCGGAGTGGCAGGTGAGTTTGCCGTCCGCGAGATCGTCGCGCAAGCGTGCAAAGATCCCGACGTCGCGCAGGTGTTGAAGACGACTTGTCGAGCGCCACTGACGGAGGACACCCTGAACGTCCTCGCCCACACGGTGCTCGTCGACATCGTGCGTCTCGGCCGCGCGATCTTGGCCTCGTCCGAGCCTAGCTTGGCAAGGGACGCTCAGGTCGCAATGGCGCGGCTCGACATCTTGGTCGCGATGCTGACGTCGACGTCGCTTGCCACGTGGGCGGAGCGCCTGGCAAGCGAACGCATCATGGGCCGCACCGGCGTGCTCGCTGCGCTGTCGGCGACGGGCGAGATCCTGCTCAGAATCTACCGCGACGGGAGAGCGCTGGATCGGCCGGATGAGCACTACATCAACGTCGTGGAGCAGGTTCTAGTCGAACGTCAACTGGTCGGCGGATCCGGGCTCCTTCAGGAGCAGAGGACCGCAGCCTCGCGCTTCATCACGGAGCTGCGCGCGTTCGAGCGAACAGCGGTTGGCGACGGCGCTGCCGCGTTCGACACAGACGCTGCGCTGCTGCGCGAAGCCGTACTGCTCCTCGGCAATGGAGACGACACTCGCGATGGGCTTCTCGTAATCGACCAGACGCGGGCCGCAATCGCTGCGCTCCAGACCGGGGACTATCGAGGGTACGCCGAAGTCCTCGCGCAATGCGCCCCCCCGATCCTGCGAACTCAAGTGCCGGACCGCCTCTCGGAGACCGTGGGGCTTGTCTCCATCGTCCTCGCCAAAGACGACTCAGCGGCGGTGGCCGCGGCGAAGGTGGCGGCGAAGAAGCTAGGCGTCCCGCTACCGCCTTGGATTGACGACCTGATCTTCGACGCCAACGGTACGCTCGTCCAGACCACCCGCAAGCTGAACATCGGCGGTGATCTTCTCCTCGGATACAACGGACGAGAGAACGGCTTCAGCGCAAGAGCATCAGCTGGAGCCTACGATCTCACGACGAGATCGGGTGTGAGCTCGACGCGGACCTACGGGCTTGGAGGCGAAGGTTGGCTGCTGAAAGAGCTCTCGAAGGAGCTGCAGCTGGAGGGGCGCGCAACCCTGAGCGGGGGGTACTACGACACGGTCGTCGACGACCTGACGCGCGTGACGTTCTTCGAGAACCAACGGTCGTGGATCGGGCGCGGAGGCGGCACGGCGGGTATTCGCTGGACGCCGGCGCCGCGATGGGGGGTGTACGGGGCCGCCGGAGCGGCACTGGAGTATGAGCGCCACGACGTTGTGACCACGAGTCTGGCACCGATTGTCGGAGTGGGGCGCAACAATCCGGTGACCGTCACAGGCCAGGCTCGTGCGCGCGCTCAATGGGCCGCGTGGCCTGGAGTCTTCTCCGTACGCGCGCGAGCGGATCTCGACATGCTGCACATCACGCGCGACGACGTCGTAGTGGCGGTTGCACCTGGCGCGACGCTCTCGTCAGCGACCCAGGCGAAGGTCTGGCAGATCGAGCTGCGCTCTCGGCTCTTTCTCGACGTGGACGTCGTTCAAATTGTCGGGGGTCGCCCGTCTATCCATCTCGGCCTCGACGCAATCGCGCTGAGTGGTGTGACCTCCACCCTCAATCCCGTCTTCGGCGCTGGCTTCAGGCGCGAAGCATTCTAGCTGAGACGGTGGCTCCGCACGACGAGGCGGACCACTCCGTCCATATGCACAAGTGAGATTCCTGAGGTCGGGATCGGCTTCCAGTTTCAACCCCATGGACACTGGACGCTCGCGACCGCCGCGTCCAAGGGCGCTGAGCGGCGACATCGCGTGCCTTGGGCGCTAGCCTAGACGCGAATGAAGACGGTCATCGTCGCCGCCGCGGTCATCGTCGCGGGCGGGCGCGTCCTCCTCACCCAGCGCAAAGCGGGGGCGCACCTCGCGGGCGCGTGGGAGTTCCCCGGCGGCAAGGCCGAGCCGGGCGAAGATCCGCGCGCCGCGCTCGCGCGCGAGCTCGAAGAGGAGCTCGGGGTCTTGGCGGACGTGGGCGACATCGTGGAGGTGACGTTCCATCGCTACGAGGAGGCCGAGAAGGCCGTCCTCCTCCTCTTCTACGAAGCCAAGCTACGATCCGAGTCGCCTCCGCCGAGCGCGCGCGACGTGGCGGCGTTCGCGTGGACGGATGCGAGCGGCCTCGATCCGGCGCGTTTTCCGCCCGCCGACGTGGACGTGCTCCGCAAGGTCGCCGCGCGCCTCGCGTCGGAATCGGCGCTACACTCCCCTTCGTGAATCGACGTCCGTCTGCTCACGCCTCGGGACGCATCCTTCTCTCGCGCCGCGAGCTCCTCGCCGCGTCGGCCGCTGCACCGCTCGTCGCGTGCCGATCGGAGAGCGCGCTGAAAGAGCCCGCCGGCGGCAGCGGCGCCGCGGTGACCACGCGCGGCGGTCGTACCCGCGAGGTGAAGAAGATCGTCGACGCGCAGCCCACGGTGGAAGGCGCGGGCGTGCGCTTGCTGCGCGTCCCGCCGATGGCGATCAGCAAAATCGGCGCATCGCGATCACCGAGCACGGAGGATGGCGATCGGAGCGAAGCGACGAGTTCTCTCGGGGTCTGTTTCGGGTCGTACCTCTGAGGTGGCAGCGTAGTTCGGGGT
>JBGAJR010000099.1:0-11931 GCA_044224815.1 Polyangiaceae bacterium
CAGCTGAACCCGGACTTCTTCGCGGGCGTTCCGTACCGGCGAAGCCTCGAGCTCCGCGTGCAAGAAGGTGGCGACTACACGACCTACAGCGACGGGATGGACATTCTCGTGCGCGACATCGACGCCGTGCTCGGCGACGGCACGACCGCCAAGCCGCCACGCCTCGGCGAGGCGCTACCAGTGCGAATCCCGGCGGACGTCACGCCACCCGGGGTGCCGCTCACGCCCGACCCCGCGCCCGCGCTCGTCGACTTCGCCGTCTACTTGCAACACACTTGCAAGACGCAGAACGTCACGCTCTACGCCGGCACCGTGGCCCTCAACGCCGACGGGACGTGCGACGGCGCAGGATCGGCGCCGCCCGCCTGCGCCACCGATGCGACGGCATCCACGACCACGACCTCGCCTGCCCCGAAGACGGGCACGAGCTCGATCACGTTCACGCATCTCTTCAACGGCAATCCCGACGAGCCCACGGCGTCGAAGCGGCTCACCGAGGCCTCGTTCGACGTGTACCTCGCCGATCCGAGAGAGGTGTGTCCGGGGGGCTTCGGGCCTCCGCCACGGTGCCGCGGCCACCTGACCGGAAGCTTCCGCTTCTACTTCGAGCGCGGCCGCCCGGCCCAAAGGTTCCCCTGAGCGGAGAGCGCAGGCGCCTTGCCCCGAGCGAGCGGGGTCGATAACCTTGACTTCCATCGTGTGGGCGACTCCCCGACTCCGTGCGGCCCTGGGCGGGACCGTCGCCTGGCTGTGCATCATGGCCTCGGGTGGGGACGTGTGGGCGCAAGGCGCTCCGAGCCGCGGCAAGGGCGCGCTCGAGCGCGCGAACAGCGCGTGGAGCCGCGGTGAGTTCGACATTGCCGAGACCCTCTACAACGAGGCGATCGAGCAAGGCGGCCTTCGCCGCGACGACACCCTCGACGTCTACGTGCACCTCGGCGCGACGCGCGCCGTGCTCGGCAAGAAAGACGCGGCCCTCGTCGCGTTCCGTCAGGCGGCGCTAATCGAGCCCGAGTTCAAGTCGCCCGCCGAAGCCGGCAAGCGCGCGGCGCTGCTCGCCGAGCAGGCCAAAAAGCAGCAGCTTTCGACGATGGGACGGCTCGAGCTGCACGCCACGTTTCCCAAGCGCGTGCAGGCTGGAAAGACGTTCGACGTCCCCGTGAAGATGGAGGCGGCGTTCGCCACCGTCCTCACCAAGGTCGCGATCTCGGTGACCGACAAGCTGAGCGACAACACGTACACGAGCGATCAGCCGGCCGGCCCCGAGATGAGCTTCATGGTGCCGGGGAAGCTCGTGACCGGAGAGGCGGGCCTCTCGGTGCGCCTCGTCGGCGTCGACGGTCACGACAACGAGCTGGTGGCCTCGGAGGCGAAGGTGGCGGTCGAAGGGGGCCGCTCGACGCTCGCGTCCGCCTCCCAAGGGACGCCTCCACCCGACAAAGGCCCACCCAAGAAGTTCTTCCAAACCCCTTGGCCTTACGTGCTGGGCGGCATCGCTCTCGCGGCGGGCGGAGGCGCTCTATACTGGTTCGTGCTGCGTCCGGCCGACGCCATCGCCGTCAACCAAGTTCGCGTCGAGTAACAAGGCCCGGCCGGCCGTCAGATGGGAGCATGGGTTGGTCCAAGATCCGAGGTCACTCGCGGTGAGCCAAGAGAACGGTCCGGGAACTTACTTCCTGGGGCGCTATCGCGTCGTCGACGAGATCGGCATCGGCGGCATGGCGAGCGTCCATCTCGCGCGCATGGACGGGCCGGGCGGCTTCCAGAAATGGGTCGCGATCAAGCGGATCCATTCGCACCTCATCGAGGACGAGAGCTTCGTGCAGATGTTCTTGGACGAGGCCCGCGTCGCCGCGCGCATCTCGCACCCGAACGTCGCGTCCGTCATCGAGCTCGGCAAGCACCAGGACTCGTACTGGATCGCCATGGAGTACCTCCACGGCGAGCCGCTCCGTGAGGTCATGCGCCGCACCGAAGAGCTCGGCGCGCCGATGCCGCCCGAGATCGCCTGCCGCATCATCGCCGACGCCGCCGAAGGCCTGCACGCCGCGCACGAGCTCCAAGGCAAGGACGGCGAGAAGCTCGACCTCGTCCACCGCGACGTCACGCCACACAACCTCTTCGTCACGTACGACGGCAGCACCAAGGTCGTCGACTTCGGCATCGCGAAATTCCTCACGCGCATGTCGAACACGCGGCACGGCACGCTCAAGGGCAAGATCGCGTACATGTCGCCGGAGCAGGTGCACGGCGAGACGATCGATCGCCGCACCGACTTGTTCGCGCTCGGCGTCGTGCTCTGGGAGCTCACGACGGGCAAGCGCCTCTTCCGCATGGAGAGCGATCTCGACACGCTCGCCAAGGTCCAAGAGTGCAACGTGCCCAAGCCGAGCACGATCGTGCGCGGCTACCCGCTCGACCTCGAGAAGATCGTCTTGAAGGCGCTCGCCAAGAAGCGCGACGATCGTTTCCGCACGGCGCGTGAGCTGTCGCGCGCGCTCCAGGGGCTCTTGATGCGCCGCGGCCTCTTCGTCGCCAGCGATGAAGTTGCAAGCTACATGCGTTCGATCTTCTCCGAGCGCATCCAGAAGCGTGACGCGCATCTCCGCTGGGCGGCCGAGGTCACCCAGACCATCAACATCGACGTCGGGCCCAAGGCCGAGACGCAGAGCGCCCTCCTCGTCGTGCCCGACTCGGCGGATCAGAAGCCGGCCGTGCCGCGACCGGCGGCCGGTGCGCCAGCACGCCCTGCCGCGCCTGCCGCGCCGATGGCGCCGGCGATCCCGGTGCAGAGCGGCGTACCGTCGATCCGCGGCGCGCATCCGCCGACCGGGTCGTCGCAGGCGGCCACGGCCCCGCGCCCCGTGACGTCGCGTCCGCCCGCGCCCCTCAAGGCGCAAGAGGCGAGCGAGCCGAGCGAGCCGTATTACGAAGACGGACCGACGATCATGGAAGACCCGCCCATGGAGGCGGACTATCCGGTCGGCGAAGAAGAAGAGTACGACGACACGATCATCACCACGACGCGCGTCGAGCAGCAGGCCGCGGGCAAGCCGCTCCCCGCGGCCGGTCGCCCGGCCGACATGCCGAAGCCGGTGATGAGCAGCCAGAAGCCTGCGCTGCCCACGAGCCAGCGGCCGGGCGGCACCGAGGCTGCGCCGCCATCGCGCGCCAAAGCGCCCGAAGCGTACGGACAGATCGCGTACGAGCCCACGCGCCCTGCGGTGAGCGAGTCGCGACCCAACATCGGCAAAGACCCGACGCCGCCTCCCCCCTTCCCGGCGCCCGCGATCTCGCAGCCGCCGGTTCCGGCGCAGCAGCCGGTGCCCACGACACCGTTCGCGCCTGCACCGCTCTCGGTCGGCCCCGCTGGCCCGCAGATGCTCTTGCCCACGGTGCCGCGCGTCGCCGTGCCCGCGGAGTCGCGCTCGCGCGGTCTTCCCGTGTGGATGGTCGCGGTGGGCTCGGGCTTGGTCGCGCTCGTCTTCGTCGGCGTTCTCTATGCGGTGTTGAGCCGCCCGTCGACGCCACACCAGGCGGTGCGCACGACGCCGCCCGCGGGCGGCGGACCTTTCGGTGCCGCGCGCAACGTGTTCCAGGCCGCCATCACGCCGAAGCCGTTGGGCCTCGCGCCCGGAACGCCAACCACGCCGACGGCTCCGGGCAGCGCGACCAACACTGCGACGACGCCGACCGCGCCGAGCACGCCTGCGGCAACGACCGTGACCCCCACGCCCACGCCCGCGCCGCCTACGCCCGCGACGCCGCCAGCGGGTGGCGGCGGCGGGACTACCACGACCTCGCCGCCGACCGGCGCCCGTCCGCCCGCGGCGGCGCCAGCGCGCGGAATGGGATCGATCTCGGTCTTCTGCCGTCGCGGCGGCAAGGGCATCGAATGCGACGAGGTGCTCGACAACGGGCGCTACCTCGGCGCTCGCATCCAGCGTGTCGCGCTCCCCGCCGGCATGCACACCATCACCGTGCGCACGCGAAACCCTTCGCAAGAGTGCACGTTCACGAAGCGCGTGGACGCGGAGGACTTCGTCAGCATCCGCGCCGACATGGACGACTGCAAGAGATAGCCAATGCTCGCGCCTCGCCTCCTCGCGCTCGGCATCGCCGCCGCTTCGCTGACGATCGTTCCGTCGTGCACGCGGTCGCAGAGCGTGACGTTCGTCGTCAAGCTGCCCCCCGAGGTGCGCGATCAGGTCGAGTGGCTCGAGATCGGCGCGTACGACGCAGCGACGTGCCCGTCGATCACGCAACTCGGCGGAGGCTTGCCGCGCGGCTCGCTCATTCAGCGCATCGGATTCAGGAATGGTGACGCTGCGCCCACGTTCCGCGTCCCCAAAGGCTCGTACGCGTTCGCCGCCACGGCACGCAACACGCAGTGCGAGGTGCTCGGCGCCGGCTGCACGGCGATCGACGTCCCCGGCTCGAGCGAGATCACGATCGGGCTCAAGGCCGCGCCCGTCAAAGGCGGCAAGTGCTCGGCGGGGTCGGCGTGCAACAACGCCGAGTGCGTGCCGGCGCCGACCAGCGACGGATTGGGTGTAGGTTGCACGCTCGAGGTCGTCGGCGCGGGTCCGCTCGAGTCGCTGAGCACCGACGGCTCCAACGTGAGCTTGCCCGTCATCAGCGCGGTCGCCGACGGGTTCGTCGTCGCCTACAGCCAGATCGACGGAACCAACTACCGCGTCACCACGCTCAAGATCGGCGTCGACGGCGGACCGGTGCGCGCCGACGAAACGACGTCGCTGCCGTTCAACCGCTACACGATCCCGGGCGCGTGCCCCAACGACGCCGACACCAAGGGCCTCGGCCTCGTCTTCGACACCCCGACCGCAGGCAACGGGCTCCTCATCGTGCCGCGCTCTCCGAAGTGCTCGGCGGCGTCGATGTCGATCTTCAACCTGCTGCCGAACGGCCACCTCGCCGGTACGCAGCCGGCATCCCCGGGCTTTCAAGGTGGCGCCGAGAGCTTGGTCATGACCAACCATCCGATCAGCGCGCTCGGGTACCTGGTCTACGTGGTGAACGATCAAGCGCAGCTCCAGACCGTGACCTCGCAGGGCTTCAGCGGCACCGGTGTGCAGGTCGGCGGCGCGCCCCCGCACGAGCGGGCGTGGGTCGCGGCGACGCGCAACGTCGTCGCGGTCCTCACCAAAGCCAAGGGCGTCAGCGCGCCCACCGATGACGGCGGCGCGGCGAGCGACGCCCCCGAGATGCGGCTCGAGGTCGCCGTACCCGGAAGCCAATTCGCGGCGATGCCGACGAGGAACGGGAACTTCGGATCGATCGCGGCGCAAGACGGACGCATCGTCTTCCTCACGAGCGGATCGCTCCAGGCGCCGGTCGACGCGCACCTCTTCAACATCGGCGACCAGGCCTACGTCGACTTGCCGATCACGCTGACCGAGAAAGGCGACACGCTCGCTGCCGACGTGGCCATCAGCGGCAACCGGATGTACGTGGCCGTCGTCCAGTCGCTCGGGATCAGCCTGGTCGCGTACGACAACTTCGCGACCCAGCCCAAAGAAATCAAGCAGCGCGCCCTCAGCCACGACTTCCGCGTGAAGCAGTTCATGGGCGGCACGTTCGACCTCCTCCGCGACGGCTATGTCGCCGTGGCCGCCAACGGCGCTCGGGTGGGCCTCGTGTGGATGACCGGCTCGCGCGTCTCGGCCGGCGAAGAGGTCGGCGGGTGGGCAGTCCTCGCGTGCCGCTGAGGCGCGACGCGGCTATCTGAACGACCATGGCTTCGGTCGTCCGCGAGCTCAGAGTCGACAAGATCGCCCCGGGTGGCGAAGGGGTCGCGTTCGTCGACGAAGGCGGCGAACGCCGCGCCGTGTTCGTGCCCGACGTCGCGGTCGGCGACGTCGTCCGCGCGGAGATCGATCTCGCGAGCAAGCCGGCGCGCGGACGCGTGACCGAGCTCCTCACGCCCGGTGGCGGCCGTGCCGAGCCTGCGTGCGCGTTCGCGCGCAAGTGCGGAGGGTGCGATCTCATGCACCTCACCGGCGACGCCCGGCGCGAGGCCTACGTGGCGATCGTGCGTGAGGTGATGCCGCCTGCCTATCGCGGGACGTTGCCGGCCGTGCACGCGGCGCGAAGCGAGCTCGGCTACCGCACGCGCGCGCGCGTACACGTGCACGCCAAGCGACGCCTCGAGCTCGGCTTTTTGGGTGCGGGCTCTCATCAGATCGTCGAGGTGCCGGCGTGCGTGGTGCTCGAGCCGAGCATCGACGCCGCGCGCGTCAAGCTCGCCGAGTACCTACGCGGTGCGGAAGGCCGCGGCGAGGCGCGGCTCGCGCTCGGGGCGTTCCCGGAGCGTCTCCCGGTGATCGATCTGTCGTTCCACGGAGAGCTCCCGCCGTCGCTGTACGCGGCGCTCGACGAGGCCGTCCAGAGCGGCGCGATCGCAGGCGCAACGGTGTTGCAAGACGGAGCGAGCCGCCCGGCGACGTTCGGAGCGCCTGCGCCGTGGATGCTCGGCGCCGACGAGAAGCCGCTTCGCTTGGCGCCGGGAGGCTTCGGTCAGGCGTCCGACGACGGCAACGTGACGCTCGGGCGCGCGCTCCGTGCAGCGCTCGACGACATCGGGCTTAGGGCGGAAGGTGGCGGCCCCAAGAAGGCGAGCGTCGTCGAGCTCTTCGCGGGCGCCGGAAATTTCACGGTCGTCCTCGCGGCGCGCGCCGACAAAGTCGTCGCGGTGGAGGCCGATGCCGCCGCGTGCGAGGCCGCGCGCGAGAACCTCGCCCATCGCGGCCTGCGCGCCAAGGTGACCACCAAAGACGCCGACACGTTTCCGATTCCGCGCGGGCTCGACCTCGTGCTCCTCGATCCGCCGCGCACCGGCGCGCGCGGCGCGACCGCGGCGATCGCGGCGGCTCGACCGGCGCACGTGATCTACGTCTCGTGCGATCCACCGACGTTGGGTCGCGATCTCGCGGTGCTCGCCGCAGCCGGCTACGTCGCGCGGCGGCTCGAGCTCTTCGAGCTCTTTCCGCAGACGAGCCACGTCGAGACGATGGTGCTCCTCGCGCGCGGGCCACGCCCGGACCCCAAGAAGGACGCGTGAGCAAGCACGCGCGTTCGCATCCGCCGACGCTGCTCACCCTCGCGCGACGCACGCTGGAGGGCGAGTGCGGGCTCGGCGCGCGCGTGGTCGACCCACCGCGCGTGATCGTCGCGGCCGTGAGCGGCGGGCGCGACTCGATGGCGCTCCTCCACGTGCTCGCGCGACTGCGGGAGCCGCTCGCGTTCGCGCTCCTCGCGCACGGCGTGGACCATGGGCTCCGCGACGACGCGGCGCGCGAGCTCGATCTGGCGCGCGCGCTGGCCGATTCGCTCAGCGTTCCCTGGAAGACGACGCGCGTCGCGGTCGCGCGCGGCGGCAACCTGCAAGAGCGGGCGCGACGCGCGCGCTACGAGGTGCTCGACGACGTCGCTCGTCGGGCGGGCGGCCTCCTCGCGACGGCGCATCACGCCGACGACCGGGCGGAGACCGTGCTCCTTCGCATCTTGCGCGGCGCGTCGGTGGCTGGGCTCGCGGTCCTTCCGGCCCGCGCGGGGCAGCGCATTCGACCTTTCGTGCGCGCGCGGCGCGAGGCCATCGAGGCGCACGTGAAGCGCCACGCGATCGCCTTCGCCGACGACCCGTCCAACGAGGACCCTCGCTTCATGCGGACGCGCGTCCGCCGCGACGTGCTCCCGCTCCTCGCTTCGCTCGACGCGGGGATCGTTGAGCACCTCGCTGGCATCGCCGACGACGCCGCAGCCCAGGCCGCGCCGTGGGGCGCACTCCCGCGCGCGACGCGAGATGCGCTCGAGAAGCTCGCCAGCACGGAGAGCACACGAGCGCGGGTGATCCTGCCGGGCGGACGCGTCGCACGCTTCGACGGGGACACCGCGGCCATCGTCGTCGAGGCGGCCGACGAGCCGAGCCGTCCAATTCTTGGACGACGGCGTGCAAAGACGGTGTGAGGACGAGCGAGGGCGGGACCGAGTCGCGTCGGGCGCGTAGCATGAGCCGATGCGTGCGTGGCGCCTCGACCTCTCGGCTTGCCTCGTCGTCGCGAGCGTGACGGCGTGCGGCCGCGTCGCGACGACGCCGACGCCGGCCACGACGGAGTCGGCGCATGCGGAAGACGCGGGCGCTCCGATCATCGATCGGGGTTGGTCGCCGCCCCCTCCCCGTCCGCAAATATGTGGCCGGAGCTACTCGCTTCCGCGTGTCGGGCCGCGCCCGGTCGACATGACCCTCGTGGTCGAGGCGTCCCCGTCCCTCGATGATGCGAGACCCGCACCGAGTCGCCACTGGTCCGCCGTCGCCGCTGGAATCCGTGACTTCGTGCACGCCACCGAGTCAGCCGACACGCTCTCGCTCGTCGTCGTCGGTGACGCACGCGATCCTCGAACCACCTACCCGTCCACGACCGACGTCACGCGAGCCGCGCTCGATGCGACGCAGCTCGCCGCCATCGACGCGCGGCTCGCGACGACGCCCGCAGTCGACGTCCCGTTGCACGAGGTGCTCGAGCCCGTCGTGAACAAGACGATGGGCGAGCCGGCCTCCGCGCCCAACGCGCGGAAGCTCTTCGCGTACATCGCCGCCAGGAACGCGTCGGAGACGGTGGACGCGAACGCCGTCTTCCGAGCCGAGAAAA
Source organism: Polyangiaceae bacterium (assembly GCA_044224815.1). Taxonomy (GTDB): domain Bacteria; phylum Myxococcota_A; class Polyangia; order Polyangiales; family Polyangiaceae; genus JADJCA01. The sequence goes on from JBGAJR010000099.1 coordinate 8,670, forward strand.
AGCTGACGAGCGAGACGTTCTCACCCATCAGCCTCGACACGGCGACCGACACCACACCGTGGGTGTTTCAGAAGGCGTCGGCCTACGGACATTGGTGCGTGCCCGAGCCCGGCGTGAGCTGCATCACGCCGAGCACACCCCTCACGGACGCGGAGCTCCGGAGCGCGATGGGTGCGGGGCTCGAGCGCGCGGCGTGGCACGTGCGCGCGGCGTGTCGGTTCACGGCACCCGCGGAGTTCCAGTTGCTGGAGGTCGACGTTCTCGACGACTCCGGAAATCCCGTGGACACCACCTGGGCGACGTACGACGGATCTTGGAGCGTCGAGCTCGCGCCCGAAGCATGTGCGACCGTTCGCGGAAGCGCAGTGACCGCCAGCCCGCGATGCCCGTCCACGCCCTGAGAAGGCCGCTCGGGGTGGAAAAAGAAGCCGCGGGTGCGTGAGCTTCAACGTGTGGGAGCGCACACTCGTTCCCGGAGCACGTCGCAAAAGCACGAATCGCGACCTCCCCCTTGTCCAGGTGCCGCGGGGAACGCAACGTGAAGAGGAGTAGGAAAATCCCCGTTGCTCGACATCTCTCCGCTTCCCCCGGCCACCTCGGCCGGGGGCCATCGCCGCTATCCCGACGTAGGTTCGGGTGTGCGGGCCGATCGTTCGGGATGCGCCATCCAAGTCCGCGCCACGAAACCTGATCTCATCGTCTGGATGGGCCTCTAGTTCGATGGTAGTTCTAAAAAACCGGGCATTCTTTCCATCGGTCCCGCTCGCGGGTCTCGTCTCTCGTCGTCGTCATCCGTCCATCTGTCTGACTGGCTCGTCTCCCGCGGGCGTGTGGTCCTGAGGTCAACGTGAAGCAATCGCACAAGACGCTCCTTCTGTGGGTCCTTCTGATCCTGATGTTCGTGGCCATCTGGCAGTTCCTGCAGCCACCGGATCGAAGGCTCCAAGTCGCGTTCTCGGACTTCTTGAACGAGGTCCACGCGGGGAACGTCGAGCAGATCACCATCAAGGACAAGAAGTACGTCTTCCGCGTTCGCGCCAGCGAAGGCGCCGGGCCCAAGGGCACGATCGAGAAGGAGACGCGCGGACCGGTCTTCGACGGGAAGCTCCTCGAGACGCTCCGTCCCACCGCGCCCGAGAAGGCCGACAAGGGCCCGCGCATCCTCTTCGACGACGAGGAGCCCAATCCGCTCTGGTCGGGGACGCTCATCACGCTCCTCCCGATGGTGTTCATCATCGTCATGTTCTTCCTCTTCATGCGCCAGCTTCAGGCCGGCGGCGGGAAGGCCATGAGCTTTGGCAAGGCCAAGGCGAAGATGCTGAGCGACTCGCAGAACAAGATCACGTTCGCGGACGTGGCCGGCGTCGACGAGGCCAAGGACGAGGTCGAAGAGATCATCGCCTTCCTCAAGGACCCGAAGAAGTTCCAGCGCCTCGGCGGTCGCATCCCCAAGGGCGTCCTCATGATCGGCCCGCCCGGCACCGGCAAGACGCTCCTCGCGCGCGCCATCGCCGGTGAGGCCGGCGTGCCCTTCTTCAGCATCTCGGGCTCGGACTTCGTCGAGATGTTCGTCGGCGTCGGCGCGAGCCGCGTCCGCGACCTCTTCGAGCAGGGCAAGAAGCACGCGCCCTGCATCATCTTCATCGACGAGATCGACGCCGTCGGTCGCCACCGCGGCGCCGGCCTCGGCGGCGGTCACGACGAGCGCGAGCAGACGCTCAACCAGCTCCTCGTCGAGATGGACGGCTTCGAGTCGAACGAAGGCGTCATCATCATCGCGGCGACCAACCGCCCCGACGTCCTCGATCCCGCCATCCTCCGCCCCGGTCGCTTCGATCGCCGCATCACCGTGAGCCGCCCCGACGTGCGCGGCCGCGAGGCGATCCTCCGCGTCCACACCAAGAAGACGCCCCTCTCCCCCGACGTCGAGCTCGAGGTCATCGCGCGCGGCACGCCGGGCTTTGCCGGCGCCGATCTCGAGAACCTCGTCAACGAAGCCGCGCTCTTGGCCGCCCGTCAGGACAAGGACGCCATCGGCATGACCGACTTCGAGCTCGCCAAGGACAAGGTCCTCATGGGCTCCGAGCGCCGCTCGATGGTCATGACCGAGGAGGAGAAGTGGAACACGGCCGTCCACGAGGCCGGCCACGCGGTCGTGATGCTGACCAACCCGCAGCACGACCCCATCCACAAGGTCACCATCATCCCCCGCGGTCGCGCGCTGGGTGTCACGATGCCGCTCCCCAAGGGCGACATCCTGGGCCGCACCAAGGACCAGTTCGAGGCGCAGATCCAAGCTGCCCTCGGCGGTCGCATCGCCGAGCAGATCTTCTTCGGCAAGATGACCACCGGCGCCGCGAACGACATCCGTCAGGTCACCGACATCGCCCGCGCCATGGTGTGCGAGTACGGCATGAGCGAGAAGCTCGGTCCGATGGCGTACGGCCACGAGGAGGGCTCGCTCTTCCTCGGCCGCGACTTCGCGCAGCGTCAGACCGACTACTCGGAGCAGACCGCGCGCGAGATCGACCAGGAAGTGCGTCGCATGGTGCAGGAGCAGTACGACCAGGTGCACGCGCTCCTCGAGAGCAAGCGCAACGTGGTCGAGGCCATCGCCAAGGCGCTCATGGATCGCGAGACGCTCGACTCCGAAGAGCTCATGGCGCTGCTCGAGGGCCGCGAGCTCCCGAAGCGCGAGCGCGTGATCATCCAGAGCTACGCCGACAAGGACAAGAAGGAGAAGGAGAAGCGCAAGGTCGCCTCCATCTTCGGCAGCACCCCGCCGAAGCCGGCGACCTCGGGCTGACTCCTGCCAGCCATACGGCACCAACGGGACCGCGAGAGCGCGGTCCCGTTTTTCTTTTGTCGCCTGCCGTCCCCGCAAGTGGGCGCGCGAGCGGGGTCCGCATTACCCAACGGGTTAAGCCCTACATCGTCCATGTCGCCTATGGGGAGATGTTCGATCGACGCTCGTACGCACGGTCATGAAGATGGCCCGGACACTCTTGGTCGCGCTCCTCCCCCTCTCGTCTGCGAGCCTCACGCTCGCCTGCAGCGCCGCGCCGCCCGACGAGCTCGAGCGCTCGAGCGAGGCCGAGGGCGAGCTCCGCGCGCTCGGGCCGAGTGAGGTCGTCGGCGACATCGCGTACGGAACGCACGCCATGGAGGTCCAGCACCCCGGAGACACGAAGAAGAAGCGCGTCTATCGGGCCGTCCGGTTCACGGCCTCGGCGGGCGACGTGATCGACGCGCGCCTCGTCGG
>JBGAJR010000036.1:0-88851 GCA_044224815.1 Polyangiaceae bacterium
ACTACAACGACGTCCGCCCTCATTCGAGTCTCGGCGGCTTGACGCCGAGCGAGTTCAAGAGAAAGTACACGGATTCGGAATCAAGAGGTCGAGAGGCAACTTCGTAGGAATCCGTGGTCCTCTGAAGGCAGGCACGTCAGCTTCTCGAAGGAGATGCCCACTCCGGGCGACACGTCCGACGCGTCCCGCCGCCAGCGCACCGTACCCACCACCTTCACGGTCCCTTCGGGGAGCGCGAACTCGAGCTCGAGCTGGGCGCCGACCGCGAGGTCGCGATAGGTCGAGACGAAAAGACCGCCCGTCGAGATGTCGTTGGTGAGCCCCACGAAGAAGTGGGAGTCGCTCGTCATCGACACCTCCACCTCGAGCGCCGAACGCTGGGCCAGGCGCTGCTCGACTCCACCGGGCGGCGGGCGGCTGGTCTTGGGTCGCGACGCGGCGTCACTCATGGAGCGTTTCCATCGTCCTCCCCAACGCCGGAGAACGCAAGGAATGTCGCCTGGAGCGACGGTGTGCTCGCGCTCCTCACCCCCCGGACCGACTGGCTCGCGGCGCGCTGTCTTCGAGCGCTTCGACGAGAGCGGCGTCGTCTTCGGCCTCCGCGATGCGGAGGAGGCCGTCGCGCACGGCGGGCTCGGCGACCGCGTTCGCCAGCTCGGCGACGGCCTTGCGACTCTGCTCGTCCCGCGTCGCCACCAGGGCCGTGGCCGCGGCGAGGCGCTCCTCTCGACGGCGCGACGCGTCGGAGGCCACGCGAACCAGGGCGTCGCGTTCGATCGGGGCGGCGCGATAGGTGGCGTCCTCGCCCGCGGCGGCTGCGCGCAGCCGGATGAGCCAGTCATGAGCAAGCTCGCCGCTTGCTCGCGCGAGGGCGCGGGTGACGTCGGGAAGAGTAGGTGCGCGCGTCGTGGCGGCGGCGAGCACGTGCTCGATGCGCGTCGCGACGATGCGCGCGTCTTCGATGTCGGCGGTGAGGAGGTCCACCCGCTCGTCGCGGAGCGTGAGGCGAACGAAGCTCTCCGTGCGGCGGTTCGTCCCGAAACCGACCCGCCGCTCTTGCGCTTCCGCCTGGCGGACGTCGGCGATGCGCACGAACCGGCGGAGAAAGAGCCACCGCATCGCGATGCCGTCTGCGCCGACGCGGACCCGGCGCGGGAGCACGAAGAGCACGAGTGCGAGCACCAGCAGCGCGAAGGTGATCTCCCCCGACCGCGCGACCATGCCGACGGCCATCAGCGCGGGGACGAGCGCCAGTTGCACGAGGCTCTGGCGGAGCGGCGATGGCAAGAGAAACGACGCGGCGCGCGCCGTCGGATCGAGGCCGAGCGCGTGGGTGAAGGCGTCGGCCTCGTCCTTGCGGTTGAAGCGCACGTTGACTGAGGGGCGCATCGCGAACACGAGCCGCACGAAGTCGTGCTCCGGGCCAGGGACGAAGAGCGCCGCGCGGAGCACGCCGCGCGGATAGACGCGACCGTCGATGACGACGTGGTCCTCGTGTACGGCGACCTCGACCAAGTCGGACAGAATGCCGCCATCGACGAAGATGTATCCGAGGAGCAAGACCACTGCGGCGGCGCCGAAGAGCGCGGCGTAGACGGTGAACGGTGCGAGCGCGATCGTCGCCGCGGCGAGCACGAGCCCGACGTGCACCGGCGTCCGCTTCCAAAACGGAACCCGGAGCCGCGCGATCGCACGGTACGTCGGACGGCCGAGGGGAGAATCGCTCACGAGACCCACCCTCGAGTCCAGCACAGGTCGCGGCCGCTGGCGTGGCCGTCCGCTCAGATCGTGAAAATCGTGCGCGATCTCCATGGCTCACGGCCGCGCGCGCGTTGGGGATGGCGCCACCTTCGCGGTTTGCTACCGTCCGCGCCATGAGGAGAGGCCTGCTCACGCTCGCGGCGTTCACGTTCTCGGCGACGATTCCGGTCGTGGCACACGCCGCGCCGCCGACGCCGAGTGGCGCGCACCCGCGCATCTTCCTGACGGCGCCGGTGCTCTCGGCGCTCGACGCCAAGAGCAAAGTCGCGACGTCGGCCACGGCCAACCTCGTGAAGCTCTGCGACGACGTGGCCGCGAACCCTTCGAAGTGGACGCACCAGCCGGACTACGACTTCGTTTGGGGCATCGGCGCCACCGCGTGCGGAATCGCATGGCAGCTCACCAAGAACGACGCCCACGCGGCGAACGGCATCAAGCTCCTCACAGCGCTCCTCGATGATCGCAACGACATCGGTGACGGCGCTGGCGGCAACGACGTCGTGCAGCACGACAGCGGCTATTACATCCGCGTCTTCGGCCCGTACTCGGCGCTCGCGTACGACTGGCTCCACGAAGCGCCGGGCATGGACGCCACGCTGAAGACCAAGGCGCAGACGCGCTTCAAGGCGTGGGTCGACTACTACACGGCGAGCGGCTACCTGAAAGACGAGCCGGGCGCGAACTACCACTCGGGCTACGTTTACGCGAAGACGCTGATCTCGATCGCCATGGCGGGCGATGACCCGGCGGCGGCCACCTACTTCACCGACGTCGTCGACAACCTCTTCAAGAACGAGATCGTCGGCAAGGGGCTCGCCAAGGGCGGCGTGCTCCAAGGCGGCGATTGGGCGGAGGGTTGGCAGTACGGACCGCTGAGCGTCCTCTCGTACGCGCTCAGCGCACGCGCGATCGCCGAACAAGGCGCGACGTTCCCCGAGCTCACCACTTGGAACAACGAGCTCGCGATTCGCTTCTTCCACGCCCTCACGCCGAACCGCACCCAGCTCTACACGGGCGGCGACTTCGACGACGAGGCGTACAACGTGAAGCCGCACCCGCGCGTTCCGCTCGCGACCCTCTTGGGACCGAGCAGCGACGAGGCGGCGGGGTGGGCCGCGTTCGCGCGCCAGTCGATCACCAAGGACAAGGAGCAGCTCCCGTTCTTGGACGCGCTCGCCGAGGCGCGCGCGGTCGCGCCGGTGGATCTCGGCGGCCCGAACGCGTCCAAGTGGTACGTCGCGAGCGGGACGCGTCGCCTCTACATGCGGAGCGGCTGGGAGCCCACGGCGAGCTGGGCCGAGTTCCAGTCGTCGCCGCACAAGGTGCCCGATCACGAGCACGCCGACGCGTCGAACCTCACCTTCTACCGCGGCGCCGACGCGCTCGTCATCGACCCGTCGCCCTATGGATCGCTCTCCACCCTCACCGGCAACTCGCTCACGGTCGAGTCGAACGCCGTCGGCGACGAGTACAAGCCGAGCCAAGCGGTTTGGGACAATGCGTCGGAGCTTCCGTGGGCGCGCTCCGGTCAATCCGGCATCGTGGCGGCCCGTGGCGACATCGCCAAGGCCTTCGTCAGCGGCGCCAAGGCTGACGTGCCGTTCGCCCGGCGCGAGATGGTGTTCCTCCCCGAGGGCGACATCGTCTTGGTCGATCGCGCGCGCACCGATGACGTCGCGCGCGGGCTCCGCGTTCGCTTGCACGCGCCCACGGCGTTCACGCTCGTGGGGAGCGGCGCCAAGGCCGACGTGGGCGGCTCGACGCTCCGCATCCAAGGGGTCGTGCTCGGCGGTCAAACCCCGACCGTGAAGATGAGCCCGGTCGGCGACTGCTACAGCGGCACGCGCGGCGGCTGTGAAAACAGTCGGTTCGCGGCCGGTCGCTACGACGTGCGCGTGCCGGGGCCCTCGAGCCTCGCGATTCACGTCCTGTCGGGCCTCGCCAAGGGCGACGCCGATCCGACGGTCACGTCGATCAACGACCCGTCGATCGACGCGGCGAAGAACCCGACCGTGGTCGGCACCGTCGTTCAGCGCGGCACCCTCCGATCGATCGTGGTCGCGTCGAGCGCCAAGGACGGCGCGGCGGGCGCATCGCTCGCGTACCTCTCTCCAGCGGGCGGCTCGCGCAACGTCGTCTTCGACGCGCCCGAGGCGGCGGACGGCGCGTCGAACGTCGTCGCGGTCAAGGAAGGCTCGGGCTGCCGCGTGACGATCACCGCGGGCGCGCCAGGGCAGGGCTTCGTCGGGCGGCCGCTCATGTTCACGCTCGGGTCGGCCGAGGATCCGTGCGCGGTCCTCGAGGACAAGATCGCTCCGCCCGCCGTTTCTCCGCAGGGCGGACCGCCGCCGGGCGGACCGGGTGGTCCCGCAGGCGGTCCGGGCGCCGACGGCGGCGTCGGCGCGGCGGGCGACGCTCCGTCGGAGGACAGCGGTTGCGGCTGCGTGACCGCGGGTCATGCGCAGACCGAAGCGGGCCTCGTCGTTGGTGGCGTGGCTGCCCTCGCGGCCTTCGTTCGCCGCGTGCGGCGTCGCGCTCGTCCGCAAAAGTAGGTGGCGGCAACGGAGAGGCGGGCTATATGTCCGCGCCCCATGGCCGAGAAGAAGAACGAGACCGAGTCGCCGGACGGTGAAGCGCCCCGCGCGGCACTGCCCAAGACGTTGCCGGGTGTCGCGCTCCGACACCTCCGCGCGCTCGGACACGACCTCAAGCCGGTCGTCATGGTGGGCAAAGACGGCATCACCGATTCGCTCGTCGAAGCCACGCGCGCCGCGCTGCGTACGCACGAGCTCATCAAGCTGAAGATTCAGTCAGAGGCGCCCGTCGATCGGCACGAAGCCGCGGCGGCGCTCGCCGCTGCCACTGATGCCGTGCTCGCGCAGGTCATCGGTCGCACGTTCCTGCTCTACAGGCGCCGCCAGAAGAATCCGAAGATCGTGCTCCCCAAGGCGCGGAGCTGACAGAACCCTGCGGGGTCGCGTGCTGCGTGGACACGCAGCACGGGTGCTTGCGCACTCGGGATCGCTGAACCTTCGACTCGCGCAGGACCTGCGACGGCGAGCGCTTTACGAGCCCGCGATCAATCCCTTGAGCCGCGGCGCGATCTCGCTCGCGGCGTTCTCGCCCTTGATGCCGCCCTGAATGATGCGCCCGCTCGACCGCCCATCCGGGCCGGGCAGCGCGAAGAGCGGGATGTACGTCGACGAGTAGCCCGCCGCCTTGAGGCGCGGCACGTCCTTGTCGGCGTCGAACTCGAGGAGCGTCATCGGCGGGAGGTCCTTGTCGAGCTCGCCCGCGGCCGCGGCTTTGTGGAATCTTTGGCATGGCTCGCACCAACTCGCCCCGACGTACACGAGGAGCGGTCGCCCCGGCTCGGCGCTCTGGCGCGCGCCCTTCACGAGCTCGGCGACGTCGCCTTCGGCGGCCGGGGTGAAGCGGATGCGCGGTCCCGTCGCACCGGCCGGCGCCTTGGCGCCGGCAGTCGTGGTTCGGGCGCCGCCATCGCCCGCTCGGTCGGGCTCGAGGAGGGCCTCTTTGCGGCAGCCGCTCGCGAGCAGCATGGCCGCGATCGCGAGGGCCGCTCGGGCGCATGCACGCGCACTCGGAAGCGAGGGAAGGAGATACGGTCGGGGCACGGAGATCTCGGCGTTCATGCTCTCGCAGGTCGACGGTCGCTGACCAAGGAACCAGAGATATACTCCGCCTCTCGCTCCGAGGCTCGTCCATGTCCCGCAAGCGCTACTTGATCATCGGCGATGGTGCCGCCGGGACCACCGCGGCGCAGCGGCTGCGCGAGCTCGATCGAGAGGCGTACGTCACCATCCTCTCGGACGACCCGCAACCCGCGTACTTTCGCGCCGCGCTCACGAACTACCTTTTGGGCGAGCTGCGCGAGGATCAGATCTTCGCCGTACCGCCGAGCTTCTATGGCGACTACTCGATCCATCGCATGCTGACGCGCGTGGCCGCCGTCGAGCCGGCGCGATCGCAGCTCTGGCTCGCGCAGGGCGGCGCGCCGCTCGCGTACGACGCGCTCCTCGTCGCGTCGGGCGCGCGCGCCAACTCGCCCACGTTCGACGGGGCGCACCTCCCCGGCGTCATGACGATGCGCACGCTCCAGGACGTGCGCGCCGTGATGGACCTCTGCAAGAGCGGTCTGCGCGAGGCCGTGGTCATCGGTGGCGGCCCGCTGGCCCTCGAGTGGGCGCATGGCCTCGTCACACGCGGCGTCAAGGTCACCATGATGATCCGCGAGCCGCGCTTCCTCCCCGGCGTGCTCGACGCGGTCGCGTCGGACCTCCTCCTCGCGCGACTTCGCCAGGGCGGTGTCGACGTGCGCGTGTCCGATGTCGTCGTCGCGGCCATGCCCGGGCCCGGAGGCCGCGTCGCCGGCGTGCGCACCCAGAGCGGAGCCACGATCCCCGCGCAGCTCGTGGCCGCGGCAATCGGTGTAGTCTGCAATACCGAGTTCTTGCAGAGTGCAGGTTTGGCGCTCTCGCCGCAGCGCGGCCTCCTCGTCGACGAGCGCCTCCGCACGGGCGCGCCGAACGTCTTTGCCGCCGGCGACGTGGCCGCCGTGAAGGGCCGGCTCCTCCAGCTATGGGAGCCCGCGCGCGTCCAAGGCCGCATCGCGGCGCGGAACATGGTGGGCGGCGCCGACGAGCTCTACACGCCCGGCGCGCACTACATGGCGACGCGCCTCTACGATCTCGACTGCGCCGCGATCGGCGAGTCGTCGCGCACCCCGGAAGGCGCCGAAGAGGTCGTCGAGTTTCCGCAGCGCACCGGCAAGATCTCCTACAAGAAGCTCGTCTTCCAGGGCGGTCGCCTCATCGGAGCGCTCCTCTTCGGCCAACGCGAAGAGCGCGTGCGCCTGCGGGGTCGCGCGCTGAAGACCCTCATCGACGAGGGCGTGAACGTCCGCGCCATCCAGCGTGAGCTCCTGGACTCGACGTTCGATTTGCCCGGATGGCTTCGCGCCAACAAGCTCGCCGAAAGGCCGCCGGTGTCGCTCGCCGGTGGCGCCAGTCCCGGAGCGGCGCCGGCGCGCGCCCCGGCGAAGATGAAAGGGACGCAGGCCGTCATGATGATGCCCGACGTGCGCGCCGCCGCGGCACCCGACGCGGCGCCAGCGGGCGCGGCGCCGACCAAGCCCAAGGCCGCGACGATGGCCGTGGTCATGCCCGGCGTGAAGCCGCCGGATCTCGCGGGGGTGGTGCTCACTGCGTCGGTCGGTCGGTTCGCGCTCAAGGGAGCGAGCGCGCTCATCGGCCGCGATCCGTCGTCGCAGGTTCCGCTCTCCGACGGGATGGTCTCCTCGTCGCACGCGCAGATCACGCGCTCCGGCGACGCCGTGTACGTGCGTGACCTCGGCTCGTCGAACGGCACTTGGGTGAACGGCGCACCCGTCACCGTGCCGCGTCGCCTTCACACCGGCGATCGCGTGCGCGTGGGCGGCGTCGAGCTCGTCGTCGCGATCGAAGGTGACGTCGCCGCGGCCGCGGGCCCCGCGACGGGCGGGCCCTCCGAGGCCATCCCGCACCTCGAGGTGCGGTCGGGGTCCGCGCTGGGCCTCTCGTTCGCGCTCACCCCGCCGACGGTGCGCATCGGGCGCGATCCCGCCTGCGCGGTGCGTCTCGAGGATCCGACGGTCGCGCCGATGCACGCCGAGCTCCGCGAGCACGGCGGGGTCTGGCACGTCGCGGACCTCCAGACGCCGCAGGGCTTGGGCAAGAGCGGAGCGGGGGGCGCGGGCGGCGTCGCGCGCGTCGCGCCCGGGCAGTGGGTTCCGCTCGCTGAGGGCGATCTCCTCTACCTCGGGCAGGTGGTGCTCGCCTACACGCGGAGCGCGCGCAGCGCTCACGCGTGGGCCGACATGAGCCAAGTCGGACCGCGCTCGGCGCTTCAGGGGGGCGTCCGATGAACGACGACGATCAGGCGCGCCGCGCCGTAGAACGTGTCGCGATGCGCGACGTCATGGCGTGCATCGGTTGCAACGACTGCATGCTCGCGTGCCCATTGCCTCAAGCGTCGTTCGTGACGATCGCCGAGCTCAACGCTGCGGTCGAGCACACCGTCATCCAGAACCCCGCCGTCGTCGACTTCGTCACCGCGTGCACCCAGTGCCGGCAGTGCGTGCCGGCGTGCCCGGCGGACTTGAGCCGCGCCGACATGGTGCTGTTCAACAAGATGAAGGTCGAGGACTCGATCCCGAACTACACCTTGCTCCTCCAGATCGGCGCGCAGGTGTCGCCGTCACCGTGGACGCTCGACGACCTCACCGCGCGCATGGGGCAGCTCCAGCTCTTCGCGAGCGTCGCGCCGTCGGACGTGCGCGCGCTTCTCCAAAAGGTGACGCTGCGGCAGCTCGCCCCGGGCGAGCTCCTCGTCAGCGAGGGCGAGTTCTTCGATCGCATGTGCGTCGTGCTCTCGGGTGGCCTCGAGCAGTGGGCGGCGGGCTTCGGTGGGCAGCGCGTGCACGTGCTCGATCTCGGCCCGGGCTCGTTCTTCGGCGAGCTGGCGGTCATGTCCGATCAGCCCGAGGCCTACGACGTCTACGCGCGGCACCCCTCGGTCGTCGTCGAGATCCCCAAGGCGGCGGTGCAGCGTCTCGTGAGCACGTCGGCCGCGTTCCGCGCGACGATGGACGATCTTTACCGGCGTCGGGCGCTCTTCACGTACGCGCGCCGGCCCGACGTGCTCGGCGGCCTCCCCGAGAACGCCGTCGACGAGATCTTCTCCCGCGCCGAGCTCCGCATGCTCAAGGTGGGCGAGATGGTCGTCCGCGAGAACGGCCCGCCCGGAGACGTGTATCTCGTTCGCACCGGGTTCTTGCGCGTGAGCCGCAAGATCGACGCTGAGCGCGAGGCGGTGCTCGTCTACTTCCGCGAGGGCGATCTGTTCGGCCTCCTTCCGCTCCTCCACGGCGAGCGCACGCACGCCTATTCCGTCCAGGCGACGACGCGCGCCGAGGTCGTCGTGATTCCAGGCGCGCATTTCTTCGCGGTGATGAGCCGCTACCCCGCCGCGCGAGCCGCGCTCGAGGGCGGGCAGGGGCTCGAGATCGAGCGCGTCGCGCGGAGCGCGCTCTTCGCGCCGCCCGGCCCGACAGCGGGCCCCAAGGATGCGACGCGCGCGGTCATGTCGATGGACGTCCTCGTCGAGAAGGGCCTCGCCACCGGCAGCGAGGTCCTCGTCGTCGACACCAACGTCTGCGTGAACTGCCAGAACTGCGTCGATGCGTGCGCGCGCCGCCACAAATACGGACGCCTCCAGCTTCGCGGCCTCCAAGTCGATCACTTCCTCTTTCCCACGGCGTGCCGTCACTGCGAGGATCCGGTCTGCCTCCTCTGCAGCGTGAACGGGATCGTGCGCTTGCCGAGCGGCGAGATCACGATCGTCGAGGACAACTGCATCGGCTGCGGCGCGTGCGCCGAGCGTTGCCCGTACGGCAACATCAACATGCACCCGGTCGATCTGCCGGAGCCGAGCTTCACCGTGAAGCTCATGGATTTTCTCCGCGGCGGTCGGGATCGCGAGCGCGCGCTCGCTGCGATCAGCCCGCACGCGGTGAAGAAAGCCGTCAAATGCGATCTGTGCGCCGGGTATGACGACTACGCGTGCGTGAGCGCATGCCCGGTCGGAGCGGCGTTCCGCGTCGACCCGCAGAAGATCCTCGCCGCGGACACGGCGAGCGTGGGCCTCGCCATGCGGAGAGAGACGCGATGAATCCGGCCCAGCCGATGCCGCCCCACAAGCCGGCGCCGCCGGCGCGCGAGCTCCGCGTGCGCTCGCTCACCGAGCGGCCCGGCATCTGGATTGGCCTCGCGCTCCTCGTATTCGTCCCGCTGGCGGGCTTCGCGCTCGCGAGCTCGCAGGGCGGCCTTGCGTCCCTCGATCCCGTGCTCTTCGCGGGCGCGCTCCGCGGCTACACGCTCCCAGGGCTCGTCCTCGGCATCATGGCCGTCGTGCTCATCGCGTTCACGTTCGCGTACTCCATTCGCAAGCGCGGGCGCTCGTCGGGCAAGCACGCCACCATGATGACGTGGCTCTGGGTGCACGTGTACGCCGGGCTCCTCGCGTTCGTGCTGGCCACGGTCCACGCCGGCCCGGGCGTGATCAGCTTCACGTTCTCGAGCGGAAAAGTGCTGTGGTTCGCCTTCGCAGCGGTCGTCGTGAGCGGCGTGGCGTGGCGCCTCGTCTACGCTTGGGTGCCGCCCGTCGCCGGCCCGCAGGTCGTCAACTACTCCAAAGAGGGAAGCTCTCGCCGCGCCACCGAGCAAGAGACGGAGATCGAGAAGCTCGCGGCCGGCAAGTCGCCCGCGCTCCACGACGCGAAAGCGCAGCTCCTCGCTGCGCCGCGCGCGCCGCAGGAGATCGCGATGCTCGCGTCGCGCGTGCCCGCCGAGGAGCAGGCGCTCCTCGGCGAGATGGCCCGCCTCGCCGCCGCCCGCCACCGCGCGCTCGCGCGCGTGCGCCTCCAGGAGAAGTTCACGCGGCGCCTCCAAGGTTGGCGCGTCCTCCACGTGCCGGTGACGCTCCTCCTCGTGCTCCTCCTCGTGGTGCACGTCATCGGAGCGCTCGAAGTGCCGGAGAAGATCCTGCCCGCGGGGACGGCACAGGACGGGCCGTTCGCGCCGTTCATCGAGAGCGCGACGTGCAAGGGCTGTCACGCTTCGATTTACGCGCAGTGGGCCGATTCGATGCACGCGCACGCGCTCTCGAGTCCGCTCACCGTGGCCCAGAACAACATCGACGTGCGCATCAGCCTGAAGGACGCGCCGTCCCCCGATCCCAAGCGCGTCTGCATCCAGTGTCACGCGCCGGTGGGCGGCCTCGCCACGCGCGAGGAGACGCTCCCGCTCCCTGGCGGACGCATCAACAACGACGGCATCTCGTGCACGTCGTGCCACGCGCACGAGGGGCCGGCGCAGCCGGGGACTGGCGGCTTTCGCGCGGGAGGGCTCCTCGGCAAGCTCGAGCCCGGGCGCACGTACTACGGCCCCATCGCGAATCCCGTGGGCAATGCGTTCCACAAGAGCAAGCCGTCGCCGATGTTCTCCAGCCCGGAGACGATCTGCGGCTCGTGTCACAACGTGAACCTCGACCGCGACCACGACGGGAAGATCGTCAAAGGCGTCGACCTCGTCCTCCAGACGACGTTCGACGAGTGGAACGAGTACAAGAAGGCCGGCGGGACGGCGTCGTGCGTGAGCTGCCACATGCCGGTCGCCGCGGGGCTCACGCGCGCGGCGGACGGCGCCCTCGTGCCGTTCGAGCAAGATCGAGATGCGCCGCCGCGCGAGGTGCACGATCACTCCTTCGTCGGTGTCGACTATCCACTCGACACCGTTGCCAAGAGCGATCCGCAAGAGCCGAAGCGGGCGGCGCTGCTCCGGACGGCGGCCGGGCTCGCGTTCGAGACGGCGCCGGTCGTCGAGGGCGGGAAGCTCAAGCTCCAGGTGTCGCTCACCAACACGACGGGCCACAACCTCCCTACGGGCTTCGCGTTCGCGCGCCAGATGTGGCTCGAGGTTCAGGTCTCGAACGGCGCCGAGCTCCTCTTTGCGTCGGGCAAGCTGGCCAAGCCCGCGAACGATCTTTGCGACGCGGCGACGCTCGAGGACGATCTCAAACGCTTCGTCGTCGGCTGCGACGCGGCCGACAAGGATCTCGTCAACATTCAGCTCAAGCTGATGGACAGCATCGCGGTCCTGCCCGACGCCAAAGGCCAGCCCGCCAAGGACGACCGCGGCGAGTTCATTGTCGTCGGTGGCAAGGACGCCAAGGAGACCGTGCTCCAGCACCCGGCCGGCGGACCGATCGCCCGCAAGCGTCCGAGCACGAAGGAGGCGCTCGTGCCGCTTCGCCCGCTCGAGAAGCGCGTGTTCACGTACGCAATCCCGGTGGGCCGCGGCGTGGCGCGCGGCGCGGGCTCGGTGCAGGTGCGCCTCCTCTTCCGCAACATTCCGCCGTACTTCATTCGCGCGATGACCGCGCTTCAGGCCGAAGGGGAGCCCAAGGTGGGCACGCTCGTCGACAACCTGAAGACCGTCGAGATGGGCAGCCTCAAGGGTTCGTTCTAAATCACGGTTCATGATCTTCGATCACGAACCTAGATTTAGGTCTGGTCAGGTGGGTGCTGCGCACCCCTCGAAACCTGCGGTTTCGAGCCTCCCCGCATCGCCTTCGGCGAGCCGCGCTACGCGCGGACGTGTTCGCATCATGCTCGCTGATTTAGACGCTCCCTCCGCACTCAGGTGCGCGGCACCTTCGACTCTCGCAGGCCGCGAGGGCCTGCGAGAGGGGGGCGCG
Organism: Polyangiaceae bacterium; assembly: GCA_044224815.1. Classification (GTDB taxonomy): domain Bacteria; phylum Myxococcota_A; class Polyangia; order Polyangiales; family Polyangiaceae; genus JADJCA01. The sequence continues at coordinate 12,076 of JBGAJR010000036.1, forward strand.
TCGCGAGCACGTGGCGCCTCGTCGAGCTGGGCACACGGTTGCGGGCGCCCGTTCGGGCGTGCTTTGCTCCGCGTGTGATTTTGCGACGCGGCACGTATCCCGTGCATGGCTACGAAGTGGACTCCGGCGGCGTGCTCGCGCCGGTCGCGCTCGCGCGCTACCTGCTCGACATGGCGAGCCAGCACGCGGCCGAGATCGGCTGCGGCGTCGACACGATGATCGAGCGCGGCATGACGTGGGTCCTCTCGCGCCTGCGCGTCTCGGTCACGCGGCCCATCGTCCTCGGCGAGGTGCTCACCGTCGAGACCTGGCCTTCGGGCGTCGAGCGCCTCTTCGCGCTCCGCGATTTTCGGCTCTACGACGCCGAGGGCGCGATCGTCGCCAGCGCGGCGAGCCAGTGGCTCGTCCTCTCGCTCGAGACGCGCCGCGCGCTCTTTCCGGACGAGGCCCTCGACGAGCGCGTCCGCGAGGCCGCTCCGCGGGTCTTTCCCGAGGGCTTCACCAAGCTCGCGCCCCTCGCGGGCGAATCGCTCGCGGAGCGGCGCTTCGACACGCGCTACCTCGACATCGATCACAACCTTCACGTGACCAGCGCGAGCACGCTGGCGTGGGCGGTCGAGAGCGTGCCGCTGGAGACGTGGCGATCGAGCCACATGAGCTTCTTCGAGATCCACTACCTGGCCGAGTGCTTCCACCCGAGCACCGTGATCGTGCGCGCGAGCAAGACGGGCGAGGCCACGTTCGCGCACTCGGTCGTCAGAGAGTCGGACCAAAAAGAGATCGCGCGCGCCGTCACCCGTTGGACCACGGCCCAGCCGGGGTGAGCGGCTCGCTTTCGCGCGCGCTCTGGTACGCTCCAGCGCCGCGGCACCGGTTGCGTGCCGCGTTGGAGGTCTCTCGATGCACAAGCTCGTCGCCGTCGTTCTGTCGTTGTCGCTGTCGTCGTTGCTCCTCGGTTGCCCCGACAAGGGCGACTCCGGCAAGCCCGCGGCGGCCACGTCGTCGGCGCCTGCTGCGGCCGCACCGGCGGCCGGATCGGCGGCGCCCAAGGCCGGAGGCGGCGGCGGCTGGTGATCCCGGCGCGCGCGTCGCTCGCGGTCGTCGTCGCGACCGCGCTCGGAGCGGTCGCGGTGGGCGCGTGCTCGACCCGCGCGACGCCGCCGTCGGAGTCGCCGTCGCCGGAGGCCATCGAGGCGGCGCGGCTCGATCCGTTGCGCGGCTTCGAGCGCGAGCTTCGGAGCACCCGCGGCGGTGCGCACGCTCCAGCGGACGTCGGCTTCGGCGCCGATCCGTGGGCCATTCGGCGACTGCCGGTGACCGATCGCACCGCGCGCTACGTTGGCATCCTGCGCGGGCGCGGGGCAGTGGTGCTGCTCGACGCGAGCCTCGCCGAGATCGCGCGCGCGCCCGCGCCCCGCAGCACCACCGGCCTCGCCGTGCGTGCGGACGGGAGTGTTCTCGTCTCTGGTGACGAAAGCGGTGCGCTCGTTCGCTACGCCACGCGCGGTGACGCGCTCGTTCGGCTCGCCGAGCTGCGCGTCGACGCGGAGGGCATTCGCGACGTCGCAACTCACGGCGACGAGATCGCCGCGCTCGACGCCCGAGGCGCGCGCGTCTTCGTCTCCTCGGGTGGAGCCTGGCGGAGCTATCCGACTTGCGCCGGCGGCGTTTCGCTCGCCCGGACGCCGTCCGCGCTGGTGACCACGTGCGCCGCCGGGCACGTGATCGACGTCGTGCCCGTGCGGGGCGGCGAGCCGGACGTCGCTCGACGAACGACGCTCAAGAACGACGGTCCGTTCTTCGGCGTCGCCGTCGAAGAGACGTCGACGGGCGGCGGGACACGGCTCTCGCTCGTGGCCGGCGCGGTCGAAGATCACCCGCTCGATCGCCGAGAGGGGAGCTTCGGCTTCGTCGACTCCATCGTGCGCACGTTCTCGGTGGACCTCGAGCGCGGCGGTGCGCGCGAGGGAGCGACCGTCAACGTTTCGGAGCGCGGTCTCGTGACGCCGAAGGCGCTCGTCGTCTCGGGCGAGCAAGTGTGGGTGGCGGGGTACGGGACTACGGGGCTCGCGTCGTTCGCGCTCGCGACCGGTGCGCCGGGTCCGTCCCGCGCGCTTCCACCGGGCGTGCGCGCGCTGGAGCCGGTGGCCGGCGGATTCGTCGCTGCCGATCCGCTGCTCGACGCATGGGTCCGAGTCGACGAGAAGGGGACCGTGGTCGTGCCGGCACGCGACGACGCGCCGCCTCGCTCGCTGGAGACTCGGCTCGGTGAAGCGCTGATCTTCACGACGGCGATCGCTCCCTTCAACAAGAGCGCGGGGCGGCTCAGCCGCTTCACGTGTGAGACGTGCCACTTCGAAGGCGGGGTCGACGGGCGCGTCCATCACACGGGACGGGGCGACGTGGTCGCGACCACCAAGCCGATCCTTGGACTCTACAACAATCGCCCGTTCTTCACGCGCGCGCTCGACCCCGACTTCGCCGCGCTGGCGATGAACGAGTTCCGCGCCGCCAACGCCAAGAGCGATCACGATCCGTATTTCGAGCTGCGCGTCGCCGACGCGCCGTGGCTCACCGAGCTCGGGATCGCCAAGGACGCGACGTTCTCGCCCGAGGCGCTGCGGCGCGCCTTCATCGAATTCCTGTACGCGTTCGACCACCGACCGAACCCGCGCGCGGCGTCCCGACGCACGTTCACCGCCGCGGAGGCGCGCGGCGCCGAGGTGTTCCGCGGAGCGTGCGAGTCGTGCCACGAGGCCAAGGTCGCGGCCGAAGCCTCGGCGCGCGTTCCGTTCGCGGATTGGGAGCGGCTCATCATGGCGGCCGAGACGCCGCTCGTCTTCGCCGACGCCCGCTACGAGAAGACCGGCGTCGTTCCCTACGTGCACGAAGCCGGCGCCCGCGTGACGTCGCTTCGTCGCATCTACGCCAAGCGACCCTACTTCACGAACGGAAGCGCGCCCGATCTCGACGCCGTCATCGAGCGCGCCCGGCTCATGGGCGACCAGTTCTTCCACGACGGCGCCCCGCCCCGTGCGCGACCCGCGGTGTCGCGCGACGACGCGCGCGCCCTTCGCGCGTTCCTCGATCTCCTCTGAGCGGAGGCCCCCACCATGGCCGCTCGATCTTGGAGCGAGGGCGGGTTTTTGCGGCTTGCGCATTATGAAGTTGAAAGTCGTTTTCAATATGGTACTGAGGGTCAGCTCGCTTTCGCGATGCCCTTCCCATGACCCATCCCCGCCTTTCCCTGTCGTTCGTCGCCCTCGTCGCCCTCGTCGCGCTCCCACGCGTTGCGGGCGCGAATCCCCGGCCGCTCCCGTTCACGTACACCGCGCAGACGCTCCCCGAAGGCGAGGTCGAGCTCGAGCAGTACGTCGACATGACGCCGGTCAAAGCGCTCGAGATCCCCTCGGGCGAGGTCGCGCCCATCCTCGCGACCGCACTCCAAACCGAGTTCGAGTACGGCATCACCGACAAGCTCGAGCTCGGCCTCTACGCTTCGTTCGCGCCCAAGCCCGGCTCGTTCGCCGGCGTGCCCGACCTCCTTTGGAAGAACGGGCTCAAGCAGCGCCTCCGCTATCGGCTGGCCGATCCCGGCGAGTGGCCGGTCGACGTCGCGGTCTACGGAGAGGTCGCCGAGATGCAGGAGGAGATCGAGGTCGAAGGGAAGGTGATCCTCGAGCGGCGGTTCGGTGATCTCCGCATCGCGACCAACCTCTGGGCCGAGCGCGAGTTCCACTTGGACAAGCCGGAGCAGGCGTGGGTCCTCAACCCGACGCTCGGCATGACGTATCAAGTGACGCCCGTCGTGCACCCTGGTCTCGAAGGTTGGATGCGCGTCGAATTCGAAGACGAAGAAGAAGAAGAGGCGGGCAAGCCCGAGCCTCCGCGCGAGTTCAACGCCGGGCCGCACGCGTACGTCGGGCCGACGATGCTCCTCAGCTTCGGGCAGTTCTGGTGGTCCACCGGCGTGTACGTGCGCGCCACGGACTTCGGTCGCTCGGCGACGGTCGGTGACGCCTACGGCGCGATCTGGGCGCGCACGATCATCGGAGTGGGCCTCTGATGCGCGCCGTCTTCGTCGCGATCACCATCCTCGCTGCGGCGGTCGTCGCCTGTGGGGGCGCGTCTTCTCCGGCGCGAACCGCGCCCGAGCCTCCGATCGCGCGCGCGTGGAAAAACCGCTGCGGCGCGTGTCACACGCGGGTCGAGCCGGGCACGCGCAGCCGCGCCGAGCTGGAGGAAGCGCTTTCGCGGCATCGCAAGCGCGTGAAGTTGCACGAGAGCGAGTGGCGCGAGCTCGTGGCCTTCCTCGCGCGACCCGAGGCGACGCTGAGCCTCGAGGCGCCGCTCGGAGCTCCGTCGACGCCCACCGTGTTCGCGCCCGCGCCGATGCTGGCTCCCGCGATCGATAGCGGCGCGCCGGTCGAAGCGACCGCGCTCGATGCGGGCCGTGCGACGCCCGACGCCGGCACGCCGATCGCTCCCTGAGCGACCGCTCCGTCGGCACGCCCTCTGCATCGAACCGCCTCCGTCCGCGCCGGCACTGGGTTTTCCGCGGCTTGCCGTGGAGCCTGTGCCGCGCTGGCCGACTGGCCCTGACACCGCTGTCACGCTTTGGGGTGTCGTGGCTCAACGAGCTTCGGAGGAGGGACGATGAGACTTCGCTTGGCTTTGCTTACGAGCGCGATGGTGAGCGTGATCGCTCTGGCGCACGCGCGCGACGCTCGCGCGTGTGGCGGATGCTTCCACGCAGCGACCGACACGAGCACGAGCTTCGTGTCCGATCACCGCATGGTGGTGTCGATCTCCAAGGAGCAGACCGTGCTCTGGGATCAGGTCCGCTTCACGGGTGCCCCGAGCGAGTTCGCGTGGGTGCTCCCCGTGCGCGACGGCGCGCGCGTGGAGCTCGCGCGTGACGAGTGGATCCAACTCCTCGACACTGCCACGCAGCCGTCGGTCAAAGGGCCGGACATCGCGTGCGCGAATGGTGCGTCCGGCGGCTCCGTCGGGGGTGGGTGCTCCTCGACCATGTCGATGAGCGCGCCCTCGTCTGCGTCCTCCGATTTCGGTTCGGCAGACGGCGGCGCCTATCGCAGCGGCGCCGGCGTCGACGTCGTGAGCCAGTCCGTCGTCGGACCGTACGACGCCGTGATCGTTCGCTCGTCGAAGGGCGAGGCCGTCCACCTGTGGCTTCGCTTGAACGGCTTCTCCGTCCCCGATGCGATCGAGCCGATTCTGTCGACGTACTCCTCGGCCGGCTTCGACTTCCTCGCGCTCAAGCTCAGACCGCAAACGGGCACGTCGGCCATGCAGCCCGTTCGCGTCGTCATGCCGGGCGCCGGATCCACGCTGCCGCTTCGCATGGTCGCGGCGGGCGCGGGCGCCAAGGTCGGGCTCACGCTCTTCGTCATCAGCGAGGGGCGCTACGCGCCCAAGAACTTCCCGGAAGCGATCCTCGATCTCTCGTCGCTCGCGTGGGATCCCAAGGCGTCGCGCTCGAACTATCGCGATCTCGTCGCACAGGCGTACGCCGCCACCGGTGGTCGCGGTTGGATGACCGAGTACGCAGGCGAGCTCTTCGCATCCTCGCCATCCAGCAGCCGTGAAGGCGCCTATGGGATCAGCGGCTCACGTCTCGTGCAGCCGCTCGAATCGCTCTACCACGCGTCCTGCCTAGGCTCGCGCGCCACGGCCACTTGTCCCACGACGACGCTTCCGTTCGACGCGGGCGCCGCCCTCGGTAAGGCGGACGCGAGCGCGTCAGACGATGGAGGTGCGAGTGAGGGCGACGGCGGCGTGGACGGCGCGCCGGATGCCTCCGCGACGCCGGACGCAAGCGACGCCGCATCGCGGCCACCGCCGCTTCCGACGCCGTCCAAGTGCGATGATGATCCATGCGCTGCGTTCGACGACGATCGGGTCGCGCTCACGGGCTTGCATCGCAGCGACGTTTGGGTGACCCGACTTCGCGCCGAGCTCTCTCCCGCTGCGTGCGCGGAGGGTGATCTCGAGCTCACTCCGGCGTCGGCTTCGTTGCCGTTGCCCGCGACGCTGCAAACGCAGAAATTCACCGATCCGAGCTTCAATCCGTGTGGTGGCATCGGCGGCGCTGGCGACGACGACGGCTGTGCCTGCCGGACGAGCGGGGGAACCTCCTCGGCGCCGCCCGTCGCGCTTGCGCTGCTCGGGCTCTTCGCGGTGATGCGAGGGCGCGGCCGACGCCGCTGATCGCGGTGCCGCCCGCGGCGGCGAGGCGTACAATCGGAGCGCGATGGACGAGCTGCTCCCCGCGCTGGAAGTGAGCCTCGCGACGGGCCCCGAGCTCGCTGCGACGCTCCGCGCGGCGTTGAGCGGTTCGGTGGCGCCGGTGCGGCTCTCGACGCCGCCGTTTGATACGACGCCCCACGCGCTCGAGGTGCGGGTCGACGGCGCGGACGACGCGCTCGTGCTCCTGGCCGAGCCCGCGGGCGGCTCTCGCGAGGGCCTGTTCCCGCTGCGTCTCTCGGTGATCGACGAAGCCCAGCGTGCTTCCCTCGAGAAGCTCCTCGTGGAGTGCGACCGCGCGCCGAAGAGCGCCCCTCACGTCGATCCGTTCGTCGGAAAGACCATCGGGGGCGGGAAGTACCGGATCGAGCGCGAGCTGGGGGCGGGCGCTTCGGGTCGCGTGTACCGCGCCACGCACCTCGGCCTCGCGCGCCCCGTCGCGGTCAAGGTCCTGCACCCGTTCTTCGCCAACTCCGAGGACTTCGTCGCGCGCTTCCACGACGAGGCTCACACCGCGAGCCGGCTCGATCACGCGAACGTGACGCGCGTCCTCGACTTCGGCCAAGAGGACGACGGCACGCTCTATCTCGTCATGGAGTACCTGGAGGGCGCGACCCTGCAGGCGCTCATCGAGCGCGACGGCCCGCTCGAGGTCGAGCGCGCGTCGCGGCTGATGGTGCAGGTGTTGAGCGCGCTCGCGGTCGCGCACGAAGAGGGCATCGTGCATCGCGACATCAAGCCGGAGAACGTGGTGGTCGTCGCCGGACGCACCGACGACGGGGCGCCGGCAGAGATCGTGAAGGTGTGCGACTTCGGCATCGCGCAGATGCAAGAGGAGGCGAGTCGTCCCGGAGCGGTGGGGCAAATCTGCGGCTCGCCGGCGTACATGTCTCCGGAGCAGGGGCGCGGGGAGCCGCTCGACGCGCGGAGCGACGTCTATGCGTGCGGAGTCACGCTCTTCCAGATCCTCACCGGCCGGTTGCCGTTCGAGGCCGACGAGCTTCGCGAGCTCCTCGCGGCGCACGCCACCGAGACGCCGCGCCGTCCATCCGAGCTCCGCTCCGAGATCGGCCTGCGCGTCGATCGGATCGTGCTCAAGTGCCTCGCCAAGGAACGCGAGGATCGCTACCAGTCGGCGCTCGAGCTCCGCGCCGCGCTCCTCGGGCTCGGCGAGAGCGATCTCAGTCAGCCCGCGGCCGAGCTCGAGGAGTTCGTGTCGCTGTCCGACGAGCGCGCCGGGCTGGCGCGCCTGGTGAACGCGCTCGGTGCCCACGTCCTCCAGCACGCCAAGAACGGGCCGCGTCTCCTCATCGAGGCTGCGTCGCACACGCTCAGCTTCTGCGGTGAGCTCACGTTCGCGCGCGGGCCCGACGGCGGCGCGCTGGTCGCCCTGACCGGGGCAGGAGAGATGGCCCCGCTCGCCGACATCGTTGCCGCCGATCCAGGGGCGCGCGGGGTGGTGCGCGGCATCGACGCGCTCTTTCGCGGGCTCGGCGTCATCTCGCTCACCCTTCGCACTGGCATCGACGAGATCGGTCTCGCCGCGCTGCATCCGCTCTTGCCTGCCGGCGCGGTGGCGCGTCCGTCGCGTCCGTCGCTCTCGGTCTCGCTCGTGCGCGAGAGCGAGCGCGTCGCCACCGGTCGCCCGCTCCCCTGGATCGTCGATCTCGTGCTGTCGCGGCTCGGTCACGATCTCGCGGTCGCGTGGGGCGGTGCGACCATCGACCTCCGCGCTCGACGCGAGTGGCGTTCGCGGATCGTGCGCGAGGCCATCCGAGCCGTGGAGTCGGAGAGCGCGCTTCTCGTGGTGCTCCAGTACGCGGCGCTCCTCGAGCCGCGCGTCGCCGCGGCGCTCGAAGGGATGTCGCTCGCCGAGCGCATCCTCGAGGTGCTCCCTTGGTCGCGCTGCGTTGCGCTCACCGATCTCCTCATGGGCGACGAGCCGCTGGCGATCGACAAGCGCGTCGTCTCTTCTCTCGGCGCGCGAATCGCGCGCGAGCAGACCGGAGATGCCGAAGCGATCCTCCGCGACATGCGGACCAAGAAGCTTCTCTCCTGGGTCGATCTGCCGATCGAGGCGCAGGATTGGCTCCGAGGCTCCGAAGGCGCGGCGCTCCTCTCCCGCGCGCCGCAGACGATCGTGAATGGTCTCGCCGCCCTCGACGAAAAGTCGTTCGCGAGAGAGCTCGGCTGGATCAAGCACGCGCTCCCGCTCGTCATCCGCCGCGGCGACGCCGCCGCCGGACGCGTCGTGCACGCCGCGCTCGTTCGCGTGCGGCGCGATCCCACCGCGCCGTCGCGTCACGCCGCGGCGGCCGAGGCGCTCGCCGTGTTCGACCGCCCCGAGATCCTGCGCGCGCTCGCCGAGACACTCCTCTACGGCGACGCGCAGCAACGAGAGCCGGCGCGCCTCCTCCTCGTGGGCATCGACGGCGCCGTGGAGACCTTGGTCCGCGTCGCAACGAGCGGGCGCGCCCCGGCGCGCCTCTCGGTGCTCCCGCGAGGGCGCGGCTCGAGCGACGCGTCGCGCTGACGCGGTCACGGGGTGCGCCCGGCGCGATTCGAACGCGCGACCCCCGGTTTAGGAAACCGATGCTCTATCCAACTGAGCTACGAGCGCATGGAGCCGATGTGGGCCACGCGTGTGGCCATCCGCTCCGAAGCGGAACTCATACCACAAGGCGGCGACGAGGTCTTCGGCGCTGCCCGTCGGGATTTCAGGTACTTCGGCGGAGCGGTCGGCCTTTGGTTCCCGTCGTGAGATCGATCGTGAGCGGTTTGCGGGCGCATAAACGGGCCGAGGGTCTCGCATCGGAGTTGCGAAAGACGAGCCGGCGGCGCGTTCGGGCTTGCGCGCGCGCGCGAAACGTTGCGAGGATCCTAGATCGCGCGCGTGCATTTTTTTCTGCACCGCGCCTCGGGGGGTGATGGTCAAAGACCTGGTCTGGAATACGCCGAGCCTTCGGCAGGCGATCCTGATGGGAGAAACGGGTCCGCTCGAGGTCGCGACCGTGGATGCGTCGTTCACGCCCCACGAAGCGAGCGAGCACCTGAGCGCGCTCGATTCGATCGCGGGCCTCCTCCCGCTCGGTGATCTCGTGGTCGGTGCCTTCTCGGACGACGAGGTTTCGGTCACCTTCCACAAGAAGCCCGCCGGGGTCGTCGTGCTCGTGAGCGATCCGAAGCCCGACACCCTGGGCTCGCACGCGCACGATCTCGACAAGCTCACGGCGGGCATCGAATGAACCCGCTCATCAAGATCCAGGGCATGCGTGGCCTCTACGCCGCGCTTCTCTGTCGGCCGGACGGCAGCGTCTTCGCTCGCGCCAGCGTCGATCCCAAGTTCGAGCGCGCCCTCGAGCAGCACGCGCACCACTTCCGTGACCTCGCTCGCGCGCGCACCCCAAAGCCGAAAGCGCGTGAGTGGCACTCGGTGGTGCTCCGCTTCTCGCGCGGGACGGTGGTCCTCCGGCAGTCTCGGCACGGCACGTTGCTCCTCTGGGGGACGTCGACCCTCGACGTCACGTCCGAAGCGGCGCATCACGCGCTCCGCATCACCCTCCGGGGCCTCGAGGCCACCGAGCCGGCGCCGCCCGCCATGAGCGGCGAGATGGCGCGTCCCGACGCGGTTCCGCCCAGCAAGCAAACCGCGCGGTGAAGGTCGCCCTTACGCGGCGGGGCCTTCCACGCTAGTAGTGAGGCTCTCATGCCGACCGAGCCGCCGCAGTCCCTCGACTCTCGCCTCTCGTCGCTGATCCGGCGCGAGCTCGGCGCCGGTGATGTCCGTGTGCTTCCGCTCGCCGAGGCGCCGGCCGAGGCCGACAACGTCCTCTCCGTTTCGATGAACGACGGCCGGGTCGTGGTGGTGACGTTCGCGGACACGCCCGCGGACCGGACGGCGCTGTCGCGCCGTCTCGCCATGCTCGTCACCACCTTCGCCCAGGGGCTCACCGAGCCGCATCTGCGCGACCGCGGCCCGGTCACCCGTTCGCTCCACGAAGAGCTGCGCGCCCTCGCGACGCGCGCGCAGGCCTGCGACGCGCTCGTCCTCGACGGCCAGTCGCCCGTTGTGTGGAGCTCGGCCACCGGAACGGCCGAAGAGCTCGACGAAGCGCTTCGCCTCATCGAGCTCTGTCGTCTCGATTTTCTGCGCGACACGCGCGGCGAGGGCGGTGAGAAAGACGAGCCCGCTCCTGACGGTGCCTCGTCGCCGGAGCTCCCGGCGCCGCTCGAGTCGTCGCTCGTCCTCCGCGACGTCGACGCGACGCCGGAGGTGTCGATCCGCGCGATCCAAGACGTCCGCGGCTTGCCCGAGATGGCGGGCCTCCGGCGCGGCAAGACGCTGCACCACGTGCAGCGCGGCGACGACTACGGCTACCTCGCCAAGTCGTTCGCCGGCATCTACCTGCTCGTGCTCGTGTTCGACGAAGCGTTCGACGAGCTCCGAGCCGAGCGCGCACTGGCCGACGCGCTCCCGCGCATCGAGCGCCTCGTCTTGGCGCTCCCGCCACGCGATCCCGCTCCGGGCCCGCAGAGCAACGTCGTCGCTTTCCGTCGCCGTCGCTGAGCGCGCGTCGCTCAGTCGCTGCCGGTCCCGTGGTCCCAGTACGTCACGGCGCCGTCGTGATGGGCGACGAAGCGGACGCCGCCGTCTTGCGACACCACGATGGCGAGCGCCTCGTGGAAGCGCGCGCACAATCGGTAGACCGAACGGTGGCGCGTGCCCATCGCGTCGACGCGCTCGGTGATCCGTTCGCGTCCCTCGAGGTCGAGCGCGCGCGCGACGTGGTCGACGTGTGGAAGGTCGCCACCGATCTCGGCGCCGAACCCGAGCACTTCGAAGTGTTTGTTAACCACCACCGCGCCGTCGACGTCGGCCATCGCGGCGAGGGTGGCGCTGAGCTCGAACAGTGCCTCGTCGAGATCCGTGATCTCGGCCGTGGGCAGCGATCGATAGAGCTCCCAATCCGCTTTCGGTGATCCCGTCTCGCGCGCGACGCGGGTGAGCTCACGCAAGATCGTGAGGAGCACCGCGCGGTAGCGACGGCGCGGCGCCTCGTCGGCGAACGAATATTTGAGCTCGAGCACGCGCTCCCGTCCGAGCCGCGTCGCGCATTCGTTGGGGACGATGAGCAGCGTGCCGCCGTGATGCGTCGAGCGGATGGTGGCGATGACCCGCCGGAGCATCTGCTGCGCGAGCGTGCGAAGTAGCTCGGGTGCGACGGGCGGTCCCGCGGCCTCGGCGGCAAGCACGGCCGCGAGCTCGCCGCGGATCGGAGCGAAGCGTGCGGCGAGCCAGTCCGAGTGGAAGACGTCGAGCGCCAGGTCGACGAGCACGCCGTTCGCGAGCTCGGCGATGGGGAGCGCGCCGCATGCGATCGCGACTTGGCCCGGGCGCGCGACGCGAACGACCGGCGCGGCAGGCATGGGCACGTCGTTCGCGCGCCCACCCCACGCGGCCTGCAGCCAGCGCGGTCCTGATTGCGCGAAGCCCCACACCTCGGGCAACCCGCCCGCGCCGGGCGACACGCCGATGAGCGCGCGGTGGAACTTCACCGCGGGTGCGAGGCGGCGCAGCTCGTGCGGATCGAACGCGCGAGGATGATCGAATCGCATCCGATGAAGCCCCCACGGCGGTCCGTCGCGATCGTCGAGCGCCTCTGGGGGAGCGAGGAGGAGACGGAACGTGACCGGACGCTCCTCATCGCGAAGGAACGACGCGTGATAGGCGGTCTCGAGGACGCTCCCGAGGAACGAGGCGTCCGGCGTCGCGATCTCCGCTGGCCATCGCGCGAGGACGTGCCCCACGAGCTCGGCCGGATACGAGAAGGCGGGCGCGTTCATCGCCCCTTCACGGTAGCAGGCTCGGGTCCGTCGATCAGAGCGCCGAAATCGTACCGCCGCCCTCGATCTCGACCCGGGCGGTCCCCGCCGGAGGCTCGGGGACGAACAGGCTCGCGCCGCCCAAATGGTCGTAGGCGTACCGGTGGGCCTCGTCCGCACCGAGGACGTTGCCGCTCGCGTCGCGGTACGTGACGCGTCGGACCTCACCGCCGAGCGGAGCGTCGCTCGTCACCGCAGGAGCGTCGTGCCACATGAGGGACCCGTCGTCGGCCTCGAGCAAGAGGTGCAGCGTGCGCGTCTTTTGCGGCGCGCGGAGGGGTTGACCGACTTGGGTCGCGCGGAGTGCGCGCCCGCGCTCGAACAGAGCGCGGAAGGTGTAGTCGCTGGTCCACTCCGGGCCGCAGTAGCTCATGAAGTCGTGCGGCGTCTTGGTGGCGTTGGGATCGATGAGGGTCTTCTGGACGATGCTGTATCCCCACGTACCGATCGTCGCGTCGGTGTACGGGAACGCGGCGTCCGGACCGGCCGCGCCTCCACACGGCGCGTGCGCACGTCCGTGCGCGTGGCCGACCTCGTGGGGGAGCGTCTCGAACACGAATGGATCGTTGTAGAGTACACCTACGCTGGCCCGGCTCGCCGCGTCGTTCACGCTCGCGCCGAGGTTCGACAGCCCCAAGACGCAGCTCTTCGGGCAATACGCCGCCACCGACGCCGCCGGCGCGAAGACCCCGAAGTAGTAGACGTCGGCGGCGGGCTTCTCCGCGAGACGGAGCTGCGTCACCTGCGCGAGGACACTCGACCAGCCGGTGCCGTCGGCCGAGATGGGGCCGTTCGCGTCGATCGGCGCGTGCAGCGAGAAGGCGATCTTCGGCACCGGGTAGAGCTCGAGTGTCCGCTTGGCGACTGCGTCGAGCACCGGCGCGCTCGTGTCGGGCAAGCGGTTCGAGCCGTCGGCGCCATAGCGGATCGGCACGAGCACGACGTCGAGCTGGTCGTCTCCGCTCACGAGGTCCAGGCTCTCGGTTCCGCCGGCCCGGGGGTGCTGGGCCCCGCTCGCGGTGCCGGTGGGCGTGGGCGCCGCCGTGGCGTCGACCAGCTCGACGAAGTACTCGGCGCCGGCGGGGAGGCTCTGCCCGTCGAGATCGAAGTTGAAGGTCGATCCGAGGTCACCTTCGCTCGACGCGCCGGCGATCGTCTTCACGTCGCGGGCGATCGGGAGCCCAGTTCCGCCGGTCACCAAGTGGAGCTCGGCGGTCACGGGATGCGGCGACCACGTCGCTTCCGGCGTCACGTACACGCGCACGAGGCCGGCGCGTCCGGCGATCGCCGGCGTCGCGCGCGCCGTCGTCTTGGCGCCCTCCTTGGCCAAGCTGACCTTCACGCCTTGAAAGAGCGCCACCTCCGTGATGCGGAGCCCGGTCGCGAGCTGCACCGTCGCGGGTGGAGTCGGCGTCGAGAGGTCGGTCGACGTTCCGCTGCTCGCGCCGCCTGTCGTGCCGCCCGAAGCTCCGGTCCCATCGGCACCTGCCGGTGCGCCAATCGCCGCGCCGCTCGGATCCGGTGCGCGTCCCGCGCGTCGCAGCGGCCCGGCCGGCTCGTCCTCCGGCGCGAAGTCGCACGCGACGGTGGCGAGCGCGATCACGATCGTGAACGGCGCGAAGCGACGCATGAGGCTCGGAGAGAGCAACGGTCGATCCGTCGACCAGTCGCCCTACACCGCCGTCCAATTCTTCGGTGGCAAAGCAATCGGCCGCCACCAGCGTCGGCCCATTCCGCTCTCGGCGAACGGTTGCGTGAAGAGCGCACGTTTCGCGCGAGCGCCGCGGGGCGCAGACGATCCAGCCCCGGATCGCGGTCCTACATGGTGGGGCGACCGCTCATCGAACCTCGTAGTCGAGCGTCGTCGGCGTACCCGCGCGCACGACCTCGAGTGAGAAACGGCTGGCCGTCTGGATGCGGGCCAATGCGGTGAGCGCGGCCTCGACGCCGACGAGATCGACTCCGCCCGCGCGCCGCAACCGATCGCCGCTCTTGAGGCCGAGCTTTTCGAGCACGCTGCCGGCGCGCACCTCACTGAGCAAGAAGCCCACGGTGCGCCCGCCTTCGAGCTCGGGCCGTCCGCGCGCGAGCTGCGCGAGCGCGCCTTGTCCTTCGACGAGGCCCTCGACGACGCTGCGATCGAGGAGATAGTCGCGCGGGCCACGCTCCTCGATGCGCGCTGCGAGGTGCGCGAGCGGGAGGGCGGCGCCTCGAGCTGCGCCGCCTCGCGCGTCCACGCTTGGGGCTGCGGTGACGCGGACGGGGGGCTCCTCGCTCGGGCGCGCCCCGAGCTCGGCCTGACAGATCGCATACGTCGTCGCGGACGACGGACGCGCGAGCCAGACGCGCGCGGCCCCGACGTGAAGCACGCGGTACGCGCCCACGCGATCGCCTCGGCGGTGCCAGTCGGCGGCGCCGCCCGCGCCAACGAGCGTCCACGACGCGCGCGCGTCACGCCCCGCGAGGAGCCCGCGCACCACGACGTCGGTGCACGCGGGCGCAGCGCCCAGCGTCACGGGCTCGCTCGGCTCGGCGCGAACGGGGGAGGGGAGGAGGAGCGCGCCGAGCGCGATCGTCACGGGCAGCCAACGAGGGAGGAGCACCACGCCACGGCTCGATGCGCGTCGCGTGCCAGCGGCCAAGTCCGCGTCGCCACACGGCGGGTCGATCCGCGCCTGACAACTCGGCGCACAAAAGCGCGCGCCGCACGGCTCGCCTTGTCAGAGTGACACCGGCGACGTGCGGCGCGTTCATCGCCGAGCGCCCCGCGGGCGCCGGCGCGATCCGTCAGGCGCGGACGCCCTTGTCGGCGAAGGCGAGCGCCTCGTCGATGATGCGGAAGCCCTCGGCGAGCTCCTCTTCGGTCACGCACAAGGGCGGGTTCGTCATGATCGTGTTCCAACGCACGAACGTGTAGAGGCCGCTGTCCTTGAGGTGCTTGTGCACCGCCTTCATCTCGTCGCTCGTGCCGTTGAACGGCGCCATCGGCTCGAAGGTCTTTCGATCGCGAACGACCTCGATGATGCCGAAGAGGCCGATGCTGCGCGCCGCGCCCACCGACGGGTGCTTCTCCATGAGGTTCGCGTGGTGCTTCTTCATCACCTCGCCCATCTTCGCCGCGCGCTCGATGAGCTTGTCCTCGGCGTAGACGTCGAGGTTGGCGAGCGCCGCCGCGCAACCCATCGGGTGGCTGTTGTACGTGAGGCCGCCCCAGAACACGTTCTGATCGAAGTGCTTGCCGATGCCGTTGCGCATACCCACGGCGCCGAGGGGCAGGTAGCTCGAGGTCAAGCCCTTGGCCATGGTGATCATGTCGGGCACCACGTTCCAGTGCTCGACCGCGAACCACTTGCCGGTGCGACCGAAGCCCGACATGACCTCGTCGCAGATGAGCATGATGCCGTGCTTGTCGCAGATCTTGCGGAGGCCCTGCATGTAGCCGTCCGGCGGGATCAAGATGCCGTTGGTGCCGACGACCGACTCCACGAGGATGGCCGCGACGTTCTTCTGTCCCTCGTACATGAGGACGTCTTCGGTCTCGCGAAGGACCGACTCGACCGGCTCGGGATCCTTCTTCCCGAACTTGTGGAAGTCGGGGATGCGGATGACGCCGGGGATGCCGGGCTCGGCCGGCCAGCGGCGCGGATCGCCGGTGAGCGTCATCGCTCCGGCCGTACCGCCGTGATACGAGCGGTAGCGCACGGCGATCTTGTGCCGACCCGTGACGAGGCGCGCGATCTTGATCGCGTTCTCGTTGGCCTCGGCGCCGCCGTTGGTGAAGAAGAACTTGTCGATGTCGCCGGGACAGATCTCGGCGAGGCGCTTGCCGAGGAGCGCGCGCGGCTCGTGCGCCATGAACGGGTTGGCGTAGGCGAGCGTCTCGACCTGCTTCTGAATCGCCTTGATGACGCGCGGATCGCCGTGGCCGACGTTCACGCTCATGAGCTGGCTGTTGAAGTCGAGGTAGCGCTTCCCGTCGGGCGTGAAGAAGCACGAGCCCTTGGCGTGACTGACCGGGATCGGATCGACGGCCGACTGGGCCGACCACTCGTACATGGAGTGTTTGCGCGAAAGCTCGACGATCTCGGCCGCAGAAAGAGCGCTCATGACTTCCTCCTAAAAATCTCGGGGCGACCTTCGTATCACGGAATGCCGAGCCTCGGGCGCCGTCGCCGTCTACAATGCTGGGCAGCGGCTCACGGCCGCACCCGCTTGCCTTCGAGCTCATCTTGAACGTCCGGCTCGCCTCCGCTCTCCTCCTCACCGCGCTCGTCTTCGCGGTCCGGACTGCGTCGGCGGACGAGCCGCCGCTCCGCACGTGGGGCGTCGATCCCAACCCGAGCGATGCCCCGCCCGCGCCCGCCGTGCCCGTCGCACCTCCGGCGCCACCGCCGCCGCCGATGGGCACCCCTCCCGAAGGCGCCGAGACGTCGCCCGAGCCGACGATCGTGCGCACCCCCGGTCGGGTCGGCCTCCGCTACACGCTGGAGGGCGTCGACGTGCGCGGCAACACGGCCACGCTCTCGCGCGTCATCCTCCGCTACGTCCCGTTCAAGGCGGGCGACGTCCTCGACGTCGACGACCGTGAGCTCGAGCTCACGCGCTTCCGCCTCTTGGGCACCGGCTTCTTCCGCGACGTGACCTTGTCGCTCCGGCGCGGCTCGCGCCGCGGTTACGTGGTCCTCGTCGTCGAGGTCGCGGAGCGCAACACCATCGTCGTCAACGACGTGTATCTCGGCCTCTCGGCCGACGCCGAGCCCGACGGCGCGGCGCGTCCGCTCACCGCGTACGGCGGCATCGACGTCTCGGAGAACAACCTCGCCGGCACCGGCATCAAGCTCGGCGGCGCCATCGCCCTCGCCGATCGGCAGCTCGGTCTCCGGACGCGCTTCGCCGATCCGCAAATCTTCGGCACGCCGTGGACCGTGGAGGCGCAGCTCCTCTTCAACCACGCCCGCGACTTCTTCGGCAACCGCGACGTCCACGTCGAAGACGCGACGCCCACCGGTCGACAGCAAGACTTCGCGATCGTCACGTACCAGCGCTTCGGTGGGCAGATCGGTGTCGGTCACGACGTGAGCCTCACCTCGCGCGTCTTCCTCGACTACCGGTTGGAGAGCATCGACACCGAGCTCCCGCTCGCGGCGAGCCATCAGCGAGGCCTCGACGTCGAGCCCATCGACTTCCACATCCACGGCGGGAGCTCGATCCTTTCCACGCTGCGCGCCACGCTCCTCCACGACACGCGCGACGAGCCCTTCCTCCCGTCGCGCGGCGTCTACCTCACATCGCAAGCCGAGGCGTCACTCTCGCCGCTCGGGAGCGACTACCCGTACGCCAAGCTCGACGTGCGCGGCTCGCGGTGGTTCCCGCTCTCGTGGGGGCACGTGCTCCGCGTGGAGGGCTTCGCTGGCGCGGTCTTCGGCGACGCGCCGCTCTTCGAGCGCTTCTACGTGGGCGATCTCACCGATCTGCTCCCCGATCGCGTCCTCGATCTCGCGTTCGATCGTCGCGCCGCGCCCAATCTCCTCGACACGGTGATCGTCGAAGAGCGCTACGGCACCTACGCCGCCAAGCTCTCCGCCGAGTACCGCGTTCCGCTCTATCGCGGTCACCGCTCGGTGTACGGCGTCGATCTCTTCGGCACGCTCGGCATCTACGGCCTCTCGACGGAGCTCGATCTGGCGCGCCCGCCGCGCGGGTACTCGGGCCTCCGCAAAGTCCCGGTCGACCTCACGACCAACATCGGTCTCCGCATCGACACCTCCGCCGGCGGCTTCGTGCTCGGCGCGTCGAATCTTCTGTGGCTCATTCCGTTCCGTCGGGAGGCCGGGCAATGAGGCGCGCACGCTTCGTCGCTCTCCCGCTCGTCTTGGCGCTGCTCGCGGCGTCCACGCCGCGCGTCGCCTTCGCGCAGGCCGAGGAGCGCCCGCTCACGCCCGCCGAGCTCCCGCGCCGCGGCGCCAACTTCGCGTGGGACAAGTCGCTCCTCCGCGCGAGCTTCTCGTATCGCGACATCGCCGACGCGGCGTTCTTGCGCAAGCTGTCGAGCGGTCTCCCCACCGTGATCGCGATGCGAGCCTTCGTGATCGAAGAAGGGAAGAACGATCCGGTCGCGCTCACCGTGCGCACGTGCCGCGTGGTCTACGATCTTTGGGACGAGGTCTATCGCATCAAGCTCACCATGCCGGGCGGCGAGCGGGACATCGCCGTCCTCAACGTCGAAGGCGTGCTCCGGCAATGCGTGGAGGCGCGTGATTTGCCCGTCGTCGATCGCTCGCTGCTCCGTCCTGCGTCGCCGCACTTCCTCGGAGTCATCGTCGACGTGAACCCGGTGAGCCCGCAGATGCTCGACCAAATGCGCCGCTGGGTCTCGCGCCCCACCGGATCGACGGGAATCGCCCCGGGAGACGCGCTCTTCGGCTCCTTCGTCGGCCTCTTCGTCCGATCCATCGGCGCCAGCGACACGACGCTGCGTTTCCGCACCCAAGCCTTCACGCCCTGAGCGGTTCCATGGGGAAGAGGACGGCCTCGTCCGCGCGTTTTCTCCGAAGACGCGTCGCTCGGCCGCGTGTCTTCCATGCACAAGCTCCCACAGGTGGCTCTGGCCCTCGCCGTGCTCGCGCTCTTCACGGAGCCAGCGGCGCGAGCGAGCGGGCAGGCGAGCAAGGCGCCGCGCGTCGATCGAATCGTGGTCCACAAAGGCGATCACTCGCTCGCGCTCTTCGCCGGTGAGACCGAGGTCTTTCGCACCAAGGTCGCGATCGGACCGGGCGGCGCAGGGCCCAAGCTCCAAGAGGGCGACAAGGTCACGCCCGTGGGCCGCTACCACATCGTGTCGAAGTCACCGTCGCGCTACCACGTGTTCATGGGGCTCGATTACCCGAACGCAGTCGACCGCGCTCGCTTCGCCGAGCTCAAACGCGCGGGCACGCTTTCCAAGGATGCGACCATCGGCGGCGACGTCGGGATCCACGGCTCGCCTCCGCAGAAGGTGTGGAAGCCGCTCCACAAGACGGTGGACTGGACGCTCGGCTGCGTCGCGGTCGACGACGACGAGATCGAGGCCATCGCCAAGCGCGTGGCCGTCGGCACCGTGGTCGACATCGAAGATTGACGCCGCTCGCGAGCTGTTGAGGCGCGTCAGTCGCGGACGACGTCGCCGTGGAAGCCGGCGTCGTCGTAAGCCACGCGCGGCGCAGACTCGCCGCTCGAGGGCTCGCTGCCCGGGCGGGGCTCGGGCGCGCCGAGCGCGCGAACCACGAGCGCGAGCACCGCCACGCCGACGAGGCCCGACCGCGCCGCCACGAACGCGCGCCGGCGCCGCGTGCGCGCCGCGAGCTCGGCCGAGAGACCGCTCCGCACGCGCGCGTGTCGATCCGCGCTCCAGCTCACTTCGCGCTCGCGCGCCTCACGCAAGAGATCGCTCACGTCGCCTCCTTGTCGGCTTCGGCGCGCGCGGTGGGGAGCTTTCCACCGAGACGCTTTTCGAGGCGCTCTTCGGCGAGCGCGATGCGTCGCTTCACCGTCGCGAGCGACACCTCGCAGGCGCGCGCCACCTCGGGGAGCGTGAGCTCCTCGATGCGCGCGAGCGTCCACGGCACGCGGAGGTCGGGCGAGAGATCGTCGAGGGCTTCGTAGAGATCGTCGACGACTTGGCGATCGCGCGGGTCGGACGCGCGCGCCGAGAGCTCGGCGAAGCACGAGAACAAGAACGCGCGGCGGCGGCGCTTGCGGAGGAGGCGATGCACGCGCCGCACGGCGACGGTGATGAGCCACGACCGCACGGCCTCGCTGTTCTTGAGGCGACCGAGCTCGGCGGCCGCGTCGAGGAAGGTCTCTTGCACCACGTCGTCGACGTCGGCGTCGCTTCCGAGGAGGCGATAGACCACGCTCGCGACGACGCGCGCGTGCCGCTCGTAGAGGGCGGCGAACGCGAGGTCGACCGAGCTCGAGCCTTCGCGCGCCGCGTCGCCCAAACGGAGGTCGCGCGCGATCTCGGCGACGAGGAGGCTGTCGGTGGCGAGCGGAGTGCTGGTCACGGGGATCACACAGGAGGGGCCGCGAGGCCGGCGGGTCGGCTCAGCAAAGTATCGGCCCCTCGCCCCACCGCAAACTGCGAACGGTCCACGGGAATTCCCGGCCCGCGAAAAATAACGTCCAACCGGTCTGGGGCCCGGCGCGCCGTCACCCCCCCCGTCATCCTCGCGCGAGTTGCGATAAAAGAATGCCGATGGTTCCCGACGAGGTCGTCGCCAAGCTCGACTCCCTCCCGGCCCAGCCCGGCGTCTACGTCTTCAAGGGCAAGGCCGGCGAGGTCTTGTACGTCGGCAAGGCCAAGAGCCTGCGGAGCCGTGTCCGCTCCTACTTCCAGAGCGGCTCGAGCGACACCCGCTCGTTCATCCCGCTCCTGCATCGGCACGTCCGCGATCTCGACACCATCGTCACCGCGACCGAGAAGGAAGCGGCGATCCTCGAGAACTCCCTCATCAAGGAGTATCGCCCTCGCTACAACGTCAAGCTTCGCGACGACAAAGAGTTCCTCTCCATTCGCCTCGGGCTCGATCACACCTGGCCGCGCCTCACCGTGGTGCGCCGCCCGGCGAGCGACGGCTCGCGTTACTTCGGCCCGTATCACTCGGCGACGGCGGCGCGGCGCACGCTCCACCTCATCAACAAGCACTTCCAGCTCCGCACCTGCAGCGACTCCGAGCTCGAGAGCCGCAAGCGGCCGTGCTTGCAGCATCAGATCAAGCGCTGCCCGGCGCCGTGCGTCTACGAGGTGGACGCCGCTTGGTACGCCGAGCAGGTGAAGGCCGTCGAGATGTTCCTCGAAGGTCGCCACGACGAGCTCACGCGCGAGCTCGACGCGCGCATGAAGGACGCCGCCAAGGCGACGCGCTTCGAGCTCGCGGCCGTGTATCGCGATCAGCTCCTCGCCATTCGCAAGATCCGCGAGTCCCAGCGCGTGGTCGACGTCGACACCGACGTCACGCGCGACGTCATCGGCCTCTACCGTGAGGGCGATCTCGTGGAGATCGCGGTCCTGCACGTCCGCGCCGGGCGCTTGTGGGACGTGATGACGGTGAGCGTGAAGGACGCGGAAATCCCCGACGAAGAGATCGTCTCGGCCTTCCTCGCCCAGCACTACGGGCGCGCCCTCCCCAAGAAGAAGGGCGCGGCCGACGCGAGCGAGAGCGAAGACGAAGGCGGCCTCGGCGCGACCTTGCCGGAGGAGATTCTCCTTCCGTGCTTGCCCGAAGGTCACGAAGGCATCGCCGAGTGGCTCACCGAGCAATCGGGGGAGGCGAAGCGCGCGCGCGTCGGCCTCGCGCACCCGCGCCGTGGCGACAAAGCCGAGCTCCTCCATTTGGCCAACGAGAACGCGCGTCACTCGTTCTTGGAGAAGCGCCGGACCAACGACGACATCTTGGAGCGCCTCGCGCAGATCAAAGATCGACTTCGGTTGCCCACGCTTCCGCATCGCATCGAGTGCGTGGACATCTCGCACTTGGGTGGCGGCGACACAGTCGGCGCGGTCGTGGCGCTCAAAGACGGCCTCCCCGACAAGAAGCGCTATCGCACGTTCAAGGTGCGCACGGTCGCGAGCGGCGACACGGTTGGCGGCGACGATTACTCGGCGATGTACGAGGTGCTCGCGCGCCGCTTCCGCCGCGCGCTCCACGCGACGAGCGCGTCCGCGTCGATGTCCGCGGTCGGCGGCGACGCGCTGCGCGAGACGACGACTCCGTACGGTGCCCGCGACGACGCCGACGCCGCCGAACCCGAGGGCGAGGGCGTCGAGACCGAGGCCGAGCGCGAAGAGGCGGCGTGGGATCTCCCCGACCTCTTCGTCGTCGATGGCGGTCGCGGTCAGCTCGCGGTCGCGCTCGCGGCGGCGCACGATCTCGGGCTCCACGGCTTGCCCATCGTCGGCCTCGCCAAGGAGCGCGACATCGGACCGACCAAGGACGGGGAGGCGCAGGCGCCGCTCGTCGACCGCGTTTACCTCCCCGGTCAGAAGAACCCGATTCCCTTGCGCCCCAACTCGGCCGCGCTCTTCTTCCTCGCCCGGGCCCGCGACGAGGCGCACCGCTTCTCCAACCGCGGCCGCGAGCGCCTCGGCAAGGCGCGCCGCTTCAAGTCGGTCCTCGACGACGTGCGGGGCGTCGGGCCCAAGACCAAGGTCGCGCTCCTCCGCGCGCTCGGCACCGTCGAGGCCGTCCTCGATGCGACCGATGACGAGCTCCTCGCGATAGACGGCGTCACGCGCGGCCATGTGAAGGCGTTGAGGAAAGCGTTCCCCAAGGCCGGATTGCCAACCGGGGAGGCGGCTGCCAACCAAGTTGGCGAGTCCGGTGCCCCAAATGAGCCGAAAGCAGCGGGAACTTCGTAGATCCTTTGTGGCGCGGGGTGTGCTTTACTCCGCGCCGTTCGTGGCCAGGGGGCCTTTTGGCGCCTGGCGCAAACCCGACGTTCCGGAGCGAAGCGAATGAACAAGACGACGACCCGAACCGGCCTCGCCTTCAAGACCGCCGTCCTCGCCGCCACCGTATGTGGCCTCGGGGCCGTCGCGGCAGGGTGCATCACGCGGCCCATCTCGCCGCAGCAGCCCACCACGAAGACGAACTTCACGGCCGTCGTTCGCCAGGCCGCGATCGACAAGATCGACCTCCTGTTCGCGATCGACAACTCCGCGTCGATGGGTGACAAGCAGGAGCTCCTCGGGCAGGCCGTCCCCGACCTCGTCGGCCGTCTCCTCACGCCGCAGTGCGTGGACGAGAACGACACCACCAAGGTCACCGGCACGTCGACCACCGACCCCAAGACGGGCGACGCGAAGTGCCCGGATGGCAGCAAGCCCGAGTTCCCGCCGGTGCACGACATGCACATCGGCATCGTCTCGTCGTCGCTCGGCGGGCGCGGCGGCGACCAGTGCGCGGCCGGCTCTGGCCACAACGACGACAAGGGTCACCTCCTCAACCGCGCGACGAAGTCGGAGACCACGGTCGGCAACGCCACGCCGTCGAACTTCCTCGCGTGGCTCCCCACCAACGACAAGAACAACTCGAAGTCGCGCGACAAGAACGTCGTCGGCTCCTCGCCGTACACCGACCAAGCCGCGTTCGCGAAGGACTTCGCCGACCTCATCGTCGGCGTCCGCGAGAACGGCTGCGGCTACGAGGCCCAGCTCGAGTCGATGTACCGCTTCCTCATGCAGCCCGACCCGTACAACGCGCTCGTCAAGGACGGCGACGCGGTCAAGTACGACGGCTACGACTTCGAGCTGCTCAAGCAGCGCCACGACTTCCTCCGCCCCGACTCGCTCCTCGCGGTCATCATGATCACGGACGAGAACGAGTCGTCGGTCGCGCCCACCGGCTTCGGCGGCCGCGCCTGGTTCTACGAGGACAGCCGCCACGTTCGTCCGGGCACGCAGGTCTGCGCGACCAACCCCAACGATCCCGGCTGCAAGCCCTGCTACCTCAAGGAAGCCGAGAGCGATCCGGGCTGCTCCAAGACGCTCGACGACACGACGGACAACGTCAACTTGCGCTTCTTCCACATGAAGCAGCGCTTCGGCATCGACCCGCGCTACCCGATCCAGCGCTACACCCGCGGCCTCACCAAGACGCGCGTGCCGAGCCGCGACAACGAGTTCAACGGCTTCGACTACGTCGGCGACAACGACGATAAGGCGACGTGCGTGAACCCGATCTTCGCGACCAACCTCCCCACCGATGGTGGTCAGGACCTCTGCGGTCTCACGGTGGGCTCGCGCACGAGCGACCTCGTGTACTTCGCCCTCATCGGCGGCGTGCCGTGGCAGTTCCTCACCAACGATCCCGACAACCTCTCGTCGAGCTACAACGGCCGCACGTTCAAGGATCGTTTGAGCGGCAACGATTGGACGCGCATCCTCGGCGCCGATCCGCTCAAGTACGACTTCACCGGCCAGCACTACCTCATGCAGGAGTCGGTCGGCGCGCGCCCCGGCGCCCAAGCCGATCAGGTCCACGATCGCGAGTGGAACACGGCCAACGGCGACCTCCAGTACGCCTGCACCTTCGAGCTCCCGAGCGCGAAGGACTGCAGCCTCCCGGCCAACAAGGACGCGTGCGACTGCGACAAGCCCACCGACTCGCCGCTCTGCGACTCGTCCAACAAGACCACGCAGACGCGCGGTAAGGCGTACCCGACCATCAGCCAGCTCGCGGTGGCCAAGGCCCTCGGCGACCAGGCGATCGTCTCCTCGATCTGCCCGCCGGACCCGAAGAACAAGACCCTCAACGGTCAGGACAACCCGTTCTACGGTTACCGCCCGGCCGTCCGCGCCATCATCGACCGCCTCAAGAACTCGCTCGCGTCGCAGTGCCTCCCGCAGGAGCTCTCGGCGGATCCGCAGGGCAAGGTGCCGTGCCTTATCCTCGAGCTCTTCCAAGACGGCGCCAACTGCGCCGACAAGGGGCTCTCGATCCCGGACCCGAAGATCGTCGCCAAGTTCAAGGAGGCCAAGAAGGCCGAGCTCGGCTCGTCGGTCGACAAGGCCACGGTCTGCCAGGCCGACCAGATCCTCCCGTCCGACTTCGTCGGCGACTCCTGCGAGAAGACCGACAAGGCCGGCTGGTGCTACCTCACCGGCAAGGCCGCCGGCGGAAGCTGCCCGCAGGCGATCAAGTTCTCGTCCAAGGGTAACCCGGTCGGCGCGCAGGTCAGCCTCCAGTGCATCAAGTCGAACGACGCGGCTGACGGCGGTCAGTGACCGCGAAGCGATCGCGCGCGGCTGACGCTGCGCGCGGTTCACGATAAAAGGAGAGGGCGACGGGAAACGACCCGTCGCCCTTT
This sequence comes from Polyangiaceae bacterium, assembly GCA_044224815.1. Classification (GTDB taxonomy): domain Bacteria; phylum Myxococcota_A; class Polyangia; order Polyangiales; family Polyangiaceae; genus JADJCA01. Next base: position 37,072 of record JBGAJR010000036.1, read on the forward strand.
CTGCATTTGGCCGAGGTCTCTCCCGCGCGATGAAGAAGAGCACGATCCTCGTCATCGACGACGAGCCCCACATCGTGATGGGGCTCCGCGACGCGCTCGAGTTCGAGGGCTTCCGCGTCGTGTCCGCGCAGACCGGCAAAGAAGGCTGCGGGGCCGCGCGCGCCGAGAACCCCGACGCGGTGATCCTCGATCTCATGCTCCCCGACATGAACGGCTATGCCGTCTGCGAGGACATCCGCCGCACGGCGCCGTTCGTGCCGATCATCATGCTGACGGCGCGGTCGAGCGAGCCCGACAAGATCCGCGGCCTCGACGCGGGCGCCGATGACTACGTCACCAAGCCCTTCAGCGTGAACGAGCTCATCGCCCGCCTCCGCGCGATCTTCCGGCGCGCCGCGCGCTCGGCCACCGCCACGCCCGAGGTCATCACGATCGGTGAGGCCGAGGTCAACCTCTCCGCGCACACGCTCCGGCGCGGGCGCGACGAGCACCAGCTCTCGTTCTACGAGGTCGAGCTCCTCCGCTTGCTCGTGGAGCGCGCCGGTCAGCCGGTGAGCCGCGAGGAGATCCTCTCCAAGATTTGGGGCCTCGAGGCTTCGCCCTCGAATCGCACCGTCGACAACTTCATCGTGAAGCTGCGTCGCAAGGTCGAGCCCTCGCCCGACAAGCCGCAGCACATCCTCACGGTCTACGGCTACGGCTACAAGCTCGTGACCTGAGCGGCCCGCTTCACGCGGCTTCGAGCGCGGGCTCCGAGGGACGATCCTTGAGGAGCGTGCCGACGGTTTCGGCGTCGTCGATGGCCACGAGCACCGGCTTCAGGGTGTCGTCGGCGTCGCCGCCGAAGGCGCCGCTCGCGGCGAGCGCGCGGGCGTGCGGCCCGTCGAGCACGAGAAACACGTCCTTGAGCGCGCCCGGGCTCCCGCCCGGGAGGAGCTTGAGCGAGGGCGCTTCGATCACGTAGGCGATGCGCGTGCGATCGAGGTGGAGCTCTTCGCGGCCGCGGCGGATGAGCACGCGGCGGTCGGTCACGAAGTAGCGCGTCTCGCGCGCGAGGAGCCGCGGCTTCAAGCCGGCCACGAACCCGGTGAGCGCGGCGACCGCGACGAGGAGCGCGAGCGAGAGGCCGACGCCGCCCACCAAGAGGAGCGTCTGGAGGAGGCTCAGCATGTGGAGCGTCAGGAGGCGCGCCAGCGCGGGGAATGCGCGCACGCCCGCGTGGACGGCCGCGGCGGCGAGGACCAGGGCGGCCGCGACGCCCGCTGCGCGGCGGACCGTCCACGGGGACTTCCGCGGAACGCCCGACCACAACACGCGCTCACCGGCGTCGAGGCGCTGCGCGAGGGGCCGCGCCGCGGTGCCGAGCGGCGCGCTGGCGTCGACGCCGCGGATGAGCGCCCACACGCGGTCGGGTGCCGGGATGCCGGCGAGCGTCACGCGAAGCGTGCGGCGGAGCGCGCCCGTGGGGACGGCGCGCACGAGCTCGAGATCGCCCACGCGTCCGTCTTGGTGCCAGCGCACGAGCGCGTAGCTGATCGCGTCGCGCGCGATGGTGCGGCGAAGGCGGCCCCAGCGCCAGATGACGTGCTTGTCGGTGACGAGGTATTCGAGGCGCTGCGTGAAGAGGATGGGGAGTCGCCACGCGGCGAAGGCGATGGTCGCGCACCACGCGGCGAGGACGAGGAGCCCGCCCGTGCGGACGCCGAGCGCGGTGGCCAGCGTGATCGCGAAGCAAACCGCGACGATCGACACGACCGCCGCCACCACCGAAACGACGCGCAACGTGCCGGGCCGTACGACCGCCTCTGGCTTGCCGCGCCACACGATGGTCTCGCCGTAGAGTGAATCGCGAGCCATCACTCCCTAGCGTGGGGCTCCGTGGCCCATCTGTAAAGGCGTGCAGCGGCGCTCGCGCCGACCTTTGCCTACACGGCGGCGGGCGCGCCAGGAAAAGGCAGGGCGGCGTTGCGGCGGGTCGCTCCGCGCTCGGTCGCGCGGACGACGAGGCGCGTGCAGAATGCACCGAAATCGAGGCCCGCCGCGGCTGCCTCCTCGGGGAGGAGGCTCGTCGGCGTGAGGCCGGGTAGGGTGTTCACCTCGAGCACCACCACGTCGCTCTCGCGATCGCCGACCACGAAATCGACGCGCGAGAGATCGCGGCACGCGAGCGCCCGGTGTGCGCGGACGGCCAGCGCCTGGACGAGCGCGCCGAAGGGGCCGAGCTCGGCCGGGCACACGTGCTCGCTTCGCCCGGGCGCGTAGCGCGCCTGGAATGTGTAAAATGCATCTTTTGGCGCGCGGATCTCGGTGGGCGGGAGCGCGGTGGCCACGCCGGGCGCGGCGTCCATGATCTCGAGGACGCCGCAGGTGACCTCGCGGCCGGGCACGAACGCCTCGACGACGACCTCGGCGCCGAGCGCGTAGGCCTGCGCGATCGCGGCCTCGAGGCCTTCCGCGGACGGGCGGGAAGGGAAGCGGCCGATGCCGATGGCCGAGCCGCTCTCCGCCGGCTTCACGACCAGCCCGGCCGGGAGCTCGCGAAGCGCGCGCGCGGCCACCTCGGCCGCCGGCGTCGCCTCGCGATGCGCGGAGAAGCCAGGCGCGATGGGGATGCCCTCGGCGGCGAAGAGTCGGCGCGCGACGGCTTTGTTCATGGCCATCGCGCTGGGGAGGACGCCGCTTCCGACGTACGGGAGCGCGAGCACCTCGAGGAGACCTTGGAGCGAGCCGTCCTCGCCGACCGCGCCGTGCACCACCGGGAAGACGACATCGAAGCCGCCAGTGCGGAGCGTCTCGGCGAGGAAGCCGTCGAGCTCGAGGCGCACGACGTCGTGGCCGGCCGCGGCGAGCGCCTTCGCGACGCCGCTCGCGGAAGCCCGGCTGACCTCGGCCTCCGACGACGGTCCGCCTTGAATGACGGCGACCCGGAGGCGGCCACGGCTCACGGGCGCTTCTCCGAGTGGTCGACGAGCGCGATGCCGAGCGCCTGGGCCATCTCGAAGATGCGCGGGTCGCGGTAGAACTCGCCGAAGACGACGCGCTGGATCCCCGCGTTGGCGATGAGGCGGAAGCAGCTCCAGCACGGAGATGCCGTCACGTAGATCGAGGCGCCTTCGATGCGGCTTCCGTTACGGGCCGCCTGCACGATGGCGTTGGCCTCGGCGTGCACGGTGCGCACGCAGTGGCCGTCCTCCATCAAGTGGCCGACCTCGTCGCAGTGCGGCAGGCCGCGGATCGACCCGTTGTAGCCGGTGGCCAGGATCGAGCGGTCGCGCACGATGACGGCGCCCACGTGCTTGCGATCGCACGTCGCGCGGCTCGAGACCTCGCGCGCGATGTTCATGAAGTAGTCGTCCCAGGACACGCGCCCGCTCATGGCCTCCACGTGTCTCTCCATGGGCGAGGCTGCGCAAGCCCCTTCGCCGCAACGCGGGCTCGCCCGCCCGATTGCGGCGTTCTTGGTTGACGCGACGTGCGCCGCACGGCATCCGTGGAGTGTGAGATCGAAGGCTTGGGGCATCGTCCTCGCGATCGGCGTTACGACCACGGCGCTCGGCGCCTCACTGCGCGTCGCCTCGGCCGCGAGCGAAGGTGATTCGGCGGAGGCGCTTCTCCGGACGCTCGACCAAGCGCCGGAGGCCGCGGCCACGCGAGAAACGCGCGCGCGTGCGCGGGCGGCCATCGAGCGCGCCAAGCGCTTCCGCGAATCGGGGGACGAGACGCGGGCCCTCCTCGCCGAAGGCCTCGCGCTCCGCACCGCCGAGCTCGCGCGTGACCAAGCCCGGGCCATCCGCGCGGAGCACTCCGCGGGCGTGGCGCTGCGCGACGCCGAAGACGCGGGTGCGACGGCCTTCCGCGAGCGCGCGCTCGCCGAAGAAGCGATCGCCCAGTCGGGTCGCCTCCGCGCGCAGCTCGAGGCGCTCTCTCCCGACAAGAAGCGCGAGCCGGAGCGGACTGCCGCGGGCGCGCTCGAGAGCGGCGACGCAGGCGCGCCGGCCAAGGCGCCGGCCAAAGCGCCGACGAAGGCTCCCATCGCACGCGATGGAGGTGCCAAGTGATCCGCCCCACGTCCGCGCTCACGCTCGCCGTATGCCTCTCGCTCGCGGGTTGCGCGGCGGCGCCCGTAGTGCCGCTCGCCAGCATCGACGCCGTCGATCGTTTGCGCGAGGGACCAGCCGTCAAAGAGGCGGCGAGCGCTGCACCGCAGGCGATCGCGGAAGCCGCGCTCGAGCGGAAGAAAGCCGACGACGCCCTCGCCGCGGGCGACGAAGTGGCCGCCGACCTCTACGCCCAGCGCGCGCTCGCCGCGCTCGAGGATGCGATCGCGCTCGCGCGCCTCGCACGCGCCGCCGACGCCGAGCAGAAGGCGCGCGCGCGCGCGGAGGCCTCGGCTGCCGAGGCGCGAGAGCTCGCGGCGCAGCGGAGCAAGACCGACGCGGAGAACGCGGAGCTCGACAAGCGAGTGCGCATCGCGCACGAGCTCGGCGCGACGCCGGCCAGCGGTCCGGCCGATCCCAAGCGCGAAGCGGCTCGCAAGATCGCCGCCGACTCGCTGCTCGCGCAAGCGCGTCTCCTCTGCGGCGCGGCGCGGCTCCTCGCGACCGGACCGAGCGCCGAGCTCGATGCCGCGGAGAAGGAGCTCGCTCCGCCGAGCGGAAACGACAAGGCCGAGGGCGCGAAGGGCAATGGCGCCAAGGGCACGTCGCCGGGCGCGCGCGCGATCGACGCCGCGGCCCGCGCGCGCGCGGGTTGCCTCGAGGCGCTGACCCGCATGCGTCGCGGCGCCGAGAGCGCGGCGAGCGCGCAGCACGCCGACGCGCTCCTCGCGGAGCTCTCGGCGACGGAACGCTTCGAGGTGACGCGTGACGAGCGCGGCGTCGTCGTCACGATGCGCGACGCGCTCGACGGCGCCAAGCTCAAGTCCGACGCGGAGGCGCGCGTGGCCGACCTCGGTCGCGTGCTCAAGAGCCATCCGGCGTACCGGGTGCAAGTCGTCGTCCACGACGCCGTCACGCCCAAGTCCGCGCCCGACGGTGAGCGCGCCAAGCGGATCGCCGCCGCGCTCTCCCAAGCGGCGGGCGTTCCCGCGGCGCAGATCGGCGCGAGCGAGCCGGGCGCCACGCTCCCCGTCGTCGATCCCACCGACGCCAAGCTCCGCGCGCGGAACGCGCGGGTCGAAATCGTGTTCGTCAGCCCGGTCAACTGACAACTGGTAGACTCGGCGGGGCGATGGAGGTCGGCGCGCTGCTCGCGGGGAAATACCGCCTGGTTCGCCAGCTCGGCGACGGCGGCATGGGCTCGGTCTACGAGGCCCGCCACGAGGCATTGGGCACGAGCTTCGCCATCAAGATCCTCCACGCCGAGCTCGTGCGGCGCCCCGGCCTCGTCGATCGCTTCCTGCAAGAGGCGCGCGTCGCCGCGCAGATCAAGAGCCCGCACGTCGTTCAAGTGTTCGACGTCGATCGCACGCCCGACGGCGTCGCGTACATCGTGATGGAGCTCCTCGGCGGCGAGCCCCTCTCGCGCCGCCTCGATCGCGAGCGTCGGTTGCCGGTGCCGGTGGCGCTCGCCTTCACGGTCCAAATCCTCGAGGCGCTCGAGTCCGCGCACGCGCTCGGCGTCATCCATCGTGACCTCAAGCCCGACAACATCTTCGTCACGCCGGGCCCGGGTGGCGGTCCGCTCCTCAAGCTCATCGACTTCGGCATCGCCAAGCTCAAGTCGAACGATCCCAAGACCAAGAACCTGACCGCGTTCGGCGTCGTGATGGGGACGCCCGAGTACATGGCGCCCGAACAGGCGTTCTCCGCCGACCGCGCGGACGCGCGCTCGGACATCTACGCGGTCGGCGTTCTCCTCTACGAGATGCTTGCGGGCTCGCGCCCCGCCTCCGGCGACGAGGCGCAGAGCGTGGCCGCCAAGGTTCATCGCGGCGAGATCGTGCCGCTCGTCCACGTCGCCCCGCACGTGCCGCGCGAGCTCGCGGGCCTCGTGCACCGCGCGATGGCGCCGCGGCCCGAGCTCCGCTTCGCGTCGGCCACGGAGATGCTCACCGCGCTTCGCGCCACCGCGCCGCAAGCCAGCATGGCGCCGTCGCCCCCGCCCGCGATGAGCGCTGCGCCGCTCGCGAGCACGTCGTTCGCGCCGCCCATCCCGAGCCCCATGGCGCCGGGCGTCGTGACGGGCGCAGCGGTCAAGACCGCGCCGCCCGACGCGGGCATCGCGGTTTCCCCCGCGCCGCCGCAGTACAGCTACACGCCTGCGCCGCCGCAGCCGCAGATCTCGTATCCGGATGCGCCGCCGCCGCGTCGCAAGAAGAAGAGCGCGATCGGTTGGATCATCGGGGTGCCGCTCGTGCTCGGCGCCATCGCCGCCGTGGTGATCATCGCCCTGCAGAGCAGCGGGACCACGCCGGAAGTGATCGTGGTGCCACCGCCCACGGCCACGCCGACCACGCCGACGACGGTCGTGACTCCGCCGCCCACCGTTCCGGCGACGAGCGATCCGTTGCCGCCGCTCGTGGGCGGAGGAACGGTGCCGCCGACCGGGACGCCCACGCATGCGCCGTCGTCGCGGCCGAGCACCGACGCGGGCGCGCCTGCTCCCGTCGACGCGGGCCCCGCGCCGAGCGGTCGACCGGGCCTGCCCACTTCGCCGTTCCCGCTCCCGTCGGGCTTTCCGAGCTCGCTTCCGTTCCCGCTCCCGTCGGCGATTCCGCTGCCGTCCGGGTTCCCCGCGATCCCGAGCTCGTTCCCGTTCCCGATTCCCGCGCCGCCCAGTGGTCAGTGAGCGTCGCGGCGGCGCTTTGGGGGAGGCGCTCGGCCTGGTAGCTTTGTACGCGTGAGCGCCGGACCGGCCTTCGGAGATCGCGACCCGCGCCCGCGCGATGTCTTCGCGCCGCTGCGCCCGCTCCGCGACGACTGGGCGCGCGTCGTGCGCGTGCCCGCTCGCCGAGCCACGTTCGCGCTTCTCACGCTTCTCGTCGTCACGGCGTTCTTGTTGGCGCGCCGCGGCACCTTCGAGGCGCGCGCGCTCGCGGCGGGGCTCTTCGCCGTCGCGGTGGTCGCCCTCGTCGCGGCGAGCCGCCTCCGGCGCCGACAGTTGCATAATACACGCTGGGTCGTCGAGCGCCTGGTCGGTCCCGTGGCACCCGACGCCGCCGGTCGCGTCGCACGCGCGCTCACGCTGGTGGACCCGTCGGGCGTTCCCACCACGCAGGGGGTCTCGCCCGACCTCGCGCGCCTTCACGTCGAGCGCGCCATCGCGGCCGTGCCGCGCGATCGCATCGTGGGCGGGGCGCAGCGTCTCGCGCGCCGCTTCGCCGTGGTCGGCATCGTCCTTTCGCTCGCCGCCCTCGCGGCCACCGTGATCGATCCCTGGGCCGTCTTCGAAGGCGCCGACGTGCTCACGGCGCGCCGTGGCGTCGCGCCCCTCTCGATGCAGTGGCTCGACGACGTCGACGTCCGCGCGCGTCCGCCCGAGTACCTCCACATGGACGAGGTCCAGGTCTTCGCGCGGCGCATCGAGCTCCCGCGCGGCACGCTCCTCACCGTGCGCGGCCGCCCCACCCACGGCGGTCGTCGGCTCTTCTTGAGCGACGGAACCACCGAGGTGCCGTGCGTCGACGACGGTACGGGCCGCGTCGTCGCGCGCTGGTCCTTGGCCGAGTCGATCGATCTCCGCGTCGTGTCCCGGTTCGGCGACGTGGTCATCCCCGAGGCCGAGGCGATCCACGTCGTGTCGATCCCCGACCGCGCCCCGGAGGTGAAGCTCGACGGCGCTCCGATGCGCGTCGCGCTCGGCGGTGAGGTCGAGGTGAGCGACATCCCGGTGCGGTACGAGGCCACCGACGATCACGGGCTCCGCGAGGTCCACCTCGTCCTGCGGAGCGGCCCACGGGAGGAGCGTCGCGTCCTCGCCAAGCTCGACGGCGAGACCCGCACCGACCGTGGCGGCTACGTCCTTCGCGCGACCGACACCTTCGTGAAGAAGAGTCACGCGCCCATCGAGGTCACCGTCGAGGCCAAAGACAACGATCCGATCACCGGGCCCAAGTGGGGCGCGAGCGCGAGCATCACGCTCGTTCCTCCGCACATCGGTGAGCCCGAGGCGCGGCGCGTCGAGGCGCTCAAGAAACTGCGCGACGTGCTCGTCGATCGCCTCGCGACCCGCATCGACAAGGCGATTCCCGCCGCGGGTGAAGCGCGCAAGGTCTACGTCGCCGAGCTCGTCGAGGCGGCCGACGCCGACGGCGATCTCGTCGACTCGGTGCTCTCGGCGAGCTACGCAGGGCTGCGCTTGCCGGGCCGGCTCCAGGCCATGCTCCGCGCGCAGCAGCGCAAGCTCGACGACGCCGTTCGCGCCCATGCGCGCTCCACGTCGGGCGCGACGCTCGCCGCGCTCGTGAAGCAGAACGAGCGCTTCGTGCTCGTGGTCGACGCGACGCTGCGCGGCCTCGGGATGAAAGACGCGCGCGACTCGGCCAAGCGCCTCGTCGACGTCGGCGAGGACCTCGCGAGCGAGCTCGGCTTCCTCGCGTCGGCCGAGGCCAAGAAGGCGGAGGCCTCGGCGCCGCGCCGCGTTCAGCACGCCGACGCTGCCATCGCCATCCTTGCCGGGAGCGCGGGCGCTATGAAGCGCCTCGGCACGCTGGGCGTCGATCTCGGTGGCGCGGTCGACGCGGCGCTCGTTCGCGTCGCGCGTGCGCGGACCGCGGTCGACCTCCCGCACGCCGAGCTCGCCGCGCGCGATCTCGTCTGGCGTCTCCGTCATCCCGATCCGTCGTTCGGCTCGCAGGGCTCGTCGAGTCGCCGGGCGGGCGGCGAGTCGGGCGGCGGCCGCGGCGTGATGGACGAGGGCGAAGAAGGCGAGAGCAGCGACGTCGAGCGCGCGTTCGCCGAGGCCGAGCGCGATCTCGAGAAGCTCATCGAGGACCACGCCAAGCAAAAGGGGGCGATCGAGCAAGCGCTGAGCGGCGCGTCGCCCGAGGAGCTCAAGGCCTTTGCCGAGGAAGCGAAGAAGCACGCCGACGCGGTGCGCGAGGCGACGGCCGATCTCCCGAGCGTGGGCGGCGGCAGCGACTCGTGGACGAGCAAGGGCGCGGCCGCGCGTGAGCACGCCGATCAGATGGCCCGCTCGCTCGAGCAGGGGAACCCCGCCGACGCGCTCGCCAGCGGGAAGAATGCGCTCCAAGCGCTCGAGGACGCGAAGCGGCTCGCGGGGCGCGATCGGTTCTCGCGCTTCGGCATGGGCTCGGACTCCGAGACCGACAAGCGCATCGAGGACGCGAAGAAGAAGCTCGAGCCCGAAGTGAAGTGGACGGAGGAGAAGCTCGACCAAATGAAGAAGCGCGCGGCGGAGCGCGCGTCGGGCGACATCAAGCGCGGCGGTGAGGCCGAGCAGAAGCTCGCCGAGCGCATGGGCGAGCTCGCGGGCAAGGGCAAGGAGAAGGGCGCGCTCCCCTCGGGCGCCATCGACTCGCTCGAGGCGGCCGAGCGCGCGGCCCACGACGCGGCGCGCGCGCTCGAGGGCGCGCAAGGTGAGCGCGGGCTGGAGCGACAAGCCGAGGCCCAGCGCATGCTGGAGCAGGCGCGCGAGGCGATGGGCAACGACTCGCAAGGGCAGGATAGCGGCGGCAAGAGCGGCGAAGACGGTCGCGAGCTCGATCAAGGTCACGCCGAGATCCCCAAGGCCGACGCCCACAAGGGGCCCGAAGAGTTTCGTCGTCGCGTGATTCAAGGGCTCGGACAACCGTCGAGCGGTCGCCTCAAGGACGCCGTGCGTCGTTACGCGGAAGGGCTCCTCCGATGACCAAGACACGTTGGATGGGCCTCGTCGGTGCGAGCGTGATCTTCGTGGCCGGTCTCGTGCGCGCCGATGGCCCGCTCGATCTTGGGCCCAAGATCCGAGAGGCGATCCTCGGGCTCGACCTCGACGACGCGCGGAAGGCCGTCGAGGGCGCGGCCAAGGTGGCGCCGAACAGCATGGAGCTCGATTTCGAGCGGGCGCGCCTCGCCATCTACGACGGCGACTGCGACGCCGCGCTCACGCTGCTCGCGCGCCCCGATCTGCAGCGCATCGAGGCCGCCCAATCGCTCACCGAGATCGCGGCCGGGTGCGCCCGCACCACCGCGGCGACCATCGTCGACAAGGACGAAGCCCGCGGCGTGGAGATTCGCTATCAAGACGACGAGGACCGCGCGCTCACGCCCGTGCTCGTCGACACGATCGTGCGCGCGCGCGAATCGCTCACGCGTGACCTCGGCGTCACCTGGCCCAAGGTGACGCGCTTCGTGGTCGTGCGTGACTTGCTGGCGCTCGCAGCCATGACCGGCTTGCCGTACGAGTCTGCCAAGACGACGGGCACCGTCGGCGTCGCCAAGTGGGGCCGCGTCACGCTGCTCTCTCCGCGGGCGAGCCGGCACGGATATGCGTGGCGCGACACCATCGCGCACGAGCTCACGCACCTCGCCGTCACGCGCGCGACGCTCGATCGTGCGCCCTTGTGGCTCCAAGAGGGGATGGCCAAGCGGGAAGAGGTGCGCTGGCGCGCGGCTGGTCCGTTCGACGATCGGCCGTCGCCGGAGGCCGTGGCCCTGCGCGGCATGGACCTCAAGCTCGACCTCCCGCTCGACAACTTGGGTCCGTCGATCGCGATGCTCCCCACCGCCGACGCCGCGATGGTGGCGTTCGCCGAGGTGACGAGCTTCGTTCGCTACCTCGCCGACACCGGCGCGCCGGGCTCGCTGCCCAAGCTGTTCTCGGAGCTGCGCGCGGGCAAGTCGCCCGATGAGGCGCTCGTGGCGGCGACCGGCGGCGATCTCAAGAAGTGGGACGGAGAGTGGCGCACGTGGCTCAAGGCGCGACCGCGCGAGACCGTGCCTTCGGCATTCGGGCTGGGCGCCATGCCGCCGAACCTGAACGAGATCCGCGAGCGAAGCCGCCTCGCCGAGCTCCTCCTCGCCCGGAAGCACCCCGAAGCCGCGCTCGCCGAGCTCTCCAAGCTTCCCGCGAATGCGATCGGTGACGACCCCGCGCTCCGCGCGCTCGAGGCCGAGGTCCTCCTCGCAAACGGCAAACCGACCGACGCGACGAAGCACGTGGGCGAGCCAAAGGACGTTGCCGCACCTTATGCTCCTTGGTGGGCAATCGGAGGGGTCTTGGCGCGGGGAAGGGGAGACGAGAAGGCGGCAGAGCACGCCTTCGTCGAGGCCGTCGCGCAGGATCCCTTCGATGTTCTCGCAGCTTGCGAGACTCGGGACTCGGCCAGCGCGCCCACGTCTCCTGACAGCCGTATCCTGTGTGAGGCTGCCCGCCGGTATGGCGCTCTGAACGATTGAGCGGGCGCGCGCCACGGGGCGCGGGATCGTGCGTGATTTGACCCGTTCTCGGGCCGGCGGTTAGCATCCATCGATGCGGTCATTCCCGCGCCGACTGGCCACGCCCGTGGCCGGAAACGTTGGCTCGACGCGGACTTTCGTGTCCTCTCTCGAGAAGCGAGGAGCCCGCGCGCGACGATCATGAGCGCTCTTACGTTCGCCACAGCCCAGCTCCTCCGCGTGCTCCCTCGTCGCGGAATGACGCGCGTCATGGGGCGGCTCGCGGATCAGAGCCTTCCTGCGCCAGTGGCGCGCGCGGTCGTGAACCTCTACTCGCGCGCGTACGACGTGCGGCTCGACGAGTGCGAGTCACGTGACTACGCGAGCTTCGACGACTTCTTCACGCGCACGCTCCTCCCGAACGCGCGCCCGCTCGAAGGTGACGAGCGCACCATCGTGAGCCCCGCCGATGGTCGGCTCGACGGCCCGGGTGCGGTGGACGCCTCGTCGGTCTACATGGTCAAAGGGCGTCCGTACCGCGCCGAGGAGCTGCTCGGCGGTGAAGACGAGGCGCGCCGCTACGAAGGCGGGAGCGCGTGCGTCGTGTACCTCTCACCGCGCGACTATCACCGCGTGCACTCACCGGTGGCCGGCGAGATCGCGCACGTGCGCTCGATGCCCGGTGACTACTACCCCGTCAACGCCATCGGCATCGAGCACGTGCCGAACTTGTTCGTGCGCAACCGCCGCGTCGCCATCGCGATCGACACGCCGCCCGAGCTCGACCTCGGTCGCGTCACGCTCGTGATGGTGGCCGCGATCGTGGTCGGTCGCATCACCGTTTCCGGCGTGCCGGGGCGTGACGTCCCGCTCGGGGACCATCGCTTGTCGCCGGCGCGCAAGGTCGCGCGCGGTGACGAGGTCGGCATCTTCCATCTCGGTAGCACCGTCGTGATGTTCCTCGAGAAGCGCGCATCCGCGGGGTGGGTCGCGGCCGAGGGGCCGGTGCGATTGGGACAAGCGCTCACGCGTCCGCGCGAGCGCCACACCAACGGAGAGGCGACGCGATGAGCGACGACGTCTCGCACGGCTTCGGCGCGGCCATGGTGCCCGACGACGGCCTGAGCGAAGAGGTCGACGTCGATCTCGACGACGTCGCGCCGCCGCCGTCGAAGCAGCCGGTCAAGGCCGCGGCCCCGCCCGCCACGGCGTCGGGCCCGGTCCCCGGTCCAGCGCCGCGGGGGAGCGTCCCGCCGCCCGATCGCGCCCCTGAAACGCCGCGCGTCGACGTTCCCGTTCGCGCCGAGCCCAAGACGGAGCCGAAGAAGGCGCGTCCGCGCATGTCACTGCGCGTGCCCGACGACGAAGTGGTGCGCCCGCTCTCCCGAACCGGGGAGACGCGCGTGTTTCGGCCCGACGAGCTGGGCGACAACGGTCGCGCCAGCAGCCCGCCGCCCGCGATGGCTCCCGCCAAGAGCGAGGATGCGCCGCGAAAGAGCGTTCCCGTCGAAGCCGCACGAAAGAGCGTTCCGGCCGAGGCCGAACGCCCCGTCGCCCGGGAGGCCGCGCCGTCCGCGAGCATGCCGGCGCCGCGTCGTCCGCCGTCGGCGCCCCCGCTGCCAGCCGCGGCGGTCGTCGCGCCACCCGTACCTCCGCCCCCGAGCTCGGCGTCGACGATGGTGAGCGTCGAGGACGCGGCGCCCGTGCCGCCGCCCGTCCCTCCGCCGCGCCCGCGAACGCCGTCGATGTCGAGCGAGATCAGCGGAGGCCCACGCCCGCGCGCTCCGTCGATCTCGAGTGAGGCTGCGGTTGCGCCGACCCCTCCGACGCCGCCACCGCTGCCGAAGAATCGAACCCCCTCGATCACGAACGAGGCCGGATCGGTGCGCCCGCGCGCAGCCTCCATCTCGTCCGAGGTGAGCGCGCCCCCGCCGCCGCTCCCGCGTCGAGCGTCGATCACCAACGAGGCGGGCCCGCCGCGTCCGCCGCCGCCGTCGCCGTCGTCCGAGGTGACGCGCGTCGCGCCGCCGGCGCCGATGCCGGTCGAGGCGCTTCGACCAGCCGAGCCCGCAACGCCGCCGCCAGCCGCGCCGCCGCCCGCGCCCCCGGTCGAGGAGGTGAAGGCGGCGCGCATCATCAGCGTCGCGCCGCCCGCTCCGTCCGTGAACGACGCGGAGACGCTCGATGAAGACGACGACGTTCCGACCGACGTTCCCACGCTGACCGATCTTCCGGCGGTGCGGGATTCGTCCGAGGTGCTCGCCGCCGCCGCTACAGCGGCGGGACCGACGCGCCGCGATTCGTCCGATGGCATTCCGATCGTGGAAGAGATCGAGCCGTCCGAGCTCCGCTCGCTCGCGCCGTCGCCGGTTCCCGCCGAGGTTGCTCCCGCGCCCCCGCCTCGCGCGCCGGCGCCGCCCGCGCCGCCGCCGGCGGTTGCGCCGCCACCGGCAGCCGCGGCACCCGCGCCGGTGGTCGTCGAGGCGCGCACGCGCGCGACCGAGCCGGCGCCGCCGCCCGAGCCGAGGATCTCCTCACCGCCCCCCCGCATCGTCGCCGCGGCGCGCGCTCCGGCGCTGACGATCCCCGACACGGACGGTGGCATCGACATTCCCGTCGACGAGGACACGGGCGAGCCGCTCCCGGAGCCGGAGATCGCTTCCGATGATCTCTTGAGCGTCGAGTCGGCGCCCGACGTCTTCCCGCTCAGCAAGCCGGCCGAGCCGACGTCGCGGCCGATCCCGCCAGTCGGCATGTCTTCCGAGCCGAACGTCGTGCAGAGCATCACGCAGACGCCGCCCGGCGGCATCGAGGTCGGTCCGCCGCGCGCCGCCCAGCCGGTTGCGCAGGCCGCGCCCGCGCCCGCGCCCGCCGTAGCTCCGGCTGCGCCCGCGCAGCGTGAGGCGCGAGAGGCGCGCGACGCGGAGGGGGGGCCGAAATCTCCACGCGTGATCGTGCCGCCGCACGCGAGCCCGCTCGCCCCTCAGCCGCCGGAGCAAACAGCGCGCAAGCGTCAGCGTCCGTGGTGGGAAGACCTCTTCAACGACGACTTCATCCGCACCATGGCGAAGATCACCGACGAGCAGATCGCTCGCGAGGTGGACTTCATCGAGGACAGCCTCGGCGTCGCGCGCGGCGCCATGATCCTCGACATGGCGTGCGGAACGGGACGTCACGCCATCGAGCTCACGCAGCGGGGCTATCGCGTCGTCGGCCTCGATCTCAGCTTGGCCATGCTCGCCAAGGCCGCGGAAGAAGCGCAGGAGCGCGGACAGAAGCTCAACTTCGTCCAAGGCGACATGCGCGAGATGACGTTCGAAGACATGTTCGACGGCGTCTACTGCTGGAACACGAGCTTCGGCTTCTTCGAAGAGGAGCGGAACGCGCAGGTCATCCAGCGCGTGCACCGCGCGCTGCGCAAGGGCGGGCAGTTCGTGCTCGACGTGATGAACCGCGATTTCGCGCTCTCGCAGCAACCGTCGCTCGTGTGGTTCGAAGGCGACGGATGCATCTGCATGGACGAGATGCAGATCGATTGGATCACGAGCCGCATGCGCGTGAAGCGCACCATGATGATGGACGACGGGCGGTCGCGTGAGATCGAGTACTCGCTCCGCATCTACTCGCTCCACGAGCTCGGCAAGATGCTCCACGATCACGGCTTCCGCGTCGCCGAGGTGAGCGGTCGCATCGGCACTCCCGGCGTCTTCTTCGGCGCCGAGTCGCCGAACGTGCTCGTGCTCGCCGAGAAGCGCTGAGGGCGCCGCGCCGCGCGGGCGGTGCTAGAACGGAGCCATCATGGCCATTCGCAAGATCGCCACCATCGGTCATCCGGTCCTTCGTCAAGTCGCGCGCGCCCTCACTCGCGAGGAGCTCGCGTCCGAAGGCACGCAGCGCTTCATCGACGATCTCGTCGAGACGATGCGCGACGCGAACGGCGCCGGCATCGCCGCGAACCAGGTGTTCGAGCCGATCCAGATCGCGGTGATCGAGATCAAGAACAACCCGCGGTACCCATACAAGCCGAACTATCCGCTGACGATCCTCGTCAATCCGGTGGTCGAGATCCTCACCGAGGAGACCTTTCGGAACTACGAAGGGTGCCTCTCGGTGCCGAACCTCCGCGGCGAGGTTTCACGCCACCCTTGGGTGCGCGTTCGCGCGTGGGATCGCACGGGCGCGGACATGTCGTTCGAGGTGAAGGGCCTCACCGCCGGCACGTTCCAGCACGAGCTCGATCACCTGCACGGCAAGCTCTTCGTCGATCGCGTGACCGACACGCGCACCCTCGCTACGTGGACCGACTTCGAGCGCTACCATCTGGCGGGCTTCGCCGAGCGCGCGAAGGCGCTGGTCGCGAAGTGGGGAAGCTGAGCGGAGCGCGTTCGGCCCGCGTCGCTCAGGTCGACGAAGGACCGAGGAACGCGTCGTAGAAGTACGGGGGTGCCTCACCGCCCAACGAGGCCACGGCGTGGACGATGGCGCGCCGCGACGCACCCTTTGGGACCGACACCATCACCCAGCGCGTGGCGCGTGGCTCTCCCCAGAGGCGGCCCGAGAAGACCTGCACCTGTCGCGTGCCGGTCGTCACCGCGACGCGGACGTGTGGCAAGAGGCGGTGAACGGTCTCGCGCGCGAACGTCAGGCGATCGAACGATTCGATGGAGGTCTCGCCGTCGACCTGATCCAGCTCGTAGAACGGCGCCTCGAGCGCATCGTCGCGACGAAACTGCCCCATCACCCAGAGCGTAGCATCCCACGCGTCAGCGGCGGAGGCGGGCGTCGAGCTCGAGGTAGTAGCTCACGAGGTCTCGCTCGCGATGTCCCTGGAGGATGAAGCGGAGGACGCGTCCGAACGGAAACACGCGGAGCCCCACCGGCGTGGACATGGCCCAGTAGCCGAGCTCGGTGGGCGCGATGTCGACCCACTCGGCGCCGAACGAGCGCGCGAGGATTTCGCTCAAGAACGCGCCGTGGCTGCGCACCTCCGAAGCCTCCTCCGCGCTCCGGATCGCCGGGACGGAGAAGCGCTCGCGGAGCGCGGTCTGCATCGCCTCGACGCCGCTCATGTCCGTGCGCAGGTGGACCCCGCGTCTCTCACGGTAGGCGCGGCCGAGCGAGCGCGACAGAAGCGTGAATTGTACACGCGCTTCGGCGACGCTCTTCGGCACCGCGTCGAACGGGACCGCTTGGCCATGGAGGCCGGGGGGCAGGGAGAGCGTCTCGGCGAGCTCGGGTGGACGCGGCTCGAAGAACGGCACTCCGGGCGGCGGCGGCACGGCCATGCCCGGCGGCAGCGACTGAAACGGCGGCTGCGAAGCGCCGCGCACCCACGTCGACGGAGTGCCGGTGGGCGGCGGCGGTCGGTAAGACACGACGGGCTCGAGCGGCGGGAGCGTGGGCGCGGCGCTCGCGCCGCGCAGCGGATCGACGCTGCCGCGAGCGGCACTCGGGACCAGCGCCGGCGCTGGAGGCGTGGGCGCCTTGCTCGTCGCGCCCATCCCGTGGGGCGGGCTCGTGACACCCATGATGAAGGGGCGCGGTCCGGAGTCGGGCTCGGCGTCGAGGATGGCGCGCACCACCGCTCCGGCCGGCGGGGTGGGCCGCCGCGAGAGCGGCGCCGCGAAGCTCGTGAGATCGACATGAACCGGACCCGGCTTCGGCAGATCGAGCACGAGGGCCGGGGCGCTCGGCCTCATGCGCGCCGGCCCCGCGCTCGGGCTGGGCGGCTTCTCGGACGCGCGCGTCGGCGCCGGCGCAGGCTCGCCCGCGGCGGGGATCTCGATCAATCGGCGCGCCTCGTCCTTGAGCGTGGTCGGCGCGGTGTCGTCACCGAGGACCTCGTTGGCGAGCGCCACGGCGCGGGCGACGTGGCCGGCTTCGCTCCACGCCTCGGCCGCGAGCACGCGAAGCTCCGGCGACGGCTCTTTCGCGAGGAGGCTCGTCGCTTTCTCGGCGACGGCCTCGGGCGGCTCGCTCGCGCGCGCGGCGCGGAGGCGCAAGAACTGGACGGCCGCAGAGCGACCGACTTCGACTTCGAGCCGATCGACCAGCGGCACGGCCTCGCTCGCGCGGCCAGCGCGGATGAGCGCGTCGATCGCGAGCGCGCGCGGGTCGGACAAAGGACCGCGCGCGCTCGGTCGACCGGTGGCGAGGGCGAGCTCCGCCCACGCAACGCGCTCCGCCGTCGCGTCGCGTCGGCGAAACCAATCGAGGAGCGCCTCGCGCGTGACGGCAGGCGGGCCGCCGGTCGAGTGAGCGCGGCCGCGCAGCGCTGCCAGCGCCGCCGGAAGCGCGCGAAGGCCAGCCAGGGACACGCGCTTGATCGATCGTTCTCCCGGACGTCGCTCGGCCATGTAGTCGGCGGTCCGGAGCGTGACCTCGTCGTCGGGGCCAGCGTCGCGCAGCCACGCCGCGAGCCCGGCCGCTTGGATCGCCGCCGCCGCGCCCGTCACGCCGGAGTCGATCGCCAGTCGGCCCACGTCGAAGAGCGGCGTCGTGTAGACGTGGCGTTCGGAGTCGTAGGCTTCGGCGGCGAGGAGCTCCGCCGGCGTGACGATCCCGAGGAGCGGTATGGCGACGGGCGCTGCGTACGCCTTGGCGGCGCCTTCCACGGCGTGGGTCAGATCACGAATCGCAGCGGTGGTCGCGCCGGCAGCGTCGAGCCGCGCGAGCGCGTCGGCGACCGTCGTGCGGTACCCGACCTCGCGGATCGCGCCGTACTCGGTGGCGCGGAGCTCGATCTCCGATGCGTCGAAGAGCGTGTACTCCGCCTCGAGCGGTCCGGTGGCGGACTTCGCGACGGTGGTCCCCGCGATCTCGAGCGTGCAGCCGCCGTTCACTGCCTACCGCCTCTTTCCCCCTGGGAGCCGTCCGACCGTACCGGACCGAGCGGACCACATTTTGAGCAAAATCGTCCCTCTTTTCGCTCGTCATCCCACGGTTCGGCAACGTTTTTTTGCGCTTTTCCTCGTCTCGCGGCTTATATATGCCCGGCTCGAGGCGCCCCTCGGGCCTCAGGGAAGGGTCACCGTGATGAAGCGTCGGATGATGGTCGCGGCCGTGCTCGCGCTCGGGGTGGGTGGTTTTGTCGTTGGCTGTGGCGCGAAGAAGCCACCGAAGCCGATGACGCCAGTGGTCGAGGTCACCGACGCGGGCTCCGACGCCGGCGAAGAGGACGCGGCGCCCAAGTCGCTGTACGACCGCCTCGGCGGGAAAGACGGCGTGGCGGCGCTCGTGGACGCGCTCGTCAAGAACGTCAGCAGCGACCCCGAGCTGAAGAAGTCGTTCGCCAAGACCACGGGCCCCAAGCTCGAGGCCTTCAAGAAGAACCTCGCCGATCAGCTCTGCGAGGCCACCGGCGGTCCCTGCAAGTACGCCGGCAAGGACATGAAAGAGGCGCACAAGGGCCTCAAGATCACCGAAGGGCAGTGGGACAAGTTCGTCCAGCGCCTGACCGACGCGCTGAACGAGCTCAAGGTCGCCGACGCCGAGCAGAACGAGCTCTTGGCGATCGTCGCGCCCATGAAGGAGCAGATCGTCTCGGCGGGTAAGAAGAAGTGAGCCGGGTCGCGCCGTGAAGAACGCGGCGGACGCGATCATCCACGCCGATCAAGCCGCGTACCTCGAGGCCCTCGAGCCACCGCGCGATTCGCTCCTCGCCAAGATGGAAGCGTTCGCCGCGGCGCGGCGGGCGCCCATCAGCGATCCGGAGGTGGCGTCGTTCCTCGCCGTCACCATCCAGGCCGCACGCCCCAAGCTCTTGGTCGAGCTGGGCACCAACATCGGCTATGGCGCGATCGTCATGGCGCGCGCGGCCGGTCCCGACGCGCACGTCGTCACCATCGAGCTCTCGAGCGAGCTCGTGGAGATCGCTCGCGGGTACGTCGACGAGGCCGGGCTCTCCGCACGCGTCTCCGTGCGGCAAGGCGCGGCGCTGCGCGAGCTCGAGACCTTCGCGCCCGCCTCGATCGATTTCGCGTACGTCGATTGCGTGAAGGAGGAGTACGGCGACTACCTCGCCGCGCTCGTCCCGCGCCTCGCCCCGCGCGGCGTGATCGTGGCCGACAACGTGCTGTGGCGTGGGCACGTCGCGCGCTCGAACGTGCCCGACACCGAGCGCGAGCGCGCCGCCGCGCTCCGCGCGTTCAACCTCGCACTGGTCCAACACCCGATGCTCCGCGCGGTCGTCCTGCCGCTCGGTGATGGCGTCGGGTACGCCGTAAAATCGGGTTGAGCCGCGCCCGGCTCCGGGCCGCTCGTGAATGCCGACGACGGAGCCCGCGTCTGTCCCCACGCTTGGCGTCGTTCACTCTTCCCTCCCGGAGCGCCGTCCTCATCGCGCTCGTCCTGGGCTACGCGGCGCCTGCGCGGGCCCAGTCGGCGTCACCGCCGGTGCCGCCGTGCACCACTCCCGAGACCTGCCCGCCACCGCCGCCCCAGCCGCCGCCCACGTACTCGCCCGCGTTCGAAGCGGAGACGCGAGCGCGCTACGAGGCGGAGGCCGCGCGCCGCGTGGAGCCCGACGAGCGCGCGGCACTCGCGCGGCGAATCGACATGCAGCGCTGGAACGCGTGGATCGAGCGCGGTCGCATCCCAGAGCCCGATCCGGTTCCGCTCCGGTATCCGATCGTTCAGTCGCTCGTCATGGGGGGCGTCTACGGGGGCACGCACTCGGAGCGTTCCGTGAGCCCTTCCGTTCGGGCGAGCGCCGCCGCGCGCGTGCTCCCCGCGCGCTTTTTTGGCTTCGAGCTCGGTGGGGGCGTCACGACGTACGCGCCGGAGAGCTCCGCGGAACGATTCCGCGCGGTGACGATCGAGCCGGCGGCCGTCCTCTGCCTCTGCGGCACTCCGGACGTGGCCGTGCACAACGTCATCGGGTGGGCCCGCGGCGCGGTGCAAGTCGGCCTTCCCATCGACGGAGGCCGCGCGACCCCGGACGCCGTCCTCGCGTTCAAGGCGGGCCTCGAGTTCGACGTCCTCGCGGCGAGCTTCGGCGATGGAGGCTTTGCAGCCGCGGCGGTGCGCTTCGGCGTCGTCGTCGACGTGCCGGTCGGCGGAGAGGCTCCCGGCATCAATCGAGTGACGGTTGGCCCTGAGCTCCTCGTCGGGCCGTCGGTGGCGTTTTGATCATGCGTCGCCCAATCCTCTTCGCGTCGCTGCTCGTGGCGTCGTGTCTCGTCGTCGCCTCATCGCGCGTCGCGCGCGCGGATTCCGCACCTTGCGTGCCGCCCTTCTGCGTTCAAGTCGAGACGCCGCCGGTTCGCGCGCAGACGTCGGTCGATCCACGCATCGAGGCCGAAGCGCGCGCCAGGGCTGAAGCGGAGGCGCGCGCACGAGCCGACGCCGACCGCGCGCGCGCAGCGTTCGAGGCCCGGGCGCGCGCGTGGGCGGCGTGGCGCGCCTACTACGAGTGGGACGCGAAGCTCAGGGCCCAAGCCGAAGCGACCGCTCGCCTTCAGATCGACGCACGCCTCGAAGGGGAGCTGCGCGCCACACCGGACCGATTCGCGTTCGTGCCGCCGCCGGTCTCGCCGCCCCCGTCGTTCCCGGATCTCACGACGCCGCGCGCCGAGCTCGGCGTCGTTCCCGTGTGCGCCGGCTTGTGGTCGGGCGCGCACGCGCCGGTGCACGCGGGCTTTTGCCCCAACGTGCGCTTTCGACTCGACCCGTCTTGGTCGGTCACCGTCGATCCCTCGGTGATGTGGCTCTGGAGCGAGCGGAGCGGCGACCTCACCGTGGGCGCGAGCCCGGGCATCGCCTATTCGCTGCTCCTCGGTCGAGGTCGCCTCGCGCGCGCGCACCTCTTCGCGACCGGCGGTCTCGACACGTGGGTCCCGCTCGACGAGATCCGAGCCAACCCCGACGTGTTCGTTGGCGCGCACGCCGGGCTCGGCGCGACGGTGCAGAACAACTGGGATTGGGGCCTCACCGCCGAGGTTCGCGGGCTCGTTCGCGCAGGCGTGGGCGCAGACAGTCCGACCGAGCGCGAGCGGGCGCGCGTACGCGCTGGCTTCGAGGCTCGCTTCGCGGTGACGGTAGGGTTCTGAACGCGCGCGTGATCAGGTCGCGGGCGGCGCCGCTGCGCCATCACCCGCGGGCGCGCCCTCGACGCGCTCTTCGACCTCACGCTTGTAGCCGCACTCTTTGTCGGCGCAGACGATGAGGGGTTTGGCTTTGTTGCCGCCCATCACCAAGTACGGAGCCTTGCAGAGCGGGCACGCTTCCTTGATCGGACGCTGCCAGAGCTTGAAGTCGCACTTGATGGTCTCGACGTTGTAGTTCGAGCACCCGTAGAACGTGCGGCCGCCCTTCTTGCGCGCCTTCACCTCGATGATGTCGCCGCCGCACTTGGGGCAGGGGACACCGAGCGGAACCGGCTTGGCGTTCTTGCACGCGGGGTAGCCGGTGCAGGAGAGGAACTCGCCGTAGCGGCCCTGCCGGATGATCATCGGCTTCCCGCACTTGTCGCAGTCGATGCCCGTCTCCTTGGGGATGAGCACCGAGCCGTCGGGCGCGAGGTCGCGCTTGTTCTCGCACTTGGGGTAGTTCGAGCAGCTGAGGAACCAGCCGTTCCGTGACCACTTCTTCATCATGGTCCCGGTCCCGCACGTGTCGCACTTCTCGTCGGTGGGGATCGGATCGGGCGCCCAGCGCTTGCCTTTGGTGACGGCGTCGAGCTGCGAGCGGAACTTCTTGTAGAAGCGCCCGAGGAGATCGACGCGCTCCTCTTTGCCGGCCTCGACCGCGTCGAGCTCGGCTTCCATGCCCGAGGTGAACTCGGGGTTCATGAACTCGAGCGAGCTCCCGACCAAGCCGTCGACGACGACCTTGCCGAGGTCAGTCGGGCGGAAACGGTTTCCGTCCATCTTCTCGACGTAGTCGCGGGCCTGCACCTTGCTGATGATCTCGGCGTAGGTCGACGGGCGCCCGATGCCCTTCTCTTCGAGCTCGCGCACGAGCGACCCTTCGTTGTAGCGGGGCGGGGGCTGCGTGAACTTCTGCTCGGTGACGACGCCGGGCGGGTCGACGATCGCGAGCGCCTGATTCTCCTCGAGCTCGGGGAGCGTGGCGTTCTCGTCGGTCTCGGCCGCCGCAGCGGCCGCGGCGGCTTCACCCTTGTCGTCTTCCTCGCCGGCTTGCGGCGTGGCGACGCTCTCCCCGTGCGCGGCGAGCCAGCCGGCGAACTTCAGGATGCGGCCGCTCGCGCGGAGGCCGTACGTGGTCTTGGGGGCCTTGGCCTCGATCTCGGCGCTCGTCTGATCGTAGACGGCGGGCGCCATCTGGCTGCCGACGAAGCGATCCCAGATGAGCTTGTAGAGCTTGAACTGCTCGTCCTTGAGGTGCTTGCGCACCGACGCAGGCGGCAGATCGAGGCTCGTCGGACGGATCGCCTCGTGCGCTTCCTGCGCGTTCTTCTTGGACTTGAACTCGTTGGGCTTGTCGGGAAGGTGGTCCTTGCCGAAGGATTTTTCGACGTACTCGCGCACGGCGGTGATCGCCTCGGGCGCGACGCGCGTCGAGTCGGTACGCATGTACGTGATGAGACCGACCGGACCGCCGTCCTTGCCGAGGTCGACGCCTTCGTAGAGGCCTTGCGCGATCTGCATCGTGCGCTTGGCGCCGAAGCCCAGGCGGTTGACGGCGTCCTGTTGGAGCTTGCTCGTCGTGTAGGGCGGAGGCGCGTTGCGCTTGCGCTCGCTCTTCGTGATCTTGGAGACGCGATAGGACGCGCTGCCGAGGCCGCTCCGCACGGTCGCCGCGGTGGTGCCGTCCTTGACCTCGAGCTTCTTGCCGCCTTCGGTGGTGAGGCGGGCGAGGAACGCCGGCGCCTTGCCGCGCGCACCGCTCTTCTCGGCGGGCGTGAGCATCACGCCGCAGTTCCAGTACTCCTCGGGCACGAACGCTTCGATCTCGCGCTCGCGATCGACGATGAGGCGAAGTGCAACGCTCTGGACGCGGCCGGCGCTGAGGCCGAAGGCGACCTTGGTCCAGACGAGCTTGGAGACGTCGTAGCCCACGATGCGATCGAGCACACGCCGGGCGCGCTGCGCGTCGTAGAGGTGCTTGTCGAGCTCGCGCGGGTGCGAGATGCCCTTCTGCACGCCCGTCTTGGTGATCTCGTGGAACTCGACGCGCTGGGTCTTCTTCTTCTTACCGCCCAGCTCCTCCATGAGGTGCCAGGCGATGGCTTCGCCCTCACGGTCGGGGTCGGTCGCGAGGAGGATCTCGTCGGCCTCTTTGGCGGCGCCTTTGAGCTCCGCGAGGACCTTCTCCTTGCCTTCGATGACCTCGTAGGTCTCCTCGAAGCCCTTCTCGATGTCGATGCCCATCTTCTTGGGCAGATCTTTGACGTGGCCCTTCGAAGCAAGGACCTCGTAACCCGACCCCAAGTACTTCTTGATGGTCTTGGCCTTGGCGGGCGATTCGACGACTACCAGCGTTTTCGCCATCGGGACTCTCTTGGAACTCTGCCTATCAAAGACTGCTCCCTGCCACCCACTATTAAAGGAGGGGGGCGGGCGTTAGGAGAGTCTGCGGACGACTTCTCGCGAACGCCAGGGGGCCCGAATCCGTAGGTAGAAGTAAGTCCGTCACCTACATCGGCGGTAGCGCCCGTCAGGGGCAACTACCAATACGGACTCCAAAGAGAGCGTCAAGAGGGCGTGGCTGATCTCGGGGAGAGGGAGGGCGAGGCCGCGGACGAGCTCGTCGGGATGGCGGGGATCGTCGCCCATGAACGCGAGCACCCGTGCCTCGAGGTCCTCGCCGGGGCGCGCCGCGCGATCGGTGCGATGCGATCGTTCGATCTCGTCCAGCGTTCGGAAGAGCGGCTCGAATCGGTCGAGCGGGCGCGCGCCGGCACGAAGGAGCGCGGTCGAGCCCGGCGCGTCGATCCAGGCCGGCGGGGGCACGACCCAAAGCGGACGAGCTTGGGCTCGGGCTTTCTTCGCCGTGTCGAGCGCCCCCGACTTGTCGCCGGCCTGAACGACGACGACTGCGTCGGCGAGCGCCACGAGGGCCGTGTTGCGCCGGACGAACGTGGTTCGATCGGGTTTCTGGGTGATCGGAAACGGATAGACCAGCGCGCCGCGCGCGGCGATCCGCGCGAAGAGCGCTTCGTGGCTCGACGGTGACGTGTACGGCGCGCCGTGCCCGAGCACCGCCCAGGTGACGCCGTTCGGTTGCTCGAGCGCCGCTTCGTGTGCGGCCGCGTCGACGCCGAGGGCGCCGCCCGACGCGACGACGATGCCTCGCGCCGCGCACGCGGACGCGAGCGCGCGGGCGCCCTCGATCAGGGCGGGGTGGGCCTCGCGGCTTCCGACGATCGCGAGCACGCACCGCGCGTCGAGCGGACCACCACGCACCGAAAGGCCCCCGATGCTCGCGTCGCGAAGACGCTCCGGCCAGGATGCGCGATCACGAGGGTTGAAATGAATGAGGCCGGTGCTCACGTCCCAACATCGGACGCGCGCACCGGCCAGTTGCGTTCACTCGTCGATTTGCGGCGATCGACCTCGCGCGAGCCCTGAGGCGTGAGCGCGTGGACTTCTCGTGGCAGATCGCGAGGTTCTTACTTGTTCTTCGAGAAGACCTGCACGCCGAACGCGCCGGCGCCGCTCTTCGCGTGGATGTCCAGCTTGTACTGGAGCGGGAAGGGCGTGAGCGGACACGTCGGGTTGGGCGTCTTGCCGATGATGGCCGTGTTGCTCGCGGTGGAGTCCTGGCCGGCCATCATGTTGTAGAGCGGCGGCGCGAGGAGGCGGAGATCGAGATCCTTGATCTGCCCCGACGGCGAGAAGCCGATGATCGTGTAGCACTTGCCACCCTGGAGGGTGATGAGCATCTCCTTGTGGCCGTCGGCGGGGAGGTTGTCCTTCGCCATCTGGCCTTCGGGCGACATGCCCTGCGCGGAGCGCGCGGACTCGGCCTTGATGCCGGCCTCGACGGGGTCGCCGATGCCAGCCAGGCCCGGCTGCGCCATCATCGCCGCGCCCGCGTTCGTGATCTGCGAGAGCAGGTTGGGGTCGACCGGGATGCCCATGATGTTGGTCGGTTGCTGCTGACCCTGCGCGGCCGGCTGGGTGCCGCCCTGCTGCGGCATCGTGCCCTGCTGCTGCTGCTGCTGCTGCATCGGCTGCTGACCCTGCTGCGGGTAGCCACCTTGCTGCTGCTGGGGATAGCCGCCCTGCTGCTGCGGGTAGCCGCCCTGCTGCGGGTAGCCGCCCTGCTGCGGGTAGCCGCCCTGCTGCGGATAACCACCCTGCTGCGGGTAGCCGCCTTGCTGGGCGTTGAGCGCCGTGTCGGGCTTCTTGTCGCTGCTGCCGCAGCCAATCACGAGACCCGAGGCCAGAAGCGAGAGGGCCATCAGCGAGAGCGAACGAGACGTCATGGGCACATGCCTCCTCAAGGGGCTCGGGACGCCCGCCGCGTACGAAGGCGGCGACGGGTCGCGAGCGACGGCCGATACCTTACTCCGATCCGAGCTTGCCCGGAGCGGGAGAATCTTACCGCTCAGTCACTCGGGGAAAAGCCCGATCGCGCGCCCGGCGCGCCGCCCCTGAAAACCGATCTGTGTCATGACACAGATCGATCTGTCGGGTGGCGAGCCGTTCCGGGAACCGATCTGTGGCATGACACAGATCGATCGCTTGGGGCCATCGGGCCGCCCGACGAACCGATCTGTGGCAAGGCACAGATCGACTTTTTGCGGTGGGAACCCGAAGGGGTGAGCGCGGCGGGTTGCTTCGCCGAGAGCAAGCTCCCTTGCGCCTGGCGTTTCGCGCCCCGCCGCCGCGTTGATGCGCCAGCGATCGTCGCGCTATTGGCGGATGAACTTGAAGGGAATGTTGACGGTCACGGTGTCGCCCGGACCGAAGTTCCACTTCTTGACCTGCTCTTCGATGCACTTGGCGACCACGGGCT
Source organism: Polyangiaceae bacterium (assembly GCA_044224815.1). Taxonomy (GTDB): domain Bacteria; phylum Myxococcota_A; class Polyangia; order Polyangiales; family Polyangiaceae; genus JADJCA01. The sequence continues at coordinate 63,315 of JBGAJR010000036.1, forward strand.
CGTTGCCGCTCGCCTCGACCGAGTTGACCTGACCACTCGTGGCGATCGAAATCTTCGCGTTGATGTTCACCGAAGGCGTCTGGACGCCGCTCCGCTCCCAGCACGTGCGCCGCACGCCGAGCGAGTAGTTGCGGACCGTCTGCTGAATCGAATCCTCGGAGCGGTGGCCGCCGCTGCTCGTGCTTCCGCCGCCGGTACCACCTGGGCCGACGTTCGGACCGTTGCCACCGATGAGGCTCGGATCGAGGCCGAGCGTGTTGCCGCCAGTCTTCGGTGCCGTCGCGGGAGGCGTCGGGCCCGTCGGCTTGGCCGCGATCTTCGTTCCGCCGCCGCTCGCAGGCTTGTCGCTCGAGGCCGGGGCGCTCGGGGTATCGGTCACGGCAGCGGTTGGCTGCGCGGTCGCAATCCCAGGCTGCGCCTGCGGCTGCGGCACGACGATGATCTGCGGCTGCTGCGGCTGGGGATCCTTCTTGAAGATGAAGACCGCGGCCGTGACGCCGAAGCCCATGAACGCGAGCACCATCCCGATGACGATCGGATTCGTCTGGCGGCGCTGCTCGGTGATGACGACCGGCGGGCTTACCGCAATCGACGCGGCCGCGGGCGGCGCGGGCGTCATCAGCGGGGCCGCCGACGCGGCGGGAGCGGCGGCGGCGCTCGCGGCAGCGACCGCCGGGGGCGCTCCAAGCGCGAACGGGTCTGCCGCCACGAGCGACGCGCGCTCGACGAACGGCGGCGGCGCGAACGGCGCCGGTGCCGCGGCTTGCGCGTTGGCGGGAGCGGCGAGCGCAGCGAGCGCGCCCGGCTTCGAAGAGGGCTCGGCCTCTTCGATGTCGATGTCCTCGTCCTCTTCGACCTTTTCGGCGGTCGCGAGGCGACCGGTGAAAGGAACGACGTTGCTGCGCGCCGCGAGGGGAGCCGCGCGCGGTGGCTCGGGCGCGCGAGGGCTCGCGGGGCGCGCCGGCGGGCGCGGCGCAGCCGCAGGTGCGGCGGCGGTCGGCGGCGGAGGGAGCTGGCTCGGACGTTCGCCGCCGGCGTGTGGTGGCGGCGGCGTGACGAGAGAGGGACGACCGCTCGTCATCGCCTCGCGTACGAGCTCGGCGATCTCCGTCACCGAACGAACCGGTCGCCACTCCTCGAGGCCTTCACGCCACACGAGCGAGTCTTCGTTGACGGCGCCGTTGGCGGCCTTGCGTCGGAGCTCGGACACGCGGATCGGTCCGACCGGCACCCCGTTGATCGCGACGTACCAACCACTCGCCGCCGACGAGTCGAGGATCTCGAGCGATGCTGTGCTCTCCGCGGGCTCGGCAGTCACGCGCTTTTGGAACGCGCCCGCGAGCGCGTCGGGCTTCGGCGCCTTCGGCGCAGCGGGCGGACGCGCGGTGAGGCTCGTGGCGAGGCCGCCCTTGGCGGCGGGCTTCGGGGGCTTCTTGCCGTCTTCGGGCGGCAAGCTCTTGGCGACGCTCGACTCGGTGACCTCGGCGCGCACCTCGATCATGTGCCCGCACTTGCGGCACTTCATGCGGACCGTCTTCCCGGCGACCTTGTCGTCGGAAATCTGGTACTTCGCCTTGCACTGCTCGCAGAGGAATTTCACGGGTCGAGAGTCCGCCTATCCTCGTCGCGCGGGGAGCGCGAGGGCGGCGCGTGAGGGGCACGCCGTCCGACGAGGCTGTTCAGTAGTTTACCCTAGCCGAGCCACCTGTCGCGAGGGTGAAACGCGTTCCGCCGAACGCCAACCGGAAGTGCATTTCGACCCTCGGATGAGACGCGGGAGAGAGGCCAAGCCTTGGGCCCCGTCTCCCCGGTTGCCCGCCGCCGGTCGCCCGCCGCCCGTTCCCCCGGACTCTCCACTCCCGCCTGGCCGCCTTCGCCACCCGCTGGCTCAATCGTCGGCCCGCATTCGCTCGATCGTGGAGCGCTTGTAGGCGGCGTACCGCCCGCGCTCGATGGCCGTTCGCGCCCCGGCCATCAGCTCACCGTAGAAGTGCAGGTTGTGCACCGTGAGGAGACGCAGCACCAGGATTTCACCCGCCAAATAGAGATGCCGGAGGTAGCCGCGGGCGTAGCCCCCCGCGCAGGCCGGGCACGTGCAGTCGGGGTCGATGGGCAAGGTGTCGAGCCGGTAGCGAGCCTGCTTGATGACGACCTTGCCGAAGCGCGTCAGGGCCTGACCGTTGCGTGCGTTCCGCGTGGGGAGGACGCAGTCGAACATGTCGACGCCGTGCTCGATGGCCTCGAGCAGATCGGCCGGCGTGCCCACCCCCATCAGGTAGCGAGGCCGCTCGGGGTCGAGCCGGTGCGCGACTTGGGCGAGCGTCTCGTACATCTTCGGGATGGCCTCGCCCACGGAGAAGCCCCCGAGCGCCAGGCCGTCGAAGCCGGGGTCCAGGGCGGCGAGCTCCTCCGCATGCGCGATGCGCAAATCCGGGAAACATGCACCTTGCACGATTCCGAAGAGGGCCTGGCCCTCCGGTCTCGGTGCGGCGAGCGCGCGCCGCGCCCACCGCGTGGTGCGAGCCACGGCCTCTTCGACCTCTTTGCGCGGCGCCTCACCGGGCGGGCACACGTCGAGCTGCATCTGGATGTCGGCGCCGATGAGGCCTTGGATGCGCACGGCCTCTTCGGGGGAGAGGTGCATCTTCTGACCGTCGAGGTGCGAGCGGAAGGTGAAGCCGTCCTCGTCGGTCTTGCGGAGCTTCGCGAGCGAGAAGGCCTGAAAGCCCCCCGAGTCGGTGAGCATCGCGTGCGGCCACTTGGAGAAGCCGTGCAGGCCGCCGAAGTGCGCCACCGTCTCGGGGCTCGGCCGCTGCCAGAGGTGGTACGTGTTGCCGAGGACGATGCGCGCGCCCGTCGCCGCGACCTCTTGGGGCGTGAGCGTCTTCACGCTGCCTTGCGTGCCGACGGGCATGAACGTCGGAAGCTCGACCTCGCCGTGCGGTGTCGTCAGCGTGGAGCGCCTGGCGTTGCCGTCGGTCGCGCGAACGCGGAACGCGAAGCCCTTGGATCGCGGCGCGGTCACGGCGCCGGCTCGCGCGGCCACGGCGCGGCCGGCCAGAGGAGCATCGCGTCGCCATACGAGAAGAAGCGATACGACTCGTCGATAGCCGTTCGGTATGCGGCGAGCACGCGATCGATCCCGCCGAACGCGCACACCATCGCGAGGAGCGTCGACTTCGGGAGGTGGAAGTTCGTGAAGAGGATGTCGACGACGTTGAAGCCCACGCCCGGCTGGATCAGGAGCCGCGTATCCCCGCGCTCCGCGCGCACGAGACCGGGGCGTTCGCGATCGGCGGCGCTCTCGAGCGCGCGCGCCACCGTGGTGCCCATCGCGATCACCGGAGCGCCGCGCGCGCGCGCGCGCGCGACCGCGTCGGCCGTCACCGCGGAGACCTCGTATTCCTCGGCGTGCATCGGGTGCTTGTCGAGATCGTCGACCGTCACCGGCTGAAACGTCCCGAGGCCGACGTGCAAGGTCACGCTGGCGAGCTCGATGTTCTTCACAGCGAGCCGGCCCAAGAGCGCGTGGGTCATGTGCAGGCCCGCGGTGGGGGCGGCCACCGCGCCGGGAGTGCGCGCGAACACGGTTTGGTAGCGGCTGCGATCGTCGGCGTCGTCGTCGCGCTTGATGTACGGCGGGAGCGGAACGTGGCCGTGCGCGTTCACCACGTCGCTCACCGTCGCCCCGGGCGGCGCGACGAGGGCGACCTCGAGGAGGCCGTCGTCGCTGCGACCCAAAAGCCGCACGAGCATGGGCGGCGTCGCGGGCTTGTCGTGCGTCGCCGGCGCGCCACCGACCTCGATGTCCATGCCGTCGCGGAGGGCCTTGGACGCACGGCCGAGAGCGCGCCAGATCTCCGCGTCGGCCTCTACACCCGGCGCGAGCGCGAGGCGTCGCTCGCCCACCTTGCGCACGAGGAAGATCTCGACCTTGCCGCCGCTGCCGCGCTTCTGTCCGAGGAGGCGCGCCGGCACGACGCGCGTGTCGTTCACCACGAGGAGCGCGCCCGCGGGCAGGAGGTCCGCGAGATCTCCCACGTACGCGTGGCGAACGGTCTCGACTCCCGCGGCGTCGGGGCCAGGGAGCATCATCAGCCGCGCCGCTTCACGCTCGGCAGTGGGCCGCTGCGCGATGCGCTCCGGAGGGAGCTCGTAGTCGAACGCGTCGAGACGCACGGCCGCGCTATAGCACGCTCGCGTCTACGGCGCGCGGGCCGACCACGTACCAAGCCGCGCCTTCACGCGCGCGGCCCGGCGAGCTTCGCCTCCGCATCACTGCCTTCGTCAGGCGCCGCTTCCAGCGAGACGCGCGGCTTCGGCGTGCGGACCCGTCGCGGGGCGATCGATCTTCTGCAGGGTCGTCACGAGCTCGGGCAGGTCGAGCGGCTTGGGCATGAAGCCGACGATGGCCGAGCAACCGCAGCGGCGCACCTGCGCGTCGCTCATCGGAAAGCCGCTCGTGAGGAGCACCTTGGTTCCGGGGTGAACCGCTTCGAGCTCTCGCGCGAGCTCGAGACCGTTCTTGCCGCGCATGCGGAGGTCGCACACCACGATTCGCGCTGGCGCGACCCGGAGCATGGCGAGCGCCGCTTCGGCGCCGATCGCGGCGGTCGCGTCCACGCCCTCGAGGCGTAGGCCGAGGGCCAGCGACTGGGCTTGATTCTCGTCGTCGTCGACGACCAGCACGGCGGCCATGGCAGTCCTCCGCTCCCGAGTCCTGCAACTCGGATGCCGAGCACGCGGCCAAGCATTTCCCCGCGGATACGGTGCGACGAGACCTGCAGATGTGGAGGCGCCTTTCAAATCTGAAAGGCGGACCGCGCTGGTCCTATCGGGCGCCGGTCAGCGCGCTTCGAATGTGATGCCGTGACGAGTCATCTTGCGCCACAAGGTCGTGGGCGAGATGTCGAGGAGCTCGGCCGCCTTCTCGCGGTTGCCCTCGGCCTCGCGCAGCGCGCCCTCGATCGCGGAGCGCTCCGCGCTGTCGACGACGTCGGCGAGCGTGCGCCCCGAGCTCGAGCGCGGCGCGTTCGCTTGCGGGGGGAGGAGATCGTCCACGGTGATGACGCCGTTTTGAACGAGTGCGACCGCCTGCTCGAACATGTGCTCGAGCTCGCGCACGTTGCCGGGGAACTCGTAGCGGTTGAGCGCCTCGAGCACGCGCTCGTCGCAGCGAGCCTTGAAGCCGGACTTCTTGTTGTACTTGTCGAGGAAGAAGTTCATGAGCTCGCCGATGTCCTCGCGCCGCTCACGGAGCGGCTTGAGCTGGAAGCGAGCGACGTTGAGGCGGTAGTAGAGGTCCTGCCGGAAGCGCTTCTCGGCGACGGCGCGGAGGAGATCTTGGTTGGTCGCCGCGATCATGCGGACGTCGACCTTGATCGGCTTGTTCTCGCCGACGCGCCGGATCTCCTTCTCCTGGATCGCGCGGAGGAGCTTCGCCTGGAAGGAGAGGGGAGTCTCGGCGATCTCGTCGAAGAAGAACGTTCCGCCGTCGGCCTCCTCGAAGAGACCCTTGCGCGCGCTCACGGCGCCGGTGAACGCGCCGCGCGCGTGACCGAAGAGCTCGCTCTCGAGGAGCGTCTCGCTGATGGCGGCGCAGTTGACCGGCACGAACATGCGGTGCGCGCGTTTGGAGTTCGCGTGAATCGCCTTGGCGACGAGCTCCTTGCCGGTGCCGCTCTCGCCGGTGATGAGGACCGTGGCGTCGGTGGGCGCGATGCGGACGATGCGGCCCAGGAGCTCACGGATCTCGGGCGAGCGCCCGATGATGTTCTCGAATTTGTAGCGGTCGCGGAACTCGCTCGCGAGGAGGGCGACTTCACCCGCGAGGCGTCGCTTCTCGAGCGCCTTGTCGATCTTGACGAGGAGCTCTTGCTCGGTGAACGGCTTCTGGATGTAGTCGAACGCACCGAGGCGCATCGCCTCGACGGCGCTCTCGATGGTGCCGTAGGCGGTCATGACGATGACCTCGGTCATCGGCTGCGCCTCTTTGATGCTTCGGAGAACGGCCATGCCGTCTTTCTGGCCCATGCGCAGATCGGTCAGGACGACGTCGAACGCTCCCGTCGCACCGCGCTCGCTGCCCTCGTCGCCGTCGGCCGCTTCGTACACCTCGTAGCCGAGCCCGCGCAGCATCATGGCGAGGGTCGTGCGCATGTTGCGCTGGTCGTCGACGATGAGGATCTTCGCCATCTTCCGGTTCCTCGGTTCTACCGTCAGTCGAGGCCAGCGTCACCCGGAAGCGGAGTAGAGTCGTTGGGCGCGCCCTGGGCGAGCCAGGCGTCGATGCGAGCCATGTCGACCTCACCGAAGACCTTCGGCGGACGCTTCGGCATGAACCCAGACCCGTCGGCCTTCCGCAAGACGACGTGGAGTACCGAGCCCTCGGGGCCTTGGCCCGCGCGCGGTGGAATGAGTCCGCCCTTCACCATGCCCTCGTAGCAACCGTTGGCGGTGCTCGGGCACACGTACTCCGAGGCTCGCGCGCCCGCTTGCCCTGCCGAGCCATGGCAGGCGCCATCGCCGGCGCAGCTCGCCGCGCCCGTCGGCCCGAAGTAATCGCGGTAGAGCTCGCTCCACTTGCTCCCGCCTGCGCGGTCGATCGTGAGCTCATCCTTGGGTGGCGGCGGCGCCGCGTCGAAACGCGCCTCGCCGCCGGTGACGGTCGGCGGGTCGCCGTAGCAGCCCACGAGCACCGCCGTCATCGCCATCAGCCGCGTCCGCATGATCGCATCAGACACGATCCGCCGCGCCGGCGACAGAGGTCGCTTCCACGCGCCGGTCACGCGGTCACGCGGGCCGGATCAGAAGGCGACGCCGAGGAAGAGACGCAGCGTCTGCGCGCTCGCCGTGTCCCACGTCGACACGAGCGACGTCTTCTGACCGGCGAGGTAGTCGAGTCCACCGAGCGGGAAGAGAACGCCGTACTGGAGCATCGAGTAGAAGCCGCCGACCTTCTCGGGGTTGTCGTTCAGCGAGCCGTCCTTGGCCTGGTAGTAGATCGAGAGGTTGATCTCGACGCCGAGGTCGCGACGATTGCCTGGAGTTTGCAAGTATTCGCTCGCGCGGCTCCAGATGATCGTGGCGCCGCCGCCGAACTTCTGGCCGTTCGCGCTGCGGAGGAAGTCGTACTCGACCGACGGGCGGAAGTAGTACGCGCCCTCGACGCGCGAGAGGATGTGGCGGAAGAGGATGAGGTCGACCTGGTACGCCGGGTTGAACCGGAACGTGGAGATCGGACCCGAGCCCCAGCGCGGCTGGAGGCCCGACGTGCGCGGGCTGAGCCCCTCGACCCACGGGTCGCCGCTCGCCCAGCCGAAGCCGAACTGCAGGCGGAGCTTGTCTTCGACGGCCCTGAACTCGGTCTGCGTGGTGAGGCCGTACTGTCGAATCTTGGCGTCTTGCACGGCCTGGAAGCGCTCGACGTTCCCGTAGGACATCGCGGCTTCGGCCTCGAAGCGGAGCTTGGTCCAGAGCACCTGGAGCCAGAGGTCGGGGACGAACGCCTGCGCGCCGCGCCGCTCGAGGCCGTTGTCGGCGGCCGTCGAGTCGAACGTGCGACCGAACGCGACGTCGAGGAGCTGCTTTCGGTAGTACGCGTACGCGCCGAGGTTGAACACGACGTCACCGCGAGCCAGCGCGAGGCGCTGGAGCTCGGGGTTCATGCGGCGCGCGACGAACGCGGACCACTGATCGACGTTGGTGAGGTTGCCGGTGTTGTACGGCTGGCCGCCGTAGATCTCGCTGCCGGTCTGGTTGGCCGTGGGGCCGGAGCCGACGAAGTCCCACGACGCGCCGACGTAGAGGTCGAGCGCGCGGAGCCCGGTGACGAACTGAATGCGATCGATCGTCGACTGGTAGTCGTGATCGAGGCCATCGCCGCCGTTGTGCACCATGCCGAGACCCCAGTGGTCGGGCATGCGGCCGAAGCGAACTTGGCCGACGGGCGTCACGTACTCGGCCCACGCGCGCTTCACGTCGATCGAGTTCTTGAGGCCGTTCTGACCGGACGTCGGCGAGCCTTGCGTCTGCGAGAAGAAGGCGCCCGGCGCGTATGGCGAGCTCGACTCCGGCGTCGAGCCGAGGACGAGGTTATCGAGCGCGTCCACCTGCGACATGATCCGCAGGTTGTCCGAGATGTGGATCTCGGGGTTCAAGCGGAGGCGGAGGTTGGCGGTGGCCTGCGACTTGTCGCTGCAGGCGCTCATGTTCGCCGGGTCCGAGCCGCAGAGCTTCACCGCGTGCTCGACGCCGCTCTTGTCGGTGTACGTGTTGTCGAGCGGCTGCGGCCACAGCGCTTCGCCGACGTTGTCGTGGCGACCGAGCGCGAAGTTGTGGAAGAGCTCGCCGCGCGTGCGGAAGTAGCCGTGGAGCTCGAGCACCGGACGGGTGCGACCCCACCAGTCTTCGCTGAAGACATCGCTCTGCGGCTCCGCGCTCTCGGGGCGCTCGCTGCCTTGCTTGGCGAGATCGCGCGCGTCGCTCGCGGGATCGACCGCGGGGATGCGCACGCCGGCGCCGCCGCTCGGGGCGAGGAGAGAAGGACGCGGCGCGCGCACCGCCGCGGAGCCGCTCGCCGTACCCGCCGGAGCGGCCGTGCTCGGCGCGGGAGCGCCCGCGGACGGGGCAGACGAAGCAGCAGGCGCAGCGCCAGAATCACCCGCGCTCCCAGAGGGAGCCGGCGTCTGGGCCGAAGCCACTCCAGAAGACGCCACGACGAGCGCGAACGCGCACGTCGAAACCGCCCGCCGGAGGGGCGGCTCGAACAGCCAAAAGCGGCGCGCAAACCCGAGCATCGTGCCGCCTTCTAACACGGCAGCGGCTCGACGTGGCCAGGGAATTGGCAAGCCCCGTCGAAGCTTACCGACGCCGCGCGTCCTCGCGGGTTGCGCGTGGCGGCGTCAGTGGGCGTGCGAGCCGAGATCGCCGAGGAAGGCCTCGATCTCGCCGCGGAGCTCGCGAAGGGCCGCGCGCATCGCGGCGGCCTCGACCGTTCCAGTCTGCGCGGCCCCATCGAGCGCGCTCCGCTCCACGCGAGGTGGCGGTGCGGCGCGCTTGGTCGTGGGCTCGGCGTGGGGCGCGGCGGCGCCGTCACCGTCGCTGCGCGCGTCGCGAAGGATCGTTCGTTCGAAGAGCGGGCCTGCGCTCTCGAACACGGGGACGCTGGGCGCTGCCTTCGCGGCAGACGCGAGCGGGCTCACCGCGCGCGCGCCGCGTTCCTCGGCCGCGGTTTCTCTCGCCGGGGATGCCGAGCTCGCGGGCTCCGCATCGGCCATCGCCGCAGTCGTGAGGTCGTCCGCGCTCTCGTCGGCCGGCATCGGCACGTCGAGCGCATGCCCCGAGCGCTCTTGCTGCAGGCGGCGCCGCGCGCCGGCGATCGTGAAGCCTTCCGAGTAGAGGAGCTGCCTGACGCGCATGAGCGTCTCGACGTCCTTGCGGGAGTACACGCGTTGGCCACGCGCGCTCTTCTTCGGACGGATCGTTCGGAATTCGCGCTCCCAGTAGCGGAGCACGTGGGGCTCGACGCCGACGAGCGACGCGACCTCACCGATGCGGAAGTAGACCTTGGAGGGGAGCTTCGTCGGTTGGGGAAGCTTCGTCTCGTCGTCGGCCATCGTCCTCTTTTCTAGCAGGAGTCCTTGGCGCGCGTACACGACTCTCGTCGCGAACGCGTCGCGTTTCTTCCATGACTCGGATCGGCCCGCGGTGCGGACGGCGTGGTGGGGAGCTACTCGCTCTTCTCGACCATCGTCGCGCCGCCCATCTGAGGCACGCCGACCGGTGCGCCGTTCATCCCGTTCATGCCGTTGTGGCCGAGCGAGATGCCGTCCTTCGCCTTGGCGTTGAGCGCCTGCTTCAGGATCTGGCTCGCCTTGAATGTGAGCACGCGCCGCTCGCTGATCTGAATCGCCTCACCCGTTTGGGGATTGCGACCCGGCCGCTGACGCTTGTCGCGGAGGACGAAGTTTCCGAACCCGCTGATTTTGACCTTTTCGCCTTTGCCGAGGGTTTCTTTGATCATCTCGAAGACGAGATCGACCAAGTCCGCCGACTCCTTCTTCGAGAAGCCCCCGACCCGCGAATACAGAGCCTGGACGATCTCCGCTTTCGTCATGACCCTCTCCACCCCCCGTTTTGGCAGCCAACACCGCTCCGAGTCGGAGCTTCACCGTTCACCTAGATGACGGGCGCCGCGGTATTCGGCTCCCCCCTCACCAGACTAGAAGTGTAGGCGCCGACTCTGGCCGAGCGCCAGCCAAAACGCTCGGCATCACGCCGGGTTGGCCGGTCACTTTCCGTGCCGTGCCGGCCCTTCGGGGTTTTCGCGGTGGGGGATTGTAAGCCGCGCGGAATAACCGCAGCCATAGCGGACAACAGCGCGATCTCGTGACCGCGCTGCCGGCTCGAGCGTCAGGCCGCGAGCTCTTCTTCGATGGAGGCCGAAGACACCGGAGCGAGGCTCGGCGTCGAGTCGGCGAGGGACGTCTCCGCCGCGCGACGACGCGCGATCTGCTCGGAGACCACGAGCGATGCCACGTAGCCGTAGCCCGCGGCGAAGAGCGCCGCGAACGGCGTCGCGAACCAGTGGCCAGTGCGGATCGAGGCGACCGTGCTCACGAACGAGAAGAGCGCGAGCGCGATCTCGACGAACGGCAGGTCGGCGCGCGCGCGGTAGCGGCCCTGGGCGACGCCCTTCTTGGGGGTGCGCACGAACTCGCCGGCCATCGAGCCCGCGGGGAGCTGCTTGAGCGCGCCGATGCGAGCGCGGCCCTGCGCCGACTCCGCCATCGCGTAGAAGGCGGCGAGCGAGCCCGTCGTGCCGAAGCACAAGGGAAGGTCGATGAGGAACATGGTCCGCACGTTGGTCGCGGGCATGTAGATGAGCGCGGGCAAGAGCAGCACGCTCAAGACGACCATCAGCGGGTACGCGAAGTGCGGCGTCATGTGGAAGAACGCCTCGAGCCTTTGCGTGAAGGTGAGGTGCGAGCGCAGGACGCGCTTGAAGAGGAGCTTGCGCGCCGTCTGCACGGTGCCCTTGGCCCAGCGGTACTGCTGCGCGCGGAGGGCGCTCACGTCCTCGGGGAGCTCGGCCGGCGTGACGAGGGCCTCGCGGTAGAGGAACTTCCAGCCCGCGAGCTGCGCGCGGTAGCTGAGATCGAGGTCCTCGGTGAGGGTGTCGTGCTGCCAGCCGCCGGCCGTGTCGATCGCGGTGCGACGCCACATGCCGCCGGTGCCGGAGAAGTTGAAGAGCCAACCGGCCGCCGAGCGCGCGCGGTTCTCGACGAGGTGGTGACCGTCGAGCATGAGGGCCTGCGTCCGCGTGAGCAGCGAGTGCTCGCGGTTCATGTGACCCCAGCGCGCCTGCACCATGCCGAGCTTCTCGTCGGCGACGAAGAGCGGAACGATGCGCTTCAGGAAGTCCGGCTGCGGAAGGAAGTCGGCGTCGAAGATGGCGATGAGCTCGCTCTTCGCGACCTTGAGCCCGGCGTCGAGGGCGCCGGCCTTGTAACCCACGCGATCGACGCGGTGGATGTAGACGATGTCGATGCCGCGCTCGCGGAAGCGCTCCACTTCGGCGCGGAGCATTTGCCGCGTCTCGTCGGTGGAGTCGTCGAGGACTTGGATCTCGAGGCGATCGCGCGGGTAGTCGATGGCGACGACGTGCTCGAGGAGGCGCGTAGCGACCGTGGCCTCGTTGTAGATCGGGAGCTGAATCGTGACCTGCGGCAGCTCGGCCTCGGGGAGGGGCGCCGGCTCCTTCTTCATCTCACGCAGACGGTCGCGGAAACGAAGGCACGTGATGACGAGGTGCGATCGGTGGAGACCGTACATCGCGAGGAGGAGGAGGACCGCGAAGTACGCCGAGCACAGGACGTAGTGCATGCCGAGGAGCTAAGCACCGCCCCGCCCCCGCTTTGTCACGAACCTGTAATTCGTTGTCGGATGTAGTCAAACGGGGGCAGCCACTCGTGACGTTCGGGAATCACTTGCCTTTATCGAGCGCGATGTCGAAGTCGCCGGTGAGCCCAATGAAGAAGTCCGCGAAGCTCGTCTTGGCCGCGGCTTGGTTCGCCGCGGCCTTTTCGGCCTGGATGCTCCCCATGTTGACCTCGACCTTGGGAACGATGCGAAAGACCGACCCGGCTCGGATGAACAAGCCGAACCCGAGCTGGAGCGCGCCGCCCCCCGCGCTGTCCTCGACCGTCCCGGTGCCGGAGTCGGCAGTGCGCGTCACGTTGACCCAGCGGTAGCCGAGGCCACCGTTCAGGACGACGCCGAAGCCATCGGGGTTCGAGATCCAACCGAGCGTACCGGCGACGATGCCGCCGCCGGCCTTTCCGGTGTCCGGCTGCGATGCCTTGAGCGAGCCGTCGCCGTAGCCGTTCGCCTGGAGGAGCGCGCCCACGTAGACGACGCGCGCGAAGCGGAGCTTGCCCTCGAGCCCGAGCCCGACCCCGGTCTTTCCGTAGTTGCCGAACGCCGGCTTCGTACCGTTCGAGAGCGGCATGTCACCCGACGGGATCGCCGCCCCGAGGCGCAAACCGAGCATCAGGCTCGTGCGGGGCCTCGCGTCTGGCTCCTTCTTCGCGTCGTACGGCGGGGGCTTCGCCGGCGGCGGGGCCGAGCTGGCCGGCGGCGGCGGCGTTGGGCCGGGCTGCGCGGCAGCGCCTGCGGCCGCGCCCGCGGGACCGTAAGTGACGCCGCCGGTCGCCTTGAGCTCGAGCGTCATCTTCTGCTTGCTGCGCTCTTTGACGTCGACCGTCTTCTCTTCTCGCGAATACCCCGGCGCTTGAGCGGCGATTTTGTGCGGGCCCGGGTTGACCGGTCGGCTCACGCCGACGAGCGCGGTCGGAATGGGCTGATCGTCGATCGTGACTTGGACGGTCGGAATGTTGGGCGGCGCGACGTCGATCGTGAGCTCGGGGATCCGCGGCTCGAGCTGCGCGAGCTCCGCGGCCGCTTGGCTCTGGGCCGCGACGAACGGCGCCGGCGGATTGGGGCCGAGGTTGAAGCGGCCGACGGCGCGGTACGTCTCCGCGGCCTCGACGAGCTTGGTCTCCGCGGCCTGGCACTCGGCGATGTGAAGGAGGTTCGTCGGCGCGTTGACCACGGCCTGGGCGCGTTGGAACTTGTCGAGGGCCTCGGCGAATTTACCTGCATTCTGCAAGTCAACGCCTTGGAAGAAGAGATCGCGTGCGGCCTTCCGGTCGGCGTCGGAGATCGTGGCGCTCGGCGTTCCGGCGGACTGCGCGCGCGCGCTCGCCGGTAGGGCGAAAACGGCAGCAACAAAGGCGAGGGGAGCGGCGGCTCGGAGGAGCAGCGAAGTCACGCGCACGCGATGCACCTTCATCGTTGAGTGATGTCGCCGGCGATCAGAAGCCGGGGTTGGCGTTCGAGGTATTGGTCGGCTTCGGCTCGGGCTTGGGCTCGGTCTTCACCGGCTTCGGCTCTGGCTCGGTCTTCGGGTCCGTCTTGCCGCCGGGCTTGGGAAGCGGCGGCGGCAGCGCGGCGGTCGTCGAGCCGGTGGGCTTCGGGCCGGGGCGCGTCCTTCCACGTGCGCCGTTCGGTGGTGCGCCCAGCGCGGGCGTCGACGCGGTCGGGAGCGGCGCGATGGTGTCGTTGCCGACGACGACGGTGGGCGTCGGCGGAAGCGCAGAGGGCGGCGGCGGCGCGGGCGTCGCGCTCGGCGTGCCCGTCGCGGCGGGCGCAGCGCGGCGACCGAGGACCGTGTACGCGGTGACGCCGCCGGCACCGAGCACGAGCATGCCGACCGCCATCCCGATGACCACGCCCGCGTTCGAGCGCTTCGTCGCGCCTGGCGACGTGGCCGTGAACGGCGCCGACGTGCCGGCGAACTGCGGCGTGCTGGCGTTCATGGGGGTGATGTTGGGCGCGGCGCCCATCGCGCCGCCGCTCGGATCGCCAGTGCGCGCGGCGGCGACCGCCCCGCCAGCCGGCGCGGACTGGGGGTTGGAGAGGCTGTTCGGCCCGCGCTTCACGCTCAGGCCGGCGGCGAATGCGAGCGCGTCCGCGAGCTCGTTGGCCGACGAGAAGCGAAGAGCAGGCTCGCGGTCGAGCGCCTTCGCGAACCACGCGTCGAACGCGGGCGGCAAGCCGGGCGCGATCTGCGACGGAACCGGTACCGGCGACGTGCAGATCTTCACGAGGAGATCGCCGAGCGACTGCCCGTCGAACGGCAGAACGCCGGTCGCGCATTTGAACGCGATGACGCCGAGCGACCAGAGGTCGGCGCGGTGATCGATCTCCCGCAGGCCTCGGGCCTGCTCCGGCGCCATGTAATACGGCGTGCCGAGCACGGCGCCGGTCTTGGTGCTGGAGGAGAGCGTCGTGCCGTCGACGTTGCGAATCTTGGCGATGCCGAAGTCGAGGACCTTGGCGACCTCGTCGTCGTCGTCGAGCGAGCGCTGGAGGAAGATGTTCTCCGGCTTGAGATCGCGGTGAATGATGCCGCCCTCGTGCGCGCGCTGGAGCGCGCGGCACACTTGCAAGAACGTGCGCGCGACGTCGGTGAGCGGCAGGCGCCCGAGCCGCTCCAGGCGGCGATCGAGACCCTCGCCCTCGAGGAGCTCCATGACGATGTACGGTCGGCCGTCGTCGGTGACGCCGTGATCGAAGATTTGAACCGCGTACTTCGACTGGATGGTGGCGGCGGCGCGGGCTTCGGTGAGGAAGCGCGTCCGCGCTTCGCTGCTGTCCGCGTACTCCTTCTCGATGAACTTCACCGCCACGCGCGTGCCGAGCGAGACGTGGCGTCCCTCCCACACCGAGCCCATCCCACCTCGTCCGATGAGGGCGCCGAGCTGGTACTTGCCAGCGACGAGCGATTGGGAAGGGGGTGCGTGAGGATCGGACATGCCCGCTGGACCTTGGACGGCTGACCGCACGAATCGAGCTACGACGTCGGACCGCGCGTCGTCTTCCAAGGTATCCGTGCCGCCGAGGCCCGTCCAGCAACGCACGGGCCAGCCAAACGACGTGTCCCGGGCCCATCGCGCGGCCCGGTCGTGCACTTTTGGTTACGGTCACCCGGAACGCAGCTTCACGGTGGGAGGGCAGCGCGGCTCAGCGCGATCGGCCTTGACGGGCCCCCGCCCGGGGCCTCAAGTGCCGCCATGGCTCGCGCCAAGACCGCCGCCCCCGAACCGTCGACCTCGTTGGGCGGCCGCGCCGAGCTCCCGCCGCGCGGTGCACCCGACGTCCTCTACTTGGTGGATCTCAGCGGATACGTCTTTCGCGCGTACCACGCGATCACGCCGCTCTCGAGCTCGAAGGGCGAGCCGACGCACGCCGTCATGGGGACGGTGAACATGCTGCAGAAGGTCGTGAACGAGAAGCAGCCGTCGTACCTCGCGGTGGCGATGGACTCGAAGGGGCCGACGTTCCGGAAGACGATCGACGCTCGCTACAAGGCGAACCGCCCGCCGCCGCCGGAGGACCTCTCGCAGCAGCTCGCGCGCTGCGAAGCGATCGTGCGCGCGTACAACATTCCCATCTATCAAGAGGCCGGCATCGAGGCCGACGACCTCATCGCGTCGGTGGTGAAGCGTGCGCGCGCGAGCGGGCTCCGCGTCGTCATCGTGAGCTCCGACAAAGACATGATGCAGCTCGTCGACGATCAGAAGACGGACGTCGTCCTCTGGGACTCGATGCGCGATCGCGTCTACGGACCGGCGGAGGTCCAGGCCAAGCTCGGCGTCGTCCCGAGCCGCGTCCGCGACTACCTCGCGCTCACCGGCGACTCGTCGGACAACGTGCCGGGCGTTCCGAGCGTGGGGCCCAAGACCGCCGCCGACCTCTTGGGCGAGTTCGGCTCGGTGGACGGCATCTACGCGCGCATCGGCGAGGTGAAGCGGCAGAAGCTGCGCGAGACCTTGCAGGCCCACGAGAGCGACGCGCGCGTGAGTCAGAAGCTCGTCACCCTCAAGGACGACGTCGCCATCGCTTGGGACCTCGAGCACCTCAAGTACGGCGGCGCCGACACCGAGACGCTGCGTGCGCTCTACACGGATCTCGAATTCACACGCCACCTCGACGCGCTGGCTCCAGCGGCGCCGACGAAACGTGAGCTCTACACGATTCTCGACGCAGCAGCGCTCGCGCGCGTGCTCGACACCGCGCGCACCACGAAGCTCCTCGCGGTGCACCCCGTGCTCACCGACGCGGACCCCATGCGCGCGGCGATCGTCGGTCTCGCGCTCGCCGCCAAGCCCGGCGAGGGCCATTACGTACCCATCTCGCATCGGTATCTCGGCGTGCCCAAGCAGCTCGCGTGGGCCGAGGTCGCCGCGGCGCTCGCGCCCGTTCTCGCCGACGAGAACGTCACCAAGGTCGCCTACGATCTGAAGACGGCGGAGATCGTGCTCGCCGAGCTCGGGCTCTCCCTCGCGGGCAAGGGCATGGACCCGATGATCGCGAGCTACCTCCTCGATCCCGAGACGCCCAACTCCATCAAGGAGCTCGCGCGGCGTGAGCTCGGGCTCGATGTTCGGCCGTATGGAGAAGGCGCCAAGAAGGGCACTCAAGTTCCGTTCGATCAACTTCCCGTGGAGGAAGCCACTCCGTACGCCGCGAGCGATGCGGAGATCGCGCTCTCGCTCGCGACGCGCCTCGACGGGCGTCTCGATCGCGAGGGCATGGGCGCGCTCATGCGCGACCTCGAGCTGCCGCTCGCCCACGTCCTCGCGGGCCTCGAGCGGACGGGCGTCCTCGTCGACACGACGACCCTCGAGGCGCTCGGGCACCGCGTAGAGGGCGAGCTCCGAGCGCTCGAGCAGAAGGCGCGCTCGATCGCGGGTCGCGATTTTGCGATCCGCTCACGCGATCAGCTGGAGACGATCCTCTTCGACGAGCTCAAGCTGCCGGTCCTCAAACGAACGCCGAAGGGCGGACGGTCTACCGACGCCGAGGTGCTCGAGGAGCTCGCCGAGCAGCACGAGCTCCCCAAGGTCATCGTCGAGTATCGCGAAATCGACAAGCTGAAGGGCACGTACATCGACGCGCTCCCGCGCGCGAAGAACCCGCGCACCGGCCGCATCCACACGCGCTTCCAGCAGACCGTTGCCGCCACCGGCCGCCTCTCGTCGAGTGATCCGAACCTCCAGAACATTCCGGTGCGGAGCGAGCTCGGGCGCGAGATCCGCGCGGCGTTCGTCGCGCCGCCGGGCGCGGTGATCCTCTCCGCGGACTACTCGCAGATCGAGCTTCGCGTGCTCGCGCACCTCTCGCGCGACCCTCAGCTCCTCGAGGCGTTCCATTCGGGCGGCGACATCCACACCCACACGGCGTCGCTCGTCTTCGATGTCACGAAGGATGCGGTCACCGTGGACATGCGCCGCAGCGCGAAGACGATCAACTTCGGCGTCATCTACGGCATGGGCGACGCCGCGCTGGCGCGGCAGCTCGACATCCCCCGCGCCGACGCGGCCCGCTTCATCGAAGCCTACTTCCGCCGCTACGAGGGCGTCGCGCGCTTCATGCAAGAGACGATCGAGAGCGCGCGCCGCGGCGAGGCCGTGCGCACCGTGCTCGGTCGGCGCCGCTTCCTGCCGAACCTGCATTCGGCGAATCGAGGCCTGCGCATGGAAGCCGAGCGCATCGCGAAGAACACCCCCATCCAGGGCTCGGCGGCCGACATCCTCAAGATCGCGATGGTGCGCCTCGGCAAGGGCGAGGTCGTGCCGGGCGCGCGCATGATCCTCACCGTGCACGACGAGCTCGTGTTCGAGGTGCCGGAGGCGAGCGCCAAAGAGGCCGGCGAGCTCGTGCGCGAGGCGATGAGCGGCGCCATGAAGCTCGACGTGCCGCTCGTCGTCGACGTGGGCTTCGGCCCGAACTGGGCGAAGGCGAAGTAGTCAGCGAGCGCGTCGGCGACGCGCGAGGCCGACGAGGCCGAGGAGCGCGAGGACCGGCGAGAGTCGCGCGCCTTGCGACAACACGCCTGGACCCGCCACCGCGCAGCCGCTACCGGCCGGCGCGCCCGAGCCAGCGAGATCCTCTCCACTGACGACCTCGCCGTCCTCGGTGAGGATCTTCGCGTCCGCCCGAATGAGGGCGGCGGCGAAGAGCGACTCGAAGCCCGCGGTCTGCGTGTAGACGTGGCCGAAGTCTTGGCGGCAGTCTGCGCCGCGCGAGACGACGCCGACGACCGCCCCGGTCGACTCGCTGATCGAAGGGCCGCCCGAGTCGCCCTGGCAGATCGAGCGACCGACCTCGAACTCCTTGTCGCCGAGCGCGGTGTCGGAGGCGGTCAGCTTGGCGCCGACCTCGAGGATGCCGATGCCGTCCTTTCGCATGCGCATGCCCGGTCCCGTCGAGATCTCGCTCTTGCCGTAGCCCACTGCGCGAATGCGATCGCTCGTCGTGACGCTCTTGCCGAGGCGCACGGGGAGGGGAGAGGTGCCGGCCGGCGCGCGGTCGAGCACGAGGAGCGCGATGTCCGAGTTGCAGAGCGATGATCCGTCGGCGTGCACGACCGCCGTGGCGCGCGCGTCCGGCTCGCCCTCGAAGTCGGGCGTCTCGCTCGCGAAGACCGCGAGCTCCTCGACGCGATGATCGCCGCCGACGTGCGCGCCGTTGGCCGATTGCCCACGGTCCGTGCAGATCACCTTGTCGGTCACCATCTTGCTCACGCAGTGGCGGGCCGTGAGGACGACGTTCGGGGCCACGAGGGCACCCGAGCAAATCTCGAACGGAGCGGCGGTTCCGACGCGCAACGCCACGACACCGGACACCCGCGCCGAGTCCGGAGCCCCGCCGAAGATGTCGGTCTGGCTGCTCTCCACGAGGTCGACGGACACCTGATCGGACGTCGAGGGCGAACCCCCACAACCCGTCAGGATCGTTGCGACTGTCGCCACGATCCAACCCCACCGGGTGAGCTCTGATCCAAGGGCGCCATGTCCAACCCCCGACTTACCGGGAGAATTCACAGGTCCGGACCGGGCCGACTTCGCCATAAAGCTATGTAGGTGCAGGGCGCAGGCCACCTCCTATCGGGGCCAAATGCCTACTCTGCCGTGTCATTTGATCGCGATCGGGGGATCAGGGTGGGGGCCGGACCCTCCGAGCGCCGACCGTCCCAGCGGCTGGACACTGAGAGGGTCGCCGAGTAGGGTTCCCCGTCGTTTTCCCGGAGAAAGCCGAGGCGGCGAGCCTTCGGCGCAAATGACGCGGCGCATTGGGCCGGCGTTTGCATTCTGACCGCGCTCGCCTCGTCTCTGGTGGGGGCCTTCCTTTTCGCGATGCAACAGCAGTCCGACGCACTGGCGCAGAAGCTCGCACCCGAGCGCTTTTCAGGCGGCTCGCGGAGCGAGGCGCTCGCCGGCATTGCGCCGACTGGGCTCGTCGACCTGCCCGGGTCGCTCGCCACGCGCGCGACGCGTGCGTTCGAGCAGCTCTCCGACCGACAGGCCGCGTGGGTCGCCGGCGCGGTCCTCTTCGTGCTCGCGGCTTGGCCGATGGCGCTCGTCGAGGTCCCTCCGTTCCAGGACCTCCCGAACCACCTCGCCGCGGTCACGGTCATCAATCACCCCGAGCGCTACCCGGAGTTCGTCTCCAACGGGTTCTTCAAGACCAACGCGGCGCTCTTCTCGTTCCTCTACTTCGTCGGCAACGCCGTCGGGGTCAAGGTCGCGGGCAAGCTCTTCTCGATCATCGTCCTCGCGGCGACGGCGTTCGTCATTCCGCAGTTCGTTCTCCACTTCACGAACCGCCGTCGCATGTTCGTGGCGAGCCTGCTCGCGTGGCCGATGGTCCACAACTGGTTCGTCTCGATGGGCATGCTCGACTTCGCCCTCGGCGTGCCGCTGTCCTTGCTCGTCTTGATGGCCCTTGACGGGCACGTGAAGACGCCCACGTGGCGTTCGACGTTCGCGGTCTTCGCGCTCTCACTCCTCACTTGGTACAGCCACGTCTTCACGCTGCTCGTCGTCGGCGTGCTCGGCCTCGTTCATGCGGGCTCGCGCGCCACCTGGCGTGAGCGGTGGCGCACGCTCCTCCTCGTGTTCCTGCCGCAGCTCCCGGTGCTGCTGCTCACGCTGTGGTCGATCGTGGCCCAGGTGACCGAGCCCGGCGGCGCGATGCACGGGTTCGTGGCGCTCAAGCGCTCGCTGCCGCCGTGGGAGCTCTTCTACAACATGTTCGCCGAGTGGATGTACGGCTTCACGTGGCTCTCGGTCACGTCGCTCGTGCCCACGCTCGTGATTCCGATCCTCGCGCTCGCTCGTTTGCGCGAGCGGCCGTCGTTCATGGGCCCGGTCGCTTTCGGTGCGCTCTGGGCGCTCTACTTCGTGACGCCGTACGTGGCCACCAACTGGTTCCACGTGAACTCACGCTTCGTCGCGTTCCTGTGGGTCGGCATGCTCCTCCGCGTGCCCGATCGCATCGATCGGCGCCTCGCGCTCGCCCTCGCGGCGTGCGCGGGCCTCTACAGCGCAGGCATGGGCGCTGACTACGTGCGACTCGACGCCGATCGCGCCAAGATCACCGCCGGCATTCCGTACGTGCCCGAGGGCGCGCGCCTCCTCCCGCTCATCTTCAACCAGAAGGCCACGAGCGAGAACACGCGCAGCGTGCTCCACACCTGGGGCTACTACGTGACCGAGAAGCAGACGAGCGCGCCGCTCCTCTTCGCGCACTCGCGGTCGTTCCCGGTCATGTACAGGCAGCCGCCGCCGCTCCAGTTCAACCACCTGGTGCTCGAGGCGTTCGCGCCCACGATGGTGTCGCCGCAGTGGGAGTGCAGCATGCTTCGCTCGGCCGGCATCGTGGAGCCGGACTGCAACGCGACGTGGCGCGAGCGCTGGGCGCAGTTCTGGCGCGACGCGACGCCGCTCTACGATCACGTGCTCATGTGGGACGCGCCGCGCGAGGTGCAGAAGCTCGTGCCTCCCAACTACCGACTCAAGTTCTCGCAGGATCGCCTCGCGATCTACGAGCGCGTCGAAGGGCTCAGCATGGTGAGTCCCGGCGCGGAGAACGCGCCGCCGCAGCCGCGCACCGCCGCCGAGGTCGATGGTCTCGGCGAAGCGCTCACCGTTCGGTGACCGTCACGTCGATGCGGCGGCCGCTCGAGAGCGAGAAGAACGCGCTCCCGGATCGGCCGACGTAGCTCCCGCCGATCGCGAAGACGTCGGCGCGTGACTCGTCGCGCACCGCGTCGGCCGAGACGCGCCCGACGACGTGGAGTCGCGTGGTCGCGCGACGCGCCGTGAACGTGCGACCGCGCACGAGGGCGACGGTGCGCGTCAGCGCTTGGCGGAGCGCCGGCGTGGCATCACCCTCGAGTCGCGCCTCGACGAGGTGGCCCGTGTCGTCGAGGGTGAGGACGAGATCGATCGAGCCGGCCGCGCCGAAGGCCGCCTTCTGCCACACCGGATCGGCGCTCGCTGCTTGGGGGAAACCGCGCGTGACCGCCGTCGCGAGATCGACCGCGCCGCGCTCACCGACCGCGCCGAAGCGCGCCGGTTCGGCGTCGCCGCCATGCTCTCCCGCGCTCGTGGGCGTAGCCGCGCCGCCGCGCACGACGAGCTTCGGTCGCGCGCTCGCGCGCTTGGGCGCGGGGCCTGGTGCGACGGCGGGAGAGGGGGCGAGCGGCTCGGGCTCGGAGTCGAGGTCCACCGCGCTCTCCTCGGTCAGCGTCTCGAGCCCCGGCACCTCGAGCGTGTCGCCGGCGAGGGTGGGCCTCGCGGCGGTCGGGTCGACCTCGGTCGCCCCCGCGCTCGGCCGGCGTGCGAGCGCGCCCGCGACCGCGACGTGCGCCGCGAACGAGAGGACGACGAATGCGCGAAGGTCGAGGCGGAGAGAGGAGGACATCGGGCTCGAAGGAGCGACAGCGCGGCGAGGGCAAAGGTTCCAGGCGTGCTCGGTTGAGTCTTACCTTTACACGGCGCGGTGGCACGACGATGCTCCGCCTCCATGGCATCTCACGAAGGATCTCGCGACCCTTCCGGCGATCACGGACCCGTCTCGGCGCGCCGCGGCGCGCGCACCCTCGGCGTCACCGTCCCGCTCTTCTCCCTCCGCAGCAGCCGCGACTTCGGCATCGGCGAGATCGGCGACTTGCCTCGCTTCGCCGAATGGGCGCGCAGCGCAGGTGTCCGCGTCGTCCAGCTCCTCCCGAGCTTCGAGCTCGCGCGCGGCGAGACGAGCCCGTACGGGGCGCGCACGGCGTTCGGGCTCGATCCTTTGGCCATCTCTCTCGCCGACGTTCCGGAGCTCGATCGCGCTTCGATGGGCGAAGTCCTCTCTCACGGCGGTGAGGCCGAGCTGGCCGCGCTCCGCGCCCGCCCGGCCATCGATTACGATCGCGTGCGAGCCCTCAAGGAGCGCGCGCTCGACAAGGCGTTCACCAACTTCGGAGAGCGTGAGCTCGCCCGTGCGACGCGTCGCGCCGACGAGTTCCGCGCCTTCCAGCGCGCGTCTTCTGCGTGGTCCGACGATCTCGCGCTCTACGTCGCGCTCCGCGAGGAGCATCGCGAGCACGGGTGGTCGACGTGGCCGGCCGCGCTTCGCGATCGCGATCCCGCCGCGCTCGCCGCGGCGCGCGAGCGCTTGGCGCGACCGATCCTCGCGCATCAGTACCGGCAGTTCGTGGCCAACGAACAGTGGCACGCGTCGCGTCGTGCGCTTGCGGCGCTCGGCGTCGAGCTCATGGGCGACCTCCCGTTCATCGTCGGCGGCGAGAGCGCCGACGTTTGGAGCCACAAGCGCGCCTTTCGCAGCGACGTGTCGCTCGGTGCGCCTCCCGACGCCTACTCGGAGGAGGGCCAAGACTGGGGCCTTCCGGCCTACGACCTCGAGCGCATGGAGCAAGACGGCTTCGGCTGGCTCCGCGGCCGCACGGCGCGCGCACGCCAGCTCTACGATCGATTCCGTATCGATCACGTCGTCGGCTACTTCCGACAGTGGGTGAAGCCCAAGTCGGGCCTCGTTCACCCGGACGGCCGGACGGCGGCGCAGCGCGGCCATTTCGACATCGCGAGCGAGCGCCTCCAACACGCGCGCGGCGAGCGCGTTCTTCGCGCGATGAGCGAGGCAGCGGGAGCGGGAGCGATCATCGCGGAGGACCTAGGCGTGATTCCGCGTTGGGTCCGCAGCACGCTCACTGACCTCGGGATCCCCGGCTACAAAATCATCCCTTGGGAGCGCGAGGGTCTCGTGTATCGCGATCCGCGGGCGTTCCCCTGGCTCAGTGTCGCGTCGTACAGCACGCACGACACCGCACCCATCGGCATGTGGTGGAACGAGATGACGCCCGAAGAGCGCGCGGGTTTGGCGACGATCTTCGGCGTTCCGGCGACGACCAAGGGGGATGAGCTGTGGGCCGCGCAGATGCGCACCCTCTTCGCGAGCGGAGCCAGCCTCGCGCTCGTCTTGCTCCAAGAGATCCTCGGAGAGGACGTGCGCATCAATACGCCAGGTGTCGTCGGTCCGGAGAATTGGTCCTACCGAATGAGCACCAGCGTGGAGCGCCTCGCGGACGACAGCCGCGTCGCGGGGCGCGTACATCGCGTGCGCGACCTCCTCGCGGAGACGCGTCGCCTGGGCCCCGGCGAAGGGTGATATCAAGGGAGGGCCGATGAGCTCACCTCTCCCGCTCGGCGTCTCTCGCCATGGTGATCTGACCGTCTTCCGACTCTTCTCTGCGCATGCCGATGCGGTCGAGCTCTCGCTCGAGCCCAAGGCGGGCGGCGCCGCGCGACGCGTCGAGCTCGCGCGCGCGGAAGACGGCATCTTCGAAGCGCGCGTCCGCGGCGTCGAAGTCGGCGATCGCTACGGATACCGCGTGCACGGTCCATGGGCGCCGGAGCGCGGCCACCGCTTCGCGCCGGCGAAGCTCCTCCTCGATCCGTACGCGCGTCTCGTCGCTGGCCGCGTCGACCCACGCGGTCCGATCTTCGGACACGCCGGGCACGACGCGCGCCGCGCCGACGATCGCGACAGCGCACCGCACGTCCCGCGCGGCGTCGTGACCGGAGACGCCGCGTTCGATTGGGGGACCGACGGTCGCCCGAAGGTGCCGTGGCGCGACACCGTCCTCTACGAGCTCCACGTGAAGGGCTTCACGCAGCTCATGCCCGACGTCCCCGCCGACAAGCGCGGGACCTTCGCCGGGCTCGCCTCGCCCGCGGCGATCGCGCATCTGACGCGACTCGGCGTGACCAGCGTGGAGCTCTTGCCGATCCACGAGAGCGTCGACGAGCCGCGCGTCGCGCTCCGCGGGCAGACCAACTACTGGGGCTACAACACGCTCTCCTTCTTCGCCCCCGCGCAGCGGCTCGCGGCGCAGCCCGAGCGCGCGGTCGACGAGTTTCGCTCGATGGTGAAGGCGCTCCACGCGGCCGGCATCGAGGTGATCCTCGACGTGGTCTTCAACCACACCTGCGAAGGCGACGAAGTGGGCCCCACGCTGTCGCTCCGCGGCATCGACAACGCGACGTACTACGAGCTCGAGCCCGGCGATCCGAGCCGCTACGTGAACCGCGCCGCTTGCGGGAACACGCTCGCCATCGAGCACCCGACGGTGCTGCGTCTCGTGATGGATTCGCTCCGCTATTGGATGACGGAGATGCACGTCGACGGGTTCCGCTTCGATCTGGCGACGGTGCTCGGTCGCGAGCACGGCCGGTTCGATCGGGGCGCCGCGTTCTTCGACGTCCTCCATCAGGATCCCGTGCTGCGCGGCGCCAAGCTCATCGCCGAGCCGTGGGACGCGACGCCCGAGGGCTTCACGCTCGGCGCGTATCCGCCCGGCTTCCGCGAATGGAACGCTCACTTTCGTGACGACGTGCGGCGTTTCTGGAATGGCTACGAACGCCGCCTCGGCCCGCTCGGCTATCGACTCACCGGGTCGAGCGACGTCTTCGGCGGGCGCGGGCCCACCGCGAGCGTGAACTTCGTCACGTGTCACGACGGCTTCACGCTGCGCGATCTCGTGAGCTTCGAAGAGCGGCACAACGAGCGCAACGGCGAGGGGAATCAAGACGGGGCGCGCGAAAATTTTTCGGCGAATTTCGGCGTCGAAGGTCTCGAGGCCGAGCGGGCGGTCTTGGCGGCGCGCGAACGGCAAGCGCGCAACTTCTTGGCGACGCTGCTCCTCTCGCCGGGCGTGCCCATGCTCCTCATGGGCGACGAGATGGGGCGGACCCAACGCGGCAACAACAACGCGTACTGTCTCGATGACGCGACGTCTTGGGTGGCCTGGGTGCTCGACAAGAGCGGAGATGCCCTCCTCGGCTTCACGCGTGGGCTCATCGCGCTCCGTCGCGAGCTCCTGGCGCTGCGCCCGGAGACGCACTTCCGTGGGCAATCCGAGGAGAGCGGTCGACCGGACGTGCGGTGGCTACGCCCTGACGGCGGGCCGATGCAGGGGCACGACTGGGATCGGCCCGACGAGCGCGCCATCACGATGTTGGTCACTGAGCCGACCGGGTCGACGCTGGCGCTGCTCTTGAATGGCGGCGCGTGGCCACTCGACATCACTTTGCCGCCGCCCGCTCCGGGAACGCGCCCC
>JBGAJR010000037.1:0-85975 GCA_044224815.1 Polyangiaceae bacterium
GGCGCCGCGCACCCTCCGCCGGTGCCGCACTTCGGACACGTGGTTCCGCCGCAGTCGACGCCGGTCTCGTTCTGGTTCTGGGTGCCGTCGCCGCACGTCGGGGCTTGGCAGACGCCGTTCTTGCACACGCCAGAGACGCAATCGCCGCCTTGGCTGCACTTGAGGCCGTCTGCGCACTTCGCACAATCGAGCCCACCGCAATCGACGTCGCTCTCGGTGCCGTTCTTCGCTTTGTCGGTGCACGTCGCGGCTTGGCAAATCTGCCCGACGCAATAGCTCGACACGCAATCGTTCGGTGTGCCGCACGTCTTCTGATTGACGCACTTGGGGCACGTCGCGCCGCCGCAGTCCTTGTCGCTCTCGTCTTGGTTCTTCACGCCGTCGGAGCACGTCGGCACTTGGCAGACCCCATTGATGCAGACGCCCGAAGTGCAGTCCGAAGCGCTGCTGCACCCCTGACCGTCGACGCACTTGGGGCACGTCGCGCCGCAGTCCGAGTCGGTCTCGCCGCCGTTCTTCACGCCGTCGCTGCAGGTCGGGGCCTGGCAGACGCCGTTCTTGCAGACGCCAGAGACGCAATCGCCGCCGTTACCGCAGCCCTTGCCGTCGCCGCACTTCGCGCACTTCGACCCACCGCAGTCGACGTCGCCTTCGTCGCCGTTTCGGATCCCGTCGCCGCAGTTCGGCGCCTGACAAACGCCGGCCTTGCAGATCCCCGAGGTGCAATCCGAGCCGCTTTCGCAGCCCTTGCCGTCGGCGCATTTCGGGCAGCCGGCGCCGCCGCAGTCGATGTCGGTCTCGCCGGGGCTCTGTCGCTTGTCGGCGCACGCCGCGGCGCCGTCACCGCCCAGCGCGCCGTCGTCCGCGCCGCCGTCACCGGCTTGCGACGTGTCGGGATATTCGACGAGCTGCCCGCAACCGATGAATCCCAGCGTCGCCGCGAAGAAGACCGAGCCGCCGATGCCCTTCCACGAGACGCTCACTTCGCACCTCCCGCCTTGGGCGCGGTGGGCGCCACGGCGTTGCCCTTGTCGTCGACCATCACGAACTCCACGCGTCGGTTGCGCTCGCGGCCTTCGGCGGTGCGGTTCGTGTCGAGCGGCACCTCGGAGCCGAAGCCTTGCGCGCTCATGCGATCGCGCGCCACGTTCTGCGTGGCGAGGAACTCGAGCACCGCGTCGGCGCGGCCCTGCGAAAGCGCCTTGTTCTGCTTCGCGTTGCCGGTCGAGTCGGTGTGACCTTCGATGCGGATCCGCAGCGAGGGATTGTCGCGGAGCGCCTGGGCGACCTCGTTCAAGAGAGCGAACGACTTCGACAAGATCTGCGCCTTGCCGAAGGCAAAGAAGATCTTCTGATTGAGCTCGATCTTCTCGGCGGTGACGACGATCTGCTTGTACTTGGGGCAGCCCTTGTCGTCTTTGTTTCCCGGCGCGAAGGGGCACTGATCGTCGGGAGGAACGAGTCCGTCGCCGTCGGGGTCGGGGCAGCCGTTGATCGTCCCGACCTCGTTCGGGCAGCGGTCTTCCTTGTCGGGCACGCCGTCGTGATCCGCGTCCACGACGGGGCAACCTTTGTTGGTGGCGAGCCCTCGATCGTGCGGGCACGCGTCGTCGCGATCGATGACGCCGTCGCCATCGCCATCGGGCCACGCGCAGCCTGCGTTCTCTCGCGGACCGGCTACCGACGGACAGCGGTCGTCGCGATCGACGACGCCGTCGCCGTCCGAATCGACGATCGGGCATCCGCCGTTGCTCACCGCGCCTGCGACGTTGGGGCAGCGGTCTTCGTCGTTGGCCACGCCGTCGTGATCGCGATCCGGATCTTCGCCGCCGCCGAGCTCACCGCCGACGCCGATGACGAGCAGCTTGGCGTCGGTGTTGTCGAAGCCGTTCTTCTCCGGTTGGACGATCTGCATGTAGCGAACGAACGGGCCCGCCCACGCCGCGTGCTCGCGGCCGATGGGGACGCTCACGCCGCCCGCGGCAGCGAACCCGGAGCGATCGAGCGGCCCCGTGCGCACGTAGAGGAGATCCACGTCGGCCCACGGCGCGATGCGTCCCAGGTCGTGAGGCCGCATCGCCCGCAGGCCACCGCCGAGCGTGAAAGCACCCGGCGTGCTCTGCGTGGAGACCGCGCCTTTGCCGCCGAGCGCGTACGCGCCGGCGCCCGCTTGGACGTCGATGTAGCGCGCGAGCGGGATTCCCGCCTTGGCCGCCGCGCCGCCGCCGACGCTCGCCGAATCGGCCTGCGGTCCCGTGAGCGGCAGCGCCGCTCCGGGCTCCACCCGCACCGCAACATCCATCGCGAGAACGCTCCGCGTCAGAAGGAGCGCGCCGACGGCAACGCAGAGCCCACCCAGTCTCCCCATGATCCGAAGCAGAGCCGTTTGCGCGCTACTCGTAAAGTTTCCTGGCCGGGGTCACGCGACGGTTCGTCGGAGATCGAACCACAATGGCGGGACCGATCCTTCGAGCGCGTGAATGGTGTGCGGCGCGTGCGGGCTCGACCACGCGCCGAGCTCGGGCGCGGCGGCGGTTCCGCGCGCGATCCCTTCCGAGGGGTTCCAAGTCGGCCGCGCGCCTGGCGCGAGCCCGTGGAGCCCGCTCTGCCAGAACCCGATGACGAACGTGTGCCCCGCCACGCGAACACCGAGGTGGTCGGCGAGCGCGCGCGCGAAGTCGTGGCCGACGTGTCCGCCGAACGCCTCGCACGTTCGGAGCCAGACGAGTGAATCGTCGTGTCGTTCGAGGCGCTCGGCGAGCGTCTGGGCGAAGCGTCCGTGCGCGAGCGCCGCCCGATCGAGCTTCTCCCTCGAGGCGAGCACGCAGCCGAAACGTCCGTGGCCCCAGTACTGGAGCTCGCGGATCGGGGTGCCGTCGCGCGTCGCTTCCACCAGCGCGTCCGCAGCCTCGTCCCAGCTGGTGATGCCATACACGTGCCCGAGCCGCCCCAGCGCGCGGTACACGCGAGCGCCCGATCTCCAAATGGCGCTCAGGCCCGGAAGCGGAACGCCTCCGGGCCCGAGTGGTCCCTCACAGGTTCGATCGTAGAGAAGGACTCGAAGCGCCACGCCCGCGCGCGTCTACGTCACTTCTTCGCGGTGGCCGGCGCCGTCTTGGCGTTCGCCGCCGCAGGAGCTGCGGTCGCGGTCTTCGCGCCGTCCTTTTCCTTCTCGTCCGCGGCGATGATGACGGGCTCCGGCTTGTCGGTGAGGTACTTCTTCATGTCGGTGATGAGCGTGAGCTCGTCGTTCTTCACGCCGGGGAGCCAGATGTCGTCGAAGCCCTGGTTGTCGCCAGCACCGAAGGTGATCTTCTGGCCGACGCCCGGGTCCCAACCTTGGATCGTCTCGGCCGCCTTGCGGAGCGAGTCGCGCGTGAGGTTCTTGCCAGCGCGCTCGAGCGCCTCGCCGAGAACCTTGGCCATGATGTACCCCTCGAGCGAGCTCGAGGCGTAACGGAGCGGGCGGTAGTTGGGATCCGCGATCTCGGTGGGGACACGCGGGTTGCGCTTGTCCATGAGGTCCTTGTACTCGCGGACGGCCGGGAGATCCGTCGCCGTGACCGGCGGCACGTTCACGCATCCGAGGATGGCGTTCGTCATGCGCTTGCCGGTCTTCTTCTCCTGCGCGGCGAGGTAACGGATCATCGTGTCCGGCGTGCCCATGATCGCGGCCGGTACGTTCCAGCCCGCGAGTCGCGCGTCGCGCACGAAGGTCGCGCCCGAGTTGTACGTGGTGGCGAGCACGATCGCGTCGGGCCCCATGGCGCGGAGCTTCGTCACGATGTCGTTGGCGTTGCCGCTCTCGGGCTTGAGAGCCTTGGAGATCGGCACCTCGGCCACGATCTGAACGCCCTTCTCTTCGGCGGCCTTGCGCGCGCCGTTCGCCGCGCTCTTACCGAAGCCGTCGTCCTGCGTGATGATCGCGACCTTCTTGAAGCCAGCGCTCGTGTACGCGTCGAGGATGTCCTTGCCGGCCGCCTTGAGGGAGCCGCGGATGTTGATCGCGAAGTTGGCGAGCGGCCCTTCGCGAAGCACCTCCGCGCCGCTGTTGGATCCCCATAGGAAGATCTTCTTCGACTCGTTCTTCTGGAGCGACTTCAGGATGCCGCTCGCGGCCTCGGTGCCGGACGAGGCGACGAGCAGGAAGGGGTTGTCCTGCATCGCCTTGTCGGCGCCGGCCTCTCCGCCTTCGGCGGAGTACTTGTCGTCGATCGGCGTGATCTCGATCTTCCGACCGTGGATGCCGCCCTTGGAGTTGGCCTCCATGAAGTACGCGAGCACGCCGCGGTGAATCTCGGTGCCGAGCCCGGCTTGCGCGCCGGTGAACGAGGCGACCTGGGTCAGCTTGATGGTGTCGTCGGAGACGCCGTCGACGAACTTGGCCTCCTGCGTCACCTCCTCGGCGTGGAAGTCCGAACGCGCTTTCGCTTTTCGGCAACCCGTCGCAAAGAGACCGACCGTCAAGAGGACCGCCACTGCGGTCACACGCTTCGAGCTCGCTCGCATGAAAACCTCCCGTTCAGGACCCGCCCCTGGCACGGTGCACAGAGAAAAAAATACTCCCTCCAACGCTAAGGGGAGCGCAGCCGCAAGGTGAAGCTTTTGTAATCTCAGCCGTGATTTGGGTGAGAGCGGCGCGGCGCGGGCAGCACATCCGGGCTGCGCGTGTGTGTCCATCACCCACGCGGCGCGAACCCACAGAACTCCATGGGGTTTTGGCTGGGGCAGCCGCAATCGATGAGCCTGGCGACGCGTCACACCTCGACCGCACACCGTCGCTCTCCGCGCGCATCCCGCATCCCGTGCGTGTCGCCGCCGGGCTGGACCCACCTTAGCGGTCGGGCGACGCGTCGATCCGCGTGGGGCCGAATCGCGCCCGGCGAGTGTCATCGACGACAGGAGCTCGATCGTCACGACGCGACCGCACCGACTTTTCGTTCGGACCTCGAAGCGACCTGGCACACAGCGGCACGCCGAGAGACCCGCCCACGCGCATCTTTGACTTGGCACCGACGATGCACCACGCGCGGCGAGGAGAACCGTCATGCTCCACGTTCGTTGGCTCGCGCTCGCTTCACTTCCACTTCTCGCTTTGGCCAATTGCTCTTCGAACCAGGCGCAAAATCCGACGACCTGCGAAGGCGCGTCGTGTGGCGGCGGCCCGCTCATCGAGAACGGCTTCGAGTCCGACGATCCGTCGGGCCGCTCGCAGCCGGAGCGAGGCGGTGCTTCGGCAGACGGAGGCACCGCGGCGTCGTCCGCCCCCTCCGACTCGTCGAACGCCCAGCGCGCCGTCGAGGAGGCGGACATCATCAAGCTCGACGGAACGCGCCTCTACGCGCTCTCACGGTACGGAGGCCTCTCCATCGTCGACGCGTCCGACCCCGAGCACCTCCGATTGCTCGGCCGCAAGCGCACCGACGGCGTGCCGTTCGAGATGTACGTCCGGGACGGTCGCGCCTACGTGATGATCAACAACCTCGGTCGCTGGGTCTCCAACGTCGACGGCTACTATTACGGCGGGTGGCAAGAGACGAGCGAGATCCTGGCGCTCGACGTCCACGATCCCTCGGCGATCACCGAGCTCACGCACTTCGACGTGCCCGGCGACATCGCCGACTCGCGCATCGTCGGCGATGCGCTCTACCTCGTGACGTACGAGAACGGCTACTGCTGGGGCTGCCAGGCCAACGCCCCAGCGACGATCGTGACGAGCTTCAACGTCGCGGGCGCGTCGATCCAGCGCGTCGACGGCCTCCGCTTCTCGTCGTCGAACAACGCGTACGTGTGGCAGCGTAGCGTCGCCGCGACCGACAAGCGTCTTTACATCGCGGGTCCGGAGTGGAGTTGGCAGCCGGGGCAGAAGACGGAGTCGGTCATCGACGTCGTCGACATCTCGAACCCCACCGGGATCCTGACCAAAGGCGCCTCGGTCCCCGTCGCGGGCCAGATCAACAGTCGCTGGCAGATGGATGAGTACCAAGGCGTCCTCCGCGTCGTGAGCCAGTTCCAAAACGGTTGGAACGGCAACGCGGCCGCAGTGAACCCGAAGGTGCAGACCTTCACGATTCAGAGCTCGAGCTCGATCACGCCGCTCGGCACCACGGAGCTCAAGCTCCCGAGCCCGGAGTCGCTCCAGAGCGTCCGCTTCGATGGGCCGCGCGCGTACGCGATCACCTCGCAGCGCACCGACCCGCTCTTCACGGTCGATCTCAGCGCGCCGGCGACGCCCAAGCAGGCCGGCGAGCTCGTGATGCCCGGCTTCTTGTTCTTCATGGAGCCGCGCGGCGATCG
Organism: Polyangiaceae bacterium; assembly: GCA_044224815.1. Classification (GTDB taxonomy): domain Bacteria; phylum Myxococcota_A; class Polyangia; order Polyangiales; family Polyangiaceae; genus JADJCA01. The sequence continues at coordinate 6,298 of JBGAJR010000037.1, forward strand.
CCTCGTGGGCTTCGGCTACGACGACACCAATCGGAGCGCCGCCAACCTGGCCGTGTCGCTCTTCGACGTGGCCGACCTCGCGAATCCGAAGATGCTCTCGCGTGTCTCCTTCGGATCCGGATGGGGGACCGTCGCCGAGGACATCGATCGCATCCACAAGTCGGTTCAAGTGCTCGACGACAAGGGGCTCATCCTCGTGCCGTTCGCGAGCTACGGGCGCTGGACCGGCACGACTTGCGAGACGCCGCAGTCGGGGATCCAGCTCATCGACTATGGGCGTGACGCGCTCACGCTTCGCGGCCTCGCGCCGCAGTTGGGCATGCCACGGCGCGCGATCGTGACCGGCACGCACCTCCTCGGGGTCTCCGATCGCAACGTGACGAGCTTCGACATCCAAAATCGCGACGCCCCGACGCCGAAGCAGGACCTCGATCTCTCGACGCCAGCGTATCGCACCGCCGAGCTTCCTAACCACGTCGTCAGCCTCTCGAGCGACTGGTGGAACGGCGAGGTCGGGCTCGCGCTGACGCCCAAGGCCAACGCCGACGCCGCGGCCGTCGTGGGCAAGCTGTCGCTCGCGTCGCTCGCGCCGAAGAACCAGTACTATTGCGGCAACGGCGGCTCGAGCTGGGCGTCGTGGTACCAGGCGCGCCTCTTTACCAACGGCAACCTCGTCTACATGACGGTGCCGGTCTACTCGTACGACGCGAGCTACTCGCACGCGCAAGGCACCGTCGTCGTCGCCGCCATCGACGCGACCGATCCAACGGCGCCCAAGCTCGTCGGTCAGAGCACCATCGCGCTCACGAGCTACACGGGCTCGGGCTACTCGTCCTACGGCGGGTTCTGGGACGGCTACGCGTACTTCAGTTACTACGGCGGCGCCGTCCTCGCGGATGGCGAGGGCGTCGTGCAGGTTGGCAGCAAGCTCGCCTACCTCGAGGTCCAGAACGAGTACAAGCCGTACACCAACGCGAAGGGCGTCCAGAGCTACGACGTCACCGTGCATCGCGCGGTGCACGTCGTCGACTTCGCCGATCCGACGCATCCGGCCGTCGCGCCGGGGATCGATCTCGGTACGAGCCTCGGCTCGGCGCCGCTCTTGGTGAAGGGGAGCACCGTGCTGACGTCACGTTGGCTCCCGTCGCCCGTGCATCCCGGCAAGGTTCGCTTCTACATGGATCAGGTCGATCTGTCGGGGGCGACCCCCACGCTTCTCGCGTCGGTCAACACGCCAGGCTCGCTCCTCATGATCGACGAGCCGACGAGCCGCATCGTCACGAGCGACTACGCGGTCACGCGAACGCCGTCGACGGATTGGCAGGCGTGCCAGAATGCGCGGGGCCGGCATGCGTGGTTCGACTACGAAAGCGGCGAGTGCATCCTGGTGAGCCGCAGCCTCAAGCTCGCGGACGTGGCGCCGACGAACCACGTGACGCTGCGGAGCACGCTGCCGATCGGCGTGGAGAACGTGAGCGGCGTGCGGGTGGCGGAGGACCGCGTCTACCTGTCGCGCAACGCCGTCTACGATTACACGACCTGCACCGGCGCGGCCCCCTGCTTGCCGGCGGTGGCCGAGGAAGGCGGCATGTCTGCCGTCGGTGGGATCCGCGCCGGCACGCTCTCGGTGGTGAGTGAGCTCAAAGGCGACGCGCGCTGGCCGGCCGCGGCGCGCGGGACGAAGGTTGCGCTCTACACGGATACCGGCCTCTCGGTCTACGACACGAGCGCGCCGACGGCGAAGCTTCTCACCGAGGCGCGCCTCCGCGGCTGGGGCTACACGTCCTTCGTCGCCATGAGCGACGACCACATGCTCTGCTCCCTGGGCGAGTTCGGCCTCCAATCGATCTCGTTCTGATCAGAGCGACAAAAGCGCAACGCCCGCGACCACCAAGGTCGCGGGCGTCCTGTCTGCCGGAGGCCAGTTCATCCAAGCGCTGTGCTCCGCCTCGTCGCCAACGCTTGCGACCCGTGAGGTCGCAAGCGTCGAAGGTTCGCAGAACCTGAGCCCAGGGGGAGGCTCGGCGAGTCCTCGACTCGACGAGGGGGAGCGGCAGCTCCCCGCTTGGCGAAGCGGCAGCTCCCCGCTTAGGTGCTCTCTTCGAACTCGGCGTCGATGACGCCGCCGTCCTTCTTGTTGCCACCCTTGGCCGCGCCGCCATCCGGCGGCGGGGGAGCGTCGCCCGGGCCTGCGCCCGGACCGCCGGTCGCGCCGTAGGCCGCCGCGCCGATCCGTTGCGCCTCGCGCTCGAGGCGCGCCATGACGTCTTGGATCTTCGGGTCGTCCTGCTTCTCGACCGCCTCGCGGCCCTCTTTGACGAGGCCCTCGAGCAGCGTCACGTCACCCGCCGGGATCTTCTCCTTGTTCTCGGAGATCATCTTCTCGAGCGAGTAGCAGAGGTTGTCGAGCTTGTTGCGGCGCTCGATCTGCTCGCGGCGCTCCTTGTCCTCGGCCTCGTGCTCCTGGGCTTCCTTCACCATGTTCTTGATCTGGTCCTCGTTGAGGCCCGAGTTCGAGGTGATGGTGATCTTCTGATCCTTGCCCGTGGCCTGGTCCTTCGCGTGGACCGAGAGGATGCCGTTGGCGTCGATGTCGAACGTGACCTCGACCTTCGGCACGCCGCGCGGCGCGGGCATGATGCCATCGAGGTGGAACTTGCCGAGGGTGCGGTTGTAACGCGCCTCGGTGCGCTCACCCTGGAGGACGTGGATCTCGACGCTCGGCTGGCTGTCGGTGGCCGTGGAGTAGACCTCCTTCTTCTGCGTCGGAATCGTCGTGTTGCGCGGGATCATCACCGTCATCACGCCGCCCAGCGTCTCGACGCCGAGCGAGAGGGGCGTGACGTCGAGGAGGACCATGTCCTTCACGTCGCCGGAGAGAACGCCGGCCTGGACGGCCGCGCCGATGGCGACGACCTCGTCGGGGTTCACGCCCTTGTGCGGATCCTTGCCGAAGAACTTCTTCACGGTCTCGAGGACCAAGGGAATGCGCGTGGAGCCACCGACGAGGACGACCTCGGCGATGTCCTTGGGCGTCTTCTTGGCGTCCTGGAGCGCCTTCTTGACGGGCTCCATGGTGCGCTCGATGAGCGGTCCCATCATCTGCTCGAGCTTGGCGCGCGAGAGGCGCATGTCGAAGTGCACCGGGCCGCCGGGGCCGACGGTGAGGAACGGCAGGTTGATGCTCGTCTCCTGCACGCTCGAGAGCTCGATCTTGGCTTTCTCCGCGGCTTCCTTGAGGCGCTGGAGCGCCATCTTGTCCTTGGAGATGTCCATGCCCGAGCTCTTCTTGAACTCGGCGATCATCCAATCGATGATCAGGTTGTCGATGTCGTCACCGCCGAGGTGCGTGTCGCCGTTGGTCGACACGACCTGCACGACGTTGTCACCGACCTCGAGGATCGAGATGTCGAACGTGCCGCCGCCGAAGTCGTAGACCGCGATGAGCTCGTCGGCCTTCTTGTCGAGGCCGTACGCGAGCGCGGCCGCGGTGGGCTCGTTGACGATGCGCTTCACCTCGAGGCCCGCGATGCGGCCCGAGTCCTTGGTGGCTTGGCGCTGCGCGTCGTTGAAGTACGCGGGGACGGTGATGACCGCCTCGGTGACCTTCTCACCGAGGTAATCCTCGGCCGCCTTCTTGAGCTTTTGGAGGACCTTGGCGCCGACTTCCGGCGGCGTGGTGACCTTGCCGCGGATGTCGAAGGCGCTGTCGCCGTTGGGGGCGCGCGCGACCTTGTAAGGTACACGCTTCGTCTCCTCGTTCACCTCCTCGAAGCGACGGCCGATGAAGCGCTTGGCGCTGTAGATCGTGTTCTCGGGGTTGGTCACCGCCTGACGTTTGGCGATCTGGCCAACGAGGATCTCACCCTTCTCGTCCCAGGCGACCACGCTCGGGGTGATGCGCGAGCCTTCTTCGTTCACGATCACCTTGGGCTCGCGGCCCTCCATGATCGCGACGACGCTGTTGGTCGTTCCGAGGTCGATGCCGATGATCTTGCCCATGTCCCTGATCCTCCAAACCGTCTTCGAATCCGAAGCGCGGCCATCCGCGGCCCGCGGCCGGCCGTCCGAAAGGGACACCCGAGCCGCGCGAAAGCGGCTCGAGAGAGCCCCTTCGATGAAAAAATGGGTGCGGAAGCCGAAGAAATCCCCGAGCTCTCGCTAGGTTCCCCCGGCATCTCTGCCAGGGACGTTGGGCAAGCTAATCACCTGGGTCGGGACGTCAACGGTCCTGGTACGCGGTTCGCCACGGCCCCGCCCCGTGGCAGGACCGCAACGACGACCCCCGAGCCGCCCCGAGCCCGAATAACCGCGGTTTGTTGGGCTCTGGGCGTCGCCCCGAAACATGGATTGCCCGTCTGGTCGTTGGGCGGTAGAGTCCGGGTAACTTCACCGATTCCCCGGACTTCTCGCGCGAGAGCGCGGCCCCTCGCGTGTTGCGAGCGACGCCGACCGCCTCCGCGGACGAAGTCCCGCCCCACATGCGCCGACCGAAGGACGACCTTCCTCCCCCGCCCGAGCTTCCCTCTTTCACCGTCGAAAAGGACGCGGACGAGCCCGAAGACGTATCGCTGCGACACGACGGCACCGGCCTCGTGCGCCATGACGTCCCGCTCAACGATCACCTGATCGACGCCGACGCCGCCAAGGTCGTCCGCCGCCTCGAGCGCGCGGGCTTCCAGGCGTACCTCGTCGGTGGCTGCGTTCGCGACCTCCTCCTCGGTCAAAAGCCCAAGGACTTCGACATCGCGACCGACGCCCGCCCCGAAGACGTGCGCCAGCAGTTCCGCAACTGCCGCATCATCGGGAGGCGCTTCCGCCTCGCGCACGTGCTCTTCGGGCACGGCAAGGTGATCGAGGTCGCGACCTTCCGCAAAAATCCGATCGCCGAGGGTCAGGAAGACGAGCAGAACCTCAACAGCGATCTGCTCATTCGCAACGACAACGTCTTCGGTGAGGCCCACGAAGACGCGCTCCGGCGTGACTTCACGATCAACGCGCTCTTCTACGACATCGATCGCCGCCAGGTCCTCGACTGGTGCGGCGGCATGGAGCACATCGAGCATCGCGTGATTCACACGATCGGCGATCCGAACGTGCGCTTCCGCGAAGACCCAGTGCGCATCCTCCGCGCCATCAAGTTCGCGGCGCGCCGCGACCTCGGCATCAGCCCGGCGGTCTACGACGCGATGGTCGCGCACCGCGAAGCGCTCGGCCACGCTGCGCGCCCGCGCCTCTTCGAAGAGATCCTGCGCCTCCTCCGCGGCGGCGCCGCGCATCGATCAATGTGGCTCCTCTGGGAGACCGGCGGGATGGCGCAGCTCATTCCCGAGCTCGCCGCGTATCTCGACGACGACGTCGGCGGGACGGCGGTCGATCGCTTCTTCAAGAAGATGGACGCCATCGATCGGCGCGTCCGCGAAGGCGGCGAGCCGCCCGGTGACGTCGTGCTCTTCACCACGCTCCTCCGCGATCCGATGGAAGAGGCGTGCGAGGGCATGCGCGACAAGGTCGAGGCGGCCTACGAGTTCCTCGATCCGATCACCGAGCGCATCGCCATCCCGCGCCGCATCTCGGACGCCATGCGCCGCATCATCACGATGCAGTCGCGCCTCCTCACCGGAAAGCTCGGTCGCCTCGCGCGCGCCGAGCATGCCGACCTCGCGCTCGAAGTGCTCGAGATCGAGCTCGAGGCCAAGGGCATGAGCTCGGCCATCGTCGAAGAGATGCGCACGCAGCTCCCGCCGCCCGGCGAGGGGACGGACGAAGAGGGGCCGGCGCCGCGTCGCCCGAAGCGTCGCCGCGGCGGCCGCCGTCGTTGAGCGAGCCGCCGCGCCGAATCGACTGACTACTTCGCGACGCAGACCACCTCGGGTGGGTTCGACTCGCAGTGCTTGGTGTTCCGAATCGGGCAGAGATCGCTCACGTTGATCTCTCCGGCGATGCCCTTAAGACCGTACGAGTAGGCGGTGGCCTCGGCCGGGTAGCGAACGACGCTGTGATCGTCGTCGTACTCGAGAGCGAGCGCCACGCCAGCGCTGCGGTCGACCCGGTAGGCGAACGCTCGCGACGACTTCACCTGGCCTCTGACGCTGCGGACGAGCGCGCCCTTGCCGCCGGGGCGCAGCCGGAGGGTCGCCGTCTCGTTGCCATAGCCACCCGGGGGATCGATGATGCCGAACTCGAGCTCGTGCTCGGCGAGCACCTTCTCGAATCCCTTGAAGTCGGGCCCCGACACCTCTCCGTTCACCACGTAGAAGTCGAAGTCCTTGGCGAGGAGGCGCGGCAAGACCGTGCTGGCTTTGATCTGTTGGAGCGTCGCCGCCTCTCCACACGTCCGCTTCGCGTCCTTGAGGTGACCGAGCACGCTGTAGTGCGCGCCTCCCCAAACCTCGAAGCTCTCGCACGTGCGCGTATCGTTGTTCACGAAGCGCTTCGCACCCGCCTCCGCGAGCTTGAACGGAAGGCAGACCGAGGCTTGCTCGAGGTTGCTGGTGACCTCTTCACCATCGGCTTCCTCGCCAGCCGGGGCGCTGCAACCCGTGAGGACCGTGAACGACAGAAGCAAAACGCTGAAGGTGCGCATGATGCGTCCTGCAGCAAGACAGGTGCCAGCGAGCCCGCGTGTGAGATCCGCTACTTCGGAGGCTCGAGGCGGAGGACCGTCGCTGGTTCAACGTGGCACCGCACCTCACGGTGCGAGGGCTTGTGCACCCCGGAAAAAGACCGCCTCGTCGTCCGGCGTGCTCTGCGGCTACTTGGGCCGCCGCGTGTAGCAGATGTCGAGGTGCGAGCTCGCGGGTTTGCCGGCGTCGTCGTCGGCGCGCGCGGTGCCGCACATGAGCGTCATGATCTGGCCTTCGGGCACCCACGCCACGTTGGCCTCTCCGAGGAAGATGACGCGGCCTGCGAACGGCGGCGCGAACGTGGTGACCGCCAGCACCGGACGTGGCGTGCCGAACGGATCGTTGGGCGAGGCACGGTCGGCGGTGAAGATTCCGTAGAACGGCGGCGAGGTTCGGATGGCCGTCCAATAGGCCGTCCGCTCGTCGGGGCTCACGAACGGCTGAAAGTCTTCGTCGTTCGCGTCGGCTCCGTTCAGGCCTGGCGCACGCGTCACGGGGCCGAAGGTGCCGCCGCTGTACTTGGTCACGAACAGGTGCTTCTTGGAGCCGCACGTGGTGCCCGCGTCGTCGGCCCGATCGGACTCGAAGTACAGCGTGAGCCCGGTCGCGAGTGAGCCCACGACGAAGGCGTTGTCGTCGTTGCAGGCCGTATTGATCGCGAGCGGCGTCGGCGTGCTCCACCCCGTGGACGTGCGGCTCGAGAAGAAGAGATCGGCCGTGAAACCCGCGTCGTGCGCCCAGCGTGAGAAGACGAGGAGATCTTGCGCGGCGTTGAGGCTCGCCGACGCCTCCGAGAGGTTGGGATCGTTGCTGTTCACCGGGTGATACGAGACGTCCCAGCGATCGGGCGCGAGATCGGCTTGGAAGATCCGGAAGTCGTCGACGGTCATGCTCGGCCGACGCGGTGCGGTGGTGACGAACGTGCCGGTGGTCGCGACGATGCCGAAGTCGAACGTGGAGTACGCGAAGAGGAGACGGCGCGCGTCGGCGGTGATCATCACCGAGTCCGTCCAGCCACCATCCATGTTGACCGGTGGCGGAAGGAGGCGCGGCGTCTCCCAGCCGTCGAAGGTGGACACCCCCACCGCTGGGACGTCGAGAGGAGGATTCCACGGGTCGATGACTCCGGCGTCGGCGTCGGCGTCGGCGGCGTCGAGCGGAGTCGTCGTCACGTCGGCGCTCGCTGCGTCGCCGCCTCCGTCCGACGCCGTCGCGGCGTCGACATCGCTCGCGTCTGGAGCACCGGTGGGCGCGGGCTCCGCGGAGTCGCTCGTGCACGCGAAGAAGCCGACGAGACCGGTGAGCGCGAGGGCCGCGAGCGCGTACGATCGATGGGTCACTTGAAGAAGCTACGTTCGCCGAGCGCGACGCGGTAGTCGGCAGAGCGATTTGGGGGTGCCCTCGCCGACCAAGAGAGCGCACGTACATACTCCGCGCGCCGCGAGCTGGTAGGATGGCACGCATGGCCAACGACGGCGGGAACGCCAACCCGTTCAAGGTCACGTTCTCCGCGCTCCAAGTGGTCCAGTCGCCGAGCGATCATTTCCTGGAGGCGGACTGGCAGACGATTCTGCGCGCGCCGCTGTGGACGTTCGAGCTCATGGCTCCCGGCGACAAAGCCGCCGACCCGAAGAAGCGTGCGGCGTTTGCGCATGCCCTCGAGCACCCGCCACTCGGCAACTTCACCGCGTTCGTGTACCCGCACGTGCGCGCGAACCTCGAGCCGCTTTGGGCGGCCCGCAAGGCCGACACCCGCGCGCCGATGCTGGGCCTCGCCGACGCGGAGATCTTGCTCTCGCGCTACCCCAAGCCCGAGGACGCCGAAACTTACCGCCGTTCCCTCGTCGAGATCGCGAAGGCCATGGCGGCGACGTCGAGCGGTGGGCTGTTCGGCTTCCGGAAGAAGCTCGACGCTGCGGACGCGGATGCGCTCGAGAAGCTCCGCACCGTGCTTCACGTCACCGCGGACTAGCGACCGAACCGACATCCCGGTCGCTTCGACGCGCTCGGCGTGGCGCTGCGGACGGATGTCGTGGCCAATAGACCCGAGCGCGGCGCCACCGCGTTGATAAAAGCCATCATCGACGCAAGCGTGCACGCGCGATGGGGCCTCGTCGCCGCATCCTCCTGTCCGCCGGCGATGACGGGCCACCACCCCCTCGACAGCTACGCGATCCGTCCGAGTTGCGATCTTGCGGTTTTATCAAAATCGAAAGCGCGGCACGTGCGGTGCACTGCGGTGCGACATGCATCGCTCAGCCCTTCTTACTTCTCTCCTGCTCTTCACCGTCGCTTGCTCGGCCGCTCCCGTCGACGAGCCGGCCGACGACGACTCCGCTGCGCTCGCGAACGCGGGCGCCCAAGCCAAAGTCCTGAACGCGCTGACGGGCATTTCGGAGTCCACTGCCCTCCACTTGGGCGTCGATTCGTCCGACGCGGTTTGGTACTCGCGAGACAAGGAGCTCCGCATCGCCGGAAACTCGCGGTACGTGGACGCGCCCACGGACTTCGCCGGCTTCTCGGGGCCTTGGTTCGCGGGAGCGGAGGGCTTCGTGGTGCGGCGCGAGGTGAAGGCGCTCCTCGGGATCGGGAATCCCTCCGATTACCTCTACACTGCCGGCGCGAATCCGACGCCGCGCGCGCAGGCCAGGTACATCCATCCCGCCATGACCGTCGACGAGACGGGGGCGGTGATTCTGATTGGCTCGGCGTTCGTCGGTGCGGACCCAGCCATCCCGTTCGAAGTGGGGTTCTACTCAATCAGCCGGAAGGGCGAGGTTCGGTACCTTGGCGCGTCTCGAAGGGATGGAGTGCCCGCGAGCACCGCCTGCGAGGCGCGAAAGCTGGTTGCGACCAGCACCGCCTTCACGGCCATGTTCTCCTGTTCGGGCCTCGTCAGCTCGGTCGTGAGCGTTCCGCGAGCCGGCGGCGAGGCCACTTATGTGGTGCCGCCCTCGTCGCAAGCCCACGTGACCGACATCGCAGTCGGTGCTGGTGACACCCTCTACGTGGCGGAGACCTCGAACGACAACGCCCGATCCGCCGTCTACTCGCTCGCCGCGGGGAAACGGACCGAGTTGGGCACGGCCCTCAATGGCCATCTCGCGTATCGGAACGGGAAGCTCTTCGTCGGTGACGCGAGCGGCAAGGTCTCGCTGCGCGACGCCGCAGGGACGCGCGTGATCGCACAGCTTGGCGCGCCGATCGTTCAGCTCGAGCCGACGTCGACCGGCGTCGCCATGCTCACTCGAAAGAAGGACGCTGCGACGATCGCTACCGTCGAGGGCCGCTGAGCCGAGGCTGCCGCCGTCCAATCCTGCGGACCGCGGCAGCGCAGGATACGACGAGCGCGAGCGCACCCGCGAAAGAAGATCCACCGAGCGCGCGACCGGGCGTCGCGCAGGCGCACGAAGCTTTGGGCGTCTTGATGACGTGCGGATCCTCGGGGTTCGTGCTGTCGAGACACTCCGGCGTCGAGCGAGGACCGATGAGGCCGGTCTCGCTCATCGGCGCAAGCGAGAAGCAGTAGAGGCCGTAGCGACGGAACCCGAGGCCGGTGCGAAGGTGTCCGTTCGAGCTCCCGAGCGTGATGTCGAACGAGCCCGTCGGTGCAGGCAGCGCGCCCATCGCGTCGGGATCGGGCTTGGTGGACGCCTCGGGCGCCGTCGCTCCGAAGTACACGACGAAATACGGTGGACGCTTCGTGTCCACCGGCGGCGTCGCGCTCACGTGCAGCGTGTCGACCTCACCACAGAAGAGGCAGCCCGACGATCCGCCGTCGATGTAGTCGATGCTCGCGCCGATCGAGACGAACGCGGGCGGCGGCTCGTCGGGCACGCTCTGGTCGAGCTCCACCTGACACGGCGCCAGCGACGCGTCCTCGGCGGTGCCCGTCGAAATGGTCAGTGTAGGATCCTTGAGGTCTACACGGAATGCGCGCTCGGGTCCGGCGTCGCTCCCGAGCGACCCGTTGGCCTCGAGCGCGCGGGTCTTTTCGAGGAGGCCGCTCACGACGCCGTCGTCGATCATCGACGCGAGCCCGCTCGGCGTGCGAAGGACGCCCGGGTCGCTCTCGAAGAAGAGCGTCCGCGCCGCGTGCTTGCCGCCACCGCACTGCGATCGGGCCGTGGGGATTTCGCCGAACACGAAGTCGCACGCGCCGGCGCGGCCGGACGCGAGCGCGCCTGAAACGAGCACGGCGAGACCGACGAAGAACGAACGCGAGGCGACCTGCACGCGCACGCCATAGCACCGGGCGCCGCTCCGGACGAGCGCGCTTCTCGCGCCGACGGCTCTTCGCTATGAACTCGCCGTGTCCGTCACGCAAGCCGAGCTGGAGATCACGCGCGAGCTCGTCGCGCGCTTCGTTGCCGCCCGCCAAAGCGAGGCGACCGCGGTCGCGTGGGCGCGCTACGTGATCGCCCACAGCCCCGACGACGTGCTGGCGCGCATCGGAATGGCCGAAGCGATCAAGCGGCGGCTCGCTTCCGGCGCGTCGCTGGTCGCCAAGATCAAGACGCGCGCGCCCGGGCGCTACGTGGTGAAGAGCGGCGAAGGTCGCGCCTACGACGTTGTGCTTTATGGAACCGAGCCGGCGGACGCGTCGTGCAGCTGCAAGGACTTTCTCGCGAGCTCACTCGGCGTGTGCAAGCACGTCGTGTTCGCGCGTGCCCAAGGAAAGCCGGGATTCGCGCCGCGCCCGGTGCTCGACTGGAGCCCCACCCGTCCGTGGACGGGCGCCGACGCGCCGTTCCATCGGCTCACGCTCTCGGCGCCCGTGCCCGGAACGGAGCTTCACTGGAACGCGATCCACGAGACGCTCCTTCGCCCCAACCACGACGTGGCATCGCCCGCTCCGTTCGCGGCGCACGCGATCAAGCTGCGCGAGCGACTCGGTGACGACGTGAGCCCCGCGGCGAGCGCCGTCATCGCCGCGCTCTCCGAAGAGGCCGAACGCCGAAGGCGCTTCGAGAGCGACGGCGCGCGCGCGCTCGCGTTCGTGGCCAAGTCGAAGCGAACGCTCTTTCCGTATCAGCACGAGGGCGTGGAGCGCCTTCTCCGCGACGGTCGCCTCCTCCTCGGCGACGACATGGGCCTCGGCAAGACGACGCAGGTCATCGCCGCCGCGAGCGCGCTCTTTTCGGCGGGCGCGATCAAGAAGGCGCTCGTCGTGGTGCCCGCTCCCTTGAAGGCGCAGTGGGCGCGCGAGTGGGGTGAGGTCTCCAAGGTGGCGATCACGATCGTCGACGGCACGGCCGAGGCCCGCGCGACGCTCCTCAAGAAGACCCAGCTCGGCGTCTTGCTCATGAACTACGAGCAAGTGGTGCGCGATCCCGAGCCGGTGCGCGCGTTCGCCCCCGACCTCATCGTCTTGGACGAGGCGCAGCGCATCAAGAACTGGGCGGCCAAGACGAGCCACGTCATGAAGTCGCTCACGCCTCGCTATCGGTGGATCCTCACCGGTACGCCGTTCGAGAATCGTCTCGACGAGCTCGCGTCGCTCGTCGAGTGGATCGACGATCATGCGATGGAGCCCAAGTGGAGGCTCGACGCGTTCCACTCCGAGCGCGCAGACGGCACGACCACCGTGGTCGGCGCGAAGAACCTCTCGACCCTGCGCCAGCGCATCGAGCCGTGCGTGCTCCGGCGAACGCGCGCCGAGGTGCTGTCGCAGCTCCCGCCGCGCACCGACGTTGAGCGCCTCCTTCCCATGACGGACGCGCAGCGCGAGCCGCACGACGCGATGACACCGGACATCGCCGCGCTCGTCTCGATTCGCAATCGCCGCCCGCTCAAGCCGGGCGAGTTCTTGCGCCTCATGAAGCTGCTCAACCTCCAGCGCATGGCCTGCAACGCGGCTGTCTTGTCGAACGACGCCGCCGCGTGGGAGTCGCTGAAAGACGCGTCGCCGGAGGCCGCGCTCCCCGCCGTGGGGAGCCCCAAGCTCGAAGAATTCAGGCAGATCGTGCGGGAGCTCGTGATCGCGCAGGGCCAGAAGATCGCCGTCTTCAGCCAGTGGCGGCGCATGCTCAAGTGGGCGCATTGGGCGATCGCCGACCTCCTCCGCGAGGCGTCGGTCACCGCGGGCTTCTTCACCGGCGCCGAGCCGGACGCGCGCCGGCGCGAGAACGTCATCCGCTTCCACGACGATCCGTCGTTTCGCGTGCTCTTCCTCACCGACGCGGGCGGCGTGGGCCTGAACCTCCAGCGCGCGGCATCGGCGATCGTGAACGTCGAGCTCCCGTGGAATCCGGCGGTGCTCGAGCAACGCATCGGTCGCGTGCATCGCCTCGGTCAGAAGGATCCGGTCTCGGTGATTCTCCTGGTGTCGGCCGACGGCATCGAGTCGCGCATCAAGCACGTGGTGAACGACAAGCGCGCGCTCTTCCGCGGCCTGTTCGACTCGGACGACGACGTCATCACCTTCGAGCGCTCCGGCGCCTTCATGACGTCGCTCGCGAAGATGCTCCCCAAAGAGGCGCTCTCCTCACCGGAGGGGCTCGCCGTCGACGACGACGAAGGTGACGCCACGCCGGTCGATCTTCGCGACGCATGGGACGACGACGCTCCCGTGACCGAGGCGGCGCCCGCGCCGACGCCAGGCGCGCCGCGGCCCGCCACGAGTGACCTGCCATCGGGCACGCTCTTCGCGGACCTGCGCGTCGAGCGCCTGCCCGACGGCTCGGTCCAAGTCACGGCCCCGCCCGCGTCCGCGGACGCCCTCGTCGCCGCGCTCCGAAGCTTGGCCGACGTCATCGCTGCATCGCGCAGCGGGCCGGGCGGTCCCGAGCGCTGAAAAACGCCCCTTTCGGCGAGACATGTCGTCCACCTCGCGCTAAGGCATCCCCGAATGCGTCTTCGCCTGGCTCCCGCCGCGCTCGCCCTCGCGCTCGCTGCCGCGTGCGGTCAGGGCTCGAGCTCGCCCTCGCCGACCTCCCAGCCCTCGCCACGCGACGATGCCGGCGCGACCGCGAGCACGGACGGTGCGGTCGCGACGCCAGTCGATGCCGCGGCGCCCGGCGATCTCCGCGCCGGTGCGTTCGTCATCGACGCGACGCCCGCCGTGGGCGTTCCGATCGCCGGGTACACCAAGCGTCGCCACCTCGTGCCCGATCTCGACCCCAAGAACCTCGTTCATTGGTTCGGGCCGTCGGAGGGCGTGCGCGATCCCATCCAAGCCAAGGCCCTCGTCATGGAGAGCGGCGGCCAGCGCGTCGCCTTCGTGAGCGTCGACACGGTGGCGATCCTCGGCGACTCGGTGGAGCGCATCGTCGCGGCGGCGCGCGCCAAGGGCTCGTCGCTCGATCGCGATCACGTCTTCGTCTTCGCGGCGCATACGCACTCCGGGCCGGGCGCGCTCACCGACCTCGGCTTCTGGGTGCAAGCCGCCACCGACGATCTCGTCGACTCGGTCCGCTCCGCGTTCGTCGACAAGGTGGCGAGCGCGATCATCGGCGCTGAGGCCGCGCTCGCGCCAGCGCGCTATGCGATCGGCTCGACCGAGCTCCGCGGCGTGACGAAGAACCGACGCGTCGGCGTCTCCAAGGTCTTCAAGGCCGACGACGTCGACCCCGAGCTCGGCGTCTTGCGCGTCGATCGCGCAGCCGATGGCGCGCCGATCGCCACCCTCTACAACTACGGAATCCACGGGACCACGCTCTCGTCGGCGAACATGCAGCTCTCCGCCGACGTGATGGGCGGCATCTCGCGCCACGTCGAGAAGGCCACCGGCGCACCCGCGATCTTCGCCAACGGCGCCGAGGCCGACGTCGCGCCGGCCAGCGAGGGCGACGCCGCCATCGACGCGATCGGCGCGCTCGTCGGCGCCAAGGTGGTCGAGCTCCGCGGGACGCTCTCCAGCGCCACCAAGGATCGCGCGCGCATCCGCGTCTCGAGCGACACCATGGACTTCGGTCAGGCCAAGCTCACGCTGCGCGTCGACGGCCTCTCGAGCGGCGCGCTCGATCTCGGCGCCGTCGCCACCATCCTCGGCGCTGGCGCAGGTGGCGCCCAAACCATCAACCTCGACTCCACGATGGTCGATCACGTCTTTCACATGAGCGCCGTCGCGCTCGACGACGACGTGATCAGCGCCGTGCCCGGCGAGCCGATCCACACCCTCGGCTTCGCCATCAAGAAGCAGGGCAAGGATCTCGGCTTCGCGCACGTATTCGTGGTCGGCTTCGCCAACGGCTACATGAGCTACGTCACCGACAAAGACGAGTACGAGGCCGGCGGCTACGAGGCCGTCGCCACGTTCTTCGGGCCCGACACCGGCGCGCGCTTGGTCGACGCTTGCGTGGCGCGCATCGCCGCCGTGAAGTAGCGCGCGAGCGCGGCGATCCTGGCTTATCCTCCCGCCGTGGCAACTGGCGACACGACTTGGAAGGTGCTCCCGCACGGGCCCTTGACCGCGCTCGACGACAACCTGTGGCGCGTCGAGGGCTCGCTCTCCGGCGCGCCGCTCAAGCGCGTGATGACGGTGGTGCGTCGCCACGACGGTGGGCTCGTTCTCCACTCACCGATGGCGCTCGGGGAGAGCGCCATGAAGGAGCTCGAGGCCCTGGGCCCGATCGCGCTCCTCGTCGTTCCCAACGGCTACCATCGACTCGATGCGCCGCGCTTCGCAGCCCGCTACCCGAGCGCCAAGGTCGCGGCGCCCAGCGGGAGCCAGAAGCGTGTGGAGGCTGCCGGTGTCCGTGTAGATTACAACTACGCGCAGGTGCCGCACGACCCGGCGTTCGAGCTCCGCATGCTGAAGGGCGTGGGCGCCGTCGAGGGCGTGATGATCGTGCGGAGCGCGGGCGGGACCACCCTCGTCTTCAACGACGCCATCTTCAACATGCCGCACCTCCCCGGCGTCCAAGGCTTCGTCCTCCGTCACCTCACCGCGTCGAGCGGTGGCTTCAAGCTGACGCGCCTCTTTCGCGTGCTCATGCTCAAGGACAAGGCCGCGTTCCGCGCCGATCTCGAGGACCTCGCGCGAACGACGGGCCTCCGCCGCATCATCGTGTCCCACCACGAGATGGTGGAGAGCGACGCGCCGGCCGCGCTCGCGGCGCTGGCCACCACCGTCTGAGTCGGCCTTCACGCCCCACAGGCGGTTGGCCGGCCGTTTGCAGCAGCTCGCTCGTCATGCTGCCCCGCTCGCTGCTTTATCGGGCTTCGCTCCTCCTCTCCGTCGGCGCCGTCGTCGCTTGCAGCGCCGGAGGTGGATCGAGCGAGGACCAGGACCGCACCGAGGGCGAGCTCGGCCTCACTGAAGACGCGACCGACATGATCGCGGAGCCGAGCGGTCCCCAAGCCAAGCACGCCATCGTTCTGGCGCACGGGTTCAACGCGTCGACGACGAACTCCTGGTCGTTCTACGGCGTCGCCGAGGCGCTCGCCAAGGACCATCCGGTGGTGGTGAAGGCGGAGGTTCCTCCGTTCGCGTCGCCGCGCACGCGCGCCGAGTACCTCGCCAAAGACGTCGACCGCGCGCTCGCCAAGTGCCGCGAGACCGCGGGCTGCGACCCGAGCGGCGTGCACTTGATCGCCCACTCGATGGGCGGGCTCGATGCCCGCGCGCTCATCGGTGGCCTCCACTACGGCGACCGCGTGAAGACGCTGACGACCATCGCGTCGCCACACCACGGGACTGCCATCGCCGACGCCGTGCTCGGGCTCATTCCGCCGGTGGCCGATGGCGCGGTCGACAAGCTCGCGGCGCTCTTCGCGCGGACGTTCACCGCCGACGAGCTCGCCAACGACTCCGACGTCCGCGGCGCCCTCTCCGGGCTCGCGGAGAAGAACGCCGCCGATTTCGAGCGAGAAAATCCGATGGATCCGCGCGTGTACGTCCAGTCGTACGCCGGCGTGAGCAGCGTCGTCGGCGGCTGGCTCCGCGACGAGGACAAGAAGGCGTGCGAAGGCCGGATCCTCTCGTTTCGCGATCGCAGCGACGTGATGGACGTGCGCCTCGTGCCCGTGGCGCCGTTCGTCGCGCACGGCCTCGAGCTTCGCCCGAACGACGGCATGGCCACGGTGGAGAGCGCGAAGCTCGGCGAGTTCAAGGGCTGCATCCCGGCCGATCACTACGGCGAAATCGGTCAACCGAAGCGCGACACGTTCAACCGGCGAACCGGCTTCGATCACGTGCGGTTTTATCGCTCGATCGCCTTCGATCTCGCGCGTCGCGACGCGGCGCGCTGACGCCGCTCACTTCTCCAGCGTGCGCGTGAGCTCGACGACGCCTCGCGCGTCCACCATTTCGGCCACGAGCGTGCGTGCGGTCGCGCGCACGTAGAGAAACCCCGCGGTGCCTCGCTCGAATCGCGTGGGGTTCGAGCCGCCGAGGCCAGTGGGTGCCGCGCCAGCGCCGCTCACGATGAGCTCCGTTCCAGCGCACGGCTCGGCGAGCCACTGCCGACTGTGATCGTGACCTGCGAGGTAGAGATCCGCGCGGCCGCACACGACGTCTTCGAGGAACGTCTTCACACCGCGGCCCGCGGCGGCGAGCGCGCGCGGCAAGAAGCCCAGTCCGTCGTAATTGCCCGCGTTTCCGTGCGGCCCGTTCGACCGATACGGATGATGCCCGAGCGCGACTTTCCAGGGCGCGCTCGAGCTCGCGAGCCACTCCTTCATGGATTCGCGCTGCTCGTGATCGTTTCCGAGGAGCGCCTGCTGGGTGTCGGTCGCGAAGAGCTCCACCGCCCCGACGCGCACGCGATAGAAGCGCGCGGGCATGCGCCATTTCTTGGAGCGCGCGGTGTACGCGATCTCGTGCTCGGCCTTCTCGTACTCGAGTCCGGCGCCGCCCGAGCCGTAGTCGTGGTTGCCGAGCACTGCGTAAAACGGAAGGTCGATCGCCGCGTACGGCTGCTCGAACTTGGAGAGGAACGCGGGATCGTCGGGCGACTCCGCACCCGAGTCGTAGATGTTGTCGCCGAGGAGCACGACGAAGTCGCAGCCGTCTTTGGCGCACTTGCTCTGGACGGCCGTCGCGACGCGGCACTGCCCATCGTCCGGGCTCGCGCAGCCTTTGCCCGTGTCGCCCATGGCCACGAAGTGAACCGTCGCTTCGCGGGCGTCGCTTTCCGGGGTCGCGGCGGGGCGACGCATCTCACCCGCGCTCGGGACCGGCCGCGTCGACGCCGCCGGGGGCGGCCAGACCCGCTCGGCGCACGCGACGGCGACGTTCGCCCCTACGGTGAAGACCGCGACCAGCGCGAGCGGGGAGCGAAATGAGGCGCGTCGGAGCATCGGACGGCGATCGCCACTATGGCTGCGATCGGCGCGACTGGGGGCGACTTGTGAGCGCGCGAAGCGGGAATCGCCGTGAGATTCGATCCCCGCTCGCCTAACGGCGCGGATCGGCGGCCCCTCTCCACCGGTGCGAGATGGACCCAGCCGGCGGACATTACGTGCAGAGTGCACATATTGGCTCTTTAACGCGAGCCGTCGGTTAATGGCCGGTTAACAGGTGGTTAGCGCATGTGCAGACTGCACGCTCGGGTGACCACCGTGCGTGGTTCACGAACCTCCCTTGGGACATCGGGTTGGATCATCCGAGCGCCAATCGATCCCGCCTGAGTCACGGTCACGTGACAAAAGGCGCGGAAAACGCGGGAAAGCTTCTCGGCACGAAGGGTGCTCTAGTGTGGGACATGGTCTCCCCCAAGCCGCTTACCCCCTCAGAGCGGCGAAAGCGTTGGTTAAAGCGGCTCGCCTCTGAGAAGGCCGCCAGCTGGCACTTCGCGGTGCTGCATCCGTTGCTCGATGGCCGTACGCGGCTCGAGACGGCGCGCGAGACGATCGTCCTCGAGGACGGCGTCTGCGTGGCGTGGATGCCCCACGATCCCACGACGACTTCCGTCGCCCGCGGTCAGTCACTCATCGGCACGCGCGTGGTCGGCTGGGTCACGAACGAAGGCATGTACGTCGAGAGCCCGTTCCAGGGCGGTCGTGCCGTGCTCTTCCGCGGCGGCATCGGCGACGAGACGACGCTCGCGCTCGCGGCGCCGATGCGAACGTTCACGCCCATCGTCCCGCTGACGACGCTCACCGGCCCGACGAAGATCGTCGGCGGCGGCCAATCGCGCCGCTCGTCGGTCACCTTGCGCAGCGCCGACGAGTCGGTCGTGAAGGCGCCGCGCAGCGCGCGCACGATGGCCGAAGGGATCAAGAAGGCGGTGTGACAGCGCGGCTCGGCCGCGCTCGTGTCACGCTGCGGTGATCTCGACGCGCAAGAGCTTGCGCCCGATGAACAGGTAGTCACCGTGCGAGAGCTCGCGCTCCTGGGTGAGGCGCACGTAGGTGCCGTTGCGGCTGTTCAAGTCGGTCAGCGTGTGTTTCGCGCCCTGCTCCTCGATGCGGCAGTGCGTGGCGCTCATGTAGAGATCGATCGGGAAGTTGAGGTCACCGCCCTCGCGTCCGATCTGGAGCGTGGTGCCGCGCGCGCACACGGTCATGCCGAGCGAGCCGCCTTGAAGGATCTGCGTCACACGGAACGCGCTCTGATGCTTCGGTGAAGCGTAGAAATACGTGCCGTCGGGCCCGGGCCCTTCGTTCGCCGGAGGCGCGAGGTCGAAGCGAAAGAGCTGCTCGCCGCAGAGGAAGTGATCGCCAGGCGCGATGTCGACCGAGCCGCGCACGCGGATGAAGACGCCGTTGACGGAGCCTTCGTCACGCACGACGAGGCGGCCGTTTCGGTAAAAGAGGTTCGCGTGCTTGGGCGACACGAAGGGGTCGTCCGGGAAGACGAGCTGGCCCTGGCGGCCGACCGCGTGCTGCTCGGCGTTGAGCTGATAGCTGAGACCCTCGACGCCTTCACCGCGAATGAGGATCAGCTTGGCTTTGCCGGGGACCTGGAGCTGCCCGAAGAACTGGGTGCGCGCGTTGACGATCTCCGGCGGCACCGCCGCGCCGCAGCGCCCGCAAAACTTGTGGCCCATCGGCACGGGGGTCGAACAAGAGCGGCAGACGAAGTGCTTGGCCTGATCCATGAGCTCCTCCAGCGAGAGATTGTGCGGAGCGGACGCGACGTTCGGTTGCCCGGCGGGAGGCGTGGGGTGCGCCGCTACCGGCGGGGCCCCACGCATCACGGCGGATTCCTTGTCGCTGAACGCACCAGAAGTTGCAACTGCGCTGCCCGTCGTTTTGGTCGCGGCGATGCGATCGTCCGACGGCGGCCGGCGAGGTTTGAGCTGCTCCCCGAAGACCGACGAAGGGGGAGGCGCGTCGGCCTCCAACACTGCTTCGATCACGCCCTCGGGCGGTGACCAATCCACGCGGGTCGGCGGCGGCGGCTCGTCGTCGTCGAACGAAGCCGGGCTCATCGCGGCGGCGGCGACGGCCGCGACCTCCGGCGGAGGCGGACCTTTCACGGGCCTCGCGGGCGGCGTCCGTTCGAGCGCTTGGCGCGAGAAGATCGCCAGATCGTGGCCGCACTCCGGGCAGTCGACCCGGCCCATCGGGCTCAGGAGGTCGCACTTCCCGCAGACGATCCCGATCTCCACCATCTCGCTCATGCGCTCGTCGGACCCCGAGCGTCGCTTGTCCGAGCTCGGGCACAGGAGCCTACCAAAGAAACGTGAAGCGGCGCTTCCCGTCCATGATCCCGGCCTGGCTCCACAATCGATAGACGATTTGCAGGCACGTATCGGGATTGAGCTGCCCGAAATCGCGGGAATCGAGGTGGAGGCGGCGGTTGTCGCTGGCCAAGAAGATGCGACCGGTCTCGACCTTGCCGTTGAAGTCGCCGTCGTGATCGGTGACGCCGCGCATGATGCCCTGGGTTCGCCCGGCGAATTCCTCGTAGTTGCAGCCGATCTCGACCTCGGCCTGGTTCGCCGGCGCGGTCATCATGACGCGCTGGGGCTCGCAGGGGCTCCCCGTGGGCTCGCGCTTGTTGTTCACGCGCATCAAGTCCTGGATGAACGAGACCTCGTCGCCGCTCACCGCGACCACGCGCGCGACCACGAAGCGACCGGGCGCGTCGGGGTCGAGGCAGCGCACGAGCTCGCCCGGATCGGGCCGTGAGTGACGACCGACGAGGACCACGTCGCCCGCCGAGAGGTTCGGCTCGATAGAGACATTCAGCTGGGGATCGTCGGTCGGGATGGTCCAGACCTCGACGACGCCGAGCACCATCACCCCGCAGATGATCCCGAGGATGACAGCGAACCAAATCAGGAATTTCAGGACGCTGCGCATCGAGCCCGCGAAAATCCTATCGGGGTGGGGTGCATAGGGCCAAACCCAACGCGAGGACGGGGCGGCTCGGCCTCCAGCTCAGCCCAGCCTGCGCTGTACCTTCGCCGCCGAATCTCCCCGGAAGTCGCCGTGGCGCGAAGGTAGGACTTCACCCCCGAAGCGGCGACGAACCAGTCGACTTCCATCGGAGACGAAGCTTCTTCGGGCCGTCCGGCTCGGCCCACGTGGATGCGATGGAAACCACGTAGCGGCCGGCCGTTGGCGCACGAATCTTCTAGCGAGAGCAGATGCCTCGACGTGGCCGAGTTCCTGCTGTGGAAGACGCCTATGGCCAGCGGTTTGTCGGCGATGATGCTCGGAAGCGCATCGCTCATCATGGTTGCGGCGACCATGGCGTGCTCGGGGACGGACGGAATCTCGATCGCGGATCCACCCGACGGCGGGGCCGGCGCCGCGACCACCACGTTCGCCAACGAGTCGGCGCCACCCCCTGCCGTGTCCGAGCCGGTCGCGGTGACGGCCGACGCTGGACCCATGGACTTCGACGCGGCCGTTCCCGTTCCCGACGTGAAGGCGGCGCCGGATGGCGGAGCGATGTTGATGGGCTCACCGCCGCCGCCGTCGAATCCGGCCGAGACGTTCCGCGTGGACTGCGTCGCCGCCATCAATCGCTACCGCGCGTCGGTGCAGCGCGCGCCGCTCGTTCGCTGGACCGGCGCCGAAGCGTGCGTCGACGCGCAGGCGACGTACGACGCGTACTACCAAGCGCCGCATGCGGCGTTTCGTCGCTGCTCGGAGGTCGCGCAGACCGAGTGCCCCAGCTTTCCGGGCGCGACTCCCGAGCAAGCGCTCGACGCGTGTCTCCGCGCGATTTGGGCGCAGGGCGCGTCGAGTGGCAACGTGCGCAACCTCACGTCGGCGAGCGTCACGCACGCCGCGTGCGGCGTCGTTCAGAACGCGCAAGGCCGTTACTGGCTCGTGCAGAACTATCGCTGACGCGAGCTCGCGAGCCGTCGCCGCCGCAACGTGAGCGCGAGCCCGACGCCGATCGTGAGCCACGTCGAGGCCGACCGTGCGCCCGTCGTGCGAGCACCGATCGCGCAGCCACCGCCGTCGCTCGTCGGTGCGCTGGCCGTCGTCGCGCCCGCGTCGCCGCTCGTGGGGCCCGGCGCGTCCGCGTCCGCGCTCTCGCTCGCGGGCGCGATGCCGCAAGCGTCGGCGCACGACTTCGCGAGGCACGTTTCGTAGCCGCGCGTGGCCGGTGATGCCGACGCGTCCGCGCAGCCGGGCGCCTTGGGATTCGACACGCACGCGTAGCCGGTGGCGTCGAAGCTCGCCGCCCGTCGCTCGGCGCAGCAGCTCGCCACGCCGCACGCGTCGCATGCGTCCTTCGCCTTGGGTTGAGCCCCGCACTTGGGCAGCGCGTTGCAGCCCGCGCTCGACGCGCACTCGCTCTTGCACGCGTCCTGACACGAGCAGGCTTGGAATGCGAGGAGGAGGCCGGCGCCCGGCTTCTCCATGCACGCGTCGGCGCACGCTTGGGAAGTGCACTGGCCACGGCAATCGAGCACGGCGCGACACTCCGCCGACGCCGTGCACGCGTCGCGGCGCTTCGCGCAGGCGTTGTCTCCCGACTCGGCGATCCCAGCGCACACCGCGCACGTGCTCATGGAAGGGAGCGCCGCTCCGAGCGCGCCCTCCACGTACGCGAGCTCTCCCGAGACCCGAACGCTGGTGGCAGTGCCCGCGCAGTCCGGCTCGACGGCCGAGTGGACGGCGACGACCTTCTCGGCGCCCGGCGCACCGAAGAGCACCGGACCACCGCTGTCGCCCGAGCACACGCCGTGACCGTCCGCCTGTGTGTATTTTACATCGATCGTCGAAGCGGCCGAGAGCGTGCGCGCGACGTGGCGGCGACGCGGGGACTCCGATGGGCCCGAGTCGGGCGGCGTCAGGGTGGTGATGCCGTAGCCGACGCTTGTGACCGCGCTCCCGACGTCGACACCGTCACTCGCGCCCGCGATCGGGATGACGGGCGTCGACGCGCTCGCGCCGAGGAAACGCACGACCGCCACGTCGTGCAACGTGTCGCCGGGCGTGCCGGAGTAAGCCGCGCTCGTCATGTCGAGCACGCGGTATTGGCGCGTCGTCGCGTCGTCCGGGTTCGCGCCGAGGAGCACCGTGGTCGGCTTCCACGACACGCAGTGCGCCGCGGTCAGCACGTAGCCGACTTGCGCAGCGGCATCGACCTTCACGATCGTGCCGGAGCACTCCTTCACGCCGCCTTGGAAGCTCGCCCGGAGGAGCACGACCGCGTCGTGCGTCGCGTCGTCGTCACCGCCGATGATGCGGGCGCTCTCTTGCCCGAGCTTGCCGAGGGCCTCTTCGCGCGCTTCGGTGGCGCAGCCGCCGACCCCGAGCGCCACGAGGACCAACGTCGAGAGCACGACCGCGACCACCTGCTTTTGCATCACGGATGCGCTAGCACGCGAGGCCCATCGACCAAGCGGAAATGCTTGAAATGACGAGGACAAAACCGATGGGGCGGCGACCGATCGCGCCGCGAAGGCGGCGCCGGTGGCTCAGAGGCTTTCTTCGCGTGCGGCCGCAAGCGACGCGCGCATGAAGTTCTTGGCCTTGGTGGCGTAGGGACCATCGGGATGATCGCGGAGCGCCGCCTCGAACGCGTCGCTCGCCGCGAGGAACTTCCGCAAATGGAACTGAGCGATGCCCTTGGCGTACGCGGCGGGATAGGTGGGATCGATCGCCGCGAAGCGCTGGATGCGCTCGAGCCGCCAGCTCTCCGCGGCGAGGTGCTCACCGGCGCTGAGCGCGTCGCAGGCGGCGGTGTCGCGCGCTCCGCGGCGCGCGGCGTCGAAGGCACGGATCTGCGTTTCGGGGGCGTGCGGCAAGCGGAAGTAGAGGCCGTAGAGGACGCGCGTTTCGTCGAGCGAGAGCGCCAGCTCGGGGCGCCGGTCGACGCCGGCGATGCCGTTCCACGCGAGCTTGTAGGCGACGCGGCGCTCGCTTTCGTCGAGCAAGACGCGTCGACCGCGCGCCCACCCGACGGCGCGCATTCGATCCACGAAGGCGCCCCCGAGCGCGACGAGCTCGTCGGTCGAACGACCCGCGGGGCCGCGCTCGAACGCGCGGACCTCGTCCAGGAACGCTTCGAGCTGGACCGCGCGGAGCTCGCGAATCTTCTCGACGTCTTTGGTCGCGAGCGGGGCGAGCGCTTGATCGATCGCGCTGCGCGCGCTGCCGAGCCGCGCCGCGTCGTCGCCTTGGGCTTCGGCCTTGTTGAACTCGCGCACGAGCGAGCCCAGCTCGCGTACCGCGCTGTCGAGGCCTTGCGCCCGCGCGCGTGCCGCACGCCCTACGTCGGCGCTCACGACCTCCGCCAGCGCCCGCTCGTCGACGACCGGGGCGGGGACCACCTCGGGGATCGCGGCGCGCGGGAGCATGAGCGCCCCGAAGGTCAGCGCGACGACCAGAGGAACCGCGGCGAGAGCCGTTCCGCCCGTCCCTCGCTTCGCCCCAAAGTCGATGCCCAGCACCGAGCGATGGTAACATCATGGGCTCGAATCGAGCGGAGGTTCCCGTGACTGATCTGCGTCGTAACCCGCGTGTTGCCCTCGACGTCGAGGTGGAGGTTGCGCACGGCCAAGCGATTTCGCGCGGGCGCGCCCACGACATTTCGCTGGGCGGCATGTTCGTCCTCGCGGGCGAGTCGCCGCCGTTCGGCGCCGAGGTGACGCTGCGCTTCCGCATTCCGGGCGACGCGCACGAGCTCGCGCTGCCGGGCATCGTGCGCTGGGTGCGCACCGACGGGATGGGGATTCAGTTCTTGCCGTTCGGTGTCCGCGAGACCCACGCGATCACCGAGTGGGTCAAGCGCTCCGGCTGATACCCCCGAGAAGCGGGCGAGCGCCGAGCCAGGCTCTCAGCGTTCGGCGCGGATGGCGATGCGCTCGAGCGTGGTCTGGCCGGAGAAGCGCGTCTTGTAGATCGTCTCCGACGCGCAGGTCTGGACCTCGGGCGGAAGCGGCGGCTCGAAACGCGCGATCTTCACCGCGCCCGACGTTCCGTCGATGTCGAGCACCAAGGTCGAGGTGATCGTCACGTGGCGTGACGTCGCCGGCACGTGCTTCTCGATGCACGCGACCACGGCGTCGCCCACGACCGTGCTCGGCGTGCGCGGATCCGCGGCCGTCGTCGGCTTGAGCGGCGCGGTAGTCGTCGGCCGCGGAACGGGCGGCGCCACGCTCGGCGAAGGCGCGGTCGAGTCGTCCGGCGGCGGTTGATCCGCCGTGGCGATCGCTGCCGTGACGCGCACGTCGTGATCGAACGTACGCGCCCGCACCGCCGCGACGCGTGCGTCGACGGTGACGGTTCCGCCGTGCGCGAGGTCGATCTCGACGTGGGCCGGCGCCTTCACCAGCGCGCCTTCGGTCATTCCGGACGCGGGCACGGGGCCGATCGCGATCGTGCCTTCCGAGAGATCGACCGTGGCGTGTGCGCCGTCGCGTGCCACCCGGAGATGGGTGCCGCGCACGGCGACCCGCGTCCCACCGACGTCGACGACGAACGCTTCGCCGCTCTTCACCTTGGTGACGTCGGCCTCGACCGCACCGCGCTCGAGCGCGAGCCCGAGCGGCGCCCGCGCCAGCGCGACGGAGAGCTGCGAGCTGCCTTCGATGCGGAAGTCCACCGCGCGGGCGCCGGCCGCGTCGAGCGAAACGAAGCCCGCCGCGTCGCGACCCGTCTCGATGCGATCGCCGAGGCGGATGGGCGTGCTAGCGCCGCGCGTCGTGCCGTCGGCTCCGATGATGCGCAGCCCTTCACCGGACATTGCCGTCGTCGCGAGCACCGGCGCGCCTTCGCGAACGGGCGCCGGCGCGGGCCTGAAGAAGAGCGTCGCCGCCGCGGCCGCGGCCAGCGCGACTCCGGTGGCGATCGCGAGGACGGGCCGGCGCTCCGGCGTGCGTCCACGTGCTTCGTTGCGGATGCGAGCGAAGAGCGCGGCGTCCGCGGCGCTCCAATCGTGTCCCTCGCCGTGCGTGTCGGGCACGAAGTGCCGACGCGCCTCCTCGACGACGCGATCGACGGAGCGGTGGGACTGCGGGGGAAGTGACTCACTCATGCGACTCTCCGGAGCGGAGCTCGGTCGCTTCGTCGGCGACGTCGAGCTCCGAGGTGGACGCCGTCGTGGCGTCCAAACGATCGAGCACCGCGGCGAGTGACGGCTCTTCGCGCATCAACTTCTCGAGATCGCGGCGGGCATAAAAGAGGCGCGTACGGACGGTGAGCACGGGCGCGCCCACGATGCGCGCGATCTCCGCGGGCGTGTGCCCTTCGAGCTCGTGGAGCACGAACACGTCGCGCTTCTTGTCGGCGAGCTTGTCGAGCACGCGACCGAACGCGCGCATGCGCTCGCGACGATCGGCGTCTTCGTCGGGCGGCGTCACGGCGGCGTCGGCTCGACTCTCCGGCAGGGCCTCGTCGGCGAACATTGGGCGGCTACGCGCCGCGCGGCGATGCATCAAGACGACGTTCACGGTGACCCGGTGAAGCCAGGTGGTGAACTTGGATTGCCCGCGGAAGTCGCGGAGGCTTCGGTGCACTTGCACGAAGACCTCTTGCACGACGTCGTCGATGTCGCTCCGCCGCCCGAGCATGCGAAAGGCGAGTCGCGCCACGTCGACGCGGTGGCGCTCGTAGACCGCGCGAAACGCGGCCGCATCACCGGCGGCGGCACGAGCGACCGTCGCGTCGTCGACCGGGAGCGGTCGCTTGGCGACGAGGTCCGGAACGGCGCGCAGGCGCTCGCGATCGCTCATCGGGAGGGCTCCGATGAGTCCGAGCTCGGGAAATCTGGCGAGCGCCGCACCCACAGAAGAGGTTCGGTGCGGCACGCAACGCCAGCGTTCACGCCGCCCGAAGCGGTGCCGGGTTTCGCCCGCGTTTCCCGGCGGTTAGTGCGTCCTCTTTCGGTTCGCGAAGTCTCGGACGTCGACCACGAAGAGGCCAATCCCCACGGCGAGCGCGACCAGCAGCATGCAGCCCACCCTGCACGCGGGGAGAAAATTGGCCCAATTTGTGGCGAAACGGCGCGGAGTTTTGGGGGTCCGCTTCGTTCATGTCCCCACATCGTCGACCTCGGGAGGAGGGCGTAGCACCGTCCTGCCTCGCCGACGCGCGGTCGGCTCACGGGTTTACGTGGGGCGGGGCCCCGCGGATCAGAAGATCGCGCGGAGGTCGACCGGCTCTTGCTTCTTCTGGGCAAGGACGGCGTTGAGGGCGCGGAGGATGCGGTTCTTGGTCGGGCCCGAGACGGTGCCGCCCTTCATGGCCGCGTCCATCGCGCGCTGCGTGACCGGACGACCCGAGCGCGGCTTGCGCGTCTCCTTGGGAGCGCTGGCGTCCTCGCTGCCCTTGCCCTTGCGCTTGGCGTGCTTGATCGCGCGATCCTCGGGCTTCAGCGTCTCCAGCTTGTGGGAGGCGGCGATGAGGCGGCGGGGGTCGATCTTCTTGGCGGCGAGCAGCTGAGCGAACTTCGAGTCGGCCATGGCGTGGGATCCTCTTAAGGGGCGCGGAAACTAGCGAAGCTCCGCGCAGCCCGCAAGGCATTCCGCGCGCGGCCGGTCTCCCGCGAGCGTGTCGGCGGCCGCGGCGCGGGGGCTCGGCCGCGATCAGCTCTTGGGCTCGCGCTTGGCGAGGCCCATGATCTTGAGCTTGTGATAAAGCGTACTTCGCGGAATCCCTAGTCTTTTTGCCGCAACCTCGACGCGCCCGCCCTCGCTGCGCAGCGCATCTTCGATGGCGCGACGCTCGACTTCGAGGAGCGTGACTGGCTCGGCGCTCCGCCGATCGAGGCGAAGATCCAACGCGGAGAGTCGATGGCTCGATGCGAGCAGGAGCGCGCTCTCCAAGACGTTCTGCAGCTCCCCGACGTTCCCCGGCCACGCGAACTGGGTGAGCGCTTCTTCGGCGTCGAGCGAGAGCTCGAGGCGGCTCCGTCCGTGTCGCGTCGCCAAAAGCGCCAGCAAGTGCCGCGCGAGCGGGACGATGTCGTCGGGACGGTCACGGAGCGGCGGGACCGTGACGGTGCGCGCGTGAAAGTAGTCCCGGATCGTGGTGTCGATGACCGCCTCGCTCGCGGACGCACCGAGGGACGTCGTCGACGCCGCGAAGACGCGCGCGTCGACGGTGCGCTCGATGGTGTCCGATCCAACGGGCCGAAAGCGTCCGGTCCCGATGAAGCCCAGCAGACGGCGCACGAGGGTAGGGTCGGCCTCGCCGAGGTCGGTGATGAATACGGTGCCGTGGTCGGCAGCCTCGAGCACGCCGGGTCGAACGTCGCCGGTCGCCGTTTCCTGCCCGAAGAGCTCACGCGCCGCGTTGGGCGCGGCGGCCGACAACTCCACGAAGGTCGAGCCACCACGCACGCTCGTCGCGTGGATCCATCGCGCCATCGTCGCTCGACCGCTGCCCGCCTCGCCCACGAAGAGCGCCGCGTCGGTGGTGGCGCGCAGGCGCTCGACCTCGGCGCGCAGCTTCTTGATCGGGTCGCTCTCACCGAAGAACGGCTCGACCAAGTGCGACCGCGCCAGCCCGGCGCGCGAGGCGCGGACGCCGATCTGGACGGCCTTCAGGAGCGCCGGCATGTCGATCGGCTTGGTGAGGAACTCCGCGGCGCCTTCGCGGACGGCGCGCACGGCGAGATCGATCGAGCCGTGCCCCGTGAGCACGAAGAGCGTGCACGCCGGATCGATGTGACGGAGGCGGGGGAGGAGCGCGATCGCTTCGCCGTCCGGGAGGCGGTAGTCGATCAGCGCGACGCGCGGCGCGAAGGCGCGAAAATGGTCCTCCGCGCTGCGACAGGAATCGGCCTCGTCGACCTCGAATCCGTGACGCTGCAGGTATCGGCGGAGCGAGGCGCGAACGGCCTGGTCATCGTCGACGATCAGCACACGCTCCAACATCCGCCTCTCTCAAGGTGCCCGGCCCGTCCGCGCCCCGTCAAGGTACACGTGTGCAAATTGCATGTGCTCTGGATGCGCACTGACCGTTCGCTCCGGTCGGTCGCGCTGTCCGGGGACAGGTCGAAACCGTCGCGCGACACCCCGGCCGATGGGAAACCGGCTGTAGTCGCCACCTCGACCGTGGCACGTGACGTGCGGGGCGCATCGCTCCGTGGACCTGACCCTTCTCTTGGGCGGAGCGGCGCTTCTCGGGGCGACCGTCGCGTCGGCGCCGGTTGCGCTGACGGTAGGCGGAGCGGCGATGGTGTGGCTTCTCTGGGCATTGCTGCACCGGCGGACGCGAAAGAAGTCGCTCGTCGTGGCTGTCTCGCTCCTCGCGCTCAACGCCGTGCGGACGAGGAATGCGGTCGCGGACGCTCACGCGCAAATGGCTCGGCTCGGGGTGCTTCCGCGCGTCGCCCGGTGCGGGTTCGACGGCGAGGTCTCCGCGTCGCCCGTGCGGCGCGGCCGCGCCGATCGACTCGTCGTCGACCTGCGAGGGCTCACGTGCGACGGGCGCGAGATCCACGCGGCCGCTGGTGCGCGCGTCGCGCTCACCGTCACCACGGACGAAGTGCTCGCGCGGGGCGATCAGGTGGCTGGAGTGGCCGACCTCTCGCCGCCAGACCTTTTCTGGAACGAAGAGCTCGCGGATCCGTGGGTCCGTCTCGCGCGCACGCGCGTCGCGCGCTCGGGCGGTGCGCTGGTCGTGGAACGTGTGGGGCGAGGCTGGTCGGTGGGCGCGCTGGTGGATCACGCTCGCGCGCACGTGCGAGGGCGCATCGACGCGACGTTCCCTCCGCTGGCCGCGCCGATGGCGCGTGCGCTCGTGCTCGGTGAGTCGGATCTCGCGCCCGAGGACGACGACGCCTTCCGCACGAGCGGGCTCTCGCACCTCCTCGCGGTCTCCGGAATGCACCTCGTGCTCGTCGTGGTCTCGTTCGAGCGAGCGCTCGCCCTCGCCCTCCGGCGCGTGACCACGCTCGCCGCGCGGCTGGACGTCGCCCGCGTCGCGGCGGCGGTCGCCATCGGCGTGACGTGGCTCTACGCCGACTTCGCCGGCGGGAGTGGCTCCGCCGTGCGCGCTGCGTTCATGCTCTCGGTGGGCCTCCTCGCGCGGGCGGCGGGCCGCGCGTCTCGTGCGTCGCGCGCTCTCGGGCTCTCGACGCTGGTGGCGGCGCTCGTCACGCCGCTCTCGGTGTTCGACGTCTCGTTCGCGCTCTCGCTCGCGGCCACCGCCGGTCTGATGGGGCTCGGGCCGCACATCGCGCGCGCGCTCACCGCCGAATCCAGCGGACCAGCGTGGCTCGCCGCCGCCGTGCGCGCCGTGGGAGCTTCGCTCGCCGCGTCGATCGCGTGCGCGCCGCTCGTGCTCGGGCTCGGGCCCAGCGTGCCGCTCGGCGGCCTGTTCGCCAACCTGATCGCGGTGCCGCTCGGCGAGGTCGCCGCGCTGCCATTGTGTATGTTGCACGCATTGCTCGGCTTCGCGCCGCCCTTGGAACGAGGCTGCGCCATGGCCGCTAGCGGCGCGCTCCTCGCGGTGCGAGCGGTGGCGCGCGCGGTGGCGTCGGCGCCGTGGACTTCACTCCCGCTCCCGCCGCCCACGCCGAGTCAGCTCGTCGCCGCGGGTTGCGCCATCGTCGCGGTGGTCGTGGGTGTCCGCAAGCGTCGCGCGATGGTGATCCTCATTGTGTCGGTGAGCGTGATCGTCGCGGGCGAGCTCGCGGCACGTCACGCCGGCGCGCCGCGCGGCGTTCTTCGCGTGACCACCCTCGACGTCGGCCAAGGAGACGCGCACTTGATCGATCTCCCCGATGGCTCGCTCATGATGATCGACGCGGGCGGCCTCGTCGGGAGCCCCGTCGACGTGGGGGCGCGCGCCATCGCGCCGATCCTTCGCGCGCGCCGCCGGAACGTCGTCGACGTCGTGGTCCTCAGTCATCCGCACCCGGACCACTACGGAGGCTTCGCGACTGGGACGGCCGCAGTCCGCGTCGGCGAGCTGTGGGACACCGGGCAGTCGGCGCTCGAGGGCGCGCGCGGGGCGCTCGCGGCGCGCGATGCGGTGCTCGCGCGCGGGGCGCGGCTGCGTGGGCCCGACGATCTCTGCGGGCCGCATGCGCTCGGCGGCGCGGTCGTCGAAGTGCTCGCGCCGTGCCCGGGGGTCGATCCGGATCGCGGCCCGAACGACAACTCCTTCGTCCTCCGGATCCGTCACGGTGAGCGTTCGTTCTTGTTCGTGGGCGACGCCGAGCGCGAGGCCGAAGCGCGGGTCATGGCGGCGGCGACCCATGCCTCGCTCCGGGCCGACGTCCTCAAGATCGGGCATCACGGGAGCGCGAC
Organism: Polyangiaceae bacterium; assembly: GCA_044224815.1. GTDB lineage: Bacteria > Myxococcota_A > Polyangia > Polyangiales > Polyangiaceae > JADJCA01. The sequence goes on from JBGAJR010000037.1 coordinate 37,487, forward strand.
GTCGTCGTCGCCGGGGTTCGTCGCCGCGGTCTCGCCGAGGGTCGCGATCGTGTCGGTCGGCGCGCGAAACCGCTTCGGCCATCCGCGCGCCGAGACGTTGGCCACGCTGGCGGCCGCCGGCGTCGAGGTGCTCCGCACGGACCGCGAGGGCGCGATCTCGGTCACGACCGACGGGGTGGCGATTCGAGTGGTCGCCGCCTCGGGGCGGGCCGCCGTCCTTTACAGCGGGGGCAGGGAGTAGCAGCATCCCGGCCCATGTCCGAGCGCATCGTCACCATGCTCTCCGCCGACACCATCGCTGCCCGCGTGCGCGAGCTCGGCCGAGAGATCACCGCCGCCTATCAAGATCGGTCCCTCGTCTTGGTGTGCGTGCTCAAGGGGAGCTTCGTCTTCGCCGCCGACCTCGCGCGGGCGATCGATCTGCCCAACGTGCGCATCGACTTCCTCGGGACGCGCTCCTACGGCGAGGGCACCGAGTCGAGCGGTGTCGTGCAGATTACACAAGATCTCTCGCGGCCCATCTCCGGCGAAGACGTCCTCGTGGTCGAGGACATCGTCGACACCGGGCTCACCATCGCGCACCTCGTCGATCTCTTTCGCACGCGCAACCCGCGGAGCGTGCGCGTCTGCGCGCTCCTCCACAAGCCGGCGCGCGCCAAGGTCGAAGTGCAGGTCGACTACTTGGGCTTCACGATCGAGGACAAGTTCGTCGTGGGCTACGGCCTCGACTTCGCTGAGCGCTACCGCAACCTGCCGTTCATCGGCATCGTGGAGCGGAGCTGACCATGTCGAAGCGACTCGCCTTCCTCGAGAAGATCACCCAAGAAGGCTCGAACGATCCGTTCGCCTGGTACGGCCTCGCGCTCGAATACCGAAACCTCGAGCGGTTCGACGACGCCGTACGCACGTTCGAGGCGCTCCGCGCGAAGTCGGCCGACTACGTGCCCATGTACTTGATGGCGGCGCAGCTCTTTCAGGCGCGCGGCGACGCCGCGAACGCGCGCGCGTGGGCCGACGAAGGGATCGCGCAGGCCAAGAAGAAGGGCGATTCGCATGCCCTCTCCGAGCTGGAGCAGCTCGTGACCACGCTCTCCTGATCGCGGTCGCGCATGAGCGCCGAGGGGGACTGGGCGGGAGCCGACTACGGCGCCGCGCACTCGATGGACACGTCGTGGTTCGCGGTCGACGCGGACGGTCGCGTTGCGCGCTTCGACACCGGTGAGGATGGCGCGGTCCCCAAGGAAGCGCCGAGCCTCGAGACGGACGAATTCGATCCCTTTCTCGTCGAATCGGTGCTGGCCGCGCGCGCGCTCGCGAAGCGACCCGCGAGCGATTGGGGTCCCGAGTCGCCCTTTCACCCGGCGACCGACGCCAAGCTCCGGGTGCTCTTCGTGGTGCGAGACGCGGGCGCAGCCTATCGAGACGGCGATCCGGCGCCGGTGGAAGCGAGATTCGGCGCGGAAGGGCTTCGTGTGCTCCGTTCGCGCGCGCCGCGCATCGTCGTCACGGTGCGCGCGCTCACGCGTCCCGAACGCGACGCGCTGGCAGCGGACGCGGACGTCGTCCGTTTGTGGGACGAGGTCTCGCTGCGCGATCTCGGCGAAGACGACGGGGAGGCCGATCTCTTCGTGTATGCGCACGCGTTCGAGGCCGACGCCGTCGCGGGCCAAGGGTCCTACGCACGCGAGGTGACGACGGAGACTCCGCTCGGTCTCGAGGACTTCCCGGTCGAAGTGCGGCCGGAGCTCGGCCGCGTTCGGATCCCGGTTCGCTTCGCCGAGCAGCCGGTGGTCCAGCTCGCCGATCACTTCACCGACGACGAGGTCGACAAGTGGAGCGATGGGCCGCTGCGCATCCCTCCCGAAGGTACGCCGGAGCGCGACGCGTACGACGCCGCCGAGCGCTCGGCGCTCGAGGCTCGAATTGCGGCGAGTGCGCGTGCTCGAGCGCGCACGAAGCGCATCCTCGTGAGCATCGGTCTCGGGCTCATCGTGGTCATCGTGCTTCGGGTGCTGCGGCGATGAGCGTCGTCGTCGATCGCGTGAGCCTCGAGCCCACCCGTCGCTGCTCGAAGGGCTGCGCGTTTTGCTACAACGGCTCGTCGCCCGAGGACGACGGCGCGTGGTCGGAAGGCGACGTCGTCGCGCTCGCGGAGGACGCCGCGCGGTCCGGCGTGCGCGCGATCTCGTTCGGCGGCGGAGAGCCGCTCGAATGGCCGGCGATTTTCGGCGTGCTCGCGCGGACGCGCGGCACCCTCTTTCGGTCCATGACGACGAACGGCCTGCCGCTCGAGGACGAACGCGTCCTTGCGCGACTCCTCGCCGCGAAACCAGAGAAAGTACACGTATCGATCCACGCCCCCGAGAACCCCCGCGAGGTCACGCGGGTCGGTCGCCAAGTGGCGGCGCTCGCGGACGCGGGCGTGCGCTCGGGCGTGAACCTCCTCGTTCGGCGTTCTCGGCTCGCGGAGGCGCGCGCCGCCGTGAGCTCGCTCCGAAGCGCTGGGATCGAAAACGACCGCCTCGTCCTCTTGCCGATGCGGGATGCGGGCGGGCTCGAGACGCCCACGCCCGAGGAGGTCGCGAGCGTGGCGGGGCCGCGCTTCCAGTCGATGTCGTGCCTCGCTGGCTGCGCGAAGAGCGAGCGCTTCGTCTCGATCGCTGCGGACCGAACGGTGGCGTGGTGCAGCTACACGCGCACGCGGCGACCGCTCGCTGCGCTCACGTGGACGGCCGTCTTGGAGGCGCTCGACGGGCTCGGCCTCGAGCCGTGCGCGGGAGGTCTCGTCCGCTCGCGCCGGCTCGTCGCCTCGCTCCGTGCCGACGTCAGCGAACCAGCGCGTCCGTGAGGCGGAGCGCGATGCCGGCCTGGTTGTAGCCGACGCCCGAGCCCACGAGGACCACGAGCTGACCGGGCTTGGCCTTACCGGTGACGACCGCGTCGTGGAGCGCCATCGGGATGCACGCGGAGCCGGTGTAGCCCCACTTGTCCATGATCATGTGCGCCTTCTCGACCGGGACCTCGAGCTTGGTCATCACCTTCTCGATGGTGCGCTTGCGCACCTGGGTGAAGACGAAGAGGTCGACGTCGCGCAGGTTGAATTGATTGCGCTCTGCAATCATTCGCGTCACGGCCGGCCAGCCCTCGTCGTTGACCTCCGGCGGGTACTTCTCGGTCATGCGCACGTGGGTGCGGCCGGCGTTGATCGCATCGACGTTCGCCGGCTCGACGGTGCCCCCGGCCATGATGCCCCACATCTTGGCGAACGAGCCGTCGGCGCGGAACGAGGCCGACATGAGCCCGGGCTCGCTGGAGCGCTGGAGGAGCGCGGCGCCGGCGCCGTCACCGTAGAAGAAGATCGCCGTGTCGGTGGGGTCGGCGAGCTTGTGCATCATGTACGCGCCGATCACGAGGACGTTCTTCATCCACGGGTTGGTCGCCATGATGCCGTTTGCCGCCGAAAGGGCGGTGGGGAACGACGCGCACGCGCAGCCGACGTCGAAGGTGCCCGCCTTCTTGGCGCCGAGCTTGTTCTGCACGACGACCGAGGTGGCCGGCGTGATGTAGTCGGGCGAGTCGGTGCCGACGATGATGAGGTCGATGTCTTCGGCCGTGACGCCGCCGCGCTCCATCGCCTGCTTGGCCGCGCGCACCGCGAGGTCGCTCGTGGCCCAATCGTTCGGCGCGTAGAAGCGCGTCTTGATCCCCGTCGACCCTTCCATCTTGGGAACGAAGTCGGGGTTCTCCGCGGCGAAGCGCGCGTGGAGCGCCTCGTTCTTCATCTCGATTTCGGGGAGGTAGAAGCCCGTGCTCTTGATCGCTACGTAGTTGCCCGACATCGCTCGCCTCACTTCTGGTGGCTGGTGCTGCGCTGCAGCAACGCGGACCCTAGCACCGGCCATTGGCCTAGTCAGCCAGATTTGTGCGCCGCACAAATGGACGGCGAAACATGTCCGACGGCGCCAGGTGCGCGCGAAGGGTACCGCCCTTGGGGCGACTGTTGCCGGCGCCGGTCCTGTGCGCGGCAAGAGCCTGCCGAGAGCCTCGTGCCGCGTGCGCCGTGCCGACGTCTCCAGTCCACGAATTCGCGAGATCGCTCGCGCGCCGCGCGGCACGAGTGCTGCAGCAGGTGGTTCACGATGAAGATTGGAAGACTTGGATGGGGCTCTGCGGCGTGCATCATGATGGGAGGCGCGCTCACGTTCGCGACCGCGTGCTCGAGCGTCCCTGAGCCGACGGGGGCGGACAAGCACGGCGTGGTCGGAGGCGGGAGCGGAACGTCGTCTCCCGCCGCGCCCACTTCGCCCGCTTCGTCCACGGCGCCGGCGCAATCACCGTCCACCGCCGGCGGCACTCCTCCGCCCCTCACGGTGCCCACCGATGGGGGCGCGCCGCCGCCCGTTCTGACGGACGCGGGCGCGCCGCCGCCACCGCCTCCCACGATGGACGCCGGTGCACCCCCGCCGGTGACGAACGATGCGGGAACGCCGCCGCCGCCCCCGCCGCGCGACGCGGGCGGTCCCCCCGCGCTCCAACGTCCCTCGATCGAAGCGTTTCGCAACGACGGCGGGAATCTGGCCGTGGGGACCGTGCCTTCGCTCTACTGGTACGTGACCGGAACACAGTACTGCGCGCTCTCGGAGTCCTACGGGAACCTCACGGTGTTCAACATCACCGTCCCGTTCACCCCTCGCGGTGACGAAGCCTTGGCTCCGGTGCGGGCGAACGCGAACCTGATCGCGCACTACACGCTGACGTGCTCCAACGCAGCCGGGACGGCGCAGAAGTCGATCGACGTCCCGATCGACCCACCGACGCCTTCGGCCTCGCTCACCGTCGATCCGGGCGGCACCATCTTCTTCGGTTGGAACGTGACGTACACCCTCTCCTCGTCCAACGCGAAGAGCTGCGTCGTAACCGACGAAAACGGGACCGTCTACGTCGCCGCGACCGACAACATCGTGTCCAAGACCGTGACGGGTGTCACGGGCGTGGGGACCCACGTCTTCAGCGCGACGTGCTACTCGGGGCTGAACGGATCGGGCGTCGCCAGCCCCACGTTCCGGAAGACCGTCGAGGTGGTCTGCGGTGACCCGCAGCAACATTGGGACGGGTCGCACTGCGTCTACTGAGCGCCACCGAGCGAAGCGATCCGCGCGCTACCGTTTCCGGATCGCCTCGAGTCGAGCCTTGATGCGGGCCTCTTCGCCGCGGTCGGTGGGCTCGTAGAGGACCTCGTTCACGATCGCGTCGGGGAGGTACGTCTCGCCGGGCGGTGCCGCGTCCTCGTAGTCGTGCGCGTAGCGGTAGCCTTCGCCGTAGCCCTCGCGCTTCATGAGCGACGTGACGGCGTTGCGGAGCTTCATCGGAACCGGGAGAGCGCCGTGCTGCTCGATGAGGGCCCGCGCTCGGTGCCAGGCCACGTTGGCGGCGTTCGACTTGGGCGCGGCGGCGAGGTACGTCGCGGCCTGGGCGAGCGGATACAAGCCTTCGGGCATTCCGAGCCTTCGAAACGCGGCGTCGGCGTTCATGGCGACGAGGAGCGCGCGCGGGTCGGCGTTGCCGACGTCTTCGCTGGCGAAGATGATCATCCGGCGCAAGACGAAGAGCGGATCGTCGCCCGCGTCGAGCATGCGCATCATCCAGTAGACGGCGGCGTCCGGATCGGAGCCGCGCATCGACTTGATGAAGGCGCTGACCACGTTGTAGTGCTCCTCGCCGGCCTTGTCGTAAAGGAGGGGATCGTGATCGCGGTCCTGCGCGAGGAGCTCGACGGTGAGCTCCTTTTGATCGCGCGCCGCCGCGTGCTCGACCGCGACCTCGAGCGCCGTGAGCGCGCGGCGGGCGTCGCCACGGGAGAGACGGGCCAGCGCGCGTAGCGCGTCGGGCTCGGCGGTGACGCCCGTCGCGCCGAGCCCGCGCGACGGATCGGAGAGAGCGCGCGCGAGGAGCGCGGTGAGCGCTTCTTCGCCGAGCGCCTCCAGACGGAAGACCTTGCAGCGCGAGAGGAGCGCGGCGTTGACCGCGAAGGACGGATTCTCCGTGGTCGCGCCGATCAGCGTGATGGTCCCGGCCTCGACGTGGGGAAGGAAAGCGTCCTGCTGCGACTTGTTGAAGCGATGGATCTCGTCGACGAAGACGATGGTGCGCTCGCCGCGATAATCCAGCCGCTCCCGAGCGGCGGCGACGATCTCCCGAACCTCGGCCACGCTCCCGAGCACGGCGCTGAAAGGAACGAAATGGGCTTTGGTGCTCTCGGCCACTACACGTCCGAGCGTGGTCTTTCCCACGCCGGGGGGGCCCCAAAGGATCATCGATGGCACCCGATCGCGAGCGATGGCCCGCGCGAGCAGCTTGCCCTCACCCACGAGGTGGGCCTGACCCATCATCTCGCCGAGGCTGCGCGGCCGCATGCGCTCCGCGAGCGGCACCGACTCGCGCGCCCCGGGCTGCGATCGCGCGGCTGCTGCGAAGAGCGTCTCGCCTGCCGCCCCGCCTCCCGCTCCCGGTCTCGCCCGCGATTTCACCCCGCCAAGATGAGTGCCCTCGGGCCGGCGCGCAACCTATGATGTGCCCGCGATGACGCTCTCCGCCCGCTCCACCCTCCGCGCAACGCTCCCGTGCGTTGCCCTCTCCGCCGCGCTCGTCGCGGGCTGCGGGAGCACTCAGGGCGGAAAGAACGGCGAGACGTTCGTCCGTCCGCCCAAGAACATCGACGTCGAGCTACCCCAGCTCGAGATCCACGCCGACGGCGTCGATCGCTTCGCCACGTGCCCACCTTCGGGCGGCGTCACGCAAGGTTGGATCCCCAAGATTCCTGCCTGGACGGCGCCCGCCACGCCTGCGCCGAGCGCGAGCGCGGCCTCGGATGCGGGAGCACCGCCGGGCATCGCCGCGGAGCGGGAGATCGCGATCGCACAGCACGACGGTGAGCCGTCGAATGCGCCGACGCCCACCGAGAAGGCGATCCGCGACACGCTCCAACCCTTTCGAACCTGCTATCGCCGCGGCCTACTCCACGACGCGACGCAGAACGGCCACGCCGCGATCGTGGTGCGCGTCGCTGCCGACGGTCGCGTAGCCGACGTCGAGAGCTACGGCGCATGCGAGCTCGGGCGCGAGGTCGTGTCGTGCATGCGCGACGTCGGCAAGCGCCTGCGCTTCGAGCCCCCGCGCGAAGGCAGCGCCACCATCATTTTGCCGGCCGTCTTCGCGCCGCGCTCCGGCATCGTGCGCCATGCGCCCGGGCCCAACGACGAATACGCCGCCTCCGCGGCCGTCGCGCTCGAGGCGGCACGCCCCGGCTTGCACGAGTGCGAGAAGCGCGAGCGCCGCGCGGTGCGCTCGCAAGAGGGATGGGGCACGTTCGTCATCGAGGTCGACGACAAGGGCAAGGTCGTGCAGCAGAACATCGAGCCCTGGAGCGGCAACCAGGAGCTCCTCCGCTGCGCGAGCGACGTCGTCGGACGCCTGACGTTCCCGCCGCCGGTCAACGGATCGGCGACCGTGCGCGCGCGCATCTCGTTCAATCCGCGCGGTATCGTCGCGGAGTGAAGATGAGTGAGCGAACGTCTGCCGACCAAGGTGCGCCGCCGCAAGGTCCGCGCGCGGTCGTCGTTCCGTTCGGCGTACCGGAAGACAAGCGCGGCCTCGGCCTCGGGCTCGCCGCCCTCGTGCACCACTTCGCGCGCGCCGAGGGCGAGAACGTAGCGCTGGCGCAGCTCCTCTCGCGTGGCGCCAAGAGCCCGGGTGAGGAGCCCGCCACCGAAGCGCCCAAGGCCGTGCCCGTCGAAGCGTATTTGAGCCCGAATGCGTGGCGCGAGCTCGAAGCGCGCGGCGACGCGCCGCCCGGTGTGCACATCGTCTTGACGGGCGCGTTCGAGCCGCCCGAGGGCGCGTCGGGCGCGCTCGAGATCGTGGCCTTCGAGCCGGCGAGCGGCCGAGTGCTCGCGAGCGGCGAGACCACCGTGCGCTCCGGCGATGCAGGGAAGAGCGTGGCCGACACCTTCGATCGCGTTTGGCGCGAGGCGGGCGGTGAGCTGGATCTCGGCGCGCGCGTCGGCGAGCTCGCGTGGGACCCGCTCGAGAGCGTGCTCTACGCCGAGCGCGCCGCGCTCTACGATCCCTTGCGCGCCGAGCCTCACGATCGGCTCGCGGCGCTGATTCACATGGGCCGCGCCGTGGAGGACTCGCCCGACGCGCGCTTTCCCGCCGGGCGGCTCGCGCACCTCGCGCTCGAGACGGCCGCGACCGGTGACCGCCGCCTCGCCGAAGCGGGGCACCGCGCCCTCGCGCGCGCGTCGACCGATGCGCCGTCGAGCATCGAGCTCCTCGAGGCGCGCGCCGCGCTCGAGCTCCGCTTCGGCGCTTCGGTGGAGGCCGAGGCCGCTGCGCTCGCGGCGCTCACGCACGCGCCGAAGCGTTCGCGACTCTTCGCGCTCGCGTCGGAAGCGCGACGCATGCGCGGCGATCTCTCCGGAGCGCGCGCCGTCTTGGACGACGGCTTCGCGCGCGCGGGCACCGATCCGATCCTCCTCACCGAGCGCGGCATGCTCGCGGCCGATCAGTCGGACTCGCCGGCGGCACGGGCGGCGTGGGGCGCGGCGCTCGACTACGAGCCCATCTTTCCGCCCGCCTTCTTGAACCTCGCCGCCATGGCGCTCCGCGACGAAGACTCGGTGCTCGCGCAGCGGCTCGTCGATCGGGTGCTCTCGGCCCAAGACGGACACCCCGAGGTGTTGCGCCGCGCGATCGTCCTCGCGCTCGCCGCCGAGCCAGAGGGCCTCGCCCGCGCGGCGCGGATTGCCAAGATCGGCGATCGCTTGCTCGCGCACACGTCGCAGGACGCGTGGACGCTCCTCGCCACCGCGCACGCTTGGCTCGCGCTGGGTCAGCCGGACGAGGCCCGCCGCCGTTTCACGCACGTCGAAGCCGTCGCCGCCGATACCTCACTCGCCGCCGAGGCGAGTCGCGCGCGCTTTGCCATCGACGAGCCTGCGGCGGCGGCGGCGATCGACGCCGTGGTGCGCGAGGCGATGACGTGCGAGCCGCGCGATCTACCGCTCGTCCTCGCGCGCGCCCGTGCGCTCGCCGCCACCCACGCGACGTGGCTTCCGCGGCTCGCGCTCGGCCTCGCCGCGCGACGCGCGGGTGAGCGTGAGGCCGCGTTCAAGGCGTTCGAAGACACCATCACGCTCGCTCCTGGTTGCCTCGAAGCTCATCTCGAGCTCGCGACCCTCGCCGTCGAGCTCGATCGGCCCGTCGACGCCGTGGCGCACGCCGAGCGGGCGCTCGAGCTCGCCGGGCCGGCGCGTGAGGTGTTGCTCGTCCTCGCGCGAGCGCTCGCGTTCGCGGGGCAAGTCACTGAAGCGCGCCGGGTCGTCGAGCGCTTGCGCGCCGTGGCGCCGAACGACGCGCAGCTCTCGGAGATCGAGGCCGTGATCGACACCGTGCCCGAGGCTCGCCCGGAGCGTCCGAGCTTGGTCGCGCGGCTCGCGCGAATCACCGAGCGCTTCCGCCGGTGATCACCGGCGCGGGCGGATCACTCCCGCTCGCCGAAGATTGCCGTGCCGACGCGCACGATGGTCGCGCCCGCAGCGATGGCCACCTCGAGGTCGGCCGACATGCCCATCGAGAGCTCGGGCAGGCGCGCCGCCCCGCCGTGTAGGTTGCGGATCGAGACGAGCGATTCGAAGACTTGCTTGGCCACCGCGAGGTCACCGAAGGGCGGCATCGTCATGAGGCCACGAAGCCGGAGCCGCGGCTCGGCCTCGACGGCGCCGAGCACCTCCTCGAGATCCTGCGGTGGAACACCGCTCTTCTGGGCTTCGCCGGCGACGCTCACCTCCACGAGGGCGTCGACGGTGCGGCTGGCGCGCTCGGCGCGCCGCGCGACCTCGCGCGCGAGGTGGGCTGCGTCGATCGTGTGTATGGTGCACGCGATCGGCGCCACCAGCTTGGCCTTGTTGCTCTGGAGGTGACCGATGAAGTGCCACTCGATGTCGGCGAGATCGCGGAGCGCCTCGGCCTTCTCGGCGAGCTCCTGCGCGTAGTTCTCCCCGAAAGCGCGCTGGCCGGCGTCGTAGGCGGCGCGGACGGCCTCCGGCGGATGCGTCTTCGAGACCGCCAGGAGCTTCACGGTCGCGGGATCGCGCCCGGCGGCGCGCGCGGCATCGTCGATGCGCGTCCGGACGGCAGCGAGGGCGCTGGCGATGGCCGCGGCGTCGCTCATGCGCGTCGCGCCTTTCGCGCATGCCAGATCATCACGTCGCTCTCCGCCGTGAGCGGACCGCCTGCGTAATCGCCGTGCACGTCGAACGCATCGAGCCCGTTGTAGTGAAGGAGCGCCTCGAGCTCGGCGGGGAAGAACTGCCGGTGCGCCAGGGGAGTCATCCACTCCGGGCTTCCGTCTTGCGGCATGAAGCGCATCGTGACGAAGAGCACCTGCCGCACGGACTCGTACTCGAAGCGCTCTTGGTATTTGACGCGTCCGGCGGCGGGATGGCGGAACGGCGGCGCACCGTGCCAACGCTCGGGATCGCGCGCGAGATCGATGGGCTGGGGCGTGGAGACGTCGAGCACGAAGCGCCCGCCCGGCGCGAGGTGCGCGCGCACGCACGCGAAGAAACCCTCGATGTCGGCGCGCGTGTAGAGGTGGAGCGCGGTGTTGAACGCGCACACGACGAGCGGAAAGCGTCGCCGGATGCGCTTCTTCCGCATGTCGCCCTGGATGAGCGTGATGCGCGACCGCACCTCGGGCGGCTCGGCAACCAGTCGGCGCCGGAGGTCGTCGAGCATCGGTTGGGAAGCGTCGATGCCCACGACGTCGATGCCGTGGCGCGCCAGCGGGAGGGCGATGCGGCCGTTGCCGACGCCGAGCTCGAGCACGGGGCCGCCGACCTTCTGCGCGAGGTCGACGTAGTACGAGACGTCGGCCACGCGCGCTCGATAAGTCGAGCCGTAGTAGGCGGGGTCGTCGTAGTGCGCGCTCGAGCCGACCTCGAGCTCGCGATCAATCACGTCACCGCGCATGCGCGCGATGACGAGAGGCAGGGGCTCAGGCTTCTTCCGGGCGCGCACGCGGCCGGGGGCCTCGGTCAACCGGCGGCGGCGAGCTTGGCCTGACGCTCGATCCACTCGGACACGGCGTCGTGGCTCGCGCGGTCGTAGTGCACCTTGCCGGCCGCGATCTCGCGGAGCGCCGTGACGGCCGCCTTGTTCTTCGACGGGACGAGCGGCGACGAGCCCTTCATGAGCTGGCGGCAACGCTGCGAGGCGAGCACGACCAGGGCGAAGCGGTTCTCTTCACGCTCGAGGCAGTCTTCGACGGTGACGCGGGCCATACGGGCACTCCTTGTGGGGGGACGGGAAGCTAGTCGGCGTGCCTCGCGGTGGCAAGCTCCGCTCGGGACTGAAAGTCCGTACAGCGGCGGCGGCTCGGCTCCTCAATGAATGAGGGCTTGGTCGCCTTCGTGGACCTCGACGAGGCGCTCTCCGCGACGGAGAACGATGGTCTCGCCGGGGGCGCAGCCCGTGGTCACCAGCGGCGAGCTCGTCGCCAAGATCCACTGCACCGCCGGTAACGCCCGCGCGAGAAGCTGCGGAAGAATGCGCTGCACGGGCGCGTCTTGGCCCGCCTCGACGTCGTCCACGAGGACGACGCCCTCGCGGTCGCGCGGCGAACGACCCTCCGGGCAATGGGCGGCGAGGGCGCGCACCGCGAGCGCGCCGATCGACACGAGGTGCCTCGCGCCGCGCGGAAGCTCCTCGAACGGGATGGCCGCGCCCGCGTCGTCGCGGAAAATCGGCTCGAGCGAGTCGGCGCGCACGCCCTCCCACGTGTGCTGGAACGGCTCGAGCAGGATCGCGAGCGTCGCCTCGAGCGCCGACGAGAACGCGCCGAGACGCGAGACCGCATCGATGCCGGTGGCGGCCTCACCGGCCTGCGCCGATCGCGTGCGCGCCCGGTGCTCGATCGCCGAGCCGATCGTCGCGTAAGAGAGGATCTGCTTGGTCTCGCGGGTCAGATCGGCGCGCGTCGCGTCGTCGAGCGGAGGCGCCGCGCGCATGTCGTAGCGCCCGACGGTGCGGTCGGGCTGACTCAGCATGTTCGGCGCGCGCGAGAACCAGCGCGCTCCCGAGACGAGGACGAGCGAGAACCCGCCCTGCTCCTGCGCGCGTCGATCGAAGAGCGCCTGCTCTTTGCGGCGGAACGCGGCCTGCTCGACGCTCTCGTCCTCGAGCGTGGCGCTCGGGCTCATCACGCGGAGAACGTGCGGCCTCTCGGGGTCGTCTTCGCCGAGGTGCCAGTCGCACATCACCCACGGTGGGAGCTCGCCCTCGCGCCGCCCGGGCGGCGGCGGAACCGCGAAGCCCGGCCGCGTCGTCGCGATGGCCGCGAGGAGGGTCGTCTTGCCTGTCCGGTCGCCTCCGAACACGACCGTGGTGCGGCGAGTCGACTCTCCGCTCAGAAACGACAGCGTCACGTCCGCGAACGGGCGGAGGTGCGCGAGCCGCGCGAGCGCGAGGTGCATGAGCCGAATCTACCGCGCGTGCGCGCAGCGTGCCTACCCCCGGTACGGAAGACCTGCTCTCGCGGGAGAGGCTGCCCTTCGCTCACGAATTCCTAACGACGTCCTTCCGTTTCTCGCCTTGACCCCCGTACCATTCGTGTCGTGAACCGGCGCCTCTCCGACCGTGACCAAGAGATCATCCAGAAGGTTCGAACCATCGCGAAAGAGGTGACGCAGGCCCACGCGGCCGATGTCGACCAAAAGTCGCGATTCCCGGTCGAGACCTTCGACGCCCTCAAGAAGGCCAAGCTCCTCTCCACGCTCGTTCCGACCGAGCTCGGGGGAGATGGTTGTGGAATGCAATCACTCTGGCTGCAGTGCTCGGCGCTCGCCGAGGCCTGCGGCTCGAGCGGGATGATCCTCGCGATGCACCACATCCAGGTGGCGTGCCTCGCGCGGCATGGGCTCGGCTCGCCGCTCATCAAGAAGTACCTCTCCGAGCTCCCCGAGAAGCAGAACCTCATCGCCTCGATCACGAGTGAGGTCGGCACCTGGGGCGACACGCGGAGCAGCGTCTGCGCCGTCGAGCGCGTGAACGGCCGCTACAAGCTCGAAAAGGACGCCACCACGATCTCGTACGGCGCGCACGCCGACGATCTCCTCGCCACGTGCCGCCGCGCGAGTGACGCGCCGAGCAGTGATCAGGTGCTCGTGCTCTTCCGCAAGGGCGAGTACCAGATGAACCAAACGTCCACCTGGGACACGCTCGGCATGCGCGGCACGTGCAGCCCCGGCTTCAAGGTGGTGTCCGAGGGACCCGAGGACGCGATCGTCCCTGGCTCGTACGCCGACTCGTCGGCCGAGAGCATGGTCCCGTACTCGCACATCCTCTGGTCGGGCGTGTGGCTCGGCATCGCGTCCGACGCCGTCGCTCGCGCGGCCGCGTTCGTGCGCGCCGCGGCCCGAAAGGCTCCCGGCACCGTGCCTCCGACGGCCACGCGCCTCGCTGAGGTCTCGGTCATGCTGCAGATGGCCAAGAACAACGCCCTCACGCTCGCTGCCGAGTTCGACGAGATGGCGGCGCGTCCGAACGGCCGCGAAGAGCTCCAGGGCATGAGCTGGGCGCTCAAGATGAACAACCTGAAGATCGGGACGAGCGACATCGTCCCGCAGATCGTTCACCGCGCCCTCGAGATCACCGGTGTCGTTGGCTACAAAAACGACTCCAAGTTCAGCGTGGGTCGCCACTTCCGCGACTCGCTGTCTGCGGCGCTCATGATCAACAACGAGCGCATCACCGCCAAGAGCGCGCAGATGCTCCTCGTCCTCAAGGACGACTGAATCAGTCACGTCACGAAGCGAAGAAAGAAGAACCGCCGTGAGCGAATACGACGCGCAGAAGTTCTACGAAGGTCTGGTCAAGCATCGGCTCATCATCCCCGTCGGCGTGCAGGGCGCGTTCGGTCGCGGGGCCGTCTTCGAGGACGTGCTCGAGCGGATGAACGACCTCATCACCAAGGTCGCCAAGAACGACGGCGCCGAGTACTTCGTCTTCCCGCCGGTCATCGATCGGCGCGTGCTCGAGCGGAGCGATTTTCTCGACTCGTTCCCGCAGCTCGCCGGCACCGTCTACAGCTTCTTCGGCAAGGAGCTCCAGGCGAAGGAGCTCTCGGCGCGCGTTCACGAGGGGAAGCCTTGGGAAGATCTCCAAGGCATGACCGACGTCGTGCTCAACCCGGCGGCCTGCTACCCGGTCTACCCGAGCTTCACCGGCACGGTGCCCAAGGACGGGCGCCTCGTCACGATGCTCAACTGGGTCTACCGCCACGAGCCGTCGCCCGAGCCGACGCGCATGCAGTCCTTCCGCGTGCGTGAGTTCGTGCGCGTGGGCACGCCCGACACCGTCGTCCAGTGGCGCGACATGTGGCTCAAGCGCGGCGTCGACATGCTCCAAGCGCTCGAGCTCCCCGCCAAGCCCGACGTCGCGTCGGATCCGTTCTTCGGCCGCGGCGGCAAGATGCTCGCCGTCAGCCAGAAGGAGCAGAAGCTCAAGTTCGAGGTGCTCGTCCCGGTCATCTCCGAGGAGAAGCCGACGGCGTGCTGCTCGTTCAACTACCACCAGGAGCACTTCGGCCACACGTTCGACATCAAGACCGAAGACGGCGCCACCGCTCACACCGCGTGCCTCGGCTTCGGCCTCGAGCGCGTGGTCATGGCGCTCTTCAAGACGCACGGCTTCGAGCCCGACAAGTGGCCGAGCTCGGTCCGCAAGATCCTCTGGCCGTCCGCCTCCTGAGCGACCCCGCGCGAGCTTTGCCGTCATGAGCCGCATCAGCGTCCTCGGCCTCGATCCCGCCACCTACCAGCGCCACTCGCTCCACGCCGAGGACCGCGTCTGGGTCGAGAAGAACTGCTACATCGACATCTGGATCGAGGTGCTGCACGCGCTGCGCCTCGATCCGGTGGCGGCCATGGGCTTCACCGTGGCCATCGACTTCGAGGGCGATCAGGTCACGTTCTTCAAGCCGCCGCACGACGAGCTCCGCGAGCTCTACGGCGTCGACGTGCAAGAGCTCAACGTGTGGCGGCCGCTCGTCGAGCACGCGGTCACCCACCTCGGTGACGGGAAGCTGATCAGCACCGAGGCCGACGCGTTCTACCTGCCGGACACCTCGGGCACCGACTACAAGACGACGCACACCAAGACGACGATCGTCATCGAGAGCATCGACGTGGAAGCGCGCCGCATGGGTTACTTCCACAACGCGTCGTACTACAGCGTCGAGGGCGACGACTTCGCCAAGCTCTTTCGTCTCGAGGCCGCGCCCGACCCCACGTTCATGCCGCTCTTCGCGGAGCTCGTGCGCATCGATCGCGTGGTGCGGCGCTCGAACGCCGAGCTCGCCACGCTCGCGCGCGCGAACCTCAAGAAGCACCTCGCCCGTAGCCCCGTCACCAATCCCGTGCGCCGCTTCGGCGCGCGCTTCCAAGCCGAGCTCCCGAGCCTCCAAGAAAAGGGCCTCGCGCACTACCACGCCTGGGCCTTCGCGACCGTGCGCCAGCTCGGCGCCGCGAGTGAGCTGACCCAGCTCCACCTCCGCTGGCTCGGCGCGGCGGGGCAAGACGACCTGGCCGGCGCGGCGGCGGACTTCGAGCGCATCAGCCAGAGCGCCAAGGCCTTCATCCTCAAGGCGGCGCGCGCGGTGAACGGCAAGAAGGCGTTCGACGCGTTGCCGATCTTCGGCGAAATGGCGGACGCCTGGGATCGCGCCATCGAAACGCTCGCGGCGCGCGCATGACCTCCGCGCGCTCCGCCATTCACCCGGGCGTGCTCGAAGACCGGCACGTTCGGCTCGAGCCGCTGTCGCTCGATCACGTGGCCGATCTCTGGGCGGCGGCGTCGGGCGATCGCTCCACGTACGATCTCGCGGTCGTGCCGGGCACCGCGGCCGACATGCGCACGTATGTCGAGCAGGCGCTCGACGAAGAGAAGCGCCTCGTGAGCGTGCCGTACGCCGTTCGCCGAAAGAGTGACGGAAAGATCGTCGGCTCGGGGCGCTTCATGGCGCTCGAGTGGTTCTCGTGGCCGGTCGGCCGTCCCGTGCCGGCGGGTGAGCCGCGGCGCAAAGACGCGGGCGATCCGCCCGACGCCGGCGAGATTGGGCACCTCTGGTACGCCAAAGACGCGCAGCGCACGGCCGTGAACACGGCCACGTGCCGGCTCCTCATGGTGCACGGCTTCGACGTGTGGAAGATGCACAGACTCTTCCTCAAGACCGACGCGCGGAACGAGCGCTCACGGACCATGATCCTCGGGCTCGGCGCGACCTTCGAGGGCGTCCTCCGCGCGCACACCCCGTCGGCCGATGGCCGCGTGCGCGACACCGCGATGTACTCGATCCTCCCCAGCGAGTGGCCGGGCGTATGCGCGCGCCTTGATTCCCGCCTCGCCGAGAGGGAGGATCGCACGCCATGATCGCGAGCCCGCGCCTCCGAGTAGGGGTCGACCTCGTGCGCGTCAGCCGCGTCGAGGAGTCGATCGCCACGTTCGGCGAGCGCTTCGTCTCGCGCGTCTTCACCGAAGGCGAGATCGCCTACGCCGACGGCGCGCCGGGCGCCGCCGAGCGCGCCGAGCGCCTCGCCGCCCGCTTTGCCGCCAAAGAGGCCACCATCAAGGCCCTCTCGCTCACCGACGTGGGCACCGATTGGCGCGCCATCGAGGTCGTGAAAGACCGCTTCGGCGCCCCGTCCCTCGTTCTCCACGGCGCCGCCGCCGCTGCAGCGCGCGCCGAATCGATCCACATCGCCGTCGTGGTCGCCCAATCCCGAGAGCCCCGCGAATGAACGACAAGATCCGTCAGATCCTCAAAGACCACGGCCGCCTCAGCAAAGAGGTCGACACCCTCGCCGACGACTCGGACCTCTACCAGGCCGGCATGACCTCGCACGCGAGCGTCAACGTGATGCTCGCGCTCGAGGGCGAGTTCGACGTCGAGTTCCCCGATCACATGCTGAAGCGCAGCGTCTTCGAGAGCATCGCGGCCATCCGCGGCGCGATCGAAGAGCTCAAGGGCTGAGCCCAGAATCGAGCCTCGCCGTGCGCGGCCGCATAAAGAGCGTCTCCACTCACGCCCGCGTCCCCTTGGAAGGTGGGTGGCAGATGGGCCGCGTGCCGCGCGGGACCGCGCCCGAGCCCGAGGCGCTGGTGCGATCGCTCGTCGACGTGCACGCCGCGACGGTGCCGTCGACGGTGGCTTCGGTGCTCCGCGCGGCGGGCGCGTGGTCATTGGACTCCCCGGCGACGCCGCCGTTCGACTCCGAGGAGTATGTGTATCATGCACGGTTCGTGACGCCGGACTTCGCGCCCGGCGACGCGATCGTGCTCGGCTGCGAGGGGCTCGCCACCATCGCCGACGTGTTCTTGAACGGGAGCTTGCTCTTCTCGTCGGAGAACATGTTCGTCGGCGTGGAGCGGCGCATCGACGCGATGCTGCGTCCGGTGGGCGAAGAGAACGAGCTCGTCCTCCGCTTCCGGGCGCTCGAGCCGGTGCTCGCGCAAAAGCGCCCGCGGCCGCGCTGGCGCGTGCCGATGCTCGTGCACCAGCAGCTCCGCTACCAAAGGACCACGCTGCTCGGCCGCACGCCTGGCTGGTCGCCGCCCGCGCCGGCCGTGGGGCCGTGGCGCCCCGTGTGGCTCGAGCGGCGCCGCGCGGTGGACGCGCTCGCGGTCTCGCTCGCGGCGCGCGTCGTGGGAGAGCGCGGCGTCGTCGAGGCGACCGTAAAGGCGACGGCGCTCGGCGGCGCGCGCATCGATCGCGTGAAGCTCGTGGTCACCCACGGCGAGGTGAAGAGCGGGGCCGCGCTCGCTCCGGACGCCGGGGGCGGGTTCTCGGGTCGCGTCGAGATTTCCTCGCCGGCGTTGTGGTGGCCTGCCAGTCACGGCGCACCGAGCCTGTATGATGCATCGATTGAGCTGGCCGTCGGCGACGAGACGGTGACCGTCGCCCTCGGTACGGTGGGCTTCCGCACCGTGTCCGTCGATCGGGGCGAAGACGGGGAAGGGTTCACGCTCATCGTCAACGGCGTTCGCGTCTTCGCGCGGGGTGCGTGCTGGACGCCACTCGACGTGGTGACGCTCGGCGCGACCGAGCCGGCCACAGCAGCGGCCGTGGCGCAGGTGCGCGAGGCGGGCATGAACGTGCTCCGCGTCTCGGGCACGATGGTCTACGAGAGCGACGCGTTCTACGACGCGTGCGACCGCGAGGGCGTCCTCGTTTGGCAGGACTTCATGTTCGCCAACATGGACTACCCGGAGAGCGACGTCGGCTTCGAGACCCAAGTGGTGGCCGAGGCGCGACAGTTCCTCGCGCGCGTGCAAGCGCGGCCGGCCCTGGCCGTGTTGTGCGGCAACAGCGAGGGCGAGCAGCAAGCCGCGATGTGGGGCGCGCCGCGCGAGTCGTGGAGCCCGCCGGTCTTTCACGCGACCTTGCCCGTGGTGGCGCGAGAGGCGTGCCCCGACGTTCCGTATTGGCCGTCCAGCGCCCATGGCGGCGCCTTTCCGCACGAGCCGATGGTCGGCACGACTTCGTACTACGGCGTCGGCGCCTACCTTCGTCCGCTCTCGGACGCCCGGCTCTCGGAGGTGCGCTTCGCGTCGGAGTGCCTCGCCTTTGCCAACGTGCCCGAGCCGAGCGGCCTCGCAGCGATGCCGGGTGGGCTCGGCGCGCGACGTGCGCGATCATTACCTGCGCGATCTCTTCGGCGTCGATCCCCTCGCGCTGCGCTACGCCGACCACGATCGCTACCTCGCGCTCTCGCGCGTCGTCACCGGCGAAGTCATGGCGCGCACCTTCTCCGAGTGGCGGCGCCGTCGATCGCGGACGAGCGGCGGCATCGTGTGGTTGCTGCGCGATCTGTGGGCCGGCGCCGGCTGGGGCGTGATCGACGCGCATGGTGCGCCCAAGGCCGCGTACTTCGCGCTCCGCCGCGCGCTCACGCCGCTCGCGCTCTCGCTCACCGACGAGGGACAGAGCGGTGTCTTCGTTCACCTCGTGAACGACGGCCCGACGCGCGTGGCCGGCACGCTCGAGATCTCGCTCTACCGACACGGTGAGATCCGCGTCGGCGGTGGCGCGCGCGACGTGGCGGTGGGCCCGCACGAGGCGCTGGAGCTCTCGACGGCCGCGTTCCTCGAGACGTTCTTCGACACGAGCTACGCCTATCGCTTCGGCCCGCCTTCACACGATCTCGTGGTGGCCACGCTCTCGAATGAAGTAGGCGCGGTGCTCGCGCGCGGCATCTTCCTCCCGCTCGGCGTGGCCCGCTCGCGCGAATCCGACTTGGGGATCGTCGCCGAGCTCGCGCCGGCCGGCGATGCGTTCGAGCTCGTCGTTCGCGCGCGGCGCTTCGCCCAGTGGGTCGATGTGCAGATCGATGGCTTTGCGGCGCGCGACAATCACTTCCACGTGCTTCCGGGCAGTGAGCATCGAACGCTCGTCGTGCGCACGACGGCCAAGGGCGCCCCGCGCGGCGTCGTCGTTCCCGCCAATGCGGAGGGAGCGACCGCTCTTCGGCATGATCCATCGGCCCGCCATGGGTACGTCGCGCGGAGACGTCGGGGTCGTCGTGTGCAATCCGTTTGGGTACGAACAGATTTGCGCGCATCGCAGCCTGCGGCACCTGGCGGAGCGGCTGGCGGCCGACGGCACGCCTGCGCTGCGCTTCGACTACGACGGCACTGGGGACTCGGCCGGCTCGGACTGGGACGCCGAGCGGCTCCTCGCGTGGGTGAAGAGCGTGCACCACGCGATCGCCGCGATGCTCCGCGAGCCTGGGGTTTCCGGAGTCGCCGTGGTGGGCGTGCGTCTCGGCGCCCTCGTGGGCGCGCTCGGCTCGCTCGGACAGGATGCCGTGCGCGGCTATGCGGCGGTGGCGCCGGTGGTGAACGGCAAGGCCTACGTTCGCGAGCTCAAGGCGCTCCAGCGCACCCTCCACCTCACCGAGCCTCCAATCGACGCCAAGAAGCACGAGGGTGTCGAAGAGGCCGTCGGCTTCGTGCTCACTGCGGATACGCGAAGCTCGCTCTCGGCGGTCGATCTCCTCAAGCTCGAGAGACCGCCCGCGCGGCGGGTGCTCCTCGTCGATCGCGACGACTTCCCGCCCAACGAGAAGCTCGCGTCACACCTCACGGAGCTCGGCGCCGAGGTCGCGCGCGAGCGCCTGCCTGGCACCGTAGAGATGCTTGCCGATCCGCACAAAAACAAGGTGCCCGACGCGATGTGGAACGCGGTGGTCACCTGGGTGCGCGAGCTTCGCGCGGCGAGCGCGCCCGCCGTCGACGGGGCGGCCCGTGAGGACCAGACCCAGGCGAGCTTTCCGGCCGCGCGTGCGGCCGCTCGCGCGATCGTCGAGCGCGCGACCTTCGTCGACCCCGAGCGCCGCTTGTTCGCGGTCGTGAGCGCACCGGCCGGGCCGGACGGCCAGCCCGACCTTCGCGGTGGTCGCGCGCTCCTCTGGCTCAACGCAGGCTCGATCGCCCACATCGGACCGAATCGCATGACCGTCGCGCTCGCGCGGAGCTTCGCGTCCGACGGCTGGGTGGTCGTGCGCATGGACGTCTCCGGCATCGGCGAGAGTGCGCCGGCGCCGGGCGAGGAAGAGAACGTCGTCTACACCGAGCGATCGCGCGCCGACACGCGCGCGGCCCTGGCCTTCCTCCGCGACCTCGGCGCGAAAGAGTCGCACGCCATCGGCCTCTGCTCGGGTGCCTACAACGCGCTCAAGGCCGCGGTGGCCGGTCAAGCGTGGGACACGGTGGTGATGGTGAACCCGGCCACCTTCTTCTGGAAGCCGGGCATGTCGCTTGATTTCGAGTATCGCGAGTCGCGCGTGAAGCGAGAGGCGTCGCGCTACAAGCGAGCGGCGCTCGACCCGAAGTCGTGGCTCAAGCTCCTCCGCGGTAAGGTGAAGGTCGAAGCGCTCGTCCAGATCCTCTCCCGGCGCGCCGTCGCCATCGCCGAGACGAGCGCACGCGAGATCGCCCGCCGGGTGGGTCGGCCGATGCCGGACGATCTCGGCGCCGAGCTCGAGACCGTCGCCAAGCGTGGCGTCCCCATGCACTTCGTCTTCGCGAGCGGCGAGCCCGGGCTCGAGCTCCTCGAGACCCAAGGCGGCGGGGTCGCGCGGCGTCTCCGCGCGCGCGGGCGCATCACGCTCGAGATCATCGAGGGGCCCGATCACACGTTCACGCCGCTCTGGGCCCAGGAGAAGCTGGCGTCGGTCCTCGCGCGCCACTTCGGGCGCGCGCGGAGCAGCCGAGCGTGAGCGCCGCGGCGCGCATCGAAGAGGTGCTCCGCCGCGGGTCGCCCTCGCTCGACGGCGTGCGCGGCGTCGCCATCCTCCTCGTGCTCGGTCACAACCTCGACGTGCTCGACGACGTTCCGGGGCGCGTCTCGCACGCGCTCGGCCTCGCTGGCGACGTCGGCTGGATTGGCGTCCAGCTCTTCTTCGTGCTCTCCGGGCTCCTCATCACCGCCATCTTGCTTCGCACGCGCGAGTCGCTCTCGTACGTCCGCTCGTTCTTCGCGCGCCGCGTGCTCCGCATCTTTCCGCTCTACTACGCGGTCCTCGTCCTCGCCTTCGTGCTTCTCCCGCTCCTCGCGCGCGTCTCTCCCGCGATCGACGCGATGGTTCCGCCGGCGCTCGTTCGTGACGCCGCCAACCAGATTTGGCTCTGGACGTATCTCGGCAACTGGTCGTCGATCTGGGGCGCGGCGAGCGACGCCTTCCCGCACTTTTGGTCGCTCAGCGTCGAAGAGCAGTTCTATCTGGTGTGGCCCTTCGTCGTGCGACGCTTCCACGCGCGCATCGTCGCGGTCTGCGTCGTCCTCTCGATCGTGGCGTTCGCCTCGCGGCTCGCGCTCCGGCTCGCACACGCCGATCCGCACGGGCCGTACACGTTCACGATCTGCCGCATGGACGCGCTGGGGTGCGGTGCTGCGCTGGCGGCGCTCCTCCGCCGCGATGCGTTCGTCGAGGCCTTGCGGCGGCGCGCCGCGTGGATTGCGGCGGGCGCGGCCGCGCTATTCGTGGTGGGCGCCGGTGTGAGCGGCCTCTACGCGCGCACCGGCTTCGCCGATCAGACCTTCGGCTACTCGATCCTGAGCGTCGTCTTCGCCGCGTTCGTCGCGCTCGCCGTGCTCGGTGACGCTGATGGCCGCGGCGCTCTCCGCCGCGTCCTCACGTCGCGCGTCCTCCGCGTTTACGGCAAATACAGCTACGGCGTGTACGTCTTTCATTCGCCGCTCCACCTCTTCGTGGGCCTGCGTGCGCTCCGCGCGTTCGTTCCCGACGGGCGCCCGCGTACGCTCGGAGTCGCCCTCGCGTACATGACCGCGCTCGCGCTCGCGAGCCTCATGATCGCGGTGGTCTCCTATCACGCGTTCGAGTCGCGCTTCTTGCGCCTCAAGGATCGCTTCGCCGCATGAGTGAGCGGGTCGTCGAAGCCGAGGCTCGAATCACAGACCTCCGCGTCCTCACCGTGGGACCCGAGGACGCGAAGGCGCTCGTCGTCCTCGCGCACGGCTTCGAGATGACGCCCGAAGACTTGTCGCCGTTCGCGCGCTCGTTGGGCGCCGACGCGCGGTTCTACTTTCCCGAGGCCCCGCTCGCCGCCGAGACGCGCGGCCGCGCGTTTTGGCCGATCGATCTCGCCGCGCGCGCCGCCGCGCTCACGCACGGACCGCGCGATCTCGCCGGCGAGCATCCGCCCGGCCTGCCTGCCGCGCGCGCGCGCTTCGCGGAGCTCGTCGTGGAGCTCGAGCGCGAGGCAGGCGACCGACCGATCGTCGTGGGCGGCTTCTCGCAGGGCGGCATGCTGACGATGGATACGCTTCTTCGCGGTGGCGTGACCGTCGACGCGGCCGTGCTCCTCTCGACGTCCCGCATCGCCTGGGACGAATGGCAGCCGCACGCGGCGAAGCTCGCCGGTCTCCCGGTGCTCATCGCGCACGGTCGCGCCGACGCCGACCTGTCGTTCGCGGCGGGCGACGCGCTGCGCGCGTTCCTCGTCGACGCGGGCGCCGACGTCACGTGGGTCCCGCACGATGCGGGTCACCAGATACCGCTCCCGGTCTGGCGTCAGCTTCGCCGCTTCCTCGCCGCGGTCACCGCGCGCGGCCGTACTCGCCCGCGGTGACGCCGGCCGCGTGACTCCGTCGCGCGACAGCGCGCGCACGAGGGAGACGTCGTCGCGTGGTGACGATGATGGACCGCGGCGGATCCCCGCGCGCCGACCGGGGACGAAGATCCTGCGGAGTTTCGCGATCGACGTGCGCATTCGACGTTGGTCGAGGCCTTGCACCTCGTCGCTTCGCGAGGAGGCGACGGACATGCGGAGCATCGGGGTGAGCGAGCTCGACGCCGTACAGGGCGGGCTCGACCTGCGTTCAGTTCAGGTTCGACAGGATGGTGGAGCGGCCGCGCTCGGCGCGTCGGGCGCGTCGTTCGGCGACGTTCCACTTCTCGCTGCCAACGACCCGTCGCTCGCTGACCTGCCGCAGCCCGCACCGCCGGCGGGCGGGCAAGACGGAATCGGCGACCTCTCTTCGTTCATCCAACAGATCATGGGCGGGCAGAACGCCGGGGAGGGGACTGGGCAGTCGCAAGGCCAGCAGGAGCCGCAGTCGCCCGACGCCCCGACCGGGACACATGCCGCGCCGACTCGCCATGACGGTCCGATGGAGGACGGGCCCATGGGCCACGGCGAGCCGACGAGCCACGGCGATTCGCCGGACGCGTACGCACCAATGGGCCACGACGACCGCAGCATGATGATGATGGAGCAGGGAGACCCGGGCTACGGGGCCATGGGCGGCGATCAGATGGCGATGGCTGGACCGGGCGCGTACGGCGACGACATGGGGCCGAGCGGCTACCAGGATTACGGCGGCGAGTCGGGGTACTGCTGATCATGCGCGCGCTCGCACGAGCTCTCGTGTCCGTCGCGTGCATCGCTCTGACGGCGTGCTCGGGCGCGGCGGTGAGCCCCGATCCGGCGCCGGCACCGAGCGCGGCGCCGTCGTCGATCGTTCCGCCCGCGAGCGCTCCGGCCGCGTCGACGCCCGCACCGACCGCGCTCGACGCGGCCGATGCGGGGAGCGCGCCACCGGTGACCACGCCGCCACCGCCGACCTGCACGATCAATACGGGGAGCGTTTCGTGTGATCAGTGCAGTATGCAATCGTGTTGTCCGGAGATCTCCGCGTGCGACGCCGACCCCGAGTGCAGCGTCGTCGACGCCTGCGTCGCGAAGTGCTTCCAGACCTACGGCCGGAGCCAGCCCATCGAGGGGCAGTGCGAAGCGCAGTGCATGGCCGCGCATCCGACCGGTGGGCAGAAGCTCGCCGGCCTCTACCAATGCATGCGCGGCTCGTGCGCGTCCGCGTGCCCCGATTGATGTGGAGCTACGCGATGACGGTCACGTGACGTCTCGGGTCACGTGACTGTCTTGCGCGATTAATTGCGGAGAATCCCGCCGATATTTGAACGCCGGTGCGTCCTCTCGAGTCCATATCGCTCGAGGAGACAGCACCATGATTCGCGTTCGTCCTGCTTCACCGTCCTTCCTGGTCGCCGCGCTCTTCGCGGTGACGTCGCTGCCTGCTTCGCTCGCGTGCTCGAGCGAGGCGGCGCCGTCTGGAGCGGCTGGCGACGGTCCTGGTGCCGTCGGCGCTGTCCCTGATCCCGCGATCGGCGACGGTGGCGTGGGACCTTCGGCGCTCGACGGCGCGTCCGACGCGGCCTCTCTTGCCGATGGATCGACCAGCGACGGCAGCGCGCCTTCGGGCTTTTCACTCGTCACGGATCTCAACGCCAAAGGAGCCGGCTCGAGCCCGGAGCCGCTCGGGGTTCTGGGCGGCGCGCTCCTCTTCGCGGCGACCGACGAGGCTCACGGGCGCGAGCTCTTCCGCACCGACGGCACTCAGGCTGGAACGTCGCTCGTCACCGACCTCAACCCCGGACCGGGCTCGGCGAATCCGACCGTCGCGGCCGACCTCGGCTCACGGCTGGTGATCGCGATCGATCGCGGGCCGTCGTCTTCGCAGCTTTGGATCACCGACGGCACCGCCGCCGGCACCACGCTCGTCTTCGACGGCTACCTCTGCTCGCCACGTCGCGCCGCCGTCGTCGGAAGCACGTTCTACTTCTGCGCGTCGTCCCCCAACGCTGGCGGCGGGCTCACCAAGCTTTGGCAGAGCGACGGCACGGCGAACGGCACCGTCATCGCGGCCAACATCGCGCCCGGCGGTGGGCTGGTCTCCATGGGCGGCGCGCTCTACTTCCCCGCCTACGTCGGCGGAACGCGCACGCTCTATCGTTTCGACGGGACCTCGAACGGCGCGGCGGTCACGACCGCGGCGAAGAACGTCGACGGCCTCGCCGTCTTGGGCAACGAGCTCGTCTTCTACGGAGTCGACTCCACGGGCGGCAACGAGCCGTGGGTGTCCGACGGCACGGAGGCGGGGACGAAGCGGCTCGCGGACGTGAGCCCCGGAAGCGCGAACGGCGTCTACACGTCCTCGCCAGCACCCGTCGTCGTCGGAGGGAGCGCGTACTTCGTCGCCACGAGCCCGACCACGGGCACGGAGCTTTGGAAGACCGATGGCACCGCCGCCGGCACGGGCATCGTGAAGGACATCTTCCCCGGTGCCGCAACTTCGTCTCCGAGCTCGCTGCGTGCGACCAACGGCAAGCTCTACTTCAGCGCGGATGACGGCTTCAAAGGCCGCGAGCCTTGGGTATCCGACGGCACCGCCGCCGGTACGAAGCGCATCGCCGACGTTCGCTCCGGCACGGAGAGCGCGGGCACGATCGGCCCCATCCAATTCACCGCGCTCGGCGGCGCGGTCTACTTCGGTGCGAGTGACGGCACGCACGGGTACGAGCTCTGGCGCACCGACGGAACTGCGGCCGGCACGACGATGGTGGTCGACGCATTCGCGGGGGAGGGCGACTCGTATCCGGACAAGCTCTTCGTCTTCGGCAATCGACTCGCCTACGCGTGCGCCGACGATGGCACCGCCGCGGAGCTGTGCCTGTCCGATGGGACGGCAGCCGGGACCGGCGTTCGCGTGCGCGTCGCCTCGGGCACGGGGGATGGAGTCCTCGCGCCGATCGTCGCGTCATCGGCCGGTCGGGTGTTCTTCGCGGGGCGCACCGCGCCGCCGGCGACGCGCCTCGCGGAGACGTACGGGCTCGTGACGAGCGACGGCACCGCGGCCGGAACGAGCATCGTAACGCCCGCCGCCGCGCACATGGTGCAAGGCTCACCGGATCCGGTGACGCTCGGGGGCGTCGCGTTCTTTCGTGCGCGCACCGAGAACGAGGGGCTCGAGCTCTGGAAGAGCGACGGGACCGTCGCGGGCACCAAGCTCGTTCGCGACATCGCCGCTGGGCCGAGCAATGGAATCGACCTTCGCGCACCGATGGCGGTGGTCGGTAGCACGCTCTACTTCGTGGCGTCCGACGGCGCGCATGGGCGCGAGCTATGGCGCTCCGACGGAACAGAGCTCGGTACGGTGATGGTCGGAGACATCGGTCCCGGTGATTCGGTCTCCGACGGGATCGTGGCCGCGAACGACGCCGTCTATTTCGTGAGCCGGTCGTTCTCCGCGGCCGGCGTCTATCGGGGCGACGCGAGCGGGCTCCATTTGCTCGCAGCGACCAACCTCGCGACGGGGCTCGCGGTTGGCGCGAATCGTCCGCTCTGGTTCCAGGGCGGGGCCGTCTACACGAGCGACGGCACGGCCACGAACGTCACCAAGATCTTCGACGTACCGAGCGGCAACCTCGTCGGCGCGATCACGGGCACGTCGGGCGGCGCCGCCTTCACGCTCCGCCAGCCGTCGCAGCAGAGCGGCGAGCTCTGGGCCACCGATCTCACGCCGACGGGGACGATTCGCGTGGCGACCTTCGCGCCCGCATTCAACGATCCCTTCTGCGGATCGGGCTCGCTCGAAGGCATCGCAAACGGCAACGTGATCTACTTTTGCGCGGACGACGGCGTGCACGGCCCCGAGCTCTGGCGCTCGGACCTCACGCTCGCCGGGACCATGCTCGTCACGGACGTTCTGCCCGGTGCGATCGGGAGCAAGCCGTCGCGGTTCGCGGTTGCGCTGGGGCGCGTGTACTTCAGCGCCGACGACGGGACGCACGGCGATGAGCTGTGGTCGACGGACGGCTCCGCTCAGGGGACAAAACTGATCGGTGACCTCGTCCCCGGAGCGGCTGGAGCCTCGCCATCGCGCGTCACGAGCATGAACGGAAAGCTCTTCTTCGGGGCGACGGGCCCCAACGTGGGTCGCGAGCTCTGGGCTCTGGATCCCAACGCCGCGGCGCCGTGACGCGGTGTGAGCGGCAGCCGCGCGTATGAATCGGCGCCGACCACGTTGCGCGCGATCGGTATGCCTGTTGCAACTCACCGAGCATGCGTTCCATTTCGATCCTCGCGCTCGGCATCGTCGCTTCGCTCTCCGCCGTGGCTTGCGGCGGCGTACGTGATGAAGAGGGTGGCGACCAGAGCTCCGCGCTCTCCGAAGCTTCGACGCCACGTCAAGGTAGCTCGATTCAGTCCCCGAGCGTTTCGGCGAACAAGATGTACTGGGGCTCGCGCAGTATCGAGATTCTCCAACGCGTCGGTTACCTGACGGACGCCGAAGCGCAGCTCGCGAAGCGCGCCGACGGGATCATCGACAACTCGCCGCCCAACGGACGCATCGGCGTCGACGAGCTCGCCGCGCTCGAGTCTCCGCAGCACATGGCGACGCTCTTCCCGCAAGAGAAGGCGACGATTCCCAAGCTTTGGAAGATTCTCGAGATCAGCGCAGCCACGGCGGCGGCGCCCCCGTCGCTCACCATCGCGAAGAACGTCGTCGACACGTACTCCGTGTCGCCCTTCGCACTCCCGATCGCGCAGCTCCCCGCTCCGCTGCAGACCCTCGCGCAGCGCGTGCAGCTCACCGAGAACGCAGACGGCAACGCGCAGACCATCTCCGGCACCGACATCGCGAAGGCCTACAAAAACAAGGGTTCGTACCTGCCCGCCGAGGTGCAACAGTTCGCGACCATCGCGCTTCTCATCGCCCAAGGCGCGCCGCAGCTCGGACCCGACGTCCAGCGCGTCGAGGTGACCTCGCCCGTCCAAGGCACGGCCAACATCGCGAGCGCGGCGGGTGCGAACCTCGTGGCCGAGACGACCGTGAACGTGACCGGCGGGTACCAACCCGGGGCGTCCCCCGTCAACTTGCCGAGCGTCGTCGCCAACACGGCGCTTCGCGTGACGTTGCCGGCGAACGTGTTCGCGGTCGTCCTCGATCCGGTGAGCGGCGCCGACGCGCTCCAGACCGCGAGCAACACTTTCGCGCGCGGCAAGACCCGGCTCGAGATTTGGTCGGGCGGAAACCGCGCCGGCGATTTCGAGGTGAATGCGCCGCAGCAGGTCAACGAGCCGATCCCGTTCGGCTACTCCGTCAAGGTGGGGAGCGCGATGTTCCGCATCCAGCCCGGCGCGACGTACACGTACATTCCGGTGCAGAACGGCGCGCTGCCGACGCAGCAAGCGATCCCGCCGACCGCCTACGCGATCGTGGGCTCACCCACGAACGCGCGGCTCGATCTCTTTGCCACCGGACGCGCGGTCATCGTGGAGAACGGCAAGACCGTTCCCTGCTACCCGAGCGCGGCGAACTACCTCGGGCACCTCCAATCGTGCTTCACGGTCAACGCCACGGGGGGGAAGCTCGCGAGCTACGCGATCGGGCAGCACCTCCAGCCCGATGGTCCGGAGCAGGGCTACCAGAGCGCGGCGGGCCAGCCTGCGCCGTCGCTCTTCGCGTACTGATCCGCGCGGTCAGCGCGAACGGTCGCCGTGTGCGGCGCGGACTGCGCCGTCGAGCGTCGCGTCCCAGAGCGCGGCGTCGTCGAGGCGCGCGCTCGGGCCGGCCAGGGCGCGGCAGATCGCGACCGTGAATCGATCCCCGGCGCCGAGTGCGAGGAGCGCTCGGCGCTTGGGGGCGATCTTGGTGAGGTCGCCGAATGGACCCGACACGCGCGCGTCACCGTCGTGCGAGGTAGTGACGAGGATCGCATCGTCCCGGAGCGCCTGCCGCAGCGACATCTCGTCGAGGTTCAGCGCGGCACGATCTTCGGCGCTCGCGCGGACGACGTCGGCTTCGCGAAAGAGCGAGCGCACGTAGCGCGGGTCGTGACCGGCCCACACCTGACGTCGTGCGTGAAGGTCGAGCAAGACGACCGAGCCTGCGCGCCGCGCGGCGCGGGCCGCTCGCACGAGCGCCGCCGCTTGGGTCGCGTTCGGCGTAACCCCGGAGAGGAGTGTGACGGCCGCCGACCAACGCGCCGGGATGTCCCACGACGCGGACGGACCGCGCGCGGTGGCCGTCACGTCACCGCGTACGACGACGAGTGAGCCAGTCGACGGCGCCCATGAGAGGCCGCTCACGTCGACGCCGCTCTCCGTGAATCGCCGCGCGAGCGCCCGGCCAAGCGTGTCGTCGGTGAGCGCGGTCACGACGCCCACGGCGAGACCCTCGCGGGCCGCGCGGAGCGCCATCGTGATCGCTCCACCGGCGGGCGTGACCTGATCGCGATCGACGACGCGCCAGAGCGCTTCCCCAGCGCAGATCAAATCGAACGTGCGAGGCGCGACGAGCGTCGAGTCGTTACGAGTCGCAGTCGCCAACATCGACCACGATCATACCCCGGAGCTCTGCACCTTCATCAGCTTCGGTCCGCGGCCGGCCTTGCCCGAGCTCTTCCGCGGGGCGCTCGCCGCCGGCTTCTTGGCCTTCGTCTTGTCGGTCGCTTCGACCCGGGTCGCGATGGCGTTCCTCGCCGGCGATTCGGCCGCGGGGGCCGGAGCGGGCGTGACGGGCGGTGGCGGCGGAATGTTGGCCGGGAGCGCCGTCGACGGGGGAGGCGGCGCCGAGGCGGCGGCCGTCTTCGCCGGGTCGCTCGAGGAGCCGCCCACGGAGAGAATGGCGATGCCGATCGCGAGCAGCGCAGCGCCAGCGGCCGCGGCGATCTTGCTTCGCCGATCGAGCTTGGCGAGGCGCGACCACGGGGTGGCCATGCTCTGGGCGAACGCGTCGACGTCGTCCTCGGCCGCGCTGAGATCGTGCATCACCGGCGGGACCTCGGAGCGCGCGCGCGCCTCCTCTGCCTCGCGTGCTGCGTTGCGCTCGCGCGCCTCGCGGTCGATGGCGATGAGGTCGATGAGGCCCGAATCCTGACGGGCCCGCGTGGAGGTCTCTTGGGGAGCCATGTCCTTCGAGCAGCAAGACCCACGCCGAGCCCCGACCGTTCGTTGTCACCGCACTTTTTCCGCCCGTTTCGCGGGTTTCGAGCGCCCATCCGGGCAGGTCGGCGGATCTCCAAGGTTCTCGGAGCGTCGCGCGCCCGTGACAGAGCACACGCGCCGACCTTGTCGCGCTTGGTCGCTGAGTCTTCGTTGCACCAGCGGACGCGATCCAGAGACACGGTGTGAGAGGCGGCATCGAGCGTACGATGCGCCATGCGCTCCCGTCGGTTGGGACTCTTCCTCTTCGCGTCGCTCTCCCTGCTGCTCGCCGCGCCCTCGCTCGGCTGTCGTTCGCGTAGTGAGGGCACCACCAAAGTGGAGCCCGTCGTGACGGCGGTGCCCGAGACGATCGCGAAGCCTCCGCGAGACGGCGGAGGCGATGCATCGCTCGACGCCGCGGCCGCCGAGCCGCCTCGCGCGCCTCGCGCCGGCAAGTGGTCGACCGTGCCTGACCCGCACGCCGCGCTCTCGTACGTGGTCGACGGGTACTGCGCGCAGATCCGTGTAACGCCGAGCAAGATCGGACCCCTCGTTTGGTGGGGCGAAGGCCAAGGCTACGTCGCGCGCGTGACCGACCAAGGACTCGCGTCGGTCGACGAGCTCTCCAAAGGCCTGCCCGGCGCGCACGACTATCGGTTGATCACCGCGAACGCCGAGGGCGATCTCTTCGTCGATGCCAACACCGGCGGGCGAGCGTCGATGAGCACGGCGCTCCTTCACCGCGGCTCGAAGGGCTGGGACACCGTCATCGAGACCGACATGAGCGGTGACGCGGGATTCTCGATCTACCACTTGCTCGGCACCTTCGGTGCGGGCGCCCTCGCCACTGTCGCGCGGTGCGGCGCCAACTGCCAAGGCGCCGGGTTCGTCGCCGTCGGCGAGAAGGTGACGCCCAACCTCACTTGGGACGGCGACGCGTTTGGCGTGACGGCGTGGATCGCCGACGACAAGACGGTCATCATCGGCGGACAGCGGTGCACGGGCGAGCTGTCTCAGAAGTGCACGTGCGTCGCGAAGGCCACAATGCCCGACGGCACCGTGAAGCCGCTCGCGCTCGACGCCGAGCCTTGCGGCATCTCGATCGCCGGGAGTGGACACGACGCAGTGCTCGGGACGGGCGCGATGCTCGCGCGATTCGACGGCGCGGCCTGGCGTCGCATCGCCGCGCCTCGCGGCGACTACTTGCGCGTCGAGGCGATCGACAAGAGCGGTGCCGCCTGGGTGTCGAACAGAGCGAAGCTCTATCGCGAGAAAGCGGGCGCGTGGGAGGACGTGTCGCCGCCGGGCGGCCTCGGCGACGTCACGCACGGAAACCGCATCGACGGCCTCATGTTCGGTGAGGCGTGGGCGGTCACCGCGACCGGTGGCGTCGTGCGCACCTCGCTCGAGAACGTCGCCTGGTCCGAGGTGCCCGTTCCGCTCCCGCCGTTCGCTGCGATCAAGAAGCCGCCGACGGTGGCCGGTGTGGTGGTGACCGGTCCGGGAGACGCGTGGCTCAACGTCACGTACGGCACCCAGTTCGAGGGCACGCCTTCCGTGGAGACACGACGCGCGCTCATTCGTACCAAGGCTCCGATCGAAACGCTCCGCTGCGGTGCGCGCTCGGGACGAGAGGGCGTGTCGCTCGAGGCGTGGCCTCCGCGCGGTACGCCCGCGTGCAAGAACCTGGCGGTGATCGTGGCGCAGGCGGCGCCGTCGAAGGACGTATTTCCGCGCACGCGTGCCGTGCTCAAAGGACACAAGGAGCTCGGCGAGTGGCTCGATCTCGTGACGGTGAAGGTGGCGGACCCGCCGTACGTCGTCGCGCCGGTACCGACCTACGACGTGGCCTTGAAGCTCGCGACGCTGATCGGCAAGAAGGTTCCGTTCGGCGTCGTTCCCGAGATCGTTTGCACCGAGCCGGAAGGCGAGCGCACGCGGGTCGACCTCGTCACTGGCGAAGTGGTCGTCGACGACGCGGCGGCGCGATGAAGCGGCGGTGGTCGACGATCGTCGTCGCCGTGAGCGCGCTGGCGAGCGGTGCGCTGTTGGGCGCGCGCGCCGGCGGACAGCCTCCGGCGCCAGGCGGTATCGACGTCGACGCGGCCGTCGCGATGGTGCGGCGAAACGAGGCCTGCGCGCGCTGTCACGAGCGTGAGGCACGTGAGGTCGAGCCGTCGCTCCACCGTCGCTCTCACGACGACGAGACTTACCTCGCGTCGCTCGCCGGAGAGCCGAGCGCGTTTTGCGAGCGATGCCACGCACCGCTCGCCGCGGCGCCCGGCGGGGCGGCGCTCGGTATCGGATGCACGGGCTGTCACGTCGACGACGGTCACGAGCGCGCACCCGAGCGACCGCTCGCGAAGGTGCGCTGCGAGCCATGCCACGAGTTCCGCTTTCCGCAGGGCTCCGAGCTCATGCAACGAACGGTGAGCGAGCATCGCGCGAGTCGACATGCCTCGGTCTCGTGCGTGGAGTGTCACATGCCGGTAGTGGGCGCTGGCGCGGCGCGACATCGGGCTCACGGCACGCCCGCGTCGCGCGACGAAGCCGTGTTGCGTCGGGCAATCTCCGCCGACGCGCGGCTCGTCGGTCCGGGCTCGCTGGAGGTCGGCGTATCGGTTCGCGCGGCGGGGCACGCCGTGCCCACCGGCGACATGTTCCGACGTCTCGTGGTGCGCGCCGAAGCGTCGGATCGCGAGGGGCGGATCATCGGGCGCGCCGAGAAGGTGCTGGCCCGCCGCTTCGTCTTGGGGCCGCATGGCCCGACGGAGGTCGGTGACGATCGACCGGGGCCGAGCGGCGCTCGAACGACGGTCGGCCTCGATCTCGGAGAGGTGGGCGCGGACTCACGGATCCGTTGGCGCGTCGACTACGAGCGAGTGGTGAACGGGCTTCGCGCGCCGCTCACGATCGCCGCCACCGTGTCCGTTGCATCCGGCGAGCTCCGCTGATCCGACGCGTGGGATCGGACGAGGAGTCGTGCACGAACGGTCGCGCCTTTTCGAACGGCCGCCCTGTCGCAGTGTGCACGACGGGGCGGCCATTCGAAACGGCGGCGACTACGGCGGTTCGCTCCCTATCCGCGCCGCGTCTTGTACGGCGACTCCGCTCGTCACGTGTGTCGCCGTTTCGATGCGCGGTGCGGTCGCGAATTGCCCGTGCGTCGCCAGCTCGTCGAGCTTTCGCCCGGCGAACCAAGACGCCGTCAAACAAGCCGCCCCTGCCATCACGAGGATGCAGCGGCTTGGCCATCGCTCGAACATGGTCCCCCCTGACTGACGACCGACCACGTCGTCACGATCGACTCTAGCCCAGCAGAGCGGGTTTGGAACCGGTCGCCGGTGCCGCCCGTAGGTCACTGAAGCGCCAGCCCTTTTCGCGCTGTCCATCCGCGCGGGTCGCAAGATTCCGCAGAGACGATAGGAGACGGCGATGAGCGCGCGTCGCGTTGGCCGCGCCGGCGCCTGGCACCAATACTCATCCTTCGCGCCGATGGTCCGCTCGTCACTCCGCCAGAGTCGAACGCTCGCCTTGGTCGCCTTCGCGATCGTGAGCGCGCTCGCGGCGCCGGCGCTCGCGAAGCCGCGCGGCAAGGCCAAGCCGGCCAAGGCTCGCTCCGCAGCGACGACGAGCACGACCCCTTCGATGACGCCTTCGTTGCCGAAGGCGCAAGTCGTCGCGCCCACCAAGGCGGTGCCGCTCGTCGCTCCGCTCTCGCCCGCGTCGGGCGAGAGCCCCGCACCGGTCTCGCCGATGCCGGTCGCCCCCGATGCGGATCGTGGAACGAGCGATGCGTCCGCGCGCGCCGAGCGGAACGACGCGCCCGTTCGAATCGGCGCGCTCCTCGGCGTCGGCTTCCCGCGTCCGCTCGCCGCGACGGTCTTGGTCGCTCCCACGTCGCGCACCGCGTTCGGCGGCGAGCTCTCTTTCTCGCCCGCGATCACACTGGCCCCGGTGACGATCCAATCATGGGGCGTCGCCGCCGACGCGCGCGTCTTTCCCTTTCGTGGCGCCTTCTTCGTGGGCGTGCGCGGGGGCTTTCAGCGGCTCACGATGACCGCGACCATGAACGTGCCGACGCGCGGCGCGGTCAGCGTCGAAGCCGTGGCGGAGACCGCGTTCGTGAATCCGCGCGCGGGCTTCATGTGGCGAACCGAGAGCGGCCTCACGTTCGGCGTCGACGCCGGCGTCGAGCTACCGGTTCATCCGACGCTTCGCGCGCTCTGGCCGGTCGAAACCCCCGACGGCGTGAAGCGCTCGGTGACGCGCGTCGCCGACGCGCTCGGCAACGCGCCGACGCCGAGCGTCGATCTCTTGCGCGTCGGCATGCTCTTCTGAGCCGTGCGCGCGGAGCCTCAAGGGCAGGTGACGAGCGGGGCCAGCGGCGCTAAGCTCCAACCATCGCTCGACGTGAGGGCGTCGGCCGACGTGAGCGCTTCGTCGAGCGCGCTGCGAATTTGAGCGAGCGTCTGATCGAGCTTGCTCGTGTTCGTGGACGTCGCCACGCAGACGAACTTGGACGCGCCGCACACGTCGAGGTCCTCGCACGCGGGGCCGGTCGGCGCAGCCTCGACGAGCGCCTTGTCTCCGAAGAGCGCGCGCCCGCCGATCATGACCAGCCGGACGTCTTTGGGTTTCGCGGCCACGATCGCGTCGTAAGGGTTCTTCCGATCGCCCGCGAAGACCGCGAGGTCGGCGATCTTCCCGGGTGCGATCTCACCGAGGCGATCGCTGAGCGCCAGGGCCTCGGCGCCGTTCTTGGTGGCCATCAGGACTATGTCCTTGGCCGCGAGGCGCCCGCTGAAGTGCGCGTCGCTCCACTCTTTTGCGAAGCGCATCTCGTCCAGCATGTTCTGACTTCCGCCCATCGACCAATCCGCGCCGAGCGCGATGGTGACGCCGGCATCGAGCGCGGCCGGGATGTCGGTGGTCTTGCCGTAGAGCGAGACGTTGGAGCGGGGCGACCAGGTGAGCTTCATGTTCGCGGCCGCCATTTGCGCGAACTCGGACGCGCCGAACGCCGTGCCGTGCGTGATCGTGGTTCCTTGCGCGTAGAGGCAGTTGGGCGTCGACGACACCGAGCCCAACGTCGCGAACTCGGCGAGCGCCGCGGCGTCGGTGCCTTCGCCGCAGTGCACGAGATACGCGGTCGTCGCTTGGGACGAGAAGTTGGTGCAGACGCCGTTGGCGCTCGACGTGCTGGGCGGGAAGATCGCGCTCGTCTGCATCTTGTCGGTGCCGAGCTCGTTCTGCGCGACGTCGATCGAGCGGGCGAGCGAGCCGAAGCACGCTTGCGACGTGCCGGGCAGACCCACGACGCTGGTGGTGCCGGCGACCATGGCCTTGAGCTCGCCGTACTTGTCCATCTCGCAACGCAGGCTCCCGTTCGCGGTGCCGTAGGGCGTCTGCGCGCACCAGGCCGGCTTGCCCTGCGAGTCGTTGGCGAGGCACTGCTTCACGTCGAGCATCGCTTGGTAGCGCGGCTCGGTCGTCCACTCGTTGTGGTTCACGTAGAGCTTCGCGGGGTGCCAGTCGTCGTCGTCGAAGATGTCGAACAGGATGTGGTTGTGCGTATCGATCAGACCGGGCGCGATGATGCCGTCGGTGTCGATGATCGTCGCGCCGTTCGCGCCCGCCGCGGCTTCGCACGTCGTCCCGGCGGCGGCGCAGGTCACGTTCGCGCCCTCGACGAGGACCTGACCTTCGAACACCGTGTCGGGGGTCACGACCGTTCCCGTGAGGAGGACGCGATCTTTGGCGCCCACGGTTATGCTCGGGCCATTCCCGGGAGTACCGCCGTCCGTCTTCGCGTCGGGGCGGCTGCCGCCATCGGGGTCCGCACCGGCGTCATCGGTCGGCGCTTCGTCGGCGCCGCCGTCGCTTGCGCCGATGTGCGGCGTCGACCGTGAGGAGGCGCCGCACGCGGCGATGCTCGCAACGAAGAGCGCGGCGAGGAGCGAACGGCGCGTATCGAAAAACACCGCGGTCGAACCTATCAGGCGGCGCCGGCGCGGCCAGTCCGGCGCCGTCTCATTCCCGATCAGCGGCCGCGCTTGTCGCTTCGGCGAGACAGTTCGCGCACTTCCGGGAGATAGAGTCACATTGACTCTAACGGGCGCGAGCCGTACCTTGAGGGCATGTGGAGCCGAGAACGACTCACCGCGCACCTCGCCACCGGAGCCTCCGTCGACTTCCTCTTCTTCTGGGGTCACACGCCCAAGGCGCCGCCCGCGGTCGATGCCTCGTGCTTGAGCCAGTGGTTTCCGTGCGGCTTCTCGATCGACGGCGTCCGCTATCGAACCGCGGAGCACTGGATGATGGCCGAGAAGGCGCGCCTCTTCGGCGACCACGGTGCGCTCGAACGAGTCCTCGTCGCCGCGACTCCGGCCGACGCGAAGAAGATCGGGCGTGAGGTGCGCGGTTACGTCGACGCAGAGTGGGCCGCCGCCCGCAGCGGCGCCGTGGTGCGCGGGAACGTCGCCAAGTTCGGAGAGAACGCGGAGCTCGGGGCGTTCCTCCGCGCGACGCGCGATCGCGTGCTCGTCGAAGCGAGCCCACGTGATCGCGTGTGGGGCATCGGGATGGGCGCGTCGAATCCCGACGCGCGCGATCCGTCGAAGTGGCGCGGTCAGAACCTCCTCGGCTTCGCGCTGATGGAGGCGCGATCACGCCTGTTCGAAGACGCTGCCGTCGCGTGAAGGTCGAGCGCCCTCGCGCGCGAGGAGCGCCTCCACGCACGGGATCACCACCTCGGTGAGCACCTGGGCGCGCACTGCCGCGGTGCTGGCAGCCGATAGAATTCCGAAGGGCTCGAGTGCGTCCGCAGCGGGATCGCTCGCTTCCGGGGCGGGCGGCGCTCGACGCACGTCGTCGAGCGCGGCGCGGATCGCAGCGTGGATCTCGCCGCTGGCGTCTCGACCGAGGGTCCAAGCGAGGATGCGATACGCGAGCTCCGCGTGGCGTGTCTCGTCTTCGGTGATCTCCTGGAGCGCGTCCGCGATGGAGCCACCGTGGCTGCGCCGACCGGCCTCGGCCGCGCACATCGCGGCCACCGTCTCCTCGACGCATCCGTCGAGGAACGAGGCGGTGGCGAGCTCGCTGAGCGTGATGCTCGCCGTGCCGGCCGACATCGCGAGCGGACCGGGGCCGACGTCGCTCCCGCCGAGCGCCGACGCGATGCCATACGCGAGCGTCGCGTGACGCACCTCGTCGCGCGCTGCGCGGCACGCGTCGCCGACCAGCGCGGCCGGCGCGCCGACGGCCATGAGCTCCAAGGTGAGCCGAGCGAACGCCGCGACCGAGGCGTGCTCCGCCGCGCCCTCGCGCGTCCACGCCCGCGCGGCGCGCGCACGCGTGCCGGCGCCTTCGCCTTCCGTGTGGAGCGCGATCGCGTCACGCCAATCACCGCGGGCCGCGACGCTCGCCGTGACCAGCGTGCCCCCGTCGCGCAGCGGACGTCCTCGCGTGGGGTACTTGCACTCGCCGTGCGATTCGTACATGTCCGTCGGGCACCGGCGCGGCGTCGCCACGGAGTAGCAGCACGCCTCGCTCGGCGACGCGTTGGTTCGCGCAAAAGGTGCGGCATCGAAGGGCCCCGGGTTCTCACGCGTGTCGATGGCGAGGTTGACGGCTTCCGGGCACTGCGGCGCGCCTTTGGCCGGCTTGCTCGGGCCGCGCTCGGGCGCAGGAACGCATTTCTCCTGAACGAAGAGCCCGGCCGGCACGGCACCGCGCGGGGCCTTGGGAATCGGCAGAGGCGCGCAACGCTCGTAACAGCAGAACGTGTCCTCGGCGCGAATGGTTCCACCGTAGTGGTACGCCTGCGTGCGACGCGCGTCGTACTTGAACGTGGCGAGCGACGGGTCGGCGCGACCGACGCGGCTCGAGTCGATGAACAAGAAGTCGTCGAACTCGGCGAGGGCGCGCGCGTCGACCGTGCACGCGCCGAAGGGCGCGGCCGCTCCGGCCTTCGGGTCGGTCGAGTCGTTGTCGATGCGCCCGCACACGAACTCGTGGACCTCGTCGAGCGCGCAGCGCGACGGGGCGGCGGCGCTCTTGTCCGCGGCAGGTGCGCTGGTGGCGGGCGCCGCCGCGCCCGCGGGCGTGGGCTCGCTCATCGGCGCTCGCGGCGCTTCGGGCGGCGGCGCCTCCTTGCAGCCGGGAAGGATCGGCAGGCCGAGCAAGAGAGCGAGGCGCGTCTTCAGTCGACGAGGCGTCATCCGTACAGACTACGCCGAGAAGCGGAGCCCCGCGCCGCGACGAGCGCTCGTGGTCGGGTCGGACCCGCGTATACTGATTGGACGCTTCGGCAGGGAGCCCGGACTGCAGCACAACCTCGCCACCACCCTGTCGTTCGCCTCGGCCGCGGTCACGCTCTCCGTGGCCATGATGGCAGCTCGTCTAGGTCGCGGGCCGGCGCCGCATTTTCGCTACGCGGCGCTCGCGTCCTTGTGGGGGGCGCTCTTCTGCGTGACGGACATCGTCGTCGCCGGCGGCATGAGCGAGACGCTCACCGTGTGGGCGTGTCGCGCCAACGTCCTCTTCGCGCTCCTCCACGCGTCGGCTTGGTTGCTCTTCCTGGCGGCGTGGGACCAGCGCCCCCTTCGACGATTCGAGCGCCAAGTGGTGACCGCTTCGATCGTCGGTGGGGTGGCCGCGCTCGTCCCGGGCTTCGCGTTCTCGGCGCCGCTCACGATGCGGACGCTCCCTTCGCTGGGATTGGCCTACGCCGAGCCGGCGATCGGTCCGCTCGCGGTCCCGCTCTTGGCGGTTGCGTTCGTGGCGCAGGTGCTGGCAGCGATGGCCGCCCGGCGCGTGGCTCGCGCGGGCCCGGAGGCGCGCTTGGTGTCCGTCTCGCTCGCGCTCTTCACCGTGGTCGGGATGGTCGATCTCGCGACTGGATTGCATCTGACCACGCTCCCGTACGTCGCCGACCCGGCGATCGCGCTCACGTGCCTCAGCGTCGCCGCGGTCGTCGTCGCCGAGGCGGCGGCCAGCGCTTCGCGATCGAACGATCTCGAGCGCGCACGCGCCACGCTCGCCGAGCGAGAGCACCTCGTGTCGCTCGGCCAGCTGGCCGCCGTGGTCGCGCACGAAGTCCGGAACCCGGTCGCCATCATCTTCGGCGCGGTCGCCAATCTGCGGCGCGAGCCGACCAGCGACGACCGGGCCACGCTCCTCGGCATCATCGAAGACGAAGCGGAGCGTCTCAAGCGACTGGCCGCCCGACTCCTCGACGCGGTGCGACCGTTCGAGCTCCAATACTCACGGCAATCGGCGGCGACGGTGGTCAGGGCGGCGGTCTCTCACGTCACCGCGAGCGCTGCCGTCGATACCAAAGAGATCGAGCTCGTGGGGGCGATGAACGACGAGCTCGACTGCGATCGGGTTCTTCTCGAACAGGCCATCGCCAATCTTGTGCAGAATGCACTAATCGCCGACGGTCGCCGCGGGCCGGTGCGCGTGGTCGCGACCGTGGAGAACGGTGCGTCGCCGACGCTCGCCGTGACGGTTCACGACGACGGGAGCGGCGTTCCCGAGATGGCGCGATCGCGCCTCTTCACCCCGTTCTTCACGACCCGACCGACCGGGACCGGCCTCGGGCTCGTGCTCGTGCAGCGCATCGCGCGCGCGCACGGCGGCTCGGTCGTGCACGAGGCGCCCACCGAGGGCGGCGCGCGGTTCGTGCTCCGAGTCCCGATGCGCGGTGCTGCCGCGACCGACTCGGGAGCGCGAGACGGATAGGTCAAAGCTCCATCAGGGGGCGGGACGCGGCCCGGTGAGCGCGCGAAGTTCGTCACGCTCGGCCGCGGAGAGCACGCGCACCGGATACCGCGGCGCGTTGGCGCCGCGCTCGAAGAACGGGTGCGGCCACGTCTTCCCGGTGAGCTTCCAGCCGAGGACCAATCGCATCGCGTGGAGCATCAGGCCGAGGTTCAAGCCGTCGGAGCCGGGAGGTGGTGTGCCGATGGCCGCCTTGCCCCAGATGCTTCCGCGCGACGGTCCGAACGCGTCGGTCGCCGTGCGGCCGTCGACCGCGAACGCGGGGACCAAGATGCCGATGAACGGCACGCTGGTCCCGACCACGTTGCCGAGTGGAGTCCGGCAGCACGTCGTGTGGAAGCGGAAGAGCCCTTTGGGCGACAAGCGCATGCAGCCGATGCGATCCTGTCCGCGCTCGAAAGTCAGCGCGTTCGGTGCAATCTGCACGATGTCGGAGCCGCCTTGCGCATCGGAGAAGAGATCGGTGCGCTCGAGCGCGTGGAGGAAGGCTTGGCAGTCCGCGCAGTAACAGACCGCGCGGTTGGCGCTCGCCGGTGAGGCGTTCGCCACGCGACCACGAACCTCACCGCAGCGGCACTGAAGGGCGGCGTCGACGCTCATCGCGCGCGATTCTCGCGTTCGCGCGCGCCGCGCGCAACCGCCGTTCAGCGCTCGAGTCGAATGTCGAGATCCGCCTTCTTGTGCACGCGCGGCGCGGCCGCCGGTGCCGGTCGCTCGCGCTTGGGCGCGGCCACCGTCACCGGTGCACCCGCGTCGGGGGTCACGATCTCCTCGACGTGGGTCGTCGGCGCTGCGGCGACGGCGGCGGCGGTCGTGGGCACGTCCGCGCGCGCCGCGGCGATCGGCTCACTCCGCGTGCCGAGCACCACGAGGCCCGCGAGGGCGAGCGTGAGCCCGCCGGCGATCGCCGCGAACCGCCGCCGACGCATCGGGCGGAAGCGGGCGATCTCCTCTTCGATGTGCGCGATGCTCATCGGCGGCGGCGTCACGCTCGCCTCGTGATCGCGCAGCGCACGCCGCGCCGCTTCGACGCGCGTCGGCGCGTCTTCTTCGGGGCGGGCCGGCGCGGTCAAGGCGGCCGTGGCCGCGGCCGCCTTGGCCACCGAAGGAATCCCGCTCGGCCGATCCTCGGTGGCCTGCGACTCGATCTCCCTCACGCGCGCCGCGCGTTCGGCGAGGCCCTTCGAGCCCATCGCCTCGACCCACTCGCCGACCTCGGACGGCGTCGCGAGGGCGAGGGCGCGCTCGAGCGCGAGCGCCATCTCGCGGGCGGTGGCGTAGCGATCGGCCGGATTGGGCGCGAGGGCGCGCATCGCGATCTCGTCGAGGAGCGCGTTCTTGATGCGACCCTCGAGCGCGCGCTCCTTGGAGACGCCCCAGCGCGACGAGCTCGGCGGGACGAGCCGTCCTTCCATCACTTGAACGATGAGGGAGACGTCGCTCTCGGCGTCGTGGAAGCGCTCCCCGGAGAGCATCTCCCAGAGCACCACGCCCGCGGCGTAAATGTCCGTTTGCCGCGTCGCCGGCGCGCCGTGCAGCTGCTCGGGCGCCATGTACGCGATCTTGCCCTTGAGGACGCCCTCTTTGGTCTCTTGGCTCCGGCCCGCCGCCTTGGCGATTCCGAAATCGAGGACGCGCGCGATGCCGTCGACGCCGACGAGGATGTTCTGCGGCGACACGTCGCGGTGAACGAGCCCGAGGGGCTCACCGCGCTCGCTCGTCGCTTCGTGCGCGGCGTGGAGGCCGTGAAGCGACGCGCTCATGATCGCGCACACGATGCCGAGCGGCACCGGCGCGTTGTCGATGCGCGCGTTCTTGAGGAGGCGCGAGAGGCTCTCGCCGTGCACGTACTCCATCACCAGCGACACCTCGCGCTCGTTGGCGACGATGTCGAGCGTCGGCATCACGTTCGGGTGCTTGATGCGCGCGACCAGGCGGGCCTCGTCGAGGAACATCGCGACGAACTCGGGGTCCATCGCGTAACGCTGGTGCATGCGCTTGACGGCGACGATGCGCGAGAATCCGACCGGGCCGCAGAGGCGACCGAGGTGCACCGACGCCATGCCGCCGGCCGCGATCGGCTCGTACACTGCATATCGTCCGCTCTCCACGAGAGCGACCTCCCCACGCGCTTCCCCTCGGACCATTGGCTTGCGGAGCCTCCAGTCGAGAAACTAGCAACCCGAGATCGGAGGCGCCGTAGAAGATCGCGTGGATCCCGTGGGATCCCGAGCGTGTAGCGCGCTCGATACAGGCGCGAAAGCGCGCAGCTCCGGGACACTTTGGCGCATACCCACATCGGCGCCCTCGCGCTTGTCTCGCGCACGCCTCGACCCTCGCGATCCAGTGTCCATCCACGGAGACAGCGCGCTTTATCCTTCCGTCGACATGTCGCTCCCCGGCTTTCGCGCATCGTGCGTCACGCTCGCCGTCATCTACGTGCTGCTCGCCGGGAGCATTCTCGCGCGGGGTCCGATGGTGGCGATGGCCGACTACGCGGTACCGGCGGCGACCCTCGCGTCGCCGCACTACGCGGACGCGATGCGGTGGGTGTTCCTCCACATGACCGTCATCGGCCTCGTCATCGGCGTGGTGGGTTGGTTCGCCGAAGGCGTTCGAATGCAGCGCGCCTTCGCGTGGCTGATGCTCGCGGCGATCGTCGTCTACACCACGCTCGACGTGCGAACGGCCGATTGGCCGCTGGGGAGCGCGCTCTACAAAGGTCGAGGCTCGCTCGGTCCGGTGCTCGTCGACGTGCTCGCGGTGGTGCTCTGGCTGCGGCTCGTGATCGTGAAGCCGCGCGCGTCGACGTAAGCGATCAGATCATGCGGCGGCGCGCGATGGGCGGACATTCCTCACGGAGCGTCAGCGCGGGGCGAATGCCGCTCTCGAAGCGGAGTCGGTCCTCTCGCGGCGCGAGCGCCTCGAGCAATGCTTCGACGTGGTCCTCACCGAGCGCGATCGCACCGTCGGTTCGCACCACCAGAAGTCGACCGCCGTGCGTGCGCGCAACGAGCTGACCGCCTTCGACGTCGATCGACGCTGCGAAGCAGGCCTCGCTCACCCCAATGGCGCCGAAGCAGGCGACGAGGGCGCGCCCTTGCGAGACCGCGAGCTCACCTTCGGCGCCGAGGACGCCGACGCTCTCGCCGCGGTCGTCCAAGAGCGCGCAGCCACGAACGTGGCGGGTCATCTCGAGTCGCTCACGCAGATCCAACATCGTGGCTAGCTCCCCCAAACCGCGCGATGGCGCGCGTCGTCACATCCCAGGTGGACTTGGGTGCACGAATTACGCCGAGCGCACACATTCACAACTCAGCGGAACTTGGTCGCGGGTCGTCCGAGGACGCGAGCACGCGATCGCCCAACCCGGCAACGGGCTGCCGAATCCGCCCGCTGAGCCCCTGGTCGCTCGCCTTTCCGCGCTGATCCGCCGTGCAGTCTGCAACCGTCGGGCCGCGGGCGTCAGACGAGCCGCCACAAATCGCCCGTCAGGGTTTTTACCTCCCGGCTCCCGGCCGCGTCCTTGAGTCGTGATGCGCATCGGGCTCTTCGGAATGGGTCTCGCTCTCTCGTTCGCGGCCGCCGCGTGCTCCGATCTCTTCGGCGAGGAAGAGGAGAGTGCACGGCGCCTCGGGCCCGGCGCTGGCGCCGACGCCGACGGGGGTGGCGTGAACGCGGCGGGGGCCATCGTGTGCGACGACCGCATCCACGCCGCGAGCAGCGACGGCCGGCGCATGACCCTCGCGCAGTATCAGCACGCGATCGCCGACGTGTTCGACGGTCAGGTGACGGCGAGCGCGAAGTTTCCCGGCGGCTACGGCAAGTCGACGACCGGCTACTCGACCGAGGCGGCGATCAACGGCGTCGGCGAGCAAGACGTGGCGCAGATCGATCTCGCCGCCGAAGAGGTCGCGATCGCGGTCGCTGGCGCGCTCACCAAGCTCCTCCCATGCGCAGCTCAGAGCGCGGACGAGGCTTGCGCGGGGACCTTCCTCGACAAATATGCGCGTCGAGCGTTTCGTCGCGCGCTCGCCAAGGATGAGCGCGACCAGCTCCTCGCTTCGTTCCGCGCGGGCCTCGCCTCGGGCAACGGAGCGACCTTCAAAGATGGTGTCGCGTTCATGGTCGCGCACCTCCTCCAGACGCCGCAGTTCCTCTACGTGATGGAGGACGCCGCGCCGGAGGTGCGCAAGCTCTCTCCCGACGAGGTCGCCTCGCGCCTCTCGTTTCTGTTTTGGGATTCGATCCCCGACGACGCGCTCCTCGCTTCGGCCGCGAGCGGCGCGCTCGCGGACAAGAAAGAAGTCGTCGCGCAGGCGACGCGACTCCTCGCCTCGGACAAGGCAAACACCGCGGTGGCACGTCTCTTTCGTGAGTGGACCGGGACCGTGGCCCTCGCGCCGACGAGCAAGGACCCGGCGACGTTCCCCCAGTTCAACGCCGGCTTCGCCAAGTCGATGAACGAGTCGTTCGATCGCTTCGTTCTCGATCAGATGCGCGGCCAAGGAACGCTGACCACGCTCCTCCGCAGCCCGACGGCGTTCGTCGACACGAACATGGCCGCGTTCTATGGCGTCGCGGCGCCTGCGACCGGGCAGTGGAACAAGGTCGATCTCGATCCCGCGCGCTACAGCGGCATCGCTACGCAAGGCGCGCTCCTCGCGTCGCTCGCGCACCCTACCGACGCGTCGTTCGTCCTTCGCGGCAAGCTCGTGGTCACGCGCCTCTTGTGCGTGAGCT
The DNA here is from genome assembly GCA_044224815.1 of Polyangiaceae bacterium. Taxonomy (GTDB): domain Bacteria; phylum Myxococcota_A; class Polyangia; order Polyangiales; family Polyangiaceae; genus JADJCA01. The sequence goes on from JBGAJR010000037.1 coordinate 82,382, forward strand.
TGGGTGATCCGCCGGCCAATGCGCAGTCCGTGTTCGGCGCGGCGACGAAGCCGCCGGATCCGACAGGCAAGGATCTCTCCACGACGATGATCGCGCAGCCCGGCTGCGCCGGTTGCCACAAGGTCATGAACCCGCCCGGCCTCGCGTTCGAGCACTTCGACGGCATCGGGCGCTTCCGCGATCGGTACGCGAGCGGAAAGGCGATCGACACCACCGGAACCTTGCCGCGGCTCGGCACGAACGACGAGGTCCCGTTCCAAGGCCCCGGCGATCTGATGGACGCGCTCGCCAAGCGCTCGGAGATCGGCGCCTGCTTCAGCACCCAGCTCTTTCGCTTCGCGATGTCGCGCAAAGAGACCGAGGCCGACGCGTGTGCGGTCAAAGCAGTCGCCGATGCGCTCACCGCCGCGAACGGTCGCATGGCCGATGCGCTCCTCGCCCTCACCACCACCGACGCCTTCACCCACCGGATCGACGCCAAATGAGCAAGCCCTACGCGAACCGCTTCGATCGTCGTCGCTTCCTCCTCGGCGCTGCAGGCTGCGCGCTCGCCGTCCCGATGCTGGAGACGCTCGCGCCGCGGCGCGCGTTCGCGCAGACGGCGGGCGCGCCCAAGCGCCTCCTCATCATTCACACGCAAGATGGTCGCCTCGTGGGCGACGGACAGATGGTCTCGGGGCAGTACAACGACGCGTGGTCGCCGGGACGCGCGACCGGCCCGCTCCCCGTCGGCGCCGCGCCGAGCCGCCAGCTCGCGCCGCTCCAAGCCGTTCGCGACGAGGTCGTGACCATCGATGGGATCGACAACCTCGTTCGTCACACGGTCGCCGACGGCGAGGGACACGTGCCGGCGCAGAAGACGATCCTCACGTGCCGCTCCCTTGGCTCCGGCGGGGCGGTGGTGGCTCCTTCCTTCGACTATTTCCTCGGCACGCGCCTTCGGCCCAACGCTTCGATGCCCGCGTCGGTCGTCATCTCCGGCACCGCCTCCGATTACACGTGGCGCGCCGGCAATACGTCGGTCTTCTTCGGCGCGGGCGGCGCCAACCCCAACCTGATCGCGTTCGATCCCGCTGCGGCCATCAATGAGCTCTTCGGTCCGCCCAAGGCAGCGACGACCAGCGGCCCTCCGCCGGTTCCGACGCTCGCGGAGCGACTCTCGTCTCAACGAAAGAGCGTGCTCGACGGCGTGCTCGGGAGCTTGGGGTCGCTCCGCGGTCGCGTGAACGCCGCCGATCGCGCGCGCCTCGACGCGCACGCCGAGTTCATTCGCTCGGTCGAGCAGCGGTCCACCGGGGGGCCGGGCGCGCAGGCGAGCTCGGGATGCAAGCGGCCGAGTGAAGCGAGCGTGCCGTCGAACCTCGATCCGAGCGGGAACGCTTACCAGCGCGGCGAGCGCGACGCGGTGATGATCCCGGCCATCGTCGAGAACATCGTTCAAGCGTTCGCGTGCGACGTGACGCGCGTGGCGAGCCTCTTCTTCTACAACGGTGACGATCCGATCTTTCCCACGCAGTTCCCCGCGGGCGCGAGCCCCTTCGTGGGCAACAACTGGCACGCGACGATTCACGGCGTGCCGCGCATCGCCGAAAACCCCACCGACGCGAGCTCACTCATCGCGAGCTACAACTTCTACGCGTCGACGTTCACGCAGATCGTGCAGCGTCTCGCGTCGATGACCGACGTCGACGGCTCGCGGCTCCTCGACAACACCCTCATCCTCTGGGTGAGCGAGATGGGCTACGGCTCGGTGCACGGCGACTACAACATCCCGGTGGTGATGGCCGGCATGAAGTCGGCGTTCTCCAAGGGGCAGGGGCGTCACGTCGTGTGCTCCGGCCGGCGCAGCATGGGCGATCTCTTCGCCCAGATCCTTCGCATGTACGGCGGCAACGACACGACGTACGGCGACACCGGAACGATCGGCGATCACAACTCGGGCGATCTCATCTCCGACGCCGGATGGCCGGGCTTCATCCAAAAGTCGACGCCGCTCCACGCGGGCGCGATCGACCTCTGATCGATCGCGCGAGCGTCAGGGCCCGCAGCCGATGCGCTCGACGGCGAACGCCACGTCGTCGATGAAGAGGTCGAACGTGGGCTGCGCGTCGCCGCCGGCGCCGACGTACGCGCCGAGGATCACGTCGGCGTAGCCGGGGATCGGCGCCGTGTTGGTGGCGGCGAGAGACACGACGGGCTTGTTCGCGCCGCCGAGCCACACGTCGCTCGATCCGCTGCCCTTGCCGAACGACACCTGCCACTCGACGCACGTCCACGCGTCGCGCGGGAAGGCCGCGCCGGAGCCGATGAACGCCGAGGGCGTCGCCGTCCAGTTGACCATCGTCGATTGCGCGCCGTTGATCTGAAATCCAATCCCGAGAAACGGATCCGCCGACTGCCGGGCCTCGATCAACGTGAAGTAGTTGTCGCCGACGAGGTTCGCCGACGAAGGGAGATAGACCCACGCGCGCGCGAAGAAGCCGGCGCTGAGCCGCGGATCGCGGAGGACCTGATCGGTCGTGATCGCCGCGACGTCGGAGGAATTGGCCGCGACCGACGGTGAGCGCACGTGCAGCGAGCCGCTCCCGCAGTGCGCGCGCGTCGTGTCGTGGGGGGTGACGTCGCCCATCGGGGACCACGTGACGCCGAGCGACGCCGACTCGAAGCTCTCGCAGAGGAGAGCCGCTCCCGCAGTGGACCGCCCATCGGGGACCACGTGACGCCGAGCGACGCCGACTCGAAGCTCTCGCAGAGGACCGTCCCGGTCGCGCAGCCGCATGCGCTCGCGGTCGCGTCCGCGCCGGCGTCGAGCGTCGGCGCGCCGCCCTCCGATGCGGCGCCGGCGTCGATGGGGACGCTCTTCCCGTTGAACACCGTGCACGCGGGCGCCAGCGCCATCGCGAACGCCACGAGCGCGATGCCTCCGCCTCGGTGAAGCTCAAGGCGTCGCATACGGGTTCCTTCGGTGAAGATCGGTGCTCGCCGCGGCCTTGGGGATGGCGCGCTTCGGTCCGCGCGGCGAGCGCGAGGTCGACGCCGCGGACGTGGCGGAAGGCGAAGCCGACGAAGACGGTGAAACGAGGGCAGCGCTCTCCGCGGCGCTCGCGCGCGGCGTGGGCGCGACGTTGGCGGTCGTGGCGGGCGGCGGCTCGCTCGAAGGTGCGGTGACCGACGCGGTCTCGGGAGCGCTCGTCGCGCGCACAACTTCGGCGTCCGTAGACGGTGCGCCTCTGCCCCGGAGCAAGAACGCCGACGCGGCGCCGATGACGGCGAGCCCGACGATGGCGCCGAGCGCGCGCCCACGGCGCCCGCGCGGAGCGACCTCGGTCGTGCCGGTCGGTACCTCGCGCGCAGAGACCGCGCTGCCCGGCGCGACCACGTTGCCTTCGAGCGCGGCCGCGAGATCGGCGCGCCGCCTCGAGAAGACGCGCTCGCCCAGCGTCTCCACCACCGCCGCGACCTCGCGCACCGGCGCCGGCGGAATGGCGGCCTCGAGCGCTTGCGCGAGATCGGCCGCCGTCGCGTAACGGTCGTCGCGATCTCCCGCGAGGGCCTTCTCGATCACCGCGTCGATCGCGGCGGGGAGCGAGGGCA